>CAVTLL010000008.1:0-341877 GCA_963735535.1 uncultured Actinomycetota bacterium | reverse complement strand
TGCCCGGGCCTCGGCCGTCGCCGGGTCCGTCTCTGGTAGTCACACCTACGCCTGGTTCAAGCAAGTTCAAGCGCTGGCTCCCTGCGTTCGAGTCGCTCGTCCGGTACGGCTCTCCGCCGCCACCCGCCGTCGTGCTCTCGCTCGCTTCCTCCGTCGGCTACACCCTTCCGACTTCGGCGGCTGAGCCGCCGCGGCGTCGCTACGACGCTTCGGCCGCTTCGAGGA
This sequence comes from uncultured Actinomycetota bacterium, assembly GCA_963735535.1. Classification (GTDB taxonomy): domain Bacteria; phylum Actinomycetota; class Thermoleophilia; order Gaiellales; family Gaiellaceae; genus PALSA-600. Next base: position 341,652 of record CAVTLL010000008.1, on the reverse strand, counting down.
ACGCGCGACCGAGCTTCCGGCCGAGCCGGTGCCAGCCTTCGATCTTCGCCTCCAGCTCGGTCTCGAGCTCGGCCAGCGGCCGCGGCAGCAGTCCCGCCTTGTCGTCGTCCTCGAACCACGCGAGCACCTGCTCGCGGCGCGCCTCCGGATGAAACTGGACCGCCCAGGCCCGGTCGCCCATCCGATAGGCCTGAGGCTGGACGTCCGAGCTCGCGAGCTCGACGCCGCGCCTTGGCACGCTGAAGGCGTAGTGGTTGCCGACGAGCGCTTCGAAGCGCTCGGGCAGGACCCCGAGCACCGGGTCGTTCGCCCCGGCCTTCGTCAGGCGAACCTCGACGAAGCCGGCCTGCTGCTCGGGAAGGCGATAGACGTGCCCCCCGAGAGCGTGGGCGAGGGTCTGGGCTCCGAGGCAGATCGTGAAGAGCGGAAGCTCGGAGTCGACGAGGTTCCGAAGCATCGCGTACTCATCCTCGAGCCACGGATTGTCGGGTTCCTCGCCGACGTTCATTTGACCGCCGAGGACGAGCACCGCTTCGAAGTCACCCGCGGGCGGCGGGTCGAACCCGATGTGCCACTCGACGAGCTCGTGGCCGGCCTCGACGATCACGTCGCCGAAGAGCTCAGAACGGACGAGCGGGCCATGGTTCACCGACAGGACGCGCACGGCGGAGACGCTAGTCGACGCTCGTGGCGCAGCCCAGCCGTCCTATCGCCCCGGAAACGAAAGCGGGCAGCCTCTCGGCTGCCCGCTTGTTGCTCGTGCCTGGCGCTTTCGCTTAGCCGGTGAACTTCGGGCTGCCGGTTGCGGTGGTCCCGGGGCTGCTCTTGGCGGGCTTGGTCGCGGTCGCGCCGCCCACGTTGGTCGTCTTGACCTTCACGATCACCTTGGCGTGGTCGGTGTCCGTCACCTTCGTGCCCTTGGGCGAGAGGCCGGTCACCGTGGCAAAGTTCGTGAAGTTGCTCGAAACGGCCGGGCGTGTGCAGGTGTAGGTCTTCGACGCTCCCGTCGGGAGGCTGCCGACTGCGTGGTCACACGCAGGGGACAGGGGATCGCTGACCTTGACGTCGTGGAGTGCGACGTTGCCCGTGTTGGTCACCTTGATCGTGAACGTCGCGGTGCTGTAGCGAACAGTGGACTTCGTCGATCCGTTCGCGTTCTTGCTCGTTGTCAGATGTGTCGTGAGCGTCTGCGACTTCGGGCTCTTGACGATCGCGATCCGCGGGTTCTGCGGCGGCACGAAGGCCTTGACCTTCACGTTCGCATTGTCGGTCGCCGTCACAGGTGCCCCTGTCGGCGGCTTGCCGGTGACGTTCGCGACGTTCTCAAAGTTCGCATTCACGTTCTTCCTGGTGCAGGTGTAGTTCTTTGACTGACCGGCGGTGAGCGTGCCCAGGTTACGGTCGCAGTTCGGCGAGCTCGGATCAGAGACCGTGACGTCGGTGAGGGTCACATCGCCGGTGTTGGTGACGGTGATCGTGAACGACGCGGTTCCGCCGACCCCGATCGTCTGCGAGTTCGGGTCCTTCTTGATCGTGATGGCCGGATGGGCCACCGGTGCCGGCGGCGGCGTGACCGTCACCGGTGCGGTGTCGGTCGCCGTGACGTTCGGCCCGGACGGCGGAGTACCGGTCGCGCCCGCGCTGTTCGTGAACCCTGAGGTCACGTTCGCGAGCGAGCAGTTATAGGTCGTGCTTGCGCCCGGGGCCATCGTGCCGAGAGCTGCGTTGCAGCCCGGCGCCTGGGCATCCGTGACGGTGACGTTGGTAAGCGTGACGTTGCCGGTGTTCTTGACGGTGATCGTGAAGTTCGCCGTGCCGCCGCTCGCAATCGTCTGCGACTTCGGGTTCTTCGTGATCGAGATCGCCGGGGCGCTGGTGTCCGGCGTCGGCGTCGGCGGAGGCGGCGCGTTCACCGTCAGGGGCTCACAGGCCCCGGTCGACGAGAGGTAGTTCGCATCGCCGTTGTAGGTCGCCTTGAACGAGTAGCTGCCGGTGCTGAGCGGGCCCTGGGAGGTCGATGTCGCCGACCCGTTCGCCAGTGCCGGCGAGCCGGCCGAGGTCGAGCTGCCCGAGCAGTCGATCTTCGAGTAGAACAGGAAGCTGACTGTGCCGGTCGGAGCAATGTTCCCGACCTGGCCCGACACCGTTGCGACGTCGGTGACCGAGGTGCCGTTGGCGATCGACGTGACAGTAGAGCCGCCCTGCTTGATCGCCGTGGTGGTTGCAGTCTGAGCCTGGTTCACGACGATTGGCTCGTCGCTGCAGCCGCTCGAGATCGGGCCCCCGTTGTTGGCGTCACCCGAGTAGGTCGCGACGAAGTAGAACGTCCCAGCCGTGTTGAAGGTGTACGACTTCGACGCCGGAAGCGTCGAGGCCGTGACCGCGTTGGACGCGGGAGTGAGGTCGGCCACGAAGCCGGTGCAGTTGTTGGCAGAGTAGAGCGCGTAGCTGACCGTTCCGGTCGGGCTCGAGGCGCCTGTCAGCGACGAGGTGTCGTTGGCGGAGCCCCCGAGGTTGATCGGGAAGGACGGCACGACGGCCGTCGCGATGGTCGGCGACGCCTTCCCCACGATGATCGGCTCGGCGGCGCAGCCGCTCGACACCCAGGCGTTGTTGCCGTCGCCGGAGTACGTGGCCACGAAGTAGAACGTCCCGGCCGTGTTGAACGTGTAGGGCTTCGAGTCGGGCAGCGTCGAGGAGGACACCGTGTTCGACGCCGGAGTCAGATCGGCCACCTGCGACTCGCACTGATTGTCGCTGTACAGCTTGTAGCTGACCGTGCCGGTCGGGTTCGATGCTCCGGCCAACGACGAGGTGTCATGTGCCTGGGCGCCGATTGCAATCGGTCCGGCAGGCGAGATGACCGTCGAGATCGATGGAGTGCCCTTGGTCACGACGAGCTGCTCGGACGTGCATGGGCTCGTTGCGGCGTTGTTGTTCGAGTCGCCGCTGTAGACGGCCTGCCAGTAGTAGGTGCCGGGCGTGTTGAAGGTGATGTCGTTCGAGTTCGGGATGTTCCCGTTCGACAGGGTCTTCGTGCCGGCGTCGATCGCGCCCGTGCTGCAGTTGCTGTTCGTGAAGACGGTGTACTTCACCGTCCCGGTGGGCTTGGGATTCGTGGACGCACCGGAGAGGGAGGAGGTGTCGTGCACGGTGGCACCGGTCGTGACGGCCGATGAGGAGAGAACCGTCGCGATCGTCGGGCTCGTCGCGCAGTTTTCGGGCCGGGTCGCCGTGTCCGACGTCTGGTCGACGCCGGTGTACCCGTCGCCCCACGTCCCGTCGGTCTTCGCGGTCAGCGTGACCGAGTTGACGCTCGAGTCGACCGTGAAGCTGCCGGTGAACGAGTAGTTGTCGGCACTGTTGAAGTCTCCGGTCCCGATCAGCGTCGAGCCCGAGTAGACCTTCACGCCGGTGAACGTGCGGGCGCTGGCCTGATTCGTGTCCCAGGCAGTCACCGTGTATGTGACTTTGCCGCTGCAGTCCATTGTTACGGTGATAGCTGGATGGTGCGCCGCCGCGATCGGTGCTACGAAGAGCACGATCACGAAGATCGCTCCAATCACCGTGGCGAGTTTCTTTGTCCGACTCACTGTTACCCAACCTCCTCATGGATCTGTGTGCCGCCGCTGCGACGGGCAAGGATACTCACCGTACGTAGACGCACGGATGGGGGCGAGCGACAAGGGTCTGGAATCCAGCTAGCCCATCGTCGCGCTCGATCGAACGCCTTCAGGTGCCTGATCGACGCGAAAATGGCGCTGGCGCCCGCTCGCGGGTCAGGCGGAGGGCACGTCGTGCTCCTCGAGGAGTGAGCGGAGCAACGCTGCTCCGGCCGGGGCCTGAGCCACACCGTCGGTCTGGTTGTTGTTGTTGAAGAAAGCGTACGTCCGCTCGGCAGCAGCGGCCAGCCTGCCCAACGGCTCGACCCATTCGGCGAGCTCCCGGCGATCGTAGAGATAGTCGAAGCGTCGTGCAGCACCGCCGCCGCGAGAGTTCCACGTGGCGCTGTTCCGACCATGGAAACGGACGTATGCGGTCGGCCCGGTGACGGCTATCAGCGTCTCCGGGACGTTCGGGGCGTCGAGACGCGGTGCGTCGACGGTCACATACGACATGCCGTGCTTCTCGAGCCAGCGCAGCACCTCTTCCCGCCGGTCGGGGGCGAACCAGTCGCGATGGCGGAACTCCACGAGCATCTCGTCGCCGCCGAGCTGGTCCCGCGCCCACTCGAAATAGTCGAACGACGAGGGCTTCGGGACGATGTAGGGCGGCATCTGGAAGAGGATCCCGCCGAGCTTGCCGGCCCGGCGGAGCGGCTCGAGCGCGGCAAGAAACTCGCGGAAGACGACCGCGCGCTGCTCGGGCGCCGGCCGGTCGACGCGGCCGCGGGCATCGAGCGGCATTCCGTCGCGCAGGGCGGGCGGGAGCTGCTCGAGGCGCACGGGATGGCGCGTCATCAGGCCGAAGGCCTTGATGTGCATCACGAACCCCTCGGGCGTCCGGTCGGCCCAGTTCTGCACCATCGCCTCGTCGGGGACACGGTAGAAGGTCGAGTCGACCTCGACGGTCGAGAAGTGCTCGGCGTACCAGGCAAGCCGTTCCTTGGGCGGCAGGCCGCGCGGGTACCAGTGGCGGACGAGCGCGTCGTCGGCCCAGGAGCAGGTTCCGATGCGGACGGGCGCCGCCACGAAACGAGCTTAGGCGTCGGCGGGTCCGATCCGTACAATCCGCGCCGATGGATGGGAGGCCGATCGGTGTCTTCGATTCCGGCGTCGGAGGCCTGACCGTTCTCCACGAGTGCCTGGTCACGATGCCGCACGAGGACTTCGTCTACCTGGGCGACCACGCGCGCCTGCCGTACGGGCCGCGCCCGCTCGGCGAGGTCGCGCGGTTCGCGCACGAGATCGCGGGCTATCTCGAGCTCTCCGGTGTGAAGCTGATCGTCGTCGCGTGTAACGCTGCGACCTCGGCCGCTCTCCCGGCTCTTCAATCCTCGCTCTCGGTTCCGGTTGTCGGTGTGATCGCGCCCGAGGCCGCCGCTGCTGTGCGGACGACGCGCAACCGGCGGATCGGCCTGATGGCCACCCAGGCGACCGTGACCGCGGGGCGGTACCACACCCTCATTCGCACGCTCGATGCCGGCGTGCGCTTCACCGCGATCGCCTGCCCCGACCTCGTCCCGCTGATCGAGGCCGGCGAGCAGACGACCGACGCCGTCCGCTGCTACGCCAAGCCGTTGAAGATGGCGGGCTGCGACACGGTCATTCTCGGCTGCACCCACTACCCGCTGATCCGCCCGGTGCTCGAGCGCGCCTTCGGTCGCGACGTCAAGCTCGTCTTCTCGGCGGAGGAGACGGCACGGGAGGTCGACGACACGCTCCGGCGCAAGGGCTTCGAGAACGCCCCCGGTCGCGAGGGCACTTTCAGCTTTCTCACCACAGGTGATCCCGAGGTCTTCCGAGGCAGCGGCGAGCGCTTCCTGCAGCTGCCGCTCGGCAAGGTCACCCAGGTCTCGGTCGCCGAGCTGGAGCGCGCGGCGGCATGAGCGTAGGCTTGCCGGAGCTCATCAGGGAGCGGAGGCGCCGGCTCAGCCGGCGCCGGGAGCCGGAACTGTGAGCCGTCCGGCCGGGCGGCGGCCGGATCAGCTGCGGCCGGTCGACGCGGATCCGTTTTTCCTCGAGCAGCCGCACGGCGTGGTGCTCTGGTCGCAGGGTGCGACGAAGGTGCTGTGCACGGCGAGCGTCGTCGAGAACGTCCCGCGCTGGCTCTATCGGAGCGGCCGCGGCTGGGTGACGGCGGAGTACTCGCTGCTTCCGGCCTCGACCGGCGAGCGCACGGACCGCGAAGCAGCGCGCGGCAAGCAGGGCGGGCGCACCGTCGAGATCCAGCGTCTGATCGGGCGTGCGGTGAGAGGCGTGATCGACTTCGAGGCGCTCGGCGAGCGCACCGTGCACCTCGACTGCGATGTTCTCCAGGCCGACGGCGGCACCCGCTGCGCCGCGATCTGCGGCGCCTACGTCGCCCTCGCGCGTGCGCTCGACCGCTTCGGGCTCGCGAAGGCACTTGTCGGCTCTGTCGCGGCGGTGTCTGTCGGCGTGGTCGGCGGCGAGCCGCTGCTCGATCTCGAGTACACCGAAGACTCGAGCGCCGATGTCGACCTCAACGTCGTGATGACCGGCGAAGGCCTCTTCGTCGAGGTGCAGGCGACCGCCGAGCGCGTCCCGTTCGACCGCACGCGGCTGGACGAGCTGCTCGACCTCGCCGCCGCGGGGATCGAGGATCTCGCTGCGGTGCAGCGCGGGGCGATCGACGCCTCGCAGGAATGAGGGCCCTTCTCGCCTCGCAGAACCTCCACAAGCTGCACGAGCTGCGCGAGGCGCTGCCGGACTGGCAGATCGACGCTCTCGAAGCCGGCGGCTATCCTGAGGAGACGGGCGAGACCTACTACGAGAACGCCGTGTTGAAGGCGCGCTTCGGGCGCGGCATCGCCGACCCTGACGCCTGGGTGCTCGGCGAGGACTCTGGGATCGAATGCGCAGCGCTCGACGGTGCCCCCGGGCTCCATTCGGCCCGCTGGGCGCCCGGCCTCGATCAGGCCGACGCGCTGCTCGCGCGGCTCGAAGGCGAGCCTGACCGCCGCGCGCGCATGGTCACCGCGATCGTCGCGCTCTCGCCCAGGGGCGAGGAGCTTCGCGGACACGGCGTCCTCGAGGGTCGGCTTGCCGCTGAGCGCCGCGGGGAGGGTGGCTTCGGTTACGACCCGATCTTCATCCCGGACGGAGATACCCGGACGGTCGCGGAGATCGGTGACGGGTGGAAGCGCCAGAACTCCCACCGCGCTCGGGCCGCCCAGGCTCTGCGGATGGCGATTGCGGCGGAGGGGCCCGGCTGAGGCGCAGTATGCTCAGCGCCATGGATGCGGCTCAGGCGCTGGCCGATCTCACCGAGATCTCCTCTCAGGTTGCGCAGGTCACGATCGTCGACCACGACGGCTCGCTCCTCGCAACGACTCTTCGCGACCCGTCGCGTGCCGCGCGGCTCGTGGCCGGGATCATCCAGCTGCTTGAGGAGGCAGACCGGATCGCCCATGCGCGCGGCCTGCCCGAGCTGACCCAGATCGAGGCCTCGACGCTCGAGGGCAGCGTGTTCGCCGTTCGGCGGAACGGTCGGATGATCGCCGTGACGACCCGGCCCGACCCGACCGTGGGCCTCGTGTTCTACGACCTCAAGCACTGCCTCCGCAGCATCGAGGAGCCCGCTGCTGCGCCCGTCGAGACCGGCGCCGCCAAGGCACCCGTCCGCCGACGCCGGAAGGCGGATACCTCTGCGTAAGTCGATGACAGCCGTGGTGCTCGTCGCGGGGTCGCTTGCCGGCTCCGTGCTCTACCGCCGCCGCTCCGGCCGGCGGCTCGAGCGCGTCGAGCTCTACAGCGACGACGGCGCGATGGTCTCGCTCCCGGAAGGCTCGGAGGAGCTGGAGCAGATCCTCGCCATGACGCGCGAAGTCCTGGCGCTCTGAGACGGGGATGCAAGACTCGAACCTGGCCGGCGCGATTCGCGAGGCGGCGCTGCTCGAGGGCGACTTCCTGCTCCGCTCGGGCCGCCGCAGCTCGTATTACCTGGACAAGTACCGCTTCTCGACCCGTCCCGATCTGCTGCGTGCGCTCGGCGAGGCGATCGCCGCGGCACTGCGCGAGTTCGAGCCGGAGGCCACGCGGATCGCCGCGCCCGAGCTCGGTGCCGTCCCGCTCGCAACCGCCGCCTCGCTCGAGACCGGCCTTCCGTTCGTGATCGTCCGTGGAGCAGCCAAGGCCTACGGGACAGGCAACCGGATCGAAGGGCCCTTCGAGTCAGGTGAGCGGGTCTGCCTCGTTGAGGACGTCGTCACCGCCGGCGGCGCTGCGCTCGAGGCCGTCGAGGCGCTCCGTGAGGCGGGGCTCGAGGTTTCGACCGTCGTCTGTGTTGTCGATCGAGAAGAAGGAGGGGCCGATGCGCTCGCCCGATCGGCCGTCAGGCTCCGCCCGCTCCTGCTCGCCTCGGAGATCAGATCTGCGTAGCCGTTCCGCATGGTTGAGCGATATCCGACCGGGTTGTTAGGGTCTCTCGCCAAGGTCTGACATATCGGCACCCCAACCAGGAGGAAGGCTTTGACGAAGCAGGAGTTCATCCAGAAGGTCGCTCACAAGAGCGGTCTTTCGAACCGTGACGCGGGGAAGGCCGTCGACGCTTTCCTGGAGTCCGTCACCGAGGCGCTGAAGAGTGGCGACTCGATCAACTTCACAGGCTTCGGCAAGTTCTCGCCTGCTGCCCGCGCCGCTCGCATGGGTGTGAACCCGCGCACGGGCGAGCGTGTGAGCATTGCTGCGACGACCGTGCCGAAGTTCAGCGCGGGCAGCCAGCTCAAGGCAGCGCTCAAGAGCTAGCCGTCCTTATTGCTATCGACGAGGGCCGCACGGTGTTCACTGGACAACTGTGCGGCCCTCGGTCGTTCCGGGCCTATCTCTAAGCTGTTCGCGGATGGCCGTTGCGACGCTCACCTTCGGCGACCGGGTCGCCGCAGAGGTCGAACGGAAGCGGAGCCAGCTAGTCGTCGGCCTCGATCCGCGCCCCGAGCTGCTGCCGGTCGAGCTGCGCGGCGACATCACACGCTTCTGCTGCGGCATCGTCGACGCGGTCGCGCCGCACGCGGTCGCGGTCAAGCCGCAGCTCGCGTTCTTCGAGGCGCTGGGGCCGCCCGGAATGGTCGCATTCCAGGAGACGTGCGCTTACGCGCGCCGCGCGGGATTGCTCGTGATCGCCGACGGGAAGCGTGGCGACATCGGCTCGACAGCCCGCGCCTATTCCTCGGCCTACCTCGAAGGCGACCGGCCCGTCGCGGACGCGCTCACCGTCAACCCTTGGCTCGGGCGCGAGTCGATCGAGCCGTATCTGGCGGCCGCTCGCCGTTACGGCGCCGGAATCTTCTGCATCGTCAAGACCTCGAACGCCGGCGGCGAGATCCAGGATCTGACCCTGTCCGACGGCCGCCCGGTGTGGCAGCACGTCGCAGCGCTCGTGACCGAGTGGGGCGCCGACCTCGTCGGCGAGCACGGCCTCTCGGCGGTCGGCGCCGTGGTGGGCGCGACCCACCCGCGGGCGGTCAGCGAGGCACGGAAGCTGCTCCCGCAGGCGATCATCCTGCTCCCTGGAGTCGGTGCGCAGGGGGCCAAGCCGGGCGACCTCGCCCGCGCCTTCACGAGCGGCCCCGCGAGCGCGCTCGTCAACGCTTCGCGCTCGGTCAACTACGCCTTCCGCGAGTCGGGCGACGACTTCCGCGCCGCCGCCGGCGCGGAGGCCGCGCGGCTGAGGAACGAGATATGGCACGTCTCGGGCTGGTAGCCGTCACCACAAGCCGCAGCTGGCGGGTCTATGCAGGTCCGATCGCCTTCCTGCTGGCCGTCACGGCAGCAGTCGGGCTGCTCCGCGGCCAGTTCGTCGGTCACCACACGAGCTCGGCGCCCAGGCACGCGGCCGTGACGCGCACTCACCCGAGGCCGCACCTGCAGGCTCCGAAGCCTGTCTATGTCGTTCGTGCCGGCGATACCCTCGGCGCGATCGCGACTCGCACCGGTGTCCCGCTCGACCGGCTCGTGTCGCTGAACCCGAAGGTCTCTCCGACGGCGCTCTTCATCGGAGAGAAGCTCAACCTGCGATGAGAGCGGTCCTCGCCGCGCTGGCGGTGGCGTGCCTGCTCGCCGGGTCGGCGACCGCGGCGGCACCCGCCCCGCACGCACGGGCCTGGTTCGTCGAGAACCCGGTCACGGGCGAGGTGCTCCTTGCGCATGCCAGCAGGCGCAAAGTCCCGATCGCGTCGATCACGAAGCTGATGACGGTGATCGTCGCCCTCGAGCACCTCAAGCTGACCGATGTCGTGTCGGTCGACCCGCGCGCTGCCGCGGTCGGTCAGGAGTCCGTCTACCTACGGGCCGGTCAGGCGATCACCGTGTCGGATCTCGTCAAGGGTGCGATGATCCAGTCGGCCAACGACGCGGCAGACGCCCTCGCGCTCGCAACCGCGCCGAGCTACCGCGCGTTCGCCGAGCTGATGAACGCGAAGGCGAAGGAGCTCGGCCTGACCGACTCGCACTTCGACCGCCCCGACGGGCTGGACGCCGACGACCAGTACTCGAGCGCCCGCGACGTGACGAAGCTCGCCCTGGAGGCGATGAAGATCCCTGCTGTCCGCGCGGCCGTCTCGCAGGAGACGGGCACCCTCGCCGACGGCTATCAGCTCCACACGTGGGACGACCTGCTCGGCGTCGTCCCCGGGGTCTTCGGCGTCAAGACAGGGCACACGTCGGCCGCCGGCTGGAACCAGGTAGCCGCGGTCCGTGGCGGCGGCACCGTCATCTACGCGACGATCCTCGGCAGTCCGTCGCGTACTGAGCGCAACGCCGACCTCGAGTCGCTCCTCGCGTACGGCCTCGCGCAGTACCGCCAGGTGAACGCCGTGACTGCCGACAGGGCCTATGCGCAGATAATGCTGCCGTACGGCCACTCGCCACTGGTATTGAAGGCATCGGCGCCACTCCACGCGGTCGTCCGCGTGAACCAGCCCCTGACCGAGCGCGTCGTCGCGCCACTCGCAATGTCTCTTCCGGTACAGCGGGGCCAGGTGCTCGGGCAGGTGCAGGTGTGGGCCGACGGGCACCTCGTCGGGTCGCGCCCGCTCGTCGCGAGCCGCGCGGTGTCGGCCCCCGGGCTCGCGGGCCGCATGAAGTGGTACGCGACGCGTACAGTCCACAACGTTGTAGGCCTGTTCTCCTGATGATCGTCACGGTCACGCTGAATGCAGCATTCGCGCGCACGATCACTGTCCCGAACTTCCAGCGGGGACAGCGGCATCGTGCGAGCGCCGGCCTGCCGCTCGCCGGCGGCAAGGGAATCAACGTCGCACGCGCACTCAAGGCGCTGAATGTCCCGGTGGTCGCGACGGGGTTCGCGGGCGGCCAGGCCGGGCTGCGGATCGTCGAGCGACTGACCGGCGAGGCGATCCTCAACGACTTCGTTCGGATCGAGGGCGAGTCGCGCACCACGACCGCGGTCGTCGATCCGACCAACCAGAGCTACACCGAGATCAACGAGTGGGGGCCCGCGGTCAGACCCGAGGAGATCGAGCTGTTCGACGCGAAGCTCCGCTACCTTTCGCAGGGCGCGAGCCTCGTCGTCTTCGCCGGCTCGCTTCCACGCGGGGTCAATGACGACTTCTACGCCGAGGTGATTCACGACCTCGCGCGCCGTCATATCTCCTCGGTGCTGGACTGCGAAGGGGAGCCGCTTCGGATCGGCCTCGACGCAGAGCCGTTCCTGGTCACCCCCAACCAGGCCGAGGCGGAGGCGCTCGTCGGCCAGGAGTTCCACGACGACGAGGATTTCGTGCTCGCGATCGACCAGATCGCCGACCGCGGCGCCCGCAACGTACTGATTACGACCGAGAGCGGCTGCTACGCGCTGCTGCGCGAGGACAAGACGATCCACCGCTACCGCGTCGACGCACCCCGCGTCGAGGCTGTCTCGCGCGTCGGCAGCGGCGACACGCTGCTCGCGGGGTTCACCGCCGCATGGGAGGCCGGCCGCGGCTTCGAAGAGGCGCTGCGCGAGGGAGTCGCCGCCGGCGCCGCCTCGACGCTCGAGCTCGGCGCCGGCCGTTTCGACCCGCGCGAGTCGCACCGCCTGCACGCCGGCGTCGCCATCACGGAACTGGCCGAGGTCGCTGCGCTCTAGTCAGGTGCCCGATTCAAATCGAAGCTTCATGTCGGCCGGCGGAGCGTCATTCTGAATCGAGCTCTCCGGCCACCGCGGCCGGTATCGTGTTGCGATGGAGATCGGCAGAATCGAGCGGCTGGACGATTCCGCCCTCGATCGTTCCGAGAAGTTCGGGAAGGAAGGGCTCACCTTCGACGATGTCCTGCTGGTTCCGGCGGAGTCGGCGGTACTCCCCAATGACGTCTCGACCGCGACCCGCCTCACGCGGACGATCGCTCTCGAGATCCCCGTCGTCTCGGCGGCCATGGATACGGTGACCGAGGGACGGATGGCCATCGCGCTCGCCCGAGAGGGCGGGATCGGGATCGTTCACCGCAACCTCTCGATCGCCGACCAGGTCGCAGAGGTGGACAAGGTCAAGCGCTCCGAGTCGGGCATGATCGTCGAGCCGCTGACCCTGCCTCCGACCGCGCTCGTCGCCGACGCGCTCGAGCTGATGGAGCACTATCACGTCTCCGGCGTCCCGATAGTCGACGAGTCCGGGCGCCTCGTCGGGATCCTCACCAATCGCGACCTCCGTTTCGAAAAGGACATCCGACAGCCCGTATCGGGGCTGATGACCGCCGAGGGGCTCGTGACGGCCCCGGTCGGCACCACGCTCGGCGAGGCCGAGCAGCTGCTCCACCGCCACCGGATCGAGAAGCTGCCGGTCGTCGACGACAGCGGTGTGCTCCGCGGACTGATCACGGTCAAGGACATCGCCAAGCGGATCGAGTTTCCCTTCGCGACCAAGGATCCGCAGGGCCGGCTCCGGGTGGGCGCTGCGGTCGGTGTCGGCCCTGACGCGATCGAACGCGCCCAGGCGCTGCTCGAGGCGGGCGCCGACGTGCTCGTCGTCGATACGGCACACGGCCATTCGCGCGGCGTCGTGGAGATGGTCGCGAGGATCAAGGGTCTTTCGGGCGAGTTCGAAGTTGTCGCCGGCAACATCGCGACCGGCGATGCCGCCGAGGCGCTGATCGATGCCGGCGCCGACGCCGTCAAGGTGGGCGTCGGACCGGGGTCGATCTGCACGACCCGAGTCGTCGCCGGCGTGGGTATGCCGCAGCTCACAGCTGTCAACGACATCGCGGAGGCGGCCGCGGCCTACGGCGTGCCGGTGATCTGCGACGGCGGGATGGTCTCGTCCGGCGACGTGGCGAAGGCGTTGGCGGCGGGGGCCGACACGGTCATGCTCGGCTCGATGCTCGCCGGCACCGACGAATCGCCGGGCGACGTCGTCTACTCCCACGGTGAGCGCTACAAGGAGTACCGCGGCATGGGGTCGATCGGCGCGATGAAGGCGCGCGGGTACTCGAAGGACCGCTACTTCCAGGGCGATGTGGAGGATGTGGAGAAGCTCGTGCCCGAAGGGATCGAGGGCCGAGTCCCGTACAAGGGCGCGCTCAGCGGGGTCGTGCACCAGATCGTTGGCGGCGTTCGCCAGGCGATGGGTTACTGCGGGGCGCCGACCGTCGAGGCGATGAAGCAGGCGCGCTTCGTTCGGATCACCGGTGCCGGGCTGCGCGAGTCGCACCCGCACGACATCACGATCACCAAGGACGCGCCCAATTACCGTCGGAGCTGAGGTCGTCCAGCTGAGACCGGAGCCGCTTCCGGAAGAGCGGCCGGTCCTGGTGCTCGACTTTGGCGGCCAGTACTCGCAACTGATTGCGCGCAGGGTCAGGGAGGCTCGGGTCTTCTCCGAGCTGGTGTCGCACAAGGCCACCGCCGCCGAGATTGCGCGCCGCAACCCGGCCGCCCTGATCCTGTCCGGCGGCCCCGCGTCTGTCTACGCCGACGGAGCGCCCAAGTGCGACCCGGCGATCTTCGAGCTCGGGATCCCGACGCTCGGCATCTGTTACGGCATGCAGCTTATGGCGCTCGAGCTCGGAGGCCGCGTTGACCATACGGGCGTCGGCGAGTTCGGCAAAGCCGAGCTCCACGCCGGCGAGAGCGCGCTCTTCAAGGACCTGCCCACCGACCAGACCGTCTGGATGAGCCACCGCGACAGCGTCGTCGCGCCGCCGGCCGGCGCGCGGGTCGTCGCGAGCTCCGGCTCGACGCCGATCGGTGCGTTCGAGGACCGCTCTCGCGGCCTGTACGGCATCCAGTTCCACTGCGAGGTCGTCCACACCCCTCACGGGCAGGATGTGCTGAAGAACTTCCTCTACGGGGTCGCGGGCGCGACGCCGACGTGGACTCCGACGGCCGTGATCGAGGAACAGGTCGAGCGGATCCGCGCCCGCGTCGGCCGTGACCGGGTGCTCTGCGGGCTCTCGGGAGGCGTCGACAGCGCGGTCGCCGCGCTCCTCGTTCACAAGGCGATCGGCGACCAGCTGACCTGTGTCTTCGTCGATCACGGCTTTCTCCGCAAGGACGAGGCGTCCCAGGTCGTCGAGACGTTCGCCGGGCACTTTCACGTCCCGCTAGTCCACGTCCAGGCTCAAGAGCGCTTTCTCTCCAAGCTCGAGGGGGTCATCGATCCCGAGGACAAGCGCAAGCGGATCGGCGAGGAGTTCATCCGCGTCTTCGAGGACGAGGCGCGGAAGCTGGGCGATGTCGACTGGCTCGTCCAGGGGACGCTCTATTCCGACGTGATCGAGTCGGGCGGCGACGCAGGGGTCGCCGAGTCGATCAAGAGCCACCACAACGTCGGGGGCTTGCCCGCCGACATGAAGATGAAGCTCGTCGAGCCGCTGCGGATGCTCTTCAAGGACGAGGTGCGCCGGGTCGGCGAGGAGCTGGGGATGCCCGAGCGGATGGTCTGGCGCCAGCCGTTCCCGGGCCCGGGGCTCGCGATCAGGATCATCGGTGAGGTCACCTCCGAGCGGCTCGAGACGCTCCGCGAGGCCGACGCGATCCTGCAGGAGGAGATCCGCAAGGCGGGGCTCTACCGCGAACTCTGGCAGTCGTTCGCCGTCCTGCCCGCGATTCGCTCGGTCGGGGTCCAGGGCGACTCTCGTACCTATGGCTATCCGATCGCGATCCGCGCCGTCACCTCGGAGGACGCGATGACCGCCGATTGGGCGCGGCTGCCGTACGACCTGATCGAGACGGTTGCCTCGCGGGTCGTCAACGAGATCCCGGCCGTCAACCGAGTCGTGCTCGACGTCACCTCGAAGCCGCCTGCCACGATCGAGTGGGAATGATCCCGCGCCGCGGCTGGCTCGCTCTCGCCGGCTGCCTCGCACTCGTGGTCGGACCGACCGCCGCTGCCGCGAGGACCAGGACGATCGCCGTCACGTCGAACACGATCACCCTGCGCACGCACGACATCGGGCCGAAAGGCGCGAGCAAGGGTGACACCGTCTTCTACCGCGACGGGCTGGTCAACGCCGCCGACCAGTTCGGCAGGAAGAAAGGCGCACGTGTCGGCTCCGACACAGGCACGCTGACGTTCACGGGACCGCACACCGCCACCTTCAAGGGGACAGCGCGGCTCCCGGGCGGGACCCTGAGGATCTCCGGTGTCGTCTACACGTCCTCGACGCACGAGTTGGTCTTCCAGGTCACAAGCGGTACCGGGGCCTTCGCGGGCAAGACGGGCACGTTGACCGTGGGCGCCGGCCGCAACCACGTCCTGAACACATACCGCCTCTCGAGCAACGTGGGGCCCATCGCCTGACCCCGCTTCGCGATCGAGGCACGGTACGTCAGAGCTGCGTGCGCCGGCGATGCGGCAATATCGGCCAGATGAATATTCCGGCCGGGGCTGCGCTGCTCGCAACGCTGGCGCTCGTCCAACATCTACCTGGTGCCCGTACCGCACGCGATCAACATCCACGGTCGCGGCAACGTCGCTTGACACGGGGGAGCACCTCCGGTTCTCCCCCGTGGGCCCCCTCTCCGGCATCTTGTGAGGCGGGCGGTAGTCGTGATGCTGGTCGTCCGGCGCTGGCGCAACGGGTGGCCGGCTCTCGGAGTGGTGCGCTTTCGGGTCGGTTGGCGTTCGTCTCGCGTAGCTCGTGCGCCGGCTGAGCGGCACTCGAGCCAAAGGAAAGTTACGAGCTCAGGCCGGGCCGGGATCGGGGGTTGGTCTCGGGGCCGACGCGAGCGAGTCGGTGAAACGCTGGATGAGCTCGCCGACGTCGGGGTGGCGGTCGGGCTGCCAGTCTCTGATCAGGTTGCGGACGTCCTCGCGGCCGGTCTCCGTGAGCTGGGCGGCGGCCTGCTGGCCGGCGGAGGTGAGGGCCTCCGAAGTCGGCTCGACCAGCGCTCGGCGGCGCAGGCCGATGACGATCGGCTCGAAGCCGCCGACGATCAGCTCCCGGCGAGTATCGGCGTCGCCGGACTGCTGCTCGTGGAGGCGTAGGAGGAGCCAGGTCTCGGATGCGTCGAGGCCTCCCGGAGTCTCGGCGCCGAGGTGCTCGTAGAAGCGGTTGCGGTACTGCTTGCGAGCGCGGTTGCTGAGCATCTCCTCCAGCTCGTCGATCGACGTCGTCTCACGGGGGGCGGCGAAGCTGTCGCCGATTCCCTGGTCGGCCACCGTCTGGCGCAGCGGCCGCTCCTCGAGGAACCAGGTGATCACGAACCCCGACACGGCAACCGCAGCCGCGATCAGGAACACAGGGCGCAGCGCCGCGGCGTACGCGGCGATGTACGGGTCACGGATCGCGGCCGGCAGCTGGTCGATCTGGCTCGGCCCGAGCTTCGCCGGCAACGCCGCCGCAACCGCGGGCGGCAGCCTTCCCGCGAGCTCCGAGGCCAGCTTGTTCGAGAAGATCGCGCCGAAGAGCGGTACGCCGATCGTGCCCCCCATCGAACGGAACAACGTCGCAGTCGACGTCGCGACGCCGAGGTTCTCGTAATCGACCGCGTTCTGAACGGCGAGCACGAGAACCTGCATCACGAATCCGAGGCCGAGCCCGACGACAAGCATGTACAGGTCGGCGAGAAGCAGGCTCGTCCCGACGCCGAGGCGCGACAGCAGCAACAGGCCGGCAACCATCAGTGCCGTGCCCATGATCGGGAACAGCTTGTAGCGGCCGTAGCGGGTGATCAGCTGCCCGCTCCCGATGGAGGCGATCAGCACACCGGCCATCAGGGGCAGCATCTGCAGCCCCGAGCGGGTCGGGCTCGAACCGCGCACGACCTGAAGGTAGAGCGGGAGGTAGGTGACCGAGCCGAAGAGCGCCATTCCGACGATGAAGCCGACGATGCTCGCGACGCTGAACACCCGAGACTTGAAGAGCCGGAGCGGCACGAGCGGCTCGGCGGCGTACCGCTCCGCCACTACGAAGCCGACCGACAGCACGATGCTCAGGCCGAGCAGGACGAGCATCGGCGTCGACCACCAGCCGTACGTGGTCCCGCCGAGGCTTGTGTAGAGGACGATCGACGACAGCCCACCCGCGAGCAGCGCCATCCCGAGGTAGTCGAGCCTGTGCCTGGCCCGAGTCAGCGGGGCCTTCAGCACCAACTGCAGGACGACGAAGGCCGCGATCCCGATCGGAAGGTTGACGTAGAAGATCCAGCGCCACGAGAGGTGGTCGACGAAGAGCCCGCCGATCAGCGGCCCGACCACCGTCGACACCCCGAAGACCGCACCCATCAGCCCCGAGTAGCGGCCACGCTCGCGCGGCGAGACGATGTCGCCGATGATCGCCTGGGTGCTGACCATCAGCGCCCCGCCGCCGAGGCCCTGTAGCGCGCGGAACCCGATCAGCTCGGTCATGTTCTGGCTGAGGCCGCAGAGCGCCGAGCCGAGCAGGAAGACGACGAGCGCGCCCTGGAGCACGAGCTTCCGGCCGACCATGTCGCCGAGCTTCCCGGCCAGCGGCGTGGAGATCGTCGAGGCCAGCAGGTAGGCGGTGACGACCCACGAGAGCTTCTCGATCCCACCGAGGCTGCCGACGATCGTGGGCAGCGCGGTCGCGACGATGGTCGAGTCGAGCGACGCGAGCAGCATGACGAGCATCAGCGCTCCGAAGATCGGGCGCACGCGTACGTGTGCCCCGGCTGCGCCCTGCGTAGCGGTAGCCGCTATGGGGTTGCCTCCGTCGATCCGGCGGCTCATGCCTCGCCTTCGTTAATCGCTCCGGCGTCGTGCCTCGCTCGCATCCGGGCCGGAGCATGCCACGCGTACGTCTGAGCTGTGGGCTACTCTGGCTCTGGTGCCGAGCAAGGCACTACGGCGCCAGGACGGCGCCAACGCGTTACAACCGCGACGAGGCGGAGTTGGCCTCGTCGGGGGCCGACGCCGCCAGGAGGTGATCATTGGCAATCAGAGCCACTGGCAGCAAGCCGAGGAAGACCAAAGCCGCCGTCGACGAGGCTGCAGAGATTCCCGCAGTCGAGACCGATCAGGTCGCGCTCCGCGCGTACGAGATCTACGAGTCCGAGGGGGGAGATTCCCTCGAGAACTGGCTTCGAGCAGAACGTGAGCTCGGGGTTGCGCCGGAGCTGGAAGCCGCCGCGGCTTGACCCGACCGTGTCGTTCGGCCCGGCGTGCGGGGGCGCCGGGCCGAACCGACTCCCCCTAGAAGACGAGCCGCGCGTAACGGCCGCGCACCGTGTCGACGAACGCGGCCAGCCTGTCGGCCAGCTCTGCGTCCTCGATCTCGAGCATGTTCTCCGCGTTGCGCTCCCCGGAGCGCGAGAGGTTGAACGACCCCGTGAACACGGTGTCGTCGACGACGGTGAGCTTCGCGTGCATGAAGTCGTGGGCGTTGCCGGAGCCGTACGGCGTCGACTGCTTGGCCGAGAACCCGGCCGCGGCCAGGTGCTGGATCAACGGCACCTTCCAGGCTCCGCGGCTCGCTCCCCACTGGCGTGCGACGTCGGCCATCTGAGTGCCGTCGACACACCCTGCGACGTTGACCTTTCCGCCGACCACCGCACCGGCGAGAGCTCCGACCACGGGCGGCGTCGTCAGCACCGGCGAGCAGACGCGGATCCGCCGACGCGCGCGGCCGATCGCGAGCGCCATCCGATGAGAGAGATCTTCGCCGTGGCCGGGTGTGAACCAGGCGCGCACGCCGTCGCGCCACTCGGGCTCGACGACGCCTGTTCCCTGGGCCGTACCGGCGCGGGCGATCTGGTCGAAATCCCGGTGGAAGTCGGCCGCGAGCGCCCGCGAGTCGACGACGACGATCACGTTCTCCTGCCTCGTCCAGGCGTCGTCTGTCCAGTTCGTCGACCCCGTCCAGACCGACTCGCCGTCGCGGACCATGTACTTGTGGTGCATCAGGTCCGGGACGCCGGCGATCGGGAGCGCGTCGACCGGCAACGTGGCGATCAGGGCCTCGTCGGGCGACGAGGGCGGCGGCACCGGCACCATCCGCGCATGTTCGACGTTGTAGGCGAGCCGGATGTAAACCCCACGGGCAGCCGCGCGCCGGATGGCGTCGACGACGACGACGCTCGTCTCGGGCCCGAGGTCGAAGTCGTACTGGGCGAGGTCCAGCGTGCGCTTCGCGAGGTCGATGAACCCGGCGACGGCCGTCGCGATCTCAATCGCAGGCTGGCCGCCGTCGGTCAGAGTACGGATCGTGATCTCGGATTTCATCGAGCGCCTGGTCGACGCCCGCATCGGCGCCACGTTCAACTTCTATCGGGACAGCGAGCGCGCTGCGTTGCTCCAGGCCCGCCTTGCCGCGTATCTCGACGCTCGCGCCGGCGCACCGCTCCTGCTCGTTGCCGAGGCTCCGGGCTATCGCGGCGCACGCGTCTCGGGTCTCCCGCTGACCTCCGAGCGCCAGCTGACCGGGGCCGGCCCGGCCGAGGCGACCGCGACGGTCGTCCACGCGGCGCTCGAAGAGCTCGGTTTCACCGACCGTGTCCTGCTGTGGAATGTCGTTCCGACCCACCCCGGGGACGAGCGCTCAAACCGGCGGCCGAGCCGCACCGAGATCGAGGCAGGACTGCCGTTCGCGCGTGAGCTCGCTCGCGGACGGCGTGTCGTCGCCGTGGGCAGGATCGCGCACGAGGCGTTCGGCGGGGAGTACGTCAGGCATCCTGCACATGGAGGAGCGCCCGACTTCCGCCGTGGGCTTGCTCTCGCTGGTACCATCGGCTGACGGCGGACCTTTGCGTACGCCTTATTCAGCTGCTTCGAACACCTTGTGATGAAGACCTACAGCGCCAAGCCCGGCGAGATAACACGCGACTGGTACGTCGTCGACGCCGACGGTCAGACCCTCGGCCGTCTCGCGACGCAGATCGCCGACCGGCTACGCGGCAAGGGCAAGCCGCAGTTCACCCCGCACGTCGACACCGGCGACTTCGTCGTCGTGGTCAACGCGGAGAAGATCGCGGTCACCGGCAAGAAGCTCGAAGACAAGATGTACTACCGCCACTCCGGCTACCCGGGTGGGCTGAAGGTGCGCCCGCTCAAGGAGCAGCTCGAGCGGCGCCCGACCGAGGTGCTCCGGAAGGCTGTCAAGGGGATGCTTCCGAAGAACAAGCTCAGCCGTCATCAGCTGACCAAGTTGAAGATCTACGCCGGCCCGGAGCATCCGCACACCGCGCAGGAGCCGAAGCCCTTCTGATGGCCGGCGAAGCGCAGTATCTCGGCACGGGCAAGCGGAAGACGTCGGTCGCCCGCGTGATCCTCCGTCCTGGCGACGGGAAGACATGGATCAACGGGAAAAACATCGACACCTACTTTCCGCGGCTCTCGCACCGCAAGGCGATCATGGCGCCGCTAGAGACTGCCGAGCTCGCGGGCCAGTACGACCTCCGCGTTCGTGTTCACGGCGGCGGCCCCTCGGGCCAGGCCGGGGCGGTGCGGCACGGGATCGCCCGCGCGCTCGTCGAGATCAACCCCGATTTCCGCGTCATGCTCAAGCGTCAGGGGTTCCTCACGCGTGACGCCCGCCAGGTCGAGCGCAAGAAGGCCGGCCTGCACAAGGCGCGCAAGGCGCCTCAGTTCAGCAAGCGCTAGCCGCCCCGCCGAACTAACCTCCCGGCGATGGCGCGCCGGTATTTCGGAACCGACGGCGTACGAGGCATAGCCGGCGAGTTCGTGACCGCTGATCTCGTCGAACGGCTCGGGCGTGCCGCGGTGCTCTGGAGCGGCGCAGAGCGCGTCCTCATCGGGCGCGACACGCGCGGCTCGGGCGTCGAGCTCGAAGGCGCGGCGGCGATCGGGGTCGCCTCGGCCGGAGCGACCGCCGTGATGGGCGGGATCCTTCCGAGCGGCGCGGTCGCACTCGGGGCGCTCGACCTCGGGATCGTGATCACGGCGTCGCATAACCCGCCCGAGTACAACGGTGTGAAGTTCTTCAGAGCCGGCGGCCGGAAGCTCACCGACAAGGAAGAGGAGGAGATCGAGAGCCTCCTCGCCGCGTCCCTCGCGGCGAGGCACGGCAAGATCGAGCCCGCCGAGGAGACGGGCGCCGGCTACATCGACTACGTTGTCGAGCGCTTCGGGTCGGACCTGACCGGCCTGGAACTGGTGGTGGACTGCGCGAACGGGGCCTACTCGGCGCTCGGCCCCGAGGCCTTCCAGCGGCTGGGCGCACGCGTGCACGCGATCGGCAGTACCCCGGACGGGATGAACATCAACAGCGGCTGTGGCGCCACCGACACTGCTCTGCTGGAACGCGAGGTGGTCGCTAGAGGCGCCGCGCTCGGGATCGCCTTCGACGGCGACGGAGACAGGATCGTCGCCGTCGACGAGCGTGGAGAGGTCGTCGACGGAGACGGCATAATCGCGATCCTCGCGCTCGATCTCGGGGTCGAGCTCGTCGCCGTCACCCAGATGACGAATCTCGGTTTCCACGCGCTGATGGGGGAGCATGGGATCCGGGTCGTCACGACCGACGTGGGTGACCGCTACGTGCTCGAGGCCCTCGAAGAGCACGGCGGCGTGCTCGGAGGCGAGCAGTCGGGCCACGTGATCTACCTCAAGGACCACGTCACGGGCGATGGTCTCGCTGCCGGGCTGCTGTTGTGCGCCGCGCTCAAGGAGCGGTCGCTGAGCGCCGCCGCGGCGGTCCTGACGCGCTATGTCCAGTGCAAGGAAAACGTTAGTGTCGCCTCGAGGGACATCACCGAGCCGATCCGCGAAGCGGTCGCCCGCGCCAACGCCGAGCTCGGCGACGAGGGGCGTATACTCGTCCGTCCGTCGGGCACGGAACCCATCATTCGCGTCCTCGTGGAGGCCCGAAACGGCGATCTGGCCAAGAAGGCCTGTGGTACGATCGCACGGCTTGTCGAGAGCGAACTCGGCTGACTTTTTGAAGCAGGAAGCGCATTTTGCTCCCGCGAAGGTCGCCGGGGACTTTGCGCTTCAAGCGAATTATGACCAATAATGACTTGAGCCCGGTCAAGTAGTGAGCTCGGTTCAGGAAGGAGCATCCAGCCATGTGCGGGATCATCGGTTACGTCGGTAGCAGGCCGTCCAAGGACCTGCTGATCTCCGGCCTCGAGCGTCTCGAGTTCCGAGGCTACGACTCGGCCGGGATCGCGCTGCTCGAGGACGACGGCCTCGAGTACGTCCGGGCCGTCGGCCCTCTCAGCCAGCTCAAGGCGGCGACGGGCAAGAATGGCTCGTGCGCCACGACGGGCGTCGGCCACACGCGCTGGGCAACCCACGGCGGCGTGAACGAGGACAACGCACATCCGCTCACGGGTTGCGAGGACGCCAAGCTCGCGATCGTTCTGAACGGGATCGTGGAGAACTACCGCGAGCTCAAGGCCGAGCTCGAGAGCAGCGGGCACATCTTCTCGTCCGAGACCGATGCCGAGGTGGTCGCGCACCTGCTCGAGAGCGTGTACGACGGCGACCTGCTCGAGGCCGTCCGGGACGTCTACGGCCGCCTCGTAGGCCATTTCACCTTCGTTGTGATCCATCACGACGAGCCCGACCGCCTCGTGGGCGTGCGCCGCGACACGCCGATGGTGATCGGCCTCGGCGACGGAGAGAACTTCCTCGCATCGAACCTTTCCGCGTTCCTCTCCGAGACGCGCCGTGTGGCCTACCCGAACAACGGCGAGCTGGTCGAGGTCACGCCGGGCGGCGTGCGCATGATCAATGCCGAGGACGGCAGCCCGGTCGAGATCGAGGAGATCCAGATCGACTGGGATGAGGAGGTGGCGGAGCGCGAGGGCTTCGAGACTTTCATGCTCAAGGAGATCTACGAGCAGCCTGAGGGCTTCGAGGTCACGATCGGCGACCGCGTCCGGCACGGAGCGCTCGTTCAGGACGGCCTCGGAATGGACGAGGACGATCTTCGCGCCCTGCGCCGGATCGTCATCGTCGCGTGCGGCACCGCCTATCACGCCGGCGTCGTCGGGCGCTACGTGATCGAGGAGTGGGGCCGCCTTCCGGTCGAGCCTGACATCGCAAGCGAATGGATCTATCGGAACCCGGTGATCGGGCCGGACACGCTCGTGATCGGCATCTCGCAGTCGGGCGAGACACGCGACACGATCCAGGCGATGAAGCTGGCCAGAGAGCTCGGCGCGCGCACCGTCGCGATCACGAACCAGATGGGCTCTCAGATCACGCGCGAGGTGGACTCGTCGCTCTACACGAGGACGGGTCTCGAGGTGGGCGTCGCTGCGACGAAGACGTTCTCGGCGCAGGTCGGGCTGATGTACCTGATCGGTCTCGAGCTCGCCCGCGTCCGCCAGACGCTGCCCGCCGAGGAGATCGAGTTCATTCTCGACGAGGTCTACCGGCTGCCTCAGAAGATGCGCGAGTTTCTCAGCCGCAGCCACCCGATCGACGAGATCGCGACGAGGTTCTACCGCGAACCGTTCTTCCTCTTCCTCGGCCGCCACATCGGGCTTCCGGTGGCGCTCGAGGGGGCGCTCAAGCTCAAGGAGATCTCCTATATCCCCACCGAGGCCTACTCGGCGGGCGAGATGAAGCACGGGCCGATCGCGCTGCTCGAGGAGGGCACGCCGGTTGTCGTGGTCGCAACCCGGATGAACATCGTGTACGACAAGGTCGTCTCGAACATCCAGGAGACCCGTGCCCGCGGTGCGCACGTGATCGCGATCGCCACAGAGGGTAACGAGGAGATCCAGCACCACGCCGACGATGTGATCTACATCCCCGATTCACCCGCCTTCCTGCAGGCGGTGCTGGCGACCCTGCCGTTGCAGCTTCTCGCCTACCGCATCGCGCGTCTCCGCGGTCTGAACGTCGATCAACCGCGGAACCTGGCGAAGACCGTCACCGTCGAGTAGAGCGGGTAGGGGTAGTCCACTCGGCCTCCCGCGTTCGGGGGATGGCCAAGGCGTGATCCCGTGGCCCGGTTTCCGCGCAACGACCGGAATACTTCGTTCGAGGGAATTTCTCCAGGTACCCCATAAGGGGTAGGAGCCTCAGCGATCTTCGCCGTACGGTGAGCCTGCTCGCAAGGACGCGTCAACACGAGTCGAAAGGCCGAGGAGCGACAGGTTGCGAAACCAGGTTGTGAACAGGGATCGGCGGAAACGAGTGCCCCGGAACGGTCAGCAGCAGGTCGATTGCCAAGTGGAGCGCGAACGTGTGACGCGCAACCCGTTGCCGAGCAACACGTCGAGCGACAAGAACTGGTTTTCGGCTTGGAGCTGATTCGGCGCGTGAGCCGGCCTGGTTCACCGAAGGCGCTTCCCGCAGCGCGCCTCGCCGTCAGCCGCCACGGCCGGTAAGCGGACGTGGACAACACGACGACCAGGCGACAGGCACGACCCAGGTCGAGCGCCTCCGGCGGTGCTCGGATCTGGCTCTACAATGCCGGCCTGCTCGCGGCGGGCGTCGCTCTCTGGAGCGAGGTTCTGAGCCGCCTCGACGCGGCGCCGATCATCGCCAGCCCGCTGCCTTGGTGGGCGCTGGCGCTGCTCTTCTACCTCACCGAGGCCTACGTCGTCCACGTTCAGTTTCGACGGCAAGCGCAGACGATCTCGCTCAGCGAGGTCGGGCTCGTCCTCGGGCTCTACCTGCTTTCGCCGGGCGCTCTTCTCCTTGCTCAGCTCGTGGGGGCGGCGGCCGCGCTCGCGGTCGTCCGCCGCCAGCGGGCGGCCAAGTTCGCCTTCAACCTTGCTCAGCTCTCGGTGACGACGTCGGTCGCGGTGATCGTGTTCCGGACGATTGCGGGGCAGGGCGATGCCTTCGGGGCTGCGGGTTGGGCCGGCGCGGTCCTGGCGGCCGTCGCCGCCTCGATCGTCGGCATCCTCCTCGTGGCGGGCGCGATCGCGATCGCCGAGGGCGATTTCGAGCTCCGTCGGCTCCCGGTCGCGGCCGGAGTCTCGATCGTCGCGACGGTGGGCGTCTCGACCGTGGTGCTGATCGCGATCGAGCTCGCGCGGGAGGATCGCCGTGCTCTCGTCCTGCTCGTGCTCCCTGTTGCGATCGGTACCGCGGCCGTCCGTGCCTTCGTCACCCGGGCCAAACGGGACGACCACCTCGAGTTTCTGTACGAGTCGATGAAGGCGACGCAGGGCGCCCCTGAGTTCAGTCTCGCGGTCGGCCAACTGCTCGTGGCCGTCAGGAAGCTCGTCCGGGCCGAGTACGCCGAGATCTTCCTGTGCCCCGCGGGGTCACAGCAGGGCCTGCGGAGCACGCTCGGCGCGCACGGCGAGATGACCGCCCACGCGGATGTCGTCAGCCCGGCGGACGCGCAGGTCCTCGCGGCGCTCGGGGCCGGACCGGACGCGATCCTGCTGTCTGCATCCCGTCCCCCGCACTCGCTCGACGGCTACCTCGCTGCGCGGGCGATGCCCGACGGGATCATCGCCGCGCTCCGCGGAGAGGACGGCGTGTTCGGCCTCGCCGTCGTCGCCGACCGCTCCGGCGACGTCGTCTCGTTCAACTCGGACGACAAGCGGTTGTTCGAGACCTTCGTCAGTCACGCGAGCGTGCTGCTCGAGAACGGCCGGCTCGAGCGGTCGCTGGCCGAGGCGACCGACTTGAAGGAGCAGTTGCGCCACCAGGCCTTCCACGACGTACTCACCGGATTGCCGAACCGTGCCCTCTTCACCGAGCGGGTCGAAGCGGTGATGGCACGCGGCGACGGTGCGGCTGCGGTGCTGTTCGTCGATCTCGACGACTTCAAGGCGATCAACGACACGCTCGGCCACGCGATCGGCGACGACGTGCTCGCCGAGGTCGGTCGTCGTGTCCAGCGGGCGGTGCGCCCGGCGGACACAGCGGCGCGCTTCGGCGGCGACGAGTTCGCCGTGCTGCTCGACACGACCGATCGACACGGCAGCGAGGTCGTCGCGGAGTCGCTTCTGCAGGCGCTTCGAAGGCCGCTGACACTTCACGGCCGGGAGGCGCGAGTGCACGGCAGCATCGGAATCGCTCCCGCCTCGTCCGCTGCGAGCGCCGATGAGCTCCTGCAGAACGCCGACGTCGCGATGTACGCGGCGAAGAGCATCGGCAAGCAGCGTTTTGCCCACTACGAGCCCAGGATGCACGCGCAGGTCCGCCGCCGTCACGAGTTCACCGTTGCGCTTCAGGGGGCTGTCGAGCGTGACGAGATCGTCGCCGTCTTCGAGCCGATCGTCGACCTGCGCCAGGGCCGGATCGTGGGCTTCGAGGCCTTGGCTCGTTGGAGATCTCCGGAGCGGGGCCTGGTTCAGCCCGCCGAGTTCATCCATGTCGCCGAAGAGATCGGGTTGATGTCCGAGATCGGCTCGAGCGTGTTGCGCCAGGCCTGCCAGGCGGCCCGGCGCTGGATCGACACATTATCCGGCCCACCGGGACGTCACGGTGTCGGTGAACCTCTCCCCGAGCGAGCTCGCCGCCGACAGCCTCGCCGAGGACGTGGCGCGTGCGCTCTTCGAGGCGCGCCTTCCGGCGGAGAAGCTGATGCTGGAGATCACCGAGAGCGACGTGATGTGGGACATCGATATCGCCCACCAGCGGATGGACGAGCTGCGCGCACTCGGCGTCCGGCTCGTCCTGGACGATTTCGGCACCGGGCGCTCATCGCTCGAGCGGCTGGACACCTTCCCGCTCGATGCGGTCAAGATCGCCAAGCCGTTCGTCGATCGGCTGCTCGACCCGGCGAGCGAGTCGAGCTTCATCGACGCGTTCGTCAGCCTGGCCCAGTCACTCGCGGTTCGGTGCATCGCCGAGGGGATCGAGCACGCCGCCCAGGTTCCGATGCTGCTCGAGCGTGGGTGCTCGCTCGGGCAGGGGTTCCATTTCGCCCCGCCGATGAACGAGACCGAGCTCGACCGCTACCTGCGCACGGCCGCCGTGCCGCTGCCCCGGGTCGGATAGAGCTCTACGCGGCGAGTGCCGAGGTCGTCTCGGCGCCGACTTCGAGCGCCGTCGCGACGAATGCCCGCGCCGCCGGCGAGTGGTACCGATCCTTGTGCCGCGCGATCGCGATCTCGCGTGCGGCGATTCGCGGGCTCAGGTCGGTGATCCGGATCGCCTCGTCGCCGGCATCGACCGCGAGGCGTGGAAGGATCGCGACGCCGATCCCCGCGCGGGCGAGCCCCTGAACCACCCCGTTCTCATCGGAGCGAAAAACGACGTTCGGCTCGATGCCGGACGCGCGGATCTGGTCGAATACGAGCTCCGTCGCGCGGCAGCTCCGGTAGCCGATCAGCGGCTGCGCAGCGATCTCGCGCAAGGTCGGCGTGCGCTGCTCGACCGGGAACGGGGAATCGGTCGCGCTTACCAGCACGTAGTCGTCGCGCAGCACGAGCAGCGTCTCGAGCCAGGGATTGTTGAGTGGGAGCTGGACGAACGAGACGTCGAGGATTCCGCGCTCGACGAGATCGCCGAGCTCGCGATCCGAATGCGATTCCCGAAGCTCGACGTCGACGTCCGGCCACGCAGTCGTGAAGCGCCGCATCACCTCCGGAAGGATCTTGGCCCCGACGCTCTGGAAGATCCCGACATGAAGCGACCCGGCCTCCCCGGCCGAGAGTGCCGCCAGGTCGGCCTGGGCCGCCTGGAGGCGGGCGACGATCGAGGTTGCGTGCCGGAGCAACAGCCGGCCGGCCTCGGTCATCGTGACGGGTCGTGGACCGCCCGGCCGCTCGATCAGCTTCTCGCCGACGATCCGCTCGAGCGTCGCGATCTGCTGGCTCACCGCCGATTGCGTGTAGCCGAGCTTGATTGCGGCACGCCCGAACGTGCCTTCTGTCTCGACGGCATCCAGCGCAGCGAGGTGGCGGAGCTCGATTCCGAGCCAGTTGTTGAGGTCTGCCGTGGGGCGTACCGTGGGGCGTTCAGTGAGTTGTGTGGTATCGCGTTCGCTAATGGTCATCAGTCGTAACTCTCGTTGACCTAATGATAGCGGATGCCGATAATACAGGCATGTTCGCCATCGCTTTCATTACAGGTCTTCTCATCCTCTGCGTCCTCGGGGCCATCTATGGCGTCGACTCGCGGCAGGACGAGCGCGTCCGGAACGTCTAGTCCGCAGGCGGGCGCCGAAGGCGCTTGAGCTCGGACTGCCGGCGTTTGTCGTCGAGGCGCCGCTCGCGCGACCCGGCCGTCGGGGTGGTCGGCCGTCTATTGCGACGCGGGCGAGCTGCCTCGGTGATCTGATCCAGGATTCGTCGTGTCGCGAGCTCGCGGTTCCGTAGCTGCGAGCGCTCGTCCTGCGCGATCGCCCGGACGAGCGGCCCGAGCTTCGCGAGCACGCGCCTCCGTTCCGGGTCGCTGAGACCGGCGGAGGCCTCGACGTCGTAGAGCGCCTCGACCCGCGTCGAGCTCTTCTGGGCGTGCTGGCCGCCGGGCCCGCTCGACCGGGAGAAGCGGAAGGTCAGTTCCGACCGAATAGACTCGGAGTCCATGGCGGCGATTCTGCTCGACGTCGACGGTGTGCTGCACGTTTCCGGCGAGCCGATCGCAGGTGCTGTCGACGCGGTCCGGCGTCTCCGGAACGCGGGGCACCGGGTTCGCTTCGTCACCAACTCGACGACGATGTCGCGTCACCAGCTGGGCGAGCGGCTCCGCGAGATGAGTTTCGCGATCGAGGACGACGAGCTCCAGACCACCGGGAGCGTCGCCGCAAAGGTGCTTGCCGGCAAGCGTGTGCTCGCTCTGACGATGCCCGGCATAGTCGATGACCTCGAAGGGCTCCAGCTGATCGGGATGAACGCCGACGCCGTGCTCGTGGGTGGGGCCGACGAGACCGACGAGCCCGGACGGATCTACTCCTACCTGAACCTGAACCGCGCGTTCCTCGAGCTTCAGGCCGGCGCGGAGCTTTACTGCCTGCATCGCAACCGCTGGTGGCAGACGGCTGAGGGGCCGCGCCTCGACGCGGGCGCGATCGTGGCCGGCCTCGAATACGCGACCGGGCAGGAGGCGACCGTTCTCGGAAAGCCGAGCGCGGAGTATTTCGCAACGGCGGTCGAGGCACTGGACGCCGACCCGGGTCTGACCTGGATGGTCGGCGATGACATCGAGGGCGACATCGGCGGCGCCCAGAAGATCGGCATGCGCACCGTGCTCGTGCGCACTGGCAAGTTCCGCCCGGACGATCTCGACCACACGAATATCGTCCCGGATGGGATCCTTTCTTCGATTGCCCACCTCCCGGACTGGCTCGAGGCGAACCCATGAGCGGGCTGCGTGTCGGCGTGGATCTGATCGAGATCGACCGCGTCCGCCGCGCCCTCGAACGCCACGGTGACGGGTTCCGCTCGCGCTGCTTCACCGACGAGGAGCGCGCCTACTGCGAGTCGAAGCCGAACCCGGCGCAGCATTATGCGGGACGGTTCGCGGCGAAGGAGGCCGTGGGCAAGGCGCTCGGCTCGGGCGTGTACTTCACGTGGCGGGAGATCGAGATCCGCGGTCGGCCGAAGCCGGGCGTTCACCTGAGCGGCCGGACGGCGGCGTTTGCCGAGCGGGTCGGGGCCGGCCGGATCGAGCTGTCGATGACCCACTCGCATGAGCTCGCGGCGGCGGTCGCCGTGGTGGTCGAATGAGCCGTAGACTTTTCGGAGGCGCTAAGAGAGCGGAGGTGCCGGCCTTGCCGGATCTGGAGCGGATACCGTGACTGCCCTCCTGCCGCTCCTGACGGCCGACGAGATCCGGCAGGCCGAGGCGGCACACGCCGGGTCGATGGAGGAGCTGATGGAGCGCGCCGGGACGGCAGTCGCCGATGTGGTCGACGAGCGTTTCGAAGGGCGCGTCGCTGTCGTGTGTGGCCGCGGCAACAACGGCGGCGACGGCCGCGTCTGCGCGCGGGTGCTCCGCGAGCGCGGACGTGATGTTGTTCAGGTCGACGGGTTCGGCGACCTCGGAGAGCCTGACGTGATCGTCGACGCGCTGCTCGGGATCGGCCTCAAGGAGGCGCCACGCGAGGACGTCGCTCGCATGATCGAGCGGATCAACACCGCGGGCAGGCCGGTGGTCGCGGTGGACGTCCCCTCCGGGGTCAATGCCTCGACGGGCGAGGTCGCCGGAGCTGCGGTCCGAGCCGAGATAACCGTCACATTCGGTGCGTCGAAGGTCGGGCTCGCGATTGCCCCGGGCCGGTTCCATGCCGGCCCGGTTCATGTCGCCTGGATCGGGCTCGAGCCGACCGGCCACGAGCATGCGCTCGTACCGGCGTCGGTGCTCGGCGATGTGCCAAGGAAGAGCGCCGAGAGCACCAAGTACCGGGCCGGGTCGGTGCTCGTCGTCGGAGGCTCGCCGGGCCTGACCGGAGCACCCATTCTCTCGGCGCTCGCTGCCTTCCGCGCCGACGCCGGCTACGTGACGGTGGCCGCGCCGGAGTCTGCGATGCACGCGATCGAGGGGCGCTTGCTGGAGGCGGTCAAACGGCCGCTTCCGGAGGACACGTCGGGTCGGCTGCTCGCCCGGGCCGCCGAAAGCGTTCTCGAGGCGGCGGAGCGTGCCGACGCGGTCGTGCTCGGCCCGGGCCTTGGCCGCAGCGACGGGACGCGTGACCTTGTGCGGATCCTGCTCGAGCAGCTGCCCCTTCCGGTCGTGCTCGACGCGGACGGCCTCTGGGAGCTCGAGCCGTTCACGCGCGCCGCGACCACCGTGATGACGCCACACGCGGGCGAGCTGGCGCGCCTGCTCGGCGCCGAGGTCGAAGAGATCGAGGCGCACCGGCTCGAGGCGGTTCGGCGGGCCGCGTCGCGGTTCGGCTCGACGGTGCTCCTCAAGGGCGCCGACACTCTCATCGCCTCTCCGCGCGAGGGCGTGCTCGTGGCCGGGTTCGGCGCCCCCTCGTTGGCGACCGCCGGGACAGGAGACGTGCTCGCCGGCGTGATCGGGGCGTTCCTCGCCAAGGGGATGGAGCCTCGGCTGGGCGCGGCTGCCGCGGCCGTGGCGCATGGGCTTGCCTCAAGGCTCGTCGTCCCGCAGGCCGGGCTCGTCGCGAGCGACCTGCTCCCGGCGATCCAGCGCGTGCTCGACGGCGAGGGCTGGGAGCTCGTCTAGGCGCTAACGACGCCAGGTGATCTGGCCCTGGGCTCTTGCGACGAGGCCGGGAGCGATCGCCTGGGCCCAGGCGATCGGCCGGTACCAGCGCGGCACGATGATCTCCCGCCGGTCGTGCTCGACCGCGTCGAGGATCCGGGCGGCTACGAGCTCCGGGCCCACGACCAGGCGATGCAGGCCGTGCCTGACGCGGCTGTGCTGGGGAAAGCCGGGCGTCTCGATCAGACCCGGGTTGACGGTGTGAACCGAGATCCCCCGGTCGGCCAGCTCGACCGCGACCGAGCGCGAGAACGCGAGCTGCGCATGCTTCGACGCCGAGTAGGGCCCGATTGCAAAGAGCCCGGCGATCGAGACGACGTTGACGAGGTGAGAGCCCTGCCCGAGCCCGGGCAGGAAGGCGCGAAGGCACCAGACCGACCCAAGGTAGTTCGTCCGGATCACCGCTTCGACCGCCTCCGGCGGCGCGGTCAGGTAGGTGTAGCGCCCGGCGATCCCGGCGTTGTTCACGAGCAGGTCGATCCGTGAGTGCCGTTCGAGCACGCGTGCCGCCGCCGCTTCGACCGCCTCCCGGTAGCCGACGTCGCAGGCCTCGTGCTCGTCGGCGTCGGGCGCATCGCTCCGCGAGAGGCCGACGACGTGCCAGCCGTCCTTGCGCAACGCCCGGCAGAGAGCGGCGCCGATCCCCGACGAAGCTCCAGTTACCACCGCGACGCGCATCCCCGGACCATAGTTAGAGTCGGGCCATGTCCTTTGAGGGAAAGCGCGGCCTCGTCCTCGGTGTCGCGAACAAGCGCTCGATCGCCTGGGCGATCGCACAACGGC
Organism: uncultured Actinomycetota bacterium; assembly: GCA_963735535.1. GTDB lineage: Bacteria > Actinomycetota > Thermoleophilia > Gaiellales > Gaiellaceae > PALSA-600. The sequence goes on along the minus strand of CAVTLL010000008.1, from coordinate 309,737 downwards.
TTGCCGAGGGAGGCGCGCAGCTCGCGTTCACCTTTCAGGGCGAGCGGATCGAGAGCAACGTCCGCGAGCTCGCGGAGACCCTCTCGAGCCCGCTCGTCACCTCGTGCGACGTCCGCTCCGACGAGGACATCGCCCGCGTCTTCTCGGAGGTCTCCGACACCTTCGGCGGTGAGCTCGACATCCTCGTCCACTCGGTTGCCTTTGCGGCCGCCGAGGACCTCGAGGGACGCTTCACCGACACACCGCGTGAGCGCTTCTGGATGGCCCTCGACGTCAGCGCATACTCCCTGGTCGCTACCACCCGGGCCGCAGAGCCGCTGATGGAGGCCGCCGGCGGCGGCTCCGTCGTGACGATGACCTACCTCGGCGGCGAGCGGGCCGTCCCCCACTACAACGTGATGGGGGTCGCCAAGGCCACGCTCGACTCGAGCGTCCGCTACCTCGCCTGGGATCTGGGGCAGAAGAACATCCGGGTCAACGCCGTCTCGGCAGGTCCCGTGCGCACGCTTGCAGCACGCTCGATCGCCGGTTTCCCGACGATGGAGGCGATCGTCGCGGAGCGCGCTCCGCTCCACCGTCACATCGATGCGACCGACGTCGCCGGCGCCGCCGCGTATCTGCTGGGCGACGACGCCAAGAACGTCACGGGCACCACGCTGTACGTCGACAGCGGGTACCACGCGATGGGCATGTAGTCGAGCTCGGCCGCCCAGCGTGCTCGGTCGACTGTGAGCCGCGCGTAGGATCCTCCTCGTCGGCATCGGCTGCGTGGGGGTCGTTGATGGGGTTCCGGGTGAAGATCGTTGTCGAGCGCGTGAGCGGCGGTTCGCCGTGAGCTCCGGGTCTGTCAGCGACTCCATTGACCAGGACAACCGTCTCGAGCTCCGGGTTCTCGGGACATTCGAGGCGCTCGTCGGCGGGGCCCCGGCCAAGCTCGTCCCGAGACCGCGGCGCCTCCTGGCGGCCTTGACGCTCCGGGCGGGCGAGACGCTCTCCTCCGAGGTGCTGATCGAGTCGGTGTGGGACGACGCGGCGCCGGTGTCGGCAGCCAGCATCCTCCGGTTGTACGTCTCGCAGCTCCGGCGCGCACTACCTCCCGGGCGCCTCGTCACCGAACGCGCCGGCTACAGGCTCGTCGTCGAGGAGGGCGAGATCGACGCCCAGCGGTTCGAGCACCTGCTCGCAGACGGCCGGCGCGCACTCGCCGACGGGAACGACCGGCTTGCGGGCTCCCTCTTCGCACGGGCCCTCGATCTGTGGCGCGGGGAGGTCCTCGCCGGGCTCGGCAACGAGCTCTTCGCGCGTGACGAGACGCTCAGGCTCGAAGAGCTCAGGCTCCAGTGCGAGGAGGGACGCTTCGAAGCCGGGTTGCGGCTTGGACAGCACGAGCAGCTGATCGCGGATCTCGAACGGCTGCTGGTGCGCCATCCCCTCCGGGAGCGGCTGCGCGCTCAGCTGATGACCGCTCTCTACCGAGCGGGAAGGCAGGCGGACGCACTTGCCTGCTACCGGGAGGGCCGGTCGTACCTGGATACCGAGCTGGGGCTGGAGCCCGGCGCCGAGCTCCGCGAGCTCGAACGGCGGATCCTGAGCCACGACCCGACACTGGCTGCGCCGAGCAGCGGCGTACCTGCGGGCCGCCGGGTAGCTGCCCCGTCGACCCGTGCAATCGGTCGCGACCACGAGATTCGCATGCTCCGCGGACTCCTGCTCGAGCCGCGGACGCGGCTCGTATCGCTCGTCGGGCCCGGCGGAATCGGCAAGACCCGTCTCGCTGTCGAGGTCGCAAACGCGCTTGGCGAGCAGCTCGCAGACGGCGCCCTGTTCGTCGACCTCGCCCCGCTCTCGGAGCCTGCACAGGTGCTCCCGGCGTTCGGGCGCGCGCTCGGCCTTCGGGAGAGTGATTCGGCGAGCTGGGGCCAGGCGATCGGCAGGGAGCTCGCCGGGTGCGAGATTCTCGTCGTGCTCGACAACTTCGAGCACGTGGTCGACGCAGCGGCGGAGCTCGTGCCGATCATCGACGCTGCGCCGAGGCTGACCCTGCTCGTCACGAGCAGGAGCGTCCTGAGGCTCTCGGCCGAGCAGGTCGTCGACGTCCTTCCGCTCGGCGCGGCCGCAGCTCGCGAGTTGCTCGCGAGCAGGGTGACCGCCTCCGGCGTCGAGGCCGACCCTGCCTCTGCCGTTTTCGGGCGAGGTCTGCGACCGCCTCGACGGGGTCCCGCTCGCGATCGAGCTGGCCGCACCGTGGTTCCGGTCACGATCGGCGTCGGAGCTGCTCCAGCTTCTCGACTCCCGGCTCGACGCGCTGCCGGTGGGCGCCCGCGATGCCCCGGAACGCCATCGAACGATGCGCGCTGCGATCGACTGGAGCTTCGGTCTGCTCGAGCCGGAGGCGCAGCATCTCCTCGGGCGCGTGTCGCTCTTCCGCAGGGCGTTCACGCAGGAGGCGGCGGCGGCAGTCGGCGGCGAGGACGCGGTCGGCGAAGCACTCGACGCGCTGGTCGCGGCCAGCGTCGTCCAGCGGCTTCCTTCAGGTTACGGGCTGCTCGAGGTCGTCCGCGAGTACGGCCGAGGCCTGCCTTCCGCAGGCCCCGAAGGCCGCGATCTGCACGCCGGGTACTTCGCCGGCGTGGCCGAGCTTGCCGAGTCAGAGCTCAGCGGCCCTGACCAGGGCGTGTGGCTCGAGCGTCTCGAGTCGGCCCACGATGACCTCCGGGCTGCGCTCGACTGGCTCGGCGAGCGCGGCGAGGCGGAGCTCCAGCTTCGGCTGGCCGCGTCGCTCGGACGGTTCTGGTACGTGCGCGGGTACGTGAGCGAGGGCCTCGATCGGCTGGCCGCGGCCGTCGAGTCGGCGCCGGAAGCCGATGCGGCGCTGCTGGCGAAGGCGCTCCGTACGGCGTCCGCCCTGGCCGTCCTCAAGGGCGACTACTCAAGCGCGCGGGCGCTCGCCGAGCGTGCGTTGGCGCTGTACCGCGAGATCGGCGACGAGACCGGCGTTGTCCGGTCGCTGAGCAATCTCGGGGCGATCCTGCTCGGCCTGGGCGAGCTCGAGCACGCGGCGGACAGCCTGGACGAGTGCATCGCCGCGGCCGAGGCGCTCGGGGAAGGGAGGCTGGTCGCGCTCGCACGGAACAACCGCGGCGACGTCGCGTTGGCCCAGGGTCAGCTCGAGGTCGCGGCAGAAGAGTTCGAGCAGAGCCTTGCGCTGCTTCGCGCGGCGGACGACGTCGCAAACGTGGCGCGCGCGCTCTACAACCTCGGCGCGGTCGAGATCGAGCGGGGCCGTACCGACCTGGCGCAGCCGCTGCTCGTCGAGGCGCTCGAGCTGTCTGCCGGAGTCAACGACAAGGAGGACATGGCCTGGTGCCTGATCGCGCTTGCAGCGGTCGGAGCGCGCGGCGGGAAAGCCGAGGACGCTATTGCCGTCCTCGGCTTCGCCGACGCGTTCCTCGGGCGGATCGGCGCGGCGATCAAGCCCGCCGAGCAGCGCCTGTACGACCGGACGCTCGCTCAGCTCCGCTCTCTCCTCGACGGCAACGAGCTCGACGCGCTCTTCGTCGCCGGCGCCATGATGGACGACGGCCGGGCGTTGAGCCTGGCCGCGTCGCTGTGATTCCCCGTCGAGCGCGCCGTTTGTCAGCTGAGCACCAGTGAGATGTCGTCGGCGCCGGCCAGGTTGTAGTTGGCGTGATCGGTGAACGTGATCGTCACGACGACGTTGACCGCTCCTGCCGGGACGTTTCCGGTGCGGCTACGGGACGCCATGTCCCCGCCGCCGATCGTGGTGTCCGGGCCGATCCGGATTCCACCGAGCGACTTCCCAGCCGCGTCGGTGAAGCTCGCGCGGACGCTTGCCGTGTCCGAGCTGTAGTTTCCGAGCCATCCGGCGAGCGTGGCCTTGTGCCCCGCAGCACCCGCCGGGAGTTTGATCGTCTGCGAGCCGATGCTGGCCTTCGCGCTCGTGGCGGCCGTCGTCGTTCCACCGAAGAAGTAGTTCTTGCCGCGGTCCGTCGGCCCCTTCGAGGTTGCGTTGAACCAACCGACACCGAAGCCCGTGTAGGCGGCGGCTCCAAACTGCCCGGAGACATTCGTCCAGTGGGGCACGGCTCCGTTTGCGCCGGTCGCGGTCAGGCCCTTGCCAAGATCGGCACCCGGATTGAGAACAAGGTTCTTTCCGCAGGACGGGCAACCGGCGGACGGTGCGGCGAGGCCGGTGGCCGAGACCGCGAGAGCAGCCAGCACGGCCACGGCTGCAAGCCACGCCGGCGTCCAGCCCCGTCCCCGTCGCCGACGCGAGTCGAATGTGCTGTGTTTCATCGTTACCTCCCTGTAGTGGCGTCGGCGACCGTTCACGTGGTGACCGAGACCCCGGCACTCTTGTCGACGTGCGCATAGATCGCGCATAGCGACGGCCGGCGGGAGCGGTTACCTCACTTGACCCAGAGCTGGCCGAGCAGGGTTCCCCACTGCGGGTTGTACTGGTAGTTGCCGACCCTGGGCGATTTCACCTCGATCGTGACGCCGTTTGCGAAAGCGAGCCACGGCGCCTGGTCGGTCAGGTCACGGTCGATCTTGATCCACAGCCGGGCCGCAGCCGGGTCGCCCGGCTCGAGCGACTTGCGCGCGCGCGATCTCCCGGTCGATCGAGCGGTCGCAGAACTCGGCTTCGTTCAGGTTGTCGACGCTCGATCGGCACGTAGCTCGCGCAGGTGAGGGTCTGGACGATCATTCCGGCCGGAGCGGGGTAGTCGGGGAACCAGCCGCTGAAGATCGCCTGGATGTGGAGCTTGTCCTCGTTGAAGACGTCGGACGTGTGCCGGAGCCGTGCCTTGTACCCGAGCTCGTCGAGGACGGACACGACGTAACGAGCGGCCGCGGCGATCGAAGTGCGGATCCGTGGCGATCCACACCGTGACCGGTTGGCCGGCGGTGCCCGAGGCGCGCACGAGTTGCCGCGCACGCGCCAGGTCGGGCGCGGTCCAGGTTCCGGTCGCGCTGGGGCTCGAGGTGTATGGGCAGTAGGGCCGGTACCCGAGCAGCCCCGGCGGCAGAACCTGGCACGTGACGCTGCCGAGCCCGGGGCCGAAGGCAAGATCGAGCAGCCGCGTGCGGTCGACGGCGAAGTTCAGCGCCTGCCGGACGCGCACGTCGTCGAAAGGCGCGAAGCCGTGTGTTGAGGCCGACGAAGTAGGTGATGATCCACGGGTTGATCACGAGATCGCTTGCGTGCTGCGTCCGCACGGAGGCGACCTTCGCCGCGGACGGGCGGATCCTCGCCCCCCGCAAGGTCGGCGGAGCCGTCGAGGACGGAGTCGATATGGGCGTTCGCCGAGCCCTTGACGCGCTCGACGATCACGTCCGGAAAGCCGTTCGGCTGCGCCTCCGCCGACCACTCGCGAAACCGGGGGTTCCGGACGAGCCGGATGCCCGGTCTTGGGGTTGAACGAGGCGACCTCGTAGGGGCCGGTGGCAGGCAAGAAGCCGTGCGGGTGAAGTGGCGTTCCCGCGGGGACGGCAAACGCCGCGGGGAGATCGAGCTTGTTCAGAAAGTCGGCGTCGGGCGAGACGAGGTGGAACGTGATCGTGTTCGAGCCGGCATGGGTCTCGATGCCCTGCGAGAGGTCGCACGGCCGCTTCGGATCAGCGAGGCAGCGGCGGGCACCGACGATGCCGGCGTAGTACGGCGCGTAGTAGGCGCCCTGGCGGGACAGCTCGAGTGTGCGCTCGATCGCGCGCCGGAAATCGGCGCGGGCGGACCAGCGCGCCGTTCGAGTAGTGGATCCCCGGGCGGAGCTGGAAGCTGTACGTCAGGCCGCCGTCGGTCGGGGTCGGAATCGAGACGGCGAGATCGGGGACGAGCTTGAGCCCGGCGTTGCCGCCCACTCGGCGAAAGCCGGTGAGCCCGTCGTGGGTCAAGGCGGCAACCTGACCGTCCGGGAGGGAGAACGCGCGGGCCGGGTCGACGTTGTCGAGGTAGCCGGGTGAGGTCAGCACGGTGAGAGTTCCGCCGTAGTGACCGAGTGCCCGAGGAGCTGACCGCGACGAAGAGAGATCTGGAGTCGACGACGAGCCCTTCCGGGCGGTTCCCGGTCTTCACCGGGCCGCTCGGTGAGCCTGACACCGCGTCGATCTTCGTCAGGGTGCCGGCGAGCCCGTTGCTGACCCAGACGGAGGCGTCGACCACTGCCAGGCCGTTCGGGTCCTTGCCGACCGGGATTCCGGCGCGGGGGCTGTTGGTTGCAGGATCGATCCGGTTGACGGTGTCGTCGAGGCTGTTCGCGACCCAGACGCTGCCGATCCCGGTCGTCACCGCGTCGGCGCCGCCTCCCGCCTGGATCGGGATCGTGCTTCCCGATCTCGGGTCGACCCTGGTCACGGTTCCGCTCACCTGATCCGTCACCCAGACCGAGTCCGAAGCCGACGGCGACGCCGTCCGCGCTCTGACCGATCGGGATCGCCGGAAGCGGCTTGTCGGTGCGCAGGTCGATCCTGCTCAGCGTGCCGTCGTTCGAGTTCGCGACCCAGACGTAGCCCAGACCCACCGCCACGCCCGCCGGGCCGTTTCCGACCTCGATCGTGTCGACGGGCTGGTCGATCTGCGGGTCGATCTTCGTCACGGTCCCGTCGAGCCCGTTCGCGACCCAGATGAAGCCGTCACCGCAGGCGATCCCGTCGGGCCCGTTTCCGACGGAGATGTTCGCGATCATCACCTGCTTGTCCGGATCGACGCGAGAGACGCTGTCGCGCGTCGCCGTTCGTGGTCCAGATCGATCCGTCGCAGGCGGCGACCGCGTTCGGGGAGGCGCCGACCGGCACCTGCCCGGTCGCGCTGGCCGGTCCGGGAATCCAGGATCCCCACGGCGTCCGCCGAGACCGGCGCGGCGGAGGCGCTAGCCGGGCCCGAGCTGCCGCGGGTCGCGATGATCACCGCTGCGACGGCAGCGAGCACGAGAACAGCCGCTATGACCGCGATTCCGTGGCCGCGTCGGCTCTTTCGTGCGGTTCGCGCCGGTGGGAACTGCGCTTGCAGCCCGTCGGCCACGAGCTGGTAGAGGTGCTCGGGACGGTCGATGTCCTTCAGCGGCTGCCTGCCGAGGTCGCGCAGCGTCACGCCGGCCGGGAGGTCGTCCTGAATCAGCTCGGCGGTGGCGCTCGAGACCAGGACCTGCCCGCCGTGAGCGGCCGACGCGATCCGCGCACCGCGATGGAGCCCGATCCCGTGGTAGCCCTCCTCGAGCACCGACGGCTCGCCGGTGTGCAGGCCCATCCGGACGCGGCACTCGACGCCGTCCGGCCAGTCGTGGGCCGCAAGGGCCCGCTGGCCGTCGATCGCAGCCTCGACTCCGTCCCGGGCGCGGGCGAACGCGACGAAGAAGGCATCGCCCTGCGTGTCGATCTCGCGTCCGGCGTGAGCGGCGAACGCTGCTCGCAGCAGCCGCCGATGCTCGGACAGCAGCTCTCCGTAGCGCTCGCCGAGCTGCTTCAGGAGCCGGGTCGAGCCCTCGATGTCGGTGAAGAGCATCGTCACCGTTCCCGCCGGAGGCGCTTGCGCTTGACTCATCAGGGGATTGGAACACGCGTATGCCCGAATTGCCACTCCGCCGGCCGACGCCGACGGCAGCATTGCCCTGTGTTCTTCAGTCTGAGCAGCGCGGAGCTTGCCTTCGTCCTACTCGCGATCGTCGCCGGCGTCACGATCGGCGGCGTGCTGCTCGGGCGGCATCTCCGAGAGAGCTCCGAGACCCTGCGGGAGCCGTTCGGCGTCATGCAGGCGGCGTTGCTCGGCCTCGTCGGGCTGATCCTGGCCTTCGGGCTCTCGCTGGCAGTCGGACGGTACGAGGATCGTCGCGCGGCCGCGGTCTCCGAGGCGAACGCGATCGGCACCTCCTACCTACGGGCCCAGCTCCTGGCCGAGCCGGCCCGGTCTCGCTCGCTCACCCTCCTGCGCACCTACACCGATCTCGCGCTCCGCATGGGCAAGGAGATCCCGGGCAGCGCTGCGATGCAGCAGACGATCGCCTCGGAGGATTTGGTCCAGCGGCGGCTGTGGGCCCTCGGAGGGCAGGCGATCGACGCGGCACCGATCGCGAGCGCGCCTCGGCTGTACGTGGACAGCCTGAACACGACGATCGACGAGCAGACGGTACGCGTCTCGGCGCTCAACAACCGGGTGCCAATCGCGGTGCTGGCGATCGAGGTGTTCGGGGCAGCGCTCGCCCTCGGACTCCTCGCGCTCTACTTATCCGTGCTCGGGCGCGGACTCGTCCCGATGCTGCTCGGCGCGCTGCTCGTCACGACCCTGCTGCTTGTCACCTTCGATCTCGACAGGCCGACGCGAGGGTTGATCACCGTACCCTCGACAGCGCTCAGTTCACTGCGCGAGTCGATGGCGCTACCGCCTGCGGCTCATCCCTAGCCGGCTAGGTGAGGAGCAGTGCGAGCAGCGCCTTCTGGACGTGCAGGCGGTTCTCGGCCTCGTCCCAGACTGCAGAACGGTCGCCGTAGAGCGCCTCAGGGGTGATCTCCTCGCCGGGGTGCGCCGGGAGGCAGTGGAGCACGATCGCCTCGGGGGCCGCGAGCCCGACGAGCGCCTCGTCGAGGCGGTAAGGCTCGAGGTCGTAGAGCCGCTGCTCCTTCGTCTCCTCCTGCCCGAGCGAGACCCAGATATCCGTGACGAGGACGTCGGCGCCGGCCGCGGCCTCGCGGGGATCGCGGACCAGCGTCAGCGGCGTGTCGGCGGGTGGGTCGTAGCCCGCGGGACAGGCGGCGACGACCTCCATGCCGGTCAGCTTGGCCATCTGGGCGAGCGAGACAAGGACGTTGGTGCCGTCGCCGACCCACGCGATCTTGACGCCGTCGAGGCCGCCGAGGCGCTGGCGGATCGTGAGCGCGTCGGCAAGCGCCTGGCAGGGATGCTCGACGGAGGTGAGCGCATTGATCACCGGGATCTGTGCGGCGTCTGCCCACTGCTCCAGCTCGTCATGGGAGAGCACGCGGATCGCGAGTGCGTCGAGGTAGCGGGAAAGCACGCGGGCCGTGTCGCTGAGCGACTCGCCACGCGAGAGCTGCATCTCCTGCGGCGTGAGGGTGACGAAGCCGCCGCCGAGCTGGATGATCGCCACGCCGAACGAGATGCGCGTACGGGTCGACGGTTGGCCGAAGATCAGGCCGAGCGACCGGCCGGGCAGGCGCGGGGCGCGGTCGACCTTGAGCTCATCGGCGAGGTCGAGGATCGCCTCGGCCTCCGCGGGGACGAGGTCTGTGATCCGTAGCAGGTCGCGGCCCGAAAGCGAGACAGGGAGCGGAGACTTCACAGCCAGAGGTCCTTCGCCGCCGTGACCGCAGCCCCTACATCGCCGAGCCTGGGCGCATCCATCACGGGAGGCTCGAACGTGCCGGCCCGAACGCTCGCCGCGACCTGCTCATGGGCGTCCCGGAAGGGCATACCTTCGCGTACGAGCGCCTCCGCGGCGTCTGTCGCGCGCAGCAGCGGGTCGGCACACGCGGCCGCCATTCGCTCGCGGTCGAACGCAAGACCGCGCACCAGCACCGTGAGCGCGGCGAGCGCGCTGGAGGCATCAGAACGTGCGGCGAATACCGGCGCCTTGTCTTCCTGGAGGTCGCGGTTGTAGGCCAGCGGCAGGCCCTTGACCGTTGCAAGCAGGCCGGTCAGCCGGCCGATGGCAGTGCCTGCCTTGCCGCGCGCGAGCTCGGCAACATCGGCGTTGAGCTTCTGGGGCATCATCGACGAGCCGGTCGCCGCTTCCTCGGGCAGGTGTGCAAAGCCGAACTCGGTCGTCGTCCAGAGGACGATCTCCTCGCCGATCCGGGACAGATGGCCGAAGAGGACGGCGCAGGCGTAGAGGTAGTCGAGCGCGAAGTCGCGGTCGGAGACGCCGTCGATCGAGTTGCGCATCGGGTCGGGGGGCGGCGGGATCGGGAGAGTCGAGCCGGCGAGGGCGCCCGATCCGAGCGGCGAGGGGACAGCCTGGGCACCGGCGAAGCGGAGCCGTGCGCGATCGCGGTAGAGCATCTCCGACCACGCGAGCAGGTGGTGGCCGAGCGTGACCGGGATCGCGCGCTGCAAGTGCGTGTAGCCGGGAATGGGGCTCTCCGCCTCCTGGGCAGCACGGTCGAGAACGCAGCGCGCGAAGGCCCTGAGCGCCTCCTCGGTCTCGGCGGACGCGTGCGAGACATAGAGGCGGAAGGCCGCCGCGACCTGGTCGTTGCGTGAGCGGCCGGCGTGGATCTTGCGGCCAACGTCACCGAGCAACCGCTCGATCGCCGAGTGCACGTCCTCGTCCGAGGCCTCGAGGTCGTCGACAGTGATCTCGGCCAAGCGTCGCTCCACCTCGACAAGCTCCTCTGCCGTGAGCAACCCGGCAGCCTCGAGGCGCGTTGCGTGAATCAGCGTTCCCTGGACGTCATAGGGCAGAAGCTCGTCGTCCGACGCGCGCAGGAAATCCCACACCTCAGGGGCGAGGGCCGTCCCGACGCGCCCGCCCCACAAGGTCACTGCCCGAGCTCCAGAGGATCGTTCGGCGCGCGCGGCGGCGAGAGCCGGAGCTTCCGCTGCGTTTCGAGCATGCGCTGAGTGTCGGTGATGTCGTTGATCTGGACGGCGAGCTGGCCGATCCGGTCGCCGGCGGTGAAAGCGGTCGCGCTGCGCTCCATGCTGAGGCGCTCCGGGTCGTACGTAACCGCCTCGCCGCGCGTGTCGAGGATCGTGTAGTCGTCGCCGCGCCGGAGCTCGATCGTGACCTCGCCGGTGACTACGGCGGCGACGAAGGGCTGCAGCGAGCCGCGCAGCATGTTTGCCTGGTTGTCGAGCCAGCGGCCCTCGTAGAGGAGCCGGCCGAGCCGCCGGCCCTGGACCGCGTAGGCCTCGAGCGTCGACTCGTTGTGGATCGCGGTGAGCAGCCGCTCGTAGGCGATGTGCAGGAGCGCCATCCCCGGCGCCTCGTAGATGCCGCGGCTCTTCGCCTCGATCACGCGGTTCTCGATCTGATCGGACATCCCCAACCCATGACGGCCTCCGATCGCGTTTGCTTCCGTGATCAACTCGACCGGATCCGTGCTCTCGAAGCCGCCGACCGCGACCGGCATCCCGTTCCGGAACCGGATCGTCACCGTCTCGGACTCGATCTCGGCGGCGGGATCCCAGAAGGCGACACCCATGATCGGCTCGACGATCGTCATGCTGGTCGAGAGCAGCTCGAGATCCTTGGCCTCGTGGGTCGCGCCGAGCAGGTTCGCGTCGGTCGAATAGGCCTTCTCGACGCTCGTGCCGTGCGGGAGGCCTTTCGCGGCGAGCCATTCGCTCATCTCCGTGCGGCCGCCGAGCTCCGAGACGAAGGCGCCGTCGAGCCACGGCTTGTAGATCCGCAGGTCGGGGTTCTCGAGCAGCCCGTAGCGATAGAAGCGCTCGATGTCGTTGCCCTTGTAGGTCGAGCCGTCGCCCCAGATGTCGACGCCGTGCTCGCGCATCTCGCGGACGAGCAACGTGCCGGTCACGACCCGACCGAGCGGCGTCGTATTGAAGTAGCGGCGGCCGGCGGTCTGGATGTGGAATGCGCCGCATTGAAGCGCGATCAACCCGTGGAACGCGAGCGCGTCTCGGCAGTCGACGAGCACCGCGTCCTCGGCGCCGTACTGGCGGGCGCGCCCGGGCACTGCGGCGATGTCGGGCTCGTCGTACTGCCCCAGGTCGGCGGTGAAGGCGTAGGGGACGGCGCCCTTCTCGCGCATCCAGGCGAGGGCGCAGCAAGTGTCGAGGCCGCCCGAGAAGGCGATGCCGACTCGCTCGCCGAGGGGCAGCGAGCCGAGGATCTTCCCGCCGCGCCCGTTCTCAGTCATTCTCGCCCTCGAGGTGGTGGGTGAAGTCGGCGGCGAGCTCGGCGGAGCTCGACCCCTCGCGGACCGCGACGAGGATCGTGTTGTCGCCGGCGACCGTGCCCGCGACATCGGGCAGCAGGGCCTCGTCGATCGCGTCGGCGAGCGCGGCTGCGAACCCGCGCGGGGTCTGGATCACGAGCAGGTTGCCGGTCGGGATCATCGTTCCGGCCCAGCTGCGGAGCGCAGAAGCGAGCTGCTCGAGCCGACGGAGGTCGGCGGCGCCCGGGAGGGCGTAGATCAGCCGGCCGTCGCCGTTTCGGACCTTCACGAGCCCGAGCCGGGCGACGTCGCGCGAGACGGTTGCCTGCACGGTGTCGATTCCCTCGGCCCGGAGCGCCTCGGCCAGCTCGGACTGGGTCGAGAGGTGCCGCTGCTCGACCAGCCTGAGGATCGCGCCTTGACGCTCGAACTTGGTCGTCATCCCGCCAGCGTCTCCCGGATCAGGTCGACCGCGAGATCGGCCTCCGTCTCGGAGATCGTCAGCGGAGGAGCGAGCCGCAGCGCGGTGTCGCCGGCGGTTCCGACGAGCAGGTTGCGCTCGAGCGCGGCGTAAGCGACAGGCCCGGCGGCGCGGCCGAGCTCGACGGCGAGCAGGAGCCCGGCCCCGCGGGTGCCTGGAAGCTGCGCCTCGAGCCGCTCGCCGATCGCGCGGACATGGGCGAGCAGGTCGTCGTCGATCGCCTCGACGACGGCGCACGCTGCGGCGCAGGAGACGGGATTGCCTCCGAAGGTCGAGGCGTGGTCGCCCGGGACGAACCCGGTGGGCGCCTCGTCGGCGACGAGTAGCGCTCCGATCGGCAGGCCGTTCGCGAGTCCCTTGGCGAGCGTGACCGCATCGGGCTGTACGTCGTGGCGCTGCCAGGCGAAGAACTCGCCCGTGCGGCCGATCCCTGTCTGCACCTCGTCGAAGATCAGCATTGCCTCGAACTCGTCGGCGAGCGCTCGTGCCTCCTCGAGCGTCTCGGCCGGCAGCGGCAGGACGCCGCCTTCGCCGAGCACGGGCTCCATGATGATCGCGGCGGTATCGGGGCCGACGGCATCCGAGAGCGTCTCGGGCGTCGCGAAGCGAACCCCGGGGATCAGCGGCTCGAACGCGGCCCGTTTTGCCGGCTGGCCGGTGATCGAGAGTGCCCCCATCGTGCGCCCATGGAACGAGCCTTCGAGCGCGACGAGCCCGGTCTTCCCGGTCGATTTGCGTGCCCATTTCAGAGCGGCCTCGACCGCCTCGGTGCCCGAGTTGCAGAAGAACGCATGCGCGCCGCCGAACCGCTCGGACAGTGCGCGGGCCAGGTTCTCCATGGGCTCGGTCGAGTAGAGGTTGGAGACATGCCAGAGCCGCTCGAGCTGCTCCCGGGCCGCCGCGAGCGGGGCCGGGTGGCAGTGACCGAGGCTCACGACCGCGATGCCCGCGATCATGTCGAGGTAGCGCTGGCCGTCGTCGGCGATCAGCCAGGAGCCCTCGCCGTCGACGAACGTCACCGGGAAGCGCGCGTACGCCGGCAGGAGCGGCGTGCCCGTCAGGACGTTCACAGCGCCCCCTCCGGACACTGGCCGGCCGGGACGTGTCCGGTGCCAGGTACCCACGCCGAAAGTGCGGTTCCGAGCCGCAGACGGTGGGATCGGGGCGCGAAATTCCTGCAAATCGTCGACGCCCGAAGGGGCGTGTCCGGTGCCAGGTTATGCAAACGAAAGTGGAACAAACCGTCCACAGAGGGCCCTTCGGGGCATGGCTCGAAGTGGCTCATGCGGCGGGCACCTCGGTGCGGCCGATGAAGGCGGGAACGCCGCCGCGGGCCGAGGCGATCGCGGCGCCGAGCTTGGGGATGATCCCGCCCTCGAGCGTGCCGCTCGCGATCAGCTCCTCGGCCGAGTCGAGGTCGATCGCGTCGACGACGGCGCCGTCGAGGATCAGCCCGTCGACGTCGGTGAGGAAGAGCAGCTTGGAGGCACCGATCCCGGCGGCGATCGCCGCGGCGGCCGAGTCGGCGTTGACGTTGAGCGGGCCGCGTGCGATCGGCGCAACGACCGGGATCTTGCCGGCGGCGAGCGCCTCTAGGACGGTCGGGAGGCTCGACGTGCGCGCCTCGCCGACGAGGCCGAGCGCAGGAACGGGGTCGGCCTCGAGGCCGATCTCGTCGCCGACAAGCCCGACGGCGCGCTCGCCGATCGCGGCGCAAAGCGTCTGGTTGACCGCCGCGAGGGAGGCCCGCACGATTGCGATCCCTTCCGCGGTCGTGACCCGGCGGCCGTCGACGAACTCGACGGGGATCCCGGCGCGCTTCATCTCCGCCGAGATCTGCGGGCCTGCGCCGTGGACGACGCACACCTCGTCGTGGGCGGCGAGCGCGAGCACGGCCTCGGCTGATGCCGCAGCCACGGCGCCGCCCACCTTCACGACCACCCTCATGAGCGGTAATCCGCGTTGATGCGGACGTAGTCGTAGGAGAGGTCGCTCGTCAGGTAGCCGGCCCGTCCACTTCCGAGGCCGAGATCGAGCTCGATCGTGCAGGCCGGCCCGGCGACGTCGGGCTCGACATCGGTCGGGGTGCCTGCGTCCAGCACCACCGTGCCGTTGTAGCGCAGGGTCACCTTGTCCGCGTCGATCGTCGCGTAACCGCCGTTCCAGGGCGCGCTGCCCGCGGCCATCAGCACGCGGCCCCAGTTCGCGTCATGGCCGAAGAGCGCTGTCTTGACGAGTGGGGAGGTGGCGATCCGCCGCGCAATTGCCTTGGCCTGAATGTCGTCGACGGCGCCGAGGACGTTGATCTCGGCCAGCACCGTGATGCCCTCGCCGTCCGCGACCACCTGGCGTGCGAGGTCGTCGCACACCCCGGCGAGCGCGGCCGCGAACGCAGCATCGTCGCGCGCGACGCCGCTGGTGCCGTTCGCGAGCAGGATCACGCAGTCGTTGGTCGAGGGCTCGCCGTCGACCGAGATGGCGTTGAACGACGTCTCGACCGCCGGCCGCAGGAACTCGATCGCCTCGCTCGGTTCGAGCGGATAGTCGGTCGTGATCACCGCGAGCATCGTCGCCAGGTCGGGATGGATCATCCCCGAGCCCTTCGCCATCCCGCCGACCGTGAAGCCACCGCGCGAGACGACCGCCTCCTTCGGGCAGGTATCGGTGGTCATGATCGCCTCGGCTGCGTCAGCGCCGCCCGCATCCGAGAGCGCGGCGACGGCCGGGTCGAGGGCCGGAAGCAGCTTGTGCAGCGGCAGCCGCGCCCCGATCACGCCCGTCGAGAGAACGAGAACGTCCTCGACGTCGAGGTCGAGCAGTCGCGCCGCCTCCGCGGTCGTCGCGAGCGCGTCCAGCTTGCCCCGCTCCCCGGTCGCGGCGTTGGCGACGCCCGAGTTGATCACGACCGCCTGCGGCTCGGCGAGCGCGAGATGCTCCCGGCTCACCTGCAGGCATGCCGCCTGGACGTTGTTGCGTGTGAACATCGCAGTCCCCACGGCCTGGGGAACCGAGCGAACGATTGCCAGGTCCTTCCGGCCCTGCCGCCGGATTCCGGCGGCAACCCCCGAGGCGGTGAATCCCTTCGCGGCGGTGACGCTCATACCAGGACGCTCCCGAGCCGGAGCCCGGCTGTCTCCCGGAGCCCGAGGGCCAGGTTGAGGTTCTGCACAGCCTGCCCCGCAGCGCCCTTGCCGAGGTTGTCGATCGCGCAGATGACGATCCACATCCCGGTAGCACCGTCGGTGAACACGCCGATCTCCGCGCCGTCTGTCCCCTGCACGCGCGCGATCTCGGGGTCGATGCCCTCGGGTAGCACGCGGACGACGGCGCTCCCCGCATACGCCTCCTCGATCGACCCCCGCACGTCGGCGCCGCTTCGCACGTAACAGGTCGCGAGCAGCCCGCGCCGCACCGGCAGCAGGTGGGGCACGAAGGTGACCGGCAGGCCGAGCATCTGCGAGATCTCGGGCGCGTGGCGGTGGCCGCCGACGGCATAGGGCGAGAAGTTCTCGAGCACCGCGCCTGCATGGGACGAGTCCCGCAGGGTCTTTCCGGCGCCGGTCATACCCGACTTCGCGTCGACGACGATGTCGCCGTCCGTCACATTCCGCAGCGGCCAGAGCGCGAGCAGCGTCGCGGTCGCGTAGCAGCCCGGATTTGCGATCAGCGGGCCCCGGGCCGGATGTACTTCGGGCAGTCCGTAGCTCCAGGCGCCCGGCGTGAGGCCGTACCACTGGACCGCGAGCGCCTGGTCGACGAGCCGGTGGACGCCGCCGAGATCGATCACGATGGCGCCCTCGGGCGGCTCGAATGCCGCGGCCTGCTCGTTGCCGAGGCAGAGAAAGATCGCGTCGGCGCCGCTTGCGCCCGCTTCGAGATTCGATGTGAACATCGGCACCGGCCTGTTCAGCCGCGGATCGAGTGCATGGGCCGGCCTGCCGGCGAGCGAATCCGACCCGAGCGCGATCAGCTCGAGCTCCGGATGGGCGAGCACGCGGTCGAGCGTCTCCTGGCCGGTGTACCCGGCCGAACCGAGGATGGCCACGGTCGTCACGATTTGCGTATTATGCACATTTGATGGAATCTATGCAGATGAAAAATCCGGCCAACCTCGTCCTGGAAGATGGCACCGTGTTTCCAGGCGTCTCCGTCGGGGCCTCGGGCACCGCCGCCGGCGAGGCGTGCTTCACGACTGCGATGACCGGCTACGAGGAAGCAGTCACCGATCCGAGCTACGTCGCGCAGGTCCTCTGCTTCGCGTATCCGCTGATCGGCACCTACGGTGTCGACGAGTCGCGGATGGAGTCGGATCGCGTGCAATGCGAGGGCGTCGTCATGCGCGACGTCCGCCCCGAGTTTGCCGCGTGGCTGCGCGAGCAGGGTGTCGTCGCGCTCACGGGCCTCGACACCCGCACGCTCGTGCGGAAGATCCGCGACGGAGGCGTGCTGCGCTGCGCGCTCGGCGACGCGCCGGTCGAGGTGCTCCAGGCGAAGGCGCTCGCCGAGCCGTACATCGACGGGCGCCCGCTCGACCGCCAGCCGGGCGCGAAGGAGCCGTATTCAGTTGGCGCGGGAGAGCGAGTGGTCGTCGTCGACCTCGGGTCGAAGCGCTCGATCCCGCGCCGGCTGGCCGACGCCGGACTCGAGGCGTACGTCGTGCCGGGGTCGTGGGACGCCGAGGCGATCCTCGATGCAGATCCGAGGGTCGTGCTGATCGCAAACGGTCCCGGCGACCCGGGCGTGCTCACCGAGCAGGTCGAAACGGTCCGCTCGTTGCTCGGACGCGTGCCCCTGTTCGGCGTCTGCCTCGGCCACCAGCTGCTCGGGCTCGCGCTCGGGCATCAGACCTTCAAGCTGCCCTTCGGCCACCGCGGCGCGAACCATCCGGTCCGCGACACCGCGACCGGTCGTGTGCTCGTGACCGTCCAGAACCACGGGTTCGCGGTGCTCGCCAACGGCGACATGTCCCACGTCTCGCTCAACGACGAGACGTGCGAGGGCCTTGCCGGCGACGGCTTCGAGAGCGTGCAGTTTCACCCCGAGGCATCGCCGGGCCCGCTCGATGCTCTTCCCTTCTTCGACCGGCTGGCCGAGGCATGCCGAAGCGCACCGACCTTCGCTCGATCCTGATCCTCGGCTCCGGGCCGATCCGGATCGGCCAGGCCTGCGAGTTCGACTACTCGGGGGCCCAGGCCTGCCGGGTGCTTCGCCGCGAAGGCTACCGCGTGATCCTCGTCAACTCGAATCCGGCGACGATCATGACCGACCCCGAGTGGGCCGATGCCACCTATCTCGAGCCGCTCGACGCGGAGACCGTCACGCAGGTGATCGAGCGCGAGCGTCCAGACGCGATCTTGCCGACGCTCGGCGGCCAGACGGCGCTCAACCTGGCGATCGAGCTGGCGCCCCTCGGCATCGAGCTGATCGGGGCCGACCTCGACGCGATCAACAAGGCCGAGGATCGCGAGCTCTTCCGGTCGACCGTGCACGGGGTGGGGATTCCGACGCCACGGTCGATCATCGCCCACTCGCCCGACGTCGAGTTCCCGGTGCCGGCGATCGTGCGGCCGGCCTTCACGCTCGGCGGCACCGGCGGCGGGATCGCCTGGGCTCCGGAGGAGCTTCGCGTGGCGATCGCCCGCGGACTGGCTGCGAGCCCCGTCGACCAGGTGCTCGTCGAGGAGTACCTCCTGGGCTGGCAGGAGCACGAGCTCGAGGTGATGTGCGACTCGCGCGGCAACGCGGTCGTCGTGTGCTCGATCGAGAACCTCGATCCGATGGGCGTGCACACGGGCGACTCGTGGACGGTCGCGCCGCAGCAGACGCTGCCCGATCCGATCTACCAGCAGCTTCGCGAGGCTGCGTTCGCCACCGCACGCGCGGTCGGCGTCGCGACCGGCGGCGCCAACGTCCAGTTCGCGGTGCATCCCGAGAGCGGCGAGTATCGCGTGATCGAGATGAACCCGCGCGTCTCGCGCTCCTCCGCGCTCGCGTCGAAGGCCACCGGCTTCCCGATTGCGAAGCTGGCGGCGCTGCTCGCGGTCGGGTTCACGCTCGACGAGCTACCGAACGACATCACCGGCAAAACGACGGCCGCCTTCGAGCCGGCGCTCGACTACGTCGCCGTCAAGGCCCCGCGTTTCGACTTCGAGAAGTTCCCGCTGGCGGTGCCGAAGCTCGGCGCCGAGATGCGCGCCGTCGGCGAGGCGCTCGGGCTCGGGCGAACGTTCCCCGAGGCGTTCATGAAGGCGATGGAGGGCCGCGAGGCCGCGCCGGTTCAGTTCCCGACGGATGATGCCGAGCTCGTCGAGCGTGCGAGCCATGCGGTGCCCGAGCGATGGGATCTTCTGCTCGAGGCCGCGCGGCGCGGGCTCGAGCTGCCCGCGATCCACCCGTACTTCGCCGACCGGCTTCGCGAGATAGCAACTTGGAGCACAAACCCAAACGGCCGGCGGCCGGTGCGGCTCGCGGTGGACTCCTGCGCCGGCGAGTTCGAGGCCCGCACGCCCTACTACTACGTCACGCACGAGGGCGAGGACGAAGGGCCGGAGCCGTCGGGGCGCGCAGTGATCGTGCTCGGCGGGGGGCCGAACCGGATCGGTCAGGCGATCGAGTTCGACTACTGCTGCGTTCACGCGTCTCAGGCGCTGCGGAAGCTCGGCTACGAGGCGGTGCTCGTCAACTCGAACCCCGAGACGGTCTCGACCGACTACGACACCTCCGACCGTCTCTACCTCGAGCCGCTGATTCCGGCCAACGTGCTCGACGTCTGCGAGCTCGAGCAGCCGTTCGGCGTGGCGGTCTCGTTCGGCGGACAGACGCCGCTGCGACTCGCTCCCGTTCTCGCCGAGGCCGGAGTCCCGCTGCTCGGCGATCCGCTCGACGCGATTGACGCCGCCGAGGATCGAGGCCGCTTCGCGCAGCTGGCGGGGGATCTCGCGCCCGAGTGGGGCGTGGCCGAGAGCGCCGAGGAGGCCCACGACCTCGCGCACAGGATCGGCTACCCCGTCCTAATCCGCCCGCACTACGTGATCGGCGGACGCGGCATGCACGTTGCCCATTCCGCCGCCGATCTCCGCGTCGAAGGGCCGTGCCTCGTCGACCGCTACCTCGAAGGTGCGCTCGAGCTCGACGTCGATGCGCTCTGCGACGGCAAGACGGGGTGGGTGGCGGCCGTGCTCGAGCATGTCGAGCCGACGGGCGTCCACTCCGGCGACTCGGCCTGCGTCCTGCCCGGGCCCTCCGTCTCCGCGGCGCTCGAGGACGAGATCCGCGACGTTGTGGCGCGGATCGCCGGCGGCCTCGGCGCGCGCGGTCTGATGAACCTTCAGCTCGCGTACACGGGCGGAAAGCTCTACGTGCTCGAGGCCAACCCGCGAGCGTCCCGGACAGTGCCGTTCGTCGCCAAGGCCACCGGCGTCCCGCTCGTCGAGCACGCGGTCAGGCTCCTGCTCGGGGAGCAGCTCTCGGCCCTCGGCCTACCGGAGCGCGCCGTACCGAGCCGCGCGTGGGCGAAGGAGGCCGTGTTCCCGGCGGAGCGCTTCCCCGGCGCCGCGACGAGAGGCCCGGAGATGCGCTCGACCGGCGAGGTGATGGCCGGCGCGGCGACGCCTTCGGAGGCCTACGCCCGTGCGGTGCGGGCCGCCGGGCGCGGCCGTCGGGGCGGAAAGATCTGCCCGCCGTTGCAGGCCTCGGCGCTATCGTAGAGCCGTGGACGAGATCCTCGACCTGATCGACGAGGCGAGTGGCGCAGGGCAGCGAGTGGTCGTCGCGACCGTGATCGACACGATCCGGTCGGCGCCGCGCCAGCCGGGCGCCAAGATGATCGTGCGCGAGAACGGCAGCTTCATCGGATCCGTGTCCGGCGGTTGTGTCGAGGCCGACGTCGTCGAGCGGGCGAAACAGGTCTTCGCCGGCGAGGAGGCTCGTCGCGTCCACTACGGCGTCACCGACGGCGAGGCCTGGGAAGTCGGGCTCTCGTGTGGCGGCGAGATCGATGTCTGGGTCGAGGAGGCCGATCCGGCGCTCTGGAACGACGTGCGGGCGCTGCTCGACGGTGACGGCTACGGGATGCTCTTCACCGATACGAACACCGGTGAGAAGCGTCTCGAGTCGGGCATCCTCGAGAGCACGGGCCTGCGCGAGGACGGTATTTTCGCGGAGGTGATCGAAGGCCCGATCCGCGTCGTGATCTTCGGTGCGGCCGAGGCTGCCGAGCACCTCTGCGCCTACGGTAAGCAGCTCGGGTGGCGCACGACGGTCGTGGACGCGCGCCCCGCGCTCGCAACTCCGGAGCGCGTTCCGAGCGCCGACACGGTGATCAATGCCTGGCCCGACGAGGTCGCCGAGCTGATCGACGACCGCACGGTCGTCGTCACCCTCTCACACGAAGAGCGGCTCGACATCCCCGCCGTCGCCGAGGCGCTCCGCCGAAACGCCCGCTATGTCGGTGCGATCGGCGCCAAGCGCACGCAGGAGCGCCGCCGTGCCGCGCTCGCCGAGCAGGGCCTAACCGAGGCTGAGCTCGGCCGGATCCACGGGCCCGCGGGTCTCGATCTCGGCGGCCGCTCGCCGGCCCAGATCGCACTCGCGATCGCGGCCGAGATCGTCTCGGTCACCTCGGGCGGCCGGGCGAAGGACAAGGCCGCCGTCGCAGCCTGACGTTCGCTCCTAGGCGGTAGCGCCGAACGAGCCGGTTCCGCCGCCGTTGCCGGTTCCGCCGCCCGGCCCGCCGCCGTCGTCGCCGCGCCCACCGTCGCCGAACCCACCGCCGTCGCCGGGCCCGCCGCCGAAGCGCGGGCGGATACCGTTCACGAGTTCCTTGATCCGGCCGGCCATGCTCGACTCGATCTGCTGGGCCTGGTCGTCGGTGAGAAAGCCGCTGGCGACCGCGCTTGCCAGGCGTCTCTTCTGCGCAACGAGCATGACGGCGACCAGGCCCGCGACCGACTTGCCCTGGGCCTGGGCTACCTGAGCCATCGTCTTGCCGGCGAGGAGCTGCGTCTGCAGAGCGGCCGCCGAAAGCCCGAGGTAGGTCGCGGCCGCAGTGTCACCGCCTCCGAAACCGCGACCGCCGAAGCCTCCGCGGAAGCCACCCTCGCCCGAGCCGAGCCCGCCGCCCAGGCCCCGCCCGCCGAGCCGTCCGCCGCCGAGGCCGGATCCGGAGATCCCCTGGCCGAAGGGAGACGTCACCGCCGGCTCGGACACCGAGCTCGGCGACGAGCTCAGCTCGACCGCGGCGAACGCCGCGCCGGCCGCGGCCAGAGCCGCGACGGCGACCGTCCCTGCAATCAGTTTCGTGCGTGAGCTCATGCTTGGGAAAGTGTGGCCGCTGCAGCCATCGTCGTGTGAGCTTTGGGCTAAGAAGTGCTTAAGAGCTGGAAACAGGCTCGGCGGCCGGCGTACCTACCAGAAGGCCGTCGCGCATCGCGAGCCGACGCGGAGCGCGGCCCGCCAGCTCATGGTCGTGGGTCGCGACGATGACCGTCGCCCCGTGCTGCGCGGCGAGCCCCGCGAGCAGGTCGATCACGTCGGCGCCTGTCTTCGTATCGAGGTTGCCGGTCGGCTCGTCCGCCAGGACGACCCGCGGTTCGACGACGAGAGCGCGCGCGATCGCGACCCGCTGCTGCTCTCCGCCGGAGAGTTGGCTCGGCAGGTGGGCGGCGCGGTCGGCGAGCCCGACCTCGGCGAGCAGCGTCTGTGCGCGGTAGCGCAGATCGTCACCCTTGACCCCGGTCGGAGCGAGTCCGAGCTCGACGTTCTGCAAGGCGGTCAGCGTCGGGATCAGGTTGAACTGCTGGAAGATGAACCCGAAGGCGCGCAGCCGCAGGTCGGCGAGATCGTGGTCACGCAGCTTCCCGAGGTCGCGCCCCTCGAAGAGAATGGTGCCGCCGGTCGACCGGTCGAGCGCGCCCAGCAGCTGAAGCAGCGTCGTCTTGCCCGAGCCGCTCGGCCCCTCGAGCGCGACGAACTCGCCGGCCTCGATCGTCAGGGTGACGCCCGCTACCGCGATGACGTTCATCGCGCCCTTGGTGAACGACTTGACGACGTCCGTCGCCAGGTAGAGAGCGGCCCCGCCCTGCTTGTTGATGAGCTCCGGCGAGCCTACGTTCATTCGACAGTCCGGAGTGCGTCGGCCGGGCGGAGATGCGAGGCGCGGAAGGCCCCGGCAATGCCGGCAATGAGGCCGCCGACCAGCGCGAGCAGGAAGCCCGCGGCGAGCACCTCGAAAGACAGCGGTGCATTGAGCGTCACCGTGTCGGTCGCAGAGCGCGAGAGAGCACCGAAGCCGAACGCGCCGGTCGTCGAGGTGTGTGCGGTAAGCGTCACCCCGAACGCTCCGACGATCAGCGTCCCGAGTATGCCGAGGGCGACCCCGAGGAGGCCGCCGCCGATGCCCTGAGCGAGTGACTCGCCGGCGACCTGGCGGACGACGAGCCACTGCGTCCAACCGAGCGCCTTCAGCGTGCCGAGCTCACGCACGCGCTTGCCGACCGACGAAAGCGTCAGCAGCGCCGCGAGCAGGAAGGCTGCAGCCGCCGCGAGGATCTCCAGCGCGATCCCGAGCCGGTGCGAGAGGTTCGACGCGTTGACGAGCGAGCCGCTGATCTGGTTGGCGACATCCTTGGCGCTCGCGACCTGCGCATTCGGGTAGAGCTTCTGGATCTCCTGCTGCACGTCGCCTACCGACGCCCCGCTCGATGCCCGGACGAGCACCACATTCGTCTGCGCCTTCTGGCTCGAAAGCGTCTGAAGCTGGGTGAGCGGGATGTACACGTCGGCCGTCTGGCCGCCGAGGGGCGGCTTGACGAGGCCGACGATCGTGAAGTGCGTCTTGTTCAGGTCGAGCGTCGAGCCCACCTTCAGCTTGTTCTGCGCTGCGTAGGAGTCGGCAAGGAGCGCCTCATGTGTCGCCTTCGGAGCAATGAACCGGCCGCTCGCGACGAGCGAGGGGGTGACGAGACCGATCGCGGGCTGACTCGGATCGACGCCCGCGATCGTGTAGCTCGAGCTCTTGATGTTCGTCTGCGGCGGGTCGACGATCTGCTGGATCGTCTGCTGCGGCGTCGTGACCGTGCGGCGGAAGTTGCGGAACTCGGGCGGAAGGCACTTGGCGAACGCGCCCCGGTTGAAGCCGCCGCCACCTGCCGGGCCACCACCGCCGAAGCCGCCGCCACCACCGTTGGTCGCGCCGGAACCGCCGAGCTGGTTGCCGCCGGTGCCGCCGGATGTTCCCGGTGCTGCCGCTGCTGCTGCTGCTGCTCGATGCCTGCAGCTTCTCGACGCAGGCGCGGATCTTGTCCTGCTCGGCCTGGGTCGGCTGGAACTGCACCCGGCCGGTGATCGTCAACCGCTGGCCGCCCGCCTTGAGCTTGGCGATGATCTTCGGAACCGTGCCCTCCTGGTGGACAGCGCTCAGGACGAGCCCGGTCGAGACCGACGAAACGCCACTGAGGTTCGCGATCTGCTTGGCCTGGCTCTGCGGGAAGGTCAGCTGCGTGCCCGGCAGGAAGAAATCCTGAACGAAATGCGTGCCGGGCTTGCCGAGCTTCGAGAGGTCGGTGATCGCCGACTGGTTCGCCTGGATCAGCTGGCGCGCCGCATCGAAGCCGCCACCGCCACCGAACCCGCCCCCGCCACCGAACCCGCCCGCGCCACCAATCGAGCCACTCGGGGCGCCGGCCTGGCTCGAGGAGCCGGTGCCCGTGCTCGTGCCGGTGCTCGTTCCCGCGGGCGCCAGGGTGACCGTCAAGTCGGTGCCGATACTCGAGAGCGGGTTCAGCGCGTTCTGCTGGGCGTTGTCGAGACCGTGGGTCAGCGACGAGATCACGATCACCAGCGCCACGCCGATGGCAAGCCCCGAGGCGGTGAGAATCGTGCGGCTCTTCCTGCGAACGAGCTCGCTGCGGAGATACGAGAGATAGAACACTGGGCACCGAGAGAAAAGCAGCCGCGCCTAAGAACCTCTTAAGAGCACGGAGGAGCACGTTCGGCTCTCCCCATGGGCCCCTCTCCGACATCTTTCGTCGTCGGCTGGATCCAGATCGAATCTTCCGGCGCCTCGCTCCTCGTGGAGGCGCGGCAGTGCGAGCCACCGGTTCGGCCGGTGCCCGCACCTCCTACTCGCCCGTCGCGGGAATGATCAGCCGCATCAGCGTGCCGCCGCCCGGCGGGGACTCGACCTCGATCGTGCCGCCGTGGCTCTCGGCGACCTGTTTCACGATCGCGAGCCCGAGGCCGGAGCCCGGCATTCCGCGCGCCGAGGTGGCGCGATAGAAGCGTTCGAACACGTGTGGGACGTCTTCCGCGGCGATCCCCGGGCCATGGTCGCGCACGGTCAGCTCGCCGCCGGCCAGCTGTACGTCGACCTGCGATCTGGGCGGGCTCCACTTGGCCGCGTTGTCGAGCAGGTTCGTGACCGCGCGCTCGAGGCTTGCCGGCTGCCCGACCACCATCGTGGGCGCGAGGTCGGCCTCGATCGGCACGTCGGGGTGGTGTCGCGTTGCCCTGCGGATGGCCTCCTCGGTCAGCAGGTCGAGGCGAACCGCCTCGAGCGGCTGGTTCTGCTCCTGGCCGCGGGCGAGCTCGGTCAGCTCGCCGATCAGCTCGGTCATCTCACCGAGCTGGACGACCACATCCTGCAGGAGCTGCTTTCGCTCGGCCGCCGGCATCCGGCCTCCCGACGCCAGCACCTCGATGTTCGTGCGCAGGCTCGTCAGGGGGGTCCGCAGCTCGTGTGAGGCGTCCTGAACGAGCTGCCGCTGACGCTGGGCGGCCTCGTCTAGTGACTCGAGCATCGCGTTGAAGGTGCGAGCGAGCGTGGCGAGCTCGTCCGTGCCGGCGACGTCGATCCGCTGGCTCAGGTCGCGCGTCTTCCGGACGCGCTCGGCCGTCTCGCTCAGCTCCCGTACCGGCCGCAGCGTCGTTCGCGCCACGAGCAACCCGGCCACGGACGCGAGTGCGATCCCTCCGACCGAGACCAGCAACAGCCAGAGGCGGATCCGGGCGAGCTCGTTGTCGATCGTCGAGAGCTGGGCGACAACCTGGATCGCGACGGGCGGGTAGTCGGTGCTCGCCCTCGTGTAGACGCGGGTGTCGTCGCCCTGGAGCTTCGTGTCGAAGTAGTACGCCCGCGTCTTGCGGGCCGCGACCATGCGCGCCCTGTGCGTGACCGGGATCCGCGGGGTGCGCGAGAGGTAGTCGCTCGGGATGTACACGGAGCCGTCGACGCCGACGAGCTGGAAGTAGCTGCCGAAGAGCGACGGCGAGCTGGCGATCGCGTAGACGCCCGGGTAGGCCTTCACCGTGTCGAAGCGGGGAACACCGGCGATGTGGGCTGCCTGGTCCTGCAGGTTCCGGTCGACCTGCGCCCGCAGTTCGTTGCGAACGAGGAAGTAGACGACCACCGATGCGAGCACGATCGCGATCGCGACCGCGGCCGCCGCGCCCAGCGCCAACCGCGCCCTAATTGACACGACTACTGCTCGCGCAATGCGTACCCCACACCCCGCAAAGCCCTCGCTCCGGTGCCGGCTGAGCCGGCACCTGCGCTGCTGGCCGGCTCCGGCGAGCCTACGCCGGCGAACGGTGCGCGGCTTGCGAGGGTCGTCACGATTCCCTCAGTGCGTCGCCGACGCCCCGCGAAGCCCCTCGCTCCGGTGCCGGCTGAGCCGGCACCTGCGCTGCTGGCCGGCTCCGGCGAGCCTACGCCGGCGAACGGTGCGCGGCTTGCGAGGGTCGTCATGTTTCCCTCAGTGCGTAGCCGACGCCCCGCACCGTGTGAATCAGCCTCGATTTGCCGCCGGCCTCGGTCTTCTTGCGCAGGTAGCTGATGTAGACATCGAGCGAGTTCGAGCCGTAGCCGAAGTCGTAGCCCCAGACGCGGTCGAAGATCACCGAGCGCGTCAGCACCTGCCGCGGGTTGCGCAGGAACAGCTCGAGCAACGAGAACTCGGTGCGGGTGAGAACGAGCTGGTCGCCGTCGCGGATCACCTCGCGGGTTCCGGTGTTCAGCTCGAGGTCGCCGAACGCGAGCGTCGTCGGCTCGTCGTCGGTGCCGAGCCGGCGAAGCAGCGCCCGCACTCGGGCCACCAGTTCCTCCAGCGCGAACGGCTTCACGAGGTAGTCGTCGGCGCCGGCCTCGAGGCCGGCGACCCGATCGGCCACCTGGTCGCGGGCGGTCAGCATCAGGATCGGAAGCTCGCTTCCGTCAGCCCGTAGCCGGCGTGTCAGCTCGAGGCCGTCCAGGCGCGGCATCAGGATGTCGACGATCGCGAGGTCGATCGCGTTCGGGTTGGAGCGCAGCTTCAGCAGCGCCTCCTCGCCGTCGACGGCGAGCTCGACGTCGTAGCCCTGCATGGCAAGCGCGCGGCGCAGCGCGTCGCGCACGGACTGCTCATCGTCGACAATCAGGATCGCCATCCCCGTAATGGTGGACATTCGGGACGGGAAAAGGAAGCCCTTGGTGGTGCCGCCGGCTTCGCTCACCGGGAGACGGCTGACACCGTAAGCCGCGACGCAAGAAAAGGGTGCGGGCGAGCTGCGGGACGGCAGCTCGCCCGCGGGCGGGTGAGGAGAGATCGCGGCACCCAATATGGGGGGCGCCGCTCCTGATGCAGGCCTCGCGTCGGAGGGTGCGTTAGGGCCTGTATCACGATGGACCGAATCCTGATCTCGCTCCCTAAGAGATCGGTAAGACGAGCGTTAGAGATTGCTGAATCCTTGTGGCGGTGCTCCCGTCTCGCGATGGCGTGCGGATGCGGATCGTCGTACACACCGCAAGGAGTCCGGAGATCTACGCCGGGCTGATCACGCAGATCACGAACGGCGGGAGCGGGATGACCGGCTACAAGCGCGTCCTAGGCCATTACTTTCCGATCGGAAAGAAATAAGCAGCTCTGCGGAAAATCCGCGAGATCAGACTGGATTCCCGCCGTCGGGGCCGCTACAGTAAGGCCATGGCCGTACGCAAGATGAACGAGGTTCACGACGGCGTCACATGCGCGGTCGCCGCTACCTCCGACCTGATCGGGTCCAAATGGACCGCGCTGATCGTCCACGACCTCTCCGAAGGGCCGCGCCGCTTCACCGAGCTCGAGCACGCCTGCCCGGGGATCAGCCCGCGCACCCTCTCCGAGCGGCTCCACATGCTCGAGCAGCAGGGGATCGTCGAGCGCCAGAGCTACCCCGAGTCTCCGCCGCGTGTCGAGTACGAGCTGACGGGCAAGGGCGACGCGCTTCTGCCGATCATCGAGGCGATGCGCGGCTTCGGCCACGACTGGCTGATCGACGATCACGATCACGAGCATGTGCACCGCGAACGGCCTGTTCGCGCTAGATGATCGGTCGATAGATCGCCCGATCATCTAGTCGGGCATCTCTGGCAGGCCAGGCGCCCTGTATGGACGAGATGCCTTCTGGAGAGTCGATCGGGTTTCCGATCAATCCTCCTGTTTGACAGCGCAATCGGCCTTGGGCAGACTGGTTGCCATCATGGTCTCCGCCGCGAACTCGATTCTCGCCCCGCTTTCGGGCATGTTCGTGGTGACCATTTCGATGCTCCCCCGCTAGGGGGGAGATGTTGCTCACGCGGCCCTGGACGCCGCACACGCCGACGCCACAGCGGGAGACGTGCGTCGATCATCAGGTGTCGATGATCCGCGAGGGCCCACGGCGGGCTTTCGCCGGACAGGAGCAAGGAAGGGTGTAGAGAATGACCGTGAACAAACCGAGAAAGGGCGCGCGATGACGAGAATGCTCGGCTCCGACGCCATCCTGCGCTCGCTCGAGGCAGAAGGCGTCGATGTCATGTTCGGGATCCCCGGTGGGGCGATCCTGCCGACCTATGACGCAATCGCGAGGGGAACGACCGTGCGGCACGTGCTCGCGCGCCATGAGCAGGGCGCCGGACACATGGCCGAGGGCTACGCGCGCGCTTCCGGCAAGGTCGGCGTTGCGATGGCGACCTCGGGCCCGGGGGCGACGAACCTCGTGACGGCGATCGCCGACGCGTGGATGGACTCGACGCCGATGGTGTGCATCACCGGCCAGGTGAGGTCGAACCTGATCGGCACCGACGCATTCCAGGAGACCGACGCCACCGGCATCACGATGCCGATCGTCAAGCATTCGTGGCTCGTCCTGGACGCGAAGGAGCTGCCGCAGGCGATCAAGAACGCCTTCCACGTCGCCCGCACCGGCCGTCCCGGACCGGTGCTCGTCGACATCGCGAAGGACGCCCAGGAGGCCGAGCTCGACTTCTCGTACCCGACCGATGTCGACCTGCCCGGCTGGCGACCGCCGTCGAAGGTCCACGAGCGGCAGGTGCGCGAGGCGGCGAAGGCGATCGCCGAGGCTAGACAGCCGATCATCTACGCCGGCGGCGGTGTGCTCAATGCCGAGGCGTCCTCCGAGCTGCTCTCCCTGGTCGAGGCCGCGCGGCTTCCGTCCGTGGTGACGCTGATGGGAAAGGGCTGCCTGCCCGACTCGCACCCGCTCAACTACGGCGCGCCCGGCATGCACGGGTCGAAGTACGCGAACTGGGCCCTGAACAAGTCCGACCTGATCATCGCCGTCGGCGTCCGCTTCGACGACCGCGTGACCGGCAAGGTCTCGGCGTTCGCGCCCGGGGCGAAGGTGATCCACTTCGACATCGACGCAGCCGAGGTCGGAAAGATCCGCGAGGCGGACATCCCGGTCGTCGGGCCGCTCAAGCTCGCGCTCTCGCAGTTGACCCGCGACGTCAAGGCGCTCGAGGCCGAGAAGCGCACCGATCGCACGGCATGGCACGCGCAGCTCGAGGAGTGGCGCGCTCTCTACCCGTACAAGTACCGCAAGGCCGAGGGCGTCCTGAAGCCGCAGACGGTGCTCGAGCGGCTCCGCGATATCACCGGCCGGCGCGAGGGCGACTTCATCTGGACGACCGGCGTCGGCCAGCACCAGATGTGGGCGATGCAGTACCTGCAGTGTGAGAAGCCCAGGACGTTCATCACCTCCGGCGGCCTCGGGACAATGGGCTATGGACTGCCCGCCGCGGTCGGGGCGAAGGCAGCGCGGCCCGACGCCACCGTGATCTGCGTCGACGGCGACGGCTGCTTCCAGATGACGAACCAGGAGCTCGCGACTGCCGCGCTCGAGCGGCTGCCGATCGTCGTCGTGATCATCAACAACGGCTGGCTGGGGATGGTGCGGCAGTGGCAGGAGCTCTTCTACGCCGAGCGCTACGCCGAGACGCATCTGACCAAGCAGGTTCCCGACTACGCGCAGCTCGCCGAGGCGCTCGGCGCGGCCGGGTTCATGGTCGACAACGAGGACGATCTCGACTCGACGATCGAGGCCGCGCTCGACTGCGGGCGCACCGCCGTGATCGACGCCCGGGTCGACCCGAACGAGAACTGCTACCCGATGGTTCCCGCCGGCGCCGCCTCTGTCGACATCATCGAGCTGCCGGATGAGGACCCCGCCCAGGAAAGGATCCTGGGATGAGCGTAGGTTTGACGGAGCTCACAAGGGAACAGAGATCGATAGGTCAACCGAAGGTTGTCGTATGAGCCATCACACCGTTTCGATCGAGCTCGAGAACAAGCCCGGGGCGCTTGCGCGGCTGTCGCAGATGTTCGCGAGGCGCGGCTACAACATCCAGAGCCTCGCGGTGGGGCCCACCGAGCGCCCCGACATCTCGCGGTTGACGCTCCGCGTGGACTGCTCCGAGCACTCGCTCGAGCAGATCGAGAAGCAGATGCACAAGCTCGTCAACGTCCTACGGGTCATCGAGCTGCGGCCCGGGGAGTCGGTCGAGCGCGAGCTCGCGTTGATCACCGTCGGGGCGCCGCCCGACAAGCGCAGCGAGCTGATCGCCCTTGGCGAGGTCTTCGGCGCCCGCGTCGCGGACATCGGTCGGGACGCGCTGACGTTCGAGATCGTCGGGCGCCCCGAGGAGCTCGACGCTTTCGAGGAGCTCGTCCGCCCGCACGGCGTGAAGGAGCTTGCCCGAACTGGTCGGATCGGCCTGCGCCGGCCCGGACCCCGTTCATCGCGGCCGACGGCCGCGACCGTTTCCTAGAGAAAGGTATTTCGATGGCAGAGGTGATCAAGACGGGAGATCTCAGTCTCCTGACGGGAAAGGTCGCGGTTCTCGGCTACGGCAGCCAGGGGCACGCGCATGCGCTCAATCTCGCCGACTCGGGCGTCGAGGTCGAGGTCGGGCTCCGGCCCGGTAGCTCGTCGCGCGCCGCCGCCGAGGAGGCCGGCCTCCCGGTGAAGGACGTGCCCGACGCCGTCAAGGGAGCCCAGGTCGTGGCGATGCTC
This sequence comes from uncultured Actinomycetota bacterium, assembly GCA_963735535.1. Taxonomy (GTDB): domain Bacteria; phylum Actinomycetota; class Thermoleophilia; order Gaiellales; family Gaiellaceae; genus PALSA-600. Next base: position 279,076 of record CAVTLL010000008.1, on the reverse strand, counting down.
GTTCCCGACGGCCCGCAGGCGGAGCTCTTCCGCGACGAGGTGGCACCGAGCCTCGCGCCTGGCGCCGCAGTGCTGTTCGCGCACGGCTTCTCCGTCCACTACGGCCGGATCGAGCCGCCCGAGGGCGTGGACGTGATCATGGTCGCGCCGAAGGGGCCCGGACACATCGTCCGCCGGCTCTACGAGGAGGGCTACGGCACTCCCGCTCTCGTCGCCGTCGCGCAGGACGCGACCGGCCATGCGCGCGACACGGCTCTCGCCTACGCAGCCGGGATCGGCGCGGGGCGCGCGGGGATCATCGACACGACCTTCGCCGAGGAGACCGAGACAGATCTCTTCGGCGAGCAGGCCGTGCTCTGCGGCGGGCTCACCCAGCTGATCCAGGCCGGGTTCGAGACGCTCGTCGAGGCTGGCTATCAGCCCGAGGCCGCCTACTACGAGTGCGTTCACGAGGTGAAGCTGATCGTCGACCTGATCTTCGAGGGCGGCATCGAGCGGATGCACTACTCGATCTCCGACACCGCCGAGTTCGGCTCGATCGCCGTCGGCCCGCGCGTGGTCGACTCACACGTCAAGGACAACATGAAGAAGGCGCTGACGGCCATCCAGGACGGCTCGTTTGCCCGCGAATGGATCGCCGAGATGGACCGCGGGGCGCCGAGCCTCGTCCAGGCGCGCAAGGAGCTCTCCGAGAAGCAGATCGAGGTGGTCGGCAAGCGGCTGCGCTCGCTGGGTCACCGTGAGGTTCTTCAGGAGACATCGCAGGAGGGGCATGGCGTCGGTTGACGTTCCGGTAGCACTGCTCGGGTACGGCACCGTCGGCTCGGCGGTCAACCGGCTGCTCAACGAGCAGGCGGAGGACATCGAGCGCGCGACCGGCCACCGGCTGCGCGTCGTCAAGGCGCTCGTGCGCGACCTCGAGCTTCAGCGCGGATTTCCGCCCGACGGCGGGGTGCTGACGACCGACATTCGGGACATCCTCGACGACCCTGGCATCACGATCGTGGCCGAGGTGATGGGCGGCGTGGAGCCGGCCGGCGAGCACGTGCTCCAGCTGCTGCGCGGTGGGAAGCACGTTGTGACCGCCAACAAGCAGCTCGTCGCCCAGCGCGGCGCCGAGCTGTTCGATGCGGCCTCCGGTGCGGGCGTTCAGCTCCGGTTCGAGGCAAGCGTCTGCGCCGCGATCCCGGTGATCAAGGTCCTGCGCGAGTCGCTTGTCGTCACCAACGTCCACCGCGTGCTGGGGATCGTTAACGGTACGACCAACTTCATGCTCACCGAGATGGAGGCGGGCAAGACCTACGAGGAGGCGCTGCTCGACGCGCAGCAGCGCGGATTCGCCGAGGCCGACCCCACCGCCGACGTCTCCGGCGCGGACGCGGCCGCCAAGATGGCGATCCTCGCGACGGTTGCATTCAACTCGCGCTTTGCGCTCGCGGATGTCGAGGTGATCGGGATCGACGCGATCACGCCGCTCGACGTCGCGGCCGCGCGCGAGCTCGAGATGGTGATCCGCCTCGTCGGCGCCGCTCGTCTGCTCGACGGCAAGGTGGACGTCCGGGTCAGTCCGGCGCTGGTCGACCGCCATCATCCGCTGGCCGCCGTCGAGGGCGCGTTCAACGCCGTGATGCTGCAAGGGGACGCGATCCGCGAGATCACGCTCGAAGGGCCCGGCGCGGGTGGCGTCGAGACGGCTTCCGCGGTGATCGCCGACATGGCCTCGGTAATCGGGACGATGGGCACGGGGTTCCTGCAGAACGACCCCGTCTGGCGAAGCCTGCCCAGGCTCGAGCCCGGCGAGAACCGCTCGCCGTTCTACTTCCACCTCACGGTCGACGACAAGCCCGGCGTGCTCGCCCGCGTGACCACCGCGCTGGCGGAGCGCGAGGTGTCGGTCGCGCGCCTCCTGCAGCACCAGAACGGCGACGGCGCCGCGCTTCACGTCGTGACCCACGACACGCGCCAGGGCGCGCTCGACGAGGCGCTAGCCGCGATCACCGCGATGCCCGAGGTACGTCGCAAGCCGCTTGCCTTCCCCGTCGTCTCCGAGCGCGGCGTTGCGGAGCTCGGATGGGCGTAATCGAGAGATTTCGCGACCGGCTCCCGGTCGGCCCCGAAACCCCGATGCTGACGCTCGGCGAGGGTGACACCCCCTTGATTGCCTCGAGGCGTCTCGGCGAGCGCCTCGGGCTCGACCTGCACTTCAAGTTCGAGGGTATGAACCCGACCGGCAGCTTCAAGGACCGCGGAATGGTGGTCGCGGTCGCGAAGGCGATGGAGGCAGGCGCCGACGGTGTGATCTGCGCTTCGACCGGCAACACCGCGTCCTCCGCCGCGGCGTACGCGGCCTGCGCCGGGCTTCGGGCGCTCGTGCTCTACCCGGCCGGGGCGGTCGCTCCTGCAAAGGTCGCGCAGACGCGTGCGGTCGGCGCGACGCTGAGGCCGGTTCAGGGGAGCTTCGACGAGGCGATGCGCAACTGCGTCACGATCGCCGAGGAAGGCAAGTACGTCCTGGTCAACTCACTCAACCCGAACCGGATCGAAGGCCAGAAGACTGCGGTGTTCGAGATCGTCGAGCAGCTCGGCGGACGGGGACCAGACATCCTTGCACTCCCCTACGGAGGCGGCGGCAACACGGTCGCGTACGCCAAGGGCTTCCAGGAAGAGGGGATCCGGCCGCGCATGATCTCGGCCCACGCCGTCGAGCGCGCGACCACGATGGCGTCCGCGATCCGGATTGCCGAGCCGGTGCACATCCACGAGGTCGAGGCGCTCGTCGCCGAGGGACGCGTGGAGCCCGTCGCCGTGACGGACGAGAACATCACGCGAATGTGGCTCGAGCTGGCAAAGCTGGAAGGGATCTTCTGCGAGCCGTCCTCCGCGGCGGGCCTCGCCGCGATCGTGCAGCTCGATATTCAGCCGGGCGCGACGGTCGTTTGCGTCCTCACCGGTCACGGCCTGAAGGACACGGCAGCGGTCGAGCTCCACACCCCCGAGGCCGTTCCCGTCGAGCCGACGAGAGAGTCGATCCTCAGCGTGGTGTCCAGTTGAGCCATCACGTGTCACATTCCCGTTACGTAACCTGGCACCGCAAATCACCCTGCAAATCTCACGTTTCTGCGACCTTCCGCGACAGTTTCGTTCCGGTACCTGGCACCGGACACGGCCCGAGGGGACGCGTCTAGATGAGCGCCGACGGGTTCGTGATCCGTGCGCCCGCGTCGACGGCCAACCTTGGGCCCGGGTTCGACTGCGCGGCAGCTGCGCTCGACCTCTGGAACGAGCTGCACGTTCTGCCGGCTGCAACCGGCGAACCGTTGGTGACGCTCGAAGGGGTCGGCGCCGGCGAGATCCCCTCCGATGCCTCGCACCTCGCGCTGCGCGCGTTCGCCCTGGTGGCGCCGATCAAGGGTCTCCGGTTCCATTTCGTCAATCGGATCCCGCTCGAGCGGGGGCTCGGCTCCTCGGCCGCGACCGTCGCCGCCGGGATCACGGCCGGTCTCGTCGTGGCCGAGCAAGACGCCTCGTTCGACGAGGTGCTGGAGCTGGCGCTGCCGCTCGAGGGCCACGCCGACAACCTCGCCGCCGCGCTCGAGGGTGGTGTCTGCCTGATCTGGCGCGACGGCAACCGGCACGCTGTCCGCCGCCTCGCCGAGGACCTTCCGCTTGCGGCGATCCTCGTCGTGCCCGAGTCTCGCGTGAACACGAGCGAGTCACGCTCCCGCCTTCCCGAGTTCATCCGCCACGAGGAGGCGACCGAGGCGGCCGTCCGCGCCGCTCTCCTCGGAGCCGGCATCGCCGCCGGCGATCCCGGGCTCCTGGCGAGCGCGTTCCACGATCGCCTCCACGAGCCCTTCCGTGCGCCCGACGCGCCGCTCCTCGGCGAGCTCCGCGAGACGCCGGTCACGGGCCAGGTGGGCGTTACGCTGTCGGGCTCCGGCCCCACGGTCGTCGTTTGGGCCGAGAAGGCCAAGGCCGGGGCCGCCGCCAAGGAGCTCGACGAGCGCGTGCCGGACGCACGGGTGCTGCCGCTCGCGATCGCCGCGCGGGGCACGCACGCAGATCAGCTTCCCACCAGCGAGAGTCAGCCGATTGGAGCCGCGTCATGAGCGTCTATACGAAACCATCCGATCCGGCCAAGCGGCACAGCGCTGCTCTGACCGACGGCGTCGATCGGGCCCCGGCGCGGGCGATGCTGAAGGCGGTCGGCTTCACCGACGAGGATCTTGCGAAGCCGCTCGTCGGCGTCGCGACGACCTGGATCGAGACGATGCCGTGCAACTTCAACCAGCGGGTGCTCGCCAAGCACGTCAAGGACGGCATTCGCGCAGCCGGCGGCACGCCGATCGAGTTCAACACGGTCGCAGTCTCGGACGGCGTCTCGATGGGAACGACCGGCATGCGCGCATCACTGATCTCACGCGAGGTGATCGCGGACTCGATCGAGCTCGTCTGCGCCGGTCACCTCCTCGACGGCGTCGTCTGCCTGGTCGGCTGCGACAAGACGATCCCCGCCGGCGTGATGGCGCTCGCCCGACTCGACATCCCCGGCCTCGTCTTCTACAACGGCTCGATCATGCCCGGCCGCTACGACGGTCGCGATGTGACGATTCAGGACGTGTTCGAGGCGGTTGGCGCCCGTGCGGCGGGGAGGATGACCGACGAGGAGGTTCACGCGCTCGAGTCGGCCGCCTGCCCCGGCGCCGGAGCATGCGGGGGCCAGTTCACGGCCAACACGATGGCGTTGGTGATCGACTTCCTCGGCATCAGCCCACGCGGCCTCTCCGGAATCCCCGCAACCCATGCGACGAAGGCCGACGCCGCGCGCGCTGCGGGTGAGCTCGCGATGAAGCTCGTCAAGGAGGACACGCGCCCGTCGCAGATCCTGACCCGCGACGCCTTCGAAAATGCGATCGCCGCTGTCGCGGGCTCCGGAGGGTCGACCAACGGCGTTCTCCACCTGCTCGCAATCGCGCGCGAGGTCGGGATCGAGCTGGAGCTCGAGGACTTCGACTCGATTGCCGGACGCACCCCGATCGTCGCCGACCTGAAGCCCGGCGGGCGCTACGTCGCCGTCGACATGTTCGAGGCAGGCGGCGTCGGCCTGGTCGCCCGCGAGCTCGTCGGTGCCGGTGTCGTGCATGCGGACGCGCGCGGCATCGACGGCCACACGCTCGGCGAGGTCGGTGCGGACGTTCACGAGACGCCCGGCCAGGATGTCGTCGTTCCGTGGCAGACGCCGCTCAAGCCGACAGGCGGCCTCGCGATCCTGCGCGGCTCGCTCGCGCCCGAGGGGTCGGTCGTCAAGCTCGCGGGCCACGAGCGCCTGCATCACAGCGGCCCGGCGCGGGTGTTCGACTCCGAGGAGGATTGCTTCGCCGCTGTGAAGGCACGCTCGATCAAGCCGGGCGACGTGATCGTCATCCGCTATGAAGGGCCGGCCGGAGGCCCGGGCATGCGTGAGATGCTTCACGTCACGGCTGCGCTCGTCGGCGAAGGCCTCGGCGACGAGGTCGCGCTGATCACCGACGGCCGCTTCTCCGGAGCGACGCACGGGTTGATGGTCGGCCACATCGCGCCCGAGGCGGCTCGCGGCGGCCCGATCGCCGCCGTCCGCGACGGCGACACGATCGTGCTCGACGTCGAGAAGCGCACCCTCGACCTCGACGTGCCTGCCGGGGAGATCGAACGGCGGCTCGAGGAATGGACGCCGCCCGCGCCCCGTTACACCCACGGCGTGTTCGCCAAGTACGCAGCCGGAGTCAGCTCCGCCTCGCTCGGGGCGGTTACATGATTGCGCTAACCCTGCAACAGCTTCTTGATCGAGCGCGTCGCCTGCAGGATCCGCTGCTCGTTCTCGACCAGAGCGAACCGGACGTGCTCGTCGCCGCCCGGGCCGAAGCCGACGCCCGGGCTGACGGCAACATCTGCGCCGCGCGCGAGCATGACCGCGAACTCGAGGGAGCCGAGGTCCTTGTGAGCCTCTGGGATCGGCGCCCAGACGAACATCGTGCCCTTCGGGGGCTCGACGTCCCAGCCGGCGCGTGCGAGCCCGGAGATCAGCGCGTCGCGCCGGCCGAGGTAGAGCTTGCACACCTGTTCGGGGTACTCCGGAGCCTCCCGCAGCGCGACGATCGAGGCGATCTGAATCGGCTGGAAGGTGCCGTAGTCGAGGTAGGACTTGAGCTTTGCGAGGGCGGCCACGACGTCCGGGCGGCCGAGCGTGAAGCCCATGCGCCAGCCCGCCATCGAGTAGGACTTGGTCAGGCTGTACAGCTCGACCGCGCAGTCGAGGGCCCCCTCGGCGGCCAGAACCGACGGCGGCTTGTGGCCGTCGAAGGCGATGTCGGCGTAGGCGAAGTCGTGTACGAGGATGAACTCGCGCTCGCGCGCCAGGTCGACGAGCCGCTGCATCAGTTCCGGCGTGGCGATAGCGGTAGTCGGGTTGTGCGGGAACGAGACGATCACGACCCGCGGCGAGGGCTGTGCAGCGTCGATCGCCTCCTCGATTCCGCTCATGAAGTCGTCCGGGTCGATCCGGGCGTGCACGACCGTGGCGCCGGCGAGCCGCGGCGCGACCAGATGGATCGGGTAGGCGGGGCTCGGCACGACTGCGCTGTCGCCTCCCTCGAGCAGTACCCACATCAGGTGAGCGAGGCCCTCCTTGGCTCCGATCGTGCTCACGATGTGCACGTCGGGGTCGAGCGAGACGCCGAACTTGCTCGCATAGCGCTCGCACACGGCCTCACGCAGGTTCGGCAGCCCCCGGCTGGCCGAGTACCGGTGGTTGACCGGCTTGGCGGCAGCCTCGGCGAGCTTTTCGACCGCGATCGGAGGAGAGGGAATGTCGGGATTGCCGAAACCGAGATCGATCACGTCGCGACCCTCTCGCCGAAGCTCACGCTTCAACTGGTCGACGGTCGCGAAAACGTACGGGGGGAGATCGTGAATTCGACGGAACTGCAAAGGAACCACCACCAGGGAGAGTACGACCATGCCGGTTGACGTTCTGCGCTGTCGCGTCTGCGAAAGCGACTATCCGGCCCTGGCGAACGGTATCTGCGTTCGCTGCTTCGGGCCGCTCGAACCCGTCTACCACTGGGACGAGATCGCAGCCAAGGTCAGCCGCGAGAGCATCGAGGCCGGACCGTACTCGCTCTGGCGTTATGCCGACCTGCTGCCCGCGACGCCCCCGCCGGGCGCCGAGAGCGGTCCCGGGTTCACGCCGCTCGTCCCGGCGCCGCGCCTCGCGAGTGCGCTGGGGATCGGTGAGGTGCTGCTCAAGCTCGACATCGCGAACCCGACGCACTCGTTCAAGGACCGCGTCGTCGCCGTCGCTGCCGCCAAAGCGGTCGAGTTCGGCTTCGAGACGCTCTCGTGCACCTCGACCGGCAACCTCGCGAACGCGGTCGCGGCGCGTGCGGCGACGCTCGGCATGCCGGCGGTGATCTTCTGCCCGGCAGGCCTCGAGCCGGAGAAGATGCTGGCGACGACCGTCTACGGCGCACGCGTGTACGGCGTGCGCGGGAGCTACGACGACTGCTCGCGCCTGATCAGCGAGCTCGCCGGTGAGGTGGAGTGGGGATTCGTCAACGTCAACTTGCGCTCCTACTACGCCGAGGGTTCGAAGACGCTCTCGTTCGAGATCATCGAGCAGCTCGGCTGGGAGTCCCCGGATGCGATCGTCGCCCCGATCGCCTCGGGAGCGATGTTCTCGAAGCTCTGGCAGGGGTTCGAGCAGTTCGGACGCCTCGGCCTGATCGGCGAGCACCGGCCCCGGCTGTACGGCGGCCAGGCCGAGGGCTGCGCGCCGGTCGCAACGGCGTTCGCAGAGGAGCGGCGGGTCTCGCCGGTACGGCCGAACACGATTGCCCGCTCGCTCGGGATCGGCAACCCGGCCGACGGTGATCTCGCGATCGCAACTGCGCGTGCCTCCGGCGGCGCGATCCATTCGGTCGCCGAGGAGGACATCGGCGCGAACATGGCGCTGCTGGCCGAGACCTCCGGCGTGTTCGGAGAGACGGCTGCGGGCGTCACGATCGGCGCGCTCCGCGCCGCGGTCGCCGCAGGCCAGATCGGCGAGGCCGACCGTGTGGTCGCGCTCGTCACCGGTACCGGCCTGAAGACGCCGCAGGCGGTCGAGCGCGAGGTGACCGGGACGCTGGTCGAGGTCGAGGCCGACATCGACGTGTTGCTCGACGAGCTCGGAGTGACGGCGTGAGCGTGGGCTCGAAGGAGCAGGGATGAGTGAGACGCTCGCCGAGACTCGCGAGGCGATCGACGCGGTCGACCGCCAGCTGCTCGCCGCCGTGAACCGGAGGATCGAGCTCGTCCGCGGGCTCCACGAGCACAAGGTCGCGAACGGGGATCCCGCTCCGCGACCCGGGTCGCGAGGAGTCGATGCTCGCGAGCCTCCGTGAGGCCAACAAGGGGCCGCTCTCCGGCGCCGGCGTCGACGAGTTCTTCCATCACGTGCTTGACCTGACCAGGCAGGAGATCCACGGTGAGTAAGACCGTCGTCTGCCTGCCAGGCGACGGAATCGGCCCGGAGGTGGCGGCGGAGGCGATCCGCGTACTCGAGGCGCTGCCGCTCGAGGTCGAGGTCTCCGAGCACGCCTTCGGCGGCGCGGGGATCGACGCTTTCGGCGATCCGCTTCCCGCGGAGACACTCGCGGCCTGCCGTACGGCCGACGCCGTCCTGCTCGGCGCGGTGGGCGGCCCGAAGTGGGGCGGGCCCCTGCGGCCGGAGGCCGGCCTGATCGCCCTGCGCAAGGACCTCGACGTCTACGCGAACCTGCGCCCGGCGATCGGCGACGGGCATCGACCTGCTGATCGTCCGTGAGTTGGTCGGCGGCCTCTACTACGGAGCGCGGGGCGTCCGCGAGGACGGTGTCGTGTTCGACACCTGCGAGTACCACCCCGACCAGGTGATCCGGGTCGCACGGCGCGCGTTCGAGCTGGCGCGCAGTCGCTCCGGGAGGCTGCTCTCGGTCGACAAGGCAAACGTGCTCGAGACCTCACGCATGTGGCGCGCTGTCGTCACTGCGGTCGGCGAGGGCTACCCCGACGTCGAGCTGACGCACGGGCTCGCGGATAGCGTCGCGATGCTGCTCGTCACCGATCCCTCCTCCTTCGACACGCTCGTGATGGAGAACACCTTCGGCGACATCCTCTCCGACGTCGCCGCCGGTGTGACCGGGGGGCTCGGGCTGGCATCGTCGGCGAGCCTCGGCGACTCGAACCCAGGCATCTTCGAGCCTGTCCATGGCTCTGCGCCGGACATCGCCGGGACCGGCGCCGCGAACCCGACGGCAATGCTGCGGTCGCTCGCGCTGCTCCTCGAGCACGGCCTCGGTGAGGCAGCGCTCGCGCGCTCGGTCGAGGCGGCGGTGGCGCAGGCGATCGCTGCGTCGCCGACGCGGGATCTGGGGGGAACCGCCACGACGACTGAGTTCGGCTCGACCGTTCTCGCTGCTCTCTCGAGCCGGGTCGTGGCATGACGCTCGTCGGCTACCCGGGCCCGGCCGGTAGTCACAGCGCCGCTGCGACTGCGCTGCTCGCGCCGCCCGGCGCCGGCGCCGAGCCGCTTTCGAGCTTCATCGCGGTCGTCGAGGCGACCGTCGCGGCCGAGGTCGCTCTCGGCGTGCTCCCGATCGAGAACTCGCTGCACGGGCCGGTCGGCGAGACGCACGACCTGCTGTACGAGGCGCCGGTCTCGATCGTCTCCGAGGTCACGCTGCCGGTCATCCACCATCTTGTCGCGAAGACGCCCATGGAGGCAAGGGACATTCGGACGATCCGCTCGCATCCGGCCGCGTTCGACCAGTGCCGGGACCTGATTCACTCGCTGGCGGCCGGCTGCATCCCGACCTCGTCGACATCGAGTGCAGCTCTCGAGGTCGCCGAGTCGGACGATCCGTTCGACGCCGCGATCTCGAGCCGCGAGGCCGCCGACCACTACGGCCTGACCGTGATCGCCGAGGACGTCGGCGACCGCCCGGCTGCATTCACGCGCTTCGTCGCGATCGCGCCGTACACGCGCGTCGACCGCGCGCCGCGCTGGCGCACAGCCCTCTCGTTCGTCACTGACCATCAGCCCGGCTCGCTGTACCACGCGCTCGGCCCGTTTCACCGTCACGGCCTGAACCTGGTGCAGCTCGTGTCGCGGCCGATTCCGCGCTCGACGTTCCGCTACCGGTTCGACATGGTGCTCGACGGGCACCCGCAGGATCATGAGGTTCAGGCGACGCTCGTCGAGATGCGCGAGTGGACCCGCGAGATCAAGGTTTTCGGAAGCTACGCCGCCACGGGGGACCATTGAGCGACACGACGCTGTTTGAGAAGATCTGGGAGGCGCATGTCGTGGACGAGCGCCCGGGCGAGCCCGACCTGCTCTACATCGACCTTCACCTCGTCCACGAGGTGACGAGCCCGCAGGCATTCGAGTCGCTGCGGCTTGCAGGTCGGTCGGTGCGCCGACCAGACCTGACGATCGCGACCATGGATCACAACGTCCCGACGGAGCTCGGCCCGATCCGCGACCCGCTTGCGAAGGCGCAGCTCGACGCGCTCGCGTCGAACTGCGCCGAGTTCGGCGTGCCTCTGAACGCGACCGGAAGCGGCCGCGAGGGGATCGTGCACGTGATGGGCCCGGAGCTCGGGCTGACGCAGCCGGGGATGACGATCGTGTGCGGCGACTCGCATACCTCGACCCACGGTGCGTTCGGCGCGCTCGCCTTCGGCATCGGCACCTCCGAGGTCGAGCATGTGCTCGCGACCCAGACCTTGATCCAGTCGCGGCCGAAGACGATGCGGATCCGCTTCGTCGGCGAGCTGCCGTTCGGCGTGACCGCGAAGGACATGGTGCTCGGTGCGATCGGCCGGATCGGCGTCGCGGGCGGCGTCGGCTACACGATCGAGTTCGCCGGCCCGTCGATCGAGGCGCTCTCGATGGAGGGCCGGATGACGATCTGCAACATGACGATCGAGGGCGGCGCACGGGCCGGGATGATCGCCCCCGACGACACGACGTTCGCGTACATCGAAGGCCGACCGGGCGCGCCAAAGGGCGCGGCGTGGGAGCAGGCGCTCGACGCCTGGCGCGGCTTCCGGACCGACCCGGGCGCGATCTTCGACCGCGAGGTCGAGATCGACGTCGCCGGGTTGGTCCCGCAGGTCACGTGGGGGACGAACCCGGGCATGGTCGCTCCGATCTCGGGCGCGTCCCGGATCCCGGCGTCGTACGACGATCCGACCGAGCGCCGGGCCGTCGAGCTGGCGCTCGGTTACATGGGCCTCGAGCCGGGCACGCCGCTCAGCGTGATCCCGGTCGACCGAGTCTTCATCGGCTCCTGCACGAACTCGCGGATCGAGGATCTGCGAGCTGCGGCCGAGGTCGTCTCGGGCCGTCAGGTCGCCAGCTCCGTCCGCGCGATGGTCGTCCCCGGCTCGGCCAAGGTGAAGCGCCAGGCCGAGGACGAGGGCCTCGACCGCGTCTTCACGAGCGCCGGCTTCGAGTGGCGCGAGGCGGGCTGCTCGATGTGCCTCGGCATGAACCCGGACATCCTCGCCGCCGGCGAGCGCTGCGCCTCGACCTCGAACCGCAACTTCGAGGGCCGTCAGGGCGCCGGTGGCCGGACGCATCTCGTGAGCCCCCAGATGGCGGCCGCAGCGGCGATCACCGGTCACTTCACCGACGTCCGGGAGCTCGGATGACCCGCACTTCGTGCTCCAAGTTGCTAGCTGGCAACGCTTGCAACTTGCAACACGAGCGAGGTGTGAGATGAGGGAGCTCCGTCGCGTGACCGGCCGTGCTGCCCTGCTCGATCGCGTCGACGTCGACACCGACCAGATCATCCCCAAGCAGTTCCTGAAGCGGATCGAGCGCTCGGGCTACGGGGAGTTTCTGTTCTACGACTGGATGAAGGATCCCGCGTTCGAGCTACGACAGCCGGAGAACGAGGGCGCGGCGATTCTCGTCGCAGGCCGGAACTTCGGCTGCGGCTCCTCGCGTGAGCATGCCGCCTGGGCGCTCGAGGACGCGGGTTACCGCGTCGTGCTGGCGCCGAGCTTTGGCGACATCTTCCACTCGAACGCGACCAAGACAGGGCTTGCGCCGATCGAGCTCTCCGAGGACGATCTCGAACAGCTCAAGGAGGCGCTGGCCGGAACGAACGAGCTGACCGTCGACCTGGAGGCACGCGAGATCTCCCATCCAGGCGGGCTCCGGATCGGCTTCGAGTTCGACGATTTCGCCAGGCACATGCTGATCGAAGGCCTCGACGACATCGCGCTGACGCTGAAGCGGGAGGACCGGATCACCGCCTACGAGCAGACGCATCCGATGCTGATCGACACCGAGGCGCTCGCCTAGCCGGATCCGGGCTCTCCTGTTCGGCCGGACACGGCCGATACAGACAAGATGAGCCTTACCCGCTCGCTTCCGAGACTCACCCGTGCGCGTGCGGGTGCGCGCGCATTCTGGCTGCTGCTCGTGATCGCGGGAATGGTGTTCTACACTGCTCACGTCGCGCTCGGCGTGGGTGGGGCCGGGCTCGACGCGTTCGCGAGCTCGTGGGTCTACGACGGGCTCGAGCTGCTCGCGCTGGTTGCGATAACCGCCCGCGCCGTTCTGATCAGCGAGGAACGCGACGTGTGGGCGCTGCTCGCCGTCGGCGTTGCGTGCTGGACGCTCGGCGACATCCTCTGGAACGTGGCGTACGGCGGCAACCCGCCGTTCCCGTCGATCGCCGACGCCTTCTATCTCGCCTTCTACCCGCCAACGTATCTCGCGCTCGTGCTGCTCGTCCGGCACCGGATCTCGCGTTTCAACGCGAGCGTCTGGCTGGACGGGGTCGCCGCGTTCCTCACGGTCGCCGCGGTCGGTGCCGCCGTTCTGCTCGAGGTTGTCTTCGCGACGAACCAGGGCAACCTCGCGGCCGAGGCGGTCAACCTGGCGTATCCGCTTGCCGACATCGTTCTGCTCGCGCTCGTGGTCGCCGTGTTCGGGATTGCGAGCTGGCGGCCCGGGACAGCGTGGGCGTTGATCGGCGGAGCGCTTGCGCTCTCGGCGCTCGCCGATGCCGTGTACCTCTACGAGTCGGCTGTTGGTTCCTACACGTCCGGAACGATCCTCGACGCTCTCTGGCCCGCGGCGCTGCTCATGCTCGCTTTTGCCGCCTGGAGTGCGCCGACCCGCCGGACCGACCGCAGGCTGGAAGGGAGGCCGCTCGGTGCCGCTCCCGCCGTGTGTGGCCTCGTCGCACTCGGCGTGCTCGTTGACAGCTACTTCCAACACCGAAACGCCGCCGGGGTGATCCTCGCGACCGCGGCGATCATCACCGTGATCGCGCGTGCGCTCCTGACCTTCCGTGAGAACGTCGAGATCAACGCGCACATGAGCGTCCTCGCCTCGACCGACGCGCTCACCGGCCTCGGGAACCGGCGCAAGCTCCTCGCCGACCTCGACACGATGTTCGCCAATCCCGACGGCGCGCAATGGCTGTTCGTGTTGTATGACCTCAACGGCTTCAAGCGCTACAACGACACGTTCGGCCACCCGGCCGGTGACGCGCTCCTGGCGCGGCTCGGCGGGCAACTCGAGCTTGCGGCCGGCGCCCGCGGACGGTGCTACCGGCTTGGCGGCGACGAGTTCTGCACGCTGGCGCCTGTGCCCACGACGGAGATCGAGCTATTCCTGAACCGGACCACCGATGCCTTGACCGAGCGCAGCGACAGCTTCGACGTCTCGACGGCGTTCGGCTGCTCGATCTTGCCGGAGGAGGCGACCGGATCGGAGGAGGCGCTTCACCTCGCCGACCAGCGGCTCTACGCCCAGAAGTACCAGGTGCTTCTGGCCCGGGGACGGCCGCATGCCGTGCTCTTGCAGGCTCTGGAGGAGCGCGAGCCACACCTTCGCGTGCATGTCGGAGGAGTGGCCGCGCTCAGCCTGATGCTCGCCGGCCGCCTCGGGATCGGAGACGCAGCGCTCGAGGAGCTCGGCCTGGCAGCGCAGCTTCACGACGTCGGCAAGCTCGCGATCCCAGACAGCGTGCTCTCCAAGGCCGAGCCGCTCGACGAGGACGAGCTGGCCTTCATCCGGCAGCACACCCTGATCGGACAGCGGATCCTCGACGCCTCGCCGGCGCTGAACGAGGTTGGCAGGATCGTCCGCGCCACGCACGAGCGCTGGGACGGCACCGGTTACCCGGACGGGTTGTCAGGATCGGCGATCCCGTTGCCCGCGCGCATCATCGCGATCTGCGACACGTTCTGCGCGATGGTCGAGAAGCGCCCGAACGGCCCCGTCCTTGCCGTCGACGCTGCCCTGGACGAGCTTCGCCGCAGTGCCGGAAGCCAGTTCGATCCCGAGCTCGTCGAGCTGTTCTGCGCGCTCGATCCGCCCGGGTTGACGGCCGTCGCCGCAGGCGCCGAGCGCGTCTCAGGCTGAGGTCTGCGCCGCGATCGGCAGCCTGAGCCGAGTCGCAACCTCGACGACGTCGCCCACCACGAGCAGCGCCGGCGACGGCAGGTCGGCGGCGAGCCGCGCGATGTCCCAGAGCTCGCCGGTGACCGAGCGGCCGTCGGCGTGCGTGCCGCGCGCGACCACGGCCGCCGGCGTGTGACGATCCTTGCCGGAGTCGATCAGCCCTACGGCGATGCCGGAGAGATGCGCCAGGCCCATGAAGACGACCAACGTGCCCGGAGTGCCCGCAAGCTGGGCGTAATCGAGATCCTCGCCGGAGGCGGAGTGACCGGAGACGAGCGTGACCTGCGCGGAGACGCCACGATGAGTGATCGGGATCCCGGCCGAAGCGGGCACAGCCGAAAGAGCCGAGACGCCGGGCACGACCTCGTAGGCGATCCCGGCCTCCACGAGCGCTTCGGCCTCCTCGCCGCCGCGGCCGAAGATGAACGGGTCGCCGCCCTTGAGTCGAACGACGTCGAGGCCCGACCGGCCGAGCTCGACCAGCAGCTCGTTCAGCTCGGCCTGGCGGAGCTGCTCGCGCGGGATGACGAGCGCGTCGTCGGGGGCCTCCTCGACGAGCTCGGGTGCGACGAGGACGTCGTAGACGAGCACATCGCAGCCGCGGATCAGCTCGAGCCCGCGAACGGTCACGAGGCCTGGATCGCCGGGGCCGGCGCCGACCAGGAAGACGGTCACGAGAGCCTCTCGGTAACCAGGTCCTCGAAGTAGTCCCGGCGCTCCTCGTAGGTCTCGAAGCGCTCCTTCGACCTCGGGCCGCAGCGCGCGCAGCTCCTCGGCGAGCTCGGCGTGCTCGGGGCCTGACGAGCTCGGCGATCTGCGACCGCAGCCGCTTGGCGAGCGCCGGCGAGGCGCCGCCGGTCGAGACGGCGACCGCGATCGGCCCCTCGCGGTGCACGGCGGGCAGGATGAAGTTGCAGAGCTCCGGCACGTCGGCGACGTTGCAGAGCATCTTCCGTGCCTCGGCATCGCGTGCACTGCCTCGTTCACCGCGCGATCCGACGTCGCGGCGATCACGAGGAACGCGCCTTCGAGATCGCTCGCGCGGTAGCGCCGCGTGACCCAATCCACCGTCGAGCTCGGAGAAGGCCTCGTGAAGGTCCGGCGAGACCACCGTGACGTCGCGCGCCGCAGGCGACGAGCCCGGCGGCCTTCTCGAGCCCGACCAGCCCACCGCCGACGACGACGCAGCGGCGACCCGTCACGTCGAGACATGCCATGTAGAAGTCCTTGCTCACAGGACAACCTTTGGTTGCCCTATTGCCCTCTGTTCCTTTGTGGGCTCCGCCAAGTCCACGCTCATTCCGCCGCAGGAACGATCCCCTTCTCGTCGGCATAGGCCTGGACGAGGGCATTGACCTCGGGCTTCCCGTTTTCCTCTTTCTCCAGGCTGAAGGCGTAGTTGATCTTGACGAACGGCTCCCAGTCGTCCGGAATTGCGTCCTCGGGGAGGATCGCTTCGACCGGGCACTCGGGCTCGCAGGCGCCGCAGTCGATGCATTCCTCCGCATCGATCACGAGCATCCGGTCGACCTCGTGGATGCAGTCCACGGGGCAGACGCTCTGGCACGAGATGTCCTTTACGTCGATGCAGGCTTCTCCGATGATGTACGTCATCGTTTCTTCATGCTCCTATCGTCGCTAGCCGGGCTCCGGCTCGTCCGAGCCGAAGGACGATCTCGTAGTCCTCCGTCGAGATCGTCACGCCGTATTCTCCAGGTCCGACCGCGGTGACCGAAACCTTCTCGATCGTGCGGCCCTCGAGCGCCTCGAGCGCTCCGTTCAGCTCGCGTGCCGACTCGGTCAGCTCGCGGCCGAGCGGCAGCCGCCGGAAGAGCGCCAGCGCCGCCTGCTCGCCCTCGGGCCCGTAGACCGAGCGCAAGCGCCCGGTCGCGAGGCCGAGCTCGAGCAGCTCTGCGAGCGCGTCGGCGTCGTCGCCCTCGACCTCGCCGCCGTCGACGGCAGCTACCACGTCGGCGAGCCGTCCGCGGCGCGACTCGTCCTGCACCATCGACAGCACCGCCTGCGCCTCGGCGCGGGCGACCTCGGCCGCCTCGCCGCGTAACGCGGACCGCATCGCTCAATGGCTCTCCTTCAGCAGCGCGTGCAGCTCGTGCTCGAGCCC
Source organism: uncultured Actinomycetota bacterium (assembly GCA_963735535.1). Lineage (GTDB taxonomy): Bacteria > Actinomycetota > Thermoleophilia > Gaiellales > Gaiellaceae > PALSA-600. Next base: position 262,466 of record CAVTLL010000008.1, on the reverse strand, counting down.
GCCGCTCTCGACCGAGCAGTGGATCCCGCACTCCTTCGGTGCGTTCGTCTCCCACCACCAGCGGCCCGCGCGGCTCGGCTCGTCGGGCGCGGTCGCCCGGGTGCACGGCGCGCAGCCGATCGACTTGTAGCCGTGGTCGTAGAGCGAGTGGTAGGGCACGTCGCGCTCGCGCACGTAGTCCCAGACCTCATCCTCTGTCCACTCGGCGAGCGGGTTGAGCTTGACGATCGCGCCGTGGTCGTGGTCGATCTCGACCTTGCGGATGTTCGTGCGGCTCGCCCACTGGTCGCGGCGCAGGCCCGTGACCCAGGCGTCGAGCGAGTGGAGGTGCTTGGTGAGCGGGCGCACCTTGCGGAGGTTGCAGCAGAGGAGGCGCAGGTCGACCGACGTGTTGAAGAGGTCGACGCCGTGCTTACCGGTCATCGACGCGATCTCGTCGGCGTCGGGCTCGATCAGCTCGAGGCGCAGGCCCGGGTAGCGGGCGCGCAGGCGGTCGGCCAGCTCGAGCGTCTCGTCGGGCAGGCGGCCGGTGTCGACGCTGAAGACCGGGATGTCGGGATCGATCTCGTACGCCATGTCGATCAGCACGACGCTGTCGATCTGGAACGACGTCGAGATCGCGATGTTCGGCGCGAACCGCTCGATCGCCCACTCGAGGACCGTCTCGGGCTCCTCGCCCTCGAACTCGATGCTGAGCTCGCCAGCCTCCAGCTCGTCGATCAGCTCGACGGCTCATTCGCACTCGAAGCTCACTCCGCCTCCTCCCGTTGTCGCAATTTGGCCGGCTCGAGACCGGCGAGCTCACCGAGCTCCTCGTCGCTCGCGCGGCGCGTGAACGACACGAAGTTCTCATCCGGCTCGCGCCGGTCGAGCCAGCCTGCAATCAGGCCTTCAACCGCCGAATCCAGCTCGTCGGTCGGAACACGCCGGAACAGCGAGCGTCCGATCTCGGGCTCGGGCCCGAGACTTCCGCGCACGAAGATGTCGTAGGCCTGCCGCCGCACCCCTCCCTCATCGCGCGAGGTCGTGCCCTGGAAGCCGATGTCGCCGACCCAGTGCTGGGCGCAGGCGTGGGGGCAGCCGTCGAGATGGAGCCGCAGGTCGGCGATCTGCATCCCGAAGCGCTCGTCGAGGCGGTCGATGAGCGCGCCGAGCCGCGTCTTCGTCTCGGCGACCGAGAAGTTGCAGTGCGGCTCGCCGGTGCAGGCGATCGAGTTGCCGCGCACCGGGTTGATGTCCAGCGGGAAGCCCATCGCCTCGAGCTCGGCCGTGGCCTCGTCGATCTTGTCGTTCGGGATGCCGGTGACGATGAAGTTCTGCTGGCGGGTCAGCCTGATGTCACCGCCGTGGCGGTCGGCGAGATCGGCGATCGCGATCATCTGGTCGCCCGAGATCAGGCCCAGATGCACCGGGACTCCGATGTAGGAGAGCCCTTCCTGCTTCTGCTCGTGAACGCCGAGGTGGTGCGACGGCTCGACCGTGATGGCCGGCAGCTTGTAGTTCTCGAGCTTGCGGCCGAGCCGGGTCTCGACACGCTCGCGGATCCCTTCGGGACCGATGTCGTCGACCATGAACTTGAGCCGTGCCTTGACGCGGGAGACGCGGTACTTGAGATCCTCAGACCAGACCGAGGTGATCGCGCCGAGGATCTCGTTGGCCTCTTCCTTCGGGACGAAGACGCCCATGTCGCGCGCGATCCGCGGCACCGACGAGAGGCCGCCGCCGACGTGGACGGCGAAGCCCTCGCGGCCCGCGTTGTCCGTCCCGATCAGCGAGATGCAGTTGATCTCGGGCGCATTGCAACGGTCGGCGCACGCGGAGATCGAGTACTTGTGCTTCCGCGGCAGGTTTGCCCAGTCGGGGTTGCCATAGAAGAGGTCGGCCGCGGCAGTGACGGTCGGCGAAGCGTCGAAGAGCTCGTCGCCCGCGATGCCCTGCACCGGACAGCCGGTGATGTTGCGCACGGTGTCGCCGCAACCGCCGGCAGTCGTGACCCCGGAGCGCTCGAGGTGCGCGAAGATGTCCGGCAGCTTCCCGAGCTCGAGGTAGTGCAGCTGGATGTTCTGCCGTGTCGAGAGCTCGCCGTCGCCCCGGCCGTAGAGGTTCGAGACCTCGCCGATCGTGCGCAACTCGGTCGCGGTCAGCTGGCCGGCGGGGACCTTGATGCGCAGCATGAACGTCCCGATCTTGGGCTTGTCGTGGTAGAGGCCCCACCACTGCAGCCGGACGATGTCCTCCTCGGCGACGCTCTCGTAGCCGGCCGCGATCAGGGCCGGTAGCTCGTCCCGGATCCCGAGCGGCGCCTTCTCGCGCTTGAGCCGCTCGACCGGGTTGCGCTTGAGAACCAGGTCCCAGTCGGCGGGTGGCTTCGGTGTCGACCGGCGATCGAGGGTGCTCACAAGCTGCCCCTCGGGCGGCGGCGGGGCGCGCCCGCCCCGGCCGCCGAGCGGGGGCTTGTGGTTCCACGAAGGAGGGTCGTGTGCACCATCGCGGGCACTGTAGCGAGGGAACTACAAAAAGTAAAGTCTTGAGCGGCGATGCGCTTCCTATCCACTTCACTTATTACAGTCATGAATCTTCATCGAATGCAGTAATGGACACCGATCTTGCCGGTAGCATCCACCGCGGCGACTGCGATTACGGCTAGCGTGGAGCCCGATGAGCGAACGTCTGAAGGTCCTGGTGCGCGAGGAGATCGCCGAAGCCGGGGTCGACCTGCTGCGCGAGAAGTTCGACGTCGACGTCGATTCCGACAGCGATCTCGCCTCGATCATCGGCGCCTACGACGCGATCGTCATCCGCTCCGCGACCAAGCTCACCGCCGATCTGATCGAGGCGGGAACGAACCTCAAGGTGATCGGGCGCGCGGGCGTCGGCGTCGACAACGTCGATGTGGACGCGGCCACGCGCCGGGGGATCGTCGTCGCGAACGCGCCCGAGTCCAACATCGTCTCGGCCGCCGAGCACACCGTCGGCCTGCTCTTCGCTCTCGCCCGGAACATCCCGCAGGCTCACGGCGCGCTGATCGACAATCGCTGGGAGCGGTCGAAGTGGGGCGGGATCGAGCTGGCCGAGAAGACCCTCGGCGTGCTCGGCTTCGGCCGGATCGGCCAGCAGGTTGCCCGCCGCGGGCTCGGAATGCAGATGCACGTCGTCGCCTACGACCCTTTCGTCTCCGCCGACCGCTTTCGCGAGGCGGGCGTCGAGCAGGACACGTTCGAGGGCGTGCTGGCCCGCGCCGACTTCGTCACGCTCCATCTGCCGTTGAACGACGAGACCCGCGGTGTGATGGGCGCCGCCGCGTTCGAACAGATGAAGCACGGCGCGCGGCTGATCAACGCCGCTCGGGGCGAGCTGGTCGACGACGACGCCCTGATCGACGCGCTCGAGTCGGGACGGCTCGGCGGCGCTGCGATCGACGTCTTCTCGAAGGAGCCCTACTCGGGCCCGCTGCTCAGCGCACCGCACATCGTCGTGACACCGCACCTCGCCGCCTCGACAGACGAGGCGCAGGATCGTGCCGGCGTGATCGTCGCCGAGCAGGTCGCGGCCGCGCTCGAGGGTGGGGTGGTCACGAACGCGGTGAACATCCCGTCGGTCGGTGGCGAGGATCTCGAGGTACTCGGCCCGTTCCTGCCGCTGGCGGCGGGCCTCGGCCACTTCGCGCTCGAGCTCGCCCACGGCGAGCCGGGGACGATCACGCTCGAGTACTACGGCGAGCTCGCGGAGCGTGACACGCGGCTACTGACGCTCGCTGCACTCAATGGAGCTTTCAGGGGAAGGGTCGACCAGCTAGTGAACTACGTCAACGCGCCGCTGATCGCGGCCGAGCGGGGGATCGAGGTCGTCGAGGTGCGGCAGCGCTCGTCGCGCGACTTCACGAACCTGATCGCCGTAACGGCCGGCGGCATCCGCGTCGCCGGAACGACAATCGGGCGTGACCACCGCCTCTGGCTCGTCTCGGTGCTCGGCTTCGAGATCGAGATCGAGCTTACGCCCCGCATGGTCGTTCTCCGCTACGACGACGTACCGGGCGTGATCGGCCGGGTCGGGACGCTGCTCGGCGAGGCCGGCGTGAACATCGCCAACATGGCTGTCTCCCGCAACCGGGAGGCCGGCAAGGCGGTGATGGTGCTCTCGCTCGACACGCCGGCCGCGCCCGAGGTGCTGGAGCGCCTCGGGCGCGGCGCGGACGAGGTCTACTTCGTCGGCAGCTGAGCTGCCGGCGATACGAGTCAGAGGGCGAGCGGAACGCCTCTCGGAAGCACGATCGTCGGGCAGGGCGTGAGCTCGATCAGGTACGCCGAGGCGGCGCTGATCATCACCGTGCCGTGAACCGCGACGGCCTTGGAGCCGACGACGAGGAGCGACACGTCCTGGCTCGCCCGGTCGGCGACGGTCGCGCCGAGCTTCGAGGCCAGGGTGGCCGCGGTCTGCGCGGCGCTCGTGTCGCCTTCCTCGTCGACAGCGGCGATCGCGGTGATCGGCGCGTCGGCGAAGTCGTGGTAACCGGCCGGCGCGACCGCGACGGCCAGTGACCCACCTTCCATGAACCGTTGTGCGGAGGCCTGCGGGTCGACGTGACCCGGAGTGGTGCGGTAGGCGGAGCCGAACACGATCGCGCTCGCCTGCTCCTTGAGCGCAAGCTCCTTCAGCCCCTCGGGCGTCGATGCGCTCAGCACGACGAAGCGAGGGACATCCGGGTTTCCGAGCCAGGTTGCTCCGCCTTCGAGTAGTGCGTCAGCCTCGTGCTCCGCGAGTTGCTCGCGGCTGCCTGACTCGTACATGTGCCGGACGTACGCGAGTACGAGCGACGCGCCGGCTTCGGCGAGCTTGCGCCCGAGTGCCAGCGCGTCGCGATCGTTGTCGGATCCGTCGTAGGAAACGATGATCTTCGTGGCCATTTCGTCCTCTCAGAGGTCGCCTGTCTGGGAATCGGAGGGCCCGGGCGCGCGCCGTGCGCGACGCCCGGGCCCCTACGACGGTCAGCCGACGGTCGGCTCTTGTGGTGAGGGTGCGGGTGAAGGGACGATCCCGCCTCCGGTATAGCCGAGCGAGGGGATGTCCGACGGGTACACCTCGTGCCCGTGGATCGCGATGTCGCCCTCCTCGAGCTCCTTGTCGCTCATTCGAAGCGGAATGAAGAGCCCGACCACCTTGAGGATGATGAACGTGCCGATCGCGGTGAAGCAGATCACCCACAGGGCGGCCGTCGCCTGCACCCTGAGCAGATGCAGGCTGCCGGTGCCCGAGAACCACGGGCGAGCCGTCGGGGTTGATGTACACGGCCATGTTCGAGTCGGCCAGGACGCCGACGAGCAGACCGCCGACGACGCCGGCGAAGCCGTGCGTGTAGATGACGCCGAGTGTGTCGTCGACGTTGCGGAACGGGCGGCACCGGCTCAGGTAGTTGTAGGCGAAGAAGACGACCGATGGAGGCGATGACGCCGATCAGCATCGCGCCGTAGCCGTTGACGAAACCGGCCGCCGGGGTGATCGCGACGAGGCCGACGATCATGCCGTTGACGCTGCCGATCAGCGACGGCTTGCGGCCGGTCATGTAGTCCCAGAGCACCCACACGAGGAACGCCACAGCGGTGCAGAGGTTCGTGTTCAGGATCGCGGCCGAGGCATCGGCGCTGGCGTAGTACGGATCGCCGCCGTTGAAGCCGTTCCAGCCGAGCCACAGCAGGCCGGCACCCGTCGCCACCATTAGCAGGTTGTTCGGGGCGTCGATCTCGCGGTCGCGAGCCAGTCGTGGGCCGATCACCGCTGCTGCGACGAACCCGGCGACGCCCGCGGCGAGATGGATCACGTAACCGCCCGAGTAGTCGATCGCGCCCTGCTGGGCGAAGTAGCCGCCGCCCCAGATCATGAACGCGTTGACGACGTAGACGCCCGAGATCCAGAGCGGGACGAAGACGAGCCACGCCTTGAAGTTGATCGCGGCCGAGAACCGAGCCGAGCATGAGCAGCGGCGTGATCGCCGCGAAGACGAACTGGAAGTACACGAGCGTCGACTGGGGAAAGTGCCAGTCGGGGCCGCCGACGAGCGGGATCGTCGCCTGTCCCTGTTCGGACACGTGGTTCAGGACGGCACCCGGTTGCCCGATGAAGTTGCCGAAGAAGCGGTCGAAGAACCCTCCGCTTCCGTCAGCAATGCCGTGCCATGGATGGCCGAAGCCCATGTTGAAGGCGAACAGCACCCACACGATCAGGACGACGGCAAACGCCGAGAACGCAAGCATCATGCTGTTCACGGACCACCGCTTCTGCATGACGCCGCCGTAGAGCACAACCAGGCCTGGGACGCTCATCAGGCCGACGAGCGTCGCGGCGGTCATCTGCCAGGCGTTATCGCCCGGGTTCAGCCAGGTTGGATATGGAAGAACGGTCGTCGCGAGCAAGACGATCTCCTTTCGAGACAGACGGTTACCGGGCACGGGGGCCGTTTGAGCGCTGGACCAATACAAAAAGGCCCCAAGACCCGTACAGAAAGGTCTTGTGGCCTCGTTGCCCGCGTGCGGTCGTCGGCGACCGAACGGAGGGGACTCTAGCGTCCCTCGCTCAGGGGAGCAAATCGGAACCGCCGGCGACCGCCGGCAGCAGGATTACGGTCGCCCCGTCGGAGACCTCGGTGTCGAGGCCGTTCAGGAGCCGAACGTCGGAGCCGTCGATGAAGACGTTCAGGAACTGGGGCAGATCGTCGCCGTCGAAGATCCGCTCGCGCAGGGACGGGTACTCTGCGATCAGGTTCTCGAGGACATCGCGAACGGTCGCTCCCCCGAGCTCGACCTGGCGGTTGTTGCCGGCCTCGGGACGCAGAATCGGGGGAATGCGGACGGTCGCCATCGCCTGCAAACCCTACACAGCGGCTTCGGGGCTTACGGCCGGTTCCGGACGCAGCTCGTCGATCCGGTCGATTCGCGCGAGGTCGGGGAACACCCACTTCCAGATCCCGGCGAGCGCGATCGTGACGGCGCCGCCGATCACGACCGCCGGCACGGCGCCGATCAGGGCCGCGACGACTCCGGATTCGAACGCGCCGAGCTCGTTGGACGCGCTGATGAAGACCATCTCGACCGCGACCACGCGCCCGCGCAGCTCGTTCGGCGCCGCCACTGCCGGGATCGTGCTGCGGATGTTCACGCTGATCATGTCGACGAAGCCGCTCACGGCCAGGGCCGCGAGCGAGAGCGCGAAGTTATGGGAGAGCCCGAAGACGATCATCGCGACGCCGAACGCCGCGACAACGGCGAGCAGCGTCGAGCCGGTATTCCCGCGCACCGGCCGGCGGGCGAGAACGGCGGCCGCGATCAGCGCACCGACCGCGGGAGCGCTGCGCAGCACACCGAGGCCGAGTGGGCCGGTGTGGAGGATCTGCTTTGCGAAGAGCGGCAGCAGCGCGATCGCGCCGCCGAAAAGCACGGCGAAGAGGTCGAGCGAGATGGCGCCCAGCATCACCGGCGTCCGCCGGATGAACCTGATCCCCTCGAGAACGCTCGAGAGCCCGGGCGCCTTCGTCCCGGGCAGGCGCTCGTCGGGCTCCCTGGCCGCGAGGAGCGCCGCGACACCGATCGCGAGCATGACGGCGGCGACGCCGTAGACCGACTCCTCGTTGAGAGCGAACAGCAGGCCGCCGAGTGCAGGGCCGACGACCGTCCCGGACTGGAAGGCGATCGAGCGCCACGCCATCGCGCTCGGGATCAGCTCGAACGGCACGAGCGAAGGGCCGAGCGCCCGTGCCGCGGGGTTCGCAATCGCCGCCGAGACGCCGCTGGCGGCGGCGAGCGCAAGGAACGGCCAGAGCTGCTTTGCGCCCGAGATCGTGACCACGAGGAGGAGCGCCGTGACGCACACGCCCAGCGTGAGCGCGATTGCGAAGACGAGCCGCCGCGGAAAGCGATCGGCGAGATGTCCTGCGGGAAGTGCAAGCAGAAGCAGCGGCACGAACTCGAACAGGCCGACCAGGCCGAGGTCGAACGCCGAGTGATTGATCGCGAACACCTGCCACCCGACGGCCACTGCGATCATCTGGATTCCGAAGCCTTCCGCGACCAGGGCGATCCAGAGCAGAAAGAAATCGCGCTGCTGCAGCACGACGGGCAGCCGGCGCTGCAGAGCGGCTCTCATCGAATCAGTATGGCCAACGGGCGCGCCATGATCGGCGCGCCCGTTGGGCGGTATGTCTGAGATCAGGCGGCCGGGTCGTCCTCGGCGAGGATCCGGTAGATCGAGCGCCGGGTCTCGGCGAGCACCTTGGCGGCCTCGGCGCGCTGCGCTTCGCTGCCGTGGTGGGTGACCTGGCGCGTCGCCATTCCGACCTGCATCGCCAGGTGTATCAGCTCGCGGACGCCGTCGGGCATTCCCTCGCCGGCTTGCTGCCAGGGGTTGCCGAGCTTCTCGCGGTTCTCCTCGACGTAGGTCCGGCCCGCGTCGGTGAGCTCGAAGACGTTGCCGCCGTCGCGTGCCTCACCGCGGATCAGGCCCTCATCGGCTAGCAACTGGAAGGCGGGGTAGACCGAGCCGGGGCTGGGGCGCCACGCGCCTTCACTCCGCTGCTCGATCTCCTGCATCACCTGGTAGCCGTTGCGCGGCTCCTCTTCGATCAGGAGCAGGATCGCGGCGCGCACGTTGCCTCTGCGCATCCGGCGGCCGCGAGGCCCGCCCGGGCCGCCAAAGCCGCGCTGCTTGAAGAAAAAGGGCCCTCCGGGGCCGAAGCCGCCGGGGCCCTCGGGGCCCGGGCCCCACATCATTGTTCTTTCTCTGTTTCTGTGCATATCGATTCTCCTTTCATATCGAGACAGTATCCGATATATCGGAATGTGTCAAGACACTGAGCTCCCACAGGCCGCCGCGGCCTACTGCAGAGCCTGGCCGTGCAGGCGGCGCGACCCCATGGCCTCGTCCGTATCCTTGAGGCGATGAGGGTTGTCCTTCCCGACGGCAAGGAGCTCGAGCTCGCGGACGGCGCGACCGGCCTGGATGCTGCGCGCGCGATCGGGCCGAAGCTGGCCGAGCAGGCGGTGCTCGTGCGCTCGAACGGCTCGGTGCAGGACGTTCGCCTACCGCTCGCCGACGGCCAGCCGATCCAGTTCCTGACGACGCGCGACACCTCCGACCCCGATGCTCTCTACGTGCTGCGCCATTCGAGCGCACACCTGCTCGCCGAGGCGGTGCGCCGGCTCTATCCCGGAGTCAAGGTCGCGATCGGCCCACCGATCGAGCATGGGTTCTATTACGACTTCGAGTTCCCCGAGCCGATCGGCGAGGGCGACCTGGAGGCGATCGAGGCCGAGGTTCGCCGGGAGATCGAGGAGGGGCGAGTCTGGAACCGCGAGGAGATCTCGCGCGCCAACGCACGGGAGCGATTCGAGGCGGAGGGGGAGCCGTACAAGGTCGAGCTCGTCGACAGCGCCGAGGGCTCCATCTCTCTCTATTCCCAGGGCGACTTCACCGATCTCTGTCGCGGGCCCCATCTCCAGGACGCCTCGCCGATCAAGGCCTTCAAGTTGACCGGCCTCGCCGGCGCCTACTGGCGCGGGGACGAGAAGAACACTCAGCTGACCAGGATCTACGGCACCGCGTTCTTCAGGCAGGGCGACCTCGAGGCTCACCTCGAGCGGCTCGAGGAGGCGAAGAAGCGCGACCACCGCCGGCTCGGAACACAGCTCGACCTGTTCCACTTCTCCGACGTCTCGCCGGGCTCGCCGTTCTGGCACCCCAAGGGAATGGTGATCTGGAACGTGCTCGAGGATCTGCGCCGCCGCGAGAATCGCGAGCGCGGCTACGTGGAGGTGCGCACGCCGCAGATCTACGACAAGGAGCTCTGGGTGACCTCGGGGCACTGGGAGAAGTACCGCGAGCACATGTTCACCTTCGAGTCCGAGAACCGCGAGTTCGGGCTGAAACCGATGAACTGCCCGGGGCACTGCGCCCTCTACTCCGACGGCGCCTACAGCTACCGCGAGCTTCCGCTGCGGATGGCCGAGGCGGGAGTGCTCCATCGCGACGAGCTGACCGGCGCGCTGCACGGGCTGCTGCGCGTGCGGATGTTCTCGCAGGACGACGCGCACATCTTCTGCACGCCCGAGCAGATCGCCGACGAGGTCGCCGGCTGCCTCGAGTTCGGGTACGCGATCTACGACAAGCTCGGGCTCGAGATCAAGGTCGAGCTCTCGACGCGGCCGGAGAACAGGATCGGGGCAGACGAGGAGTGGGACGTCGCCGAGGCTGCGCTCGCAGCCGCGCTCGACCGTCGCGGGCTCGAGTACACGGTCAATGCGGGCGACGGCGCCTTCTACGGCCCGAAGATCGACCTGCACATGCTCGACTCGCTCGACCGCGCCTGGCAGATCGGGACCGTGCAGCTCGACTTCCAGATGCCGCAGCGTTTCGGGTTGCGCTACCAGGGCGCCGACAACGCCGAGCACACACCGGTGATGATCCACCGCGCGTTGATCGGTTCGTTCGAGCGCTTCATCGGGATCCTGATCGAGCACTTCGCCGGGGCGTTCCCGTTCTGGCTCGCTCCCGTACAGGTGCGAATTCTCGCCAGTCGGGCTCGGCCACCACGCCGCAGCGCAAGAGCTTGCGGGGAAGCTAGCCGGCTACCGCGTCGAGGTGGACGCCTCCGACGAGACCGTGGGCAAGCGGATCCGGAACGGCGAGGTCGACAAGATCCCCTTCGTGATCGTCTACGGCGACAAGGAATCGGACGAGACGCTCGCCGTCCGCGAGTACGGCGGGGAGCGGTCGACCAAGTCGCTTCCCGAGCTGCAGTCGTTGCTCGCTGACCTCGGAGCACTCTCCTGACGCGCCGGTGGGGGTGCGGCGCCGGAGGGGACAGCGCCCTGCACGGCCCCGGAGAGCGACGTGCCGCCACCGTGCGCGAGCGGGGGCTTCGCCCCCGCGCTCAGGGGAGTGCTACGCTTTCGACCTGACAAGTAGGGGCGTAACCGTCTCTCACCTCCTGGACGTGTTTACGGACACGGCTTTGGGGGTTCAACCGAAGTGGTTGAAAACGGTGCTCGCCGCTGCTTGCCAGCGGTTTTCTGCATTTCAACCGCAGATCGGACTACAGGAGGCACAAACGAGCTTGGTACGGGACATTTGAGGCCGCGGCGAGGTTCCTGGGAACCGCCGCGCCGGCCGGAGCCGCAGGCACGCGTCAACGACGCGATTCGCGTGCCGCGTGTACGGCTGATCGGTGAGGAAGGACAGCAGCTCGGGATCAAGCCGACCGAAGAGGCGCGCACCTACGCCTACGGGAAAGGGCTTGACCTGGTCGAGGTCGCAGCGCAGGCCGATCCACCGGTCGCGAAGGTGATGGATTACGGGAAGTACCGGTACGAACAGGAACAGAAGGCAAAGCAGGCACGCAAGAACCAGACTCAGATCCACGTCAAGGAGATCAAGCTTCGGCCCAAGATCGGAATTCACGACTACGAGACCAAGAAAGGCCATGTCGTCCGCTTCCTCAACCAGCGGGCGAAGGTCAAGGTCACGATCATGTTCCGGGGCCGCGAGCGCGAGCATCCGGATCGCGGCCGTGATCTGCTCATGCGGCTCGCCGACGACGTCAAGGAGCTCGGCATCATCGAGACCCAGCCGCTGCTCGAGGGTCGCAACATGACGATGGTGATGGCGCCTACCAAGAATGCGGGAGTGAAGAAAGATGCCGAAACAGAAGACAAACTCGGGAGCCAAGAAGAAATTCAAGGTGACCTCAACGGGGAAGCTCCTGCGCAGGAAAGCGGGCCAGAGCCACAATCTGGAGCACAAGTCGCCGAAGCGGAAGCGGGCGTTCAGTAAGGATCAGCCCGTCGCGAAGGCGAACGACAAGGTCGTCAGGAAGCTGCTCGGTCTCGGGAAGGTCGGCCGCTAATGGCCAGGGTCAAGCGGTCCGTTCATGCGCGCAAGAAGCGCCGCAAGGTACTCGAGCAGGCGAAGGGGTACTGGGGCCTCAAGAGCACCAACTACACCTACGCCAAGGAGCAGGTTGAGCACTCGCTCACCTACGCCTACCGCGACCGCAAGAACCGCAAGCGGATGTTCCGCCGGCTGTGGATCACCCGCATCAACGCGGGCGCGCGTGCCCACGGGCTCTCTTACAACCAGTTCATCTCCGGGCTGAAGGCGGCTGAGGTCGAGCTCGACCGGAAGGTGCTCGCCGACCTTGCGGTGCACGATCCGGAGCAGTTCGGCAAGCTCGCCGACCAGGCGAAGGCAGCGCTTCCGCAGTAGCGATACGGTCGTGGGATGATCGCGTCCCGCGACAACGAGAAGCTGAAGCTCGTCCGCAAGCTGGGCGAGCGGCGCTGGCGGGACAAGCTCGGGCTGTTCGTCTGCGAGGGCGAGGACCTCGTCGCGGCGGCGACCGCCGAGCCGGTCGAGCTGCTCGTTGCCGGCGAGAACGTCGAGCCGGCGCTGCTCGCCGAGGTCTCGTCGGCCGGGCATCCGCCGCGCATGATCGGTGTCTACCGGCGGGCCGACCTACCTGCGCCTGAGCCGCGCGCTGCGGTGCTTGCGTTGTGGCGCGTCTCCGACCCCGGGAACGTCGGAACGCTGATCCGCACAGCCGATGCATTCGGTGCCGCTGTCGCTCTGTCCGAAGGTTGCGCCGATCCGACGAGCCCGAAGGCGCTCCGGGCCACCGCGGGCGCGATCTGGCGCGTGCCGCTGATCTCGTTCCCTGACAACGCTAGTGGTGCAAGTTACGAGGTCGGCCGAGCTAGCAACTTGGAGCACAAGCGGGTGGCGCTCGTCTCGGCGGGTGGGACGCCGATCGAGGAAGCGGATCTGGATCGCGCAGTCATATTGCTGCTCGGTGCGGAGCGCGAAGGGCTTCCGCCCGAGGTTCCGCGCGATCTCGAGGTGACGATCCCGATCGGCTCGGAGTCGCTGAACGTCGCCGCCGCGGGCGCGATCGCGCTCTACGAGTGGCGGCGCCGGAACCCTTGAGAGTTAGTTCGCCTGCTCTTCCGAGGCCTTGATCTTCGCCTCGTAGAAGTCGATCCGCTCCCGAAGCATGGCAAGTGTCCGCTCGCTGTTGGCTTCCCAAGCTGCGCGCTCCTCAGGAGTCATCTTCTTCCGCTGCTTCGCCATTCTCCTCCTCCAGTAATAGCTCGATAACTCTCTTGACATCGCTCCTGATATCGAACAACGCCTGGAACAAAGTTTGCACGTCGCGGTCTACGAAGTCCACGCCCGAAGCCTGTCGCGGCGAGCGTCTCGCCGCAAGACGCTCTTCTAGTCACGCCTACGGCAGACCCAGATCGAGTCCTCGTGGCCGGCCCAGGGAGTGCCGTCGAACCACCCGTACAGGCTCTCGACGATGAAGCCCTCGTTGCCGAGGAGCTCCCGCCATTCGGTCATCGAGATCCAGGCGAGAGAGAGCTCGGACTCGACGCCGTCGCCGCGGACTCGCAGGATCAACGTCCGGGTCTTCTCGTCCCAGTCGGCACGCTCGAAGATGCCGGGCTCACGCTCGAGCCAGCGGCCGTGCGTCTCGGCGATGTCGTCAGGGCCCGGCCAGAAGACGTCGTAGACGAGGTGGCCGCCCGGCTCGAGGAGCCGGTATGCGGCGCGGACGACGGCGCGGCGGTCCTCGTCGGTCTGCATGTGGAGCAGCGACCTGAACGGGACGATCACGAGCGGGACCGGTCCCTCGACCGGCGGATCACGGAAATCGCCGTGCCGGAGATCGACGGTGACGCCGGCTAGCGCCGCCCGCTCCCGGGCCACCTCGAGCATGCCCTCAGAGAGGTCGACGCCGATCACCTCGATCCCCTCGGCTGCGATCGGTAGGGCGATCCGGCCTGTCCCGACGCCGAGCTCGACCACTGGGCCGCCCCATTTCCGGGCGCGTTCCAGGTAGAACGCGACATCCTCGACGACGCTGACCGACCAGGGGTCGTAGAGCCGTGCGATGCGGTCGTAAGCAGACATGGCCGGTATGCTGCCCACATGGCGACGCCGGCACGGCCGTTCGTGTTTATCCCGCCCCGGTTCGAGACCGGGGCCGCGGTTTCCGCCGCGTAGCCTCCGCGTTCTCGGGCCGGGGCTGAATCAGCCGACCGGAGCCCTTTCGACCATGGAGAACGAGTGAGCGACAACTGGCAGGAGTACGAGCAGCAGGCCCTCGCGGCAAGCACAGCTGCGTCGTCGAGCGACGACCTCGAGCAGGTGCGCGTGCAGTACCTCGGGCGCAAGAGCGCGCTCGCGCTCGCGCTGCGCGAGGTTCGCGACCGCGAGACCGGGATGCTGCTGAACGGCGTGCGCCGGAAGCTCGAGGAGTCGTTCGAGGCACGCGAGTCCGCACTCGCGGGTGAGGAGCTCGAGCGGCGCCTGCGCGAGGAGGTAATCGACGTCACGCTTCCCGGCGAGGAGCTGCCGCTCGGCCAGCTGCACCCGATCACCCAGGTGCGCCGCGCCGTCGAGGACGCGTTCCTCGGGCTCGGCTATGAGGTCCGCGACGACCGCGAAGTCGAGACCGTCGAGTACAACTTCGACAAGCTCGCGTTCCTGCCGACGCACTCGGCGCGCTCGCCGCGCGACACGTTTTTCTTCGACGAGAAGCACGTCCTCCGCACCGAGACGAGCCCGTCGCAGATCCACATCCTCGAGGAGAAGCCGCCGCCGATCTACATGGTCTCGATCGGCCGTGTCTACCGGCGTGACGCGATCACGGCGACGCGCTACCCGATCTTCCATCAGTTCGAAGGGCTCGCCGTCGACCGGAACCTCACGCTCGCCGACCTGCAGGGAACGCTGCTCCACGTGATGCGCGTGCTCTATGGGCCCGATCGACGGGTGCGCTTCCGGACGCACTACTTCCCGTTCACCGAACCGTCGATCGAGCCGGACGTGTCGTGCGGGATCTGCGGCGGCTCGGGCTGCCGAACCTGCAAGTTCTCGGGCTGGATCGAGATGGGTGGCGCCGGCATGGTCGACCCGCGCGTCTTCGAGAACGTCGGTCTCGACCCCGAGGTGTGGAGTGGGTTCGCCTTCGGCTGCGGCCTCGAGCGCACCACCCAGCTTCGCCATGACATCCCCGACATCCGGGCGCTCTGGGAAGGCGACCTGCGCGTCCTGAGGCAGTTCTGATGAAGGTCCCCGTCTCGTGGCTCCGTGATTACGTGGCCGTCGACATGCCGTTGAGCGAGCTCGCGGCGCGCCTCTCCGTCGCCACCGCCGAGGTTGAGGAGATCGCCCCCCAGGGCGTGCTCGATGTGGACGGCAACCTCGGCCTGTTCAAGATCGGCCGGGTCGTCGAGGCCGAGAAGCACCCGAACGCCGATCGCCTTCAGATCACCAAGGTCGACGTCGGGGAGGCCGAGCCGCGCTCGATCGTCTGCGGCGCCTGGAACTTCGGCGTCGGCGCCACGGTTGGTGTCGCCCTCCCCGGAGCAGTGCTACCGAACGGGCTCGAGCTGGAGCAGCGCAAGGTGCGCGGCGAGATCTCCGACGGAATGATCCTCGCCGAGGACGAGGTCGGCCTCGGCGGCGAGCACGCGGGGATCATGCTGCTGCCCGAGACCGAGCCGGGGACGCCGCTCGGCGACGTCCTGCCGCTCGTCGACCACGTGCTCCACGTGGAGGCGACCGGAAACCGGCCCGACCTCCAGTCCGTCTACGGCCTCGCCCGCGAGATCGCGACCCTATACGACCTGTCCCTCACGGCCCCGGCGGGGGACAGTCCCCAGACACGCCCCGAGCGGACGGTCGAGATCAGGATCGACGACTTCGAAAGCTGCCCGCGCTACATCGGGCGGCTGTTCGAAGGGGTGACGATCGGCCAGTCTCCGCAATGGCTGCGTACACGGCTCTATCTGGCCGGCCAGCGGCCGATCTCGAACGTCGTCGACGCGACGAACTACGTGATGCTCGCCCTCGGGAACCCGCTGCACGCATTCGACTTCACCGCGCTGCACGGTGGCCAGATCATCGTTCGCCGCGCGTCGCCCGGTGAGAAGCTGACGACGCTCGACAGCGTTTCCCGCGACCTCGCCGCCGAGGACCTCGTAATCGCCGACGCCGACCGCGCTGTCGCGCTCGCCGGGATCATGGGCGGCGAGGAGACCGAGATCGGCGAGGCGACGACCACGGTGCTCCTCGAGGCGGCAAACTTCGAGCCGTACGGCATCTTCCGCACCTCTGAGCGCCAGAAGCTCCGGACCGAGGGCTCGAACCGCTGGGAGAAGGGCGTCGATCCCCACCTCGCCGAGGAGGCCGCCGATGTGGCGACCAAGCTCCTGCTCGAGGCCGCGGGCGGCACCTGGACGGCGGATAGCGACGTCAAGGGCGCTCTGCCCGAGCGGCCGGTGATCGGCTTCCGCCCCGGGCGCGCCGACGAGGTGATCGGCATCGCCACACTGTCCGAGCGCCAGTACGCGATCCTCGAGCGCCTCGGCTTCGATCGAAAGGACGGCGAGGTCGTCGCTCCGACGTGGCGCGCCCGCGACGTCACGCGCGAGATCGACGTCGTCGAGGAGATCGCCCGCTTCCGGCTCGAGGACGTCCCGTTCACCCTGCCCGCGCGCCGCGAGATGAACGGCTCGCTCACCCGCGACCAGCAGCTCCGCCGCCGGGTCGAGGACGCGCTCGTCGGCCTCGGATTCGCCGAGATCTACACGCCGAGCCTGCGGCCCGACGACGACACGCCGTGGCAGCTCCCGGAGCCGATCTCGGTCGATTTCACCGCGCTGCGAACCTCGCTCCTCCCGAGCCTCGTCGAGGCCGCGCGGCGAAACGTCGACGCCGGCTCGCGGGGAATCGCGCTCTTCGAGATCGCACGCGTCTATATGCCGGCCGGCGATCTTCCGGCCGAGGCGCCGACCGTGGCCGGGATCGCCGAGGGCGGGTTCCTGCACGTGAAGGGCGTCGTCGAAGCGCTGTATCGCGCGATCAAGGCGGAGCCGGCCTTCAGCCGCTGGAGTCACCCCCTCCTCCATCCTGGGAAGTCGGCGATCACCGACGCGGGCATCCTCGGCGAGCTGCATCCGCGGGAGCTGGAAGGCGAGTGGGGGGTATTCGAGCTCGACCTGCGCAGCCTCTTCGACTCTGCGGGAGGCCCGGTCGTCTACCGAGATGTCATCACCTACCCGGCTGTCCGCCAGGACATCGCGGTCGTTGTGGAAGAGGAGATCCCGGTCGGTGACCTCGTCACCGCAGCGCGCGAGGCAGCGGGAGAAGAGCTACGCGAGATCCACGTCTTCGACGTCTACCGCGGCGACCAGGTCGGCCCGGGCAGGAAGTCGGTCGCCTTCTCGGTCGCCTACCAGGCGGCCGATCGCACGCTCGCCGAGGACGACGCAGTGCGCCTCAGGAATGCGATCGTTGCCGCATTGACGGAGAAGTTCGGCGCGGAGCTTCGCGGGTAGTCCGCGCGGCCTCGCCGGAAGACCGGATTGGGCGCGAGGGCCGGCGCTCGCTCACCTCGGCCGAAAGATGTCGGAAGGGGGGCTCGTAGGGGGAAACCGAAGGTTTCCACCCGCGGTACTAGACCATTCGCCCACCGATCTGCCAGACAGGCCCCTGAGTGCCAACGGGCCGGGTGTCCGACAGAACGCGAAGGACGGTGACGGTGCCGCGCATGCCGTCGGCATCGCAGCGCTCGAAGCAGCGGCGGACCATGCCCGGGGACGCGCCGTAGCCGAAGCTGCTGGCGCTCCGGAACTGTAGGCGGAGCGTCTTTTCGACCCGCCGCGGGTTCATCGGCGCCATGCGCAGGGCGCCGGGCTCCAGATAGTCGGACGAGGCGAGCTCGACCTCGCCCAGCAGGTCGCTCCAGTCGGAAGGGAGTGTCGCGAGCGCGGCGTCCCAGGACTCGGGGAGCGACGGTTGAACGGCGGTCTCGGGGGTAGCCGCCTTCTCCTCGACCGTTTCGATCGTGATCAGGCCGTGCAGCCGCTCGGCGTCGAGGCGGGCGAGCGCCCGTCTGAAGGCCTCGGGGCTGTGGCCGCCGCCACCGCGCTCGACGAGCACGGCAATCGTGTCCGGCCCCGGCCGGAGCGGCTGGAGCGGCGCAAGCAGGGCAACCGCGCGGTCGGTGTGGCCCGGGTGCTCGAGCGCCACGTGGATCCGCGCTTCGACCCATCCCTCGGGCAGCTCGGCCTGCGCGTCCT
Organism: uncultured Actinomycetota bacterium; assembly: GCA_963735535.1. Classification (GTDB taxonomy): domain Bacteria; phylum Actinomycetota; class Thermoleophilia; order Gaiellales; family Gaiellaceae; genus PALSA-600. The sequence continues at coordinate 244,338 of CAVTLL010000008.1, read as the reverse complement.
GCCAATCACTGACCAGTGCCATTGCCCGAGAACGTACACTCAGACCATGGCCAAGGTCGAGAAGAAGCGCGCCCTTTCCCAGGACAAGCTCCGCGACTTCCTTCGGGAGATGCTCCTGATTCGGCGTTTCGAGGAGAAGGTTGAGGAACGCTTCCGCGCCGGCGAGCTGCCCGGCTTCCTGCATGTCGCTATCGGCCAGGAGGCCGCCGAGGTCGGGGTCTGCGCAGCGATGGAGGACGGCGACGTCTTCGGCTCGACTCACCGCGCCCACGGCCACACCCTGGCGCGCGGGACGCACCCGAACGCGCTGATGGCTGAGCTCTACGGGAAGATGGAGGGCTGCTCGCACGGCTACGGCGGCTCGATGCACCTCTACGACGTCGAGCGAGGCAACCTCGGCGCGAACGCCGTCGTCGGCGGCGGTTTGCCGTCGCTGGTGGGTGCCGGTCTTGCCTTCAAACTCAGAGACGAGCCGCGCGTCGCTGTCGCCTTCTTCGGCGACGGCGCGACCAACACAGGCACCTTCCACGAGTCGCTCAACCTGGCGCAGCTCTGGAAGACCAAGACCCTGTTCGTCTGCGAGAACAACGAATGGGCCGAGTCGACGCCAGGCTGGCAGCACTCGCCCGTCTGGAACGACATGTCCAAGCGCGCCCTCGCCTACGACATGCACTCGATCAAGGTCGACGGCCAGGACGTCTCGAAGGTGCACGAGAAGGCCAGCGAGGCACTGGAGTACGTGCGCTCCGGCGCGGGCCCCGTCTTCCTCGACGTCGAGACCTACCGGATGCATGGCCATTACATCGGCGACCCGCAGGTCTACCGCTCTAAGGAAGACCGCGACGAGGCCGCCGAGCGCGACCCGATCGTGCGCCTCCGCGAGAAGCTAGAGGTCTCCTCGGAGGAATGGCAGCAGCTCGAGGACGAGGTGCACGAGATAGTCGAGGGCGCCGTCGAGTTCGCCAAGAACGGCACCGACCCCCAGCCCGAAGACGCCCTCAAGAACATCTATGCCTGACGCCCCTGATCGGCCGTCGCCTCCGGGCGGCGGAGCCGCCCTCCGCGCCGGCCTGCCGCCGCTGACGGCACGGCGCTCTCCGGGGCTGTGTTTGAACACTGTCCCCTTCGGCGCCGCACCGTCAGCGACGACTCAGGGACGCCGGGCGGCGTTTAGGTAGGCGAATTGGCAGAGCTCTCCTATCGTGAAGCGGTTCGCGACGCCCTCGCAACGGCGATGCGCACAGACGAGGACGTCTTCCTCATGGGCGAGGACATCGCCGAGATGGGTGGCTCGATGGGCGTCACGCAGGGCCTCTACGAGGAGTTCGGCGCCGAGCGCGTCCGTAACACCCCGATCTCCGAGATGGCGATCGTCGGCGCCGGTATCGGCGCCGCGATCCAGGGCATGCGCCCCGTGGTGGAGATCATGTACGAGGACTTCCTGACGCTCTCGCTGGAGCAGATCGTGAACCAGGCGGCAAAGCACCGCTACATGTCCGGCGGGCAACTGAAGGTGCCGCTGACGATCCGCACCCAGGGCGGCGCCGGCTGGTCGCCAGGCGCGCAGCACGCTCAGCAGCTCGAGGCGTGGCTCGTCCACGTTCCCGGTCTCAAGGTCGTGTACGCGTCGAGCCCGGCCGACGCACGCGGACTGCTCTGGTCGTCGATCTACGACGACAACCCGGTGATCTTCTTCGAGCACCGGCTCCTCTATCCGATCAAGGAGGAAGTGCCCGAGTCGCTCGAGCCAATACCGCTCGGAAAGGCGCGGGTGATTCGCCAGGGCACCGATGTCACTGTGATCGCGACCGGGCCGCTCGTCCATCGCTCGCTCGTCGCCGCAGGGGAGGCGGAGAAGGACGGCATCTCCGTCGAGGTCGTCGATCCGCGGACGCTGCAACCGCTCGACGAGGATGGGCTTGTCGACTCGGTGAAGAAGACGAACCGCGTCGTGGTCGCTCACGAGGCGGTCGCGCGAATGGGTTTCGGCGCCGAGGTGGCAGCCGTGCTCCAGGAGAAGGCCTTCGACTGGCTCGACGCGCCGATCGAGCGTGTCGGCGCCAAGTTCGCGCCGCTGGCGTTCGCCCCCGCGATGGAGCAGTTCGTCATTCCTCAGCCCTCCGACGTGCTCGCCGCTGTCAAGAAGACGCTCGCGAGGGCCTGAATGGCGGACGAAGTCAAGCTTCCCCGTCTCGGTCAGGGCATGGAGAGCGGCACGATCGTGCGCTGGCTCAAGGCCGAGGGTGATCGCGTCGAGAAGGGCGAGCCGCTCTACGAGGTCGACACCGACAAGGCGACCCAGGAGGTCGAGGCCGAGGCGAGCGGGGTACTGCTCGCGATCGCGGTCGCTGAGGGCGAGGTACCCGTCGGGCAGACGGTCGGCGTGATCGGCGAGCCGGGTGAGTCGGTGGCCGTTTCGGGGGTCGCCGTTCCGGATGTTCCGCCCGAGACGGCCGGCAAGACTGCCCCGGCGGAGGAATCCACCTTCCGCGCGGTGATCAACGGCGCGCGCGACAAGACAGCCGGCCGCGTCAAGGCCTCGCCGCTTGCCCGCCGGATGGCGCGCGAGCGGGGTGTCGAGCTCGATGGTCTCATCGGCACCGGTCCCGACGGACGGATCATCGCCGAGGACATCGAGCGGGCGGAGGCCGCCCCGGTTGAAGCGGCGCCGCGCCGGGTTGCGCCCGCCGCCCCGGCTTACGTGCCCGACGAGGTCGAGTCCGTCAAGCTGACGAGCATCCGCCGCACGATCGCCCGGCGGCTGACAGAGGCCTGGCAGATCCCGGCGTTTCAGCTGACCGTCTCGGTCGAGATGACCCAGGCCAAGACGCTGCTCGAGCGGTCGCGCGAGCTCGATCCCGACGTTCGCGTCACGGTTACCGACCTGATCGCAAAGGTTTGCGCGCGTGCGCTCATGCGCCACCCCGACGTCAACGTGCAGTTCGCCGGCGAGTCGCTCCTGCGGTTCCCGTCTGCGAACATCGGGATCGCGGTCGCTGCGCCGCAAGGGCTGGTCGTCCCGGTGATCCAGGCCGTGGAGCGACTGTCGCTCACGGAGGTTGCACAGGCGCGGGCGGCAGTCGTCGGGAAGGCGAGAGACGCAACTCTGCAGCTCGCCGATCTCGACGGGGGCACGTTCACGATCTCGAACCTGGGGATGTTCGGCATCGAGCAGTTCATCGCGGTGCTCTACCCGCCTCAGGCGGCGATCCTCGCCGTTGGCGCTACGACCGACCGGCCGGTTGCAGTCGACGGCGCGATCGTCGTGCGACCGATGATGACGATCACCCTCACGGTCGATCATCGCGCCGTCGACGGCGGGCCCGCGGCTGACTTCCTGCGAACCGTAAAGACCTTCCTCGAGGACCCCGCTCTGGCGCTATGACCGCTCTCGTCAGGCGCGGGGACAGGCTCGACGTCCCGTTTCTCCGTTCGCTCCTCGGGTTCGCATACATCTGGCATGTGAACGCGTTCGAGACCGACGTCTCGATCTCGCATTACGTCGACGGTTGGGGTCGGAAGGGGGATGCCGCCCTGGTCGCGACAGAAGGCGGCCATTCGGTTGGCGCGGCCTGGTATCGGCTGTTCACGTCGATGAATCCCGGCTACGGCTTCGTCGATAACGACACGCCGGAGCTGACACTCGTGGTCGTGCCCACGAGGCAGGGGCAGGGGATCGGCCAGCAGTTGCTGGCGGCGGTGGTCGAGCGGGCGAAGCTCGAGGGGTACGACGCGCTTTCGGTGTCGGTGCACCGGGGCGATCGAGAGACCCAGAGCTACCTCGAACGGGGATTCGAGCAGGTGCGCGAGCACGGCGACACGCTCACGCTTCGACGATCGCTTTAATCCACGGACGGAGCTGCTTGACGAACGCGGGATCGATCGAGTGGTCGATCGGCGACTCGCGGTAGAGCACCTCGGCACCGGCCGCCTCGAGCTGCGCGACGGCGCGGTGGCCAAATTCGACCGGGATCACGGGGTCATAGGTTCCATGGCCGATCGCAATCGGCGGGAAGGGAGCGGGGCCGAGCGCCCAGCCTTCGACCGAGGGCACGAAGCCCGAGAAGGCGATCACCGCCGACGGCCGCGGGCGACCGAGCCCGAGCCCGACGGCAAGGCTCATCACGGCGCCCTGAGAGAATCCTCCCAGCACGACCTTGTCGTAGGGCAGCGAGTCGACGAACCCGGCGAGGGCAGCGAAGCCCTCGGCGAACGTTGCGGGATCCGGGGAGCCGACGCGTGGCACCGCGTACCAGTGGGCGCCGCCGGGTGGGAGCGAGAGCGGGCCGCGTGGGCAGAAGCCGTGAAGCCGCTGGGCCGGGTCGAGCGCGTCCAGCAGGCCGAGCAGGTCGTACTCGCTTGCGCCGCGGCCGTGCACGAGGACGAGAGCCCCGTCGGCAGAGCCGACCGCGGGACGGTCGACGAAGATCACGATCGCGCCGGCCTGGGGTCGGGCAGCCGGGTCAGGCGCTTCTCGAGCTCGCCCCGCATCCTCTCGTAGTTCGGTGGCAGCGACAGGTGCTCCCCGAGTGTCTCGAGCGGCTCGTCGGCCGTGAAACCCGGCCCGAGCGTCGCGATCTCGAAGAGCACGCCGCTTGGCTCGCGGAAGTAGATCGAGCGGAAGTAGAAGCGGTCGATCACCGGTGTCGGCCGACCGCCCGCGGCGCGAACCTTCTCGATCCACGCCTCGTGCTCCTCCGGCTTCGACGACCAGGCGACATGATGGACCGTCCCGGCGCCGGACATGCCCCGTGCCTCGGGCGCCTCGTCGTAGACGTAGAAGCCGCTGCGCTTCTCGCCGCGCGCCTCCCAACCCGGCGTGAAGCCGAGCCCCCAGAGGAATATCGCGCTTCGACCGTAGTCAGACGAGTAGGCTCGTACGCCCGCAAAGCCACGAAGCGCGAGCTCCCGCGGGATCTCAGGATGATCGGCGATCAGAGGCTCGTTGCCGGAGTCGTCGACGACGAGCTCGAGCGCGAGGCCCTCCGGATCGTGGATCAGCACCGATCCGAAGTTGCGCTCTCCGTTCGCCCGCCCGGCCCAGAAGTCGAGCGCCTCCTCCGAGGCGACGCGAAAGACGATCCGGTGCACCATCCCGTCCCCGGCGCGGCCGCGCGGCGCCCCCTGATACTCGAAGAACGTGATATCGGAGCCGGCGCTGCCCCGCTCGTCGGCGTAGAAGAGGTGGTAGACGGTCGGGTCATCCTGGTTCACCGTCTTCTTCACGAGCCGCAATCCGAGCGTCCCGGCATAGAACTCGACGTTCGCCGGCGCGTCGCCCGTGATGCACGTCACGTGATGGATTCCGTCCAGCCTCACCGCACGCATTCTGCCGACGAAAACGTGGGGGAACCAACAAGGTTCCCCCACGAGCTTCCTCCTCCCGGGTGCCGAGTGGCAATTCATGTGGGCCTCCCGCCGGGCGAAGCCCGGCTCCGGCGGCGACTGGGATGCAATCTCGGAACCTCGAACCCCTAGACATGCGTACGGGCTAGCATCGCCGATGTGAAATGCGACGTGGCAGTTTTGGGCGGAGGCCCTGGGGGCTACACGGCGGCGATCCGTGCCGCTCAGCTCGGTGCGAGCGTGATCTGTATCGAGGAGGCGGCCGAGCTCGGCGGCACCTGCCTGCGGGTCGGTTGCATCCCGACCAAGGCGTGGGTGCAGACCGCGCATTTCCTGCACCAGGCGCGGGACTCGTTCGGGAAGCTCGGTGTCTCGATCGGGGAGCCCGAGCTCGACTTTCCCGCCGCGAACGAGTGGAAGGCCGCGGTTGTCTCGCAGATGACGGGCGGCGTCGCGTCCCTGTTCAAAGCCGGTGGTGTTCAGTGGGTCAAGGGTAAGGGGACGTTCCGCGACGCCAACACGATCGCGGTCGAGGGTGGTGAGGACGTCGAGTTCGCGTCGGCGATCGTCGCGACGGGATCGTTCCCGATCCAACCGCCGATTCCGGGGCTCGACTCGGAGCTCTGCGTCGACTCGACCGGCCTGCTGGCCCAGACGAAGGTGCCGGCACGGATCGTGATTCTCGGCGGCGGGATCATCGGCTGCGAGTTCGCCTCGATCCTCCGTACGTTCGGGAGCGAGGTCACGGTGATCGAGATGCTCGATCGCCTGATCCCGCAGGAGGACGAGGACGCCGCCAGGGAGCTCGCGAAGGTTTTCCGCAAGAAGGGGATCGCGCTCGAGCTCGGCAAGCAGTGCACTGCTGTCGAGCAGTCGGGCAGCACCCTGACCGCTCGCTACGGTGACGGTGAGTCGGTCGACGCCGACCTGATGCTGGTCGCGGTCGGTCGGGCGCCGCTCGTCTCCGGCATCGGGCTCGAGGCGGCAGGTGTCTCGTTCGACACGCGCAAGGGCATCGGCTCCGACGACCACCGGCGTACCTCGGTGCCGCATATCTACGCGGTGGGCGACTGCGCCGGCTACTGGCAGCTCGCCCACACGGCCTTCCGCGAAGGCGAGGTCGCGGCCGAGAACGCCTGCGGCCACGACGCGGTCGTCGGCGATCCGGCCGTGCCGCGCCCGATCTACACCGACCCTGAGATCGCCGGCGTCGGGCTGACCGAGGCCCAGGCCCGTGAGCAGTACGGCGACGACGTCGCGGTCGGCCAGTTCCCGTGGCTGGCGAATGCGCGCGCCGTGATGCAGAACGAGACCGTCGGCTGGGTCAAGTCGATCCACGAGACCCGCTACGGCGAACTGCTCGGCCTCGTCATCGTCGGCGCGCATGCCACCGACCTGATCGAGGCCGCCGTGGTCGCGATCGACGCCGAAGCGACGGTCGAGACGATCGCCGACGGCATCGCGCCCCACCCGACGCTCTCGGAGGCGATCAAGGAGGCCGGCCTGGTCGCGCTCGGCCGCGCGATCCACCTCCCGAACCGCAAGCCACGCGTCGCCGCGAGCTCCTAGAAGCGGCGCAACGCAGGTCGTCGACGTCAAGTTCCAGCTGACGAACTACGCCGACTCCGGCTACGTTGGTGCGTGGGCATATGACGCCGTGAACCGCCGGCTGAGGATCTGGAGCGGGACCTCGGGCACCTGGCTCGACCAGGCGAACACCTCGCCTCCGCACGACGGCGACATCCGGACGACCAGGAACGCGGCTCTAGGCCGGTAGGGCCGGCGCGGCTTCGGCCAGCCGGCGATCGACGGCCCGGCGGGCCCGCTCGATCGGAGTCGGCTCGTGCACGACAACGTACTGCGCATTCGCCAGCAGCAGGTACGAGTTGAGCTCGAACGCGAGCTGCTCGGGATCCTCCGCAAGGTCGATGGCGCCCTCGGCCTGGCCGTCGCGAACGGCGAGAACGAGCTCGGCAAACCACTCCGGGTGAGCCGTACCGCCAGATCGCGTACCGGGCCGGGATGGGTGTCCATCTCGGAGGCAGACCGAGGCGAAGAAGCAGCCGCCCGGGATAGACGTCGCTCTCGACGTGCTCGAGGAAGCGCTCGACGAGCGCCCGCAGCCGCCCGAGCCCGGTCGGCTCGGCGAGCGCCGGGGTCGACGACGAGCTCGGCGTAGAGATCGCTCGCAGTCTCGATCGTCGCGATCTGAAGCTCCTGCTTCGAGCCGAAGTGCGCGAAGAGCCCGCTCTTGCTCATGCCGACCGCCTCGCGAGTCGCCCGATCGAGAGCCCGTCGATACCCTCGACGGTGGCGAGCTGAGCCGCTTCGCGAAGGATCGCGTTTGCGGCTCCTTTCGCCGTCGGCGCGCCGCTTGCGTGGGCGCGCATCGGCTGGATCGGCAGTCGTCTCGGTCATCGCTTGCATCAAGATAGCACGATCGGTCGTACTTATGATCAGAACGAACGATCGTACTAACTAGAAGGAGGTTCTGAGCCATGAACCTGATCACACGTGACGAGTTGCGATCCAAGCTTCACCGCGGAGATGAATTCAAGCTCGTGATGACGCTCCTGAGCTCTCCTACTCGGGCAAAGCACATCCCGACGTCCGTCCACTTCGAGACGGTCGACGAGGCGTTCGATGCGCTCGACCCGGCCGACGAGATCGTTCGTCTACTGCTCCGACGTTCACTGCGCCGCGAGCATCTACGCCTACCGGGCTCTTCGAGACGGCAGCGGCTACGTGAGACCTCCGCCGGTACGCCGGCGGCATCGCAGACTGGGAGGCGGCGGGCTACCCGCTCGAGGCGGGCTCGTACGAGCGCGCCCCCGATTGGTCGCTCGAGGAACCGACCAGGAACCGCCGGCTCGCGATGCCGGTCCGTCCGTCGAGGCGGGTGCCTTGGCCCGTAGCGGCGACCAGCTCTTAAGGTTGCTCAAGGCTGCCGTTCAGGTTGCGTTGACCTTCGGCTGCTTTCCTGGTGCATGAGCTGCCGCACTGTCGGCACAATCGAACCTATCGAGGGGGAACGCGACGCGATGACTGACGAGACCGAGGAAATCGAGAGCCGCACGGACGAGCCGTCGCGGGCGCCGAGGCGGCTCGCCCTCGCGGGGCTCGGTGTGGCAGTGGTTGTGGTCGCTGCGGCTGCCGGCGGCGCGGTTGCGGGGCATGAACTCTGGTCGTCGTCGCGCTCGGCCGGCGCTCCAGCGGCCAGCAGCATTCCGGCTCCGAGCACCGGCGGCGGTTTCTCCGGCTCCGGCGCCGGCTCCGGGTCGATCTCGGGGTCAGGCTCGAGCTCCAGCTCGGCCGTCGGCAACGCTGTCAGCCCCGGTCTGGTCGACATCAACTCGGCGTTCTCCTACCAGGGCACCGGTGGAGCGGGAACGGGCATCGTGGTCAGCTCGGACGGAGAGGTGCTGACGAACAACCATGTGATCGACGGCGCGACGAAGATCACCGCGACGGACATCGGCAACGGCAAGACTTACGACGCCACCGTGGTCGGGTATGACCCGTCGCATGACGTGGCGGTTCTCAAGCTCGCGGACGCATCGGGGCTGACGACCGCCAAGCTCGGCGATTCGTCGTCACTCCAGGTCGGCGACTCCGTCACGGGGGTCGGGAACGCCGGCGGCGTCGGCGGGACTCCGTCGAGCGCCGACGGTTCGATCACCGGTATCGACAAGACGATCACCGCCGGCGACGAGTTCGGCGGCACCAGCGAGCGCCTCTCGGGGCTGATCCAGACCGACGCCGACATCCAGCCGGGCGACTCAGGCGGGCCGCTGGTGGACAGCCAGGGCCGCGTGATCGGAATGAATACCGCTGGTTCGGCCGGGTTCCAGTTCTCCGGCGGCTCCGGCCAGGCGTTTGCGATCCCGATCAACGACGCACTCAAGATCGCGCTCCAGATCGCGACTGGCAAGGGCTCGGCCACGACTCACGTCGGCGCAAGCGCCTTCCTCGGCATCTCGGTCGCGCAGGGCAGCAGCAACGGCCTCGGCGGGTTCGACGGCTCGGTGCGGTCGGGGAGATCGGGGATTCAGATCGGCGGACTCGTCGACGGTGAGGCGGCCCAGAAGGCCGGGCTGGCCGTGGGCGACGTGATCACGGCGTTCGACGGGACCTCGGTCGATTCGCGGTCTTCGCTGAGCAGCGCGATGCTCCAGCACCATCCGGGTGACGTCGTCAAGCTCGTCTGGGTCGACGCCTCGGGCGCCTCGCACAGCTCGACGGTCGTGCTCGGCAGCGGCCCGCCTTCCTGATCGGGCTGCTGATGCGCGCGCAGCTTGCCGGCGCCGGCGGCGGTCAGCCAGCAGGCGCGACGAGTGCCTCGACCTCGACCGCAAGGCCGCTCGGGAGCTCGGCAACGCCGATGGCGCTGCGTGCGCAGACGCCACGATCCTCGCCCCAGAGCTCGGCGATCGCGTTCGTGGCACCCGTTCGCGACAGCCGGCTGCCCACCGAAGTCCGGTGCGGACCGTACGAGCACGAGGATCTTCAGCTATCGCTCGACCCGGTCGAGCGACCCGAGCTCCTCCCTCAGGCTCCGGCACATCAGGTGAGCGGTCGTCCGGGCGGCTAGCTGGAACGAGACGACCGGCGTATGATCGCGGAGGGGCGGCGCACTCGACAACAGGAGGTTCAGGGATGATCGGCGTCAACGTCACCTTCGACTTCGACGGGCCCTTCGACCGCGAGCGAGTCGTCGGCGTTGCGACGAACGCGCGCGTGACGTTCGAGGGCATGCCGGGGCTGCGCTTCAAGTTTTTCACCTTCGACGAGGTCGAGAAGCGCGCGACAAACTTTTATGTCTGGGAGTCCAAGGAGGCCGCCGTGGCGTTCTTCTCGGACCAGTTGCGCGCCCGGGTGACCGAGCTCTACGGGGTCATGCCGACGATCGAGTTCTTCGAGATCGCCGAGATCGTCGACAACTCCGGTTCCTAGTCGCCCCACCAGCCGTCGTCGGCGGTCACGCCGTCGCCACCCTCCGGCCGGTCGGACCCGATCGCGAGGATCTCCAGCCCGTCGGCGCCGGCGGCGAACCCGCGGAACGTGCCGGGCGCGACACGGACGACATCCCAGGCCCGGAGGTCGACGAGCTCGTCGTCAAGCTTGACCTGTCCCGACCCGCCGAGGACGAGATAGACCTCTTCCTGCTCCTTGTGGGCGTGCCCGCTCTTGCTCCGCCGCCCGGAGGCGTAACGGAAATGGCTGAGACCGATGTGCTCCGAGTCGAGCGCGCCGCGGGCGAAACGGGCGTCGGTCGTCGAGCCGCCCTCGGCGGCCTTGTTCTCGAGCTCCATCAGATTGACGATCGTGTAACCGGGCAATGTGATCCTCCTTGTCGTGGCTTCGCTCGCGTAGTACGCAACCTCGTATAACGCGTGACCGTGCCCGGGAATGCCGGCACGAAGCCGGAGCTCCGCGATCGCAGCCGACTCGTCGGCGAGCGAGGGAGAACGCGGCGAGGCACCAGGGATCTGTTCGAGTCGATCGACGACCCGCTCGCGCTCCTGGAGAAGCTCCACATCTACCAGCGACGACCGTTCGATACGCGCTCGACACGATGACCGCGTCCGGCATCCGATCACCTACGGTTACAGTTCCTCCATGGTTCTGGCTGAGGACCGCGAGAGAGAGCGGGCGGTCGGTTCGCTCCGTGAGCACTTCGCTCGGGGACGTCTGACGCTCGACGAGTTCTCCGAACGCACCGACCTCGTCCTGCGTGCGCGTACCCGCGAGGAGTTGCGGCGCGCTTGTGTCGGCTTACCTCAACAGACGGGGCAGGCGATCGCCAGGGCCGTGGTTCGGGGCGCAGCGGTCGTGTTGTTCACCGGCGCCTGGCTGGTGTTCAGCCTCGTGCTCGTCGTCGTCCTCGCCCTGACGCTCCTGATCCACGGGGCGACCGTGCTCGACGTTTGCGGGGTTCTTGGTCGTCTGGCTCGTCCCGACGTTCTTGCTGTCGCGGATGTGGCGGAAAGCGATGCCGCGGCACATCAGCTAGGACTTCGCCCGCGAGGTTGGAGTGTCCAGCCGTATGAGCGCCGACCTGTCCGGCTGCTTGCGAAACACGGCGGGCGCGTGGGTGGCGGGTACTCTGGCTAGATCGTGCGCGACTCGCCCTTATGCCTTCGATGGGTGCTCGAGTGATCGAGGTCGTGTGTGATGCGTGCGGCTGGATGGCCGTTACGAGCCAGGGACCGAACCTGGTCTGGTCCGAGCACCTGCCTGCGTGCCCTGCCGTTGGCGGCGCGGTGCGACTCGTGCCCGAGGTGACGCCGCGCCACAGATTTCTGGCACCGGTCAGCTCGTGCACGCATAGGCTCGTCCGGCGACAGATCGCAGTCACCGCGGCGGGCGTCAAGCGGTACGGGATCGTGTGTGAGCTTTGTGGCAGGCGACCTCTCCCCGCTTAGGTGGGCGAGCTTCTCACACGGTCGGGGTTCAGAGGTCGAGGGTCATTCGCGGGGCGCGCGCAAAACGGGTTGACGCCTCGCCGGTGATTTGAAAGCCGAGCCGCTGGTAGAAGCCGACTGCGCGCGGGTTCGCGATCACATTGACGCGGATCGCGCCGGCGGCGGCCGCACGCGTGGCGACATCCTCGACGAGTAACCGCCCGATCCCTAGCCCCATCGAATCAGGCTCGACGAACAGGTCGTCGAGCTCGCATGATCCGTCCTCGATCGGGAGGATCACGGAGAAGCCAAGTCGTCGTCCCGCGACGTCCACTGCGATCCGGACGCGTCCTTCTGCGATCGCTTGGCGGGGCGGCTCGATTGCGTCCGGATGGGCGGCCAGGCGGGCCCGATCTTCGTCCCAATAGTCGGACGAACGCCGGTGGAGCGCCTCGAGCGCAAGCGCCTCGTCGGGCTGAGCATCCCGAATCCGGTTCTCGGAGATCATCCCTTGGAACGCTAACGCCGACCTCTCGATCGCGAGCCCCGAGGTCGAGGGCGTCCTCGGCGCGCATCCATCTCGGCGTTCTTGTCGGAAGTCCACGCGCCGCCGATCAGAACATCGCTCGAGACAGCTGCGTGGAGCTATTCCGGGAATCGGCGTTGCCGCCGGTGTCGACAGGGTTCCGGGCTCAGACTGCCTTATTCCGCGGGCCAGACCATCAGGTCGGCCGTCGCGTCGCCCCGCTCCGGCAGATCAACCGGAGCCTGACTCACACGCCAGGACTGCCCTCCAAACTTGACGATGGCACCCACCTCGAGGACTTCATCACCGCTGTCGATTTCTGCGGTCGGAGTGCTTTCGATCGGCAGGTTGGGAGGGGTCGGAAATATGAGGCGGTACAGCGGCATCCCTGGTCAGGTTAGCGCCTTCCGGTCGGAGTTGCTTCGCATCGACATCGGTCACGATCCGAGAGCGACGACAGAGAATTCCGGGTCGCCTGCGCGAAGTCCAAGCACGTAGCGGAGGCGTTCAGGCGGGAGGAGAAGCCTGTTCGAGCTCCCCGGGAGCCGTCACCGTCACCTGCCTGAGTGTTTCGCACTGTTCCCTGAGGTGAGCCATGCGTCCTGATCAGTGAAGCGGGCTAGGGGTAGACGAGCAGCAGAAGGGTCGTCAAAGCAGCCGATCAGACGAGGACGCGTCGCGCTGAATCACAACTCGTCGAGGAACGCAAGGACATCGACCCACGATGGGGTTTGATCTGCTGACAGGGTACGATCGCGCGCGTGTTCCGGTCATCGCCGCTTGTGGTCGCTGCAAGCGTGCTCCTGGTCTATGGCACCTGGGTGGGGATTGCGCACTTCCATTTGCACCACCGGATGTCCGACTTCGCGACGGTGGGTCAGCAGTTCGTGGATCAGAGCTCGTCGAGCGCGGCGATCAATGCCGACCGCGTTCTGGTCACGTCGTCCGGGGGGTACGACGGGCAGTTCTTCCTGTTCATCGCGCAGGACCCTCGTGGCGCTGTGGGGAACATTGACGACCCGAGCTACCGCTACGGCCGGCCCGTCTACCCGATGCTCGCGCGGACGCTCGCACTCGGGCAGCAGAGCGCGATTCCTTTCATGCTCGTCGCCATCAACGTGTTCGCAGCGGCGATGGGCACGCTCGCGCTCGCCATTCTGCTGCGCAGACGGGGGCAGTCACCGTGGTATGCGCTCATCTTTGGTCTGTATCCGGGGATCTTCGTCGCCGTCTTACGTGATCTCTCGGAGGCTCTTGCCTACGGGCTTGTCGCCTGGGCAGTTCTCCTCTTCGACCGATCCAGCCGGCGAAATCTCGTCTCGAGCTCTGCTGTGTTTGCCGTCGCGGCTCTGACACGTGAGACGACCCTCCTGTTCGCGCTTGTCTGCGCGGGGTGGCTCCTCGCCCGCGATCGCAGTCTGCGCCGGGCGCTGCCGTTTGCGGCCGGAGCCGTCGGCCCGTACCTGCTGTATCGCCTGGTATTCCTGCGGCAATGGCTCGGCGATATTGGCGTACCGCACTCTCTACTGCCTACTCCTGTGCCGTTCGGAGGCATCGGGCACTACTTTCCCTGGGACCCCGATCGGATCCAGCTGCTGTATGGGATCGTGATCCCGGCGACATTCTGTCTTGGGCTGGCAACTTGGGGGTTGCTCCGTCGGCGGACTGATCTAGGCCTCTGGGCGCTCGTCGCGAACGTCCTCTTCTGTGTCGTCTTCCTTCCAGCCGCCGCCTACGCCGACCTCTACTCGACCCCACGAGTCGCATCGGGAGTCATCGTCGCCTTCGTGGTGTCGCTCCCCACGCTGATGACGCTACGGCCCTCCAGCCGCGTCTGGCTCTGGCTGCCCGTGGTGGCCTGGATGGCTCCCTGGTGGGTCCTGCTTCCGGGTGCCTTCCAGAATCCGTTTCCCTAACGGAAACGCTGCGTCCGAACCGGGCCTTCCTGCTGCCTGGGAGAGACGGCACTTCGGTAAGCGCGAGGCCGCGACCTCGCCGGATGGATTCGCCGCTGACCGGGACCTCCTCCAGAGACAGTCCCCTCGATGCACCGATGTTCGCGAGTGCACTCCGAACGAACAGGCGGCTCGGCGGCTCGGACGGCTCAGACCGAGGCGTCGGCCTCGACGAGCATCACCAGCGTCTCAGGCAGCACACCGTCGTGGGCCATAGCCTCGGCGGCTTCGGGGGTCTCCATCGCGGCCATGACCCTGTCCATGTCGGCGATGTCCATGAGCACCGCGACGCGAGTCGGGTTCGTCGGGTCGACAAACGTCCTGATGTTGGTAACTCCCAGGGGACCGAAGAACTCTTCGCGCTTCGGCGAAGCAAGCCAGTGATCCGTGTCCGTCACGTCGTGGTGGCCGATCACTGTGGGCATGGCGCCTCCTTAGGTGGTGGGTTCGACATTCGAATCCTATGTACTGGGCGCGTAGGCGCCCAGTTGGCTTTCTGTGGCTCGCGTGCAAGGACAATCGACTGATCGATCGTTGCCAAACCGATTGACGAGTTCGAGGCTGGCCGGGCGGGGGCCGTGTCTTGCAATGCAACCGGTGTGTGATTGCAAGACGTGGTCCCGGCCTTGACCTCTTGAGCTCAGGAGTTCCCTGAGCGGCAAGCACTACTCGACGAGAACCACCTCGCACTTTGCCGCGCGCTGCACCTCCGCGCCAACATCCTCGCCGAAAAGCCGCCCGAAGAACCCGTGATGATGCGCGCCGACCAAAATCCTCGACGCGCCATGCTCTCTCGCGGCGTCAACGATCACCTGAGCGGGGTCGCCCACGCCCCACACGCACTGGCCAGAGACGCCCGACTCGGCGACACGCTTCTTCGCCCGGTCAATGATCTCCTGTACGCCCGGGAGCGGATGCTCGAGATCTGGAGGCGAGATCGGGGGCGCGAACTCGTACTGGCTGGAATCGTAGAGCCCGAGACCCGCGGGCGACATGTACTGCGCCGGCGGGAGTTCCTCGGCAACAACCACAATCAGCTTCCCGCCGTCCGTCTTGACGGTCTCGATGGCCCGCTCGAGAACACGGTCCGAGGGCTCCTGGCCGTCGTATCCGACCACGACGGTCTCTCCCATTGGCAAAGCATCGCACGTCCTACGGCTGGACGCGATTAGGAGCGGCCTCGGGGCCAAGCTCGATCAGCTGCGTGAGCGTTCGCCAGTGCACCCTGATTGCGATGATCCTTCTTATCGCGCAAGATGCGTCCGTGAGGAAGCACGGAGACGGCTGATACGTATGGGTCGCCTTCTCCGTGATGCTTTTTGGCTGGATCGGGCTACCGGTCCTCGCGGGTTTGTTCGTCGCCCTGATCGTCCCGGACACGTCAAGTTCAGCGACGGACATTTACTTCGTCGGCGTCACGGGCGTGGCGCTCTGGATGAGTCCGTGGAGAGAACTCAGGCGAGGGCGCATGGACGAGTACCGTCGGCTCAGGCTTGACGACCCTTGGCTGCGCCAGCGTGCGCTACAAACGCCTGAGCGATCGGCTCTAGAGACCCTGTGGCGTGAGCGGATTTGGATCGCTCGCGTGCTGAGCGATTGGTTTACATCCAACTCTCATGCGTAGCCGAGGCAAGTCGTCAGCTGTCCTTCATACGATCCGTCGCGAGCCATCTTTACTTCATTTCGACTCGAGTACAAGGCGAGTCAAAGCCGAGTCGGGTGCGAAGACGCGGTCCTGCGCCGCGAGGCACGAGCCGGGCAGCGCTCAACCACTTGGTGGCGCACGAAGCAGCAGCCCGGTGGCCCGCGTTAGCCTACGAGCCTTCGGTACTTGGCGGAGCTGTTGCAGAGGTAGGAGCCGCCGGGGCGGGTGCGACTGGAGCGGCGGGCGGGGCGGCTGGAGCTGCGCCTTGGGCGGGCTGCGCCGGGAGCGGCGCGGTGATGTCAGCGAGCGCATGCTCCGCCGAGGGCACCATCTGCTTCGTGATCTCGTCGCCGAGGTCGGACGGCGTGGTCTTAGTGAGCAGCATGTTGATTTCTCGTGCCTCGCCGATGAGCGCGTTGTCATGAACGAAGATCCTGGTTACCCGGTTTGGGTCGAGCGTGCTGAACTGCGCGGCTACGCTCTTCGCGGCAGCGCTCGCCTCTCTGATCTGTCCCTGCGCCTGCCCGATTTCGCCCTTCGAGACCTTGGGCTTGCCGAGGATTGCGGCTGCATCCTTCTCGCGTTGGATCACCCCTGTCTCCCAGGCGACGCGGGTCATCCCAAGCATCGCGTCGTTCGAGTTCGCGGGCGCGGCAGGTGGGGCGGGGCCGCCACCGTCACGCTGGAGCAGCCGTGAGCGGGCGAGCAGCCTGCTGATGGCTCTATTCCCCGCAGTGGTCTGAAGCGTGAACAGTCGCTCAACCTGCGACTGCGCCGGACTCGACGCGGGCGAACGGGCGGCCAGAGGCTCGTCCTCCCCCCGCTTCCGCTCACGCTCGAAGCCGCTCAACCGCCCTCCTGACGCTGTCCACCCGATTCTGGCAGCACCTTCAGCGAAACGCAACCGGTAGCTCCCTACTCGAGCGGGCCGCTCGAGAGCACGCACCGGAGAGCGGAAGGGATCGATGACAGTCGTCGGCGGCGTACCCACCAGCCAAATCGACGGAACCCAGACGGGATCGCGGTGGAATGCGCGAGTGTCCGGCTATGCCACCTGACGAAACCGTTCTTCAACCGGCTCAGTGTTCGTGCGCCATCTCCAGAATCTCCTCGCGCGAGTACTTGCCGACGAGGTCAGGGTGGTCGGCGGAGATGTGCTGCTCGACGTTCTCCACCAGCGTGTCGTCGGTCTCGCCTTCGATGTTCTTGCCACATGGACAGTGGACAACTTTCACGGGTCCGCCTCCTCGCTCGTTCGACGGGTTGAACTTTACCCTGGGCAAGGCCGAGCCTCAGAAGGCTCGCCTGTGCGAGTTTTCGGAGGTACACCCTGAGCCGCGATGCTGGAAAGAGCTATTGCTGCTCAGGAAGCGGGATTGAGTGGAACAGCGCCAGCTTCCACTCTCCGCTCTCGCGGCGAAAGACGAGCGTTGTCGGAGCAGACACTCGCTGAGAGTTGCCGTCCATCGTGTAGCTCTGTTCCATCCAGCAAGTCAGAAGGCCGGTGTCCCCCCAAATCCGCTCCGCGGCTCCCTTGATCTCCGTGTGGACGTCGCTAACGGCTGCCACCAGGCCAGCGAGGTAACCGCGAACTTCGTCGTCTCCCCGTAGCCACTGACGCGAGACCTCGTCGACGCTTTGAACGTCCTGCGAAACCGTCTGCACCATTCGCTCGAGGTCCAACGAGTCGAGCGCTTCGATGAGAGCGTTAGCCGCATGCTCCAGTTCCCCAGTCATGTTGCTCCTCCGATCGTCCGCGTGACCACGCGATTGTCTGAACGGAGACCGCGATTGTCAACCCCCGCGGACACGACCGTCGCTCGCCCGAGTTTCCAGTCATGACGCCTGCTCATGGTCGTAGGTTGTCTTCGGGCGCGGGGCGTGTGAGTATTCGGCTGATGTTGGCGGAGGGGTAACGAGCGGGACGACGGCCGAGTCGTCGCGTGGGCAACGTGGGGTGATCCGGGTGGCCGCCCGCTCATGCTTCTTCACGGCACGCCTGGATCGCGGCTCGATCGCAGTCCCGATCCCGAGCTGTACGAGCGGGTCGGCGCACACGTCGTGACCTTCGACCGACCTGGATACGGGCGGTCGAGCGTGCATCGGAACCGGACGGTTCTCTCGGTGGCCGACGACGCGGTCGCGGTAGCCGATGGCCTCGGCTGGGACGGCTTCACCGTGCTCGGCGTGAGCGGGGGTGGCCCACACGCTCTGGCCGTCGGGCATCGCGCGCCCGAGCGGGTGCGGGCGCTCGGGCTTGCCGTCAGCATGACGCCGGCGGACATGATCGATCCCGATGACCTGATCGCGATCAACCGTGAGGGTAGGCGGCGAGCCTTGGAGGAGGGCCGTGAGAGCTTGGAGGAGTTCCTCGCCGAGCCTGCCGCGCAGCTCGCGTCGGATCCTGGCGCGGCAATCGATTCAGCGATGGCGGATGCGCCCGCCGTCGACCTCGAGATGCTCAAGCGGCCGGATATTCGCGCGGTGCTCGTGGAATCACTGCACGAGGCATTCGCCAACGGCCCCCAGGGCTGGTTCGACGACGCCTGGGCGCTCCAGACGCCCTGGGGCGTTCGAGCTCAGCGAGGTCTCCATCCCCGTGCAGATGTGGTGCGGCGAACTCGACCGGAACATTCCGCTCAAGTCATCCGAGCGCATGGCCGCCGAGCTCAACCTCGATAGCCTCGAAACGATCCCCGGCGCGGGTCACCTCGGTTGGATCGCTCACGAGGAACGCATCCTCCGCGCGCTCCTCGACTAGAAACCAAGGACGCTTGCCTGCCCCAGCGTCCCACAGACGCCTGAGCCCGTTTCGCTCGGAACGCACCCCGGAAGGGGCTGTCGGAGGCGCTACCCCTCCGAGTCCTGCGGGGAGGGTTGATCGAAGTCTCGACCTCAACGCGAATACGAAGGGCGATCAGGAGCGTGTCGCGGAGCTTCCAAGCATCATCTGCGCCGATACGCGCGAACTGTCAGCCAGATTGCCCCGAACTGATCGGCGAGCTTCTTGACCTGCCGCCATTCAGTCACTCGGCTTGGAGTAGGCCGCCGCTTCGGGCAAAGCGGCGCTTGACTGGGCCAATGCTCAGGAATGTCCGCTGACGTGCGTGGTCGCCGCCCCGATCCTGATCTCCGGTTGCAGGTGCTGCGCCTTGACCGAGCCTCGGCGGAAGGTGATAGTGCGCTCAGTCGCGTTGGAGGTGTGTGGTGAGGGCGGTCGTGCGGGTCGTGACGGGCGTGATTGTGGTGGCTTCGATCGTCGGGGCGGCGTCGGCTACGCCGACCGGTTCGACAATGCCATTGACTGCGCGGGTGTTGCATGTGGGCGATTTTCTGGGGTTGAAGCCGCAGAATCCCGTGGTCGTCATCCGCAGCCCCGAGCAATGGGCTGCGCACGAGCCACCGGGGGCTTTCTTTGACGCAGCTTTGCTGCGGAAGGACAACTTTGGAGGCGGCATCTTCGAAAACCTGAGCTGGCAGGCCCGTGACACGGAGGGGCTCAGCATGGTTGTTCAGCTCGGCTCGCCTGCCGCAGCGCACAAGTACCTGACGATCTATAACGGGGTAGGGGATACCGTCCCGTTCCGCGTCTCGGGCATCCCCGGCGCGCAGGGATTCGGAGACCAGGGCGGCATCAACGTCGTCTTCGCGGACGGCGACTACGCCTACCTCGTCGGCGCCGGCTGGAACGGATCGAAGCACACAGTGACGAAGGCACAACTCCTCGCCGCCGCGAAGCTCATCTATCACCGCGTGCACGCACACTGACGAAAGCGATGGCCACCGAAGCGAACCTGAGAGGCATACATCTGAAGTGTTGCGCCAAGGCTCCGCGGCTAATCAGCTTCCGGGTGAAATGACAGACGCCTGCGCCAGAGTTTCGCAATACACCCTGAGGCGTGGAACTCAGGAGCGAACGCGGCTACGCCGCATAGCTCCGAAAGCGGCGGCGATGACGGCAAGCCCCAGCACGAGGCACACAGCGCCAACGCGATGCGCGTCGAGACGATGACCGGCAAGCGTCACGAATGTCGAGCCACCTTGCGGCTCGTTGAACGTGAGCGCGAGGACACCGTAGAGCGCCAACATCACGGCCACCACGAATAGCCAAGCAGTCGCCAGGCGGCGAACGACGTTCACCGCGCTGACGTTACCCGCCGTCGCGCACCTCCAAGCACGCGGACTAGCAGGTTGGAACTTTGCGAAGCGCGGCCATGCGATATCGGAGCTTCCGGAACGGGCCGACGTCTTCTCCGAGTTTGGTACTGAAGTGCCGTCGCTCGACGGAAACGAATCTGCTGTCCGCAGAGAAGCTTGGATAGCCGACGTCTTGATCAGGACGCTTCGGAACCGCGAGACACGCGCCACCAGCAAGCGGCACCACGTCGACGGACTGAGGCCGATGGCCACCCGTATCGGCATAGCCCGCAACCCACCGCCCGTTGGGTGAGATGACGAAGTTCGAGAACCCGGCGATCTGCCTGACCCGACGCCGGTCGGGGTCGAGCGTCTTCACCTTGTAGTCGTCGACGAAGATGAGCGTGTGCGGCGCGACCCAAGTGATCTGGTCGCAGCACGAGTCGTTGGAGCGGTACATGCGGTAGCGCCGCCCAGTACGCCGATCGATCAGATCGAGCCGACCGTAGCCGTTCTGGCGGCTGTAGATGAGCTGCCACTTTCGGTCCGGGGACAACCGTTGCAAGAGCGGGGTGACCTTCGCCACGTTTGGCAACGTTGCCGGTGCGGAGTGATAACCGCCGAGGCGGCAGATCACCCCGTAACCCTTACCGACCACGTTCACGCTCAGATAGAACAGTCCCCGGTACGTCGTCCCCGGCTTCGGCCACATCGTCCCAGCGCCTTCCTCAGTCCCGCTCGGCGTCTGCACCGAGAGCGTGTGGTGCTGATAACGGCAGACAACCGTCGCGCCAGGTCGCAGCTCGCTCCGGCTATAGCTGCGACTTGTGCCGACCTTCACCACGAGCCGCCCGCTCGTGCTGAGAGAGGCTGCAGCGGACCCTGCGATCACGAGTGAGGAACCTATACACACCGCAAGAAGGGACTTGCTCATCGTCTCTCCGATCGTACGACGCTGGTAAATACTTCTGTCACAAGCGTAGGACCGGGACGCTCAGCCACGGGTTAGGCGGCTCGGCAGAACCTTTACGACTTGACGCCGACCTGGGCGACGTTCGTCGCGATGTGGTGGGGGAATCGTCTCCGATCACGAAGCCGCCCTTAGCTCTGGCGCCAGCGCCACGGACTGCCCGAGCGTTGCGGCCGGACGCCCGAGCTACTTGATGTCGACGCTCGTGCCCTCGGTCCCAGGCTCTCGATTTCTCCGGAGCCACGTCACGGTCGCTCTGCGGCCGGTCATCAGTCGAAGTAGTGGCCCCTTGCCCGCTCTCGGGGCTTGGCTGCACCTGGCGCAGACCTGAGGTTCTCTGAAGGTGATCGTGACAGCCCGTCTCTCGACGGTCTGATGCCAGTCGATGGCTGCCGGGATGGGTGAGCCGCGAAAATATCCGCGTAGGTATTTCAGTCCAGGCGATACCCACGGTGGCTCAGGTCAAGGCCGATTCGATCCGCATCCGGCTAGGACGACGCAGGCAACGATCAGCAACGCAACGCGGATCACCTCGTCAGGATACGACCCTCTCGGCTGCGCCCGAGCGTTCCCGAAGACACTCCGACCGATCAGCGTTTGAGGCTGTAGAGGATGCGGCCGCCTTTGGTGGCGGGCGCCGTGATGATCACCCTTGTTTGCGTGAACCAGAGTGCGAGCCCGTGGTAAGGCTGGGCGTCGGATGAGCACGCAACCCCGGTCGTCTTGAAGCGACCGCCTCGTCCAGCGGGCTCGTTGACGCAAAGGAGATCGTTCACAGCGAAGTGAACGCTTGCACCTACGGGCGCCTGAAGGGATTGCGAAGCCGTCGTCGTTCGGGCTAGGCCGGTCGCTGAGATAACGAGGAAGGTCGCCGCACTTGTCAGGACGCAGACAAAAGCGATGCGGAACATCAAGTCCTCCTTGAAGACGAGCAAAAAGCGTACGCCGCCAGGCGTGGCGCCGCTCTGCTGCGCGAGCGCCCTAACGCCCGAGGCGACGCGTGCGACTCAGACTGACGCGGTCTTCGCCAGATGCCGATCGACAGCCTCTGCACAGCGGCGGCCCTCGTTGATCGCCCAAACGATCAGCGACTGGCCACGGCGTGCGTCGCCGGCTGCGAAGACGCCCGGTAGAGATGCCTCGTAGCGGGCCGCCTTCACGTTCGAGCGGTCGTCGCGGTCGACGCCGAGTTGCTCGAGCAGCGACTGCTCCGGGCCGAGGAAGCCCATCGCCAGCAGCACGAGATCGGCCGGACGGCTCTCCTCGGTGCCGGTGATCGCGGCGAAGGGAGGCGTGCCGGTGTTCTGTGTCCAGTGGATCGCTTCTACATGGCCGTTCGAGCCGGTGAACTCGGTGGTGGAGATGGCGAAGTCGCGCTCACCGCCCTCCTTCAGGGCGTAGGGAATGCGCAGCTTCATCGGCCAGCGCGGCCACGGAGTGACCTCGTCGGGACGGGAGTGTGGGGGCTCGCCGATCAGCTCGATCTGCGTCACCGACGCCGCCCCTTCGCGATGAGCGTTCGCGACGCAGTCGGCGCCGGTGTCGCCGCCGCCGATCACGATCACATCCTTGCCGGCCGCGGTGATCACGCGCGGGCCGGCCGGCGGCTCGGGGGCGCCCGGCATCGTCGGGCCCTCCTCACGGGCGACGAAGCGGTTGCGCTGGTAGAGGTAGTCCATCGCGAAGTGGACTCCGGTGAGCTCACGACCGGGCACCGGCAGGTCGCGTGGCACGCGCGAGCCCGTCGCGATCACGACCGCGTCGAACGCTCTCAGCTCGTCGACGGCGACATTCCCGCCGACATCGGCGCCGAAGTGGAACACGACGCCCTCGTTCGCAAGTTGCAGTACGCGCCGCTCCACGATCCATTTCTCGATCTTGAAATCGGGAACACCGAAGCGCACCAGGCCGCCCCCCGCCTCGTCGCGCTCGAACACCGTCACGGCATGACCTGCGCGGCGCAGCTGCTGAGCGCACGCCATCCCTGCGGGCCCGGCGCCGATCACGGCGACCGAATGCCCCGACTCGCGAGCCGGCGGCTTCGGGCCGATCCAGCCTTCGTCCCACGCGCGGTTCACGATCGCCAGCTCGATTTGCTTGATCGACACCGCCTCGCCCTCGCGGATCTCGAGCACGCACGCCGCCTCGCACGGAGCTGGGCAGAGGCGCCCCGTGAAGTCGGGAAAGTTGTTGGTGCGGTGAAGCTGCTCGATCGCCGCCTCCCAGCGGCCGCGGAACACGGAGTCGTTCCAGTCGGGGATCAGGTTGTTCACCGGGCAGCCGTTATGACAGAACGGCACGCCGCACTCCATGCAGCGGGCCGCCTGCTCGGCGAGCTCCGCGCCAGCGAGGGTGTTCACGAACTCGTGATAGTCGAGCACCCGCTCGGAGGGCGCGCGCTCCGGGTTGTCGACCCGGCCGAGCTTCAGGAATGCGCCGAGCTCGCCCATCAGACCGCGCTCCCGCTCTCGACCTCAGCGGTGACGAAGCCCTCGCCGGTCGTCGAGACGACATGCTCGTCGGGGTAGTTGACCGTGCCGTTTCCCAGCGCGAGCAACTCGAGGGCAGCACGGTAGTCACGAGGCATCACCTTGACGAACATCGGCCTCGTCTCGTCCCATGACCCGAGCAGCCGCTCGGCGACGACCGAGCCGGTGCGCTCGAGATGCTCCTCGACCAGCGTCCGGACGAGCGCGTCGTCGGCCGCGTCGAGCTCCTCAAGATCGACGAGCTCCTGGTTGCAGCGACCCGAGAAGCCGCCGTCCTCGTCGAGGACGTAGGCGATCCCGCCGCTCATCCCGGCGGCGAAGTTGCGGCCCGTGCGGCCGAGAACGACGACATGTCCGCCGGTCATGTACTCGCAGCCGTGGTCGCCGACACCTTCGACGACGGCGTCCGCGCCCGAGTTCCGGACGGCGAACCGCTCGCCGGCGAGGCCCCGGAAGAACGCCTTGCCCTTCGTCGCGCCGTAGAGCACCGTGTTGCCGGCGATCACGTTCTCCTCGGCTGCGAACGTCGCGCCGTCGGACGGCCGGATCGCGATCGTGCCCCCGGAGAGGCCCTTGCCGGCGTAGTCGTTCGCGTCGCCGCTCAGCGTCAGCTCCACGCCGGGCGCGAGCCACGCGCCAAACGACTGGCCCGCCGAGCCGTGCAGCGCGAACCGGACCGTCCCTTCAGGTAGTCCCTTCGCGCCATGAGCGACCGTGATCGAGTGCGAGAGAAGCCCGCCCACGGTGCGGTTCACGTTCCGGACCGCGACATCCGCGGAGACCGGCGTCTGGTGCTTGATCGCCGCCTCGGCGATCGCAATCAACTCCCAGTCAAGAGCAGATTCGAGCGGGGAGTCCTGCTCACGTGTGCGGCGCAGCGGTGTCCCAGCGGGAACGTCCGGGGCCATCAGCAGGTTCGAGAGGTCGATCCCGCGGCCCTTCCAGTGCTCGACGGCCTCGTCGGCGACGAGCAGATCGACACGGCCGACCAGATCCTCGAACCGCGCGATCCCGAGCTCGGCCATGATCTTCCGGGCCTCCTCGGCGACGAAGAAGAAGAAGTTCACGACGTGCTCCGGCGTACCGGCGAACCGCTCGCGCAGCACCGGGTTCTGGGTCGCGATCCCCACCGGGCACGTGTTCAGGTGGCAGGCGCGCATCATCACGCAGCCCGTCGCGACGAGCGGGGCGGTCGAGAACCCCATCTCGTCGGCGCCGAGGAGCCCCGCGATCACGACGTCGCGGCCGGTCTTGAGCTGGCCGTCGGTTTGCACCCAGATCCGCGAGCGCAGGTCGTTCATCACGAGCGTCTGCTGCGTCTCGGCCAGGCCGATCTCCCACGGCCCGCCGGCGTAGTGAACCGACGAGAGCGGCGAGGCGCCCGTGCCGCCGTCGTGTCCCGAGATCAGGACGTGGTCTGCGTTGCACTTCGCGACGCCGGCCGCAACCGTGCCGACGCCCATCTCGGACACGAGCTTCACCGACACCTGCGCACGCGGGTTCGCGCAGCGGAGGTCGTAGATCAACTGCTTCAGATCCTCGATCGAATAGATGTCGTGGTGGGGCGGAGGGGAGATCAGGCCGACGCCCGGCGTCGTGAAGCGGATCGTCGCGATGTACTCGTCGACCTTGTGGCCCGGAAGCTGCCCGCCCTCGCCGGGCTTCGCACCCTGCGCCATCTTGATCTGGAGCTGGTCGGCGTTCGTGAGGTAATGGATGTTCACACCGAACCGGCCCGACGCGACCTGCTTGATCGCCGAACGGCGCGAGTCGCCGTTCGCATCGCGCACGTAGCGAACCGGGTCCTCGCCGCCCTCGCCGGTGTTCGACTTGCCGCCGATCCGGTTCATCGCGATCGCAAGCGTCTCGTGTGCCTCGCGCGACAGCGAGCCGAGCGACATGGCGCCGGTCGAGAAGCGCTTCACGATCTCCTCGGCCGGCTCGACCTGGTCGAGCGGGAGTGGCTCGGCCGCCTTGCGGAACTCGAGCAGCCCGCGCAGCGTTGCCTTGCGGGCAGCCTCCTCGTTGACGAGCTTCGAGAACTGCTCGTAGCTCTCGTACCCGCCGTGGCGGACCGAATGCTGGAGCAGGGCGATCGTCTCCGGGTTCCACTGGTGGTACTCGCCCTCGTTCCGCCAGGCGTAGATTCCGCCCAGCGGGAGCAGGTCGCCGTTCTGCGGGTAGGCGCGCGCGTGGCGGTCGAGCGCCTCGCGCGCGAGGATCGGCGAGCCGATGCCGCCGATCCTCGACGGGGTGCCGGTGAAGTGGCGGTCGACGAGGGCCGGCTCGAGCCCGATCGCCTCGAAGATCTGCGCGCCGCAGTAGGACGGGATCGTCGAGATGCCCATCTTCGAGATCGTCTTGAGCAGGCCCTTCGCGATACCCTTGATCGCGCGCTTTTGCGCCTCCTCTGCTGTGAGCCCAGGCAGCCAGCCGTTGTCGACCAGTTCGGTCAACGTCTCGAGCATCACGTAAGGGTTCACCGCGGCGGCGCCGTAGCCGATCAACGTCGCAAACTGGTGCACGTCGCGCGGCTCGCCCGACTCGATCACGAGCCCGGCCTGTAGCCGTGTTCCCTCACGGACGAGGTGGTGGTGCACCGACGAGACCGCGAGCAGCGCCGGGATGGCCACCCGGTCGATCCCGACCATCCGGTCGCTAAGGATCAAGATGTTCACGCCGCGAGCGAGCGCTTCGTCGGTCTCGCGACAGATGCGCTCGAGGGCCGCGTCGATCCCCTCCGGGCCTTCGGCGACAGGCCAGGTGATGTCGACCGTGTGGGCTTTGAAGATGCTCGAGTCGACCTGGCGCAACGCCTCGAGCTGCTTGTCGAGCAGGATCGGCTGCTCGATCACGAGCTGGCGCGCGTGCTCCGGCGACTCGCCGAGCAGGTTGTGCTCCGAGCCGACGCTCGTCGCGACGCTCATCACGACCGCCTCGCGGGTAGAGTCGATCGGCGGGTTCGTGACCTGCGCGAAGAGCTGCTTGAAATAGCTGTAGAGGAGAGGCCGCTGGTCGGAGAGCACCGCGAGCGCGAGGTCGTTGCCCATCGATCCGATCGCCTCCTCGGCGTTCCGCGCGAGGGGCGCGAGGATGACCTTCATGTCCTCCTCGCTGTAGCCGAATGCCAGCTGGCGCGAGCGGAGCGGCTCCTGACGCGGGACGCGTGGCGCCCGCTCTGGCAGGTCGCCGAGATGAACAACGCCCTCGTCGAACCACTTGCCGTAGGGCGCGCGGCCCGCGATCTCGCCCTTGATCTCCTCGTCCTCGACGATCCGCCCGCGGGCCAGGTCGACCAGGAACAGATGACCGGGCTGCAGGCGCCCCTTGCGCAGGACATTCTCGGGCGGCTCGTCGAGCACGCCGGTCTCCGACGCGAGGACGACCCAGCCGTCCTTCGTCTCCATCCAACGACCGGGGCGCAGGCCGTTACGATCGAGCGTCGCGCCGATCACAGTGCCGTCGGTGAAGGAGATCGACGCCGGGCCGTCCCACGCCTCGGTCAGGCAGCCGTGGAAGGCGTAGAACCCGCGGACCTCGTCGCTCATGTCCTCTCGGCTGTCGTAGGCCTCGGGGATCATCATCATCATCGCGTGCGGCAGCGAGCGGCCCGCGAGCACGAGCAGCTCGAGCACGTTGTCGAAGTTGGCCGTGTCCGACCCCGCCGGGCGGACGACCGGCAGCACCTTGTGCAGGTCGTCGCCGAACAGCTGGGAGGCGAGCTGCGACTCGCGGGCGCGCATCCAGTTGACGTTGCCACGCACCGTGTTGATCTCGCCGTTGTGGGCGATCATCCGGTAGGGATGGGCAAGCTCCCAGCTCGGGAAGGTGTTGGTCGAGAAGCGCGAGTGGATCAGGACGAGCGCGCTCTTCATCCGGTCATCGAGCAGGTCGGGATAGCAATGCCCGAGTTGCGGAGCCATCAGCATCCCCTTGTAGACGATCGTGCGCGCGGAGAAGCTCGGGATCACGAGCTCGGGCCCCGCGGCGATCTCGGCGACGCGCCGGATCACGTACAGCTTGCGTTCGAATGCATCGCGGTCACCTGCGAGGTCGTCCGAGGCGGCGACCACGAGCTGCCGGACGATGGGCGCCACCTCGCGGGCGCTCTCGCCGATCGAGTCGAGCTGCATCGGAACGTCGCGCCAGGCGATCACGCGCTGGCCCTCGCCTTCGATCGCGTCGATCAGGATCTGCTCGAGCTCGGCCCGGCGGGGGGCGTCGTCCTTCGGCAGGAAGCAAACGGCCACGCCGTAGGCTCCGGCAGGCGGAAGCTCCTCGGAGATGACGCTGCGGAAGAACTCATCCGGCAGCTGCAGCAGCATCCCGGCCCCATCGCCCGTGAGCGGGTCGGCGCCGGCCGCGCCGCGATGCTCGAGGTTCTCGAGCGCGGTCACCGCCCGGACGAGTGTCTCGTGCGACGCGATCCCGTCGAGACGCGCGACGAATGCCACACCGCACGAGTCGTGCTCGAACGCCGGGTCGTACAGTCCGATCGGGGCTGTAGGTCGTCGTCTCGGTTTTTCGGAATGGGAGGGAGTGGCGCCGAGCGTCACTGTTGAGGCCTTTCGTGTGGAATGGCCCCCGCCGCTTCTTGTGTTCTAGCCGGCGGGGCGGGAAGAATCGCCGACTAGCGGGTAGCCTTCGAGCGCGCCTTGGCGGCGTTGGAAGCCGAATTCACCGAGGTACGCACAGGCATCGTCCAACCAGGATAGGAACTCAGCGGGTTATCCGCAAGTTGGACCCTCGCCGTACAGCAATAATCCCCCTCTATGGAAGCCGAGACAGTTCCGCTCGAGACCCGGGAGCAGGCCCGCGAAGAGGACGTCTTCCGCTTCTACAAGCTCGCGAAGAAGGCGGAATGGGCGATCGAAGACCTCCCCTGGAACGACAGCCCGCCGATCCCCGAGCTGCGCGGCTCGCCGCAACGGCAGGCGCGCCGCCGCGATGTGTGGCGCTCCGTCATCACCCAGCAGCTCCAGGCCGACGAGCTCGCCGTCGAGATGGCGACCCAGCTCTTCTCCATGGCGGGCCACGCCGACGCGAAGCTCTACTACACGACGATGGTGCAGGACGAGGCGCGCCACACCGAGGCGTGGCTCCAGCTGATCGTGCTCGCCGGCGGTCACGGGGAACGTGACCCGTACCTCGACAAGATGGCCCGGCTCGTGATCGACGCCGACACGCTCGAGGAGAAGGTCTTCCTGATGCAGGTCTTCTTCGAGCGGCTCATCATCCCCAAGTTCCGCGCGATCGCGAAGTCGTCGCCCGGCACGGTGCTCGAGAACCTGTGCAATCGCCTCGCAATCGACGACGGCATCCACCACGGAGCCGGCGTCGCCTACGAGCGTGTCCTGCTCCGCGTCGCGAGCAAGAAGACGAAGGGCAAGCTCGT
Organism: uncultured Actinomycetota bacterium; assembly: GCA_963735535.1. Lineage (GTDB taxonomy): Bacteria > Actinomycetota > Thermoleophilia > Gaiellales > Gaiellaceae > PALSA-600. The sequence goes on along the minus strand of CAVTLL010000008.1, from coordinate 215,471 downwards.
GAAGGCCGCGAACAACCTGCTCCCGATCTTCGTCGAGCACGAGCTCTGGCGGCCCCGCGAGCGTGCCTGGATCGGAGACGCGATGCGGTCAGCCGACATCGCCCGGCTCCGCAGCGAGGTCGACCACGGCGTCCGCCTGGCGCGCTCGCTCGGCGTCGACGTCGGCGACGTCCAGTTGCCGTTCTAGCGACGGAGGCGGATCGAGTTCAGGTCGTTGGCGGCGACCTCGTCAGCGCGAATGATCAGGTCTTCGATGTTGTCGTGCTCGGCGTGGATGTAGCGGCCGGCGAGAGCGTCTGCGCGCCCTGAGGCGAGCACGTGCACCAGGCGCGGAGCGAGCTCGGGCGGTGTCCACGGCAGGTCGTCGCCAAAGGACGAGGTCATGGCGGTCTGGACGAGCCCCGGGCTGATCAGGAAGACGGCGACGCCGTGCGGGGCGGATTCGGCGGCGAGACATTCGGCGAACCGTCCGACGGCCGCCTTGCTCGCCGCGTAGCTTCCGTTCATCGGCTCCGAGCTGGCCGGCAGGTATGAGGCGCCGCTACCGACGATCACGATTCGGCCCGCGCCCCGCTCGATCATCCCCGGGAGAACGGAGCGGCAGCAGAGATAGGTCCCGAGCACGTTGACCTCGAACACGTGCCACCACTCGCTCGGCGACAGCTCGACAGTCGTCCCGTCGGCGCTGCCGATGGCGGCATTCGCGACGAGCAGGTCGATCGGCCCGTACGTCTCCTCGGTCGCGCGGACCATGCTCTCGACGTCGTCCTCGCGGCTGATGTCGCCGACGAGCGCGACCGCGTCGAGCTTTTCGGCCGCCTGCTCGACCTGCTCGCGGGTGCGTGCGCTGACCGCAACCCGTGCGCCGGCGCCTGCGAGCTCGCGCGCGATCGAGAGCCCGATTCCGCGACCGCCGCCGGTTACGAGCGCAACCGAGCCCGAGAGGTTGTCGCCTACAGGGGAGGGTATCCCCCGAGCCTACCGGCCGCGGTTCGCACGGGATACCGTCGAGCCTCTGGCCGGGCTTGACCGCCTGAACGTTTGCGAAGACCGGCCCCTTGGGTATCGGGACAGCCTCGGAGCCGAGCGGCCCGGGTGAGACCGCGGCGCCGGCCGTGACGGCGGCCGTCGCAGCGCAGTGCGATTGCAAGAGCGCGCGGATGCCGCATCCGTCCCATGACAGCACGCTGGCAATATTTAAGTTGACACTTACGTAAGTTATGTCTTACACTCTTGGACATGGAGACCGCGCTCAAGGCAATCGCCGAGCCGCGCCGCCGGCGGATCCTCTCGCTCGTTCGGGACGAGGAGCTCTCGGCCGGCGAGATCGCGTCGCACTTCGACGTCTCGCGGCCAGCGGTCTCACAGCACCTGACCGTCTTGAGGGAGGCCGGGCTCGTGGACGAGCGACGCAACGGCACCAGGCGCCTCTACCGCGCCCGCCCCGAGGGGCTCGCCGAGCTGAAGGCGTTCCTCGACGAGTTCTGGGACGAGCGGCTCGAGGCGCTGAAGCGCGAGGCCGAACGAGAGGAGAGGAAGAAGCATGGAAAGCACGACTGACGCTGCTCGAGGTACGGCGCGAGATCGAGATCGCCGCGAGCCCGGAGACGGTCTGGGAGCTCCTCGTCGACCCCGAGAAGTCGTCCAGCTGGTGGGGCCGGAACGCGCACGTTCGACGCGCGCCCGGACGGCGAGTTCCGCATCGAGGTGACGTCCGGGCAGCATCGCGAGCGGCGAGTTCGCCGAGATCGAGCCGCCACGCCGGCTCGTCTACACGTGGGGCTGGGAGCCGGGCGGCGCCGGGCCGGAGCTCCTGCCCGCCGGGTCGAGCACGGTCGAGATCGAGCTCGTGCCGACCGGCACCGGGCACGCTGCTCCGGCTTCGTGCACCGCGGCCTGCCGAACGCCGAGGCCGTCACGAGCCACGGCGAGGGCTGGGATCACTACCTCGGCCGGCTCGCCGTCGCCGCCAGCCGGCGGCGATCCAGGGCCCGACCCGTGGGCGCCAGGCGTGACAGCTGGAGACGGCCCGGACCTCGAGCCAGCATCTGTGAACACGACGGAGAAGGGAGACACGATGGGTAAGTACGTGTTTGTCTACAAGGGTGGGGGCATGGCCGCCGACCGAAGAGGAGCGCAACGCCGCGATGGCCGCCTGGGGCGCCTGGTTCGGCGGGCTCGGCGACTCGGTCGTCGACATGGGCACCCCGTTCGGCGGGTCGGCCGCGACGTCGGGCGAACGGCTCGAACGGCTCCGCCGCCTCGGCGTTGACCGGCTACTCGATCGTGACGGCCTCGAGCCTCGACGACGCGGTCGGGAAGGCGGGCGGCTGCCCGATCTTCGCGAGCGGCGGCGGCGTCGACGTCTACGAAGCGCTCGACATGTAGCTCAGGTTCTGAGCGGGCGGGGGCTTGACCCCCGTCTGCTCCCGATCTGCTACTCCGGTACCGGCCGAGCCGGTACGTTCGCTTTGAGCCAGGTCGCTACGCCGCTGACTCGGCGAGGTAACGCAGAAGCTCGACGACCGTCGCCGCCGAGATCGCCATGTCCTGCGCGCTGATCCACTCGCGCACCGAGTGGTACTCGTTGCCGCCGGTGAAGATGTTCGGGGTGGGCAGGCCCATCTCGGTCAGCCGTGAGCCGTCGGTGCCGCCGCGGATCGACGTGAGCTTCGGCTCGAGCCCGACCCGCCGTGTCGCCTCGAGCGCCGCCTCGACGCACGTGCGGGACCGCGGTCGAGCGCCTCGCGCATGTTCCGGTACTGATCCCAGCGCTTGAAGCGTCGACGCTCGCGCGTGGCTCGTCCGCGACTGCCTCCTCGGCGAGCCGGCGCACGAACGCGTCGTGCTCCTCGAGCTTCGCGCCGTCGTGGTCGCGCAGGATCATCGTGACGGTGACGGCGGCTCGCGTCGCCCTCGATCTCGTACGGGTGCGACGAACCCCTCGCGTCCCTCGGTCGTCTCGGGCGAGAGCGTGTCGGGCGGCAGGCTCTCGACGAAGCGCGCCGCGAGCTTGACCGGGTTCACGAGCTTCCCCTTCGCGCTGCCGGGGTGGACGCCGACTCCCGTGGAACGTGACCTCCAGCTCGACCGCCGAGAACGTCTCGTTCTCGATCTCGCCCACGACCGCCCCGTCGACGGTGTAGGCGAAGTCGGCGCCGAAGTGCTCGAGGTCGAAGTGATCGGTGCCGTGGCCGACCTCCTCGTCGACCGTGAAGGCGATCCGCGCACGGGCCCGCGGCACCTCGGGATGCGCGAGGAGCCACGCGACGGCGGCCATGATCTCGGCGACGCCGGCCTTGTCGTCGGCGCCGAGGAGCGTCGTCCCGTCCGACGTGACGATGTCGTGGCCGACCCGCTCGGCGAGGAGCGCGCTCGTCGCCGGCGAGAGCACCTCCGGGTCCCCGGGCAGCACGATCTCGCCGCCGTCGTAGTTCTTCCAGACCTGCGGGTCGACGCCTGTCGCCGGCGCGTCCGGGCTCGTGTCGACGTGGGCGACGAGGCCGACGGTCGGCCCGTCGTCGCGGCCGACCGGCCGGAGCGTCGCGAAGACGTAGCCGTGCTCGGTCAGCTCGACGTCGGCGAGCCCGAGCGCACGGAGCTCGTCGGCCAGGAGCCGCGAGAGATCGAGCTGCTTGGCCGTGCTCGGATAGGACTCCGACGTCGCGATCCGACTGCGTATCGATGCGTGCGTAACGGAGGAAGCGGTCGAGCACGTCCTCGGCTAGCTCGGCGGCGAGCGACGATCCGTACGGGGCCTCCACGGCCGGGAGTCTACGAGCCGCGCTTGCTCAGACGCGCCGGGCGCCGACGTAGTGCTTGTGGTACCAGGGCTCGCCGAGCGTGTCGATTCGCACCCACGAGCCGGTGTGTGGCGCGTCGATGAACTGGTCGTTGCCGAGATAGATCCCGACGTGGTCGAGCGCGTCGAAGAAGACCAGGTCGCCCGGCTGCAGCTGAGATACCGCGACGGGAGCGCCGAACTCCCACTGCGCTGCCGCGAAGTGCGGCAGCAGCACCCCGAGCTGTCCGAACACGTAGGTCACGAGCCCGGAGCAGTCGAACCCGGAGGGCGTCGCGCCGCCCCACAGGTAGGGAACACCCAGGTACTGCAGTGCGATCTGCGCGGCGGCGGGGTGGCCGGCCGGGAGATCTGCGGTGGGGACGAGCGGACTTGGGTTGATGAAGGGGCCTGACGCAGTCGTGATCGGCGGTGGAGGCGCCGTAGTCGTGACCGAGGGCGTCGTCGTGGTTGCTTCCGGCTGGGTCGTTGTCGCGTCGGCGGTCGCCGTCGGGGTCGTCGCTGCGGCCGCAGCGCGGGCCTGAGCGGCCTTGTCGGCCGCGGCCTGCAGGGCTGCCGCATGCCTCGCGGCCGCTGCTGCCTGAGCCTGAGCGCGTGCGCGGGCCCTGATCTCGGCTTCGACCCGGGCGCGGGCGATCGCGGCAAGCCGCGCCTGGCGTGCGCGCTCCGCAGCCTCGAGCTTTTGAACCTGGCCCTGCACCTGCTTGAGCAGCGTGCGCCGCTGAGCGAGCCCCTGCATGATCTCGGTCCGGCGCGCTGCCAACTCCTCGACCGTCGAGGCTGCCGCGGTGCGGTCGCGGTTCAGCTGCTGCACCTTCTCCTCCAGCGACGCCTTCGCCATAGCCGCCTGGTTCGTGATCGCTGTCGCGCGCCTGCTGATCGCGTTCTCGGCATCGGAGAGCCGGAGCATGTCTCCGATGTTGCGCGCGCCGAGGATCACATCGAGCGAGGACGCATGAGGAGAGGTGTAGAGCCAGACGACGAACTTCGCCGCGCGCTGCTGCGCCAGTTGGTAGCGCGCCTTCGCAGCGCCGAGCTGAGCCTGCTCCGCCTTCAAGTTCTTACGCAGGGCCTGCAGCCGCACCCGCGCACCGTCGTACTGCTCGGAGGTCGCGTTGAGCTGCTCGTCGATCGCCGAGATCTCCTGCAGCACCCGCGCTGCCTCGGCCTGCTTCGCCGCGATCGCAGGCGTAGTCGCCGGGACGGCTCTGGCGCACACGGCTGTTAGGGCAAGGGCCCCGGCCAGCGGGATGAGGAGCCTCAATCGCATCATGTGTCGTTGCGGCGCCCGTTGTCCTCGCCGGGCGCTAGTCCCCCTACTGCGTCTCTCATGTGTTTCCTGCACTCGATCGTCGATTCACGAACTCACGGGCCGGCATCCCTCTACAATCGCTGACGTGTCGGAGGCCGTACGCAAGCGCTTTGCCGAGACTGCCATGGCGATCGCCGAGGTTCAAGACCGCCGAGCGGCCGAGACCGAGGAGCGCCTCACTCAGCTTCTCGACCTTAGCGGAGACGAGCGGGCGCTCGACGTCGGCACGGGCGCCGGGGCGCTCGCACTCGGCCTGTCCTCGCTCGTGCAGGGCGTCGTCGGCGTCGACATCGTCCCCGAACTGCTCGAGGAAGCAAAGAAACGGGCGCCGGCCAACGTCGAGTTCGCGAACGGCGACGCCTACGAGCTGCCGTTCCCGTCCGACGTGTTCGACCTGGTGACGACCGCGAGGACGCTCCACCACGTTCAGCGGCCCGAGCTCGTGCTCGCCGAGATGAACCGCGTGCTGCAACCGGGCGGGACAATGCTGGTCGTGGATCAACTCGCTCCCAACGACCCGCTTGCCGCCATCGAGCTCAACCGGTTCGAGCGGGCGCGCGACGAATCCACGACCCGGATTCTCGCGGACGTCGATCTCCGCGGCCTGTTCGATGCCAACGCGCTCGTTCTGCGGCGAGCCGAGGTCTATCCAGAGGAGCGCGACCTCGAGAGCTACCTCGATCTCGCGGGCTGCCACGGCGACGAGCGCGAGAACGCGCGCTCGCTGGCGCCCACGCACCGAACTGTTCACTACGGCTGGTATGTGCTCGAGAAGCCGGAGCTCTTTTGAGGGGGGACTATCCGGAGGGACGCCATCGGCGTCGAATGCAAGGATAAGTCGATGACTCTCATCTCCCCCTCAGCGAGCGCGCGCTAGGGTCCCGCCCCGATGGCCCCCCGGATCCTGATCCTCACCGCCAGCGTCGGTGAGGGACACGACGCGCCTGCGCGCCGGCTCGCCTGCCAGCTGCAGGTCGAGCGCCCCGACGTAGAGGTGATCACCGAGGACTGCCTTCCCCACATGGGGCGGACCGTATCGACGCTCAGCGAGAGTGGCGCCCGCGTCGTCTTCTTCCGGTTCCTCTGGCTCTGGGACGTCGGCTTCTGGGTGTTCGCGGGGTTTGCGATGACGCGGCGGATCACGCAGTGGATGCTCACCCGGTTCGGGTCGCGCGGCCTGCTGAAGCTGATCTCGCACCGGAAACCGGACATCATCGTCTCGGTCTACCCGCAGGCAACCGAGGTGCTCGGGCGGCTGCGCCGGAACGGCCGGCTGCAAGTACCGCTCTGCGCCGTGATCACCGACCTCGCTGCGCTGCGCTACTGGGCGAGCCCCGGCGCCGATCTGCACCTCGTGACGCATCCGGAGTCGATCGAGGAGGTTCGCTCGATCGCCGGTGACGACAACCCCGTCCATTGCGTTCACGGCTTTACCGAGCCCGAGTTCCTCGTGCCGCGTGAGCTGTACGAGGCGCGTCAGGCGCTGAGGCTCGATCCGGGCGCCAAGATCGTGCTCGTCTCGGGCGGCGGCTGGGGTGTGGGCGACGTCGAAGGAGCCGTCCGGGAGGTTCTCGAGGTGAAGGGCGTCGACCAGGTGGTCTGCCTCTGCGGCCGCAACGAGGATCTCCGCGACCAGCTCGCCCGTGACTTCGACGGCGACAAGCGGGTGAGGGCCGAGGGTTTCACCGACGACATGCCGGACTGGCTTGCGGCAGCCGATGCCCTGGTGCACTCGACCGGCGGCCTCACCGTGCTCGAGGCGCTGATGCGTGGCTGCCCGGCGATCTCCTACGGTTGGGGCCGCGGTCACGTCCGGCTGAACAACACCGCGTTCAAGCGCTTCGGGCTCGCGCAGGTCGCGGCCACCCCGGCTGCGCTGCGCGACGCGGTCGCGACTGCGCTCGAGTCGGGGCGCACCGCGATCGATTTCTCGGATCTACCGTCAGCGGCCTCGTTCGTCCTCGCCGAGGTCGAGCCGCGAGTGCCCGAGGCGGTGCATGCGGTCTGAAAGAGGCGCTGCCGCTCTCGGGCTCGGGGCACTCGCGCTCTGGTGCGCTCCCGCCGCCGCTCCCGTAGCTCCGCCGATCGCTACCTGGTTCGGGATCCCGCTGCGCCTGCCCGGCCGCGGCCTCGCAATCACCTTTGACGACGGGCCGCATCCGGAGGGAACGCCCGCCGTGCTGGCCGAGCTCGAGCGCACGGGGATCCGCGCGACCTTCTACCTCGTTGGTGAGCAGGTCGCCCGCCGTCCCGCCCTCGCGGCCGAGATCGCAGCTGCAGGCCACGAGATCGGGATCCACGGCCACCGGCACACGCTGCTGCTGCGTCGCAGCCCGAGCGCTCTACGGGCCGATCTCGACCGTGCCGAGTCGGTGATCGGGGAGGCGACCGGCTCCAACTGCCTCTCCTACAGGCCGCCGTACGGCGTCTTCAGCCTCGCCGGCCTCCGGCTCGTCCGCGAGCGCTGGGCCCCGCTGCTCTGGTCGCACTGGGGCCGCGACTGGGAGACGAAGGCGACCGGTGCGTCGATCGCCGCGCTCGCGACGCGCGATCTCGGCCCGGGCGCAGTCGTACTACTGCACGACAGCGACGCCTACAGCGTGACGGGATCGTGGCGTCAGACGGTGGCTGCGCTGCCGGCCGTGCTCGACGCGGCGCTTGCGACGGGCGAGCCGCTCGTCACGCCGAGCCAGTCCACGTAGCGGCGAACGCCCTCCGCGAAGCTCGTCCGGGCCTCCCAGCCGAGCTCCTCCTTCGCCCGCTTGCTCGACGCCTGGCCGAACTTGAGGTCGACCGGGCGATCCGGCACCTGCTCGACCGGCACGTCCGCGACGAGCTCCCGCACCGTGTCCGCGATCTGCCGGACGCTGACGAGCTCGTCGCCGACAAGGTTGTAGATCCGGCCGGCGCCTGCGGGCGCGAGCCCGGCGACCATCCCTTCGGCGAGATCCTCGACGTAGACGAACTGTCGCGTCTGGCTGCCGTCGCCGGCGACGGTCAGAGGCTCGCCGGCAGCGGCCTTGTTGATGAACGCCGGCACGACTGCCGCCGGACGGGCCCGGGGGCCGTACGGAATGCCGAAGCGCAGGATCGTGGTCGAGACGCCGTACATCGACTCGTAGGCACGGCAATACATCTCGCCTGCGAGCTTCGTCGCCGTATAGAGATGCGGCGGCAGTACGAGCGGGGTGTCCTCGTCGTGCGGTTCTGGACCCGGCGCGTTGCCGTACACCCACACCGTGCTCGCATAGAGGAAACGCTCGAGCTCCATCGCGCGCGCCGCCTCGAGCAGCGTGAACGTCCCGCGCGTGTTGACGCTGTCGGTGCGCACCGGGTCGCCGACCACCTGGTTGACATCCGCCATCGCCGCGAGATGGAAGATCGCGTCGCAGCCGTCGAGCGCCTCGCGCACGACGGTCGCATCGGTGAGGTCGCCGATCACCGTCTCGACCTCGGCCGGGCCATGGTAGGGCGACGGGATCAGGTCGAGGATCCGCGCCTCGTGGCCTCCAGCCGCGAGCCTGTCGACGACGTGCGAGCCGATGAATCCGGCGCCGCCGGTGACGAGAGCCTTCATCGCGGTTACCCGGAGACGGCCTGGAGCTGCGAGGGCACGGCGGCGGGCCGGTAGTAAAGCGGCGCGCACCAGTGGTTCTCGGCGACCCAGTCGGTGTTCGGAAGGTCGACGGCATGACCCATCAGGCGGTGGCACGGCTCGTCGTACACCTTGCCCGTCGACCGCTCGAGCTCCTGGAAGACGATGTACTTGTAGAAGCCGGAGACCATCCCCTCGGGCAGCTCGAGGCGCGATGGGTACAGCGGGTCGAGCTCCTCGCGGGCGATCTGGTTCTTCCAGGCGACGATCTCCTCCATGCGCTCCGCGCCGAGGACGCCGAGCGCAGCCGTGAACTCGTTCATCCGATAGTTCAGGCCGGGCTGCTTGTAGTCGGGCTTGCCGTAGTTGCGGAAGCCGCGGGCGAACTCGACGAGGTCCGCGCTCTTCGAGACGAGCAGGCCGCCCTCGCCGGTCGAGATCGTCTTCGTCGGCGCGAACGACCAGATGCCTGCATCTCCGAACGTACCGGGCTTGCGGCCGTTCCAGGAGGCGCCGTGCGAGTGCGCGCAGTCCTCCAGGAGAACGATTCCCTCGGCCTTGCACAGCTCGACGATCCGGTCGATGTCGAACGCGATGTGGCCGCCGATGTGGACGAGAAAGACTGCGGCCGGCCTGTGCGCGTGCACCTTCCGCTCCAGGTCGTCGAACGACATGCAGAGGTCCTCGCGGTTGCAGTCGACGAACTCGACCTTCGCGCCCACCTCGATGCAGGCAAGCGGAGTGGCCATGAAAGTGTTCGACGGGCAGAGGACGGTCTTGCCGCGCAGCTCGAAGAACTCGAGCGCAGCGAGTGCGGAGCCGGTCCAGGCCGATGTTGCGACGGAGGGGAGCTCGTTCCAGACCGACCAGGTTTCCTCGAAGGCCTTCACGAGCGGCCCATCCGACCACTGGTTGGTATCGAGGATGCCTTCCCAGAGGGAATGCAGCCGCTCGCGGTCGCGGTGATCGAAGCCGATGGCGAACTTTTCGAATTCCATGTGGTGGGGCACCGCCCGTTCTGTACTCGAAGGAAATCCGGGCGGCGAAGGCACCGGACGGATCCCGAACCATATCTGAGTGGCCTCTCGCCAAAGCGCGGGAAGCGGTCGGCGCCGAAAACGGCTGAAGTGCTCAGCTCTTGTCGCCGATGACGCCGTACACGCCGATCGCAAGCACCACGAGACCGACGAGGAGCACGAGCCCGGGAACGAGCGTCGCGAGGAAGCGGTCGACGCTCGCCTTGATCCGCTCGAGCCAACGTCGCGCGCGGTCGTCCGCGAGGATCCGCGCTCCGAGGATCAGAAACAGGGGAAGCAGGAAGCAGAAGTTGAAGAGCGCGAGCAGGAGCATCTGGGTCGGGATGCTCTCGCCGGACTCGACGAGAGCCGCAATCACCGCGAGGTACGGGATCGCGGTCGGGAACTCGACGATCGCGATCCCCGCGCCGACGACGATCGAGGACTTCTGCAGGCGATCGGTGTTCGACACGTGTTTCGCGACGCTCCGCCGCTTGATCCAGAGAATGCCGGCGAGGACGATCAGGATGCCGCCGACGGTAACCTCGATCAGGTGCCTGGCCTCGGTGCCCGGGTGCGGGAACAGGTCGAGCAGGTACTTGCCGGGCCCGAGCGCCACGAGAATTCCGGCCGCGAGGTTGACGACGAAGAAGCCGACGATGAAGCCGCCGAGTGCCTTGACCGGGTTCTTGCCCGCCGCCAGATAGATGCCGGGCACGAGCGTCGTCGGGTTCATCGAGTCGACGAGGCCGACTCCGATCACCAGTGCGAGGAGATGCTGCACCGCGGCAGCTTGACATCTTGCGGGGGCTCACCGAGCGCGCGGCGTTTTCATCCTCCGCCTCCATTGACCATCTGCTCTGGGCTCTAGCGGGGGTTCCGCACACAGTCCTCGGAGACGGGATCACCTTACTTGCGCCGCGCACTCGGTGAGGGCACGAACATATTTCAATCGGCGCCCGAACGGCAACTCGTAACCGGAAGAGTTTCGCCGCTAGTTGCGAAGAAAGCGTCAGGCCGCGTCGGGTGCGACGGCCCGCGACGTGAGCAGCTCGATCGGGATGACGTCGAGCGCCCGCGCGTGGGTCGCGCCCAGCACGACCTCGGGCGCGTGCCCTGCCTGGTGGGCCTCGAGCCAGCGGGACGCGCAGAGACACCAGCGATCGCCGGGCTCGAGCCCCTGGAATCCGTACTCGGGATGTGGAGTCGAAAGATCGTTGCCTGCCGTCTTGCTGAACTCGAGGAACCCGGCCGTGACGACGACGCAGACCGTGTGGCTACCGAGGTCCTCGGGACCGGTCGAGCAGCATCCGTTCCGGTAGAAGCCCGTCAGCGGCGCGGTCGAGCAGGGAATCAGCTCGCCGCCGACGACGTTGACGTCAGGCTCGAAGCTCATTGCGTGAGCCTAACCCGTTCGCTTGTGGTGCAAGTCACGAGCGTTGCCGGCTTGCAACTTGGAGCACAAGCTCGGGCTAGCGACGGCGGAGCGAGACGTCGGTCAGCGACGGAGGTCTGTAGCCGGAGTCGTTCGCGTCGTTCAGGTTGGTACCTGGAGCGACGATCTCGTCGACGCGGTCGAGCAGGTCGTCCGAGAGCTCGAGGTCGGCGGAGCCGATCTGGCTCTCGAGCTGTTCCATCGTCCGGGGGCCGATGATCGCCGAGGTGATCGCCGGGTGGCGGATCGCGAAGGCGATGGCCAGGTGGATCAGGCTGATTCCGGCGTCCTCGGCCAGGACGGCGAGCGCGTCGGCGGCCTCGAGCTTCCGCTGGTTGTCCGGGATCGACATGTCGTAGCGGCCGGGAAGCCGGTTCGAGCGCGTGCTCCCGGGGAGCTCGGCGTCCTTCCGGTAGAGACCGGTGAGCCAACCGCCGGCGAGCGGGCTCCAGCTGATGACGCCCATCCCGTAGCGGTCGCAGACCGGCAGCACCTCGCGCTCGATCCCTCGGACGAGCAGCGAGTACGGCGGCTGCTCGCAGACGAACCGCTCGCGGGCGCGTCGCTCGGCCGTCCATTGCGCCTCGACGATCTCGGCCGCGTCGAACGTCGAGCTGCCGAGGTAACGGATCTTCCCGGCGTGCACGAGATCGGTGAGCGCGCCGAGGGTCTCGTCGATGTCGACGTGCGGGTCGGGACGGTGCACCTGGTAGATGTCGATCCAGTCGGTGTTCAGGCGCTTCAGGCTGGCCTCGACCTCCTGGAAGATCCAGCGCCGCGAGTTGCCGCCCCGGTTCGGGCCGTCTCCGACGCGGAAGTGAAACTTCGTTGCGAGCACCACCTCGTCGCGTCTCCCCGTGAGCGCTTTCGCGACGATCTCCTCCGACTCGCCGGACGAGTACACGTCGGCGGTGTCGACGAAGTTGATCCCGGCATCGAGTGCTGCGTGGATGATCCGGATCGACTCGTCGTGATCGGTGTTGCCCCACGCGCCGAACATCATCGCGCCGAGGCAGAGCGGGCTGACTTCGAGGCCGGTGCGGCCGAGCAGGCGGTACTCCATCTGCGCACCCTAGCCAGCGGGACCAGGCTGAAAGAGTGTCCGATCAGGCGTCGCGGCGCGCCAGCAGCGCCGCAGCCACCGCGATCACGATCGCGGTGTATGCGCAGAGAAACCCGAACCCGGTCCAGGGCCCCAGGTCGTGCGGGCCATGGTTCAGCGAGAAGAGGTCTGCACCCGCGTTACTCGGCAGGTACTTCGAGATCGCGTCGTTCCAGCTCTGGGGCAGCACGAACATCAGGGGCGGGAGCACGAAGATGACGCCGACGAAGAACGAGATCCCGCCCGCGGTGTTGCGCGTGATCGCCCCGAGGCCGAGCGCGAAGACGCCGATCACGGTCAGGTAGAGCGCCCCTCCGATCACCGTCCGGGCAACACCGGGATCCGTGAACGAGACCTTGAGGATCCGATGCTGTTCGAGGATCTTTTGCGTCCCGAAGAACGCGGCGAGGACAGCCGGCACCGCGAGGGTGAACGACACCACCGCGAGCACGACGATCTTGGCCCAGAGCAACGGCAGCCTTTTTGGGACAGCGCCGAGGGAGGCGCGGATCATCCCGGTCGAGTACTCGCTGCTGATTACGAGCACCCCGAGGACGCCGATCGCCAGCTGCGCGATCCGAACTCCGACGAGCGCGATGTCGAGCGGCTGGCGTGAGAGCTGCTCCTGGACGCTCATATGCGACCACCTCGCATCGGTGATCGTGGCGGCGATCAGCGGGAAGCCGACGGCCAGCACTAGCGTCACGAGCAGGGACCAGCGGGTCGAGCGCAGCGATCGGAACTTTGTCCACTCGGAGGCGATCACGCGCGCCTGGGTGACGCGCAAGCGCGAGGCCCAGTCGGGCGCGGGAGTCGCGGGGATCACGCTCACGCGACCACCTCCTCGGCTTCGCGAGGCTTCGTGGCGCCCGTGAGGCCGTGGTACTCGACATCGCCGCGGGTGACGTCCATGAACGCCTCCTCGAGCGAGACCTGAACCTGCGTGAGCTCATGCAGCGCGATGCCGTTCGCCGCAGCAGCGTCGCCGATCTGCTCTGCCGTCAGTCCCGCAACCTCCAGAGCCCCGTCGTCGGTTTCCGTGAGGGTGACCCCGGGCCCGACGAGGGCATCGTGGAGCTCGGTCGCGCGGGGCGAGCGGACGCGCACGAGATCCTTCGAGGCCCGGCGCAGGAACTCCTCGACGCTCAGGTCGGCGATCAGCTTGCCGCGCCCGACCACGATCAGATGCTCGGCGGTCAGGGCCATCTCGCTCATCAGATGCGAGGACAGGAACACCGTGCGGCCCTCCGCGGCGAGCTCCTTGAGCAGGTTGCGGATCCACTGGATCCCCTCTGGGTCGAGGCCGTTGGCCGGCTCGTCGAGGATCAGGATCTGCGGGTCGGCGAGAAGCGCCGCTGCGATCCCGAGCCGCTGGCCCATGCCGAGCGAGAACTGGCCGACGCGCTTCCGGGCCACCTCCTGGAGCCCGACGCGGTCGATCATCTCGTCGACACGCCGGCGTGGGATCCCGTGGGTCTGCGCGAGGGCGAGCAAATGGTTGTAGGCGGAGCGACCCGTGTGGACGGCGCGCGCCTCGAGCAACGCGCCCACCTCGTGCAGCGGCGCCGGGTACTCGCGGTAGCGCTTGCCGTTCACGGTCACCGTTCCAGCGGTCGGGCTGTCGAGCCCGACGATCAACCGCATCGTCGTCGACTTCCCTGATCCGTTCGGCCCGAGGAACCCGGTGACGGTTCCGGGCTGCACGGTGAACGTGAGCCCGTCGACGGCTCGTTTCTCCCCGTAGTCCTTCGTCAGGCCTTTAGCCTCGATCACCAACCCGACGATACCCGTCCGATTCTGAGAGACCCGTTAAGCCGTCAATGGAGGACGGCCACCTCGAGTGAGACCACCATCAGCCCGAGCGCCCCGTTGCCGAACCCGGACAGCAGCGCGCCCGTCCAGTGGTCGTAGGCGCGCAGCCCGACCGCAAGCCCCCACCCGAACAGCTGGATTATGCACACCATCAGAGCGAGCTCCTCCGCCGTGCCGTCGCTGAAGACGCCGACCCAGCCGAGGATCAGGACGAAGACGGGGGCGAACGACGCCTCGACCAGCGGCCACTCCGCGCGGGCGATCTGCTTGATACGGGCGAAGCCGAGTCGGCGCTCGCGCCGGTGGATGCGTTCGCCGAGCACCGCCGACCAGACATGAGCCAGCCAGAAGACGCCCATCGTCGAGAGCACCGCGAGCGCCGTCGTCTCCGCCTGAGCGTGCTCCCCGCGGAACGCCTCGATCAGCGCGGCCGCGACGATCGAGCCGTAAACGGCCGAGGCGTAGTGATCCGACTTGTCGTCGACGACGGTTGCGGGGAGCTCGGACACGGCCACGAGCATTCCACAACTGCCTGCCGGGGAAGATTCGACCAAACTGCGGGAACCGGCCGAGTACCCGCCGAGGGCGTTTGTAAGGTGTCCGCTCCGCATGGCCGACGCACCGTTTGTTCATCTTCACGTCCACTCCGAGTACTCGATTCTCGACGGTGCGTGTCGGATCCCCGACCTCGTCAAGCGTGCGGCCGAGCTTGAGATGCCGGCTGTTTCGCTCACCGATCACGGCTCGATGGCGGGCGCCGTGCAGCTGTTCAAGGCAGCCAAGGGAACCGGCGTCAAGCCGATTGTCGGCTGCGAGGTCTACGTCGCCGACGACCGGCATGCGCAGAAGAAAGGCTACGCCCACCTGACGCTCCTCGCGTCCGACTCGGCCGGCTACTCGAACCTGATCAAGCTGTCCAGCCTCGGCTACCTCGAGGGCTACTACTACAAGCCGCGCGTCGACTGGGAGCTGCTCGAGCGCCACGCACCCGGTGTGATCGCGCTGTCGGGCTGCCTCTCGGGGCGGGTGTGCAAGGCACTCGAGGAGAACCGCGTCTCGGACGCGGGCGCCGAGCTCGACCGGCTGGCGCAGGTATTCGGCCGCGACAACGTCTACGTCGAGCTGCAGAACGCGCACCTCGAGGTGCAGCAGCGGATCCTCCCGCAGCTCGTCGAGCTCGCCGGCACAGCCAAGCTCCCGACGGTGGCGACGGGCGATGTCCACTACCTCCGCCACGAGGACGCGCGTGCCCACGAGGCCCTCCTCTGCATCCAGTCCGGGGACTCGCTCAAGAACCCGAACCACTGGAAGTTCGACACCGACCACTTTTACTTCAAGACAGCCGACGAGATGGCCGGCGACTTCCCCGGCCAGGAGGCGGCGCTGCGGCGCACGCTCGAGGTGGCCGAGCGCTGCAACGTCGAGCTCGCGCTCGACAAGATCCTGCTCCCGAAGTTCCCCGTGCCCGACGACCGTGAGGCATTCGACTACCTCGTCGAGCTGTGCGAGAAGGGGCTCGCGAAGCGCTACGGGACCGTGACCGACGAGCTCCGCGACCGGCTCCGCTACGAGCTGAAGACGATCAGCGAGATGGGGTTCACCGACTACTTCCTGATCGTCTGGGACTTCATCCACTTCGCCAAGCAGCAGGGGATCAGCGTCGGCCCGGGCCGCGGCTCGGCCGCCGGGAGCATCGTCTCCTACTGCCTCGAGATCACCGATCTCGACCCGATCCGCTACGAGCTGATGTTCGAGCGATTCCTCAACCCGGGCCGCAAGACCATGCCGGACATGGACATCGACTTCGCGGTGGCCGGCCGCGAGCGCGTCATCAACTACGTGACCGAGAAGTACGGCCGGGACCGCGTCGCACAGATCATCACCTTCTCGACGATGGCCGCCCGCGCGGCAGTCCGGGACGCCGGGCGCGTGCTCGAGATCCCGTACGGCGCTGTCGACCGGATCGCGAAGCTGATCCCTGAAGGCCCGGGCCAGACGCTCGAGGAGTGCCTGAAGCCGGGCGCCGAGCTGCGCAAGGCGGTCGACTCCGACCCGGTCGCGAAGGAGATCGTGGACCTCGCCCGGCCGCTCGAAGGGCTGACGCGCGCCGACTCGATTCATGCCGCCGGGGTCGTGATCGGCGCCGAGCCGCTGACCAACGTCGTGCCGCTGCAGCAGAAGGGCTCCGACCAGGAGGTCGTTACCCAGTTCCAGATGAAGGACGTCGAGGCACTCGGGCTCCTGAAGATGGACTTCCTCGGGCTGCGCAACCTCGACGTGATCGACAAGGCGGTCGAGCTGATCGGGAACCTGGACATCACGCAGCTCCCGCTAGACGACAGGAAGACCTACGAGATGCTCGCCCGGGGCGAGGCGACCGGCGTGTTCCAGTTCGAGTCGTCGGGCATGCGCGACGCGCTCAAGCAGGTCAAGCCGACCGAGTTCGAGGACATCGTGGCGCTCGGCGCGCTCTACCGGCCGGGCCCGATGCAGTACATCCCGGCCTACGCCAACCGCAAGCACGGCAAGGAGCCGGTCACCTATCTCGACCCGCGCTTGAAGCCGATTCTCGGCAGCACCTACGCGATCTCCGTCTACCAGGAGCAGTCGATGGCGATCGCCAAGGAGATCGCCGGCTTCTCGCTCTTCGAGGCCGAGGACCTGCGGCGCGCGATCGGCAAGAAGGATCACGCTCTGATGGCGTCCCTCAAGGGCAAGTTCATCGAGGGCTGCGTCGAGAACAACACCTCCGACTCGGTCGCCCGGCAGCTCTGGGAGGACATGGAGAAGGCCCAGGACTACTCGTTCAACAAGGCCCACGCCGCCTGTTACGCACTGATCTCTTACCGCACCGCCTGGCTCAAGGCGCACCACCCGTGCGAGTACATGGCCGCCCTGATCAGCTCGGTGATGAGCACGAAGGACCGCGTCCCGTTCTATGTCAACGCCTGCCACGAGATCGGGATCGAGGTGCTGCCCCCCGACGTCAACGAGTCGCAGACCGACTTCGCCGTCGTGGGCGGCAAGATCCGGTTCGGGCTGAATGCAGTCAAGGGAGTCGGCGAGCTCGCGTGCCGGACGATCATCCGGGCGCGCGAGGAGGGCGGTCCGTTCGAGTCGATCTGGGACTTCACCGAGCGCGTCGACCCGTCGGTCGTCAACAAGCGCGCGCTCGAGTCGCTCGTCAAGTGCGGGGCGCTGCCCGGCTCGCGGATGGGGATGCTGCAGGTGCTCGAGCAGGCACTCGCCTACGGGCAGAAGCAGCAGGCCGACCGGCTCGCCGGGCAGGGATCGATCTTCGACGAAGGGTTCGGCGCGGCCGACACTTCCGGAGAGCGGCATCATCCGCCGGTCCCGTCCGAGGAGTTCGAGAAGCCCGACCTGCTGCGGCTCGAGAAGGAGACGCTAGGCCTCTATGTGTCGGAGCACCCGCTCTCATCGCTGCGATCCGAGCTGCGCGCGAAGACCGACGCGACGATCGCCGAGCTCGAACGCCGCCGCGACGGTGAGAGCGTCGTCGTCGGGGGCATCATCAGCGAGGTCAGGCAGCTCCTGACCAAGCGCGGCGAGCAGATGGTCTTCCTGAAGCTCGATGACGTCACCGGCGGAGTCGATTGCGTTGTCTTCGCCGCGGCCTACGGTGCCGCGAGCGAGCTGTGCACCACCGACCGGATCGTGATCGTCAAGGGCCGCGTCGATCACAAGGAGGGCGAGACGAAGCTGATCGCCCAGGAGATCTCGGGCTTCGAGTCCGTCGCCGCCAAGCGAACGGTGCGCCTCCGGATCGACGCGACGAAGGCAGCTGCCGGGATCATCGGAGAGCTCGCATCGCTGCTCAGGGAGTTCCCAGGCGACAGCCAGGTGTTCGTCGACTGCGTCACCTCGCAGGGCCCGGTTGCGCTCCGGCTCGGGCCGAGCTTCCGGGTCGAACCGGACCCGGACTTCTACGCCGAGGTACGGGCGTTGCTGGGCGAATCGGCTCTCGCCTGAACTGTAAACGGCTGCAAAGCTCGCTTTTCTGCAGATCGCTCGGGAAAACGGCCCAGCGGCAACCCGTTAAATCTCCGTAAATCCTGTGCCTGATGGGTGGCAACAAACCTTCTCAGGCGTTTAACCGAATGTACCGATGAACAGGACGAAGGAGACCTGAATCGATGGCCGCAACCGAGCTAGACCCAGTCGAGACCGAAAGCGAGAGAGTCGAGCGCTGGCGCGCAGAGACACTCGAGAAGGTCGGTTACGACATTGTCTCCGCCCACGAGCTCGCCCACAGGCCGGACGTCGACCTGCATACGGCGATCGAGCTCGTCGAGCGCGGATGCAAGCCGGAGCTCGCGCTGAAGATCCTGCTGTAGGCCTCACCTCCACGCCCGTCGCCGAGGCGACGGGCAACTCGAAGCTTTCCACCCTCACTTTCTCGGCGAGCATGGGCCAACCCCTTGCTCGCCGAACTCGTTGAACGGGAAGAGCTCGAGCTCTGAATCGATTGCTAACGCAGAGCCGTGGTCGCGTGGGCACAATCCTTGCCGATGGGGCTCGTCGGATACATCCCTTCGCCGTCGAGCGGGGTCATTCACCTCGGCCCGCTCACGATCCACCTGTACGGGCTGACGCTCCTTGTCGCGATCCTTGCCTGCGTCTGGCTCACCACGATCCGGTGGAAGCGGGCCGGCGGGGACACCGACCTCGTCATCCGGGTCACCGTCTGGGGGGTCGCCTTCGGAGTGATCGGCGCCCGCCTCTACCACGACCTGACCTCGTGGAACGAGGTTCCGACGCCAAAATGGCAGGGCATCTTCGAGGTCTGGCACGGAGGTCTCGGCGTCTGGGGCGGAATCCTGCTCGGGACGCTCGCCGGCCTGGTCGTCGTGCGGCGCGCCGGGGTCAGCGGCACCGCTTTCATGGACGCCGTCGCACCGGGCCTCCTGCTCGCGCAGGGGATCGGCCGGATCGGCAACTGGTGGAACCAGGAGCTCTACGGCAAGCCCACGTCGCTCCCGTGGGGCCTGAAGATCGACCCCCAGCATCAGGCGAGCCTGCCGGCGCAGTACGTCGGGGCCAAGGCTTACCACCCGACCTTCCTGTACGAGCTGATCTGGGACCTGGTGGGTGTCGCCCTCCTGCTCTGGCTCGACCGCCGGTACAGGTTCCGGCCGCCTGCGCTGTTCGCGCTCTACGTCTCGTACTACTGCTTCGGCCGCTTCTTCGAGGAGCTGCTGCGGATCGACCCCTCGCACCACTTTGCTGGCCTCCGGATCAACGCCTGGGTCTCGGTCGTGCTCTTCGTCGGATCGACCGCGTTCTTCATCTGGTGGCAGCTGCTAGGTAGGGGAGGCTCGGGCAGCGAGGACAGCCCCAGGGTGCGGCCGTTGCCCCAGCCCGATCCCAGCCGGCCGAAGATGGCCGTCCCGAAAGGCCGCGTCCGGTAGCAGGGCTAGCCTGCCGCGGATGGCAGCGGCGACCCTGGTCGGAGAGCTCGGCCTCGATCTTGACGCGTTCGAAGGCCCGTTCGACCTCCTCCTGACGCTCGTGCTCCGCGAGGAGCTTCCGCTTCGCGAGGTCGATCTGGCCGAGATCGTGATCGCGTTCGTCGAGCACCTCGTCGAGCGTGACCAGCTCGACCTCGACGCCTGTGGAGAGTTCCTCGTCCTGATCTCTGCCTTGCTCGAGCTCAAGGCGCGGGGACTGTTTCCCGAGGAGGACGCCGAGCTCGCCGAGCTGGAGCCCGAGGTGGCCGCCGAGGAGCTCGCGCGGCGCCTGGCCGAGTACCGGCGCGCGAAGGAGGCTGCGGCCTGGCTCGCGGAGCGCCTCGAGGCCTCACGCGACCGGTTCTTCCGGTTGGGCCCGGCACCGCTCGCTCCGGCCCGGCCAGAGCCCAAGTACGCGGCCCAACCGCCCTCCAAGCTCGCCGACGCGATCCGCGCGCTCGCCGTCGAGCCGCCCCAGCTCTCGACCTCGCACATGGCGCTGGCGTTCCCGCCGGTGTCGCAGTTCGTCGAGCGGTGGCGCTCGCTACTGAAGCGTCGCGCGCGACTCGACTTCGATCAGGAGGTGGCCGGCCTGTCGCGCGTGGAGGTCGCCGTCGCGTTCCTCGCCCTGCTCGAGCTGGCCAAGCAACACGAGCTCGCGTTCGCCCAGGCCGCCCCCTTTGCCCCCATAAGGATTACCCGCCCGTCCGCAGAAAGGAGCCTTCAGTGGACCGCCCACTCCGCCTAGTCGCATCGAACCCCGTCGAGGAGCTCGCCCGTACGATCGAGGCGTTGCTCGTCATCGCCTCCCTACCGCTCTCCGAGGAAGAGCTCGCCGAGGCGACGCAGGACCGCGCCGAGCGGGTCTGTGACGCGCTCGAGCTGCTCGCCGAGCGTTACCGCGAGGGACGCAGCGGCATCGTGCTCGAGCACGTCGCCGGCGGGTTCGCGTTCCGGGCCTCGCGCGACGCGGCCGAGGCCTGCGCCCGCCTGTTCGAGCGACCCGTCGAGCGCGGTCTCTCGGGCGCGGCTCTGGAGACCCTCGCGATCGCCGCTTACCTCGGCCCGTGCACGAGGCCCGAGATCACCCGAATCCGGGGCGTCAGCGCCGACGCCGCCGTGTCGGGGCTCGTCGAGCGTGGCCTGCTCTCCGAATCCGGCCGCGACCGCGACTTCGGCGCGGTCCGCTACACCACGACCCCTCTCTTCGAGCGCGTATTCGGGCTCGAGTCGTTGGCCGAGCTTCCCCGTCTCGACGACGTCGGGGCGGACACGGCCGAGATCCGGGAGAGGCTCGAAGCGGTCGCCGAGAAGCGCCCGGCCTAGAGGCCCGGCCACAGTCCGGAGAGTCCGGCCCCGCTGCGATACTTCGCCGGTTGGCCGGCTCCTTGTCCTACCGCTCGGTGGCTGCGTTCCTCCCGCTGGCCGCGTTCCTCGCGGTCCCGTTCGTCGCAGGTGCGGCGAACATCATCACCGTCAAGTACGACACGGTTCTCCATATGAACGGGACGGACGTGGTCTGCACCGTACTGAAGAAGGGGACCAGCTCGAGTGTTGCCTGCTTCCACCTGCCCGGCGGGCCGAGCACGAATGTGCGCAAGGGTTACGCGATCGCAGCGACCGAGGCCTGGGTCGCCGTCGAGCCTTCGGGCAGCACCACGCCGGTTCAGCTGAACAGCGAGCCTTCGTTCGACTCCCAGCCGATGTTCACGGGCGGGGTGGCCCACCCGACGCTCGTCAACCTTGCACTCAACGACGAGGCGAGGATCGACGGCACCAACATGGCGGTGATCGTCACGTCGGCCAAGGGCGGCGGGACGGCGATCGGCGTGATCTATCTCGGCGGCAAGGGGCAGCCGATCGTCGGGTCGTACGTCGTAGGAGTCAGTAACCACTTCGTCACGATCGTCAAGGTCACGGCGCCTCGGAAGGCCCGGACGGTCTATCGCCACGCCGTTTACTAGCCCTTGCGCCTGAACGCCTGGCTCGCCCGTGCGGGCGTCGCGTCACGGCGCGGCGCGGACGAGTTGATCAAGGCGGGTCGGGTCACCGTCAACGGCGAGCCGGGCGCGTTGAACACCTTCGTCGAGTCGCGCGACCAGGTCGAGCTCGACGGTCGGCGTCTGGGGCTACAGCAGCTCGTCTACGTGCTGCTGAACAAGCCGGCAGGCGTGGTGACGACGGCCCGCGATCCCGGTGGTCGACCCACGGTCGTCGGGCTCGTCGGCCACGAGGCCCGGATCGTCCCGGTCGGCCGCCTCGACGCAGACACGACCGGCGTGCTCCTCCTGACCAACGACGGCGAGCTCGCCCACCGCCTCGCGCACCCCCGCTACGAGGTCGACAAGGTGTACGTCGCCGACGTGGCCGGGGACCCTTCGCGCGAGGTGCTCGCGACGCTGGAGCGCGGGGTCGAGCTCGACGACGGCCGTACAGCGCCCGCCCGCGCCCGCCGTCTCGGCAGGGGGCGCATCGAGCTCGTCCTCCACGAGGGCCGGAAACACCAGGTCAAGCGCATGCTCGCCGCTGTCGGCCACCCGGTCCGGCGCCTGCAGCGCAGCCGGTACGGGTCGCTCACCACGGAGGGCCTCGAGCCCGGCGAGTGGCGTGAGCTCACGGCGAGCGAGCTCGCCGCGCTCCGGGCCGAGCCCGGTGGCTGAGCTTCCTGTGGACGATTCTTCACAGTTCCGTTTGCATAACCTGGCACCGGACATGTCTGCACGGCCATCGGCCTGAGCAGGCTCTTCGTCTTTTCACCCCCGAGCCGCGCCGCGCTTCCGCTGGAACCTGGCACCGGACATGTCTCGGTCAGGCATGGCCCGAAGGGACAGGTGTTGGACGCTAGTCGCGGACGACGAAGCCCATCCGCTCGTACATCGAGCGGAGGGTGGGCGCGGCGGACTCGCCGGCCTTGTCGGCGCCTGCGGCGAGCAGGCGGGTCAGCTCGGCCGGGTCGCCGCGGAGTTCGGCGTACCGCTCCTGGATCGGCTCCAGCAGCCCGACGACCGCCTCGGCGACATCGCCCTTGAACTGCCCGTAGCCGCCGCTGTCGTAGCGCGCCTCGATCGCCTCGGCCGACTCCCCGGTCGCGACGGTCATCACGTCGATCAGGTTCGTCACCCCCGGCTTCTCCGTGTCGCGGCGGACCTCGGCGCCCGAGTCCGTCACGGCCGACTTGACCTTCTTGCGGATCGTGTCCGGCGGGTCGAGCATCAGGATCGTCCCCTGCGGCGTCCCACCCGTCGTCGACATCTTCTTCGTCGGCTCCTGCAAGTCCATGATCCGCGCCCCGATCTCCGGGTAAACGCCGGCCGGAACCCGGAACGTCTCACCGAATCGCGAGTTGAACCGCTCGGCGACGTCACGGGCGAGCTCGAGATGCTGCCGCTGGTCGTCGCCGATCGGGACGAAGTCGGTCTGGTAGAGGAGGATGTCGCCTGCCATCAAGATCGGGTAGGTGAACAGCCCGGCCGTCAGGAACTCCTGCCGGTCGCCCTTCTCCTTGAACTGGGTCATCCGCCCGAGCTGCCCGTAGCTGGTCACTGCCGAGAGCAGCCAGGCTGCCTCGGCATGCGCCTTCACGTGGCTCTGGGCGAAGACCGTCGAGCGCTCGGGATCGAGCCCGGTCGCAAAGAGCAGCGCAGCCAGGTCGAGCGTTCGCTCCCGCAAATCCGCCGGGTCGTAGTCGACGGTGATCGAGTGCAGGTCGACGATGCAGAAGAACGCCGTCCCCCGGCCTCGACCGCCCGATCCTGGGTCGCCGCGTACTGGCGAAAGCCCCCGGAGTAGTTACCGAAGTGCTTCGCTCCCGTGGGCTGGATGCCGGAAAAGATCCGCATGCTTCGACTCTAGCCGCCACCCCTACACTTGACCTGTGACCGTTGTCGACGATTCGACCTGGTCCCCGTCATCCTGGCGGGACCGTGAGGCGCTCCAGCAACCGGAGTGGCCCGACGAGGCGCGCGCCGCTGAGATTCGCCGCCGCCTGCACACCCAGCCTCCGCTCGTCTTCGCCGGGGAGGCACGCCAGGTACGAGCTGCGCTCGCCGACGTCGCTGCCGGCCGTGCGTTCCTGCTCCAGGCCGGCGACTGCGCCGAGTCGTTTCACGACTTCGACCGGCTGACCGACACCGGCGCCGCCTACTCGGCAGTCGCTGTGCGCGAACGCCTGAAGATCCTGCTCCAGATGGCTGCCGTGCTCACCTACGGCGCCGCACTGCCGGTGCTCAAGATCGGCCGGATCGCGGGTCAGTTCGTCAAGCCGCGCTCGAACGGCGTCGAGCAGACACCGAACGGCGAGATCCCCGTGTTCCGTGGCCACATGATCCACGACGACGCCCCGACCGCCGAGGCGCGCGTCCCCGACCCCGAACGCATGCTCGAGGGCTACTACCACGCGGCCTCGACCCTGAATCTCGTCCGTGCGTTCACCAAGGGCGGCTTCGCCGACCTGACCCAGGTGCATGCCTGGAACCAGGACTTCGTCGCGACCTCGCCGGCCGGACAGCGATACGAGACCCTCGCCTCCGAGGTCGAGCGCGCGCTCGCCTTCATGGCCGCCTGCGGGATCGATCTCGCTGCCACGCCGCAGCTCCACCAGGTCGACGTCTGGACGAGCCATGAGGGGCTCCTGCTCGACTACGAGGAGGGCCTGACCCGCAGCGACTCGTTCACCGGTGACTGGTACGACTGCTCGGCCCACATGCTCTGGATCGGTGACCGCACGCGGGCGCTCGACGGAGCGCACGTCGAGTTCTTCTCGGGCGTTCACAACCCGATCGGCGTCAAGCTCGGCCCGAAGGCGACGCCCGAGGAGGCAGTGGAGCTCTGCGAGCGCTTGAACCCGGATCGCATTCCCGGCCGGATGACGCTGATCGCGCGCCTCGGGGCGGAGCGCGTCGAGGAGCTGCTGCCGCCGTTACTCCGGGCTGTGAAGGCAGCGAAGCACCCGGTGGTGTGGACGTGCGACCCGATGCACGGAAACGGCTTCACGACCTCGAGTGGCCGTAAGACACGCCACTTCGAAGCGATCATGACCGAGATCGAAGGCTTCTTCGGCGCGTGCCGTGCCGAGGGTGCCTGGCCCGGCGGCGTCCATCTCGAGTACACGGGGGACGACGTCACCGAGTGCCTCGGCGGCTCCGTGGGCCTCGCCGAGGAGCACCTCGACGCGCGCTACGAGACTCTTTGCGACCCCCGCTTGAACGGGCGTCAGTCGCTCGATCTCGCGTTCCGGCTCGCCGAGCTGATGCGCCGGAGTTAGTCATGCCTCTGCAACGGCTCGCAATCGTCGGCACCGGTCTGATCGGCGCCTCGATAGCCCTGGACGCCCGCGCCTCGGGCGCCGAGGTCACCGGGTGGGACCCCGACCCCGAGGCGCTCGCGCAGGCAGCCGAGCGCGGCGCGGTGGTTCCTGTCGCCTCGCTCGAGGCAGCGATCGCAGCCGCGGACCTGGTGGTCGTCGCGGCTCCGGTAGCCGCGCTTGCCGAGCAGGTGGCCGCGGTGCTTGCCGCCACGGGTGAGGATGCGACCGTGACCGACGTCGGCTCCACGAAGACGACCGTCGTCGCCGCGGCCGGCGGCTCGACGAGATTCGTCGGCGGGCACCCGATCGCCGGCAAGGAGGTGCACGGTGCCGTCCACGCCTCGACCGGCCTGTTCGAAGGCGCGACCTGGTTCCTCACGCCGACCGCGGAGACGAGCCCCGAGCGCTACGCCCTTGTCCACGGCTTCGTCGGCGACCTAGGCGCGTTTCCCCACGCGATCGAGCCCGCGGCCCACGACGAGCTGGTCGCGCTGACGAGCCACCTTCCGCATGTGCTCGCGAATGTCGTCGTGAACCAGGCGGGAGCAACGCGGGTCGAGGGTCACGAGCCGCTGGCGAACGCCGGTGGATCGTTGCGGGACATGACGAGGATCGCCGGGGCGAACCCGCGGGTGTGGATCGACGTGTTCCTCGACAACGCCGACGCCGTACGCGCCGGCCTGGCCGAGCACCGCCGCCGAATCGAGGAGGTCGAGTCGGCGCTCGAGCGGCGCGACGGCGCCTTCATCGCTGGCTGGATCGGCGAGGCCGCCGCCAACCGTGTCCGCATGCTTCAGGCCGCCTACGGCGACCCGGGCGCCCTCCAGCGCGTCCAGGTTCACGTCGCAGACCGCCCGAACGTCCTCGCCGAGATCCTCCAGACCTTCGGTGCCGCCCGCATCGAGATCCGCGACTTCGAGCTCGACCACATCTCACCGGAGCAGGGCGGGACGCTCACCCTGCTCGTCAGCGGGGAGGACGATGCCCACCGCGTCCAGGCCCTCCTGGAGGGCCAGGGCTACGGCGTCATCGTCTCGCCGGTGATCGAGTGAAAATTGCGCCCGCCGCCCGGCTCGACGGGCACATCGCGGTTCCGGGTGACAAGTCGGTCTCGCATCGCGCTCTCCTGATCGGTGCACTCGCCGAGGGTGAGACGCGCGTCTCGAACTGGGGCCGCTCCGACGACACCGAGTCGACGCTCGGCGTCGTCCGCGCTCTCGGAGTGCAGGTTCGCGAGGAGGATGTCGACACGCTCGTCGTCGAGGGCGTCGGCCTGCGCGGGCTTCGCGCGCCCTACGCGCCACTCGACTGCGGCAACGCCGGCACGCTCGTGCGCCTCGTGGCCGGGATCCTCGCGTTCCAGGAGGGCCGCTTCGAGCTGACCGGCGACGAGTCCCTCTCCCGGCGCCCGATGGGCCGGATCGTCGAGCCGCTCACCCAGATGGGCGCGTCGATCGACTCGACCGAAGGCTGCTTGCCGCTTGTCGTCGAGGGCGGCAGCCTCGGCGGGATCGAGTACACGCTTCCGGTCGCGAGCGCCCAGGTGAAGTCGGCGATCGTGCTCGCCGGGCTCGGCGCGCAGGGGACGACGACCGTCTACGAGCCCGCATCGACCCGCGATCACACCGAGCTGATGCTCGCCGCTGCCGGCGCGCGGATCACCCGCCGCCCCGGCTCGGTCACCGTCGAGCCCGGTGGCGCCCTGAGCCTGCCCGAGGTCTATGTCCCCGGCGACATCTCCTCGGCGGCTCCGTTCCTGGCCGCCGCCGCGCTCCTGCCCGGTTCGACGCTGACCGTCCACGACATCGGCCTGAACCCGCTCCGAACCGGTTTCCTCGACGTGCTCGAGCGCATGGGCGCCCGCGTCGGTTTCCTGAATCGCCGGAACATCGCCGGCGAGGCGATAGGCGACGTCGAGATCACGGGCGGCGAGCTGGTCGCGACGACCATTGCCGCGGCCGAAGTTCCGCGGCTCGTCGACGAGCTGCCGCTCGTCGCGCTCCTCGCCGGGATGGCGCATGGCACGACCACGGTGACAGGAGCGGAGGAGCTCCGGGCCAAGGAGTCCGACCGGATCGACACGGTCACGACTGCTCTCCGGGCGATCGGGATCCATATCGAGGCCCGCCCTGACGGCTTCGTCGTCCGTGGTGTCCCGGCCCGGCCGCGCGGCGGCTCGATCGACGCCGGAGGCGACCACCGCATCGCCATGCTCGGCGCCGTTGCAGGGACAGTGTCCCAGGATGGCGTCCGGCTCGCGGGTGCCGAGAGCGCCTCGGTGAGCTTCCCCGGGTTCTACGACGTGCTGGCCAATCTCGTGCGTACGAACGAGATTGGCTAGGAAACCACCAGTGACCTCGTTCCACGCCGCAGTTCCCCTAGCCTTCCCCTCCATGAGGAGGGAGAGGCAGTGATCGTCGCGATCGACGGACCGGCCGGCGCCGGCAAGAGCACCGTTGCGCGGAGCCTGGCCGAGCGGCTCGGTTTCCGCTACCTCGACACGGGCGCGATGTACCGGAGCCTGACCTGGCTCGCGCTCCGTCGTGGCCTCGATCTCGGCGATGGGATCGCACTCGGCGCCCTGGCCGAGGAGAACCCCGTCGTCTTCGACACTGGCGGCCGCGTGTACATCGACGGCGCCGACGTGACCGACTCGATCCGGCAGGTGCGCATCGACCAGAACGTCCCTGTCGTCGCCCGCCATCACGAGGTACGCGAGGTGATGCGGGACCGCCAGCGCGAGCTCGGCGCCGAGGGCGACGTCGTGATCGAGGGCCGCGACATCGGCACCGTCGTCGCGCCTCACGCCGACGTGAAGGTCTACCTCGTCGCCGACCCCGCGGTTCGCGCGGCCCGCAGGCAGGCCGAGCGGCCCGACATCGGTGCCGACGCGCTCGCGACCGATCTCAAGCTGCGCGACGAGTCCGACCTCATTCGCATGCAGCCGGCCTCCGACGCGGTCGAGATCGACACGACCGAGCTCGGGATCGAGGACGTGATCGCGCGGATCGAAGGTCTCGTCCGCGCCCGATCCGCGGTCTGATGGCGTACGGCGACTTCGCCTGGCAGACGTCGCGGTTGTGGATCTCGCCGTTCACGTCCTTCCTCTGCCGCTCCCGTGCCTATGGGCTCGAGCGTATTCCCGAGAGCGGCGGCTGCGTGCTCGCGATCAACCACCTGGCGTGGGTCGACATCCCCCTCGTCGGATCCCAGTCGCCGCGGAACGTCAACTTCGTCGCGAAGGTCGAGCTGCTCAAGGTGCCCGGCTTCGGGCCGTTCCTCGCGTGGCACGGGATCATCGACATCAAGCGCGGCGAGTCCGACCGCGACGCTGTGCGCCTGATGCGCCGCTACGCCTCCGAGGGACGTGCGATCGGCCTCTTCGTCGAGGGGACGCGGCAGCGGCACGGACGTCCCGGGACCGTTCAGCCGGGCTCGGCGATGGTCGCGATCCAGGAGAATGTCCCGGTCGTGCCGATCGCCGTCTACGGCACCCAGTTCTGGAAGCTCTACAACTTCGCTCCCTGCTCGATCGCCGTCGGCGAGCCGTTCCTCTTCGAGGGGGTCGCCAAGGGCGGGAAGGGCTACAAGGAGGCGAGCGCGGAGATCGAGCGCCGCCTGAACGTTCTCTTCGACTGGCTGGCCGACGTCCACGCACGCGGCCGCCCGAAGGGGCTGACCCCGCCTCTATGACCGACCTGGGCGACACGATCGAAGCCCCTGTGCCCGACCTGCTCGGCACCGTGGCGATCGTCGGCTTTCCGAACGTCGGCAAGTCGACGCTGATCAACCGGCTGACCTCGAGCCGGGCTGCCGTCGTCCACGAGACGAGCGGCACTACCCGCGATCGCAAGGAGCTTGTCTGCGAGTGGGCGGGAAAGCAGTTCCTGCTGATCGACACCGGCGGCGTCGACGTCGTGAGCAAGGACGAGGTTGCCCGCTCGATCGTCGAGCAGGCGCGTCTTGCGATCCGGGAGGCCGACCTCGTCCTGTTCGTCACCGACGCGCGCGCCGGCGTGATGCCGGGCGACGAGGAGCTGGCCGAGATCCTTCGCCTGGCGGGAAAGCCTGTGCTCCTGCTCGCGAACAAGATCGACGACCCGTCGCAGCAGACGCTTGCGTTCGAGTTGCACCGCCTCGGCCTCGGCGAGCCGATCCCGCTCTCCGGAATGCACGGGCACGGCACGGGCGACCTGCTCGACGAGGTGGTGGTCCGGCTCGAGGACGTCGGCGAAGCTCGTCCCATCATCGGCGACGAGGCGATCCGCGTTGCGATCCTCGGCCGTCCGAATGTCGGCAAGTCGTCGCTCTTCAACAAGCTGATCGGCGGCGAGCGGACGATCGTGTCGGAGGTGCCGGGAACGACGCGCGACTCGATCGACACGGTGATCGAGCGCGAGGGCAAGAAGTTCCAGCTCGTCGACACTGCGGGCCTACGGCGCAAACGCAAGCAACGGCAGGGCATCGAGTACTACTCGGAGCTGCGTGCGCTCGAGTCGGCCGAGCGGGCCGATGTCGCGCTCGTCCTGATCGACGCGAGTGAGGGAATCGTCGAGGGAGATCTCGCGGCCGCCGACGTCGCCCGTAAGGCACAGTGCTCGACGCTCGTCGTCTTGTCCAAGTGGGACCTCACGACCGTCGATATCGAGGATGTTCGGCCCGAGTTGCTGCGCCGCCTGCGCCAGCGCCCGCCGATCGTGACCACCTCCGCGAAGACCGGACGCGGAATCGCCCGGGTGCTCGACCGGGTCGAGGATCTCTACGAAAAGCACGCGGGCCGGATCGGCACCGGCGAGCTGAACCGCTTCCTCGGCGAGCTGAAGGAAGCCCGCCAGCCGCCGTCGAAGGGCCGCAAGCGTCTCAACCTCCTCTACGGCGCCCAGGTCTCGTCGCGGCCGCCGCGGTTCCGCTTCACGGTCAACGACACGAGCCTGATCACGCGCGACTACGGCTACTGGGTCGAGAACGAGCTTCGCGAGCGATTTGGGATGCAAGGTGTCCCGGTGACGATCGACTTCCGCCGCCGGTCGTGAACTCTGCCGTAGTCGTCGGGGGCGGTTCCTGGGGGACGGGCTTCTCGCGCCTGCTCGCCGATCGTGGTTTTTCGGTGACGCTCGCGACGCACAGCGCCGAGGACGCGAGCGCGATCCGCGAGACGGGGCGCAACCCGCGCTTCATGTCGGACATCGATCTCTCCGATGTGAGGGCGACGTCGATCGCCGAGGCTCCGGTTGAGGATGCGGAGCTGATCGTGATCGCGCTCCCGAGCCGTGTGTTCAGGTCGGTTGTGCGGGCGCTGCCGGGATCGGCGCCGCTCCTCAGCCTGACCAAGGGGCTCGACCCGGACACCGGTGACCGGCTCTCGACTCTCGTCGAAGGGCGCCCGGTCGCCGTGCTGTCCGGGCCGAACATGGCTGAGGAGGTCGCAGCAGGCCTGCCCGGTGCGACCGTGATCGCGACCAAGGACGCAGTGTTCGGGCAGCAGCTCCAGCAGGCGCTGAACTCGGGCGTCTTCCGTGTGTACCTCAACGACGACCTGATCGGCGTCGAGCTCTGTGCGGCCGCAAAGAACGTGATTGCACTCGCTGCCGGGGCCTGCGACGGGCTCGGGGTCGGCGACAACGCCAAGGCGGCCCTGGTCACGCGCGGCCTGGTCGAGATGGCCCGGCTCGGAGAGGCGGCGGGCGCGGACCCCGAGACCTTCTCGGGGCTTGCGGGGATGGGTGACCTGATCGTCACCTGCTGGCATCCGAGCGGACGGAATCGTCGGGCGGGCGAGCTGATCGCGCTGGGGCGCGGCCCGGCGGAAGCGGCCGCGGAGATCGGGCAGGTCGTCGAAGGCCTGACGACAGCGCCCGTTCTGCGCGATTTGTCTCACCGGCTCGGTGTCGAGCTTCCGATCACCGAGGGCGTCTGTGAGGTTCTTGCAGGCAGCCCACTGATGGAGCTTGCCGTCGCCCTGATGGGGCGTAAGCCGACCGACGAGTAACCACAGTCGTGGGTTAGGCCGCTAAGGTTTGGAAATGGCCAAGCGCTCTTTCTCCGTCAGCTCCGAATCGGTCACCGAAGGTCACCCCGACAAGGTCGCTGACCAGGTCTCTGACGCCGTCCTAGATGCGGTTCTCACCGACGATCCGACCGGGCGGGTCGCGTGCGAGACGCTCGTCACGACCGGCCTCGTCGTCGTCGGCGGCGAGATCACGACCAGCACCTACGTCGATATCCCGCGGCTCGTCCGCCAGACGATCGCCGGCATCGGCTACACCCGTGCGAAGTACGGTTTCGACGCAGAGACGTGCGGCGTGATCGTCGCGATCGACGAGCAGTCGCCGGACATCGCGCAGGGCGTGGACAACGCCTTCGAGGTTCAGCACGATCCGGGCGACGACGATCCTCTCGACCGCGTCGGCGCGGGCGACCAGGGCTTCATGGTTGGCTATGCGACGACCGAGACGCCCGAGCTGATGCCTCTTCCGATCACGGTCGCGCACGCCCTGGCACGCGGGCTCGCCGATGTTCGCAAGAGCGGGATCGTTCCCTATCTGCGCCCGGATGGGAAGACGCAGGTCACGGTCCGGTACGAGGTCGACGAGCGCGGACGACAGAAGCCGGTGGAGATCGAGCGCGTCCTGATCTCGACGCAGCATCGCGAGGGGGTAGACCCCGAGACCGAGATCAGGCGTGACCTGATCGAGCACGTTCTCCCGCAGCACCTGCCCGCAGACCTCTACGACCCGAGCCGCCTGAAGGACCCCGACTTCCTCTATGTCAACCCGACCGGGAAGTTCGTGATCGGCGGGCCGATGGGAGACGCAGGCCTCACCGGCCGCAAGATCATCATCGACACCTACGGCGGCGCCGTCCCGCACGGAGGCGGGGCTTTCTCCGGCAAGGATCCGACCAAGGTCGATCGCTCCGGCGCCTACGCAGCGCGCTACGTGGCGAAGAACATCGTCGCCGCGGGGCTCGCGGAGCGCTGCCAGATCCAGGTTGCTTATGCGATCGGCGTCGCTCACCCGTTCTCGATCCATGTCGAGACGTTCGGCACGAACAACGTCGACGAGGCGCTGATCGAGAAGCTCGTCCGCGAGGTGTTCGACCTCAGGCCGGCCGCGATCCTGCGCGATCTCGACCTCCGCCGCCCGATCTACGGGAAGACCGCCACCTACGGCCACTTCGGCCGGGATGATCCAGACTTCACCTGGGAGCAGACCGACAAGGTCGACGCGCTCAGGGCCGCGGCAGGGATCGCCGCGGATACTGTCGTCGTCTCCTAGCCGACCGGACGAACGAAGAGACCGGCCGACGCTTTCTCGGCGATCGCCATGTCGTTGCCGTCGAGCCGAACGCGGAGCTGTCCGGCGGTCGGCTTGGCCGAGGCGAGCTCGACACTCGCGCCCGGCACGAGCCCCTGGTCGTAGAACCAGTGCAGAAGCTCGCCGTCATGCTCTGCCAGGCGGACGATCGTCGCCCTCTGCCCGGGCTCGAGTGCCGAGAGCGGCTCCAGCTCGTGGTTCTCGGTCTGCTCGAAGACGGTGTCGATCGGCCATCCGTGCGGGCAGCGCTCCGGGTTCCCTAGCCGCTCCCAGATCCGTTCGACCATGTCGTCGGAGAACGTGTCACCCAGCTCATCGGCGTGCACGTGTGCCTCGGCCGCGGTGTAGCCCATGAAGTCGGTCAGGAGCCGCTCGATGATCCGGTGCTTGCGCACCGCTCGCTCCGCCCGCTCCTGCCCTGCCTCGGTGAGGATCGCCTCGCGACGCTCTCCGCGCTCGACTAGGCCTTCCGCCTCGAGCCGTTTCAACATCTCGCCGGCGGAAGCCCGCGACACGCGGAGCATCTCGGCGACGCGCGACGAGAGTGTCGGGACCGCGGTGTCACGCGGGTGGTACTCGCCGATCGGAAACGCCAGGAAATAGATCGTCTCCAGGTATTCGTCGACGGAGTGCCCGGCTGCCATCTCCCGGAGCATGCTACCCCCGGGCTGCCGCCGCCCCGTGAGCCCGGCCTCGTACCCTTCCTGAACATTGAACTCGTTCTTCCACGCGGTGCGGGTTTTCGGCGACGAGCTGGCCGCCGTGCGCTGGGAGTACCTTGCGCTCGCGCTCGGGTTCTTCTTCGTCCGGATCATCTTCCGCGCCTGGGCCTGGAGGACGATCCTCTGTGCGGCCTATCCCGACGCGAGAATCAGGTTCCGGAGCGTCTTCGGGTCCTACCTCGCGGGTGTCGGGGTCAACTCGATCGTTCCGGCCCGCGCGGGCGACGCGGTCAAGCTGTACCTGGTCAGGCACCGGATCGAAGGGTCGACGTACGCCACGCTGACGCCGACGCTGGTCGCCGAGACGATCCTCGACATGTTCGTCGCCGGAACGCTGATCGGGTGGGCGCTCGCGATCGGAGCGTTGCCGACGCACCAGGTCTACTCGCGGCTCCCCTCGGTCGACTGGGGGTTCTTCGTCAAGCACGCGAAGTGGACGGAGATCGGGCTCGCCCTGGTCGTAGGGGCGCTCGTGATCGCGCTGGTCGCGTTCATCGAGCACGGCTCCGACACGCGGGAGCGGGTGATGCGCGGGTTCGCAATCATCCACCACCCTCGCCGGCTCGTCACCGGCGTCGTCGTCCCGCAGGCGCTCTCCTGGGTCTTCCGGGTTGCGACGGTCTACTACTTCCTGGTCGCGTTCCAGGTCCACGCCACGATCCATAACGCGCTGCTCGCTCTCGTCGTCGACTCGCTCGCGACTCTCTTTCCCGCGACCCCGGGCGGCGCGGGGACGAAACAGGGGCTGATCGTCTTCCTGTTCCATGGAGAGGCGATCAGCAAGTCGCTCCTGCTCGCCTTCAGTGTCGGCATGAACATCGCCGTCGTCCTCTTCAGCGTGCTGCTCGGAGGGTTCGCGATGTTCATGATGGCGCGCACCATCTCGTGGCGCCGGCTCCGGCACACGGAGGGCCAGGAGCAGCAGGCTTAGACGGTCCGAGAGGGCCGTCGGGCTACATTCGAAAGGTGGTGCCGAGGGGAATAGCCCTGCTCGCGGCGGTGCTGGGGCTACGGTGCTGCTGTGCGGGGTCAGCAGCGCCGACGGGCCGCTCTTCTCATCGACGGTGTTCTCCGGATCACCAAACCCCGACTCCGGGAACCGGATCGGTTCAGGCGCCGCTCGTGGGCTCCGAAATCGTTCCCTTTCGCAGCGCGCTCAGCGCGCTCAGCGCGACCGTGGCGAGCTCCGACATCGCGACGGTGACGGCGAGCGGAAAGCCGCTCGCGTCGCTCAAGGCCGGCAGCTACGACTTCGTGGTCAACGACGACTCGCCTCACGCCGGCCTCGTCGTCCAGAAGGCGAGCATGAAGGCGGCGGTTCTCACCGGGGTCGCATTCGAGGGCAAGCGCTCGATCCGGGTGAACCTCACCGCGGGCAAGTGGTCGTTCTTCGCCAGGACCGGCCGCGAGACGCAGTTCGTCTTCACCAGCTGACACACTCACGTCCCCTGTGCCCTTCGCGTCGGTCTTCCCGCTCGTAACTGCGCGCGCAGTTGCGCGCCCGTTCACGTACGAGGTCGATGACGGAGTGGGGCCCGGAGCGATCGTGACCATGCCGTTCGGGAGGCGCCGGACGCGGGGCGTCGTGGTCGCGCTCGAGGAGCGCGCGCCGGAAGGCGTTGTTCCCGTTCCTATCGACAGGGTCGTGGGTCAGGTACCGCCGGCGCTCGTCGAGCTGGCGCTCTGGATCGCGGCGTACTACGGCTCGACGCCGGCGCGGGCCCTCGCGCTGGTCGCGCCCGAGCTGCCGAAGCGGCGCAAGGAGCAGGCTCCGCCTGCCGAGCGGCAGTCGTTCGGCGGTGAGGCAGAGCCCGACGAGCTCTTGCCTGAGCAGCGCGCCGCGACCGATCGGATCGTCTCGGCGATCGACGCCGGGGCAGGCGGCGCCTTCCTGCTCTACGGGCCGACCGGCTCGGGAAAGACCGAGGTCTATCTCCAGGCGTGCGCCGCGGTGCTTGAGCGGGGGCTCGGGGCGATCCTCCTCGTACCGGAGATCTCGCTTGCGCCGCAGACCGTGGGACGGGTGCACGCGCGGTTCGGCGACCGGGTGGCGATTCTCCACTCGGGGCTCACGGACGCGGAGCGCCGCGACGAGCGCGTCAGGATCGCGAGCGGCGAGGCCCGGATCGTCGTCGGGGCCCGCTCGGCCATCTTCGCGCCCGTGCGCGGGCTCGGGCTGATCGTCGTCGACGAGGAGCACGACGCGTCCTACAAGCAGGACTCGGATCCGCGTTACGACGCTCGAACGGTTGCGGTCAAGCGGGCCGCGCTCGAGGGAGCGGTCGCTGTATTCGGCTCGGCGACGCCGCGGCCCGAGAGTTGGGCGGCGCTCGAGCGGCTCGAGCTGGGCGGGCGCGTGGGCGCCGAGCTGCCACCCGTTCGGGTTGTCGACATGCGCCGCGAGGCGGGGTATCCGCTCTCGGCGCCGCTTCTCGGCGAGCTGAGGCGGGTGCTCGAAACGGGCGGCAAGGCCATGCTGCTCTTGAACCGCCGCGGGATCGCACCCGCGCTCCACTGCCGCGCCTGCGGCGGCACGATTCGCTGCCCCAACTGCGACGTCGCGCTCGTGCTGCACCGTGAGGCCGGGCTTACCTGCCACCACTGTGGCCATCTCGAAGCGGCACCGGAGACGTGTCCCGCCTGCGGCTCGTCCGAGCTCGCGCGGCTCGGCGCCGGAACACAGTGGCTCGAGCGCGAGCTCACCCGCGAGTTTCCGGGGCTGGACCTGATCCGGCTCGACGCCGACACGGCCACGAGCCCGGAGCTGACGTCCGCCACACTGCGGCGCTTCTCCGAGGCCGGCCGCGCGGTGCTGCTCGGAACGCAGATGATCGCGAAGGGCCACCATTTCCCCGGAGTCGAGCTGGCAGCTGTGGTCGATGCCGACGTCTCGCTCGGGTACCCGGACTTTCGGGCCGAGGAGCGCACGTTCCAGTTGCTGACGCAGCTCGCCGGCCGCAGCGGCCGTGACGCGCCGGGTCGGGTGATCGTCCAGACCTTCCAGCCCGACGCCCGTCCGATCGTTCATGCGGCCCGCCACGACGTCAGAGGCTTCCTGGCCGAGGAGCTCGACCGGCGCTCGGCGCTCGGCTATCCGCCCAACTGCCACCTCGTGCGCATCGTCGCCTCGGCCGACGACCCCGGCCCGGTCGCGCAAGTGCTCGAGGAGATCAAGGCGGGGATGCCCGAGATCGACCTTCTCGGCCCGGCGCCTCTCCTACGCCTCCGCCGCCGCCACCGCGCCCAGTTGATCGCCAAGACCGATCGCCCCCGGGCCGTCGCCACCCACGCGGCTGCCCTCCTCGCAGCCGCCGCGCCGGCGATGCGGCGCGCCGGCCTCACCGCCGTCGTCGACGTCGATCCGCAGTCGCTCTAGCCGCGGGGCGCGAAAGGCGCGTACCTGGCACCGAGAAATGCCATGATCTGCAGGGAAAACATCCCGGTCGTGACACTTTCGTTTCGATAACCTGGCACCGGACACGCCCCGAGCGGACATGGCACCGGACGTGCCCCGAGCGGACAGGTCGGATCCGGCAGACTTGAAGCCGTGCGAAGACCCAGAGCGGAGGAGATCCTGGGCGAGTGGGGGGTTCGCGATGTGACCCCGCCGTCTGCGCAGGAGCGTGAGCGACTGGCAGGTGAGCACGAGCTCAACGGCCTTTCCGGAGTGCCGCTGCCTCGACGAATCCGGCGGTTTCGGCCCGAGCCCGACTCGTACGTCGCCTCGCTCGGCGGCCCGCTTCCTTACATGCAGCGGTTGCGGACGATCGAGGAGGAGATCGACGCTCATACCGCCCGGCTCGCCGAGGCCTACGCGCGCCACCGCGGCGGCCCGGCCGCGTGGCGCCGACGCGCCGAGCGCTGGAACTTCACCGAGGTCAACGACCTGATCGAGCGGCACAATCACTGGTATCCGATCGAGGCGAGGCTTCCAATGGACCCACGCACCCGCGACTTCGTCAAGGTCGGGGGCCGCGACTTCCGGCTCGAGCCGCTCGACGCCGCCTGGGTCCTCGCGCAGTTCCCCGGCTGACGCTTCCGGGCTGGCAGACTGTGGCCCACCTTGGCGCACGAGCCCGACCATGAGCACGACCACGACCATGAGCACGGTCACGACCATGCGCACGATCACGCGCATGACCATGACCATGACCATGACCATGACCATGACCACGAGCTCACCGAGGAGCAGGTCGAGGCGATCCGCGTCCGCGAGCGAGAGGAGCTCCGCCGTTTCGCGCTTGCGCAGATCCGCCAGTACCCGGATCACGCGCTCCGCCTGAAGGCGAAGGAGGTCACGGAGTTCGACGACTACCTCAACTCGCTCGTCGAGCGGATGCTTGACCTGATGCAAGACGCTCAGGGCGTCGGGCTCGCGGCGACGCAGCTCGGGATCCTGCAGCGGGTGTTCGTGTTCGAGCTCGAAGGCGAGGCACCCCAGGCCGTCGTGAACCCGCGGATCGTCGACGCGTCAAAGGAGGCCGAGACCGACGAGGAAGGGTGCCTGTCGCTCGAAGGTGTCCGCGTCCCCGTCGAGAGGCCCACCAAGGTCACGCTCGAGGGCGTCGATCCTGAAGGCCGCGAGCTCCGCCTCGAGCTCGAGGGTCTCAGCGCCCGCGTCGTGCAGCATGAGTCGGATCACCTGGACGGCGTGCTGATCATCGACCGGACGGACGAGGAGCATCGCAAAGAGGCGATGGCGATCCTCCGTCCGAAGACAGTCCTCAGATAGTGCGGCTCGCCGTCGCCGCGACGGCGAGCTTCGGCGCCGACGTGCTCGAGCGGCTAGCCGCGTCCCACGAGATCGCCTACCTGCTCACGCGACCGGACGCGCCGCGCGGCCGCGGCCGCGGGCTCGCTCCGCCCCCGGCGAAGGAGGCGGCCGCCAGGCTCGGCATCGCGGTTCACCAGCCCGATCGGCCGGAGCTTCCGCCGGAGCCGGTCGACGTTGTGGTCATCTGCGCCTACGGGCTCCTGATCCCGTCCGGTCTGCTCGCGCGCTCGCTCTGGCTCAACGTGCACCCTTCGCTGCTCCCGCGCTGGCGCGGCGCCGCGCCGGTCGAGCGGGCGATCCTCGCCGGAGACGACGAGACCGGTGTCACGATCCATGAGACGGTGAAGGAGCTCGATGCCGGACCGATCGCCGCCCAGGAGGCGTTCGCGATCTCGCCCGAGGACGACGCGGGTGCCGTCTTCGCCCGGTCGGCCGAGGTCGCCTCGCGGCTGCTCGGCAACGTCCTTCCAGCTCCGTTCTTCACGCCACAGCCCGACGCCGGCGCGACCTACGCCGAGAAGATCGTCCCCGCCGACCGCGAGCTCGACCTCTCCGACCCGGTCGACGCGTGGCGGCGCATCCGGGCGCTCTCGCCGCACATCGGCGCCTGGGCCACCCTCCATGGCCGGCGCGTCACCGTATGGAAAGCCCGGCTCGAGGACGGTGGGCTCGTTCCGATCGAGGTGCAACCCGAGGGCAAGCGCAGGATGACCTACGACGAGTTCCTGCGCGGTATCAGGACGTGACCGCTCCTGCACGCAGCGCGGCCTACAAGGTCGTGCGCCGGGTGTTCGAGGAGGAGGCGTACGCAGACCGGGCGATGGTCTCGGCGGGAGCGGGCCTCGACCAACGCGACCGGGCGCTCGCTCAGCGGATCGCCTACGGAACCGTGCAGCGCATCCGCACGATCGACCACGGAATCGACAAGCTCGGCAACCGGCCGGCCCGCGAGCTCGATCCCGCCGGTACTGGCCGCACTGCGGATCGCGGGCTACGAGATCGCCTGGAGCGAGGCTCCGTCCCATGCCGTGGTCAACGAGGTAGTCGAGCTCGTCCGCGAGGCAGGGCTTCGCTCACGCGACCGGGTTCACGAACGCCGTCGCGCGGCGCCTTGCCGAAGGGTTCCCGGCGCTCGTCGCATCGCTTCCGCCGGGCCCGCTCGCCGAGTCGTACCCGGACTGGATCTACGAGACGTGGGTGCGCGACTGGGGCGAGGACGAGGCGCTCGCGCTGATGCGGGCGCAGAACGAGCCCGCCGAGCTCGTCGTCCGCTCCGACGTCCCCGTCGGAGCGCCGACCGACGTCCCGGGCGCGTACCGGCTCGAGCGGGGGAGCCTCGAGGGCCCGGACGAAGGCCGGATCTGGCAGAGCCGCGGCTCGCAGCTCGCCGGGCTCGCAGTCGGCGCGCGCGACGGTGAGCGGATCCTCGATGCCTGCGCGGCTCCCGGCGCCAAGACGACCATGCTGCACGGCGAGGTAACGGCGGTCGAGCTCCATCCCGGCCGCGCGCGCGAGCTCGAGGAGAACGTCAGGCGGCTCGGGGTGACGAACGTCCGCGTCGTGAACACCGACATCCGGGAGCTCGACGAGCGCGGCTTCGACCGTGCGCTCGTCGACGCACCATGCTCGGGCCTCGGCGTTCTCGCCCGTCGCCCCGATCTCCGCTGGCGAGCGACGCCGCTACCGGCGCTGCAGCTCGAGCTGCTCCAGGCGGCCGCCGAGCGGACACGTCCGGGCGGCACGGTGTCCTACTCCGTCTGCACGATCAACTCGGACGAGAACGAGGCCATCGTCGACGCGCTCCGGTCTCGAGCCCGAGCCGCTCGGTGAGGAGTGGCCGGAGTTCGCTCACCCCAAGCGGCCGGAGTTCCTGCTCACGACTCCCCATCGGCACGGGACGTCGGGCTTCTTCATCGCCCGCCTACGCGTCGTCTGATTCGTCGTCGGGAACGGCGACGGCGACCAGCGGCCGTTCCTCTTCGGGCCTGCGAGCGGGGCTCGACCAGGGAACGAAGACGATCTCGGCGGCGTGCACCTCGGGGACGATCAGGATGGCGTCCGGGTCGCGCGAGGCGCTCCACCAGAGGTCGCAGCGCCAGCCGTCGTCGCGGTACGCGAGCCAGCCTCCTTCGCCCGCCTGCGCCAGGGAGCGCAGCGCCTCGACCGATCTCGCCCGCGGGAACGATCGTCACCGCGAGCTCGTAGTTGTACGGATCGGCCCAGTGTCGTTCGGCCTCGGTCGACACCGACGCCTCGCCGATCAGCTCGATCAGGTCCTCCTCGATCTCTGCCGCGATGCGCGCTGCATCGATCCCATCGGTGATCTCGGTGAAGAGTCGAAGCTCGATGCAGTCGCGCGCCTCCTCGGCGGCCGGCAGGACGCCGACCGGGACCCGCTGGCCTCCGTCGTCCTGCGCGAGGCCCGTCGCCTCGAGCGCATCCTCTGCAAAGACGGCCAGCGAGTCGTGCGTCGCCGTCCCGGGCGAGACGGAGGGTGACGTTCCAGCCCGTGCCCGCGTCGTTCGGGCCGCAGACCGCTTCGACGACGGCCTCCTCGCCGGTACCGGGGACGCGAACGATCTCACCGGGTCGAAATTGCGCCTTCACGAAGTGAGCGTAGCGCCCGTACGGACCCGTTTACATCCCTGGACCGGCCCGAGGATTCTCCGCGCTTCGACCGGCGGCTGGTACAAGCCTTCGCGTGAGCCTTGCCCGAGCACTCGAGGTCGCAGCCGACGCGGCGGATCGTGCCTACCCGAAGCCCACCGTGGGAGCGGTGGTCGTCAAGGACGGCGACGTGATCGCCGAAGGGGTGACCGAGGCAGGCGGCCGTCACGCCGAGGTGGTCGCGCTCGACGCAGCCGGGCAGCGAGCGCGCGGGGCGACGCTTGTTCGTCACGCTCGAGCCGTGCACGCATCAGGGCACGACGCCGCCGTGCGCCGACCGCGTGATCGCCGAGGGCGTTGCGCGTGTGGTCATCGGCGCGCGAGATCCGAACCCGGAGGCCGCCGGCGGGATCGAGGCGCTCGAGGCCGCGGGCGTCGAGGTCGAGCTGATCGACTCGTGGGAGGCGCGGCCGCAGAACGAAGCCTGGCGCGTCTGGGTCACGCAGGGGCGGCCGTTCGTCACCTACAAGGTCGCCGCGAGCCTCGACGGCCGCGTCGTCGTCCCGGGGCGCCGCTGGGTCTCTGGTGACGCGAGCCGCCGCCTCGTCCACGAGCTTCGCGCGGCGTCGGATGCGGTCGCGGTCGGGATGGGGACGGTGCGCGCCGACGCGCCGAGTCTCGACGCCCGAGATGTGCCGGTGCCGCGTGGGCAGCCCCGGCGGCTCGCCTTCGGCCGAGGCCCGCTCCCGGCGGGATCCGCGCTCGAGCTGCGCTCGGGCCCACTCGAGAACGAGCTGCGCGCGCTCGCCGCCGAGGGCGTTCAGTCGCTCCTGCTCGAGGGTGGGCCGACCCTCGCGGCCTCGTTCCTCGACGCCGGGCTCGTCGACAAGATCATGCTCTTCGTCGCACCGGTGCTTGCCGGTGGCGACGGGCCGCACGCCTTGCCACGGCTAGCA
Organism: uncultured Actinomycetota bacterium; assembly: GCA_963735535.1. Classification (GTDB taxonomy): domain Bacteria; phylum Actinomycetota; class Thermoleophilia; order Gaiellales; family Gaiellaceae; genus PALSA-600. The sequence goes on along the minus strand of CAVTLL010000008.1, from coordinate 174,249 downwards.
TCAGTCCTCGACCTCTCTCACCTGAGCGCCCGGCTGGTCGGAGAGGACGTCCTGCTCGAAGCGTATGTCCATGAGCCCTGACGGAGGCCGATGGCTGCCAGCTCAGAATTCCAGCGCACCGACGACGAGATCGTCAGCCTGCTCTCGCAGTGGCTCATGCGCTCGCTCGGCAACGACGAGCTGCGCAAGCGGATCGAGGAGATCGGCACGGCAGAGCTCGCACCGGGCCAGCGCACGGCCGTCGAGGAGCTGCTCGTCGCCCTCGGGAACGCCTTGCCGGGCGAGCGTGGCGACCTCGAGATGGTCGTCCGCGAGACGGTCGAGTCGCTCGCCTACGGCGACTAGCCGCGACCTGTCCCTCGTCGTCGTCCCTTCCCGCCGAGTGTGGATGAGGTTTAAGGGAACCGGCTCAGACACGACACATTGCTCCCGCTAGCGTTTTCGGTGGGACCAGACCCCGGGTGGGTGGGGTGCGGACCGGGTCGTGAGCGGCCCCGATGGTGTTTGCCGGATGTTGGGGTGACTGAGGCCCCGGTAGCCTTCGTGCGGTGTTCACGGGCATCGTCCGAGAGGTTGGCGTTGTGGCGTCGATCAGCGGGGCGCACGACGGTGTCCGGTTGGAGATCGAGGCGCCGGGCACCGCGGGGGTCTCGGCGCTCGGTGACTCGGTGGCGATCGACGGTGTCTGCCTGACGGTGGTTGCGGTGGGAGCAGGCCGGCTCGCATTCGAGGCGGTGCCGGAGACGCTTGCCCGCACCTCTCTCGGCGGGCTCGTCGCCGGTGCACAGGTCAACATCGAGCCGGCGCTCAGAGCCGGCGAGCCCCTCGGCGGGCACTACGTCCAGGGTCACATCGACGGCGTCGGCGCCGTCCGCAGCGTCGAGGACGAAGGCGACGGCCTGCGGATCTGGATCGACGCACCCCTGGACATCCTCCGCTACGCCGTCGAGAAAGGCTCGATCGCCGTCCACGGTGTGAGCCTCACGGTAGCCGCGCTCGACGCGGACGGCTTTGCGATCGCCCTGATCCCTCACACCCTCGAGGCGTCGACGCTCGGCGGCCTTGTGCCCGGTCACGTGGTCAACCTCGAGGTCGACGTGCTCGCGAAATACGTTGAGCGCCTCCTGCTCGGCGCCACGGGCTAGCCTTTCGGCATGGCTGCTACGACATCGTTCGCGACCGTCGAGGATGCGATCGAGGAAATTCGCGAAGGCCGCATCGTCGTCGTGGTCGACGATCCCGACCGCGAGAACGAGGGCGACCTCGTCGTAGCCGCGCAGTTCGCGACTCCGGAGGCGATCAACTTCATGGTCACCCACGCCCGTGGGCAGGTCTGCCTGTCGCTCACCGAGGAGCACGCGGACCAGCTCGGGCTCCCGCTGATCGCAAGCCCGGACGAGTCGTCCCGTCTCGGTACTGCCTACACCGCTGCGATCGATGCGCGTGAGGGGATCTCGACGGGCATCTCCGCTGTCGACCGGAGCCACACGGTGCAGGTGGCGATCGCACCGGGCGCGAAGCCTTCGGATCTTCTGAGAGGCGGTCACATCCAGCCGCTCCGCGCCAAGCCGGGCGGGGTGCTCCAGCGCATGGGCCAGACGGAGGCCGCAGTCGACCTCGCGCGGATGGCCGGCCTCAACCCTGCCGGTGTGATCTGCGAGGTGATGAACGAGGACGGGACGATGGCGCGCGTCCCGGACCTGATCTCATACTGCGAACGCCACGGCCTGCGCATGATCACGATTGCCGACCTCGTCGAGCATCGGCGCCGCCACGAGAAGCTGGTCGAGCGCGGCCCGAGCGTGCGGATCCCGACTCCTTTCGGCGAGTTCACCGCAACCGCCTTTCGGGAGTGCCTGACCGGAAAGGAGCACCTGGCCCTGGTCAAGGGCCACGTCGACGGCGCCGAGAACGTGCTCGTTCGTGTCCACTCGGAGTGCCTGACGGGCGACGTCTTCCACTCGCTGCTCTGCGACTGCGGCGAGCAGCTCGAGGAGGCGCTGATCCAGATCTCCCGCGAAGAGTGCGGCGTCCTGCTCCACATGGCGCAGGAGGGGCGTGGGATCGGCCTGCTGAACAAGCTGCGTACATACGAGCTGCAGGCTCAGGGGCTCGACACCGTCGAGGCGAACATCGCACTCGGGTTCCCGCCAGACGCCCGCGAGTACGGGATCGGCAACCAGATTCTTGCCGAGCTCGGGCTGACGACGATTCGCATCCTCACGAACAACCCGAAGAAGCTGACCGGCCTCGACGGCTTCGGTCTGACCGTTGTCGACCAGGTGCCGATCGAAGTCGACCCCAATGACGAGAACCGGCGTTATCTCGCCGCCAAGCGGGATAAGCTCGGACACCGTCTTCATCACCAGGATCTGAGGATCCCCGACTGGGAAGCAGAGAACGAATCATGACTGACCAGCACGACGAGTTTCCGCCTGCAGAGCCCGGTGGCGCGATCCATACCGACGAGCCGTCCAGCGACATTCAGGGAACGATCGCCTACCCGCCGAGCGCAGCCGCGCCCGCCTACCCCGAGACGACCGTGGTCGCCGAGGAGCCCGCCCCCGAGCCCGGGCCGGCCGCGGTTGCTGCGGACGACGAGCTCTCGAACGAGAGCAGCGAGACAACCGAGCCGGAGGCCGAGGCAGCGCCTGCCGCAACCTCCGTCGAGGAGGAGCCCGAGGTCGTCGAGGCTGCCGAGGAGGAACCCGGGGATCCCTTCGGTGACTGGCCCCAGCCCGAGAGCGCCGCCGTGATCGAGGACGTGCCGGAGGCCGGCGTCGCCGTCGAGCACGTCGCCGGCGAGATCGACGTGCCGGACGGCTACACCGTGCTCGAAGGCACGCCGAGCGGCCACCGCCGGTCCGTCGCGGTCGTCGTCTCGCGCTACAACGGCGGCCTGACGAACCGGATGCTCGCCCGCGCGATCGAGGCGCTCGAGGAAGCCGGGGTCGCCCCGGACGCGGTCACGATCATGCCCGTGCCGGGGGCGTTCGAGCTGCCGCTCGCCGCGATGGCGCTCGCGAAGACCCGGCGCTACGCCTGCGTCGTCGCCCTGGGTGCCATCGTCCGCGGAGAGACGCCGCACTTCGACTACGTCGCCTCGGAGGCGGCCTCCGGCCTTCAGCTCGCCGCGATCGAGACCGGCGTTCCCGTCGCGTTCGGAGTGCTGACCGTCGAGACCATCGAGCAGGCGGAGGCGCGGATCGACCGCGCCGCCGACGCGGTGCATACGGCGCTCGAGATGGCCGACGTCTTCGCTCAGCTGCGCGCCAGCGCACGCACCTGATCCGCGGGCGTACGCAGCTGGCACTGCGCGTCCGCTACATTGGGCGGCCGAATGTCGAAGATCTGCTCAGTCTGTGGCAAGCAGCCCGGTTTCGGGCACAACCGCTCCCACTCGATGGTCGCGACCAACCGTCGCTTCGACCCGAACCTCCAGCGGGTTCGGGTGCTCGTGAACGGCGTCGCCCGACGCGCCTATGTCTGCACCCGCTGCCTCAAGGGCGGCAAGGTGCAGAAGGCCGTCTAGCAACCGCAACTCCAGCCCAGGCGTCTAACGGGCCGAAGTGCCTGACCTGACCGTTGACACTCCCCGCGGTGCGATCACGATCGCGCGCGATGTCGTCGCCGAGATCGTCGCGGAGACCGCGGTCCGGTGTTACGGAGTAGTCGGGCTGACGACCGGGTCGAGAGTGGGGAAGCTGCTGCGACGCGGCGGTGTCACGGTCGAGGGCGACGCCTCGGCTCTGCGGATCGGGCTGCACGTCGTCGTCGAGTACGGGCTCAACCTCGCCGAGGTCGCCGCGACCATTCGCTCGCAGATCACCTACGACGTCGAGCGGCTGACCGGTTTCACCGTCGAGTCGGTCGAGGTCGTCGTCCAGGATGTCCGGGTGACGCATGAGCCGCCCGGGATGGCCGGTCCGTGAAGGAGCGCGTGCTCGAGCTCGCTCGCGGCGCTCTCGCTGCGATCGAGGCTGCGCGCGGCCGGATCGACGACCTGAACGTCTACCCGGTGCCCGACGGCGACACGGGGACGAACCTGACGCTCACCGTCCGGGCGGTCGTCGAGGCGCTCGAGACGTACACAGGCCGAGGAGCGTGTCGACGCTCGCTCACGAGGTCTCCCGTGCGGCGCTGATGGGGGCCCGCGGGAACTCGGGCGTGATCCTGTCGCAGATCGTCCGCGGAGCATGCCGAGTCGCTCGCCGTGTCGGACGATCTCGCCGCTGCGCTGCGCGGTGCAAGCGACGCCGCCTACCGTGCCGTTCGCAAGCCGGTCGAGGGGACGATGCTGACCGCGATCCGCGAGCTCGCCGAGGAGGCCGAGGCGGGCGGCGATCTCGCCGCGGTGGTCGCGCGCGGCGACGACTGCGTCCGGCGGACGCGCGAGCTGCTGCCGGTGCTCGCCGAGGCGGGCGTCGTCGATGCCGGCGCCGCCGGGCTGGTCGAGATCCTGCGCGGGATCGTCGGCGCGCTCGAGGGGGAGCTGCCGGCTCCTGCGCCGGACGGACGATCGTCCGGCGCCGATCTTCGAGTCGGCCCACCAGCATCTCTCGGAGTTCAGGTACTGCACCGCGTTCGTCGTCGAGGGCGACCGCCTCGACGCCGACGCAGCTCGAGCGCGAGCTCGAGCCGCTCGGCGACTCGCTCCTCGTGGTCGGCGATCCCTCGGCGCTCAAGGTCCACGTCCACACCGACGATCCGGGGCGCGCGCTTTCGCTCGGCGTCGCGCGCGGGACGATCGCGAACGTCGAGATCGCGAACATGCACGCCCAGACCCTCGAGCGCGAGCGGCGGCTTCTGCAAGCGGTGCCCGAGCGGGAGGCGGTCGACTGCGCGCTCGTCGCAGTCGCCGCCGGGCTCGGGAAACCGCCGTCTGTTCGAGAACCTCGGTGCGCACGTCGTCGACGGCGGGCAGACGATGAACCCGTCGACCGCGGAGCTCCTCGCGGCGGTCGAGGCGAGCGGGGCCCGGGAGGCGATCCTGCTCCCGAACGACCGCAACGTCGTGCTCACCGCCGAGCACGCGGCCGAGGCCGCGCCCGTCCCGGTCTCGGTGGTCCCGACGACGACGATCCAGGGCGGGACTGGCCGCCGCGCTCGCGTTCGACCCGGCTCGGACGCGTGAGGAGAACCTCGCCACGATGAGCGAGGCGGCCGAGGACGTCGGCACGGGCGCCGTGACGATCGCCTCCCGTGACGTCGAGACGAACGGGATCGCGATCCGGAAGGGCGCCTGGCTCGGCCTGGCCGACGGCAGCCCGGTGGCCGGCGGCGACACCTTCGACGAGGTCGCGCGCGCGGTCGTCGCGCGACCTGCTCGAGCAGCCGCGCGGGATCCTCACGTTCCTCACCGGCGAGGAGCCCGAGCCGCTCGACGGCCTGCTCGCCGAGCTCGCCGATTCGCATCCGGAGCTCGAGCTCGAGGTCCACGAGGGCGGCCAGCCGCACTACGCACTGCTGCTCGCCGCCGAGTGACCTTCTAAGCTCCGGCGGTGGCCGGCATACGCGTAGTGCTCGTCGAGGACAACCGTCTCTTCCGCGAGACGCTCGAGCTCCTCCTGGGGCTCCGCGAGGGGATCGAGGTGGTCGGCGTCGGTCGACGGCGGAGCGGAGGCGGTCGCCGCCTGCGACGAGCTCCGGCCGGACGTCGTCGTGATCGACTACCGGATGCCCGGCCTCGACGGCGCCCAGGCGACGCGCGAGCTCTTGCGTGTCGCGCCCGAGATGCGGGTGATCTGCCTGACCGCGTCGGTGACCCACGAGGAGCGCGAGCTCGTCCTGGCCGCGGGAGCCGTCGCGTGCATCACGAAGGACGAGAACCTCGACCGGATCGTCGACTCGATCCTCGCCGTGGGGGCGGAGGCGCCGTGAGACTGACAGCTGCGAACACGGCGATCGTGCTCGACTCGACTGCCGATTTCCCGCAGGGCCCGGAGCGCTTCCCCAACTGGCGGATCGTGCCGCTGTACGTCAACTTCGGCGAGACGAGCTACCGCGACTACGTCGATCTCGGGCCCGACGAGTTCTACGCGCGGCTCGCCGCTGCTCCCGAGCCGCCGACGACGTCCCAGCCGACTCCGGGCGACTTCCTGGCGGTGTACGAGGAGCTCGCCGGAACCTACGAGCGGATCTACTCGCTGCAGCTCTCGTCGACGCTCTCGGGCACGTTCGCGAGCGCCAAGACCGCAGCGACCACGGCCGGTGAGGCCGTACGAGTGATCGACACGCGCACGGTCTCGGCCGCCGTTGCGATGCTGGCGCTCGCCGTCCAGCGGCGGCTCGAGCCCGGCACGACCGACGAGGAGATCGAGGCGCTCGTCGAGCGCTACCGCACCGCGTCACGGCCTGCTCTTCACCGTCGACACCCTCGAGTACCTTGCGCGCGGCGGGCGCATCGGGCGCGGAGCCGCCTTCGCCGGGACGCTGCTGAACGTGAAGCCGATCCTGGGGATCGAGCACGGCGAGGTCGTGCCGCTGAAGCGCGTGCGCGGGAGCCAGAAGGCGCTCGAGGAGCTCCGCTCGATCGTTACCGGCGCGACGGTCGACGAGCCGTCGCTGCGGATCGGGCTCGCACACGCGGCGGCGCCCGAACGCGTCGCAGCGCTCGAGCAGATCGTCCGCGAGGCGCGGCCCGAGGCGAAGGTCGAGGTCGTCACAGCGCTCGGTGCAGTCGTCGGCACCCATGCCGGGCCGGGCACACTCGGGCTGTTCTGGTTCGACGACGACGCATAGAGCGTCCGCGCCGGACCGGGTCCTATACTCGGAGCCGGTGGTGACGGCGACCCCGATGCGAGCGGGCTTTTCCGGCGTGGTCCAGGGCGGCGAGTGGCCCCGGCCCCGCGGCTACGGCCGACCCGAGCGGCTCGAGCTGCCGCTCGAGACGCTGCCCGCCGTCGGGCCGACGCTCGCGAAGAAGCTCCGCCAGCTCGGCGCTCGCCACGGTCGGCGACCTGCTGCTTCCGCCGGCCGCGGCGCTACGAGCCGGCCGCGGGCGAGGTCGCGATCTCGCAGCTCTGGGGCGACGAGGAGGTGGCGATCTCGGGCGTCGTCGAGTCCGTGCGCGTGCGGCGGCCTCGCGCGGCCGGCTGTCGATCGTGACCGCGACGATCCGCGACGACACCGGGTCGATCACCGCCAACTGGTTCAACCAGCCGTGGCTGGCCGACAAGCTCCTTCCCGGGCACCGCCGTGCGCCTGCGCGGGCGGCTGTCGCGCCACGGGTTCGAGGTTCGCTCGCACGACCTCGACGAGGCGCGCGCGACCGCCGACCACGCGCCGGTGTACCGCGCGAGCGAGCAGGTGCCGTCGACGCGGATCCGCGAGCTCGTGCGCGCCGCGCTCGAGCTGCACGCCCACGACGTGCTCGACCCGCTGCCCGCGGAGCGCGAGGGCCCGATCCGGCGCGACGCGCTCTCGGCGGTCCACTTCCCGGTCGATCTCGGAGCAGGCCGAGCTTGCCCGGCGCCGGCTCGCGTTCGACGAGCTGGTCGCGCTCCAGCTCGCCGTGCTTCGCTCCGCGGGTCGAGAGCGCGCCGGGCAAGGCCGCTGCCGCCGCCGGGCGAGCTCGTCGCGCGCTACCGCGCGGCGCTGCCGTTCGAGCTCACCGAGCACCAGGAGCACGCGGTCGCCGAGATCGATCGCGACCTCGCCCGCGACGCGCCGATGCAGCGGCTGCTCCAGGGCGACGTCGGCTCGGGGAAGACGGCGGTCGCGCTCTACGCGCTGCTGCGGGCGGTCGAGGCCGGGCGCCAGGGCGCGCTGATGGCGCCGACCGAGACCCTCGCGGAGCAGCACTTCCTCACGATCGAGGGCATCTGCGCCGAGCTCGGCGTGCGGGTCGTGCTGCTCACCGGGCAGCGCCGGGTCGGCGAAGGCGCGCGCCGAGATCGAGACGGGGGAGGCCCAGATCGCGGTCGGCACGCACGCGCTGATCCAGCGCGGGGTCGTGTTCGCCGACCTCGCGGTCGCGGTCGTCGACGAGCAGCACCGCTTCGGCGTCGAGCAGCGCCAGGCGCTCGTCCGGGCTGCGGCCGCACCTGCTGCACATGACGGCGACGCCGATCCCGCGCACGCTCGCGCTGACCGTCTTCGGCGAGCTCGACGTGACCGAGATCGCGAAGCCGCCGGCGAGCCGCAAGCCGATCGTCACGCGCCTGGGTCGGGGCCGAGCGCTCGAGCGAGGCCTACGAGCGGCTGCGCGTCCATCTCGACGCCGGCCGGCAGGCCTACGTCGTCTGCCCGCTGATCGAGGCGTCCGAGACGCGCCTCGCGCGCGCGGCCGAGGAGGAGGCCGAGCGGCTGCGGCGCGCCGAGCTCTCCGGGTACCGCGTCGGGCTGCTGCACGGCCGGCTCAAGTCGGCCGAGCGCCGCGAGGTGATGCGCGCGTTCAAGGAGGGCGAGCTCGACGTGCTCGTCGCGACGACGGTGATCGAGGTCGGCGTCGACGTCCCGAACGCGACGATCATGATCGTCCAGGAGGCCGACCGGTTCGGCCTCGCGCAGCTCCACCAGCTCCGCGGCCGCGTCGGCCGCGGCGCCGAGCAGTCGTACTGCCTGCTGATCTCGCGCCCGAAGCTCGAGCTGACCGACTCCGCCCAGGCGCGCCTCGAGGCGCTCGTCGAGACCTCGGACGGCTTCGAGCTCGCCGAGCGCGACCTCGACCTCCGCGGCGAGGGCCAGCTCCTCGGAACGAGGCAGTCCGGCCTCGGCGACCTCCGCTTCACCCGCCTCCGCGCCGACCGCGCGCTGCTCGAGCAGGCCCGCGAGCTCGCCGCCGAGCTCGTCGCCGAGGACGGCCCGTGGCAGGACGACGCCGACGCGCTCCTCGCGACGCCGACCCCGCGAGCCTCGCCTGAGGCCGCTGCCCTTCCGAGACATGCCTCGCCGGGGCGTGTCCGGTGCCAGGTACGAACCGAACGCGCGAGCGTCACGGGCGGGTGCCCGAGGCTGAAAAGAGCCCGCTCAGCCCGATGGCCGTGCGGACATGTCCGGTGCCAGGTTAGAGAAACGGAAGTGCCACAAACGATCCACAGGCGGCCGTTAGGCTCACGGCCGTGCGGATCATCGCGGGCGAGCACCGGGGACGGCGGATCGAGGCGCCGAAGGGGACCGAGACCCGGCCGACGTCGGACTTCGTCCGCGAGACGGCGTTCAACCTGATCGGCCCGCGTCGACGGCGCGAGCCGTGCTCGACCTCTACGCCGGCTCGGGCGCGCTCGGGCTCGAGGCGCTCTCGCGCGGCGCGGCGCGCTGCCGTCTTCGTCGACAGCTCGCGCGAGGCCTGCCGCACGATCGGCGCAGAACCTCGAGAAGCTCGGGCTGCAGGCCACCGTGCTCTGCCAGGACGCCGAGCGCGCGCTCGCGGGCGAGCGCGGCCCCTACGACCTGATCCTCGCCGACCCGCCCTACAACTTCACCGCCTACGAGCGCCTCGCGCCGCACATCGTCCGGCTCCTCGCCCCCGACGGCCTCGCCGTCCTCCAGACCCCGGCCGCGGTCGAGCCGGCCCTCGACGGGCCTCGAAGTGCGTACCTCCCGCAGGTACGGCTCCGCACGCCTTACGCTGTTCGAGCTGTGATCACCGCAATCTGCCCCGGCTCGTACGACCCCGTCACGAACGGCCACGTCGACGTGATCCAGCGCGCCGCCCAGATCTTCGACCGCGTCGTCGTCGGCGTCGTCGGCAACCCGCAGCACAAGACGCGCCCTGCTCCCGATCGAGGAGCGCGTCGACCTTGCTCCGCGAGGCCGTCGCGCCGATCCCGAACGTCGAGGTCGACGTCTTCAAGGAGCTCGTCGTCGACTTCGCCCGCCGCTGGGAGGCGCACGGTGATCGTCAAGGGCCTCCGCGTGATCTCCGACTTCGAGTACGAGTTCCAGATGAACCAGCTGAACCGGACGCTCGCGCCCGAGATCGAGACGCGTGTACGTGATGGCGAGCCCGCAGGTCAGCTTCGTCTCGTCGAGCGGCGTGAAGGAGATCGCCTCGTTCGGCGGAAATGTCGATGAGCTCGTGCCCGCAGCCGTCGCACGCCGCCTCAAGGAGCTGTTCCCGAGCGGTAGAGGCGGCGCCCCGCTCAACTCCCAGGAGTAGGATTCCGACCCGATGGACGTTCTCGTTCTGATCGACAAGCTCGACGACCTCGTGCACAACGCGAAGGCCGTGCCCCTGACCGACCAGGTGCGGATCGACCGCGAGGAGATCTACGACATCCTCGACCAGATGCGCGCGACGATCCCGGAGGAGATCAAGCAGGCCCGCTGGATCGTCAAGGAGCGCCAGGAGATGCTCGCCGAGGCCAAGCGCGAGCAGGACCGGCTGCTGCAGGAGGCGCGCGAGCAGGCCGTGCGCGAGGCCTCGCAGACCGAGATCGTGAAGCTGGCCGAGCGCCAGGCGCAGGAGATCATCGACGAGGCTCGCCGCACCGCGCGCGAGACCCGGCTCGAGATGGAGGACTGGGCCGACGGCATCCTCGCCACGCTCGAGTCGAACCTCGACAAGTTCCTCACCGCCGTCCGGCGCGGCCGCGAGCGGCTGCACGAGCGCTCCCAGGAAGACATCGGGATCGGCGGGCCGCCGAGCGTCGACGACCCCTCGTACTAGCGGCCGTCTACGCTCGTGTTGTGACGAGCTTCGATCTCAGGAAGGCCAAGCTCCACCCCGGGCAGGAGCATCGCGAGGCGCTCGAGGTCGAGCTGCCCGCGTTCGAGTTCGGCGGCCAGCGCTACCTCCCGGTTCCCGACCAGGCGCCGGCCCGGCTGGCCGTCACGAAGGCGGTCACGGGCACGGTGTTCACGCTCGACTTCACGGCGCGGCTTCACGGCCCCTGCTACCGCTGCCTCGGTGACGCTGTCCTCGAGGTGCCGATCCACGCTCGCGAGTACCAGGCCTCCGAGCCCGACGACGACGAGCTGCGCTCGCCCTACGTGGTCGAGAACCGCGCTCGAGCGTCTCCGACTGGGCCCGCGACGCGGTCGTGCTCGCGCTGCCGGAGAAGATCCTCTGCCGCCCCGACTGCGCCGGCCTCTGCCCGGAGTGCGGCAAGAACCTGAACGACGAGCCGCACACGCACGAGGAGACCCGCTCCGGACTCCCGCTGGGCCGCTCTCGAAGCGCTGCGCGAGACCAATTAGCTACGCTGGAGCCCGCTCATGGCAGTCCCGAAGAGGAAGACCTCCAAGTCCCGGCGCGACAAGCGTCGGGCGACGCATTCGCTCGAGGCGCCGCGTGTGAACACGTGCCCGCAGTGCCAGCTCGCCGAAGCTCGCCCATCGCGTCTGCCCGACCTGCGGCACCTATAAGGGCCGCGAGGTCGAGCGCTTCAACTTCCCCGGGTTAGTCGTGGCCCGCGTCGCCGTCGACGCGCTGGGCGGGGATCGCGCACCGGAGGAGATCGTCGCGGGCGCCCTCGCCGCGGCCGCGACCGGCATCGACGTCACTGCTCCACGGGCCCGACGGGCCTCGACACCGGCGGGCTTGCCGCTCACCGTCGCCGACCCAGGTGATCGGCATGGCCGAGAAGCCGAGCGAGGCGGTTCGCGCCAAGCCCGACTCCTCGCTCGTCAGCGCGGTTCGCGCGGTCGCCGACCGGAGCAGGCCGACGCGGTCGTCTCCGCCGGGAACACCGGCGCGATGCTCGCAGCCGGCCTGCTCCACCTGCGGCGCCTCCCCGGCGTCCTCCGGCCGGCGATCGCGATCCCGATGCCGACGCGAAACGGCGTCTCGCTGCTGCTCGACGCCGGCGCCAACGCCGACTGCCGCCCCGAGCACCTCGTCCAGTTCGCTGTCATGGGCTCGGTCTTCAGCCAGGAGCTGCTCGGCGTCGCCGCCCGCAGGTGCGGCTGCTCTCGATCGGCGAGGAGCCCGAGAAGGGCAACCAGCTCACGATCGAGGCTCACGAGCTGCTTGCCGCCGCCGACGGGATCGACTTCGCCGGCAACGCAGAGGCGCGCGAGCTCCTCAGAGGCGCCGCCGATGTCGTCGTGACCGACGGCTTCACCGGCAACGTGGCGCTGAAGCTCCTCGAGGGCGGGATCAAGGAGCTCCTCGACCTGCTGCGCGAGGAGATCGAGTCGACGACCCGCGGAAAGCTCGGCGGCCTGCTGATCCGGCCGGCCGCGCGCCGTCTCCGCACCAGGCTCGATCCCGACACCTACGGCGGCGCCTACCTGCTCGGCCTGAACGGGCTGGCGGTCATCTCGCACGGAAACTCGGGCCGACGTGCGATCGAGAATGCGATCGAGCTGGCCGCGCGCGGCGCCGACCACCGCGTCGTCGAGCGGCTCGCCGAGCGCTTGCCGGAACGGGAGCGTGCGGCACCCGCGAGCAGGGTCAGCCCCGCTGTGTAGAATCGGCGCGCTTCGAAGCTCAAGCAATCAAAACCGATCGATGAGGTGACATGGCAGCGTCCAAGGAAGAGATCTACGAGCGCGTCAAGGAAGTCCTGACCGAGCAGCTCGGCGTCGACGAGAGCGAGATCACGCTGGAGGCGTCCTTCCAGGAAGATCTCGACGCCGACTCGCTGGACCTCGTCGAGCTGATCATGGAGCTCGAGGATCAGTTCGGGATCAAGATCTCCGACGAGGATGCGCAGAAGATCACGACTGTCGGCCAGGCGGTCGACTACGTCTCCTCGCACCAGTAACAGCAGAGCCTCGCCGAGCTGATCGCCGAGCTGCCGCCCGAGCGGATGGCCTCGGTGTTCACGCATGCGAGCTGGGCGGCTGATCGCACGGAGTCCTACGAGCGGCTCGAGTTCCTCGGCGACTCGGTACTCGAGCTGTCGATCGCGCACACGCTCTACGAGCGCTTCCCCGACTTCGAGGAGGGGCAGATGGCCAAGCTGCGCTCGCAGGTCGTCTCGAGGGCGAGCTGTGCCGTGATCGCGGCAGAGCTCGGCCTCGGCGAGCGCCTGCTCGAGCAGCACCCCGGCCCCGAGAGCGACGAGCCCGAGCGGCTCTCGCGCAACCGCAACGTCCTCGCGGCGCTCCTCGAGGCAGCGCTGGCCGCGATCTACCTCGAGCACGGCTTCGAGACTGCCTCGGCGGCGATCGTCGGGACCTTCGACTCCCGGATCGACTACGCACTCACGCACAAGGTCGACCACAAGACCGAGCTGCAGGAAGAGCTCGCTCGCCGGGGCCGGTCGGTGGGCTACTCCCTGCTCGCCTCCGAGGGGCCGGCGCACGAGCGTCAGTTCACCGCGGCGGCCCTGATCGACGGCGAGCGGGCCGGAGTCGGCACCGGCGGCTCGAAGAAGGACGCCGAGCAGGAGGCTGCCCGCGAGGCGCTGGCGGGCCTCGAGCCGCTGCCTTCTCCCGAGTAGGGTGTCCGCCGCGCTCGGCAGACTTCGCCGCGCGTGCACCTGAAGACGATCAAGCTGCGTGGGTTCAAGTCGTTCGTGGACCCGGTCGAGGTCCGCCTCGAGCCGGGGGTCGCGGTCGTCGTGGGCCCGAACGGCTCGGGGAAGTCGAACATCTCCGACGCGATCCTCTGGGCGACGGGCTCGCTGAGCCCGCACGAGCTGCGCGCCGAGAAGCCCGACGACGTCCTCTTCGCCGGCTCGGCGGGCCGCAAGCCCACCGACTTCTGCGAGGTCGAGCTGATCTTCGACAACGAGGACGGCGCCTGGCCCGACCTGCCGTTCGCCGAGGTCTCGCTGGCCCGCCGGCTGCACCGCGGCGGCGAGGGGCAGTACCTCGTGAACCGGGCCGCGGTGCGACGACTCGACCTGATCGAGCTGCTGTCGGACGTCGGGCTCGGCGGCGGTCTCCGGTCCGTGATCTCGCAGGGGAGCGTCGAGACGGTGCTCGGCGCCAAGCCGGCCGAGCGGCGCTCGCTCGTCGAGGAGGCGGCGGGCCTCGGACGATTCAAGCTGCGCCGGCACCGGGCCGAGCTGAAGCTCGCCCGGGTCGCGATCCAGGTCGAGCGCGCCCGCGATCTCGAGGACGAGGTACGGAAGCGCCTGCGGCCGCTCGCGTTGCAGGCGACAGCCGCCGAGCGTGCGGCGAAGCTCGCGACGAGGTTGCGCGCGTCGTCGCCGCGATTGCCTCGCTCGATCTCGCCCGGCTCGGCGCGCGGCGTCAAACCGCGGAGAAGCAGCGCGCCACCGAGCTTGCGACTCGGAAGGAGCTCGACGCGAAGCTCGAGTCGCTGCTGACGGCCCGCGCAAAGGCCGAGGAGGAGCTCACCGATGCCGCCGGAGGGCGCGAGCGTGCAACCGCGGCCCTCTACCAGCTCCGTGCCGGCACCGAGCGCCTCGCGATGCGGCGCGAGGCGGCCGAGGCCTTTGCGGTGCGGCTGCGGGCGGATCTGGCCGCGATTCCCACAGATGTCGGGCGTGAGCGCCCGGCCGGCCCGAGCCCCGCGCAGCTCGCTCGTGCTGCCGACGAGGCCGAGCGCGTTCGCGACGACCTGGCTGCTCGCGTGCAGCTGACGCGTGAGCGCCTGGGAGCGCTCGAGCACTCTCTCGCCGAGCGCGAGGGGCTGCCGCCTGCGGCTCGCGAGCTCGCCGAGTCCGGCGAACGCCTTGCCCTGTCGCTGCTCGATGTCGACACCGGTTCCGAGCGGGCGGTCGCCGCCGCGCTCGGTCATCGAGCCTCGGCGGTTCTTGCCGACGACTCCGCCAGGGCCCTGGAGCTCGTTCAGCGCGTCCGCGCGGCCGGGCTCGGCTCCGTCGTCGTCCTCGTCGGCCGCGACCCGCGTGAGCTTGTGGCCGAGCTTCGCGTGGTTCCGATCGAGGAGCTGCTCGCCTCCGAGGTGCCGGCCGTGACGGCCGAGGGCATCGGCTGGGATCCCGGCCGGGGCGAGCTCTGGTTCGCCGGCGAGACGGCCGAGGCCGTCCTGCTCGAGCTGGAAGCGCGTCGCCGCGCTCTCACCGTCGAGGTCGACCAGCTCGCGAGCCGGGCCGAGGCCGCCACGGGGGCAGCCACAGAGGCCGCAGACGCGGCACGGGCGGCCGCCGCGGCGATGGGCACGGCGCGCGTGCATGCCGACCCGGCTGTGCTCAGGCGGATCGCGTCGTGCGCCGACCGGCTCCTCGCCTGCCTGAGCCTCGAGGTCGAATGGTTCGAAGCGCCTCTCCGCCAGGTCGCCGACACGGGCGCCGAGCGCACCGCCGAGCTCGGAGCCGAGCTCCGCCGCCTCGGCGCGGAGGAGGTGGAGCTTCGCCGCGCGACCGTGGAGGCGGCCGAGCGGCTGACCGCGATCGACGTCGATCTCGCCCGCAGCGGCGCGGAGCGCGACGAGGCCCAGCGCCGCCTCACCGAATCCGGAGCCGAGCCGGCCGAGGGAGACGACCCCGCCGAGCTCGCGATTCGCCTCTCCCGCCTCGAGCGCCGCCGGGAGCAGCTCGGCCAGGTGAACCCGCTCGCGAAGGAGGAGTACGAAGCCGAGAAGGAGCGCCTCGACGAGCTCTCGGCACAGCGTGTCGACCTCGAGCTCAGCCTCGAGGAGCTCGAGAAGCTCCGCCGTGAGCTGACCGAGACGGTCGAGCAGCGCTTCGAGGAGACCTTCGTCGCGGTCGAGAAGCACTTCGCCGAGGTTGTGAAGACGCTGTTCCCCGGCGGCGAGGGCCGTCTCCGGCTGACCGAGCCCGAGGACGAGGGCGAGGAGCCCGGCATCGAGGTCGAGCTTCGCCCCGCCGGCAAGCGGGTCACGCGCCTGTCGCTCCTCTCGGGCGGCGAGAAGGCTCTCGGCGCCATAGCGTTCCTCTTCAGCCTCTTCCTCTCTCGCCCGAGCCCCTTCTACCTGCTCGACGAGGTCGAGGCCGCGCTCGACGACACGAATATCGGCCGCTTCACGGGGCTCCTCCGAACGTACGCCGATCAGGCGCAGTTCATCGTCGTGACCCACCAGAAGCGCACGATGGAGGCAGCTGACGTGCTCTACGGCGTCACGATGGGCACCGCGGGCGTATCGCAGATCCTCTCCCGCCGCCTGCCGCACGAAGCGCCCGCTGCTGCGACGGCCTGACCGGGCAAGGATGAGGCAAACGCGACTCCTCAGTGGAGCGACCCCGACCCTTCGGTGATCTCGAGCGTTAGCGCCGCCGCGTAGTGCTTGCCCTCAAGCCCCATCTCCGCGCAGCCGATACGACAAAGATGAACAGTCCCGATGGTCTCGAAAGGCGCTCTGGTGCCGATAGGCGGCGCTCGGCCGAGAAGCGCAACGGCCTCGCGGTCCTGATGGGCGGGTGCTCGGAGTGCGACCGGATTGCGCCCTCGCCGGCGGAGATGCAGGCCGAGGGCTGGGAGATCATCTCGGACGACCGCGGTCTCGTGCGCATCACCTGCCCTGCGCATTTCAAGCCTGGCAACGAGGTTCCGGACTACCTCGTCGTCTCCGAAGACCACCGGTAGCTCGCGCGGGCGCCGCGCCCGGCCGCCCGTTCCCTCGAATCCCTCGTGCGAGCGATGGTATTCGGCGGGGCTTCTCAAGAGACTTCCTCCGGTCGAAACCCAGGGGGCAAGACGACTCCCCTTCCGGCTGTGGAGGTGGATAGAAAGATGGAGTTTCGGAAAGGTCTTGCGTACGGTCGGCCGGCTCTGACGGCCTCGTCTGGACGCTCGATTTCCGGCGGCTCCGACGCGACCTTCGATTTCATCTTCGTCGACTCGTGCTAGCCCGGTAGCAGAGATCGGCAGAGGGAAGGGCCTCCTCTCGACCTGACTGGGCTTCGAGAGGAGGCCCGTTTTTCAGAGTGGTCAGGTGAGCTCGTCGAGGCCCTGGGCGACCCAGGCCTTGAGCTCATCCGAGCCGGTGAACGGGGCGCCGTCCGCCTCCGCGCGGGCGAGCACCTCACCGGCCGACGCGCCTGCCTCGAGGCCCGCGTAGAGGTAGACGATCGCGGAGGCGCGCGGCCCGGTCCGGCAGGTAACGAGCGTCGGGCGGGGCAGTTCGTCCAGTGCCGCCATGTGCCGGCGGGCGATCTCCATGTCCATCAAGGTCACGCCGTCGGAGATGATGTTGATCGATTCCGGGACCGCAGCCCTGACGTCGTCGAACGACATCCCGCCTTCGACCTCGGCGAACTGCTCGCTGCAGAGGTACAGCCATGACGCGGCTTCTGCCTCGCGCGCGAACCCCTCGGGGTCTGCGACGAGGCCGCGATTGAAGGTGAGATCGGTGGGGCTCTCGAACTCGGCCACGACCGGAATGTAGCGCGCCGCGGCGCCGGGTGGCACGCGGCGCTTGACGCTCGCCACTCAGGACGGCAAGTTCCTGTCGATCACGCCCTTCGACTCGATCGAGAACGCCTCCGCTGCAGAGTCGACGTTCGATGTCGAGCTGCCGGCGAAGCTCGGTCATATCTTCCAGGAGTGGGCGGGGACGCGCACCTCGGTCGATCACTACCTGGTCGTCGGAGACGATCGCGCGTAGGCCGGAGCGCAGCGCCCGGTAGCGTTCGCCGCCATGGCGAGGAGCTGGGCCGAGTTCCTGGGCGACGCCGAGGGACCGTACGAAACAGAGGTGGCACGCCGGGGGTTCGCCTCACGGCTGCGCGAGTCGCTCTCGCGCTCCCGTCGCGCGCTCACCGAGCAGCTCGCCGTCGCGGCATTCGATCCGGGTGACACAACCTCCTGGGAGCGGCTCGAGGAGGCGCTCCTCGGCGCCGACGTCGGCGTCAAGGCGACGGCCGAGCTGGTTGCGCGCCTCGAGGCGCGCCAGGACGTCAGCGACCTCTCGGAGGTGCTCGCGGAGGAGATCGCGTCGCTCTTCGGCCCGCCGCCCACCCTTGCGCTGACGACCCGGCCGTCGGTGATCCTCGTCGTCGGCGTGAACGGCACCGGCAAGACGACCACCATCGGCAAGCTTGCGCAGAAGCTCCGCGAGCACGGCCGGTCCGTCACCGTCGGCGCCGCCGACACGTTCCGCGCAGCTGCCGAGGAACAGCTCGAAGTGTGGGCCAAGCGCGCCGGCGCGCAGTTCGTGGGCGGCGAGCGCGGGGCCGATCCGGCATCGGTCGCCTATGACGCGGTAGGCGCCGGCGGCGACATCGTGATCGTCGACACCGCAGGCCGGCTCCACACGCAGACGAACCTGATGGACGAGCTGACGAAGGTGCATCGCGTGATCGGACGGCGGCTCGAGGGTGCGCCGCACGAGGTGCTGCTCGTGCTCGACGCGACGACCGGCCAGAACGGCCTGCAGCAGGCGAAGCTCTTCTCGGAGGCGGTCGGCGTGACCGGCGTCGCTCTGACCAAGCTCGACGGCTCGGCCAAGGGCGGGATCGCGGTGCCGATCGCGTTCGAACTCGGGCTGCCCGTCAAGCTGATCGGCGTCGGCGAGGGGCTCGACGACCTGCGGCCGTTCGACCCGATGGACTTCGCCCGCGCTCTCGTCTCGGACTGATCTCCCAGGCCGCTCTCAGCCACCTCACAGGCGGCGGGCGGAGGATGGCTCTCATTCGACGAAGGGAATGGTGAGAGCAATGGAGCAGAGGATCACGAGACGTGACGCGCTCGGCGCGGCCGGCGCCGTCGGGGCAGCCCTTCTCGTCGGCCGGAACGGATTGCCGGCGCTCGAGCGGATCGTCTCGGCCGCACCGGCCGCCGCAGCGACCCGGGCCGCCACCGTGGCGGTGACGCCGAGCATGACCGAGGGGCCCTACTGGGTCGACGAGCTGCTGCGCCGGTTCGACGTGCGCGCCAACACGGGCAGCTCGACGACGGTGCAGGCCGGCGTGCCGCTGACCCTGAAGATCAACGTGCTCGACGCCTCGGGCGGCGGCGCGATCAACGGCGCGCATGTCGACATCTGGCACGCGAACGCCTACGGTCTCTACTCCGACGAGTCCGGCCAGCAGACCGGCGGCGGCATCACGAACGGCGACACCTCGGGCCAGAACTTCCTACGCGGCTACCAGGTGACCGGCCTCGACGCCGGCGTCGCGGCTCGCTCCGGTCGACGGTCAGGTGAGCTTCAAGACGATCTGGCCCGGCTGGTACAACGGCCGCGCGATCCACATCCACGTGCGCGTCCGCACCTACGACGGCAGCTCGGTCGCGACGAACTACACGACACAGATCTTCTTCTCCGACGCCGACAACGCCACCGTTCTCAACGGCGCTGCGCCTTACAACACGCGCTCGCCGAAGACGGATCCGACGACCGACGAGAACGACAACGTCCTGACGAGCTCGGCCGACGCAACGAACATCGTCCCCGTGACGGGAAGCGTCGCCGACGGCTTCGCCGCGACCTTCACGATCGGGCTGACCGGCGTAGCCTCGAACGCGGCAGCCGCCTCTTCGACCGATACGTCGGTCTCGGCGAGCCTCGGCTCGGCAAAGGTGACAAGGACCGGGAAGAGCGCGCGGACGCTCGTCCTCTCGGTTCATGCGGGCGAGAAGCTGACCGCGCACGCGAGCCTCGTTCGCGGCGGCACGCACGCTCGGCAAGGCGACAGGTCAGCTCGCAGGCGGTACGCATACGCTTGCGGGTGGCCATTCCGGCGACCGTCGTCGCCGGAGTCGCGACCGCGAAGCTCACGCTGGCCGACGCGGCCGGGAACACGAAGAGCCTGTCGAGGATCGTGACCGTCCCCGCCTAGGGCCGGCGACCCACATCGGAGTGGTGATGCAGCGGCCCGGCCTGCGGGTCGGTCAGACCGGGAGGGTGAGGCTCTCGACGTCGCTCGGGTAGGAGGTGAGGAGGTCCATGCCGTCCTCGGTGACAACGACGGTGTCCGAATGACGGAAGCCCCCGATCTCGGCGTCGTATAGGCCGGGCTCGATTGTGAACACCATGCCCGGTTCGAGCGTCGTGTGGTCACCGAGGTCGAGGAACGGGGCCTCATGGTTTCGGAGTCCGATGGCGTGGCCGGTGTGCTGCCGCCAGTACGGGAGCAGATCGTTTCGCTCGAAGTAGCTCATCACGGCGCGGTCGACGTCGGCGCAGGTGACGCCGGGCCGGACGGCGTCGAAGGCCACCTGCTGGGCAGCGACGGTGTGCTCGAAGAGCCGCCGCATCTCGTCGGTCGGAGGCCCGACGACCATCGCCCGCTCGAGCTCCGCGTTGTAGCCCCAGATCGGTGCGCTCGTCTCGGACACGACCACGTCGCCCTCCCGGAACTCGATGTTGTGAGCGACCGCGTGCGCCCACGAGCTACGCACCCCGATCTGGCCCCTGTAGCCGGCCGTTGCGCCCGAGGATGACGAGAGGCCGCCGCCGTAGCGCTCGCGGAGCGCAACGAGCATCGCGAGTGTTGTCTCGCGCCCTGCCTGGAGGCTCGCCTCGGCCTCGGTCACCCCGGGGCGCGAGTACTCCTGCAGCAGGTGGTGCGCATGCGAGCACCAGCGCCCGCTCTCCCGGATGAGCGCGATCTCGTTCTCGCTCTTGCGCGTCATCATGTACTCGATGACGTCGCCGAGGGGAACGACCGATGCGCCGGTCACCTGGCCGAGGCCGGGCCCCTTGTAGCCCAGGATCCCTGGATAACCGTCCTGGTCGGCGCCGATTGAGTCCCTGATCCCGAGGTCGGACAGGACGCGTGCGAAGATCGACATCGGGTGCTCGATCCCGGGATACTCGGGATAGGACTCGACCCGCTCGAAGCCGGCTTCAGCGCGCGTACGCTCGACCTCGAACTCCGGCACGAACACTGCGGACTCGCCGTCGCTGCTCTCGGCGTAGATGACCGGCCGCTCGGTCGACAGGAACCAGAAGCCCGTGAAGTACTGAATGTAGGCCGCGCCGAAGAGAACGTACCCCGAAAGGCCGCCGCGCCTGACGTGATCGAGTAGCCGCTCGCGGCGCTCCCCGAGCTCTGCGGCCGGGATTCCGGTTGTCGGGGTGGCGTATTGCTCCGTCATCGTCTCCTCCGGAGACGGCTACTTTACGCACGTGAGCGGGCCGGTCGGCACATAGATCGACCGCCGCCGATACCCTCGATCGCCAGGTGTTGACGATGAGTAGCGAGCCGGCGGCGCTCGCTCCCATCTCCTGACGACGACGGGTGTTGCTAGGAGCTTCGTTACGGGGTCTCGCCGTAGCGCAGCGAGGCCGGAGGTCGCGCCATCAAGGCGGGCCGGCGTACCAGGTTCAGCTCGCCCAGCAGGTACCAGCCGACCGCGCCGCTCCATCCGAGGTACACGCTGTCGATCAGCCACTCGTTGACGCCGTGGGCCTGAAGCACGTCGAACGTGAGCGCCAGGCTGACGGCCGCAGGCCAGCGTGCAGGGGAAGCCCACCCATCGTGAGAGCCCAGCGGACACCTCCCACGCGAGAAGCGCGAGCAGGAACGGAACGTGGAAATAGCCCTGGTCGACAGGGTCGAGAACGCAGCGGAGAAGGAAGAGCAACGCCAGCAGTGCGAGCGGGATCGGCCCCGTGCGTGCCTCGGCGCCACAGGAGTAGGCCGAGCGGAAGTCGCAATCAGGACGATCAGCGAGTGGCTTGCGGGTGGCACCCAGTGCGCGACCTCGTGGAAGGTCAGCGTCGGGAACCCGCTGACGTGAACCGTTTTCTCGTGGGAGGCAAGCAGCCAGACGGTCTCCGGTGTCGCAGCGGACACCACGTGTGCCTCGGCACGAGTCGCCGTCATGAAGGCATCGGGATCGCGTGCGACAAACGGGACGTATACGAGGGCGGCGGTCGCCGCGCCGATAAGCATCAGCCGCAACCGCGTATCCGGGCGCTGCGGCGAGCAACGTCGGGATCACCGCCAGTAACGCCCACTGCTTCGTCGCCACGGCGAGCCCGAGGGCGATCCCCGCCCAGATCCAGCGTGCGTCGAGAGCCAGCAGCACGGCTGCCACGCAGAGGACGCCACCGAGGAGCTCCTCCGGATGGCCGTTCTGAACGGCTGCGACCGAGGCCGGCGAGAGCACGGCGAGCACGGCGACGTCAAGAGCCACGATCCCGATCGTCCGTCGACCGTGAACGACGCACGAGTGTGTAGCCCAGCAATCGCTGTCGCCGCGAGACAGGGCAGGATGCCTGCCCGATAGGTCCACAGCTCGCCCGCTCCCAGTTGCCCGGCGGCCCAGGCGAACGGGGCCCGGAGGACGATCGAGAACGGGCCCATCATGAACGGCACCGCTGCGGCCTGCCCGAACCGTCCCTGCTGCGAGCGCGAGGATCGCAGGCCCGGCGTCAGTCGTGTAATCGCCCAGCCTCGATCGTGAGTAAGAGCGTCGCGAGCCCGGATAGCATCGCCGCCGCTACGGACAGGCCCGACGGGTGACGCAGGCCGTCGCCGAGGCGCCGATGCCTCGCCCAGTCCCGCTGAAGGATGACAGCCGCTCAGGAGGTCGGCGCGAGCCGCCGACCGCGACGCTCGGGAGGCAACCTTGCGGCCCATCACTACCCTCATCGCCTCCGATCCGGCGTCACTTTAGGACCGTCCAGGTGCTCGAAGGACACGGGTCCTGCTCGGTCGCGGCGCATCTCGCGGTAGCCGGAAGCAGCTGCGCAGCGGGGGCCGTCCCGGTCGAGACGGTGCTGGTGAGGTTCTTCAAGGTGGTTAAGCCTGTGGTGGTGATTCGGAACTGGTCGTCTGGGTGCCCCAACTACACTGAGGCGCGATGTTCGACACCCTTTCCGAACGGCTCGGAACCGCGCTCGGCGGCCTGCGCAAGGGCGGGCGCCTCGACGACGAGTCGATCTCGCGTGCGATGCGCGAGATCCGCCTCGCGCTGATCGAGGCCGACGTCAATCTCGAGGTCGTCAACGAGTTCGTCGCGCGCGTGCGCGAGCGGGCACTCGACGAGGAGATCGCCAAGGGGCTGAACGCGGGCCAGCAGGTCGTGAAGATCGTCCACGAGGAGCTGACCGAGCTGCTCGGGGCCGAGACCGCCGAGCTCGAGCTGAAGCGCGAGGCGGTCATCCTGCTCGCAGGTCTGCAGGGCTCGGGCAAGACGACGACCGCAGCCAAGCTTGCTCGTCAGCTCAAGGCCCGTGGCCGGAAGCCGGGCCTGATCCCCGCCGACCTGCAGCGACCCGCCGCGATCGACCAGCTCGAGCAGCTCGGCCGCCCAGATCGACGTTCCCGTGTTCCGCTCCGACACGACCGACCCGGTCGAGGCCGTGCGCTCCGGGCTTGAGCGCGCGCGCGCCGAGGGGCTCGACGCGATCATCGTCGATACCGCCGGCCGGCTCCAGGTCGACGAGGACCTGATGCTCGAGCTCGAGCGCGTCCGTGAAGCGGCTCGACCGACCGACTCGCTGCTCGTGCTCGACGCGATGACCGGCCAGCAGGCCGTTGCCGTCGCGACCGCGTTCCAGGAGCGCATCGACATCGACGGTCTCGTCCTCACCAAGCTCGACGGTGACGCCCGCGGCGGCGCCGCGCTCTCGGTCAAGAGCGTCACCGGCCGCCCGATCATGTTCGCCTCGACCGGCGAGAAGCTCGACGCGATCGAGGTCTTCCACCCCGGAGCGGATGGCCTCACGGATCCTCGGGATGGGCGATGTCCTGACGCTGATCGAGCGCGCCGAGCAGGCGACGACCGAGGACGAAGCCGCCGAGATGGAAGCCCGCATGCGGAAGGGGCAGTTCACCTTCGACGACTTCCTGAGCGCGCAGAAGATGCTCCGCCGGATGGGGCCCCTCCAGGGCGTGATGAAGCTGATCCCGGGCATGAGCCAGCTCGCCGACGCCGACATCGACGAGAGCAAGATGAAGCGCGTCGAGGCGGTCGTCCTCTCGATGACCCCGCGCGAGCGCTCGATGCCGCACACGATCGACGGCAAGCGCCGCCTGCGGATCGCGAACGGCTCCGGGACGACCGTCCAGGACGTCAACCAGCTCCTCGAGGCTCGCAAGATGATGGAGAAGATGATGGGCCAGATGGGGAAGGGCAAGATGCCCGCAATCCCGGGCATGGAGGGGCTGACCGGCCCTGGTGCTCCAGGCGCTGCACCCCGTGCGGTGGCGCCGCTAGAGCGCCGCTCCGGCGCCAAGAAACGGAAGGCCAACAAGAAGCGGTCCGGTCGTCGGTAACCTAGAGAGCATGGCAGTCAAACTCCGGCTCACTCGTGTGGGCTCCAAGAAGAATCCGATCTACCGCGTCGTGGCGGCGGACTCGCGCTCGCCGCGCGACGGCAGGTTCCTCGAGATCGTCGGCCGCTACAACCCGCAGACCGAGCCGTCACTGATCGAGCTCGACGACGCGAAGGTCAAGAGCTGGCTCGACAAGGGCGCGCAGCCCACCGAGGCCGTCGCCCGGCTGATCAAGGTCAAGGGCATCTCGCCACTTCCCCCGATGATTGTCGCTGGCAGCTTCATCGGTCGCCGGCGGGGGAAGTGGCTGGCGCCTCACGGCGAGAAACGAACTCCTAGCCGCTTCCCCCGACACTCCAACCAGCCTGCAGGCGACGTTCGAATGGGGGAAAGGGCTGATTTTGGCTGAGCTGCTCGCGTATCTGGCGCGTGAGCTCGTCGACGATCCGGGCGCCGTGCGCGTGGACAGCGAGGAGCGCGACGGGGCACTCGTCCTGCTCCTGCACGTGGGGCCTGACGATGTCGGCAAGGTGATCGGTCGCGGCGGGCGGATCGTTCGCGCGCTTCGCACCGTCGTCCGGGCAAGCGCTGCCCGCGACGGGCGGCGCGTGCTCGTCGAGATCGCCGATTGAGCGGCTCCGAGCGGGTCGCGATCGGCCGCGTCGGCCGTCCGCACGGCGTCGACGGCGCCTTCTTCGTCGAGGAGGCGAGCGATGACCCGCGCTGGTTCACGGTCGGGTCGCGCTTCCTGGCCGCCGGGGTGGAGGCCGAGGTCGTGGTCGCGCGCCGCGGCGCCGGCGGCCGTCCGGTGATCCGGCTCGACCGCGAGGTCGGGCGGGGGGCGGTGCTCGAGGTGCCACGCGAAGCGTTGCCGGCAACCGAGGAGGGCGAGTACTACACCTTCCAGCTCGTCGGGCTCGAGGTAGTCGAGGAGGGCGGGCGAAGCCTCGGCCGAGTCGCCGACGTGCTTCCGGGCCCGGCGAACGACTCTCTCGACCTCGGCCACGGTCTGCTGCTTCCACTCGTCGAGGTGTGTGTGCTGTCCGTCGATCTCGATGCGGGGCGTATCCTTGTGGCAGCCGGATTTTCCAACCCCGACTGATTGCCTCCTTTGCGCCTAGATGTCTTCACCCTCGTTCCGCATGCCTATGCCTGGATCACCGAGCAGCGTCCGGTCGCAGCAGTCCTGGGCCAGGAGCTCGATCTCCGCCTGTACTCCTACCGCGACACGACGCCCATGTCGGGCGGGAGCGTCGACGACACCCCGTACGGCGGTGGCGCCGGCATGGTGCTCCGAGTCGACGTCGTCGCGTCGGCGCTCGACGCGGCCTACGGTGGCCCGCCCGATCATCGCGTCGTCGCGCTCAGCCCGCAAGGACGCCCGTTGACGCAGGAACTCGTCGAGGCGCTCGCGAAGGAGGAGCACTTGACGCTCCTCTCCGCCCGGTTCGAGGGCTTCGACGAGCGGATCGTCGAGCACCTCTGCACGGACTCGATCTCGATCGGGTCCTACGTGCTTTCGAACGGCGACCTGCCGGCGATGGTGCTGCTCGACGCGATCGCGCGCCGGCTTCCGGGTGCTCTTGCGGAGGGGTCGGGCGAGCAGGAGAGCTTTTCGGCGGAGCTCGAGGGCAGGCTCGAGTATCCGCACTACACGCGCCCGGCCGAGTTTCGCGGCTGGCGCGTTCCCGATGTCCTTCTGTCGGGCGACCATGGCCGAATCGAGAGCTGGCGGAAGGAGCATGTCCGTTGAGAAACCCCATCGACCGCCTGACCGTAGGGCTGCCGCGCGGCCTGCGGGTCACGATCGACTGGCTCGTCACGATCCTCGGCGCGATCCTGATCGTGCTCGCGATCAAGCAGTGGGTGATCAACCCGTACCGGATCCCGTCCAGCTCGATGGAGCCGACGCTCCATTGCGCGCTGCCGGGCGAGGGCTGCCTGGCGAGAGGAGGGCTCTTCAGCGGGTCCGACCGCGTTCTGGCCTGCCGCATCTGTTACGAGATCGGCAACCCCAAGCGCGGCGACATCGTCGTCTTCAACACGCCGCCGAGGGCGCTTGTCGCCTGCGGGACGGGTGGGGTGTACGTGAAGCGCCTGATCGGCCTGCCCGGCGACACATGGGCCGAGAAGAACGGCTATGTCTACATCAACGGCAAGAAGCTCGCTGAGCCCTACCTCAACCCGCAGTACCACGCCGAGGACCATTCCAGCTACCCGGCACAGAAGATCCCTCCGGGCACTACTTCATGATGGGCGACAACCGGGCCGGATCCTGCGACTCGCGCAGGTGGGGGACGGTGCCGCGCGGAAACCTGATCGGCAAGGTCGTCGCCACCTACTGGCCGCCCGGGCGGCTCTCCATCCAGGCGATCTTCGCTCGGTTGTGAGAAGCTCCTGAGTCAGAGGGCCGAGGCTTGCTAGGATGATCCGAGCCTTCCGGGCCGGTTTTGGCCTGAGCAGAGCTACCTCGCCATGAGCACGATCATCCAGGAAATCGAGCGCAGCCAGCTGCGCGAAGTGCCGCGCTTCAAGGCCGGCGATACGGTGCGTGTGCACTTCAAGGTCATCGAGGGCACCCGTCAGCGAATCCAGGTGTTCGAGGGGATCGTGATCAAGCGCCAGGGGCCGGGGGTGCGCGAGACGTTCACCGTCCGCAAGAACTCCTTCGGCGTCGGCGTCGAGCGCACGTTCCCGCTGCACTCCCCGAAGATCGACAAGCTCGAAGTCATGGCGATCGGCGATGTGAACCGGGCGAAGCTGTACTACCTCCGGGGCAAGGTCGGCAAGAAGGCCCGCGTCCGCGAGCTCCGCCAGCACTAAAGGCGCCCTTTTCGGCCACTGGGCGAGCGCCGCCCGCGCCGCTATCCTCGCGCGGTGGCTCACCGAACCGCTCTCCGGCGAACCGGCCGCAAGCTTCTCTCTTTCGACCGGCAGCTTGGCGTGCGCTTCGTTGCGGGCGCCGACGAGGCGGGACGGGGGCCGCTGGCCGGGCCGCTCGTGACGGCCGGCGTTCTGCTCGACCTCGACAGGCTGCGCGACCATCGAGTCCGTCCGCTGGCCTTCCTGAACGATTCGAAGCAGTGCGGACCGGAGCGGCGGGAGGAGCTCTACGGGGCCGTGGTGGCTGCGGCCGAACGCGTGTCGGTTCACGTGTTCCCGCCCGGGGTGATCGATCGGGACGGCCTGCACAAATCGAACCTGCGCGGCCTGCGGGAGGCACTCTGGGCATGCCAACCCGCGGACGTCTGCCTGGTCGACGGCTTCGGGCTGGGGCCGCTCGCGCCCGTCCACCGTGCGGTCGTCGACGGTGACGAGAAGAGCGCCGCAATCGCAGCCGCCTCGATCGTCGCCAAGGTGACGCGCGACCGGTACATGCATGCGGTCGATGCGCTGTACCCGGGATACGGCTTCGCCTCGCACGTCGGCTACATCACTCCTACACACAGCGCCGCAGTTCGTAGGCTCGGCCCGAGCGAGATCCACCGGCGTTCGTTCCAGGCGCTGTGTTACAGGAACGACAGTTCTCGTACCGAGACCCACGTCGAGCTCGTCGCGGCCGAAGTTTAGGCACCCCTCCGAACGCCGGGCAGCGTGGTGGTATCGCATCCGCGGCTACCGCGTGATCGACCGCAACCGTTGGGTGGCCGGCTACGAGCTCGATCTCGTCGCGCGACGCGGGCGGACGGTCGTCTTCTGCGAGGTGAAGTTCAAGTCGGGCCCGGGATGGGGCGACCCGATCGAGATGGTGACGCCTGAGAAGGTCCGGCGGATCCGCAGGGCGGCCGAGACGTGGCTCGCCTTCCGCCCCGAGTACCGCGGGTACGCGGTTCGCTTCGACGTGATCGCCGTGCGCGGGCGCGAGCTGCAATGCCTCCAGCGGGCGTTCTAGCTCCTGGAGGACCAGGAAAGGGCTGCTCACCCTCGAATCAGTCGGGATGGCAGCGACCCAGGAAGCGCTCTACGCAGGGCTCGATGTCGAGCTCTCGTGGTCGGAGCAAGAGCTGCCCGAGCGCGAGCGGACGAAGCACGTCCATCGGCTGCATCCGTACCTCGGGAAGTTCATCCCGCAGCTCGTGGAGGAGCTGTTGCGTCGTCACGTCGCCGAGCGCGGGCGTGTGCTCGATCCGTTTGCGGGGTCAGGCACGACGCTCGTGCAGTCTCTGGAGAGCGGGCACGACGCGACGGGAATCGACCTGGCGGCGTTCAACTGGCTGCTGATGCGGGTCAAGACGGGGCGCTACAACCTCTTCACGCTGGAGCACGACGTGCGGGATGCGCTCGCTCGCTTCGAGCGGGGCGAAGGCTCCGCGGAGGCGCCGGCGGGGTATGTCGCCGAATGGTTCGCGCCGCAGTCCGCCGAGGACTTGCTGCGGTTCAGGTCGCTGATCGCCGGTTACGAGAACGCCGACGTGCTGCGAATCGTGCTCGCGCGCGCGGCGCGCTCGGCCCGGCGGACGGCTCACTTCGATCTCGACTTCCCGAGTAGCCCGCAGCTGGAGCCGTACTGGTGCTACAAGCACAAGCGCGAATGCAGGCCGGTCGAGCACGCCTCGCATTTCGTGCGGCGCTACGCACTCGACACGTTGACACGGCTGAAGGCGTTCTCGAAGGTGCGCGGCCGGGGGGAGGCTCGAGTGCTGCACGGCGACGCGCTGGAGGTCGACCCCGGTTCGGGGTTCGACGCGGTGATCACCTCGCCACCGTACCCGGGACTCATCGATTACCACGAGCAGCATCGCTACGCCTACGAGCTGCTGGGGCTCGACGACCTGCGGGAGCGGGAGCTCGGGGCTGCGGCGGCCGGGACGAGCCGGGCCGCGCTCGAACGGTACGTCGACGGGATTGCCGGTGTGCTCGGACGCGCCTCGGAGGCGCTCCGGCCCGGGGCGCCACTGCTCGTGGTCGTGAACGACCGCCGTGAGCTCTATCCCGGCGTGCTCGAGCGAGCCGGACTCCGTCTCGACGGTAGGTACCGCCGGCATGTGAACCGGCGCACGGGCCGCCGAGCCGGCGAGTACTTCGAAGACGTGCTCGTCGCGCGCCGGGCTTAAGGCCCGTTCCTGTTCGAAACTGGCACGTAGTTGTGACATTTTCCGCACCGTCGGTTGTCTAATATGACAACATGGTCGCGCGCACAGTCACTCATGCCCTCGTCGGTCTAGAGCCGAGGCGGATCGAGGTCGAGGCGCACCTCGAGCTCGGCGCTCCCAAGTTCGCCATCGTCGGCCTTGCCGACCGGGCATGCCAGGAGGCGAAAGAGCGAGTCCGCAGTGGAATCGCTTCGGCCGAGCTTGAATGGCCGGGGCATCGCATCATCGTCAATCTCGCGCCTGCCGACCTCCGGAAGGAGGGGCCGGGTTTCGACCTTCCGATTGCGCTGGCCGTTCTCGCCGCCTCTCACCAGATCCCCGCCGGATCTCTGGCCGGTCATTCCGCGGTCGGTGAGCTCGCGCTCGACGGCCGTCTGCGGCCCGTTCCGGGCTCCCTGGTGGCTGCCGAGGGTGCGAAGCGGAACGGCTCCTATCGGCTCGTCTGCGCAGCCGAGTCGGGCTCGGAGGTTGCTCTCGCAGGGATCGAGCCGATCCCGGTGCATCACCTGGCCGAGGCCGTGGCGTACTTCCGGGGTCACGGAGATCCGCCGGCTCCGGCCGCCGCGTCCTCAATCGACCGAGCACCCATGCCGCCCGACCTTGCGGACGTGCGTGGCCAGGAACGAGCTCGCCGGGTGCTCGAGATCGCCGCTGCCGGCGGTCACAACCTGCTGCTCGCCGGTCCGCCCGGGATCGGGAAGACCATGCTCGCCCGGCGTCTGCCGGGGATCCTCCCGCCTCTCGACGACGAGTGTGCGCTCGAGGTCACCCGGATCCACTCGGTCGCGGGCATTCTCGACCCCGGCGAGGGATTGATCCGGACGGCGCCGTTCCGGGCACCGCATCACACAGCGTCGGCGGCTGCGATCGTCGGCGGCGGCACGAACCCGCGCCCGGGCGAGGCAACGCTCGCCCATCGCGGCGTCCTGCTTCTCGACGAGATGCCGGAGTTCGCGCGCAACGTGCTCGAAGCGCTTCGCCAACCGCTCGAGGATGGGGTGATCGCGATCGCACGGGTCGGCGGCCGGTGCACGTTCCCCGCGAGGTTTCAGCTCGTCGGAACCATGAATCTCTGTCCCTGCGGTGGCCGGGGCGACGCGACTGCCGGCTGCTCCTGCTCACCGCAGTCGCTCGACCGCTACCGGGACCGGTTGTCCCGGGCGCTGCTCGACCGCTTCGATCTCGTCGTCGCCCTGCCGCGCCCGCGCGCAACCGAGCTCGCCGGGGCGCCGAGCGAGGGTTCGCCTACCGTTCGCGATCGGGTCCTGGCAGCGAGAGCGGCGATCGACGACCGTCCGAAGCTGTCGCCGGAGGCCGAGCGGCTGCTCGGCCGCGCGGTCGAACGGCTGCCGCTCTCGGGCCGCGGCCGCTCCAAGGTCGTTCGGGTGTCGCGCACGATCGCCGCGCTCGCCGGTGACCCGACGATCGCCGCCGAGCACGTTGCCGAAGCGCTGTCCTATCGCTCGCCTTCGGAGCTCGCGCGATGAGCGAGCTCGCCCTCGCGATGTTCGCGGCGTCGCGCGACGCCCACGCGACCGACCGCGAGCGCCGGACGAGTCGTTTTGCGGCATTCGTGGAGTCGTTCGATGAGGCGCTGGAGCGCCGCCGGCTCACTGACGACGGCTACCGCTGGGTCGGCCGCTCCGACGCGGCGTTTCCTGCGCAGCTGAGGGCGATCCACGACCCACCACCGGGCATTTTTCTGCGCGGCGGCGCCGACGCGGGGCTGCTCGATCGTCCCGCCGTCGCGGTCGTCGGTGCGCGAGCGTGTAGCGACTACGGGGCACACGTCGCGCGTTCGCTCGCCCGCGAGCTCGCCGTCGCCGGCGTGGTCGTGATCTCGGGGCTCGCTCGAGGGATCGACGGCTGGGCGCATCGCGGCTGCCTCGAGGGCAGCGGCGAGACCGTCGCCGTGCTCGGCTGTGGCATCGATCGTGACTATCCGAGAGCACACGCGTCGCTTGCGCGCGAGATCGGCGAGCGCGGCCTGCTCGTGGCCGAGTATCCACCCGGAGTCGCCCCGGCACCGTGGCGGTTCCCGGCCCGCAATCGCATTGTCGCGGGTCTCGCGCTCGCCACCGTTGTCGTCGAGGCGCGCGAGCGGAGCGGCGCGCTGATCACGGCGGACCTCGCACTCGAGGAGGGTCGCGAGGTGCTCGCCGTCCCGGGTGAGATCACGAGTGCGCTCTCGCAAGGGGCGAATGCGCTGCTTCGGCTCGGTGCCACTCCCGTGACGTGCGCGGCAGACATTCTCGAGGCGATCGGAATCGAGCTGCCGACCTCGTCGCCCGACGGCCCGACAGCAGGCTCTGCCGCGGCCCTCGCGCTCGTGGCGATCGAGGCCGGCGCCTCGACTGTCGACCAGATTGCGCGCGCGACCGGGCTTGCTCCCGGCGAGGCCGCAGCTGCGCTCGTCGAGCTCGAGCTCGACGGCCGGGTCGAGGTCAGGGCCGGGATCTACAGGAGGTGATGCGCCGGCCGTAGGATCAGCCGTTCGCGATGACAACTTCATACTGGCTCGCCCAGCCGCTTCCGGCAGTGCCGGGCGGGGACGCCTCGGGCCCCGTTGACGTCGTGGTCGTCGGCGGCGGGGTCACAGGATGCTCCTGCGCCCTCACGCTCGCCGGAGCGGGCCTCCGTGTGAGGCTCCTGGAGGCCCAGGAGATCGCCTCCGGCGCAAGCGGCCGTAACGGAGGGTTTGCGCTCCGCGGCCTCTGCCCGCCGTACGACGAGGCGCGTGAGACTCTCGGAGCCGACCAGGCCCAGCTGCACTGGGCGCTGACCGAGCGGACGCTCGACCGGATGTCCGAGCTTGCCGGGAGCGACGCTCTCCGCCGCGTCGGAAGCCTGCGGCTCGCGGTCGACTCCGCCGAGCTCGACGCGCTGCGCCGTGAGTACGAGGCGCTCCAGGACGACGGCTTCGAGGCCGAGTGGCTCGATCCGGCTCCGGAGAGGCTCCAGGGGCTCTTCGTGGGCGGCTTCGCTCACCCGGGCGACGGAGCACTTGTCCCGGCCCTGTGGGTGAGGAGGCTTGCGCAGCACGCGGCCGAGGCCGGGGTCGAGATCGTCGAGCGACACCCGGTCCAACCCGGTGAGCTCGGCGGCCTCGAAGCGGCCGCGGTTGTCCTGGCAGTCGACGGGATGACCGACGCGTTCGCGCCCGAGCTCCGGCCGTTCGTGACGCCGATGCGCGGCCAGGTGATCGCGACGGAGCCGCTCGAGCTGCTGTACGACCGCCCGCACTACGGGCGTGGGGGCTACGACTACTGGCAGCAGCTACCGGACGGCCGCCTCATCCTCGGCGGGCGTCGCGACACGAGCCTGGAGACCGAGCGGACAAACGTGGACGAGACGACCGCCGTCATCCAGGCGCAGCTCGACGGATTCGCGGAAGAGCTGTTCGGGCGTCAGCCGGAGATCACCCACCGCTGGTCCGGATTCTGGGGCCAGACAGCCGATCTGCTGCCGCTCGCGGGACGGTTGCCTGGCAGCGACCGGGTCTGGGTCGCCGGCGGCTACTCGGGGCACGGGAATGTTCTCGGTTTCGAATGCGGCGACCTGGTCGCGCAGGCGATCCTCGGTAAACCGACACCCGAGCTCGCCGCATTCGACCCTGCCCGGGCGGTCGCGCCCGGGGTCGGCGACGCGTAGCCGCCGACGTCCGACTGATAACCAGGCCGTTGCGGCTGAGGGAGTGTTCGAGGCACTTTTACGACTGCTACAGAGCGAATGCGCGCAGATCCAGGTCACCGGCCCGTTTCAACGCGACCAGCGCGATCGCCAGATCCTGAACTGCGAGGCCGGTCGAGTCGAACGTGGTGATCTCCCCCGGCGATTCGCGGCCCGGCTCGTCGCCGGCAAGCACCCCGCCGAGCCGGCCCACACCGGACTCCTCGACGAGCCGGGCCTCCATGGCATGTGCGAGCTCACCACCGTGGCTCGCCTGCGCCCAGTCGTCGCAGAACATTCGCGTGCGGGCAAGCTCGACGGGCGAGATCTCGGCCTTGCCGGGCCCGTCGGCGCCCATCAGGCTCACGTGCTGGCCCGATTCGAGCGAACCGTTCTCGAGGAGCACCTCATGGCCCGGTGTAACCGTGACGAGGAGGTCGGCACCGAGCGCCTCGTCGAGCGACCCCGCAACCGAAGCGCCCAGCTCGGCGGCGACGTTTCGCGCACGCTCCGCGTCGACATCCCAGAGCGACACGTCACGGCCGCGGGCGAGGAACGTCCTAGCCGCAGCGCGGCCGTTCACGCCTGCGCCGACCACAGCAGCGGTCTCGGCGTCGGTGCGACCCAAAGTCTCTGCAGCGAGCACGGCCGCGGCTCCCGTCCGGAGCGCAGTCACCGCACCGGCGTCGAGCACGGCCGCGAGCTCCCCGGTGTCCGCGTCGGAGAGCAACACGAGCCCACTCACGGTCGGCAGTCCGCGCACCGGATTGCCCGGGAAGGAGCTGACCCACTTCACTAGCGCGAAACCGCCGCCGAGTGCGGGCATCGCGCGGAAGTCGCCCGCCGGGTAGTTCGTGACGTACACCTTCGGCGGCATCGCCCACTCGCCCCGGTGATGCGCCACGAATGCATCCCGGACCGCCTCGACGGCGGCCTCCGGCGGTACGGCAAGCTCGACGTCGTGGGCGGCGAAGACCGGGATGCCGCCGGTCATAGCGCCTTGACGCCGGCGATCAGCTTCAGGACCGACTCCTTGGCGTCGCCGAACAGCATCGCTGTCTTCGGATCGAGGAAGAGCGGGTTGTCGATCCCGGCGAAGCCGGTTGCCATCGACCGCTTGCTGACGACGATCTGCTTCGCCTGGTCGACGTTCAGGATCGGCATCCCGTAGATCGGGCTACCGGGCTCGTTGCGTGCGGCCGGGTTGACCACGTCATTCGCCCCGATCACGAGCACCACATCGGTCTGCGGAAACTCCGGGTTGACCTCGTCCATCTCCTTCAGCGCCGTGTACGGCACGTTCGCCTCGGCCAGCAGCACGTTCATATGCCCCGGCATGCGCCCGGCGACGGGGTGGATCGCGAAGGTCACCTCGATCCCCTTCTCCTCGAGCAGATCGGACAGCTCGCGCACCGCGTGCTGCGCCTGCGCGACCGCGAGCCCGTACCCGGGCACGATCACGACCTTCTGCGCGTAGGAGAGCATGATCGCAACATCCTCCGCGTTCACCGAGCGGACGGTGCCGGTCAGCGCACTCGTCGTTCCGGCGCCTGCCTGCACCTGTCCGAACGCGCCGAAGAGCACGTTCCCGAGGGAACGGTTCATCGCCTTACCCATCATCATCGTGAGCAGCGTCCCCGAGGCGCCGACGAGCGCGCCGCTGACGATCAGGACGTTCGAGCCGAGCTCGAAGCCCGTCGCTGCCGCAGCCAGGCCGGTGAACGCGTTGAGGAGGGAGATCACGACCGGCATGTCCGCCCCGCCGATCGGCAGCACGAACAACACGCCGAAGACCAGCGCGCCGAGCACCATCGCCACGAGCACCCACTGCTCCTCGTAGCCCGCAACGATCGCGATGCCTCCCGCAACCAGCGAGCCGAAGAGCGCGAGGTTGACGATCTGCTGGCCGGGATAGGTGATCGGCCTGCCCGAGAGCAGCTCCTGGAGCTTCGCGAACGCGACCATCGAGCCGGAGAACGAGATCGACCCGATCAGCGCCGAAAGCACGATCGCGAGCGAGACATCGCGGTGCAGGCTCCCCGGAGCAGGAATGAGGAGGTGGAACTCCGCGATCGACACCAGAGCTGCAGCGCCGCCGCCGACGCCGTTGAACAGCGCCACCATCTGCGGCATCGCCGTCATCTTCACGCGCCTCGCGCCGACCGCTCCGAAGGCCGTGCCGATCGCCGCGCCGACGATGATCTCCCAGTTGATCGAGACGCCCGGCTGCGCGAGCGTCACCGCGATCGCGACTGCCATTCCCGCCGCTCCGACCAGGTTCCCGCGCCGCGCGGTCCGGGGGGACGACAGGAATCTGAGCGCCAGCACGAAGCAGACGATCGTGATCAGATAGAGCAAGCTCGACGTGGTGTGGCCCACTTACGGGCCCTTCGCCGAGTCGTTGCCGTCCGTCTTCTTCGGCGGCTCGCGCCGCTTGAACATCTCGAGCATGCGGTCGGTGACGACGAAGCCGCCGACCACGTTCGCCGAGGCGAGGATCATCGCCACGAACCCGATCCAGGCCACGACCCCGCCGTGAGCAGTGCCGGCGATGAGGATCGCGCCGACGATCACGATCCCGTGGATCGCGTTCGTCCCCGACATCAGCGGTGTGTGCAACAGGGTCGGCACCTTCGAGATCACCTCGAGGCCGAGGAAGATCGCCAGGGCAAGGATCGTCAGCTCGACGACGAGCTGCGCGTAATGACTCATCGATCCCTCCTGCTGCTCGGGAACGCGGGTAGGTGATGTTGATGTACCTCTACATCACCTGACAAAAAGCGCCCGCAAATGGACAAGTTGATCCGCCTCATGGTTGCTCCGGGCGTGTCACGCATGCGCCTGCCGTTATCTCGTCGTCCCAGTCGAGCGCCGGCTCGCCCGCGGGAGCGAGGTGCTCGAGCAGCGCGGAGACGTTGCGCGAGTAGAGCTGGCTCGCATGGCCGGGCATCGCGCTCGGGAGGTTCAGGGTGCCAACGATCGTGACGCCGTTCACGTCGATGACCTCGCCGGGACGGGTGAGCTCGCAGTTGCCGCCCGTCTCGGCGGCGAGGTCGACGATCACGGAGCCGGGCCGCATCTTCTCGGCGGCCGATGCCGGTATCAGCTTCGGCGCCGGGCGACCGGGAATCGCCGCCGTCGTGATCACGAGGTCGAAGTCAGGGATGCGGTCCGCGAGCGCCGCCTGCTGCTGGGCCTGCTCCTCGGGCGTGAGCTCGCGGGCATAACCGCCCTCGGTCTCCTCGCCGACGACGCCGAGATCGAGGAAGGTCGCACCGAGCGACTGCACCTGCTCGCGGACGGCGGGGCGCACGTCGAAGCCGGACACCACTGCGCCGAGGCGCCGAGCCGTCGCGATCGCCTGCAGCCCCGCAACCCCGGCGCCAAGCACGAGCGCGCGCGCCGGCGGAATCGTGCCCGCCGCGGTCGTCAGCATCGGCAGGAACCGCGGCAGCCTGTTGGCGCCGATGAGAACTGCCTTGTATCCGGCCACGGTGGCCTGTGACGAGAGTGCGTCCATCGCCTGGGCTCGCGTCGTCCGCGGAATCGACTCCATCGCGAAGGCGAGCACGCCCTTCTCACGGAGCTTCGCGATCCGGTCGGTCTCCGTCAGCGGTTGCAGGAACGAAATGAGCAGCTGACCGGTGCTCAGCCGCGCGAGCTCGCCCTCGGTGGGCCCGGCGACCTTGACGATCGCGTCGACTCCAGCCCAGGCGTCATCGGTGAGCTCGGCGCCCGCATCGGCATATGCCGTGTCGGGATAGCCCGCTGCCACGCCGGCGCCCCGCTCGACGACGACGGTGAAGCCTTCGAGCCGGCCCACGGCGTCCGGAACGAGCGCGACACGCTGCTCGCCGGCCGAAATCTCCTTGGGAACGCCCACCCTCACTGCGCGCGCGACCCTACCGGAAACACGTCGCCGGCCGCCGCACCGGCCCGTGGAGCTCCCCATCTAAACTCGCCGAGTTGACCCGCGATCTCGAGACCTACGGCCTGATTCTGCTGTTTGCCCTCGTCGCCGTCGAGTCGTGCGGAATCCCGCTTCCCGGCGAAACGGCCCTGATCGGGGCAGCGGTGCTTGCCTCCAGCGGCCGCTGGAACATCGCGGAGGTGATCGCGGTCGCAGCCGTCGCTGCATTTGTCGGGGACAACGCGGGCTACTGGATCGCAAGAATCGGCGGCCGGCCGGTGATCGCGAAGATTCCGATCGCGCGCGACGCGCTGCCGAGGCTGCTCCCGCGCGGTGAGGTGTTCTTCGAGAAGCACGGGCC
This sequence comes from uncultured Actinomycetota bacterium, assembly GCA_963735535.1. Taxonomy (GTDB): domain Bacteria; phylum Actinomycetota; class Thermoleophilia; order Gaiellales; family Gaiellaceae; genus PALSA-600. The sequence continues at coordinate 137,262 of CAVTLL010000008.1, read as the reverse complement.
GAAGACGGTCGTGATCGGCCGCTTCTTCGCCGGGCTTCGTGTCACCGTCGCCTGGCTCGCGGGTCTCAGCCACATGGAGTGGAAGAAGTTCGCGCTCTACAACGCGCTCGGTGGAATCCTCTGGGCGGCCGCGATCGGCCTCGGGGCGTACTACTTCGGACAGGCCGTGATCGACGCCATTACCCAGTACGGCCTGTACGCGGCGATCGTGATTGCGGTGCTCATCGTGGCTGCATTCTTCGGGCACCGGATCTGGTTGCGGCGACGCGCACGCCGGGAGGATGCGATCGAGCCGATTTCCGAGCTCGAATCCAACCCGGCCGAATGAGACAGGCGTTATCCTTGTCGGCACCGAAATCCTAAACTGCCGCATGTTGCGAAAGTTTTTGCTTGACTTCTATTCTAGGTTGGCTTCTATTCTATTCGACCGTTTCCTCAAGGAGGCATTTCCGTGGCACGTAGAACCGTTCTTGTCTGTGACAATTGTGGGAAAGAAGTGGGAGAGAACAAAGGCGCCGCTCTGCGTATCACGTTTACCGACGCACGCCGGGGGTCGAAGGTCGCCGACCTCTGCGACCCCTGCGCCGGTGACATGCCCGGCCGCCCGGCCGCTCGACGCGGCCGCCGACCCAAGTCCGTCGCGAGCTGAGCTCGACTCGCAGAGTCGGGGGAAGGGTGGTTTCCCCCGGGCCCTGCCGCTCTCCGCGCGGTGAATCGCGCTCACAGCGGCAAACGTTCGCGATCTCGGCCACCTCGCCGTCAGGGCGCAAAACTACGATGGCTGGGTGACTCTCAGCCTTGTTGTGGGGCCGGCGAATGCGGGCAAGGTCGCGCTCCTACTCGAGCGCTATCTGGCCTGCCTCGACGACGAGCCGTTTCTGATCGTGCCGAACCGGGCGGACGTCGCCCGCGTCGAGCGTGACCTGCTCGCGCGCGCAGGATGCCTGCTCGGCGGTGCTATCGGCACCTTCGACGACCTGTTCGAGCGGATCGCCGCCGCCGATCCGGCCGCGAAGCCGGTAGCGCACCGAGCGCAGCGCAGCTTGATCGTTCGCCGGGCAGTCGCCGGGGCGCGCGAGAGTGGCGCCGAGCTCTCGGCATCCATCCGCTTCTCGGGCTTCGCCGATTCTCTCCTCTCGGTGCTCGCCGAGCTCGAGGGCGGGCTGCTCGACCCGGGGGATCTGGACGGCGACCTGGCCGTGCTCTTCGCGGCCTATCGAGCCGGGCTCGACCACGTCGGGCTCTGGGACCGCGATCTCCTCCGGCGCAGCGCGTGCGAGCGGCTCCGGTCCGATTTCGCCGCCTGGCACGGCGAGCCGGTCTTCGCCTATGGCTTCGAGGATTTGACCGCCGCGGAGTGGTCGCTTCTGGAGGCGCTCGCTGGCCGTGCCGAGGTCTGGGTCTCGCTGCCCTACGAGCCGGGCCGCGCCGCCTTCGCCTCGCTCGCGCGCACCGCCGGCGATCTCGCGGCGCTCGCGGGAGGCCGCGTCGAGGAGCTGCCGCCGCGCTCGACCGAGTTCGCCGCTCCGCCACTCGCCCACCTCGAGCGGTCCCTGTTCGAGCCGGGCGTCACCCCGCAACCGATCGGATCGGCCGTCCGCTTCCTGGCAGGCGCAGGCTCGCGGGGAACTCTCGAGCTCGTCGGTGACGAGCTGCTCGACTCCATCCGCGGCGGCGCACGACCCGAGGAGATCGCCGTGATCGTGCCGTCCATCGAACGCTATCGCGCGCCGCTCGAGACCGTGTTCGGCAGTCTCGGGATCCCGTACGCGATCGAGGCTACCGTTCGCTTCCCGCTCACACCGCTCGGGCACGCGCTCCTCTCACTCCTGCGCTTCGCCTGGGCCGGAGGTGGCCGCCGGGAGCTGTACAGCTTCCTGCGCTCGCCGTACTCGGGGATCGCCCGCTCAGGCGTCGACTTCGTCGAGGGGAGGCTTCGCGGTCGGGCGGTCGACGCGCCGACGCGCGTCGAGGAGGAGACGGAGCGGCTTCGCGAGGCGCCGCTCGTCGCGCTGCGCGAATTGCGAGACGCGTCGTCACCGCTTGACGGTGTTCGGGCGCTCGCCGGGTCGATGGTGCGATCCGCCTACGGCCTCGAGGCCCCCCCGACGGGCGACCAGGCTCGCCTCGACCTCCGCTCGTTCGCCGCGGTCACCCAGCAGCTCGACGAGCTCGCGTCCCTCGAGGAGGCCGGCGGCGCTCTGAAGCAGGACGAGCTGGTCGAGGCTCTTGCACGCATCGATGTCCCGGGGCCGCCGTCCGGCGAGCCCGGGCGGGTCGCCGTGCTCGACCTGCTCCGCGCCAGGACACGCCACTTCGACACGGTCTTCGTGCTCGGGCTCGAGGAAGGCGCCTTGCCAAGGCGCGGCTCCGGCTCGCCCTTCCTCGACGACGACCGGCGCCGCGAGCTCGGTGCCCGCCTCGAGCGGCCGGACCCGGTGAGCCGCGACCGCTACCTCTTCTACACAGCATGCACGCGCCCGTCCCGCCGGCTCTATCTCGTCCGGCAGGCAGTCACCGACGAAGGCTCGCCCGTCGAGGAGAGCCCCTTCTGGCAGGACGCCGCGGCGGTGTTCGCACCCGACGATGTCGAGCGCGCGACACGGAGACGGGCGCTCTCGGAGCTCACCTGGCCGGTCGAGACGGCGCCGACCGAGCGAGAACGGCTCCGCGCGCTGGCGCGGCTCTCGGCCGACCCGGAGGGGCGCGATGTGGCGCTCGCGCTCGCGTCCGCGAACGGCTGGACGCGCCGGCTTGGACGTGCGCTCACCGCATTCGACCGGGACACGGCGCTGCGCAACCCAGTCGTTCGTGAGCAGCTCGCCGGGCGCACGGTGTTCGGCGCGACCGAGCTGGAGCGGTTCCTCGACTGCTCGTCGGCGTGGTTGTTCGAACGCGTCATCGACCCGAAGACGATCGACGCCGAGTCCGATGCCCTCCTCCGCGGGAAGATCGCCCATCAAGCGCTGTACGCGTTCTACGCAGGCCTGCCGAAGGAGCTCGGGGCCGACCGCGTGACGCCCGAGATCCTCGAGCCTGCGATCGCCTTCCTCGAGCGCTGCCTCGACGACGCTCTCGGCTCGGGCGTGCGATTGGACCTGCGCGAGGTCGAGGCGGCCGAGTTGCGCGAGTCGCTGCGTCACGATCTCGGGCGGTTCGTGCGAGCCGAGTCCGAATCGAAGGTGGGCTTCCTGCCGAGGCGGTTCGAGGTCGGCTTCGGTACAGACCGCTCGGCGCCCGAGCTGCAGCGCGGGCTCGAGCTCGGCGATGGCCTTTTCATGAGCGGCAAGATCGACCGGATCGACGTCGACCCGATGAGCGCTCGCGGGATCGTGCAGGACTACAAGTCGGGGAAGGGGTCGTTCTCGGCACGGCAGATCGACGAGGAGCGGCGACTTCAGGTGCCGCTATACATGCTGGTGCTGCGCGACCTGGCAGGGATCGAGCCGCTCGGCGGCCTCTACCGCGCCCTGTCGGGCGCCCGCGCCGCGCGCGGGATGTTGCGCGCCGAGTCGCGGGATGATCTCCCCGGCTACAAGCCGGCTGACTACCTCGACGAGGGGGAGTTCTGGGGCCAGGTCGAGGCCGCTCGCGAGCACGGCCTCACGGCGGCGCGCCGGATTCGCTCGGGCGACGTCGCGCATGATCCCAAGGGCGGCGAGTGCCCGAGCTGGTGTGACCTCTGGACGATGTGCCGGGTGGCGCGCGCATGAGCGTAGGCTCGACGGAGCTCAAAGCGGAGGCGCCGGCTTTGCCGGAGCCGGAGCGGAAACTCATTGGGCGATCGAGGGTTGCCCTATGAGCGTAGGCTCGACGGAGCTCAAACCGGAGGCGCCGGCTTTGCCGGTGTCGGAGCAGAAACTCATGGGCCGCCCGAAGGTCGGCCCATGAACGAGCAGCAGATCGCAGCTGTCGAAGCTCGTGGAGAGGTGTTCGTCTCTGCCGGCGCCGGTACCGGCAAGACCTCGGTCCTCGTCGAGCGTTTCATCCGCGCGGTGTGCGACGAGGGCCTCGATGTCGAGTCGGTGCTCGTCATCACGTACACGCGGAAGGCGGCCGGAGAGCTCCGGGCGCGTATCCGCGCCGCGCTTCTCGAGCGCGGGCGTGCCGATCTCGCCCGCGAGCTCGACGGGGCGTGGATCTCGACCATCCACGGGTTCTGCAGTCGGCTGCTTCGTGCGCACCCTTTCTCGGTCGGGATCGATCCCCGCTTCCATGAGCTCGACGAGGAGCACGGCGCAGTGCTCCGCGGCGAGGCCTTCGACCGTGCTCTCGAGGCGTTTTGCGCCGCCGGCGGTTCCGAACGGCTCACGCTGCTCGCGACGTACGGAAGCAAGCGCCTCCGCAAGATGCTCACCGGCGTCTACGAGACGCTCCGCTCCGCCGGGCGGGAGCTGACGCTCGAGCTGGACGACCCGGCCGACCTCGACGGCCGCCTGAGTGATCTGCGCGGCGCCGCCCAGGGGCTGCTCGACGACACCGGCGCGACCGAGAATCACGTTGCTGCGGCTCAGGCTGCGCTCGACCTTCCCTCGCTCCCGGACACCCTGATCGACCTCGCGGCGCTTCGCACGCGCGGGGCACGGGCCGCCGGTTTCGAAGAGGCCCGGAAGAACGTCGAGCAGGCGGCCCTCGAGCTGGTCGCGACGCGCGACAAGGCCCTGCTCCAGCAGCTGCTCGACCTGTTCGCCGCCGAGTATCAGAGCGGGAAGGAACGCGAGTCGGCGCTCGACTTCGAGGATCTCCAGCTTCTCGCCCGCGATCTGCTTGTCGGCGACCCTCGGGTCCTCGAGGCCGAGCAGCTGCGCTTCCGCTCGATCATGGTCGACGAGTTCCAGGACACGAACGCGCTGCAGTGCGAGGTGATCGACCTGCTCGGCGGTGGCCCGGCAAAGGAGATGTTCTTTGTCGGCGACGAATTTCAATCCATCTACGGGTTCCGGCACGCGGACGTCGGAGTGTTTCGCGAACGGCGGGCGGCGACCCAACAGCGGTTCTCGCTGATCGAGAACTACCGCTCGCGGCCCGAGGTGCTCGCGGCCGTGAACCATGTCTTCGGTGAGGAGTTCGGGGACGGGTACCAGCCGCTCGCCGCCTCGGGTGAGTTCCCCGACCCGGTGTTCGGGCACCCGGTCGAGCTGCTCCTCACCGACAAGGAGTCCTACCGCGAGTCGGGTGAACACTGGCGCCGGGCGGAGGCCCGTGCGATCGCGCGGCGCGTGCGCGAGCTCGTCGACTCGGGCGCGGCATCACCGGGTGAGATCGTGCTCCTCTTCGCGGCCGGGACCGATGCCGAGTTGTACGAGGAGGAGCTCCGGGCCCTCGGTCTCCCGACCTATCGCGCGACCGGCAGGCGCTACTTCGGCCAGCAGCAGGTCGTCGACCTGCTCATGTACCTGCGGCTCCTCCGCAACCGCTACGACGACGAGGCGCTGACGGCCGTGCTTGCCTCTCCGTTTGTAGGCGTCTCCAACGACGGGCTCGTGCTGATCCGTAGGCACGCCGGCCGCCGCCCGCTCTTCACGGGGATCGAGCGTTCGCTGCCGGATGCGCTCTCCGAGCGCGACGAGCGGCTCGTGCGCGCTTTCAAGCAGCGGTACGAGCGCCTGGTCGCTGCCGCGGCCCGTATGTCGCTCGAACGGCTCTGCGAGCTCGTCATCTCGGGGCACGACTACGACCTCGCGGTGCTCGCCCGCTGGGACGGGCGCCGCCGGTACGCGAACCTCCGCAAGCTCATGCGGCTCGCTCGCACGTACGAGGAGGTCCGTGGACGTGACCTCGAGGGCTTCGTCGGCTTCCTGCGCGACCAGGAGACGCTCGGGGCAGCGCAGCTCGAGGCAGTCTCGGAAGAGGAGGGGGCCGACGCGGTTCGCCTGCTGACGATTCATGCGGCGAAGGGCCTTGAGTTCAAGGTCGTCGTCGTTGCCGATGCCGGGCGCGACCTCGGCGGGCCGCCACCGGCCGATGAGATCCTTGCGCTCTCCGACGGGCGCTTCGGGTTCAAGGTCGTCCATCCCACGTCCGGGGAGCGCAAGGCCGTGTTCGGCTACGACGAGGTGCTCGGCGCCGAGCGCGAGGCCGGTCGCGCGGAGCGGCTGCGCCTCTACTACGTCGCGATGACGCGCGCGATCGACCGGCTGCTCGTCTCGGGCGCCGTCGGCGAGGCGCGGGACACGCCGATCGGCTGGGTGCTGTCGAAGCTCGACTGCGAGGCCGAGCTCGCCGGCGAGGGCACCATCTTCGAGCTCGAGCGCGGCGGCGCGTCGTTTCTCGTTCGCGTCGATCGCGCGAGCGAGCCGGAGCCCGAGCTCGAGGCGTCCGAGAGCGGCGAGGGGCAGCTGGCGCTGTTCGACGAGCTTCCGTCGAGCCCTCCGGCGCGAGGCTGGCTGCTGCCCGAGCTCGTCTCGGTGCCGGAGCCTGCGCTGCACCATGTCCGCCAGCTCTCGTATTCGGCGCTCGCGCTTTTCCAGCGCTGCTCGTATCGCTACTACGCCGAACGGGTCGCCGGACTCCGGGAACGGCGGGGCGCGCCGGTCGACGGCGTTGGTCTCGCAGCGACCGAGATCGGCGATGCGGCGCACCGGCTGCTCGAGCTGGTCGACATGGCAAATCCGGAGCCGCCGGATCTCGACATCGTTCGCGAGTGGTACCCGGACGTCAGCGGCGAGGAGCTCGAGCGGATCGCGGCTTTTGTCCACTCGTTCTGCGAATCGCCGCTCGCGAGGCGAGTCGCGGGCCTCGACGGCGTGCGGCCCGAGCGTCCGTTCGCGTTCGTCCACGACGGAGTCCTGCTCCGCGGTCGGCTAGACGTGCTCTACCGTCGGGAAGGACGCGCACTCGTCGTCGACTACAAGACGAACTTCCTCGGCGAGCGCACCGCCGAGGAGGTCGTCGAGTCGGAGTACCGGCTGCAGCGCCTCGTCTACGCGCTCGCGTGTTTCAGGGCGGGCGACGACGAGGTCGAGATCGTCTACTCGTTCCTGGAACGGCCCGACGGCGTCGTGTCCGCGACCTACACACGCGCCGATCTTCCCGGGCTCGAGTCCGAGCTCTCGGCAGTGATCGCAAAGGTCGGTGCCGGCGAGTTCACGCCGACACCGAGTGCCTTCACCTGCGCGGGGTGCCCGGCGCTCGATGTGATCTGCGCCGGCCCGAAGCTCCGCGGCGGGCCGGCCGGCGGGCCGATGGCCGAGCCGGCAGGCCTCGCCGCTGCCTAGGAGCTTCTCGCCCGGCCTCAGTGGGAGGCGTAGCCCTGGAGCCCACCGAAATCGACGAGGACGCAAGCCTCGTCCCCGACCGTCCACGCATCGTGTCCCGGTTGCATGTCGAACACATCGCCCGGGCCGACCTCGACCTCGGAGCCGTCGTCGCCGACGACCTTCATGCGGCCGGAGACCACGTAGCCGATGTGATGCACCTGGCAGCTCTCCGTCCCCTGAACAGGCTTGACGTCGTTCGACCAGCGCCAGCCAGGCTCGAACGTGCCGAGACCTACCGGGCCCGTGGCGAGCTTGACGAGCCTGATCTGACCGTGATCGGCGAACTTGCGGATCTCTTCGGGTGAGTCGAAGTTCTTCGCTTCCTGTGCCATGCGCACTCCCCTCAGTCGCTTGGCGCGATCGTGTCACCTGCGGTCGGTCAGCGCAACGGGAGCTATTGTCGGCCCGTGGCTCGAAGCTACGTCTCCGAGGCGCGCAGAAAGGTCGGGCCGAAACGCGAGCGCATACGGCCCGTGATCGAGCGGCTCGCCGTCGAGCATGCCGATGCGCAGATCGCCTTGACGTTTCGGAATCCGCTCGAGCTGCTCGTCTCCGTGATGCTCTCGGCACAGACCACTGACGTCAACGTCAACAGGGTGACGGAGAAGCTGTTCGTCAAGTACCGGCGGCCGGAGGATTACCTCGCCGTTCCGCGCGAGGAGCTCGAGCAGGACATCTTCCAGACCGGCTTCTACCGGCAGAAGGCGAAGTCGCTACGGGGCACGATGGAGATCCTGATCGCCGAGCACGGGGGTGAGGTCCCCGAAGACTTCGATCAGCTGCTGCGGCTGCCCGGCGTTGCGCGGAAGACGGCGAATGTCGTGTCAGCCGAGCGTGGGAACGCGCAGGGGATCGTCGTCGACACGCACGTGCGGCGGCTGTCCCAACGGCTCGGGTTCACGCGTCAGGAGGATCCAGTGAAGATCGAGCGCGACCTGATCAAGCTCGTCCCGCGAGAGGACTGGGCCCGCTTCCCGCACCTGATCATCTGGCACGGCCGCCGGGTCTGCGACGCGCGCAAGCCCGCCTGCGATGACTGCGTCCTTTTCGACCTGTGCCCGAGCGCCCGCTCGGTGCTCGATCATTCAGGCGTCAGCGCGACGAGCAGTCCGCCGTCGTCGTCGTAGGCGGGGAAGAAGTCGGCGACGACCTTCTTCTCGAGTCCCGCATGCGTACGCAACGACAGCTCCTTGCCGAGTTGACGTACGCCCCATTCGCGGACCATGGCGATCGGCTGCGGGTCGGAGAGGTGGAAGGCCTCGGTGACGTCGCGGCCCATCACGTCGGGCTCCTCGTAGCCCGTCAGCTCGAAGACCCCGTGGCCGGTTGCGAGGATGCGCGCCTCCTGGTCGCAGACGATGAACCCCGTCGCCGGCGCCGGGTAGTAGTCCTCGAGCAGCTCGAACATGAACCCGAAGCTGCAGTTGTGGCAGGACGGCGGCTCCTGCGAAAGGCCTTCGCGCCCGTCGTGGTCGACGCGGCGGGTCTTGCACCGGGGGCAGATGAAAAAGGGCACGTGCAATCCAGGCTACAGGGCGACTTCGGGCCTGCGTTGCAGGATCAGATCCACTTCCTCCAGCCGTAGAACGCGAGCTGGGCGTCCTGCTCGCCCTCCGCCACGGCAAGCAGGAGGATCCCGATCACGTAGCTGTCGTGCGACTCGATTCGCGGCCGCGGCTCGTCGTCATGTGCTGCCGGCGCGAGAAGTGCCTCGAGGGTGCAGACCTCCGGCATGTGCTTGGCGAGCTCCTCGGGTGAGGGGTCGATCAGATCGACCCGGCGCGCCACCTCGGCCGCGCTTCGCGGCCAGCCCCCGCGCCGGCCGACGCCGATGGATCTACGCCACGAGTGCCTTGCCGCTCTCGCTCTCGAGATCGGCGAGGTAGCGCTCGGCGTCGAGCGCGCCCATACAGCCGGAGCCCGCGGCGGTGATCGCCTGGCGGTAGATGTGATCCTGGACGTCGCCGACGGCGAAGACGCCGGGGACGTTCGTCTCGGTGCTGCCCGGCTGCGTGATCAGGTACCCGTTCTCGTCGTGGTCGAGCTGGTCGACGAAGAGCTTCGTGTTCGGGTCGTGGCCGATCGCGACGAAGAAGCCCTCGGCTTCGATCTCGCGGAGCTCGTCGGTGTCGGTGTTCCGCAACCGCAGCCCGGTGACCATCGTCTCCCCGAGCACCTCGTCGACGGCGTACGGCGTCAGCAGCTCGATCTTGGGGTTGGCGAGCGCGCGGCTGACCATGATCTGCGAGGCGCGGAAGTCGTTGCGCCGGTGGACGAGCGTGACCTTGGTGCCGAAGCGCGTCAGGAACAGCGCCTCCTCGAACGCCGAGTCGCCGCCGCCGACGACGACGATTCTCTTCTCCTTGAAGAAGGCGCCGTCACAGGTGGCGCAGGCCGAGACGCCGCGGCCCTGAAGCCGCTGCTCCGAGTCGAGCCCGAGCCAGCGCGCGCTCGCGCCGGTCGCGACGATCACCGAGCGGGCCTGATACTCGTCCTTATCGACCCAGATGCGAAACGGGCGCTCGGAGAAATCGACGCGGGTCACGTCGTCGGTGACGAACTCGGCGCCGAACCGCTCGGCCTGCCGCCTGAAGTCCTGCATCATCGCGGGCCCCATGACCCCGTCGGCGTAACCCGGGTAGTTCTCGACGTCGCTCGTGATCATCAGCTGGCCGCCCCACTGGAACCCTTCGATCACGAGCGGCCGGAGCTCGGCGCGCCCTGCATAGAGCGCTGCCGTGTAGCCGGCGGGGCCTCCGCCGATGATGATCAGGTCGCGTACCTCGTGCGTCATGTCTCTCGATGCCTCCTGAGAACAACTTTCGCAGTATTAAACGACAAGACGCTGCGAAACGTTCCTGAATTCCGTCGTACGCGGCGTCGGCGCGGGGCGGAAGCTCGACGACGGACTCGCTGTCGTCTGGCGCCGCTGAGAGTAGCGGGCGCGACTGCGTCGAGACCGGCGGCACCTCGGGCAGCTCGTCGCCGCCGACGCCGAGCTCCGGGAACTTGCGCGCCGTGACGAGGACGCGCGTCTCGAACGACGCGACGGCGTTGTTGTAGTTGCGGACGGCGGCGTCGAGCGACTTGCCGACGCCCGGAGAAGTGGCCGGTGAACACTCCCAGGCGATCGTGCAGCTCCCGCCCGAGCTTGCTCACCTTGCGGGCGCTCTCGGCCACGGTCTCCTGCTGCCACCCGTAGGCGACGGTGCGGAGGAGCGCGATCAGCGTGGTCGGCGACGCGGGGATGACTCCGGCCTCGACGCCGGCGTCGAGCAGCGACGGATCGTGGTCGAGGGCGGTGCGGAACAAGGACTCGTCGCCGAGGAACATGACGACGTACTCGGGAGCCGGCTCGAACTGCTGCCAGTACTGCTTCTGGCCGAGCTTCGTCATGTGGTCGCGCACGAGCCGTGCATGACGTTCGAGATGGACACGGCGCGACTCGTCGTCGTCGGCGGCAGCGGCGTCGAGGTAGGCGTCGAGCGGCGCCTTCGAGTCGATGACGATGCTCTTGCCGCCCGGGAGCTTGACCACGAGATCGGGCCGCAGCAGCCGGCCTTCGTCGTCGCGCTCGCTCGGCTGCTCGACGAAGTCGCAGTGCGCGAGCATGCCAGCCATCTCGACGACGCGCTTGAGCTGCACCTCGCCCCAGCGGCCGCGGACGTGCGGTGCACGGAGCGCCGTGACCAGGCTTCCCGTCTCCTTCTGGAGGCTGCGCTGCCCCTCCGCTACGAGCCTCAGGTGCTCGTCGATCCCGGCGATCGCGGTGAGCCGCTTCTGCTCGAGCGCCTGCGACTGCGCATCGAAGCGCGCGAGCGTCTCCTTGATCGGGGCGAGCTTGGCCTCGGCGAGCTCGAGCAGCGATGTCGAGCTCTGGGCAAGCGCGTTGCCCGTGAGCGCCCTCAGCTGCTCATCCCACTGGCCCTGGGTCTTCTCGACGAGCGCGAGCTTCTCGTCCGCCGCGGTGAGCCGGGCCCGATACGCCCCGATCTCCCCGCGCGCCCACAGCCAGAGACCGACCCCTCCAGCGACGAGCCCTACGGCGAATGCGAGAAAGATCGACCATCGAGCCGAAGAACGTTATGGACCGCATCGGACGGACAGGCGAAAAATCCGCAACTAGCGGGTTTTTCGCCTGAAGCAGGGATTGACCGGCGCCCTCGGCGGCAGATAGCTTCCCGCACGTCGGATCCGGTAGGTCTTCGGACTCGCTGGATCCGGCACTCAGCTCCGGTGGGTCTTCGGACTTGCCGGGGCTGATTTTTTTGTGGGCCCGGTATCTCTTGCGACCGCGTGCCTCGGGGGAACAGCCGTTCGCATCGCTAGCCTTCCCGACCGTGCACGAGGCGTTCGCCCCGGGCGGCGCTCTCGCCGCGACCCTTCCCGGCTTCGAGGTCCGGCGCGAGCAGGCTGCGCTCGCGGAGGCCGTCGACGCTGCGCTCGCGACGGGAGAGCACCTGATCGCCGAGGCGGGCACCGGAACCGGCAAGAGCCTCGCCTACCTGCTGCCGGCGCTCGAGTCGGGACGCCGCGTCATCGTCGCGACCGCGACCAAGGCGCTCCAGGAGCAGTTGCTCTCGAGCGACGTGCCGGCGGCTGCACGGGCGCTCGGTCGGGAGGTCGACGTGGTGGTGCTCAAGGGCCGGCAGAACTACCTGTGCCGCAAGCAGCTCCAGAGCTTCGGCCCGATGCTGCTTCGCGACTCACGCGACGAGGAGGCCTGGGAGGAGCTGCAGCCGTGGATCGCGGAGACCGAGACCGGCGATCGCGCCGAGCTGCCGTTCGAGCCCTCCGATGCCCTCTGGGCCGAGCTTGCGGTCGGCTCCGACCGCTGTGCGGGACGCCGCTGCCCGCTCCTCTCGTCGTGCTTCGCGGAGGCAGCCAGAGCTCGTGCTTCGGAGGCCGAGCTCGTGATCGCCAACCACGCTCTCTACTTCGCCGACGTTGCAGCCGGCGGCGGTGTCCTGCCCGAGCACGACGCCGTCGTCTTCGACGAGGCCCACCGGCTCGAGGAGACCGCCGCGACCTGGCTCGGAGGTCGGGTCTCCCGCGCCGGCCTCCGTCGCCTCGGTACCGACATCGAGCGCGCGTGCCGCGAGGCCTCGGAGCCGATGCCCGCCCGGGCATTCGATCGCGTCGTGCAGGCGGGCGAGCGGCTACTCCAGGCGGTCGCACCACCCTCGGGCCGCCGGCGGCTGCGGGAGATCCCGGTCGAGACGGCACTCGTCCTGATCGATGCGCTCGCGGCGCTCTCGGACCAGCTCGACGGCCGCGCCGAGGGCCTCGACCAGCTCTCGCGCCGCACGCTCGCGACCGCGGCGCAGGTCGAGGCGTGCCTCGAGCCCGCCGGTCTCGAGCGGGTGGTCTGGGCCGAGCCGGACGCGATCGCCTGGGCGCCGGTCGACGTCTCCGGCCAACTGCGCGACCGGCTCTGGGATGAAGGGCCGACCGCGATCCTCGTCTCGGCGACGCTCACCACGGGCGAGGATGCCCGATTCGTTCGCAGGCGCCTCGGGCTCGACCACGCACGTGAGCTCGTCGTCGGCTCGCCGTACGACTTCGGCGAGCAGGCGCTCCTCTACGTGCCGCGCACGATGCCCGACCCCCGGGCCGACGGGTTCACGGAACGGGTGGCCGAGGAGGTCGTGGCGCTGCTCGGTCTTTCACACGGCCGCGCTCTCGTTCTCACTTCGAGCTACCGCGCGCTCGACATCCTCCGTGCGCGCGTCGCGGGCCGCGTTCCCTACGAGGTGCTCGTCCAGGGGGACGCTCCTCGCGAGCGATTGCTGGAACGGTTCCGCGTCGAGGTCGACTCGGTGCTGCTCGCGACCTCGACCTTCTGGCAGGGCGTCGACATCCCCGGCGAGTCGCTCTCGCTGCTCGTGATCGACAAGCTGCCCTTCTCGGCACCGGGCGACCCGCTGCACGAGGCGCGCTGTGAGGCGGTCGAGGCCGACGGAGGCGACTGGTTTCGCGACTACGCGCTGCCCACTGCGATGCTGCAGCTCCGCCAGGGCTTCGGCCGGCTGATCCGCAGTCACGAAGACCGGGGTGTCGTCGCGATCCTCGACCCGCGGCTGCGCACGAAACCCTACGGACGCGCTTTCCTGGCGGCGTTGCCCCGGGCGCCGATCTCCGACGACCGGGTCGCAGTGGCGGCGTTCTTCGGAACCTCGGCGCTCCAATCCGCCTAGGCTACTGCCGCCTCAGTGGCACCATCGACCATCGACCGTCGCCTGATCTCGCTGCTCTCCCTCGTCGCGGCGGTCCTCCTCGGCGCCTTGCACGGCTCCGCTGCCGCCGCCGTCTCGCAGCCTCCGAGCCTGCTCGTGTTCGATTCGAGCGATGGGCTCCACAGCGTCAGGACCGACGGAACGCACCTGAGGAAGCTCGTCGGTACCGACCCGTACGACGGCTCGCCCCGCTGGTCGCCTGACGGGAAGAAGATCGTCTTCTGGAACGGCCAGTCCGACGGCGGCTCGACCAGCGTCGCCGAGCACGTCTTCACCGCGAGCCCGAACGGGACGAACCGCCGCAAGCTCGCAGTCGGCGAGTACCCGGTCTGGTCGCCGAACGGCAAGCTGATCGCCTTCGACAGCGCCCTCGACGGCAACTGGCACATCTACGTGATGAACGCCGACGGCGCGAACGTCCGCCGTGTCGACACGGGGAGGTTCGCGGGCTACTACCCCGCGTTCGAGTCCAACAGCCGGCTGAGCTTCGATGCCGGCGGCACGAGCGTCAGTGCCAACGCCGACTACACGAGCCAGGGCATCTGGGTCGTGAACCTGGACGGCACCGGCCTCGCGCCGCTGAGGACGATCGCGCGGGACGACACCGACGGTGCGTGGTCACCCGACCGGAAGACGCTCGCCTTCACGACCTATATGCGTGGCAAGGGCGAGATCGCGATCACGACTCTGGACGGAAAGGTGCACAAGCTGACCCACAACACGGTCGATGACTTCGATCCGGTCTGGACGCCGGACGGAGAGCACATCCTGTTCACGTCGGGGCGGAGCGGCTACGACGAGATCTATCTGATGAACGCCGACGGCACCGACCAGCACCGCGTGACGCACTTCCCCGGCTCGTTCGCCGAGGAGGCCGACTGGCGGCCCTGATGCCTCGGCGCCGGGTACCCTGAAAAACCCCCTGCCGGGGTGGCGGAACTGGTAGACGCGTCCGGCTTAAAACCGGGTGCCCGATGCGGGCTTGGGGGTTCGAGACCCTCCCCCGGCACTCTGGTCGCCTTTCCAGGGCAGTACAGTCCTGTCGTGGTCGAGGTTGCACACGGCGACACCGAGCTCGAGTGGGACACCCCGCTCTACGGGCAGGCGCGCACGCAGCTCGAGCAGGCGCTCCCGCGCGCGGCGATCTCCGACGACGTCGCCGAGCGGCTGCGCTATCCCGGAGCGCGCGGTGATCCTCACGCTGCCGGTGCGGATGGACGACGGCACGCGTGCGCTCGTTTCCCGCCTACCGCGTCCAGCACTCCTCCGTGCTCGGGCCCGACGAAGGGCGGGATCCGCTACGACGAGGGCGTCAACCTCGGCGAGTGCGCGGCGCTCGCGATGTGGATGACCTGGAAGTGCGCGCTCCTGCGGCTCCCGTACGGCGGCGCGAAGGGCGGCGTGCGCTGCAACCCGCGCGAGCTCTCGCAGACCGAGCTCGCGCGCGTCACGCGCCGGTTCACGTCCGACCTGGCGCCCTTCATCGGCCCCGGCATCGACATCCCGGCGCCCGACATCGCGACCAACGAGCAGACGATGGCGTGGATGATGGACACCTACTCGGCGCAGAAGGGCTACGCGGTGCCCGGAGATCGTCACCGGCAAGCCGATCTCGATCGGCGGCTCGCTCTTCCGCAGCGAGGCGACGGGCGCAGGCGTCGTGATGGTGATCGAGCGCGCCTGTCGAGCGGCTCGGCTGGAACCTCGACGATCTGCGCTTCGTCGTCCAGGGCTTCGGCAACGTCGGCGGGGTCGCCGCGACCGAGCTGCACGAGCGGGGCGCGGCGGTGATCGGGATCGGCGACATCTCGGGCGGCGTCTGCGACCCGGACGGGCTCGACATCCCGACGCTGCACGAGTATGCGCGCGAGCACGGCTCGCTCGAGGGCTATCCGGCGGCGCGGCTCTCGAACGAGGAGCTGCTCGAGCTCGAGTGCGACGTGCTCGTGCTCGCGGCGCGCGAGGATCAGGTGACCGAGGCGAACGCCGGCGCGCTCCGCTGCCGGCTCGTCGTCGAGGGCGCCAACGGGCCGACGTCGGTCGCCGCCGACGAGATCCTCGCCGCAGCGCGGGATCCCGGTGCTGCCCGACGTGCTCACGAACGCCGGCGGCGTGACCGTCTCGTACTTCGAGTGGGTGCAGGACCTGAGCCGGCTCTTCTGGGACCGCGACGAGATCCGCCGCCGGCTCGCCGAGAAGCTCGGCGACGCGTTCGACCGCGTCTGGACGCTCTCCGAGGCCGACGGCATCTCGCTGCGGAACGCCGCGCTGATCGCCGGCATCCGCGACGTCGCGGCCGCGCTCGAGGCGCGGGGGATCTACCCGTGACCGGCGACGCACCGAGCAGCGCGTCCGCGACGCGATGGTCTCCGACCCGCACGCGCTCGAGGCCGACGGCGACCGCGCAGGAGGCCGGGCGAGGCGCTGATGCGCCCCGAGGTGCGCGCGGTGCTCGTCTGCGACGGCGGCGACTTCGTCGGCGTGATCACGCGCAAGACGCTCGTGCGCGAGGTCGTCGCGCGCGGGCTCGACCCGCGCACGACGACGGTGCGGCGAGATCGCCGAGCCGCCGAACGCGACGATCGACTCCGAGACGCCGCTCACGGAGGCGTTCGCCTTCCTCGAGGAGGGCGACTACGAGCGGGTGCCGGTCGTCGACGGCGGGAAGCTCGTCGGCGTGCTCTCGCGCTCGTCGGTGCAGCGGCGGCTCGCCGAGGACGATCCGCCGCCGCCCGACGACGAAGCTGAGCCTAGGCCGCGGCGGCGACGAGCTCGGGCTCGACCGGCGAGCGTCGCGAGCGCGTCGGCGAGCTGCTCGCGGATCTCGTCGTCGACGAGCCGGCCGTCGGCGTCGAACTTCTCGGCGGCGCGGCCGACCGCGACCTCGACCTCGGCGACGCGCGCGCCCATCGCGGCGAGCACCTTGCGGAGCTCGGCCTGGGCCCAGACCGCGCCGAAGAGGCCGGTGCTCGAGCCGATCACCGCGACCGGCTTCGCGCGGAACGCGTTCGTCGCGAACGGGCGCGAGGCCCAGTCGAGCGCGTTCTTGAGCGCGCCCGGGATCGAGGAGTTGTACTCGGGGGTCGCGATCAGGACGGCGTCGGCCGACGCGACCGCGGCCCGGAGGCCCGCGACGGCGGCGGGGGCCGGCTCGACGTCGTCGTCCTGGTCGTACGGCGGCACCTCGCGCAGCCCCTCCCAGAGCTCGAGCGTGTCGCCCGGGCCCGAGCAGCTCCGCGCGCGGCCCGCAGCAACGCGGTGTTGTGCGAGTCGCGGCGGAGGCTGCCGGAGATGGCGAGGATCTGCATCGTTACGCCGCCTTCACCAGCGAGAGGTCGGCCTTGAGGGTGACCTCGTCGGAGAGTGCCTTCGTGCCGTTCGGCATGTCGGTGTTCCAGGTGATCCCGAACGCGGTGCGGTCGATCGTCGTCTCGAGCTTGAGGCCGTAGCGCTCGTTGCCGTAGGGGTCGGTCTGCGGGCCGACGATCGTGCCGGTGAGCGTCGCGGGCTGCGTGACGCCCTTGATCGTGATCTCGCCCTCGAAGCGGACGCTCGACGCCGTCGATCTGCGGCCTGCTCGGTCGAGAAGGAGACCTCGGGGTGCCGCTCGGCGTCGAAGAACTCGGGCGACAGCAGGTGGGCGTGCAGGTTCTCGTCCTTGACCTCGAGCGTCGCGATCCGCGCGGCGCCGGAGAGACGGCCGTCGACGAGCGTGGCGTCGAAGTCGGTGACCGTGCCGCCGAAGGTGCCGATGCCCATGTACTGCGACCTCGAACGCGACGGACGAATGGACGCGATCGGCGCCGTAGGTGCCGGTCGGGAGCTCGGTCTGCCTGCTCGTTGTGATGCTCATCTCAATGACCTCCAGATAAGATTGACTGCGCAAGCATATAGCAAAACGCTTGCGCGCGCAAGCTTATTCCCGGAGGTCGTCAGCGAAGGCGTCGAGCGGCGCTCCAGCGCGACCCCGTCGAGCAGGTCGCGCTCGCTCCAGGCGAGCGCGGCGAGGCCGTAGCGGCGCAGCACCTCGCGCGACGACGATCGCGCCGCCGACGATCACCGGCGCCCGGGCCGGATCCATCCCGGGCACCGCGGCCCGCTCGGCGACCGGTCAGCGCGGCGAGCCGCGCGAGCTCGCGCTCGACCGTCTCGGCGGTCAGCTCGCCGGCGAGCACGTGGAGCTGCGTCGACGGTGCCGGCGACGCCGATCGCGGCGCTCGACGTCGAGCTCGGGCAGCAGGCCGGCGACGAAGGCGGCCGCGGCGTCGAGCTCGTCCGGCGTCGGCGGGTCGGAGTGCAGGAAGCGCTCGGTCAGGCGCACCGAGCCGACGTCGAGGCTCGTCCGGCAGCTCGCCGAGGATCAGCTCGGTCGAGCCGCCGCCGACGTCGAGGACGAGCGTGCGTCGCGTCGACGGCGCCGACGCCGCGCCGCGTCAGCTCGGCCTCCTCGTCGCCGCGAGAGCAGCCGGGTCGCGAAGCCGAAGCGTCGCGCCGACCTCGGCCAGGAACTCGCGCGCCGTTCGCGGCGTCGCGGGCGGCGCTCGTCGCGACCGCGAGCGTTCGCTCGGCGCCGAGCGCCTCGAGCTCGTCGCGGTAGTCGCGCGAGCGCCGCGAGCGTGCGCGCGATCGGCTCCGGGCGGAGCCGCCGCGCGGCGTCGACGCCCTCGCCGAGCCGCGTCACGACCGAGCGGCGGACGCACGTCGTCGATGTGCGCGCCCTCGACGTCGGCGACGAGCAGCCGCGTCGAGTTCGTCCCGATGTCGATCGCGGCGACGCGCGTCACTTGCGCGGGCATGAGCCCGCGAACGCGCCGGTACGACGCGTAGACCTCGCCGGCCGCGCCGGCGAGGACTCCGGCGGTCGCGCGAGCGACTCCTGGAGGCTGCGCCTGCGCGCGCTCGAGCCGTGCGACGCGTTCGCTGACGCCGGCGGTGCGGCTCTCCATCTGCGCGATCGCTGCGGCGACGCTGCGAGCATCGCCGCCTCGCGTCGTGCGCTTGAAGCGGCGGAAGCGCGCGCCAGGCGGCGAGCCCCTCGCAGCGCCGGCGACGACGAGCCCGCCGACGATCGAGACGCCGAAGCACGATCAGCGCGATCGAGACGACGGTCGCTCACGGCGCCATCGTAGTCCCGCCTAGACTCAGTCGCTCGGTGAGGGCGCTCGCCTCGCGCCACGACGGCCTCGCCCAGGTCGGCGATCGTGCTCGCCGCGGTCGGCGCGTACGAGGCGATGCGGCTCGCGCTGCGGCCCGACTGGCCGCTCGCGCTCGACCACGCCCGCCGGATCGCCGTCGCTGCGAGCGCGTCGCGCATCTCGCCTGGGAGGCGCCGCTCCAGCGCGCGGCTTCTCGCGATCGCCGGCGCTCGTCGAGGCGATGAACGTCTTCTACCTCGCGGCGCACTTTCTCGGTCACCGGCGCTCTTCTTCGTCTGGCTCTACCGCCGCTCGCGGCCCGGGTTCCGGCTCTTCCGCAACGGCTTCCTGGTCGCGACGGCGATCGCGCTCGCCGTCGCCTGGCGGTTCCCGACCGCCCCGCCGCGCGTCGCCGGGCTCGGCCTCGAGGACACGCTCCGCCGCTTCTCCGGCATCGACATCGGCTCGCCCGGCTCGGCCGGGCTCTCCGACCCGGTCGCCGCCGTGCCGTCGCTCCACGCCGGCTGGGCGCGTCGGTGTCGGCGTCGGGCTCGTCCTCTACGCGCGCCCGCTCGGCCGTCACGTGCGCTGGCGCCGCTCTATCCCGCTCGCGGTCGTGCTGACGATCATCGCCACCGGCAACCACTTCGTCCTCGACGCGCTCGCCGGCGTCGCTCGTGATGGCCGTCGGCTTCGGCCTCGCGGCGCTTCCAGCGGCCGGTGCGGGTGGTAGGATTTCGGATACGTCGCGGGGTGGAGCAGTCAGGTAGCTCGCCGGGCTCATAACCCGGAGGTCGCAGGTTCAAATCCTGCCCCCGCTACTACAAGGCCCCGGCGACGGGGTCTTTTTTCGTGCGCTAAGGTCGCTGACATGGCGACCGAGGCCCCCGCCGAGGCGGTTCGCAAACGGATCGCGCTGATCGCGCACGACAATCGCAAGGCCGACCTGCTCGCGTGGGCGAAGTTCAACCACGGGACGCTCGCCGACCATGATCTCTTCGCGACCGGCACCACGGGTGGGTTGATCGCAGAGGATCTCGGTCTTCCGGTGCACCGGTACCTGAGCGGCCCGCTCGGGGGCGACCAGCAGGTCGGAGCGGCGATCGCCGAGGGGCGGATCGACGCGGTGATCTTCTTCTGGGATCCGCTCGAGCCGCACCCACACGACGTCGATGTCAAGGCGCTGCTCCGGATCGCGGTCGTCTACAACATCCCGATGGCCTGCAACAGGGCAACCGCGGATTTCCTACTCTCGAGTCCGCTCATGTCGCGCGCCTACGTGCCGAGCTTCACGCCGGAGAACGAGGCGGGCGATCCTGTACCGGCGCCGTGAGCGCCGTCCTCGAATTCTCGAGCTAGCGGCGGCGCTTCTTGCGGGTGCGGCGGTCGTAAGCGACCAGCGCCGCATCGACGTGCGACGGGCTGATTCCGAGCAGCTCGCCGATCCGTGCACGATCGAAGCCGACGCTGTCCAGGTCGGCCACCACGTCCGCCAGGTCACGCTTGCGCTTCAGGCCCTGGGCGAGCAGGCGCGCGACCTCATCGAGCGCACCGACCACGTCCGATTCGGACGCGAGCGGCCGCGCGACCGGCTGGGGCGGGGCGGCGGCCGGAGGCAAAGGGCCGTTCGCGGCAAGCAGTCTTTCGCCATGAGCGGCCAGATCGACCGGTGACGACGGGCCCCCGGCGACCCCGTCCGACTGACCTTCGACAGTGAGCTTGAGCAACGCGCTCAGCTTCGCGTCGATCGTCGCCATCAGCTCGTCGTTTGTCGCCATCGTTCACACAGTAGTGCCCATTTCCCCTGCTGTCAGTGCCCTTTTCGGTGCAGTGCCCGACCGCCTGGATACGTCCTCGTGCGAACACTTCTGCATAGGACGATTAGTTCGTAGCAAGACGTCCAGTCTCAGTAACGTCTCTCTCCATGGCTGCGGATCACGGGCCCACATCCAGCGAGTACTGCGTGCTCGCGCTCCTGATCGAGGCGCCGCGGCACGGCTGGGGGCTCGCAACGCTGCTTGCACGCGACGGCGAGCTCGGCACGATCTGGTCGATGGCGCGCCCGCTCGTCTACACCAGCCTGCGGCGGCTCGAGAGCGAAGGGGCGATCGAGACCTCCGGCATCGAGCGGGGCGACCGGGGCCCGCACCGCGTTGTCTTCAGGGCGACGCCCAGGGGTGAGCAGCTGGCGCGCGAGTGGCTCCAGCAGCCGGTCGAGCATGTTCGCGACATCCGGTCGCTCTTCCTCGTCAAGGTCGTGCTCGGACAGCGACTCGGCTACGACACGGAGCCGTTGCTCGTGGCCCAGCGTGCGCTGATGATGCCGTTCGTGGCCTGGCTCGAAGCTCGCCTCGAGGATGTCGACCCGATTGCGGAGCCCACGGAGTCGACAGTGCTCCACTTCCGGCTGGAGACTGCGCAAACGATCGTGCGGTTCATCGATCACATGCTCGACAACGTGAAGACCGCCAAGCCGCGCCGTTAGAGCGTCCGGGTCGAGCAGAGCTCCCAGAGCCGCCCGGCCTCGGCTCGCTCGTCGGGACGCCGGGTCCGCTTCAGCCGATGCAGTGGGCGCGCGCGCCGGTCGAGGAAGAAGCCGCCCCCGGCGTCGGCCGTCTCAGGTGCGGCTGCGAGCCACGCGATCGTGTCGGCGCCTTCGGCCGGCGTGCGCAGAAGCGGGCCGAGGATCCGGCTGAAACGCGGAAGCGCGTCGCGGATCCCCGGCGTGTCCGCCCAGCCCGGGTGCATCGCGTTGACCGCGACCCCCTTACCGGCCAGACGGCGGGACCATTCACCGGCGAGCGCGACCTGCGCCCGCTTGCAGCGGGCGTATGCCTTCACACCGTCGTAGGCGGCCGGCCCCGGGTCGAGCCCGGCGACGTCGAGCCGCTCGGTGTACATCCCGCCCGAGGCGACCAGGATCACGCGCGACGGCGCGCTCGCTTCGAGTAGCGGGAGCAGTGTTTCCGTCAGCAGGAAGGGAGCGAGAACCTGGGTCGCAAGCGTGATCTCGTTGCCCTCGTCGGTCACGACGTAGGGATGCGTCAGAGCACCGGCATTGTGGACGAGAACGTCGAGGCGCTCATGCGACTTTGCGAAGCCCTCGGCGAGAGCGCGGGCCTGGGCAAGCACCGAGAGGTCGGCGAGCTCGGCTTCGACCTCGGCGCCTGTCTCGGCCGCGATCCGCGCGCGGGCCTTCTCCGTGCGCTCGGGATTGCGGCCGACGATGCAGACCGCGGCGCCCTGCCGAGCCAGGTCGCCGGCTGCGGTCAGGCCGAGGCCGGACGTGGCGCCGGTGACGATCGCCACCTTGCCGTCGAGCCGGAGATCGCCGAGAGGTGCCCAGTGGTAGAGCCGCCGACGAGCCGCGTAGCCGATCCGGGTGAAGCTGCCGACGACGCTCGCCTCGAGCGCGGCGTCGACGGCGCCGGCAGCGTTCACGGGTTCAGCGCCGCAGTCATTCCGGCCGCGGCTTTCGCGCCCACCCGGTTGAAGAGGAGCTGCATCAGCGGGTCGAGGGCTCGACGCGCCCCGGAGAACTCGAGCCGGGCGTCGTAGTGCACGGTCGAGCCGTCGCCGTCGGGCTCGACGGTGATCGTGTCGCGGGAGGTGAAGCTCGGCTGCCTCGCCTCGAGCACGACCACGCGCGGCGGCTCCAGGGTCACGACCTCGTAGCGGAGCGGGACGTCCCGCCCGGCGAACTTGGAGACGAGCGCGAAGCCGTCGCCGTCGCGCTCGGCCGCGCTGACGCTCGGGTCCCAGAAGCGGGCGTTGCTGAAATCGGCCATGTACTCGAAGGCAGCTTCGGCCGGGAGCCGCGAGCGGATCGTTGTGACGTAGTGGGCCATACGTGCATGATCACACGCGGCGAGCACCTTGTAGGGTCGCCCGGATGAGCTCTCCGGAAACGCCGCTGTGGGCGCGGGCGGGCGACGGATTGGGCGACTCTCGTCGGCGGCCGGTTCGGCGCCTTTCCGGCGACCCGACGGCTCCTACCGGTTCGAGAACCGGTTTCGATACGTCATCACACGGGCATAGCCGTTCCTGCTCCGGGGCCGGCCTAGCCTGCGCCGGCCTCCGGAGCGTTGGAACGAGTTAACTAGCCGACGGCGATGAAGCCGAACAGGCCGTGCGCCTCTCCGCTCGGGCCCGAGGCGAAGTACAGGTTGTTCGTCGGGCCCGGCGGAGGCGCCGTTGCCGAAGGCGATCGCCCACAGGCCGTCGATCGCGATCGGCGCTGCCGCTCGCGACGCGGAGCTGGCCCTTGTAGACCCACTTGTCGTCGGTCGAGCGCTGCTGTAGGCGCTGATCCGGCCGTTCCCGAAGTTGCCGACGAGCAGGTCGCCGCTGTAGGCGCCGAAGTTCGCCGGGCGCCATCGCGAGCCCCCACGGCGCGTTCAGCGGTGCGCGGTCGTCGTGCCCTTCGACGCGACCCGCGCGACGAGCGTGCCGTCCGGGCGTGAACTCGTCGACGTAGCCGAGCCCGCCGCCCGGGACCGGCGTCTTCCCCGAGTCGCGTCCTGCTGGGCATAGGTGACGAAGATGTTCCCGTTCAGAGCCTGGATGCCGAACGGCGCCCAGCCCTTGGGGATGCTCGGAGTCCGTGAACCCGAGCGACGAGCGGCTTGAACGAGGCGTCGAACGCAGTCGACGCGCGCGTTGTGGAAGTCGGCGGCGTACAGCCGGTCGTTCGCGATCGCGAGACCGGTGATAGTCGGCCCCGGCGGCCGAGTTGTCGACGGCGACCACGGCGTTCGGTCGCGTTGACCGTCGGCGTCCAGCCGAGGATCTGTCCGGACCGTGTCGAACAGGAAGCGCGAGGCTCCGCTGACGCCGTCCTGGCTGACCGCGAAGTCGGTCGTGCTCGGGTTCGCGACCGTGCCCGTCGGGCCCGCCCGGAACCGTGACGACGGTCGCGTTCTTCGAGCCGACGCCCGTGTAGAGCGTCGAGTTGTTCGTCTTGTTGTTCGAGATCCACCACGGTGAGGTGGCGGTGGCGCTCAGGCCCCAGCCGTTCACGAGCGAGCCGTCAGCGAGCGGCGCGGTGACGGCGGTGCCGTCGGAGACGAGCGGGTAGACGTTGTAGGCGACGAGCGCTCCGGACGCGCCGGCGCTGGCTGCGCCGAGGGTCAGGATCGCACCGACTACGACAAGTGCGGCCGTTAGCGGCCGGCGGGACTGGAAATACGACATGCGTTCTACCTCCCACGTAGTTTCACGTTCCCTTCGTTCGGTCTACGTGGCGCCGAAGCGAGACGGATTCATGGATCGGCCGCGGAAGACGTAAGAGTCCTGTGAGGTCAGCCGGTGGGCCCGTAATCGGGCTCCGAAGCTGGCTAGCCTTTTCGCGCAGCCGGCTACCGCCGACAGGCAGCCGGGACTCGGCGGGCAATCCGGGTCACGGATGTGGGGTGGTATCGAAGAAACATGGTCGCTTTCGTCTTCTCAATCGCGCTCGTTTCGCACACGGGGCATCATCAGGCGCGCGCGACGGCGCATTTCCCCGTGCGTGGGGTGATCGTTCCGGGCGCGTTGCCAGGCGTGTACGTGATCATCTGGCCCTTCTGGATCGCGATCACCTTCGCCGACGAGGCGCCGAGACCGGTCGCCGCGGCAACCGCGAAACCACGCGGCCGCAGTCAGTAGGGTCGGGAGGCCGAGCTTCAGCATCCTGCCTCCCTGAGACGTCGTTGATATCCGTTTCACTGTGGCAGACAACGCAAAGCATCGGGTGCGCTGCAGTATTCTCGGCCCGTGATCTCCGGCTCCAACCTGATCGCGTTCGCGCTCGCCTCGCTCATCCTGATCGCGATCCCGGGGCCGAGCGTCCTGTTCGTGATCAGCCGCGGTGTTGCGCTCGGGCGGAGGGCGGCGCTCGCGACTGTCGCCGGGAACTGTGCCGGCGTGTATTGCCAGGTGATCCTCGTCGCGCTCGGCGTCGGGGTGCTCGTCGAGCGGTCGGTTGTGATCTACACGACGATCAAGCTCGCGGGTGCGATCTACCTGGTCTGGCTCGGCATCCGGACGTTTCGGAAGCGCCGGTCGCTGGCGGAGGCGCTCGGGAAGCCTCCACCAGCGAAGAGCGGGCGCCGCATCCTGCGGGAAGGCTTCGTCGTCGGGCTGACGAACCCGAAGGCCGCGGTGTTCTTCGCAGCGATCCTGCCGCAGTTCGTCGACACCTCGCTCGGCCGCGTCCCGCTGCAGATGCTGACGCTCGGGCTCGTGTTCGTCGTGCTCGCGATGGTGGTCGACGGCATGTGGGGCCTGGCCGCCGGAACCGCGCGGGAGCAGCTGGTCGCCTCGCCCCGCCGGCTCGATGCGATCGGCGGCGCGAGCGGCGTCGTCCTGGTCGGTCTCGGCGTCGGCCTCGCCGTCACTGGCCGCAAGCCCTAACCGCCACCAAACGTCGCCGCGAGATCCCCGCCGCTCCGCACGTCGGGCGAAAAAACCACACGTCACAAGCGGTGTCTGACACCCGTCTCCAAGGCCATGGATTCCTCCTTTTTCCAGGGATTTCGGCGAACTGTGTCACAGTCGCGTGACGGCGTCTGACACCGGGCTTTCGGCCACGGCTCGAACGGGCAGCGATGGTTCGGCGCGGGGCCGGCCGTCTGCCGCCGGCTACGCGCGGCCGAAGAGCACGCAGCCGTTATGGCCGCCCAGGCCCATCGCGTTCGAGAGCGCGACGTCGACCTGCGTGTGACGAGCCTCGTTCGGGACGTAGTCGAGGTCGCACTCCGGGTCGGGATGCTCGTAGTTGATCGTCGGCGGCAGGATCCCGTCGCGGAGCGCGAGGATGCACATGATCGCCTCGATCGCGCCGGCCGCTCCGAAGGTGTGGCCCATCATCGACTTCGTCGACGAGACTGCGAGCTTGTAGGCGTGGTTGCCGAACACGTTCTTGATCGCCTTCGTCTCCGCCAGGTCGCCGAGCGGGGTGGAGGTGCCGTGCGCGTTGACGTAGCCGACCCGCTCGGGCGCGATTTCGGCGCGGCGGAGCGCGGCGCGCATCATCGCCGAGACGCCCTCGGCCTCGGGCTCGGGCTGGGCGAGGCTGTGCGCGTCGTTCGAGCCGCCGTAACCGAGCACCTCGGCGTAGATGTCCGCGCCGCGAGCGACGGCCCGATCCCAGTCCTCGACGAGCACGGCGCCGGCGCCCTCGCCGATCACGAACCCGGCACGCGTTGCGTCGAACGGCCGCGAGGCGCGCGGCGGGTATTCATCCTCGGCGGCAAGCCCGCGCATCGCAGTGAATCCGGCCAGGATCAGCGGATCGACGCACGCCTCCGTACCGCCGGCGATCACGGCGTCGCAGTCCCCTCGCTTGATCACCTCGGCGGCCTCGCCGATCGCATGCGACCCGGTCGCGCAGGCCGAGACGATGGCGTAGTTCAGCCCCTTGATCCCGAGCGAGATCGCGATCTGGCCGGACGCCGTGTCGACGAGCACGTTCGGCAAGAAGCCCGGCGAGACCCGGTCTGGGCCGCGGTCACGGAGGGTTGCGACCTCCTCGGCGATCCGGGTCACCCCGCCGATCGCGGACCCGAAGAGCACCCCCACTCGTGCCGGGTCGTAGTCGGTGAGGCCGGAATCGACCAGCGCTTCCTTCGCGACCGCGACGGAGGTGAGGACGAACCGCTCGAGCTTCCGTGCATCCTTCGGCGATGCAACCGTGAGCGGGTCGAAGCCCTTGATCTCGGCAGCGATCCGGATGGGCAGGCCGGTGGTGTCGAATGCGCTGATCCAGTCGATGCCGCTCTGTCCCGCGACGGCCGCATTCCACGTCGTCGGCGCATCGAGGCCGAGCGGCGAGACGATCCCCACACCGGTGACAGCAACGCGCCCCACTGGCGCGGGAGCTTAACCGTAGTGTCGGGGGGTGCCAACGCCCGAACTGCCGTTTCCGCCGATGGAGGCCGAGCTCGTGCGCGAGCTTCCCGAGGGCGAGGAGTGGGCGTACGAGCCGAAGTGGGATGGATTCCGCGGCGTCCTCGAGAATCTCGCCGGCGAGCTCGCGCTCTGGTCGCGGAACGAGCGGCCGCTCCTGCGCTATTTCCCCGAGCTGCGGCCGCTCGGCGATGCCCTCCCGCCGCGGTCTGCGCTCGACGGCGAGGTGGTGATCGTACGCGAGGGCGCACTCGACTTCGACGCGATGCAGATGCGCCTCCACCCGGCCGAGTCGCGCATCCGGCGGCTTGCCGCCGAGATTCCGGCCGAGTTCGTCGCGTTCGACGTGCTCGTCTGGGAAGGCGAGCCCGTCTGGCAGAAGCCGCTCGTGGAGCGCCGCGCCGCGCTCGAGCAGATCGAGGGCTTCCGGCTCTCACCCCAGACCCGTGAGCTCACCGAGGCCCGCGGCTGGCTCGACCGGTTCGAGTCGCTCGGGCTCGACGGCGTCGTCGCCAAGCGGCTCGCAGCACCGTACCTGCCAGGCTCGCGCGAAGGAGTCGTCAAGGTGAAGGAGCACAAGAGCGCCGACTGCGTCGTGATCGGCGTGCGCTGGAAGGGCGCGCGCGACCAGATCGCGACACTGCTTCTCGGCCTCTACCGCGACGACGGGGAGATCGACTACGTCGGCTCCGCCGCTGTCGCCGCGAAGACGCGCGCCGAGGTCGCTGCGAAGGTGCTCCCGCTCGTCGAGGAGGATCCGGACTGGCAGGCTTCCGAGCCGAACCGCTGGGGCACGGGCCAGCTCGAGCAGTCGCGGCTCCGCCCCGAGCTCGTCGTCGAGGTGCGCTACGACAAGGTGCAGGGCAACCGTTTCCGCCACGGCACCAAGCTGATCCGCTGGCGTGACGACAAGGATCCCGAGGACTGCACCTGGCGTGAGCTTCGACCGGCACGGGTCGCGACCGGTGCGGGCGTCGAGTCACTCTTCGGGTAGTTCCAGCCCGAGCCGCTCGAAGCGCGGGCCGAGCGTCACGGCGCGCTTCCACATCCCGGCCATCGGGTCGCCCGCCTTGGCTATCCGCGCCAGCATCGTCTGCACGGTGAACACGGCGGGATCGACGTCGGCGACCTCGTCCCACTGCAGCGGTGCGGATACCCGTGCATCGGCGACCGGCCGGATCGAATAGGCGCACGCGATCGTGCGGTCGCGGGCATTCTGGCCGAAGTCGACGAACACCCCGACCCGGTCGGCCACCCGCCATGTTGTCGTGGCAACCGCCTGGTCTCCGATCCGCCGCTCGACCTCCTCTGCGAGTGCCTTCGCGAACCGGCGTACGTGCGGGAACTTGAGCTCCGGCCGAATCGGGGCGAGGATGTGCAGTCCCGTGGCGCCCGAGGTCTTCGGGTATGACGCGAGCCCGAGCTCGTCCATCACCTCGCGCACGACGAGCGCGATCTCCCGGACGTAGCCCCACTGCCCGTCGCTCGTCGGGTCGAGGTCGATCAGCAGGTAGTCGGGCTCCTCGATCTCCGGCACGCGCGAATGCCAGGTGTGAAGCTCGATGCAGCCGAGGTTAGCGACCCAGGCGAGCGCGGCCGCATTGTCGAGCACGGCGAAGACGGTCGAGTGGCCGCTCGGGAACGACACCGGCACCTCGTCGACGTAGTCCGGGTGCTTTGTGGGTACTCGTTTCTGGTGGAAGAAATCTCGCTTCGACGCCGTTCGGGAACCGCTTCATGTGGAACGGCCGGCGTCGAAGGTGAGGGAGGGCGCACTCGGAGACGGCGAGGTAGTACGCCACGATGTCGCCCTTCGTCAGCCCGGAGGCCGGGAAGAACACCTTGTCGGGGTTCGAGACCGCGACCTCGTGACGGCCGATACGCATGCCCCAGGATTCCACGCGGCGGGCTACCCTTCCTGGGCTCGGCACCGGCGAAGGTTCATGATGACGCGCCTCCGGCTTCTGACCGGCATTGCGATCCTGGCCTCCTGTGCCGGGAGCGCGCCCGCGTGGGCGAGCCAGTCGCTCTCCGACACGAACACGACCGGGGCGACGCTCGCGGTCAACCCGAAGGGAGAGGCGCTCGTTACCTACACGCGCTCGAACGGCAGGCCTCGGCACGTCCTCGTCTGGGGCGCGCTCAACGCGCTTCCACCAACCTCGGGCCAGCCCCAGGTGCGGTTCAAGTTCGACTACGCCGGAGGTTGGGGGAGGTATCGGAAGTCGAGCTACTGGAAGACGTTCAGGAACGCGTGCCGCCCGTACGACGGCCCAGCGCTCGCCGACTTCGTTGCCGGCTGCGATGCGCCCGACGGCTCGTACTGGGCGCTCCAGAGCTGGCAGCGGATCCTGCCGGTGCTCGGGTTCCAGCCGTTCTCGTCGAACCAGGGACGCTACGAGCTCCACATCTCGCATTGGACCGGCCCGCTGTCCGAGCTTGCGGTCGCCGTCCACTGGACGTATGGCCACTCCGCTGTCGGGCTGTTCGGCCGGCTCACCTACCTGGGCCAGCCGGTGTACGGCTTCGGGGCGACGCCGGTCGGGAACCCCAAGGACCGCTACTCGCGCACGGTCTACATCGACACGCTGAACTCGATCTACGGGGCCGGCTGGCACCGTGAGACGGGGATCCTGCTCCACCATCCCGGCGGGACGTTCTGCCACAGCTTCGTCCCGCAGACGCCGCCCCCGGGGTATCCAAACCGGGACGTAGTGCCAGGCGCACCGGGCGACGCCTACCGGGTCACGGTGATGGGGCCCGGGGTCACTCCGGTCGTCTCGTGGCAGGGCGACGGGCTCCTCCAGTGGACGGGAAGCGACTCTCAGCAGGCGACTCAGGCGAGCGCGGCGGCCCTCTGGGCGAACGTGATGAGCGGCGATAACCAGTGCGCACCCGAGCAGGGTTGATCGGATAGTCTCGGCTCCGATGCGGAGGAGAATCGGCATTCCGGCGTGCCTCGTCGTGGCGGCTCTCGCGCTGGCCGCGTGTGGGTCGAAGAGCTCCGCGACAACCACAACGATGGCAGCCGTATCCGCGGCTTGCTCGCCGAGCAGCTTGAACCTGGTCAAGTCGGGCGTGCTCACGGTCGGCACCGACAACCCTGCCTACCCCCCTTGGTATGCGGGCGGGTCGAAGAGCTCGTTCTGGAAGATCAACGACCCGAGCAACGGCAAGGGCTTCGAGCCCGCCGTCGCCTACGCAGTCGCCAAGCAGCTCGGGCTCAAGCCGGCGCAGGTGAAATGGGTGTACGTGCCGTTCTCGAAGTCATTCGCGCCGGGGCCGAAGTCGTTCGACTTCGACATCAACCAGATCTCGTTCACCCCGGCTCGTGCCAAGGTCGTCACCTTCAGCAGCTCGTACTACGACGTCAACCAGGCGATCGTCGTGTTGAAGGGAAAGCCGATCTCGAAGGTACACACGGTCGCAGGGCTCAAGCCGTACAAGCTCGGCGCCCAGCTCGGTACGACGAGCTACTCGTACATCAACGACACGATCAAGCCGGACAAGCAGCCGGCCGTCTTCCCATCGAATGCGGGTGCGGTCCAGGCGCTCAAGAACGGCCAGATCGACGGGCTCGTCGTCGACCTCCCGACCGCCTTCTACGTCACGGCGGTTCAGGTCCCGAACTCGACGATCCTCGGCCAGTTCCCGACCGAGACCGGAGGTGAGCACTTCGGCATGGTGTTCGCCAGGGGCAACTCGCTCGCCGGCTGCGTCAACCAGGCGCTCGCAAAGCTGAAGTCGAGCGGCGAGCTCGCGAAGATCCAGCAGCAGTGGCTAGCGAAGGCGACCGGCGCGCCGGTCCTGAAGTAGACGCCCGCAGGTCGAAGGTTCTCGGCGGGTGGAACGCCGGCGACGGTCGCCGGGGTGTTCTGATTGCGCTCGCGAGCACGGTCGTCTTCTTCGCCGTTGTCGGCGCGGTGGTCGTGAACTCGCCCGGTTGGTCGGAGGTCAAGGCCACCTTCTTCGACTGGGGCGAGTTCAAGAGCTCGTTCCCCGAGATCCTGCGCGCGTTCAAGGTGAACGTGAAGATCTTCTGCATCTCGGAGGCGCTGATCCTCGTATTCGCGCTGATCCTCGCCGTAATCCGAAGCCTTCCCGGCCCGGTCTTCTTTCCGCTGCGCGCGCTCGCGATCATCTACACCGACCTCTTCCGCGGGATCCCGACGATCCTCGTGATCGCGCTGCTCGGGTTCGGCGCGCCGGCGCTCCAGCTGAGCTGGGTCCCGACGTCGCCGATCGTGTGGGGGATCGTCGCTCTCGTTCTCGTCTACACGGCATACGTGTCGGAGGTCTACCGCGCCGGGATCGAGTCGGTGCACCCGTCGCAGGAGATGGCGGCGCGCTCACTCGCTCTCTCGCGCTCGCAGGCGCTGCGCTACGTGATCCTGCCGCAGGCCGTGCGGCGGGTAATCCCGCCGCTTCTGAACGACTTCATCGGCCTGCAGAAGGATACGGCGCTCGTTTCGACCCTCGGGGTGATCGAGGCGTTCAACCAGGCGCAGATCGACACAGACGCGACGTTCAACTACACGCCGTACCTCGTCGCGGCGCTGCTGTTCGTCGCGATCACGATCCCGCTTGCGCGCTTCACCGACTGGCTGGCGGCGCGCGACAAGCAGCGCTGGCAATCGGAGGGGATGCGATGACCCACCTGCTGCAGCTGGAGGGGGTTCGCAAGTCGTTCGGCGCGAACGAGGTGCTCGGCGGTATCGATCTCGACGTCTCGCTGCACGAGGTCGTCTGCCTGATCGGCTCCTCCGGGAGCGGCAAGTCTACGCTTCTGCGTTGCGTCAACCTGATCGAGCCGATCGACGGGGGCCGGATCGTGCTCGACGGCGCCGACATCGCTGCCGCCGGGGTCGACCAGAACAGCGTGCGGCGCAGAATCGGGATCGTCTTCCAGTCATACAACCTCTTCCCGCACCTGACGGTGCTGCGGAATGTCACCCTCGCGCCCCAGACGGTGCTCGGGCGTGAGCGGCGCGAGGCGGAGAAACGCGCAGTGGAACTGCTGTTGCGGTTCGGCCTCGCCGACAAGCGCGACGAGTACCCCGACCGTTTGTCGGGAGGCCAGCAGCAGCGCGTCGCGATCGTGCGAGCGCTGGCGATGGACCCCGAGCTGATGCTCCTCGACGAGGTGACGAGCGCCCTCGACCCGGAGCTCGTCGGCGAGGTGCTCGGGGTCGTGCGCGAGCTGGCGGAGGGCGGGATGACGATGCTGATTGCCACCCATGAGATGGCGTTCGCGCGCGAGATCGCCCACCGGGTCTGCTTCCTCGACGCCGGTGTGATCCACGAGCAGGGCCCGCCCGCGGAGATCTTCACGGCCCCGAAGAACGAGCGCACCCGGCAGTTCCTGCAACGAATCACCGCCGCAGGGCGCCTTTGACCTCGATCGCCTCCCGAACGAGAAACGCCGTGAGTCAAACCCATTTGCCGCCCGAAACACGGCGCTTAAACCGGTGTCTGACACCGGTTTAAGCGCCGGAACCCTCGTGCAGAACGGTGATTGGGGGAATGCCTTGCAGTTCTGTGACTACCTCTGGCACCCTGTCCACACTCGGCTGCGACGGACACGTCGGGACAGGCGGAGTACGCTTTCCGGGTGTTGGATCCTGTCTCAGATCTCGAGGTGACTATCGAGCCGCTCGACGACTTTCTCGTCGTGCAGCCACTCGATGACTCGGAGACGGCGTCGGGCCTGATCGTGCCGATCAACGAGGCGGCGCAGTGCGTGACCGGGATCGTTGTGTCGGTCGGCCCTGATGTGACCGCCGTGGAGCCGGGCGACAAGGTGCTCTACCCACGCGAGGCAGGCTACGAGGTCAGGCTCGTCCGCTCACCCCATCGTGTGCGGGTGATCAAGCGGGAAGACCTCATCGCGCGAATCCACGACTAGCCCCCGGCTCGTTCCTTCGGCTTGCGTCAGGAGGCCGCAGCCGTTGCAGCGGCTCCCGCAGCTCCATCTATGATCAGCCTCCGTGGCCCTCCCTCCACCAGGATTCGAGGGTCTAGGCTGGATCGGAACCGGCGTCATGGGCCGGTCGATGTGCGGCCATCTGCTTGCCGCAGGACACAGCGTGGCGGTGTACTCACGGACGCGCGAGCGGGCCGAGGAGCTGTGCGCAGCCGGAGCGACCTGGGCGCCGTCGCCGGCTGCCGCGGCTGCCGGTGCCGACGTCGTCTTTACGATGGTCGGTTTTCCGTCCGATGTCCGAGAAGTGATCCTCGGCGAGGAGGGCGTTCTCTCTGCCCTCCGCCCCGGTGGCGTGATGGTCGACATGACGACCAGCGAGCCCTCTCTCGCCCGGGAGATCTATGAGGCTGCCCGATCCAGGGGCGTCGAGAGCGTCGACGCGCCCGTTTCCGGTGGTGACGTCGGTGCCCGAAACGCCGCACTGTCGATCATGGTCGGCGGCGACGAGGCTGTGGTCGAACGCATCCGTCCGCTCTTCGAGCTGATGGGAAAGACCGTCGTCCACCAGGGCGGGCCGGGCGCAGGGCAGCACACGAAGATGGTGAACCAGACGCTGATCGCGACCGGGATGATCGGCGTCTGCGAGGCGCTCCTGTACGCCTACAAAGCCGGCCTCGACCCCGAGAGCGTGCTCGAGTCCGTTAGCGGTGGCGCCGCCGGATCCTGGTCGCTCACCAACTACGCCCCGCGCATGCTCAGCGGCGACTTCGCGCCGGGATTCCTCGTCGAGCATTTCGTCAAGGACATGGAGATCGCCCTGGCGGAGGCGCGGCGGATGAACCTTGCGCTCCCCGGGCTCTCCCTCGCTCATGAGCTCTACCTGGCGCTGCGCGCGCAGGGCGACGGCGGCTGCGGCACGCAGGCGCTGATCCGCGTCCTGGCACGACTTTCGGCGATCGACTGGCAGGCCGCAGTCGACCGGCCGCCTCACGAAGCGGTGTGATCGGACTCGGCAACGCGCGACGGCTGCCCGAAGGTCTCATAGCCCGCCGGGCCGCAGTCAGTTCGCCTGTACGACCTCGGCGATGTGCTCGGCGATTGCCAGACACGACGTCGCTCCCGGCGAAGGGGCATTTCGGACGGTCGTGACCGGGCCGATGCGACCAATGCGGAAGTCGTCGACAAGCGACCCGTCGGGGTCGAGCGCCTGCGCACGCACCCCGGCGTGTGCCCGGACGAGATCGGAGTCGCGAACCTCGGGGATGTAGCGCCTCGCCTCCTCCGCGAACGCCCGCCGCAGCAGCGAGCCGCGGAACTCGTGCAGGCCTGTCCGCCAGTGCTTCCGAGCAAGGTGCCGGAAACCGCGGTAGGTGAGCGTCTCGATCACGTCGCCGAAGCGCACATCGCGTCGGAGGTAGCCCTCGCGGGCCAGAGCGAGCACCGCGTTCGGGCCCACGTCGACGCCGCCGTCGAAGCGCCGGGTGAAATGCACGCCGAGGAACGGATAGGTCGGATCGGGAACCGGATAGACAAGTCCGCGGACGAGATCCTCGCGGCCGCTCACGAGCCGGTAGTACTCGCCGCGGAACGGCACGATCTTCGGCTCGCTCTCGTCGCCGGCGAGCCGGGCGACGCGGTCAGACTGGAGACCGGCGCACACGACCAGCCGGTCGAACTCTCGCTCCTCCCTGGATGCCGTGACACGGACGGTCGGGCCGGCGACCTGAATCGCCGTCACCTCGGCTCCGAGGACCACTGCGCCACCGGCTTCGCGGACGTCGGTGCTCAACGCGCTCGCTACGGCTGGATAGTCGGTGATCGCAGTCGTCGGCGAGTGCAGCCCGGCCACCGCCCTTGCATGCGGTTCGACCTCGCGCAGCTCCGAGCCGTCCAGCCAGCGAATGCCGGGGACCTCGTTCGCGTGCGCGCGCCGTTCGAGCTCGCGCAAGCGCTCGATCTCCCCTTCGTCGACGGCCACCACGAGCTTGCCGCACTCGATGTAGGGGATGTCGTGCTCCTCACAGTAGGCGCGCATCAGCCCGACACCGCGCCGGCAGAGGCGGGCCTTCAACGATCCGGGCGCGTAGTAGATACCGGCGTGGACGACTCCGCTGTTGTGGCCGCTCTGGTGCACGGCCACCCGGGATTCCTTCTCGAGCACCGTCACCGCCGCACCGGGGGTGATCTCACCGAGGCGCCGCGCGACGGCAAGTCCGATCAGCCCTGCACCGATGACACCAATCCGCATGGTCGGGTTAGCCGCTCTGACACCAGGTAGAGGCGTGGCTCAGCGCGAGATACTCGAGTCTTGAATCGCGGTTAGCGGCCGGCAAAACGGCCGGACCGAGCACGACGAAGATGACTGCTGAGACATCAAGGCCCCTCATGTGGTCGACATCAAAACAGATCAGGCGGATCGTGACTCGCCATGCGAACGTTGTCGAAATCCGCTTGCAGCCTGCCGCGACGCGCTTGAACGGAGCGCGTTATGTGGCCGGCAGCCCGACCCAAGGTCTTCTCTGCGAGTCTTATTACGAGACGAAATTGATTTCGTCGTCACACGCAATCGCCAGCTGCGGATTTCGCCGTTAGCAGGGGTTTACTTAGGTGTGATCTAATGTCCCGGCTTCGGAGAGGTGTCCGAGCGGTCTAAGGAGCACGACTGGAAATCGTGTACGTGCCGAAAGGTGCGTCGAGGGTTCAAATCCCTCTCTCTCCGTTCAACTCAGAGAACCCAGTGACCCGGCCCCGTCTTTCCGTTCTCGACCAGTC
Organism: uncultured Actinomycetota bacterium; assembly: GCA_963735535.1. Lineage (GTDB taxonomy): Bacteria > Actinomycetota > Thermoleophilia > Gaiellales > Gaiellaceae > PALSA-600. The sequence continues at coordinate 102,050 of CAVTLL010000008.1, read as the reverse complement.
GCCGATTGCGGAGGGCGGGACCGGGGCACAGGCGCTCAAGAACACGATCGACCTGGCGCAACACGCCGAGAAGCTCGGGTACGGCCGCTACTGGCCCGCGGAGCACTCACCGGCCCGGGCGTCAACCTACACACGAGCCTGAACGACGGCGACGGGTCTCAGGACGTCCTCCAGACGACCTTTCAGCCGAACGCAACCTACGTGGCCCAGGACAACCATCAGCCGTCGGTGACGCGCACCAGCTTCGCGACCACAGCGGCAACCGGAGGAAGCAGCAGCGCCGGCTGCGGCTCCTCGTCGAGCGGCGGCAATACGACCACCACGAAGGGCGCGACCTCGGCGACTCCCGCAGCGCGCAAGGGCGCGATCACGGGCGCCGTGACCGCTACGGGGAACGCGACCCTGACCTACAAGCACAAGCCGGTCACCACGCTTGCCTCCGGCCTCTACAAGTTCACGATCGCCGACAAGAGCCCGAAAGGTCGGGTTCATCGTGCAGATGGTCCACGGCACGATCACGACCGCCTCCACCGGTTCCGGCGTCGGCACGACGACCGTCACCATCAGCCTCAAGGTCGGGCAGTGGTTTTTCTACACCGCTAAGGGCACCCCGAAGTCGGGCTTCATCGTCTCCGCGGGACTGTACGGGTGACCCGAACCCGCTCTAGTTATCCAGTCCGAGCGTGAACGTCGGCGTCGGCGACGAGTCCGGCATCCGGTGCTCGTCGGCGACCCGCCGGATCGAGGTGCCCGTGGCGAGGAACTCCGTCGCGTGCTCGCCCCAGACGTGGTTGTAGACGGCAACCGTCACGCCGACGATGCCGTTCGCCTGCGCCGCCACGGCCTCCGCCTGCATCCGTGAGAGCGCGAGCTCGCGCGCCTCGTAGACGCCCTGGGTGAAGAGCTGCATCTCCTGGTTCTGGCCCGTCTGGCGGATCGTCTGCATGATCGACTGATGCGCGATGTGGTAGACGCAGGTCCCTAGAACGAACGACACCGGAACCGCGCCCGACGCTGAGCAGGCGGTAGAAGTCCTGCGCGGACAGGTCGGAGGTGAACGCGTGGCCGTCCGGTGCTTTGTGTACTCCGGCCTTGTCGCCGTTCGCACGCACGGCTGTGCCGGTCGCGATGAACTCGAGCACTTCCTGGCCCCATACGTACTGCTGCATCCGGAGCTGCACCCCGACGACGCCGTCCGCGCCGAGGTGGTCGGCTTCCGCCACCATGCGCGACATCGCCAGCTCCCGGGCGTTGTACATCGCCTGGGTCAGCACCTGGAGCTCCTGGTTCTGGCTCCACTTTCCGCCCTGAACCCCGATGTGGTAAATCGACGAGCCGACGACGAATCCGAGCGGCTCGAAGCCCGCCTCGCCGATCAGCACGTACTCCGAGACCGAGAGGTCGGAGGTGAACACCCCGCCCGGGGTCGCTCCCGCAGTCGATGCGAGGCGGCCGTCCGCCGCCTCCGGTTCCCACGTTGCAGTGCTGGCGTCGGAATCCGACCTTCCGAAGAGCGGCATTTGTCCTCCTTGGGGGCGCGTGAGCTATGTCCGAACGAGCGACGCGGACCCTATCTCACTCTCAGGACCCGAAGCCTCGATGCCGATGACCCGACAGGCCGATGAAAGAGCACCTCACCCCGACCCAGATCGAGTGCCTCGCCTGCGGCGCCACGCGGATTGTGTTCGGCCTGGGGCGTGCCGACACCGGTGAGTGCCCCTGCTGCCACTACCTCGGATGGGGTTTCTCGGACGACCTCGACGGAACCACGCGTCGACAGATCATGAACGGCGCTCTTGCGGTGCCGCCTTCCGAGAGGCCGCGCTACGGCGAGATCGGCCGACCAGGCCGCCCGCGCTTCCATTAGCGCCGGTCAGGCGCTGACGGTGACGAGGGTCCCGATGTTGACGTACGGGAAGATCTGCCCGGCCGTCGGAATCGGAACCTCGACGCAGCCCAGGCTCTGCGGCCAGCCGTAGCTCCCGCGGACGAACCCGTGGACGGCGTCGCCGCCGTTGAAGTAGTTCACCCACGGCACGCCCGCGTCGTTGTAGTGCGAGCCGTCGGGGTTCGTTCCCTGCATCGTCGTAGCGGTCAGGTGGAGGTACACCGGGTACGTGCCGAGGTCGGTCGGACGGGAGGCGATCCCTGTGTTCACCGCCGTTCGAAGCACGACGCGGCCGTTGTGCCAGAGGGTGAGCGTCTGCGGCAGCTTCTCGGTGACGAAGACGTAGGTGTAGCCGCCGGGGGAGCGGCGGCCGGCGAGCTCGTTCCGGATCAGCGCCCGCAGCACCGCCATGCTCGGGAATCCGTCAGCCGTCATCCCGTGGGCGTTCTCGAAGGCCATGATCGCGCCGCGCATCAGCACCGGCCGGTCGCTCGGCGACACCCAGAGCGCCCTCAGCGCGGCGGGGGTCTTCGCGTAGCGGAAGGTGAACGTCCCCTCGGGCGGAGCGACTGCGGCTCTCACCTGAGCGCCCTGCGTCAGGCGCACGGCGTCGGAGCCGGGGCTCCACTTGACCGGAAGGTAGCCCTGGTCGGCGAGCAGCTGCTTGATGCGGAGCAGCGACCCGCGCGGCACCTGCCAGGTGACGGTCCTGAACGGCGAGGGGTCGGAGCCGCTGATCAGCTGGATCGAGCGCGGCAGCCGCAGGTGGACTCTCCGGCCGAGCGGGAAGCCGAGGCCGGTGGGCTGGAACACGAGGGTGTGGTCGTTCGGTCGTGTCCAGGTGCCGCGTACGTGCGGGGCGAGGCGCGGCATCGTTCCGCCGAGCACCCGATCGACAGGTTGCGAGAACGTGAGGACGATCGGTGCGGAGGGGACGAGCGTCGATTTCGGTGCAGGTCGGACCAGCACCTTGGGCGCAGGCCCGGCAGGGAACCAGGTGACGCGAACCGGCTCGGGGAGGCTCTCCCAGCCGCGCGGCGCGCCTGCGACAAGCGCGGTGCCCGCAACGTCGGTGCCGGAGGCGGCGAGGCCGATCGGGACGACCCGCCGGGCGCGTGGCAGGGTCACGCGCTTGACGGCTCCATCGCCGGCCTGGACCGAGATGACCTGCACCGGCCGGCTGAATCGGACCGTGACCGGAGCACCTGCGGCCGGATAGACGAACTTCGACCCGACCAGGGCGGCCGGTGTCCGGATCGTGGTGTGGACGATCCGCTCATGGCCGACAAGCCAACCGGCCCAGCCGGACCGGTGGACGGTGATCGCGACGAACAGGCGCGAGCCCGCTGCAACGTGTCCCATGGGAACGACCCGATCGCCACGCAACCGTACGGGCACCAGGCGGCCGTGGGTATCGAGCACCTTGATCGCAGAGACCTTCTCGCCGATCGGTGCGAGCGAGATATCGGCAAGTGCCGGCGAACCGGCGCTGACCTCCGCCTGCGGCCACCACTCGCGGACGGCGAACAGCGCCCCGCCCGTCAGGGCGAGAGCAACACCGAGCCCGGCGAGCGAGGAGAGGATCCAGAAGCCAGGACCGCGCCCGCCGCTTCCCGTGGCAGGGACGATCACCGGAATCACGGGCGCCGGCGTCATGCCTTCACGTTAGAAAACACATCGGCCATGATCAAGGGTGGAAACGGTGAAGATGAAATGCGCGGCAGAATCAGGTCGTGATCCGGCGGGCCCCGGAATAGTGCGAGAGAGCCCAGCCACTCGTGAGGCTGTCGACCCGCACGTAGGCGCCCGTGTAGGGGGCGTTCACGTACTCGCCGCCGCCGATGTAGAGCCCGACATGCCCGAGTGCGTCGAAGAAGACCAGGTCGCCCGGCTGCAGGTCGCTATAGGCGACGTAGCTGCCGTAGTTGTACATCGCGTAGGAGGAGTGGGGAAGGGAGACGCCGAGGCGCGCAAACGAGTACATCACGAGCCCGGAGCAGTCGAATCCGCCGGGCGAGGCGCCACCCCACACGTACGGAGTGCCGATGTAGGACATCGCGATCGAGACCACCGAACTGCCGTAGGACGAGGAAGGGACGTACGTCGCGCCTTCAGGAGTCTGGGCGCTCGCGCCTACCACGGTCGCCTGCGCCGCGTCCTGCTGGGCCTGCTGGGCCGCGGCGATCTGCGCCTGCGCCTCACGCGCCATCTGCAGTTGGCGGGCTGCCTCCTGCGCCTCGAGCGTCGAGATCTCGCTCTTGATCGAGCTCAACAGCCGCTCGCGTTCCGTCTTCTGGGAGGCGACCGACGCGTACTCGGCACGGCGCTGGGCAACCAGATGGGTCGCGTACGCGCGCTCGTTCCTCAACTGGCGCGCGTGGCGCACGACGTCCCCCTTGAAGGTCACGACCTGCCCGATCACCTGTCGATCGAGGCTCGAGAGGCGGTCGACGTTGTCGAGCCGGGTCATCAGGTCGCTCAGGTTCCTCGAGCCGAGCAGCAGGTCGAGCGTGGAGGGCTGGGTCGTGGTGTAGATCGAGATCAGCCGTTTCGCGATCATCTGCCGGCTCTGGGTGAGGTTGTGCCTGGCGACAGCCAACTCGTGCTGGTTCACCTTCTGCTGGTACTCGACCTGCGAGAGCCGAAGGTTCGCAAGGTTGATCCGCTCGTCGGCCGCGGCGAGGCTCTGGTCGAGTTGCACGATCTGGGCGTAGACCTGCTGAGCCTCAGCCTTCTTCGCGGCGATCGGCGACGTGCCGAGCGCGGGGGCGGCCACGAGCAGTCCTGCGGCCAGCGCAGCAAGCAAAAGGAGCGGCTTTCGCCGCCCTTGTACGACAGACCCCGTTTGAGAACGAGACCGGCCTGGGAACAGGCTCCGGCACGTCACGGCCGCGCAAACTAGCAGTCGCGCCGGTCGTGCACAAATGACTAACGTCCGTTTCCCCTGCAAAAGGGAGGTTCCAGGTCGGGGAGCGAGAAGCAAATGTCCGTGAACGCTCCCATCGCCTCGGTCATCCTCACGTGGCTGAAACGCCGACGACGTGCTCCTGCCGGACACGGTGATCGCGGCGGCACGTGCCTTGCGAGAGCAGCGTCGCTCGGGCTCGTCTACGGCGACGCCGACTGTAAGTTCTCAGCTTGATGGCGACCAGGTGGGGTGGACGGCTTGCCGTGCTCGGCCTCTTCGCCACGGGGCTCGTGACGGCGTGCGCGCACTCGAGCGCGACGACGGGAACGACGACGAAGGCGAAGGCGGTCTCAACCGCGCCGAAGCACTTCACCCCGAAGATCCGGGCGGTCGTTCAGGACGCCTCGTTCACGCTGGTCGCCGGCGGTGACATCGCGCTCACCGGCGACGGCGCCGACTCCACGACCTTCGCGGGCGTCGAGCGCTTCCTGCACGGGGATCTCGTGTTCGGGAATCTCGAGGGCGTGCTTGCGGTCGACGGTCCACCGAAGTGTGCTCCCTACGGTAGTCGACGGCTGCTTCACCTTTCGCGCCGATCCGTCGTCGGCGAAGGCGCTTCGGGGCGCGGGGTTCACGATCATGAACATCGCAAACAACCACGCACTCGATTACGGACCTGGCGCGCAGAGCGAAACGATCAACGCGCTCCGCGCCGCGAACCTCGACTACGACGGGCTCCCGGGTCAGATCGAGGTCGTCCACGCCGGCGGCGTGAAGGTCGCGTTCATCGGCGCCGCGCCGTACCCCTGGGCGCAGAGCCTGCTCGACATCCCGGGCACCGCGGCGCTCGTTCGCAAGGCGAAGACGGAGGCGGACGTCGTGATCGTCTACATGCACGAGGGCGCCGAGGGCTCGGCGGCCGATCATGTACCCGAACGGACCGGAGACGTTCCTCGGCGAGCAGCGAGGTGACCCGCGCGCGTTCGCGCACGCGATGATCGAGGCCGGCGCCGGCCTCGTCGTTCGCCTCGGGCCCGCACACCCTGCGCGGGCTCGAGTGGTACCACGGGCATCTGGTCGCCTACAGCCTCGGAAACCTGGCTGGCAGCAACACGCTCGCAACCGACGGGAACCTCTCGCTGAGCGCCCTGCTCTCGGTGACGCTCAGCGCCGACGGGAAGCTCCTCAGCGGCCGCGTGATCCCGGTGCGGCTCGTCGGCCCGGGCACGCCGCAGTACGACTCGTCCGGCGCGTCGGTGGCGTTCGTCCGGACGCTCTCGGAGGAGGACTTCCCGGCGCCGCGGCTTCAGATCAGCGCAACGGGCGAGCTGGAGCCGCCGTCCGTCAAACGTTCGTAGAAGGCGCCGGAAATGCCTCGAGCCCGATCTCGGCCAGCGGCCGTCGCGCCCATGCGAACCGTCTTGTCGAACCAATCGAGCCGTCCGATCGAGACGCCCTGCCCTGCGGACTCGATCATCCAGCCGTTTCCGAGGTAGATCGAGGTGTGGTCGATCTGCGCGGCCTTCGCCTTCGGCGTCGGGCGGAAGAAGAGAACGTCGCCGGGCTCGAGGTCGGCTCGGTGGATGCGCTCGCTCCTCGGCACCTCGAGCGCCATCTGGGCGGCGGTCCGGCCCTTCAGCGTGTTCGAAAGCCCGGGAGCGTCGGCGTACGAGGCGAGCTTGAAGACGCGCCAGACGTAGCCGGAGCAGTCGAACCCGGGCTCGACCTTCTCGTTCTCGCCGCCCCAGACATACGGGTAGCCGATGAGCGAGAACGCGGTGCGCATTATCTCCTGCTGCACCGGTGAGAGCGGCGGGATCGCGAAGCTCGAGCTGATCCCCTTGACGTACTGCACCCCGCCTGCGGCGTCAGCGGCGGCGACCGGGCTCAGCGTAGGGCCGGGCGTCGCGGTCCCGAGGCCGAGCGAGAGCACCCGGGCTGCTGAGAACGCCGCCTCGGCGCGGGTCGCGGGCTGCGCCGGCTGCGGCTCGAGGCTGTCCTCGCTCGGACGGAAGGTCGTAGCGGAGCCCGAGCATGCGTGCCACGACCTCGGTGCCGAAGCGGCTCGGCGGATCGAGGCCCGCGCTGCGAGCGACGGCGGCGAACTGGGCGGCAACCGGTCGCAGGCCGAGCGCGTGAACGATCGCGGCGTCGAGGCTCGTGATCGAGACGCTCGCGCCGGAGACCGCCGGCGTGCGGACCGAGGGATCGCCGATCGCAGTCAGCATTCCGGCGAGGTCACCCGCAGTCAGAGGATCGTCTGGCCGGAACGTCGAGGGCTTGCCGGGGAACAAGCCGTGGCTCGTAACTGCCTCGATCGCGCTGCTCGCCCACGCCTGGCGGGTGTTGGCACCGGCCGCTGGGCCCGCGAGCAGGATGAAACAGCCGAGGACAAGGACGACAACACGTTCCATGCCGTTTTGATCGGCCTGAACGAGCTCTTCCTTGAGTCGACGCCTTGCGCGGTTTTTACGTTCGGGACACGTTCGCCGAACGGAGGGCGTCGATGGTGAAGGGGTGCAGCACGCGAACCACTATCCAGTGCCCCGAATCGAACGGAGAAGACCATGCACAAGCTGATCCTTCTCGTCGCGGCCGCAGCGTTTCTCTCGATCGCCGGCTTCGCAGCCGCCGACACGAGTCCGACGACGACGGTATCGACGACCACCACGACGGTATCGACACCCACGACGACCACCACAGGAACCACGACGACCACGGTGGGCACCACCACGACTACCCAGTCACCCGTCCGCCGCGGGCGCGGCCACTGGTTCGCCGGCTCGGTGAGCTCCGTCGGCGACGCCTCGATCACGGTCGGTGTCCTCTGGACGGGACCGAACGACGGATCGTTCAACGGCCAGACGCTGACCGTGGCCGTTCCCTCCAACACGCGTATCAACGAGGGCCCGGGTCACAAGGCGATCGCGCTCGCGCAGATCCAGGCCGGAGATCTCGTCTCCGTCCGTGCCCGTGGCGACGACGCTTCGAGCCTGACGGCCGTCAAGATCCATGTGTTCTGTAACTGCCACTGGGTCGGCGGGACGATCAGCTCGCTCGGCACCTCGAGCTTCCAGGTCTCGGTAAAGCGGACCGGCCCGTATGACACCGTTCTCGCGAACACCACGATCACGTTGCAGGTCAACGCCGACACGGTCTATCTCGTCGGCCCGCTCCACCGGCGCGTCGCATTCTCAGACCTGAAGGTCGGCGAGGGCGTCGGCGTGGTCTTCGCGGCTACCGGCTTCTTCAAGGCGCCGGGCTTCGATCCGACCACGGCGACCTTCACCGCCAAGCGCGTTCATGTCTGGGGCCACCGGCAGGTGCCGCCGGCCTCGACCGACTCGAGCTCCGCGGCGCAGATCAGCTCATAAGGAGGCTTTGCAGGCCGGGGGTACCGCGACGGTGCCCCCGGCTGCCTTCTTTTGAAGCGCGCGCGCAGGCCCGGAAGGGCTGAGCAGCCGGGTCAGGCGTTCTCGTAGTCCGCCAGCTCCGCGCGGAGCTTCTTCCGAGCCGACGCGAGGATCTGCGAGACGCGCGACTCGGTCACGCCGAGCATGCGCCCGATATCCGCGCCTTTCAGCCCCTTCAGGTAGACCATCGTGAGGACGTCGCGCTCGCGTTCGGAGAGCTGGTCGATTGCGGCCTTGAGCACGGCGGTCTTCTCGCCCGCGAGAAGTGCGCGGTCGGGGTCGGCGGGACCTGGGGCTGCGCTGATCGTCTCTCCGAACTCGCCGCCCTGCTCGTCGCCGGCGGGCGAGTTGAGCGAGACGAGGTGTGCGCGGTCGAGCTCGCCGGTTCGCTGGCGCAGCTCGGCAACGTCGATCTTCAGCTCGGCGGCGAGCTCGGTCTCGTTCGCGGCTCGACCGTTCTGGACGAGCCACTTCTCCTGGGTCTTCTCGATCAGGCGCGAGAGCGACCGCGAGGAGCGCGAGACGCGGTCCTGCCGGCGGAGCTCATCGACGATCGATCCGGCGACGCGCGTCCAGGTGTACTGCTCGAACGTTGCGCCCTTGGCGGGATCGAAGCGGTCGACAGCCTCGATAATCGCGACGAGGCCGCATGAGATCAGGTCGTCGAGCTCGCAGTGGGCCGGAAGCTCGCGGGCCTTCCGCGATGCCAGGTACTTGACCATCGGCGAGTAAGCGAGAACGAGCCGATCGCGTGAGCGAACGTCGCCGCGCTCCTTCCAGGCGCGCCAGAGCGACTCGGCCTCGGGGCCCGTGAGCCGTCGGGATCCGGTTGAGACGGCCTCGGTCGGGACGTGATCGGTGAACGGAACAGCGGTTTCTTCGGGAAGGGAAACGGCGATCGAAGCTGACATCGGAAGTAGACCTCCGCAGGTCGGGGACGGGGGGAACGTCCCGATCTGGATCGCCCTGCCAGGCAACAAGGCCGATCCTCGTTTCCGTGTGAGGTCGCACCCGGTTTTGACTACCCCGTTCGAGTGGCGCTCGGGCCATGGCCGGGCGAGGCACGTCTGGGGACTGTCCCCAAGCGTGGCTCGAGGCGCCACGTCCGGGGACAGTCCCCAGGCGTGTCCGAAGCGGCCAACACACGGACGGACGCGCCCACGGCCGTCGCGTCCGTTGAAGCCGGCGGCTCAACCCATCGAACGCGCTGACGATGTACCTGCCGGCAGTGCTGCCCGATCGTCCTCCCGACAGCCCGGCGGCCTTGCTGCCCGTCATCCCGTCGCCGGATAAAGAAACGGCACCTGACGCCGATGACGGTTACGGTCGCAACGCCTGGACCACATCATCTGACACCAGGGAGGGAACGGAACCCAATGCCAGAGAGCCTCTCGCCCATCGGCGACGGACAGGTCACCGGAGGGATCAAGGCTTCTTCGTCGCGGGGATCCCAACCGCTTTCTGACGACGGCCCGCGTGCCGAGCACGGGCTTCCGGCCACGCCCCCGGTCGAGGTGCTCGATGCGCTCGATCGTGCGGCGCGCGTCCTCGGCGAGCTTGACCGTCGAAACATGACGCTGGAGCTCCTCCTCGACGAGGGCTCGGGTCAGGTTCGGGCCTCGCTCTCTCACGAGGGAGGTTGCGGCAGCCGCGAGTTGTCGGCGAGCGACGTGCTGAACCTGCTCGAAGGTGGACTCGCCTCGACCTGAACGGATGCGCCGCCGTCCGCGCCGCGAACTACGCTGCAGGCTCCTGTGGCACGTCAATCGGCCCCGAGGGCGCGCGGGTCGGCGCTTACGTGTGTGATCGCAGACGATCATCCCGCGATCGTCGAGTCGGTCTCGCGTCTGCTCGAGGAGCACGGCGAGTTCCGCGTTGTCGCTACCGCGGCCGAAGGTCTCGAGGCGCTCGCCCGGATTCGTGAGTTGCAACCCGACGTTGCGCTGATCGATGTCGGGATGCCGAACCTCGACGGCGTCGAGATCACCCGCCGCTTGAAGGAGGAGGGAGTTGCTACGCGAGTGCTCGTCTACTCCGGCCAGAGCGATCCCGCCGTCGCCTTCGAGGCCTTCGAGTCCGGCGCGGCCGGGTTCGTGCTCAAGGGCGGTGAGCTTGCCGATCTCGCTCACGCGGCTACGGTCGTCGCGGGCGGAGGCACCTATGTCGACACCGAGATCGCCGCTGCGCTCAACGCGCCGCGCTCCGAGCGGCCGCCGCTCCTCACGCGGCGCGAGCGCGAGGTGCTGAGGCTGCTCGCCGAGGGCTTCCGCAACGACGAGGTTGCCGAGCGGCTCGCGATCTCGCCGCTGACCGTACGCACGCACGTGCGGCACGCGATGGAGAAACTCGGCGCTGGAACGCGGACAGAGGCCGTTGCGACGGCGCTGCGCCTGTCGCTCATCCGCTAGGAAACAGGAACACCGCGCTGCGAGGCGAATCCTCCTTCCGAGGAACGGCCGAGTTGAGCCCCACTGCGACACACCCAGTCAGCTGCCTGCTGATCGACGATCATCCTGCGATGATCGATGCGATCTCGAGGGTGCTCGACGGTGCGGGCATGCGGGTCGTCGGCACCGCAACCTCGGCGGCAAAAGGCCTCGAGATGCTCGGCCGCCGCCCGGCCGACGTCGCCGTGGTCGATCTGAAGCTCCCCGACATGGACGGGATCGAGCTTGCGCAGGCGATCGCCCGCTCCGCGACGCCTGCCCGGACGCTGCTCTACTCGGGGAACGCCGATCCGCGACTCGCCGGCCAGGCTCTTGCGGCCGGCGTCAACGGCCTGATCACGAAGGGCTCACCGCTCACCGAGGTCGTCCGCGCCGTCCGCGCGATTGCTGCCGGCGGAACCTACGTCGACCCGCTCCTCGGCGGGCCGCTCGCTCTCAATGACGGACATCCCTCGCTGAGCGAGCGCGACGAGCTGCTGCTCGAGTTCCTCTCGAACGGGATGACCGACGAGCGGATCGGCGAGCAGCTCCATCTCTCCTCGGAGACGGTTCGCGCGAACATCCGCAAGGTCGTACGCTCGCTCGGCGCCCGGAACCGCGCCCACGCGGTCGCACTCGCGCTGAAGACCGGCGTAATCGAGTAGCAATAAGCTCGGTTCCGTGGCCGGCAGCCGCGCGTAGCGACCGGCGACGCTGTTTGGCGAACGATGCTGGCTCTCGTGATGTCTCTGGCTGTCCTCGTCTCGTCGCACCACGCTGCTGCGTAGACGCAACTCGGCCGGCTTCCCGACCCGCGGCAAGGTCGTCCCCGGCCAGACCATCGGCGCGCCGGTTGGGGCCGCAGGCGTGATCTACGGCTTCGCAATCACGGCGGCGACGCAGACTCCCTGCCAATAAGGGCCTCGACGGCCTCCGCGACGCAGCCCTCGGGGTCTGCCCACGCGCGCTCGTAGCCGAAGCGCTCGACGAGGGAGACGACCGGTGCAGGGCAGGCAGTAGCCGGTTCGATGTCGCCGGCCACAATGAGCGTCCGCACTCCACGAGAGAGCACGCCGCCCACGACCTTCCCGGCGAACGAGGTCGCATCGAGCTTGCCCTCTCCGGTGATGACGAGCGTGACGCTCTCCAGGGCCTGGTCGAGATGGAGCTCGTCGGCAACGAGCGCGAACCCGGGCACCAGCTCGGCGCCCAGCGCTGCGAGCCCGCCCGCCAGGCCGCCTGCCGCCCCCGACCCCGGGAGCGCCGAGACATCGACGCCGTAGTCGCCCAGGTAGCGCGCAACGAGATCGGCGAGCCGTTCGGACAGCGTCTCGACAGCTACAGGAGCGGCGCCCTTCTGGGGCGCGAAGACTGCCGCCGCATCGCCGAACAGCGTCAACACGTCGCACGCGACTTGAACCGGCACGCGAAACGGCTCACGCAGGACGTCGACCGCGCCGAGCCCGCCGTCGGTCGTCGCCGATCCGCCTACAGCAACGATCACCCGCTCGGCGCCGGCCTCGAGGGCCGCTGCGATCAGCTCGCCCGTCCCACGCGTCGAGGCGCGCACGGGGTCGTTGCCACCCGCTCCGCCGAGCAGCGCGAGGCCCGAGGCCTGCGCCATCTCCACCACGGCGACGCCGTGATCGAGCCGCCAGCCGGCCTCGACCGGATCTCCGAGCGGCCCCGAGACGATTGTCGTCCGATTTGCGCCGCCAAACGCCTCGAGCGTGCCTTCGCCGCCGTCCGCGAGCGGGAGCTCTCGGCACTGCCATCCCGCCCTGCGGGCTCCGTCGCCCATCGCCCGCGCGGCCGCCGCGGCTGAGAGTGACCCTCGGAACTTGTCGGGAGCGGCGAGCGCGAGCATCCGGTCATTTTGCTCGCACGCGGTCGTGGACTACGGTGGGTCCGTGGAGGGCCGCCCTGCACCTGCATCGAGGAGCGAGCCGGCGCGCCTCGCGGAAGCCGCCGTCGTGCCTCCGGCCCGCGAACCGAGGCGGTTCTCGCCGCTCTTCGTGCTCTCGCCCGCACGGTCGAACTCGTCGGTGGTGACGGCGATGCTCGGACAGCATCCGGGGCTCTGCGCCTTCCCGGAGCTCGCGCTCTTCCGTAAGGACACCGTCGACGCGCTCCTGGGTGATCCGCCCGGCTGGAGGGGACCGCCGACACGGCTGCGGCTCGCCGGGGTCTTTCGCGCGCTGGCGGAGCACCACCACGGGGAGCAGACGCCCGAGACCGTGGACGGAGCGGTGAGCTGGGTCGAGGCGCGCCGCACGTGGAGCGTCGGCGATCTGCTCGACCATCTGCTCGCGCTCGCGGCGCCGCGGATCGGGGTCGAGAAGTCGCCCGAGAGCTCGAGCCGTGACGAATACCTCGCGCGGATGAGCGGCACCTATCCGCGAGCCCGCTACCTCCACCTGACCCGCCACCCGGCGCCGAGCGTCGCCTCCATGTACCGAGTCTGGGAGGACAAGGGCTACTGGAACGTGAGGCACGAGCTGTTCCATCACTTCTGCCTCGCGGTCTGGTACCACCAGCATGAGCGGATCCTCGAGTTCACGAGAAGCCTGCCGCCGGACCGCGTGCTCCGCGTTCGGTCCGAGGACGTCCTGAACGCCCCGTCCGAGAGCCTCCCGCGGATCTGTCGCTGGCTCGGGCTCGAATCCGGCGAGGACGAGATCGAGGCGATGACGCACCCGGAGCGCTCCCCTTATGCCCGTACCGGCCCGCAGGGAGCGGCCGGCGGGTGGGATCAGGATTTCATGCTCGATCCGTCGCTCCGCTGCACCGAGCTGCCGGCCTCGCTCGATCTACCGGCAGGCTGGCACATCGACCCTTGGCTCGAGCTGGCGAGCCGCGAGCTCGCGATCCGCCTCGGGTACGGAGCAGGGTGAGCTCGCCCGAGCGCGCCGAGCTCGAGGGGCGGATCGTCTCGCGCGCGCTCCGCGATCCCGACTTCCACGCGCGGCTGGTCGCAACGCCGCGCGAGGCCGTCGCCGAGGAGCTCGGCGTCGATCTACCCGAGCGGCTCGAGATCGTCGTCGTCGAGGAGCGTCCCGACCGGATCGCAATCGTGCTCCCGGTGGCCCTCGACGGTCTCGGCCTCGACGCGGTCTGGGCGATGACCGGAGCCCGCCCCGACCCTCGCGAATAGCTACGGCTTGTAGCTCTGGTTGTGCCAGCTGCGGGCCACCTTGTAACTCCTACCGGTCCAGCGCCAGCGAACGTGGTCGAAGCCACCGGTCGGGCAGCAGTTCGGATCCTTCGCCTTGTAGATGGGATCCGTCTCGATCAGGTCGGTGCCGGCGCGGGTCAGTCCGAGCTTGTATCCCCCGCGGACGAGATCCACCCCGTACCCGCCTGGGCCCGCGACGAAGACGATCCAGCCGATGTCACCCGCTGTGCCGCCGCTCGCAAGCGTGGTCACCATCGCTTTCTTCCCACCGGGAAGCTTGAAGCAGATGACTGCGTCGACCTGGCTCGGCGAAGGGCGGTACGGCTGGCTCGAGATCGATTGCGAGGCGGGGATCGTCAGTCCCGTGCTCGTGATCGCAGCCTTTGCGGCGGCGCGGCCGCAGGGAGACGTCGCAAGTGACACGGCAGCGAGGAGCGGGGCGGCCAGCACGGGCCCAGCTTCGCAGACGGCACCGACGGTCCACGCTGTGACCTCCTCCTAAATGTTCGGTAACAAGGCGGGAAAACCCCGACAGCTGCCCGTCGCTCGAGGTCACACTGGACTGCAGGTGGAAGATCACGTTTGCACCGGTAAGCGAGCTTCACGCCCATCCGATCTGGAGCGACGGCTCGGTCATGCCGGTGCTCGGAGGTCGATGACAGGACAGGGTGGGGCCCGTTGATCAGACGGCCCGTCGACAGGCCTTCGGAGCCGCCGCGCGCCTGGACAGCGTGGTACCGCTTCGCGCGCGACGAGCTCGGGTACGCACACGCCGAGCGCGTCGAGTACGCGAACCTGCGCTACGTCGAAGAGCTGAACCGCGCCACGCTCAGGCGCCGCTCGAACCGCGCATAGCGGGCCGCTCGCAGGCCCTCAGCAGTGGGGCGAGGGGGCTCGATCGGTTCGCTTTCCGATCGCGACGCCGTCGGCCCGGGCTAGCGCGGCAAGCATGGTGCGGAAGCTGTCCATGTCCGATCCAGCCCAGTCGCCGTGGGTCTGGCAGCGCCACGCCGGGTCGAGCTCGTGGTGATACGGCGAGGTGAGGGATTCGTTGTGGCCGATCACGTCGCCGAGCGCGATGTGGTAGCGGCTCATCAGCCAGAGGGTCAGCGCCAGCGCTGCGTGCCGCTCGCGCGGGTTCGCGAGGATCTCGGCATCGCTCTCGCCGACCTGCTCGATCCCGATCGCGGTCCAGTTCAGGCCGACGGTGTGGCGGCAGCGGGTGCCGAGCGGGACGAGCTGGTAGATCGTGCCGTCCCGGTCGATCACGAAATGGGCGCAATCCCCCGGAAGCTCGTGCAGCTCCGGATCGGGTGTGTCGGCAGCGAATGCGTTCCAGGTGCCGGAGAAGCTCTCGTTCGCCGTGAAGTGCTCGACGATCACGTGCGGCGAGGTGAGACTCCACGACGCGGTGCCGTAGTGTCTGAGCGAGTACGCAGCCATCTCGGCTCGCCGGGCGGCCGAGAACGGGATCCACCTGGCGACAATTCCAGGCTTCGGCGGCGGGCCGGCTGCCGCAGCGCCGGCCGCGGCGATCAGTGCCGCAAGCGCAACCGGGATGAGTACACGCACGACGGTCGACAGGGTAGATGCTCCGAGCGCGGTACTTTCCCGTAGCCGTTCCGCGGGCTTGTCCTGAGGCGAAGTGGTGCGCGTGGAGCCGAAACTTGAGGCATGCGACGCGTGATCGGGCTCCCGGCGGGATGACGTGACACATGACGTCATCGTTGCCCTCTCGCTACTCGGGGTCGTCGGCCAGGCGCTTCTCGTGCTGCTCGCTCTCGCCGCGGCGCTGGCCCTGCTCGGGCTCCGTGGCCCGCTCGACCTGGCCCGCGAGCTTGTGTGGGGCTACGAGCTCTGGCTTGCCTTCCTGGTTGCGGCAACGGCGACCGGCGGCAGCCTGTTCTTCTCGGAGATCGCGGGCTTCGTCCCATGTGAGCTCTGCTGGTACCAGCGGATCTGCATGTTCCCGCTGTCGATCATGACGCTGCTCGTCGCTCTCGCCAACGACCACCGGGCCGCGCGCTACCTACTGCCGCTGCCGCTCGTCGGCGCCGGAGTCGCCGTCTACCACCTACTGGTCGAAAACGGCGTCGTCGCGCAGTCACGGGCCTGCTCCATCTCCGCGCCGGGAGGATGCGCCACGAGATGGATCGACGAGCTCGGCTACGTCACGATTCCGGTGCTGACCCTCACCGCGTTCCTGCTCGTCGCAGTGTTCCTGATCTTTGCGATCTTCGACATCGACCGTCTCGCCGGAAGGGCGTGAACTGTGCCGAGCGGCAGGCACAGCAGGAGTCTCCGTCATGAGGTGGCCGTGAGCCCCCCGGTCCCCGGGAGCGAGCGGCGGGCAGGGCGCCGGGCTTCACCGCGCGTGCTTGCCGTTGCGGTGGCCGTCGTCGTCCTCGCGGGCATCGCGCTCGCGGCAGCGGTCATCGTCGGAGGCAATTCGTCGCGGAGCTCCTCGGGGCTGCCCGCGGTCGGTCGGATTCGGAACGGAGTTCCCGGCGCAGCGGACGTTCAGCGGCTCTTTCAAGGCATTCCGCAGCAAGCAGGCGTGCTCGGCTGGCCGGCCGCTCCGGTGACGATGGTCGAGTACGTCGACCTTCAATGCCCGTACTGCCGTGAGTTCGAGACGGTCGTCCTGCCAAAGCTGCTCTCGCGGTACGTCCGCACGGGGAAGCTACGGGTCGAGATGCAGACGCTCGCGTTCCTCGGCCCCGACTCCGTCACCGGGCGCTCGGCCGCGCTTGCCGCAGGGGAGCAGGGGCGGCAGTTCAACTTCTCCGAGCTTCTCTACTTCAACCAGGGAACCGAGAACACGGGCTGGCTCAACCAGGCGCTGATCGGCTCGACCGCCGCGAGCATCCCCGGGCTGCGCGTGCAGAAGGTGCTCGACGACGCCGCCGGCACCGCAGTAGCGAGCCGTGCTGCAGCCATCGACGCCGAGGCTCTCGCGTCCGGCGTGAGCGCGACGCCGACCATTCTCGTCGGCAAGACGGGTGCATCGCCGGGCCCCGTGTCGCTCGTGTCGCCGACCGACGCCCGGTCGGTCGAGGCCGCGATCGACGCAGCACTGGCCTGACCGTCTACCGGTAGCGTCACCGTATATGGGAAGCCCTTGGCCCGCCTTGCCGTTCGAGGTGTGGCGCGAAACGTGCGACACGCTCCACGCCCACACGCAGGTCCTGGGAAAGATCGCGGCCGCGCTCGCACCGGCCGAGCCGCAGCTCCTGCACGCTGCTCTTCGGCTGACCGCCCGGGGATGGGAGACGCGCGCGCTTCCGGCTCCCGATGGATCCGGCGCGATCGTCGTAGCGCTCGACCTCCACGCGCACGTGGCCGTCGTCGAGCACAGCGACGGGCGAGCCGGTCGCATCGCGCTCGAGCCCAACCGGTCTGTCGGCGAGGTCACCCGCGAGCTGCTCGCGACCGTGGCCTCGCTCGCGGGTCCGGTCGAGGTCGTTCTCAACCCGCAGGAGACCGACTGGTCGAGACCGCTCGATGAGGATGACGAGCACACCACCTACGATCCCGCCCAGGTCGCCACGTACTTTGCGGCTGCCACGCACGCGGCGCTCGTCCTCGCCGCTCTCCGTGCGCCCTACCGTGGGCGTTCGACCCCGGTGAACGCGTGGTGGGGGTCGTTCGACCTCGCAGTCAGCCTCTTCTCGGGCCGCCCGGCGCCGCCGCCCTCCGACGACTTCATCATGCGCAACTCGATGGACGCACAGGAGGTTGCGGTCGGCTGGTGGCCCGGCGACGCGCGGTACCCGCACGCCGCGTTCTACGCCTACGCACATCCGGCCCCGGAGGGCTTCTCAGAGGCCACGCTCACTCCGACCGCAGCGCGTTGGGACGCGATGCTCGGCGAGTACCTGCTCGACTGGGCAGACGTCATCGCGGCCGACGATCCGCACGAGACGGCGCTCGGCTTCCTGCGTACCGCTGTCGCCCACGGCTGCACTGTGTGCGACTGGGACCCGGCGCTCGCCGCGAGCGCTTTCGGCGACCCGCCGCCGGTCGCCTAACCGAGAGCGTCGGCCAGCCGGTCGACGGCGTCGGCGTTCAGGATCGACGTCCTCGGCTTGACCCGCGGGGGCAACTCGACGACGAATGACGTCGAGCCGGGGAAGTGGTGGTCGACCCAGCTCGTCCCGCTTCCTGGATAACGCATCAGGCGCCTGAACGGCAGATGCACCAGGTTCGAGTAGAAACGCTCGAGCGCAACCGAGCCGCCGGACTCGTCGACCACCCCGAGCGCCTGGTGGTACCAGATCACGAGCTTCGGCTTCAGCCGCAGGAGCAGGCGGTACACGGCGCGGCTCTCGGGCTCGGAGAGCGGCCCGCGGGGCGTATACGCCCACGCCTGACGTGCCGGCTTCTGCCAGTCCCAGGGGAAGTTTCGGTTCAGATCGACGCCTCTCGCGTTCTCCCGCGTGTGGGCCGCAACGCCGTCCGGGTTCATATCGGGGATCAGCCACAGGTCGACCCCCGCCGGCGCTGTCCGCTCGGCCAGGATCTTCGTGATCGCGATTCCGGCCGGCTCGTCGCCGTGGATGCAGCCGATCACGACGACCTTCACGCGGCTCGCCGGGTCACCGGTCTCGATCGCCTCGATCGGCCGTCCCCGCACCGACTTGCCGATCGTCACCTGCTCCGTGCTCGAGTGCGCGATCGCAGTCGTGCCCGGGCGCCCGGCCCAGAGCGCAAGGATCGCCGTACCGGCGAGGATCGAGATGGTCCACCGCATTCGGATGGCAGCGTAGA
The DNA here is from genome assembly GCA_963735535.1 of uncultured Actinomycetota bacterium. Classification (GTDB taxonomy): domain Bacteria; phylum Actinomycetota; class Thermoleophilia; order Gaiellales; family Gaiellaceae; genus PALSA-600. The sequence goes on along the minus strand of CAVTLL010000008.1, from coordinate 83,470 downwards.
CTCGCGACTCGCGATGGAGCCCTCGTACGTCACGTGCAGCCATTGCGAGAACGAGGTTCCGAATGAGCCGTACTGCGTCCGTTGCGGCGGTCCGCTCGGCCACCGTGAGACGCCTCACCGGCACGCGAAGCGCGGATACGCAGCCTCGCCCGAGGAGCGGTGGTTCCACCCCCGGTTTGCCTCGACGCTCTACCCGCACCTACCGCGCGCAGACATGCGCCCCTTCCGGGTCGGGGTCGGAGCCGGGTTGGCGACCGTCGTTCTGCTCTGCCTGCTCGGCCTCTACCCACTGGCGCTCGTCGCTGCGGCGGTCGGGGTGCCCGCGACGTTCCTGCTTTACCTCTGGGACGTCGACCTCTACGAGGACGAGCCGCTCCCGGTGCTCGCCTTCACCGTCATCTGGGGGCTCGCCGCGGGGATCCTGCTCGGCCTCACCGCCCGCCACGTCGCGAGCGAGGGGGCGATGCTCGCCTCGGGCTCGGACTCCCATCAGGTCGTGTGGCTCGGCATCGTGCTTCCGTGCGCCGCCCTCGTGCTCGCGATCGCCGGCCCACTCGTGCTGCTCCCGTACCGCAAGTTCAACGACGTCCTCGACGGTGTCACGTTCGGAGCGTGCTCGGCAGCGACTCTCGTCGCTGCCGAGGCGATCACCAACTCGGCCGACCTTCTCCACCTTGGGTTCCACCCTGCCGGCGACCACGCGCTGTGGATCGCGCGGCTGCTGACGCTCGGCATCGCGCTGCCGGTGCTAGCCGCGGGGGTGGCCGGCTCGGCGTGCGGCTCGTTCTGGCTCCGGTTCCGCGCCCCGGCACGCGACCGCGACGCGCTCGGACCGCTCGGCTCGCCGTTCCTGGCGGTGCCGCTGGCGGCCGCCGCCCTGGTCGGCGCGTATGTCAGCGCGCTCTACGCGGGTCAGTGGTGGACGCTCGCGATCACGCTGCTACTCGCGGCTGCGGCGCTCGTGTGGTTGCGCTGGATGGTCCACATCGGGCTTCGGGAGGAGGCCGGCGAGAAGCCGGTGGGCCCGCCCCTCACCTGCCCGAGCTGTCACCACGAGACGCCGGCGCACACCTTCTGCGGCTGGTGCGGCATCTCGATGCGCGCGCTGCCGAAGCACGGGGCGTCGCGTGCCGAGCGTCCGGGCCGCCGGGCACGGCTAGGAATCGGCGCGAAGATCGCAGTGCTGGCGAGCTTCGGCGCCGGGGCGATCGGGCTGACCGCGCTCGCGATCGTGCTCACCCGCCCTCCGGCCTCCTCCCCTGCCTGCCAGCCGGGCGTCCCGTGCGCAGCGCCGCCGAGCACGCCCGTCCCGGCGCCGCACCTCGTCGCCGGCATCTTCCGGTCGGGCACCGAGTGGACGAGCGATCTCGGCGTCGACGTCCGTTACCCGAGCCACTGGGACGAGGTCGAGTCCGACACCCGTCACCTGATCGTCCAGGCCGGTCTCGGGAACGGCGTCGACGTGGCGGTCGGCGTCTTCGTCCAACCGGGGAAGGTGACGCCGCAGGCCGCGCTCGAAGGCGTCCTCGGGGACCAGCGCGCGAACTTCCTCGGTGTGCAGCGCGACACCTCGCCGGGGAACCAGATCCTGTCGCCCGAGATCGGGTTCGTCCACGGGATCTCGGCGGTCTACAAGGCGACGATCGACAACCCGCCGAGTCCCTCCGGGCAGGTGGAGATCGAGCTCGAGGCCGCGAAGCACGGCAGCGCCACGGTCGTGCTCGAGGCGATCACGAACGAGGAGCCGAGCAGCTCCGACAGCTCGCCGTTCCCTTCCCTACAGGTGGCCGATGTCGTCCTTGACGGCTTCCAGTGGACACCGGCGACATGAACGGCCGTCGGATCGCCGCGGTCGCCGTGCCGGTCGGCCTCGCGCTCGTGGCTCTCGCGGCCGCTGCGCCGACCACCAGGTCACGGACGGCCGCAGTCCGTGAGCTCGGTCCCGCCGCGCCCTCCACGGTGATCTCCTTCGCGCTCTCGCTGAGGCTCGACGAGCGCCGGCTCCGGCTCGACCTCGCTGCGGGAACCTCGGTGTCGAGCGCGGCCGCTCTCGGGGAGCGTTACGGCCTGTCTCTCGCGGGCGAGCGCCGTGTCGAGCGGATCCTGACCGCGAACGGGATCGCCGTCACGCACGAGTATCCGCAGCGAAGCCAGCTCGACGCCCGGGCGAGCGTTCGAACACTCGCGCGCTTCTTCCACGTCGCTTTCCGCGACCACGACGATCCCGCCGGATCGCGCTTCCTCGCGCCTACACGCGAGCCGACGATTCCGCCGCAGCTGCGCAGGTACGTCAGCGGGGTCATCGGCCTCGACACGCGCCGGCTCGCGATCTCCGCCGACCTGCCGCACGGCGCGCTCAGGCCTCCCGACGCCGCGCTCGCCTACGACGTGACGCCGCTCCGCGAGCAGGGGATCGACGGAAGCGGGCAGGCGATCGCGATCGTCTCCCTGGAGGCGTTCCCGCCCGACTACTCGAAGACGCAGGACGATGTCAGCACGTTCCGAAGCACCTTCGGGGCCAAGGGCCCGGCGCCGGTGGACGTCAAGGTCGACGGGGGCGGGAGCACCTCGGACTTCGGCGAGGACGATCTCGATCTCGACGTCGTCTCGGCGATCGCGCCGGGCGCCCAGATCCTCAACTACGAGGCTCCGAAGAGCTCGACCGGGCTGGTTGACGTCTTCAGCCGGGTCGTCTCGGACGGGAGGGTGAAGATCGCCTCGTTCAGCTGGGGCATCTGCGATGCGGCGATGCCCGCCTCTGTGCGTAAGAACGTCGAGAGCGCGCTCAGGCTCGCGGTCCTACGGGGCATCACGGTCTTCGCGGCGAGCGGCGACAGCGGAGCCTACGACTGCCAGCGCAGCAAGTTCTCCGATCACCGGCTCACAGTGGACTTTCCGTCGGACTCCCCGCAGGTCGTGTCGGTCGGCGGGACGCTGCTGTCGGTGCTGACGAGTGGTGCATACGGGGCCGAGTCGGCGTGGGAGGGGCCGTTCTCGAATTCGGGTGGGGGTGGGGGGATCAACACGTTCGACGCCGCGCCCTCGTGGCAGGCCGCCGCTCATGTCGGCAACGGACAGCGGGTGGTCCCGGACGTGTCCGCGAGCGCGAGCCCGACGAGCGGCTGGCTCGCCCGCGACTACGGCAACTGGGACTCGTTCGGCGGTACGAGCGCCGCAACGCCGTTCTGGGCGGCCTCGATGCTCCTCGCGGAGCAGCTCGGCGCGAAGCAGGGCGTGAAACGGACTTGCTTCCTGGCTCCGATCCTGTATCAGCTCGCCTCGGCACCCCAGCCCTACCCGCCGTTCCACGATGTCCGCACGGGCGGGAACCGCCACTACGACGCAGGCCCGGGCTGGGATTACGCCACCGGTCTCGGCTCGCCCGACGTCTACAACCTCGCCCGCGACCTGGTGGCGTACCTCCGCACCCACCCGTGCGGGCCGGCCGCCTAGGCTGCGTGCGAGCGGCGCCGGTACGCCTTCGTCTTCGTGCGGTTGCCGCAGATCTGCATCGAGCACCACGTCGCCGAGCGGTTCTTCGAGTAGTCGTAGAACGACCAGCGGCAGTCGTGGTTGCGGCAGCACTTGAGGCGGCCCCAGCTCCCGTCGGCCATGGTCGCGAGGCAGACGACGAGCACGCGGCCGATCACGCCGTCGATCCCGCCGGCCGTCGGGACGAGGGCTCGGCCGGCGAAGTCGATCGTGAATCGCGCTGCGCCGGCTGCAGCGTCGAGCGCCGGGAGTGGATCGGCGTCCACGGCATGGCCGTTGTTGGCGTAAAGGAGCTCGCGGATCGCCTCGCGCACCGTGCGGGCACGATCGAGGTCGGCGCCGGAGACCGAGTCGAGACCCTGCTCCTCGAGCCAGGCTGTGAGCCAGTCACGATCGTGCGAGAGATCGATCGTGTTCACGAAGCGCTGAACGATTCGCAGCGGTTCCGGCGCCGAGTTGGGCAGGTCGTACCGAGGCGGCTTCGGCCCCATCGACACCAGTGTAGACTTTTTACCGGTGTCTGAGAACGTGCGGAGGCCCGTGCGGCGACGAAGCTCCAGGCTCCGCGCTCCCCTGGCGGTCGCGGCCGCGAGGCTGCGCGCACGTCCGGGCAGGGCGCTGCTCGTGATTGCGGGTGTCGCGGCAGCCACGGCGGCGCTTGCGGGTGTGGTCGGCGGCAGCCTCGTTGCGCAAGATCGGACCCTCCAGCGCGCCCTCGCCGCGCTGCCCTCGTCCGAGCGAAGCTTTCGCGTGGACTCCTTCGGGCTTCCCGTCGGCGGCGGCTACGCGGCCGCCGACCGAAAGGTGCGCGCTGCGCTCGCCCGCCTCACGCCCGCGAGCCCCTACCGTCTCACGTCGTTCCGCACCCTCACGGTGGACGGACAACTCGTTCGTCTCGCCGGGATCGACAACCTGCCGGGAGTTGCCCGTCTCGTGTCGGGCCGCTGGCCGCGGGTCTGCCGCCCGAGCCGCTGTGAGGTCGTGCAGATCGGACCCGGCGGCAGCGCCCGGCTCGACGAGGCGGGCATCCACCTCGTCCGCGTCGGGTTCGCCGAGGTGCCGGGCCGCAACGTCTTCGGCGGCTCGTTGAGCACCACCTCGCCGGTGGCGCAGTTGCGGCGCCCGGTGCTCCTGCTCGGAAACGGCGCCACGGAGTTCGAGCGCCTACCCGCCTTCCAGGGCATCTTCCGAACCTATACCTGGATCTCGCCGGTCGACCCCTCCCGGCTGCAGATCTGGCAGATCGGCGGCGTGCTCGCCCGGGAATCCGCCGTGCAAGCCCTACTTGCCCGCGAGGGCGACACCTTCGATCTCACTGCGCCCGACGCGGCGCTTCTCGATGCGCGAAGCCAGGGTCATGTCGCGTCGAAGCGCATGGTGCTCGTGGGAGGCGAGATCAGTGCGCTCCTGCTCGGATTCGCCCTGGTCGCAGCGATCGGTATGCGCCGCGGGGTCTGGAACGAAGCCCGCCGGCTGGCGCAGCGTGGCGCGAGACGGACTCAGGTCTGGCTCGCAGTCTCGGCCGAAGTCGGCACGCTGGCGCTGGCCGGTGTGATTCTCGGGGTTGTCGTGGGGGTGATCGCGGTAATCGTGATCTCGGGTGCGGCGGGGCTGCCGGGGGGAGCCGTTCTCCGCCACTCGCTCGTCTCGGTGCTCGGCGTCGCGATCGTCGTCGGAGTGTGGGTGGTCGCGACACTTGCGATCGTCGTCACGGTCAGCGCCCCCGAGGGGCGCCGCCGAGGTCGCGGACCGCGCCTCGTCGACGTAGCCGCGATCGGCGCCGCGGTGGCGGTAGCGATCGGCCTCAGTAGCGGCGGAGCGAGCGCAGGAACGCTGACCGGAAACCGGCTCCTCTACATCCTGCTTCCGGCGCTGGTCTGCTTCGTGGCGGCGGTTGCCGCCGGGCGGCTGCTCGCTCCGGCGATGCGGCTCGGAGAGCGCTGGACTCGCGGTGCGGCAACGGCGATCCACCTGGCGTTCCTCGCGCTCGCACGGGCTCCGGCCCGGACGGTGGCGACGGTCGGCTTCCTGCTCGTCAGCATCGGGCTTGCGCTCTTCGCGGTCAGCTACCGGGCGACGCTGGACGACGGCGCTCGCGACGAGGCTGCCTTCGCCGTCCCGCTCGACTACTCGCTCACCGAGGGCAGCCAGCTCGTGCTCCCGCTCCAGGCCGCCTCGCTGCGCCGCTACGAGGGCCTCGCGCCGGGGCTCGGCGCCTACCCCGTGCTGCGCCGGACGGCGAGCGTCGCCGGGGCCGGCACGACAGTGCTCTCGCCAACCGTGCTCGGCCTGCCCGCGGCGGCGATCGCGCGACTCCACTGGCGGTCGGATTTCTCGAGCCTCTCGCCGCGAGAGATCTCGAGTCGCCTCGGCGCCGGCGGCACGGTCGCTCTTCGAGGCGCAGCCATTCCTGCTGGGGCACGCGAGCTGACGCTTCACGTGCGGATTCGCGGGGTTCCGGTGCTGCTTCAGGTCGTGGCCGAAAACGCCACGCACGGGCTCGTAAGGCTCCCGCTCGGTGAGCGGGGACCGGGAAGCTGGACGCTGAAGACCACCCTCCCGCCAGGGCGTGCGCTCACGCAGATCGTCGCGCTGACGGTGGCTATCGGGCCGCTCACGGCGCACCAGATCGCTCACGGCGAGGCTGAGGGCGAGTCCGCTGTCGTTCCCAGCGGCTCGGCCGCGCTGGGGCCGCTCCTGGCGATCGCCCCTGCCGGCCGCATTTCGGCGGTGACCGACTGGAAGGGCTGGCTAGCCCGGGGCGGCGCCGAGCTCGACTCTGAGACTCCAGCGCTCCTCACCTACTCGTTCACCGACGGCCAGACGATGGTCGTCCGGCGGCCCCAGCCGACCGACGGTCACCCGCTTCAGGTGCTCGTCAGCTCGGGGATCGCCAAGGCCGCGCCCCCGGGTGGGCTGATCAGCCTCAACTTCCAGGACGCCCAGGTGCCGGCGCAGATCGTCGGCGTCGCCAGGCGCTTCCCCGATTCGAACGACCAGGGGCAGGGCTTCGTTGTGGTCGAGCAGAGCCATCTCGCGACGGCCCTCTCGGCCGATGCCCCGGGGACAGCGGTTCCCGACGAGCTCTGGCTCTCGGTGCCCGGCTCCGCTGCAGCGACGCGCGTGGCCGACGAGCTCACGCGCAGCCCGTTCGCCTCGCTCGTGGTCGCCTCCCGTCGTGACCTCCAACACCAGCTCGACTCCCAGCCGCTGGCGCGCGGGATCACCCTGACCCTGGGGGCGGCCGGGCTGATCGCGGTCCTGCTCGCCGCCGTCGGCTTCCTCCTCGCGCTCGTCAGCGAGGCTCGGGATGAGCGCGGAGAGCTGTTCGACCTCGAGGCGCAGGGCGTGTCGCCCGGAACCTTGCGAAACCAGCTTCGCGCCCGGTCCCTCGTGCTGGTCGCGTTCGGTGCGGTCTCCGGGCTCGTGCTCGGGCTGATCCTCTCGCGGCTCGTCGTTTCGGTGGTCGGCGTCTCCGCCGAGACGACCGACCCGGTCCCGCCTCTCCGGTACCAGCCGGCGCTTTCGACGGCGCTTCCCGCCCTGCTCGTCCTCGTGCTCGTGCTTGCAGCTCTCGTTGAGCTGACCACCCGCCATGCGCTGAGGGGCGACTCGCCGTCACGTGCCTCGTGGAGCCTCGAATGACCGCCGCGATCGAGATCGGCGATGCGTTCCGGATCTACGAGACGGGCGACGCAGCCACGGTGGCGCTGCAGGGTCTCGACCTCGAGATCGAGCCCGGCGAGATCGTGGTCGCGCTCGGACCGAGCGGCGCCGGAAAGTCGACGCTGCTGCGGGTACTGGCCGGCCTCGAGCGCCTGTCCGCCGGCACTGCGCGTGTGTTCGGAACCGAGCTCGGCCGGCTCGACGCGGCGGGCGCTGCCGCCTACCGGGCAGCTCACGTCGGATTGCTCGACCAGCATTACGCGCGTTCGCTATCGCCCGACCTCACCTGTCGCCATACCGTCGCGCTCCAACTCGAGCTCCTCGGGACGCCGACGGCGGAGAGCCGTCCGCGGGCAGATGAGCTCCTCGACCGGGTCGGCCTGCTCGACCGCGCCGGCGACCCGCCGATCAACCTGTCGGGCGGCGAGCAGCAACGCGTCGCGGTATGCGCCGCGGTGGCCCACGGGCCCGGCCTGCTTCTGGCGGACGAGCCGGCCGGCGAGCTCGACGCGGCCAACGCAATCGTCGTCTACCAGCTGCTCGGCGAGCTCGTCCGTGGCGCCGGCGCGACAGCGCTCATCGTCAGCCACGACGCGGCCGCAGCCTCGATTGCCGACCGGCTCGTCTACATCCGGGACGGCCGGATTGTCGAGCAGTCGCTGCCGGGGGGCAGGCCGGCGCTCGTGATCTCGCGCAAGGGCTGGACGCGCCTGCCGCATGTTGCCTTTGCCGCCGGCAAGCCTCGCTTCGCAGAGGTCGAGCAGGACGAGAGCCGCATCGTTCTGACACCGGTCGCGGCGGAGGAGGTAGGCGGGAGCACGGCGCCCGCCAGCGCCGCCGGGGCCGGGTCGAGTGCACCTGTGCAGCCCGGCGACGTCGCGGCCCGGGTGACCGGGGTAGGTCGGCGTTACGGCGATCGCGTTGTTCTCTCCGGCTTCACTCGAAGCTTCGATCACGGTGTCCTCACGGCGCTCGTCGGGCGCTCTGGGAGCGGCAAGACGACCCTTCTGCACATGCTCGCGGGCCTCGACCGGCCCGACGAAGGCGAGATCGCCGTCGGCGGGCAGCAGCTCGGTCTGCTCGATCGCACCGAGCGCGCCGATTTGCGCCGCCGCGAGGTCTCGCTCGTCACCCAGGAGCCGGGCCTGATCCCGTACCTGACCGCGCTCGAGAACGTGGAGCTCGGCGTCCGGCTACGGTCGGACGAGGCCCGGCCCTCGCCGGGATCACGTGAGGCATTGCTCGCGGTCGGTCTCGGCGAGCGGCTCGACCAGCGCGCCTCGAACCTCTCGGCCGGCGAGCGCGAGCGCGTGGCGATCGCGCGGGCGCTCGCGACCGACGTGAGCCTGCTGCTCGTCGACGAGCCGACCGCGCGCCTCGACGAGGAGAACGCCCGCGCCGTCGGTGCGTTGCTTGCGGCCGCTGCGCACGAGCGCGGCCTCGCCGTGATCTGCGCGACTCACGACCCGGTCCTGATCGAGCTAGCCGACGAGGTCGTCGAGCTCACACCTGCCGGGTGATCCCCTCTTCGATCGCCCAGACGCGGTTTGCGTAACCCGCGACGCGCTCCTCGTGGGTGGCGACAAAGCACGTCGTCCCCTCCTCGGCAGCCTGGTGGATCAGCTCCCAGACGACGTCACGCCAGCCCGCGTCCTGATGGGAGGTCGGCTCGTCGGCGAGCACGACGGCCGGGGAGAGCACGAGCGCGCGGGCGAGCCCGGCCCGCTGCTGCTGGCCGATCGAGGTCTCTGCGGGGAGACGGTCGGCGAGCTCTGCGAGCCCGAACCGCTCGAGTAGCTCCTCGGCGCGGGAGCGATCGCTCGCGCCGGCGAGCCGCGCGGGATACTCGATGTTCTCCCGCACGGTCAGCTCCGGGAGCAGGCCGAAGCGCTGAGGCATGATCGCCAGCTCGCCCCAGCGCAAGTCTTGCGGGTTCGGCGAACTGAGCGTGTACCGGATCTCGCCGCTGTCGGGACGCTGCCAGCCTCCGAGGAGCGTCAGCAGCGTCGACTTCCCGGAGCCGGAGCGGCCGAGCACGGCGCCGACCTCGCCGCGTCCGAGCTCGACGCTCGCCGAGCGGAGCGCCTCGATCGTCTCGCCGCCGCGCTGGTAGCCCTTGGTCGCAGCCCGGACCGAGATGACCGGCTCCGTTTCAACGATTCGCCTCCTGCGCAGCGGCTTCACCGCGGGCGGCTCTCCGGTGATCACCCGCCCGCGCTCCAGCCGGAGCACACGGTGTGCGGCCTCTAAGACATCCGGATCGTGTGTCGCAAGGATGAACGCGGTGCCCGAAGCTGCGTGCGTCCGGATCGCCTCGAGCAACCGGTGGGCCGAGTCGCGATCGAGCTCGGCCGTCGGTTCGTCCGAGACCACGATCGGCGTCCGGCGCGCCAGAGCAAGCGCAAAAGCCGCGCGCGCCTGCTCGCCGCCGGAGAGCTCGGCCGGGCGGGAGCCGAGCCGGTGCTCGATCCCGAAGGCGCTGAACAGCTCGAGCGAATCGTCATGCGAGTTCTCGCTCTGCTCGGCGAGCGTGAGGTGCGGGACGAAGTTGGCCGCCGCCCGCTGGGCGACGTAGGTCACAACGTTCCGCCGGTTCTCGCGCAACGCGGATCCGGGTGCGCCGTCGAGCTCCTGCCCTGCGACCCAAAGCTCGCCGCGCGAGGGGCGATCGAGGCCGGCGATCGCCCGCAGCAGCGTCGACTTACCGCTCCCCGACGCCCCGACGACGGCGGTCACCTGACCGGCTTCGAACACCGCGTCGACGTCGTGCAGAGCCTCGAGTGAGCCCGTCGGCGTGACGTAGACCTTCGTCAGGCCGCGGCAGGTGACGAGCGGCTCAGGCAACGCGTAGATCCTCGCTGACGTCGGTCCGGCGCGAGAGGAGGCAGGTGATCGAGGCGGCGATCGCGGCGAGGCCGAGGAGCGCCAGGCCGAGCAGCGCGGCGATGCTCCAGGGGATGATGGTGACGGAAGCCGGCGGGAAGTCCGGCAGAAGGTCGACGTGGTCGACGATCGGCGCCGCCACCGCGACGGCGACACCGACGCCGACGGCGGCCGAGGCGAGCAGGATCGCCGCGAGCTCGAGGAACAACGACAGGATCTCGCTGCCTGCGGAGAGGCCCATCCGACGGGCGAGAGCCGACGCGATCCGCTGCGACTGTTGCCTGGCCTGGAGGTACAGGACGAGGCCTGCGAGGGCGATCAGAGCCGCGGCGAGCGCAACGGTTCGCACGTAGGAGTACGTCCGCGTCGCGAGCAGGGTCTGCGGGTCCCTCCGGAAGGAATCGATCGAGGTCACATAAGAGATGTCGCGGCCGGGGGCCTCGAACGCTTTCACGAGCGTCGCAGGTGGGCCCTTGGCCCAGATGTAGTTGCGCGAGATCCCGAGCAGCGGGTTGACGGTGTGCAGCTTCCGGCCCGCCGCGGTGAGCGACGCCGTCGACGTGACGAACAGCGGATTTGTCGTCATGCCCGGGAAGGCATGCAGGCGGTCGACGATCCGGATAGGGAAGCGCGTCCCCTGAATCGAGATCGAGCGAAGCGACGCCGGGATGCTGTCCGAGACGATCACGGGCAGCGGCAGCGGCGGGGCGGACGCGAGCTCCTGCATCTCGACGGCCGGCGACCTGCCCCAGGCGCTCCGCCAGTGGATCGCCGCCGCCAGAGTCTTCGGGTCGACCGTCAGCAGGTCGGCCGAGATTCCTTCGCCGGGGCCGAACACGGCGGCGCCGTTGGCGTAATCGGCGAACGTGGTCGGAAACGGAAAGCTGCGCTGCACGGTCGCGGATTGACCGACCTGCCCTTCCGCGTCGCTCCCGAAGCCGATATAAGCCTTGTCGAGCGTCGACTGCTTCAGTGACTCGTTGATCGTCTCGGCATAGAAGAACGCTGCGAACGCGACTGCGAGCACCACGGTCAGTCCGACGAGGAGACCGCGAGCGGCCGCGAGGCGCCGTACCGCGGTGAAGAGCGGGGTCGGCAGGTTGCGGGCACGCCGGAACCCCTGCCGCAGCCCGACCCGGCACAGCCGGGCAACGATCCCCATCACGCCCGCGACGAGCAGGAGCGGGAACACGAACACGATCAGGGTCGGGTGTTCTGTTCCGGAGGCGCCGCTCTTCGCGAGCCCCCCACCGCCGCGGATGTCGAGGAAGAGGTACACGCCGGCCCCGATCGCGACGAGCTCCCACGGGAAGAAGCGAAGCAGGCGGCGCGAGTCGCTCGACGTGTCGAGCAGACGCACGAACGAGGCGCCCGCCGCGGCGGCCAGCAGCACGAGCGCGATCAGCGCTACCAGGGCCGTGCGCGCCGCCCCCGAGCGGAACGTCGCCGCGTCGACGGTGCCCGCCGGGGCGAAGATCCCGGTCGCAGCCACGGCGAGCGCGAGGCCGACCGTCGCCCCGACGATCACCGGAAGGAGCGCCTCGAGCCCCGTTCGTGCCGAGAAGACGACGGCGTGCTCGCCGCGCGCGGCCATCAATGCCGCCTCGGTCTGCCTCCGCCGCACCCCGAAGGCGCCGGCGACGGCAGCCACGGCGAGCGCGATCGCGATCCCGATGTCCGAGAGCAGCGTCACGACGGGCGAGATCGCGCTGATGTTGTCGTCGGCGAGCGTGATCGCGGCCGTGAGCGAGCTGACGACGACGCACGGGCAGCCGGCCTGCCGGGCCAGAGCGGTTTTGCCCGCCGCCAGCTCGGTGTTCAGCCCTGCGACCCGCTTGTCGAGTGTCCGCGCGCCGGACAGCGTGAGGTGCGCGGGATCGACGGGGAGCTCGTCGGTGCGTGGAAGCTGTCGGCCTGCAGCTTGGCTTGAAGGTCGAAATTCGCTGCGGCTCGCGAACGCGAACGGCGTCGGCACCGGGGCATCCGGGTCCGCCGGATAGATCTTGGCGACGAAGTTGGCCCAGTACGGATCCTCGGGCACGTAGGCGAGAGCGTGATAGATGCCGGCGACCCGGACAGGGATCGTCCGAGACGGTGCGTTCACCGACCGCGTCTGCATGCGGATCGTGCCGCCCGCACGGACGTGGAGCGCCTTGGCGGTCGTGTCGGCGATCAGGAGTCCCGGGCCCGGCACTCGTGCGAGCACCTTGACGTGGTCGAGCGCTCCGGTGCGCGTCATGACCGCGATCTCGGCGAAGCCGTTGCCCCTCGCGTCAGTGGCCGAGCCGTCGTCGAGCTCGAGCGTCTTGATCGGCTCGCCGAGCGAGCCGACCCGTGTCGCGACCTTCGCCACCCCGGCATCGAGCCGCCGCATGACACCGGTCGCGGTCTCGGTCCAGGTGGCGCCGCCGTCGCGCTGGATCTCGACGCCGGTCGTGAGCGGATCGAGCTCGTTCAACCGGTTCTTCAACGCCGCGCTGCCGGCCGCGGTCGAGAGGAACGGCGCCGAGCTGGCCGTCAGCCCGACGAGCAGTGCCGCGGCGAGCACCGCGACGAGGATGCTGACGTGGTGGCGGAGCACGAACGGCGCACGACGCCAGTGGGCGCTGAGCGCGCCACGGTCGCTGGACCCACGAACGCGGCCGTCACGCGCACGCTCCAGGATCTCATACGGCCGCCGCCTGCCCGTTCGACAACTGGACGCCTGTGTCCACTGATCTGCGCGGGGCGTGACGCGGTCTCGGACGCGCCGGGGTGATCCGGATCGAAAGGGAGGGGCCCGGGAAGCCCGCGAGCTCCCCGGGCCCACCGGGGTGCGCGTTAAGGCTGCGCGTCGCAGAGGGGAGGCCGGAGGCCGGCGCTCGACCCTGCAGGTGTCGTCTGCCCCCGGCCGCTGTGCCTCAAACCTCGAAACGACCGGCCTGCTTTTCATAGACTCGCCGGCGTGAGCGGCACACGGCGGTTTGAGCGTTTGCTTGCGCGGGTAGCACGGCCGGGATGGCGCTCACCCCCGGAATCGCGCCCTTCCGCGCCAACGGCGCAGGCCCTGATCTCGATGAGCGGCGATGCCGTCTCGATTACCCTGCCTGCGGCCGGGTTCGAGCACGTCGCGAGGCTCGTGACCGGTGGGCTCGCTTCCCGGTTGGATTTCGGCTTCGAGGCCGTGGACGACCTGCAGCTCGCCGTGGAGCTCGTGCTCCGTTCGCTGCCGGAGCGTGGCGACTCGGTCACGCTCTCGCTGACCGACGACGGCAGCAGTCTCCGCATCGAGATCGCGCCTGCCGACGGCCTTTCCCTCGATGGTTCCCTGGAATCGCTTGACGGCTCGGGCGTCGGTCTCGGAGCCTCGCTCGAGCGCCTCGTCGATACGGTTTCACTGACGGCGGGCGACACCTCAACGATCGTGCTGGCAAGAGCCCTGCCGGTGAGGGCATGAAGAGCACTCTCCCCGTGTCCGAGGTCGACCGCAGGGCGCTCCTCCGCGCCTACCGGGAAGATGGCGACCTCGCAGCGCGAGACCGGCTGGTCGAGGGCTTCATGCCGCTTGTCTCGTCGCTCGCACGCCGCTACGCCGGGCGGGGTGAGCAGTTCGAGGACCTGCAGCAGGTTGCGGCGCTCGGGCTCGTCAAGGCGATCGACCGCTTCGATCTCGATCGCGAGGTCGACCTGGTCACCTACATCTTCCCGACCGTCGTCGGCGAGTTGAAGCGCCACTTCCGTGACCGGGTCTGGTCGGTTACCGTGCCGCGGCGGCTCAAGGAGCTTCACCAGCTCCTCTCGCGCCTGATCGAGGACCTCACCTCCCGCAACGGCCGTTCGCCCACGATTCCCGAGCTCGCCCTGGCTGCCGGAGTCACCGAGGAGGAGGTCGTCGAGGGCCTCGAGGCGGGTCGCGCCTACACCGCGCGCTCGCTGACCGCGACCCAGGACGTCGAGGACGGCGCCGAGGTGGCGCTGATCGATCTGCTCGAGGACGAGGAAACCGGCTACGAGGACGCCGAGAACCGCGATCTGCTCGCGTCGGGAATCCATGCTCTGGATGAGCGCGAACGGATGATCGTGCGCCTTCGCTTCGCCGACGGGCTGACGCAATCGGAGATCGCCACACAGGTCGGTGTCTCGCAGATGCATGTCTCCCGGCTGCTCCGGCGCGCCCTCGAGAAGCTCGGAGAGGAGATCCAGGCCTCATGAGAGGCGAGGGCCGCATCCATCCGGGTGAGCCCGCGACCGTCGTGCTTCGGATGGCGCCGAGGCCCGAGAATCTCGCGCTGGCGCGGCTGGCTCTGGCGGGCGTCGGCACGGTTGCGGGCGCCGGGGAGAGCGACATCGCCGACCTGAAGCTCGCCGTCACCGAGGCTTGCACGAACGCGATTCTCCACGCGTACGGCGGCGGCGCCTCCGGGCAGCTCGTCGTGCGCTACCGCCTCGACGCGGCCCGGGTCGACATCGAGGTCGAGGACGACGGATCGGGCTTCGATCCTGCCGATCCGATCGTCGAGGAGAGCGAGCGCGACGGTCAGGGAATGGGCCTGATGATCATCCGGACGCTCACCGATTCGATCGAGATCGAGAGCAACGACTCCGGCAGCAGGATCTCGTTCTCGAAGATGCTCTAACAAGTCCTACCCGATCGTGGCTGCAAGCTGCGGGTCTTGACTTTCTTCTCTACATAAGTAGAGTTATGCGGGTGACTCGATCGCGTCGTCCCTCTCCGCAAGCCGTGAAGGTGCTCGAAGGCCTGGCGGCTGATCCATTGGCGTGGCGGTATGGCTATGAGTTGGGGCTGGAGGTTGGTTTGCGCTCGGGGTCGCTCTATCCAATTCTGGTGCGGCTGTACGACCGCGACCTGCTGGAGGCGAAGTGGGAGGATGGACAGCCCCTCGGTCGCCCTTCCCGGCATCTCTATCGCCTGACCCCGGCCGGTCTCGAGTACGCAACCACGCACGCAACTCGGTTGATCGCCGAGCGGCCGGCCCGGCACGGCCCCGAGCTCCGGGGCGCGTCATAGCAGCGCTGTTTGTCCTCGCGCTCCTGGTCCTCGCCGCATTCGCGCTCCAGCCGATCGTGCGCGCTCTGCGCTTCCGTGGATCCGACGGCGATCGAGCTCGGTCGGTGATCGTTCTCGCGGTGCGCGGGTTGCCTGTCGATCGCGCGGACTGGGCGGAAGCGCTGCTCGTCGAGTTCGAGCAAGTCGAGGGAGCACGAGAGCGATGGCGGTTCTCTCGTGGCTGCGTATGGGCTGCAGCGCGCATCCGCATCCAGTCCCCGCGCCCAGGGGGCGCCCTTCTGCGGGGCGTCGTTCTCGGGTGCGCCGCGGTTGCGCTCGCGCTCGTTGGCTACGGGCTGCTGCAGTACCCGGGACTCAGAACTGAGCCCAATCTGTGGGGGGCGATGATCGTCTTTCTCGCCACCCTTCTGGCCTACATCGCGCTCACGCTCTTTTTCTCGCGAGGCGCGACGCGACCATCAGCTTCCGCCCGTCGCTACGGTCTCACGGGCGGACTTGCCGTGGGAGCCGGTTGGCTCCTTGCGATCGCTCCTCCTTCGAGTCTCAAGGAGTGGGTGGTCCTGCCGCTCTTGATCGCCCTCCTCGGCCCGGCTCTGGTTGCCGCTGTCGCGGGGCGTCGTGCCCGGGACTCGCAGACGGGCACACTGGCAGCCCTTTGGAGCGGGTTGGTCGGTGGTCTCACGGTGTTCATCGTGTGGGTATCCGTGACCTACGCAAATTCCGGCCGCCCTTATGACGCCGGCCTGGTCAGGGACTTTCACAAGAGCGGCAAGCCCGACCTCGCCACGTACGCGATTGCCGACAATCTGGGTAGCGGGTTGGTTCTCCTGCTGATGATCCCGACGGTCGCACTTGCCCTTGGCTCGTTGAGTGCCCGCCTGAACGCGGCGATTCGGCGGACCTGACGGCCTGCCGTTAGACCCGTGCCGCAGCCGCGCCTTCGCGCAGATGCGCGACGGCGGCGTCGGGCGAGTCGAAGATCGCGAAGATCCGGTCGAGGAGCGTGATCGCGAAGATCTTGCGGACGTTCGGATCACTGCAGGCGATCGCGAGCTCGCCGCCGGCGGGCCGCAGGCGCTTCACGGTGCCCATCAGGACCCCGAGCGTGGTCGAGTCGATGAATGTGGTCCGCGAGAGATCGACGAGCAGGCTGCGCGCGCCCTGATCGATCAGCGTGCTGATCGCCTGCTTCAGGGCAGGAGCCGTATAGAGGTCGACCTCCCCGGCAACGGCGATCGTTGCCACGCCGTCACCGAGATCGACAGTCGAGATATCCAGTTCCATCGCTTGGCCAAGCGTGTACCCGCGGGTCCGGTTCGTCAAACACTGGTCGGGTTCCGGAAGCGGTAAGCCGGGTAGACAGGGGGTACTCTCCGGTGGCAACCGGCGAGGCATACGAAGGGGGACGACGTTTGAGACGGCTTTGCGTAGGAACGGATCAACCCGTCGGCCGGGCGGTCGCTTGCCTCTGAGGAGGCGCGTATCAGGGCCTGCGCCCGAAGGCACCGAGCCCGTCGAGCGGCTGATCCTTCGAACGCCGACGATGTTCCGCCGCCGGCTGATCGGCGGCGCCCTCTTCGCAGTGTTGATCCTCGCCGCGGTCTCGACGGCGCTCGCCTGGCGGCAGTACCGGGACGACCAGCATCGGGCGGTCAACGATCTGGACACGAGGGTTGTCCTCATCGGCGCCCTCGTGAACTCCTACCTGGCAGGCGGCGTCTCGACGCTCGGCGCGATCGCGGAGGCGCCGTCGGTGGTTCAGCCCAATCCGGTCCTCATGTCGGCCTACTTCAAGCGGGTCGCGGCCGGCAGCGGCACGATCTTCACCGGCGGGATCGGCTGGGTCGATCGATCCGGTCAGGCGATCGTGACAAGCAGCGGCGGCCCGGTCGTGAACGTCTCGGACCGCATCTATTTCCAGCGCGTGACGGCGACCGGAAAACCGTATGTCAGCGCCGGGCTCGTGGGCCGCAAGCTGCGCCAGCCGATCGTGGTGATCGCGGTGCCGACCAGGGACGCTGCGGGGCACCCGACCGGGATGCTTACAGGCGCGATCAAACTGGGGGCGCTCGGACAGTCGAAGCAGACGGAGGCTCTGGACATCGGCGGCCTGACGATCGTCGATCGCGACGGGCAGCTTCTCCTGTCGGGTCTCGCGCACGCATCGAACCGGGCGCTGATCAATCAGATCCGGCACCTGGGAGCCGGGCATCTCACCGATGCTCAGGGGCTGGAGAGCGGAAATCATCACGTCATCGTCTTCGCGTCCGCGAAGGTGCCCGGCTGGACGATCGCGATCGACCGTCCGGCCTCGAGCGTCTACGCGTCCGCGCGACGGTCACTTATTCTCGAGGCCGTCTCGCTCGGCGCAGCGCTGCTGGCCGTCCTCCTGATTCTCGCCCTGCTCGTCAAGCGTTCGCGCCGGGAAATCGAGGCCCGCGGCGAGCAGGCTCAGTCCTGGAGCAAGTACACGCGAACGCTCGCACTCGCATCGACCCCGGCCGATATCGCCGACATCGTCCTCGAGTCGGTGCAGGAGGTCTTTCCGGACGCCGTCGTCGTCGTGACCCTCGAGTCGGAGGGAGGCCAGGAGACCAGGGCGACGTCCCGCCTTCCCGGCTGGCGGCGAGTTGCGGGTGACACCGTCTGGCTCCGGTCGATCGCGGCGTTGACTACCGAGGGTCCGGTTACGCGATCGCTCGAGCGCGACCGCACGCTGCGAGACCTCTACCTCGCGTTCGGTCGCCGGCTCAAGGCGCTTCACGCCTACCCGGTCTCCGGGCGTGCGGGAGCCGCGGTCGGCGGAATCGCGCTGCTGACCGAGCGACCCCGGCTCGCGAAGAGCGAGTGGGAGCTACTCGGTGCGTTCGGCGCGCAGGCCGGTCAGTCGCTCGAGCGGGCCCGGGCGTTCGAGCACGAGCACGAGCTTGCAGTCCGGTTGCAGCAGAGCCTTCTACCGGCCGACCTGCCCGCGGCGCCGGGCCTGAGCCTTGCAGGCGTATATCTCGCGGGCGGTGACGGGATCGCGGTCGGCGGAGATTGGTACGACGCGCTGCTCCGACCTGACGGGATCCTTCAGCTCTGCGTCGGAGACGTGAGCGGCCGCGGGGTCGGCGCAGCGACCGTGATGGGCCGGATGCGCGGAACCTTCCGCGCCTACGCGTACGACCTCGAGTCGCCCGCGGAGATCCTCCGGCGGATGCTCCGGCACGTCAACGAGGACGAGATGATCACCGCCGTGTGCGTAAGCATCGATCCGATCGAGGGGGTGCTCTCCTACTCGAGCGCCGGGCATCCGCCGCCTCTCCTGCTCGACTACGATGCCCGCCGCGTCACGAGGCTTCAGGAGGCGGGCGCCCCTCCGCTTGGCGTTGCAGAACCGGCAGACCTGATCGAGGAGGAGCTTCCCCTGCCGAATCGCGCGCTGCTCGCGATGTACACGGACGGGCTCGTCGAGCGCCGCGGGGAGAGCATCGATGACGGGATCGACGTCCTGGCTCGGACGATGCTCGGTGCCTCCTCGCTCACGGGACGCGAAGCGATGGCGGCGATCTCGGAGGTGATCGGAGCTCCGAGCGACGACGTCGCGCTACTGCTCTCTTCGATCGCGCCGGCCCAGTCGTTCGTGATCGAGCTGCCGGCGATTCCCGAGAACCTGCGCGTGATCCGGCGCCGTTTGGGCGCGTGGCTCCGCCGAGTCGGGTTCGAGGGCGAAGCGGCGGCCGAGATCGTGCTCGCCGTGAGCGAGGGATGCAACAACGCCGTCGAGCACGCCTACAACGGACACGGCCCGGGAGGGGTGTCTCTGTCGGCGACCCTGGTCGCGGACGTGCTGCATCTCGAGATCGCCGACCGGGGCCGCTGGGTGGTCAACGAGCCCACCGATGAACGCGGGCGCGGAATCCACCTGATGAGCGGGCTCATGGACAAGGTCGAGATCGAAGCCGGTGCTCAGGGCACGCGGATCCTGCTCGAGCGCCGGCGTGACGCCGCCCGGTTGGACGGCGCCACGCCGCTCGCAACGTAGGCCGTCAGCGAACGACGGTGGTTTGGTCGCCCTCGTGCGGAGGCCGCGAGCCGAATCCGCCGAACCCGCCCCAGCTCGACCAGAAGGCCAGCGACAGGATCAGGCCGATGATCCCGACAACGAGCAGGATCACGCCCGCCGTGTGGATATTGAAGCCGGACGACGTCGCGTTGACGGCCCAGATCATGATTGCGCCCGCGGCGCTGAGTAGCAGTGAAAAGGTGATGCCCATGCCTTTTTCCCCCTCTTTGGTCTGCTCCAGTTATCTCCGGCGCGTCCCGGTGGCAAACGCAGAGCGCGATCAGTCCCAGCCACGAGAGAGCTTGAACGCCGCGTTGATCAGCCCGACGTGGCTGTAGGTCTGGGGGAAGTTCCCACTCTGCTCGAGCGTGCCGGGAAGGATGTCCTCGCTGTAGAGGCCGAGGTCGTTCCCGAGTGACAGGAGCAGGTCGAACAGCTCCTGTGCCTCGTCTCGCCGGCCGATCGAGACGAGCGCCTCGACGAGCCAGAACGAGCAGACCGTAAACGCTGCCTTGGGTAGCCCGAAGTCGTCTCGCACGGCATAGCGCTGCAGCAGCCCGTCGCCCAGCCCGAGCGCTTTCTGCGTCGCGATGACCTGCGACTCGGCGCGGGGATCCTCAGGGCCGAGGAACCCGAGATGCAGGCTGAGAAGCAGCGAGGCGTCGAGTGCGGGCTCGCCTGCCGACTGGGTGATCGCCCCGAGCCCCGTGTCCCAGCAACGGCCCTCGAGCAGGGCGGCCGCCCGGGCGGCGACGGCTGCTCCCCGTTCGACGAGCTGCGCTTCGCCGAGCGCCTCGCCGATCTCTGCTGCGCGCCGGGCTCCCGCCCAGTGCATCAGCAGCGTGAAGCTGTGAAGCCGGCGGATCCCGCGCAGCTCCCACGGGCCGGCATCCGGTTCCTCGAGGCGGGTGTCGATCTGCTCGAGCAGCTCGCCGACCAGCTCCAGGGTGCGAGGAGTTGCGATCGACCCGGTGAAGCGTGCGTCGAGCACGAGCCGGCTGATCGCGAGGATCATCTCCCCGTAGACGTCGTTCTGCAGGTGGTGAAAGGCCTGGTTGCCGATCCGGACCGGCTGTTCTCCCTGGTAGCCCGCGAGATGTGGCAGCTCGGTCTCCTCGGCATCGTCCGCGCCCGAGATCGTGTAGACGGGCTGGAGCTCGCCGCCGCGTTCCTCGGCGAGGTTGCGCAGGAAGACGAGGAAGCGCTCCATCTCGGTGGCATGACCGAGCCGCTCGAGTGCGTTCAGCGTGAAGTAGGAGTCGCGGAGCCAGCAGTAGCGGTAGTCCCACGTGCGTCCGGAGCCCGGGTGCTCGGGCAGGCTGGTCGTCGTGGCTGCGAGCAGCGCGCCCGTATCCTCGTACTGGTGGAGTTTCAGCACAAGGGCAGAGCGGATCACCTCGCGCTGGTAGTCGCGCGGGACGCGCGTGCGCTTCACCCATTCGCGCCAGTACTCGACCGTACTCGCGAGGAAGCGCTCGGCGGTGTCCTCCAGACCCGCCTCGAGCGGCTCGCCGAAGGTCAGGGCCAGGTAGTAGTCGCGCTCGAGCAGGAACGGCCGCCCGTCCTCGACGTAGGTGAGCGGCACGTTCGTGGTCAGCCGGAGCGGCGTTCCGAGGCCGGTGTACTCGATGTGGTTCGAGGACCGCCACGACGAGGCTTCGATTCGGCCGTAGTCGTAGACGGGCCGGCACCGGACGGCCGCCCGGGGGTCGCCGTCGAGCGGCCGGATGATCCGCAGGAGCATCGAGGGCTTGAAGGCGCGGTTGTAGAGGACGAACCGGGGGGCGAAGTCGAGCAGCTCGAAGGAGCCGTCCGGCCCCGAGAAGATCGTGCGCAGAACGTTCGTGTTCTCGACGTATCCGTGGGTGACGGTGTCGGCGTCGACGCCCTCGACTGTGAACTCGCCACCCTTGTCGCGGTCGAGGAGCGGGCCGAAGACGAAGCTCGAGTCCGGGCGCGGCCAGCAAAGCCACTCGATCGACCCACGCGAGACGAGCGCGTTCGTCGAGCAGTTGCCGATGATGCCGAGGGAGGGAGTCATGGCTTACGCAACGGCAGTCGGGGGTAGGACGGAAACGTGAGCTCTGACCCGCCGGCCGAAGCATGCAGCGATTTTGTAATCGCAAGCAACAGGCTCCCTTTCACGCTTGCATTCGACGACGACGAGCTCAGCCTCGAGCCGAGCTCGGGTGGGCTTGTGTCGGCCCTGCAGGGCGCCCAGAAGGATGCAGTGTGGGTGGGATGGCCCGGGGTGGTGGTTCCACCTGAGGCCGAGGAGAAGGTTGCACGGCTCGCTGTCGAGAACGGCTGCTCCCCGGTGCTGCTGAGCGAGGCCGAGCAGGAGGCTTTCTACGGCCGGATCTGCAACGAGACGCTCTGGCCGCTCTTCCACTACTTCGTCGACCGCATGCACTTCACACGCGAGGCGTGGGACGTCTACACCGCCGTGAACGAGCGCTTCGCCGAGGCGATTGCCGCCGTCAGCGCGCCGAGGGCCCGGGTCTGGATTCACGACTTCCACCTTGCGCTCGTTCCGCGTCTCCTTCGGGCTCTCCGGCCGGACCTCGCGATCGGATTCTTCCTCCACATCCCGTTTCCGTCGTCGGAGATCTACCGGATTCTCCCGGCGAGGGCCGAGCTTCTGCGCGGGATGCTGGGTGCTGACTACATCGGATTCCACACGGGCGACTATGCCCGTCATTTCCGTTCCTCATGCCTCCGGGTGCTCGGGATCGAGACCGGCCCGGACACGATCGACTACGACGAGCGGACGATCGGGATCGGAGCGCACCCGATCGGGATCGATGTCGAGAGCTTCCGGGCGAGCCTGCGCGACCCGGCGACGCCGCCGGTCGAGGCCGAGCTCGACGAGCGCTACGACGGTCTCCAGCTCGTTCTCGGGGTCGAGAGGCTCGACTACACGAAGGGGATCCCGCAGAAGCTCGATGCGTTCGAGCGCGCGCTCGAACGCGATCCGGATCTCGCCGACCGCGTGACGATGCTCCAGGTGCTCGTGCCCTCGCGGCTCGAAAGCGCGGAGTACCGGTCGATGCGCGACGAGATCGAGATGCGAATCGCCCACATCAACGGGCAATTCGGCCGGCTTGGGCACTCGCCCGTCGCCTACGTCCACCGCTCGGTGTCCCCTGCCGAGCTCGTGTCGCTCTACCGCCGGGCCGACGTGATGATGGTCACGCCGCTCCGAGACGGGATGAATCTCGTCGCACAGGAGTTCATCCAGTGCCAGACGGACGATCCCGGCGGGGGCGCGAGCCAACGAGGTGCGCTGCTTCTCAGCGAGTTCGCGGGCGCCGCGCACGTCTTGCCCGGCGCGGTGCTGGTCAACCCCTGGGACGTCGACGAGCTCGCCGCCAGGCTGGTCGAGGCGCTGGCGCTCGACGCTCCGGAGCGCCGCCGCCGCCTCGCGCTGATGGCGAGCCGCGTCGAGCACCTCGACAGCGCCCGCTGGGCGCAGGCGTTCCTCGGACGGCTCGAGCGGTTTGCGCGTGCGGAAGCGCGTCTGGCCCGTCAGCTCGATGGCGCGGCCCGGTCTCGCGTCGGCAGGCTGCTCTCCGAGGCGCCACGGCGCACGCTGATGCTCGACTACGACGGCACGCTCCGTGAGCTCGTCGGCCATCCGGATCTCGCCGTTCCGACCTCCGAGATCCGCGAGCTCCTCGGCGACCTCGCATCGCTGCCGTCGACGAGCGTGCACGTGGTCAGCGGACGGACGCGCGAGTCGCTCGACGCCTGGCTCGGCGATCTACCCATCTCGCTCTGCGCCGAGCACGGGTACCTGGTTCGCCCGGCAGGGGGTGAGTGGACCGAGGCGCTCGACGTCGACCTCCATTGGCTTCCACGCGTCGAGCGGCTGTTCCGTCGAGTCGCCGCCGACGTCCCCGGAACGATGGTCGAGCGGAAGACCGCGAGCGTTGCCTGGCACTATCGCCAGGCCGAGCCCGAGTACGGGACCTGGCGGGCCCGTGAGCTTCTGGTCGCGCTCGAGAACGTGCTTGCCGGCATCTCGGCCGAGGTTCTTCCCGGGCCGCCGCGTGATCGAAGTCCGGGCCCGCGGCGTCAACAAGGGCGTGTACCTGGAGAGTGTCTTGGCGAGCACCCCGAATCCCGGGATCATCCTCGCGGCGGGCGACGACGTGACCGACAACGATCTCTTCCGGGTGCTTCCGGACGGCTCCGTCGCGATCCATGTCGGCGGGATCCGCCAGGGGGCGAGGCGAACGCCGCTCGAGCACGAGTACGTCGTCGAGACGCCCGCTGCGCTGCGTTCGGCTCTCCGCGAGATCGCCGCTGCGGTGCGCTTGACCCCGGCCGCCGAGCCGGCGAACCGTGCCTCCGGGGCGCGCCCCGTAATCGACCCGGTCTAGCGCTTCTTCGCGTCGACGGCGTACTGAAGCTCCGCCTTGCGCATGCGAGAGCTTCGAGCTCGTCCCGGTCTCACCCGGCGCAAACCCGATTCGCGAGGGTTGCGATTTGCCGATGCGGGATATCACCGGAGCATGGACACAAGGGACACCAAGACACAGCAGTTCGTCTTTCGGCCAGAGGCTGTGCGGGCCGCCGCGAATCGCGCGGACTTCGATCGTCTCACCGTTACCGTCGTGAACCTGATGGGCGCACCGGGCGCCGGCAAGTCGACGCTGCTCGAGCGCACGCTCGCACAGCTCGGTCAGGTGCGCGCCGGCGTGCTCGAAGGCGAGCACGCGTCGACCCGAGACACGGAGCGCATCGCTCGGCTCGAGCTTCCGGTCGTGCAGATCGACACGGACTCGGGATTCGAAGGCGAGCCTTACCTCGACGCTGCGATGGTTCGGTCGGCCATACCGGCCCTGCCGCTACGCGATCTCGACCTGCTCGTGATCGAGAACGTCGGCGACCTCGTCTCGCCCGCAGCCGTCGACATCGGAGAGCATCACCGTGTCATGGTCTCGTCCGTCACCGAAGGTCAGGATGCGCCGCTCAAGTACCCGCCGATGTTCCAGGCATGCGAGCTCGTCGTCGTCAACAAGATCGATCTCCTTCCGTACGTCGATTTCGATCTGGACGCGTATCTCCACAACCTCGACATCGTGCACCCGGGCGTCGCCCGCCTTCTTCTTTCGGCCCGCACGTGTGACGGAGTCGGCCACTGGAGCAGGTGGCTCAGCGACCGGGCGGGCCACCAGGCGGTTGCGGCATGATCGGGCGTCGATTCGCCTTGCGTCGCCTCGATCTTCCCGACCCTGAGCCTGACCCCGGTGCGCCGGACCCGGGAACGCCCTATCCCGTTCCTGACCCGGGTACGCCGTATCCGGTGCCTGACCCGGGTACGCCGTATCCGGTGCCTGACCCGGGTACGCCGTATCCGGTACCAGGCACCGGACGGAGCTAGTCGGCTCACGGGCTCCTCGAACGACCTACGACGTGTGAAAGGGGTTGTTCGACCCTCGCCCGTCTGTTAGCTTGCGGCGCCGGACGACGGAGGCACGTGACCGAGATTCCATTCGGAGTTCGTTCTTCATGGGAAGACGACACAGTGATCTTCGAGGTCGCAGGAGAGATGGACATGGCGACGGCCCCGGAGCTCGCGAGCGCCATCGACGGGGTCCAGGACTCCGCCAGACGGGTCGTCGTCGATCTGTCCGACACGACATTTCTCGACTCGGCCGCCATCAACAGCCTGATCCGCTGCCAGCGTCAGCTCGATGACCGAGGGGTTCTATTCGGAGTCGTCAGCCCGGTTGACGGTGTCGTTCGCAAAGCGCTCGAGATCACGAACGTGATCGACCAGCTCGGTGTCGTCGGCTCGCGCGCAGACGTAGTCGCCTGACACGTCAACAACCCGGCGTGGCAAGGCGGCAGACGCCTCGCCCGGGAAGCGCCTGCCGCCTTGCCTAGGCCGTCCTGCCGCCCAGCGCGCCGACCAGGGCGACGACGAGAACAGCGATCAATACGAGGAACAGGAATTTCGAAACAACAATGCCACCACCGATTGCAATGATGAGAAGAATGAGCAGGAGTAGCCAAAGCATGTTTTCTCACCTCCGTCCTAGCCTTCGCTGACTCTTCGATACCCGTTACTTTCGCGTCGAAACCGGAAAAACGTCTTTTCGGGTGCGACACGGGTACCTCGAGGTATCGCGTTTGAAAGTGACAAGCAGCGAACCGACCGCCAGTTGACCGAGTTGCTTGACCGAGCTGCGCGTGGCGCTTCCCGGCGCCCAGGTTCTGCTCGGTTTCCTGCTCACGCTGCCGTTTGCGAGGCGGTTCGGCAGGACGACGCAGCTCGAGCGCATGACGCTGTTTGCCTGCCTCCTGCTCACGGTGGCCGGGACGCTGCTCCTGATGGCGCCGTCGGTGTATCACCGGCTTCGCTGGGGGCAGGGCGGGAAGTCGGACGTCGTGCTGATGGCCCATCGGCTCTTTCTCGCAGGGTCGAGCTGTCTTGCCGCCGGGATCATTGCGGCGGTGTTCCTGATCGGAGACGTGCTCTTCGGGACGGCTGCCGGCCTGGCATCCGCAACCCTCGTCGCCGTGACGGTCGCCGTGACGTGGTACATCCTTCCGAAGAGCCGATCGCGGAAGCCCTCGGTTCGCTCTCGAGTGACAGCCTCGGCGCCGAGCTCGCCTCGACGTGATTTGTCAGCCCGGAAAGGAAGATCCATGTGTAGGCGGTCGGCTGTCCCCGAGTCGCTATGAACGCTTCGGCTCGAATCTGGCTCATAGCTCGAATCTGGCTCTTAACGGTAAGCGCCCGGCGACTCCCCCTCGGGTCGCCGGGCGCACCGCACCACTCCTCGTTGGGTAACCCGGGGTGAGCCGGACCCACGTACGGGGATGGAGGTGATCTTGGGTTACCCCGACCGCGGGCTCTCAAACCAGCCACGATTCTCTTGGTGGATCCGTGCTGGATCTCGCCGAGATCGCCCCGTGCGAGTTTCGTCTTCGCGTCACGCCCCAAAGCGTTGTGCTCGTTCACGTTTCCTCACGGGCAGGCTGAGCACGAGCTGGACGCGGGTCGCACGCCGCTGCTCGGACACGCCGGCGCGGATGTCAGCTCGATCAGAGGCCGCTGACGACTTCGTTGACCAGATCGACCACCTCTCCCGCGGAACCGGGGGACGGAGGCAAGCTAACCAAGCTCGCAGCCGCCGGCGGTACGGGTCGGCGCTCCTCTCCGCGCCTGCCGGGGAAGCGCCAGAAACCCGGCGGGAACGGCCGTGCCACCGACGCTGCGAGCGTGGCTCCGGCTGTCACTTCCCGGATCGAGGGCGAGTCGAAACCTCGACCACGTTTGCCCTCCGGCGCGCACGGAAACGCCAGGATCGTGGTCGGCCGTGCTCAGTTGACGCTCGGACGCGAGCGCAGGGCGGCGGTCGTGGTCTGGTTCGATCGCCTGCGCAAGCGTCACACGGTGATCGCGTTTCCGCTCGCGGTGAGGCGGAAGTACAGCGACGACCGGGCCGGGTACCTCGCGGCGACGATCTCCTACTACGGGTTCTTCTCGCTGTTTCCGCTGCTGCTCGTACTCGTCACCGCGCTCGGGTACGTGCTCGACGGCCGACCTGGTCTCCGTCACCGGATCGTCGGGTCCGCGCTTTCGCAGTTTCCCGTCGTCGGGCCGGAGCTCGAGCAGCACTCGCTGAAAGGAAGCGGGCTCGCGCTCGCGGTCGGGATTGCCGTCTCGCTCTGGACCGGCACGTCGGTGTTCCTCGCTGCCGAGAACGCGATGAACCGCATCTGGGGGGTCGCCGACGATGAGCTTCCGGGCCTCGTCTCCTCCCGCCTTCGGGCTCTCGGACTGCTCGCAGTCCTGGGCGCCGGGCTGCTGGCAACCGCGGTGCTGACTGGCGTCGGAGCTAACGGAGGCAGCCTCGGCATCGCTCTGCGCGCCGGGACGGTCGCAGGCTCGCTCGTCGCCAACTTCTTCCTCTTCTGGCTGGCGTTCAGGCTGCTGACCATCGGGTCTGTCGAGGCTCGAACGCTGCGTGTGGGCGGCGCCGCTGCCGCTGTTGGGTACCAGGCGCTTCAGCTCATCGGTTCGTACTACGTCGCGCGCACGCTGACGAACGCCTCGAACGTCTACGGGACCTTCGCCCTCGTGATCGGCCTGCTCTCCTGGACCTACCTCACCGCGACGATCGTGCTCGTTGCAGCAGAGATCAACGTGGTTGCAGCGCGTCGGCTCTGGCGCCTCGATCAGCCCGAGCCGGCGACCTGAGCGCGAACGCCGGCGCACGCCCGCCCGCGCTCGGCGTCCTCGGCCGGGAACATCGAAGACGCCCGAGCGTATGCATGGAGCCCGAGCTGGAGGCGGCGCTGATAGAGGTTCGGCCGTGATCGGTGCATTGACCGGAATACCCGGATGGGTGCGAAGACGCGACCCGAACCTGACCGCGCTCAGGCGAGCAGGCCGGGGAGCCGTCGTCATGCCCGCAGTCTTCGCGCTCGGCGAGCAGGTCGTCGGGAACCCGAACTTCGCCGTCTTCGCTGCGTTCGGCTCCTTCTCGATGCTGCTCCTGGTCGATTTCACCGGCCCGATGCGCACCCGGCTCGTGTCGCAGGCGGCGCTTGGCGTTGCGGGAGCGTGCCTCGTGTGCGTGGGCACGCTCGCCTCGCGGTCGACCTGGGCGGCGGTCGCGGTGACGGCGGTGATCGGGTTCGGGATTCTGTTCTCCGGGGTCGTCAGCTCGGTGCTGGCGAGCGTCACGGTCCCGCTCTTGCTGGCACTCGTGCTGCCGGTGTCGATTGCTGCTCCCGACTCGGCGATCCCCGAACGGCTCGCCGGTTGGGGGACGGCCGCAGGTGCCTCGCTACTCGCGATCGGGCTGCTTTGGCCGGCACCGTCGACCGATCGGCTACGCGGCGCTGCGATCGCCGCCTGCAGAGGCCTCGCGGAACGGATCCGCACGAACGCCGAGTACCTCCTATCGGGCGGCGACACCGAGCGGATCGCTCACGGGGAAGCCGTCGAGCGAGCCGATGTGGCGACGGGGGCCCTGCAGCGCACGTTCCTGGCAACGCCGTACCGGCCGACCGGGCTGAGCACGGCCGCGAGGGCCGTCGTTCGGCTCGTGGACGAGATCGCCTGGCTCGATGCGATCGTGGCGCGGTCCCCGGTACGGCCAAACGACACGAGCGCGAACGCGCCCGTCTGCGCGGTGAAGTCGGCCGCGGCGTCCGTGCTGGAGCGCGGCGCGGATCTGCTCGAATCGCCCGAGCGCGATCCCGCGTCGCTGCGCGCTTCGGTCGGAGAGCTCCGCGCCGGGGTGGAGCGAATCGAGGTCGCAACCATGGCCGATCTGCCGCTCAACGGCGACGGCTCGGCCGCAGTGGTGACGGCGCTCGATCCAAGCTTCAGGGCGCAGGAGCTCGCCTTCGCCGTCTCCCAGATCGCCGAGAACGCGGAGCTCGCAGCCGCCGCCGAGCGCCGCAGCTGGTTCCTGAGGATGCTCGGGCGGGGCCTACCCGAGAGCGTCACGGTCTTCCAGGAACGCGCTTCGGCGCACCTGGAGCCGCACTCGGTATGGCTCCACAACAGCGTGCGCGGAGCCGCAGGCCTGAGTCTCGCAGTGTTCGTAGCGAGCAGGACAGGCGTTCAGCACTCGTTCTGGGTCGTGCTCGGGACGCTCTCGGTCCTGCGGTCGAACGCACTGAGCACAGGCCAGAGCGTCGTGCGAGGGCTGCTCGGCACGGCGGCCGGTGTGCTGGTCGGCGGTGTCCTGGTCGCGCTGATCGGGACGAACACGACCTTCCTCTGGCTGCTGCTTCCGGTCGCTGTCTTGGTGGCGGGGTTCGCTCCCGCGGCCGTTTCGTTCGAGGCGGGCCAGGCCGCTTTCACCGTCGTGATCATGATCCTGTTCAACATCATTGCGCCCGCGGGCTGGCGCGTCGGTCTCGTCCGGATCGAGGACGTCGCGATCGGCTTCGCCGTCAGCCTCGTCGTGGGGCTCCTGTTCTGGCCCCGCGGCGCGGCGAATGCACTCGCTCAGGAGCTCGCCGAGGCGTACGCCGACAGCGCCCACTACCTGGCGGCGGCCGTCGAGTTCGGCGCGGCCTGTTGCGGGCCTCAGGAGCCGACGCCGCCGGAGGCCGAGGCGTCGCGCGCCGCGGCCACCGGCCGGCGACTCGACGACGCGTTCCGTACCTTCCTCGCGGAGCGGGCGGCCAAGCGAGTGCCTCTCGCCTCGGTCGTGGGACTCGTGAACGGCGTGGTGGGAGTCAGGCTCGCGGCCGACGCAGTGCTCGACCTGTGGGAGCGCGCCGGCGCGGGAGCGAGCGAGGATGGCGACCGCGCGGCTGCGCGCGCCGAGTTGACCGCGATCGCAGGCTCCGTGTCCGGCTGGTACGAGGATCTCGCCGCCGCGCTGCTTGGGCGCGGCCGCATCCCGGAGCCGCTCGCAGCCGGCGAGGTCGCGGTCGGCGCTCTCGTCGAGGCGGTCGGCCGGGATCTCCGCGACCGTGACGGCACCGCGACCGAGACGGGCGTCCGGATCGATCTGGACCAGGGGACCATCTCGACGCTGCCAGACGGCTCCAGGAGACGCTGGTCGGGCCGGCGCGAGCGGTGACGGAGCGGATGCTCGTCGCGCGCAGATCAGAGGAATCTGTCACACCTTCGCGGAGCCTCCGCCTACGGACGCACGCCGGGCGAAGAGGCTCGGTCCTCTCTCGACCATGGCCAGCGCACCCGTTCACCGACCCGTTTATTCGTCCCTCGGAGCGAGCTACGACCCTGGCACCGTCTTCTACGACGACATGTTCGACCTGGACGGTCGCACTCGCCCGTACTACGAGGCGCCGCACCGCCAGCTCTCGACCTTGACCGTCGAGGAGTTCGAGGAGCGACGGCGGGCCGCCGACGCTTCGTAGCCGCCTATTGAGTCAGGCGCTCTCGCCGGGGGCTGCAACCGGCCGAGCCCGCGGAGCGAGCAATGACCCGGCGACACTCGGATCGGGGATTTCAGCCGGAGCTCGCCGATCGGTGCTTGGTCAGCCAGTCGAGGATCCTCGTGGCGTAGCCGGAGGTGGAGAGGGCCAGCATCGCCCCGGCGTGGTCGACGCCTGGAAGGACGACGAGCCTGGTAGCGGCGCCGCAGCGCGCGAGGATCGACCTGACCGCGACCGGCTGCCCGCTCTGGTAACGGGGGTCGGCGGCGCCGAGTAGGAAGTAGCCGGCAAGGCGCGTGGATGGGCAGGAGGGATGGTACGGCACGCCGCCCGAGACAAACGCGACGGCGGCAAAAGCGGCGCTGTGCTCGAGCGCGTACCAGCCCAGGAAGTCGGCTCCGCCTGACCAGCCGACGAGGTACACCCTTCGCCTGTCGACCGGATAGGTCGACTCGACCCTCTCGATCTGATCGCCCAGCCACGCATCGCTGTAACTGTGCGAGTACTGCAGCCAGCCCCACCAACTGTTCGTCGACGCGCCCGCGCCGTTTCCCAACCGGCACCCAAGCTCGGTCGGGCACTGCGGCGCAAAAACGATCATCCTCCGTCGCAACGCCACCGGCCCAACCACAGCGGCGATTTCCTCTGGACCTCCTTCATCTCCGTGCAGCAACACGATCATGGGAATCGGTCGGTTCGCCAGGTAGCCGCCCGGCACCTGGACGATGCACCCGGCGCAAGGCCACCCACTCCGCACCGTAGTGCCCGAAACCGCGCCGACGGATGATGTTCCGACGAACGCGAAGAAGAATCCACACAAGACCGGCCCGACCCACCTCACGCCCAGGAGTCTCGCAGCCACACCCGCTATCCGGCCCTCCATCTAAGCACGCTACGCCGGTCAGCCTCCGACCCAAGCCCCTGCCCAAAGCCCCCGGTGCCTTACTGCTTCAGGCGATCTCGACGGCCGTTGTCACGGGCTCAGTGTCCGCCTGCACGCCGCGGCGCAGTCCGAGCAGCCCGACGATCGCCGCCGCCGCCATGATCCCGGCCATCACATAGAAGACGGTTTGCGTCGCATAGGCGAAGTCGAGCTTCACGAAGTCGGGGATCTTGCCGGTGCCTGCTCCACCGTGAGATTGCGTGATCTTCGACGCCTCGGCGGCAGCCTGATCATGGCTCAGGCCCTGAGCGGTAAACGAGGTCGTGAGCCTTCCGTGCAACTGGGAGACGAGCAGGCTCCCGAGAATCGCGAGCCCGAGGCTGGCGGCGTAGTTTCGGACAGTCTGGGTGATCCCGGTCGCCTCGCCGTACGAGAGCCGCGAGGCGCGGTTGACGGCGTCGGTGCTCGCCGGACCGAGCATGAAGCCCATGCCGGCGCCGGACAGGATCACGAACCACACCTGCGCACCGGAGTCGAGGCCGGTCACCTTCTTGCCCCAGAGCCAGAAGCCGACCGCAGCGAGAGCGCAACCGAGGACGACGGGCCGCTTCGCCCCGACGCGGTCGAGCATCCGCCCACCGATCTGCGCGGCGACCACGAATCCGAGGAAGAAATACAGCAGCACGAGGCTCGCGGCTGACGCCGACTTGCCCAGCGAGAGCTGGGAGTACTCGCTCGCGAAGAAGAACACCGGGATGAAGACGAGGTTCGAGATCCCGAGCACGAGGTTCTCGACTGCAAACGGCCGGATGTGGAAGATGCCGACGTTGATCAGCGGCGATTCCGTCCGCCGCTCGAGGACGACGAACACGACGAGCAGGGCCGCGCCGACGACGACGAACCCGATCGTTCGCGGATCGGTCCAGCCCCACGTCGCCGACTGCTGGAACCCGGCGATGCTGAGCGCGATCCCGCTGGCAAGGATGAGCAGCCCGCGGTAGTCCATCCTGGCCGGCTTGTGCTCGGTCACCGGCCTTGCACGCGCGATCAGGATCAGCGCGATCGCGGCGACGGGGATGTTGACCCAGAAGATCGCCCGCCACGTCCACTGGGTGAGAAAACCGCCGAGCGCGGGGCCGACGGCGGTGAGGCCGCCCGCGATCCCGAAGAACAGCGCGAGCGCCTTGCCGCGCTCGTGCAGCGAGAAGGTCTGAACGACGATCGCCAGCGCGGCCGGGAACATGATCGCCCCGCCGAAGCCCTGCACGGCACGGAAGGTGATCAGCCACGCCTCGGCGATGGAGCCCTTCGGCGTCAGCCCGCACATCGCCGAGGCCCCCGCGAAGACGAGCACGCCGAGCGTCACCATCCGCCGGTGCCCGACGGTGTCGGCGAGCCGTCCACCGAAGGCGAAGAATGCTGCCAGGGAGAGCAGATATGCGTTGATCGCCCACTGCACGCCGGTGGCGGTCAGTCCGAGCTCTTCCTGGATGTTGGGCGCCGCGATCGAGACGATCGTCTGGTCGATGAACATCATCGAGACAGCGAAGATCATCGCCGCCAGGACCAGGTTTCTCGACTTCGCCGACTGCAGCTTCTGCACCCCGATCACGCTCCAGGTCGCCTCCGGACTCAGCATTTCTACCGGGTCCGGGACCGTGAAGTGGTCTTTCTTCGAGGCGAGCCGGGTTCGCACGCCGACACTCGCTGTCTCCCCCTTCGGGCGCACCCTGAAAGCGGGCGCGATGAGGTCAGTCACGCATACGTCGCGCCGGGAACCGCCGCACTCCGGAGGTGGGAATGCAGTCTCGAAGGTGATATGACACGGGCTGACAGCCGTCCAACGGAGGTGTGTGATGCCGATCTCGAGAGGTTTTCACGGGCGACGCGCGGAAGGCCCTTCCGACCGGGTGCCCCCGGGTCAGTACGTCACGGACGACTTTCCCGTGCTCTCCGCCGGCCCAACGCCGCACACAGAGCTCGAAAGCTGGAGCTTCGCCGTGGGCGGCGCAGTCGACGAGCCGCGCTCGTGGAGCTGGCAAGAGCTCCGGAGCTTGCTGCAGGAGACCGTGACCGTCGACATCCACTGCGTGACGAAGTGGTCGAAGCTCGACACCGTGTGGACAGGCGTCTCGATAGACACGCTCCTCGAGGGGGTCGACACGACGGCCGAGTACGTCTCGGCGCGATCGGACGGCGGCTACACGACCAATCTCCCGCTTGCCGATGTGACGGACGGCAAAGCGTGGGTTGTGTTCGAGTTCGATGGGGAGCCCCTCGATCCCGAGCACGGAGGCCCTGCTCGCCTGCTCGTGCCACACCTCTACTTCTGGAAGAGCGCGAAGTGGGTACGCGGCCTGGAGCTGACGCAGGAGGACCAGCCCGGGTTCTGGGAGGGCTACGGGTACAACAACTACGGTGATCCGTGGCTGGAGCAGCGGTACGCGGGCGACTGAATAGCCCGCGCCTTGCGTGGGAGCTCTCGAGGGTGGTCGAGCTGACTGTCGAGACGTCGAGCGCGACGAGCCTCGTCCTCGAGGTCCCCGGCCATTGGCGGTATCGCGCCGGGCAGCACGTCGACGTCCGTCTGACCGCTGAGGATGGCTACCAGGCCCAGCGCAGCTACTCGATCGCGTCGGGCCCGGAGGATCCCCGGCTCATGCTCACGGTCGAGAGGTTGGAGGAGGGCGAGGTGTCTCCCTACCTCACCGATGAGCTGCGAGTCGGGGACGAGCTCGAGCTGCGAGGCCCGATCGGGGGCTACTTCGTCTGGGACGAGTCGTTCGGCGGGCCGCTGCTGCTTATCGCCGGCGGCTCTGGAATCGTCCCTCTGCGGTCGATGTTGCGCCATCACCGGGCGGTCGGAAGCTCCGTTCCCGTCCGGGTCCTCTATTCGGCGCGTTCGCTCTCAGACGTCATCTACCGCGACGAGCTGACGACCATCGGAGGCTCAGACGCCATCGACGTCCGGCTGACCCTGACTCGCGAGCAGCCCCCGGGCTGGGAGGGTTACGCCCACCGGGTCGACGCCGATCTCATCGCCGACGTCGCCTGGCCGCCCTCCGAACGGCCGCTCGTCTACGTGTGCGGTCCGACTAGCTTCGTCGAAGCTGCAGCGAGCGCGCTGGTCGAGCTCGGCCTCGACGCGGGCCGGATCAAGACGGAGCGCTTCGGCTCGACGGGTGGCGGCTCCGGAGGAGCGGCCTCATGAGCGAGCCGGCGCTGGATGGAAACGCGATCGCCGGAGCTCTTTTCGACGCCTTCGGCTGCGAGATGACTGCTGCGGTCGGGGTCTGCGGGTCGTGCGGCACGCGTGCGCCTGTTGCCGAGTTCGTCGTCTATCTCCGCGGCCCCGGTGTTGTCGCACGCTGCCGGGCCTGCGAAAACGTGGTCATGGTTCTGGTTGCGCGGAAGGGCACGACCTGCGTCGACCTGCGCGGCCTGGCCGAGCTCGAGCCCTTTGCGGGGCCGCCTCAGGCGGGCGGTCAACCCTGAAGCGTTGGCTAGGCTGAGCCGGTTCGGCAGGCAGCTTTCTGGAGGGGAATCGATGCGCCATTCGACCAACCGCTGGTTGGTGCTCGTCATCATCTGCTTCGCGCAGTTCATGGTCGTGCTCGACGGCACGGTCGTGAACGTCGCGCTGCCCTCGATCCAGAGCGACCTGGGCCTGTCGGAGACGAATCTTCAGTGGATCGTCAACGCCTACACGCTCGTTTTCGGCGGCTTCCTGCTGCTCGGCGGGCGGGTCGGCGACCTGCTCGGGCGCAAGCGCTTCTTCCTGTTCGGCCTCGTCGTGTTCACGGTGGCGTCGCTGCTCGACGGGCTCTCGTCGAGCTCGGGGATGCTGATCGGCTCGCGCGCGCTCCAAGGGCTCGGCGCTGCATTCATCTCGCCGGCCGCGCTCGCGATCATCACGACGACCTTCGAGGAGGGCGCCGACCGGGCCAAGGCGCTCGGGGTCTGGGCGGCGATCGCGATCGGAGGGAGCGCGGTCGGGCTGATCCTCGGCGGAGCGATCACCCAGCTGATCTCGTGGCCATGGGTCTTCTTCGTCAACGTCCCGGTCGGGATCGTCGTGTTCGTGGCGGCGCTGCGCTACCTGCCCGAATCGCGGGACGAAGAGGCGCATCGGACCTTCGACGTGCTCGGCGCGGTAGCCGTCACCGGAGGGCTGATGACGCTCGTATACGCGATCGTCGAGGCGGAGGAACATGGATGGGGTGCCCCCCGGACGATCGCGACATTCGTCGTCGCGGCGATCCTGCTCGTCGGCTTCGTCTTCATCGAGCTGAGAGCAAAAGGGCCGCTCGTGCGGCTCTCGATCTTCCGCACCCGCTCCCTGACCGTGGCGAACATCGTCATGTTCCTGGTCGCATCGGGGCTCTTCGCGATGTTCTTCTTCAACTCGCTCTACCTGCAGCGAGTGCTCGATTACGGGCCGCTCGAGGCCGGGCTCGCATTCCTTCCGGTCACATTCGGGATCGTCGTCTCGGCGGGTCTTGCCTCGCGCTTCGCCCCGAAGCTCGGCGTGCGTCCCGTGGCGATCTTCGGGATGATCGTGACGGCCGCAGGAATGCTCTTGCTCACCCAGATCTCGGTCGGGGGCACCTACGTGTCCGACCTGCTCCCGGCGCTCGTGGTGACCTCGCTCGGCCTTGGCTTCGTGTTCGTACCGCTGACCCTCGTCGCGACGACCGGCCTCGAGGATAGGGACCAGGGGCTCGCTTCCGGCCTCTTCAACACGTCGCAGCAGATCGGTGGTGCGCTCGGGCTCGCGGTTCTCTCGACGTTCGCTGCGAGCAAGACAAACAGCGTCCACGGCGTCTCAAGCTCCCAGGCGCTCGTCGACGGCTTCCATGTCGCCTTCGCCGGGAGCGCCGCGTTCGTCCTGGTCGGGCTCGTGGTCCTCGTCTCGCTGCTTCGCCGCAGCGACGTCGAGCGGATCGAGGCCGCCGCGGCCGACGCACCGGCCTCCTGACGGCGGCCAGCGTCTCAGCGCCGGGTCGTGCTCAGCCGCGCAGAGCGTCGATCCGGCTGCGGATCTCGGCGATGCACAGCTCGTCCTGGAGCCTCGATCCCGACCCGGGAACAGGGATCGGATCGATCAGCAGCGTCCGCCCGTCGTCGGCGGCGATCACGTTCGAAGGGTTCACGTCGCCGTGAGCGATCGACTTGGCATGAAGCTTCTCGATCGTCTCCTCGACGACGGCGAACCGGCGTTCCGCCTCGTCGACGAATCCCAGTGAGAGCAGAGCCTCGAGGGTGTCGCCCTCCGCGTATTCGAGGATGTATCCGACGAACTCGCCCACGGAGCTCTTCACGACTCCGACCGGCATCGGGATCGCAGACTGAACCACCCGATGCATCGCGATCAGTCGCTCGAACTGCCGGCCGAGGTTCTCGAACTTGCTGATCAGCCGGATCCCGGAGTCGGCGGGAGGAGCGTATCTCGGCCAGCAGTACTTGAGGACGATCTCCTCGGGTGCGAGGCCCTGCTCGGCGAGGCGCTGCTCGATCTCCGCGCCTGAGGAGACGACGATCTCGACGAGGAAGCTCGGTCTCGCAGGCTCCGTCGGGCTCGGCGCCGGGCGTCCGGATCGACTCCTCCATTGAGCGGCCAAGGCCCGGGAAATCATCTTCCTTCCCCCTGTTCGAGACTGCGTATGTGCGTCCGGCGTCTCATCTACTGCCGAAAGCCGAAAGCAAAGCGAAGCTAAGCCGAAACGGTACCTGCCGGTCTCAAGACCCGTATGACCGCGCGGGCCGCGGGCGTTCGGTGCTGGCCACGCGTCGGAGTTGAGGAGGCCCGATGCGGCTCTCGTGCGCGGTAGTTGTGATCGTCGGGCGAGGGTCAGACACCAGAAAAGGATTACTGAGAACGTTTACCGCAACGGTTCGATCAGGAGTCTGGCTGTTCGAATGCCATACGTGAACCCTGAACTGGAAGTCGCCGTCGGCGGCGGCGGGCATGGATCGCGTCGGTGACGGCTATGACCTGGCCGTCCAGCGAGATCTGGGAAACCATTTCTGCGTATTGTCAGGTCAGGTTCGCTGATCGCCGTGAATACCGAGGTCTCGTTGTCCGAGGGAGGCAAGCCCATGGCACGTCCGGTCGTTCTCTCCGCCGTTCGCACCCCGATTGGCCGCTACGGCGGTGTGCTCGCGGGCGAGCGGCCTGACGACCTGGCGGCGCTCGTTCTTCGTGTCGCGGTCGAGCGCTCCGGAATCGATCCGGCAGGGATCGACGACGTGTACTTCGGCTGCGCGAACCAGGCGGGCGAGGACAACCGTAACGTTGCCCGTATGGCCGTGCTGCTAGCGGGTCTGCCCGAGTCGGTGCCCGGTGCGACCGTGAACCGGTTGTGCGCCTCCGGGCTGACCGCGGTCGTCGAGGCCTGCCGTGCGGTCAGGGCCGGTGAGGGCGAGCTGTTTGTGGCCGGCGGCGTCGAGTCGATGACTCGCGCGCCGCTCGCGATGATGAAGGGCGAAAAGCCGTGGTCGCGCGGCAACGTCACCGCGTACGACACGCACCTCGGCTGGCGCTTTCCCAACCCGCGTATGGAGGCGCTCTTCCCGCTCGAGTCGATGGGGGAGACGGGCGAGAACGTCGCCGAGCGCTGGGGTGTGTCGCGCAAGGATCAGGACGCCTTCGCCCATCGCTCGCAACAGCGCTGGGCCGCAGCACACGAGGCCGGCCGCTTTGCCGACGAGCTCGTGCCGGTCGGTGATGTGACGGTCGACGAGCATCCCCGCCCCGAGACGAGCCTCGAGAAGCTGGGCGCCCTCAAACCCGCGTTTCGGCCGGGCGGGACGGTGACCGCGGGCAACGCGAGCGGGATCAACGACGGAGCCGCCGCGCTCGTCGTTGCGAGCGAGGAGAAGGCTCGCGAGCTCGGCGTCGAGCCGTTGGGCGCGTTTGTCGGTAGCGCTGCTGCCGGGGTCGACCCGCGCGTGATGGGGATCGGGCCCGTGCCGGCGGTGCGAAAGCTCCTCGATCGTGCCGGGGTCACGGTCGCCGATCTCGATCTGGTCGAGCTGAACGAGGCGTTCGCCTCGCAGGGCCTGGCCGTCTGCCGCGAGCTCGGCCTCGACGAGGAGAAGGTGAACGTCAACGGCGGCGCGATTGCGATCGGACACCCTCTCGGGATGAGCGGCGCCCGTCTCGTCGTCTCACTCCTGCACGAGCTCCGCCGCCGCGGCGGCCGCTACGGCCTTGCCACGCTCTGTGTCGGAGTCGGCCAGGGCCAAGCCGCGCTCTTCGAGCGTGACCTTTAAACCAGGAGGGCTACTCGCGCGCCGGCGAGTTGGGGCGCCTGATCAGCCTTCGACCTTGACGGTCGCGCGATTCGGGACGATGACGACCGGACACGGCGCGTAGTGAGCGCATTGCTGGCTGACCGACCCGAGCAGCAGCCCGCGGAACCCGCCGAAGCCCCGGGAGCCCACGATCAGGAGATCGGCACCCTTCGCCGCTTCGCAGATGACGTCGGCGGCCTGTCCTTCGTGGACGACGGTTGTCACCTCGACCCCCGATTCCGCTGCTCCGACCTCCTCGAGGCTCTTGTCCAGGAGCTCCTGCGCGCCCTTCGGGTAGACGCCTCGATCGATCGGAAGGGGCGCCCAGCCTGCCTCGTAGAGGCTCGCCGGGATATGCCAGGCGTTGACAGCCTTCACCGTTGCGCCGTGCAGCCGTGCCTCGTCGATCGCGTAACGAAGCGCTTCGACGGAGCCTTTGGAACCATCGACCCCCACCACGAATGTGCCCATCAGTCTCTCCTCCGTTCGACTTTGACTATCTGGGGAATCGTCGCCCGGGGTGCGAGAACGGGAATCGGTTGGCGCGCTGATTGCGGTGCGGGAAAGCCGCAATTTGGCTCCGCGTCTGCGCCGATGGCGGGGGTGGAGCCCCGGGTGACACTTGGCGCGAGATGAATCCGAGCCCCTCTCAGAGCTCTGCCCGGTGGACCTGACTCGCGCCCGCCCGCGGACCGATCGTCTCGACTCGATGCGTGATTCCTCCGCCGGCCGGAACGGCCTGGCCGCCGTCGTGTACGGCCGGCGCCGCCGACCGGTGCCCGACCATTCGCCATGGGACGCGACCGGGGGATCACCCGCCGCGGCACAGGCGGTGAGAACGCTCGACGAGATCAGCGCGCATTGGCGGCTCGCTCTGTTCGCGGCCCAGGATGCCCTGGTCGCTGCCCGCGCCGGCGGCATCAGCGTCGGCATGGATCCCGAGGAGCTCGGTGCGTTCGAACGCAGCCTTGCCGCCGAGCGCGTAACGACGGCGCGTCTTCTCGAGGACGTCGCGAAGGAAGAACACATCCAGCTTCACCCGAGCCTCGGCGGCCCGCGAGCTACGACGCGAACAGTCGGCCTGCCGGCCGGGACGCGAGCCTGCTTGTTCGACCTCGACGGTGTCTTGACCGCGAGCGCCGAGATCCATGCTGCTGCCTGGCGAAACAGCCTCAATGACTTTCTCTCGCGGCGGCTGGAACGAACCGGAGAGCGCTTCGGGCCGTTCCGCCCGTTCAGCACGCGCCGCGACTACTACCACTACATCCACGGAAAGCCTCGCGTCGTTGGCTTGCGGGCGTTTCTCGCCAGCCGCGGCATCAAGCTGCCGGACGGTCGCCCGGACGATCCCGTACAGGCCGAGACCGTGTTCGGGCTCGCGAACCGGAAGACCGAGGCCTTTCAGCGCCTGCTCGAGAGCAGGGGGATCCACGCCTACCTGGGAACGGTCAGGTATCTCGAGGCGGCGCGTGAGGCCGGCCTCCGCTGCGCGGTTATCTCCGCGAGCGCGAACACGGGGACGATCCTGCAGCGTTCGGGGCTCGTACGGCTGATCGACCGCGTCGTCGACGGCAATGTGATCAGGAAGCATGACCTGGAAGGGAAGCCGGCTCCGGACACGATCATCGCGGCTTGCCGTCTCCTCGCCGTCGAGCCACGCGAGGTCGTCGCCTTCGAGACGACGGTCGACGGACTCGAAGCTGCTCGGAATGCCGGCGTCGCCTTCAAGGTCGCTGTCGATCGAGCCGGCCGCGCCGACCTGCTCGAGGCACACGGCGCGGATCGTGTCGTGTCGGACCTGGCGGAGTTGATCGACCTGCACGCGTAGCCCGCTCTGCGAGCGCCGCCCCGGCGTCCCGGGAGCATGAGAGATTTACAGACGGTCGATCCTGACGTCTGCGGGATTACCGCAAGCCCGTTCCGCGCGTGCGCCGATGGCGTCGAGCCCGCGGGCGAGCAGGCTCGAGACCACCGAAAGGAGACGAAATGAAGGCTCTTGTGTACCACGGGCCAGGGCGGCGGACCTGGGAGTCCGTACCCGACCCGACCATCCTCCAGCCGACGGACGCGATCGTCCGGATCGACTCGTCCACGATCTGCGGCACCGATCTCCACATCCTCAAGGGCGATGTTCCCGAGGTGACTCCCGGGACGATCCTCGGCCATGAGGCGGTCGGCACGGTTGTCGAGATCGGCGCTGCCGTGACGACGATCGCCCCGGGCGACCGGGTGCTCGTCTCGTGCATCACCGCGTGCGGGCGTTGCCGGTTCTGCAAGGAGGGGCACTATGGCCTCTGCACCGGCGGCGGCGGCTGGATCTTCGGTCATCTGATCGACGGCCTCCAGGCGGAGCTCGCCCGGGTGCCGTTCGCCGATACCTCCGTCTACAAGGTGCCGGACGGGCTGAGCGACGAGCAGGTGCTCTTCCTCGCCGACATTCTCCCGACCGCGTACGAGGTCGGCGTGCTCAACGGGCGCGTCGAGCCGGGCGACACCATCGCGATCGTGGGTGCGGGTCCGATCGGGCTCGCGACCATCATGACCGCGAAGCTGCACACGCCCGGGAAGATCATCGCGATCGATCTCGCTGACGCTCGCCTCGAAAAGGCGATCGAGTTCGGCGCCGACGTGGCGATCAACAACGGCAAAGAGGATGCAGTGGCGAAGGTGATGGAGCTCACCGGTGGTCTCGGTGCGGATGTTGCAATCGAAGCCGTCGGGGTGCCGGAGACCTTCGAGCTGTGTACGGAGCTGATCCGGCCGGGCGGTCGGGTCGCAAATGTCGGCGTGCACGGAAAGTGCGCGACGTTGCATCTCGAGAAGCTCTGGATCCGCGACGTGATGATCACGACGGGGCTCGTCGACACCTCGACAACGCCGAAGTTGCTGAGGCTGATCGAGGGCGGCCGTCTCGATCCGACCGTCTTCGCGACGCACCGGTTCTCCCTCGAGGAGACCGAGGAAGCTTATGACGTGTTCGGCGCTGCGGCCGAGACACATGCGCTCAAGGTCGTCCTGAGTGCGACTCCGGTCGAGCAGCAGCTCGACCGGACTCAAGAGGCGCTCGTTGGCGTCTAGGCTCGAGCAGTCCGTGGCCGAAGCGGCCGACGTCGTACTCAAGGACGGCGGCACGCTTCGGCTACGGCCTCCACTCGCGAAGGAGGCGGACGCCATGCTCGCCTTCTTCGAGGGGCTGTCCGAGGAGAGCAGC
This sequence comes from uncultured Actinomycetota bacterium, assembly GCA_963735535.1. GTDB lineage: Bacteria > Actinomycetota > Thermoleophilia > Gaiellales > Gaiellaceae > PALSA-600. The sequence goes on along the minus strand of CAVTLL010000008.1, from coordinate 42,096 downwards.
TTCCTTCGTTTCCACGGGTACCGGCGGGTCGACGCCGAGTTCGTTCAGCCGCTGCTCGATCCCGACTGGTCCGAGCGCGGCTCGCTCGCCGGCTGGCTCGCGTACCAAGACGGCGGCGAGCGCGTCGTGGCGGTCGGAAGCTACTCACGAATCGGGGGCAGCGAGCTCGCCGAGATGGCGTTCGCGGTCGACGACTCCGAGCAGGGCCGCGGTATCGGCACACGCCTGCTGGAGCAGCTCGCGAGCCGGGCCCGCCGCGCCGGCATCTCACGATTCGTCGCAGACGTGATGGCGTCGAACTCGGCGGCCCTGGGGGTCTTCACGGACGCCGGTTTCGAGCTCGTGCGCGAGGGAAGCCGTGGCGAGGTCGAGCTTCGTTTCACGGTGGCTCCGTCCGAGCGGCTCGAGTCCCGCGTCGAGGAGCGCGACCACACGGCTGTGGTCGCTTCGCTGCGCCCGTTCTTCACGGCTGCAACGGTCGCCGTAGTCGGTGCATCACGCCGGCGCGGTTCGATCGGGGGCGAGCTCTTCCGCAACATCCTTGAAGCAGATTTCGCCGGTTCGGCATTTCCTGTCAATCTGAAGGGGGAGCCGGTCGCCGGCGTACGCGGATACACGTCGATCGGCGAGATTGCAGATACCGTCGAGCTGGCGGTCATCTGCTTGCCCGCTGAGCATGTGCTCGACGCCGCGTCGGATGCGCTTCGCCATGGAGTGCGCGCGCTCTGCGTGATCTCGGCGGGGTTTGCGGAGACGGGCGAAGAGGGTCGCGAACGCCAGGAGCGCCTCCTGACGCTCGTCCGTTCCCACGGCGCACGGCTTGTCGGCCCCAACTGCCTCGGTGTCGCAGTTCCGGGGCGAGGGTTGAACGCGACCTTCGCGCCGCGCGCGCTTCCTGCCGGACGAATCGGGTTCTCGTCGCAGAGCGGGGCGCTCGGGCTTGCGCTGCTTGAAAAGGCGGCAGAGCGTGCTCTCGGGTTTTCCTCGTTCGTCTCGATCGGCAACAAGGCCGACGTCTCCTCGAACGATCTACTGGAGTGGTGGGAGGACGACCCCGCAACTGATCTCGTCCTGCTCTACCTCGAGTCGTTCGGCAACCCGCGGACCTTCGCCAGGGTCGCGCGCCGCGTCGCGCGCCGCAAGCCGATCCTCGCCTTGAAGGCCGGATCGACGTCCGCCGGCTCGCGCGCCGCAAGCTCGCACACCGCAGCACTCGCAAGCTCCGACACTGCGGTGGAAGCGCTGTTCCGCCAGGCCGGCGTCCTGCGCGCGCGAACACTCGAGGAGCTCGTCGATGCTGCAGCCGTACTCTCGACCCAGCCGCTGCCGCGTGGGCGCCGGGTCGGCGTCATCACCAACGCGGGCGGCCTCGGCATCCTGTGCGCCGACGCCTGCGAGGGCGAGGGGCTCCAGCTGCCCGAGTTGACCAGCGCGACGCGGGCTGCGCTAGCTGCACTCGTTCCCGGTGAGGCAAGCCTTTCCAACCCGGTAGACCTGCTCGGCTCGGCGACAGCGGCGACCTACGAGGCGGTGGTTCCACATGTCCTCGCCGACCCGAACGTCGACGCGCTGATCGTGATCTTCGTGCCGCCGGTGGTTGCAGGCGCCGATGAGGTCGCTGCAGCGATCCGGAGCTCGGTCGAGGCAGGCAGTAGAGAGAAGCCCGTCGTGGCGGTCGTGATCAGCGCCGAGGGCACGCCGGCCGTCCTGTCCGAGGCGGGCTCGTGCGTGGTCGCGCTTCCGTACCCCGAATCGGCGGCCCGCGCGCTGCGGTTCGCGTGCGAACGGGCGACGTGGCTCGAACGGAGCCCGGGAATTGCTCCCGAGCTTGCTGTCAACCGCTCCGCGGCCCGGCGGGTCGTCGACGCGGCGCTCGAGGAATCGGCCGACTCCTGGCTGCCGCCGCACGGAATCCGGACGCTGCTCGAGGCCTACGGCATTTCGCTCGTCCCCGAGCGAACCGCTCGCGACGCAGACGAGGCGGAGGCGGCTGCGCTCGAGCTCGGCCTTCCAGCCGTCGTCAAGACGGCCAGGCCCGGAGTGCACAAGAGCGATGTCGGCGGCGTTGCTCTCGACCTGCGTGACGTCGCCCAGGTGCGCGAGGCGGTCGAGCGGATCGGGCCGCCGGTGATCGTCCAGCCGTTCCTCGCCGCAGGCACGGAGCTTCTTGCCGGAGCCATGCAGGACCCGGTCTTCGGCCCTCTCGTCGGCTTCGGGCCCGGAGGCGCGTTCGCCGAGCTGATCGGTGAGATCGGATTCCGGATCGCGCCCATCGACGTTCTCGACGCGCGGGAGCTCGTGCTCGACGGGAAGGCGGGCCGCCTGGTCGCCGGTTTCAGAGGTGCGCCGGCCGCCGATGTGGGCGCGCTCGTCGATCTCTTGCTCAGGCTCTCCCGGCTCGTCGAGGACATCCCCGAGGTTGCAGAGCTCGACCTGAACCCGATCCTCGCGTACCCGGATGGGTGCGTCGCAGTCGATGCGCGCGTCAGAATCGCCGCCCCGCACGATCAGCGGCGAATCAAGACCTGGTGACCAGCTCGAGCTGCATGGGTTGATGCAGGACACCTCCGCGGCCGTCACCAGATCGGGCCCGCCCAGGCGGGTCCGCACGATCCGCGACGCCCAGGTCGACGCTCGACGCGTCCTTGTCCGAGCGGACCTCAACGTCCCGCTGGAGAACGGGCGCGTCGCCGACGACACTCGCATACGCGCGTCCCTCCCGACGCTCGAGCACCTCCGCGAGCGCGGCGCAGCCTCGATCACGGTCTGCGCCCACCTCGGGCGACCGGACGGGGAGGATCGCGCGCTTTCGATGAAGCCCGTCGAGACACGGCTGCGCGAGCTCTACGACGGGCCGCTGACCGTCCTCGAAAACACCCGCTTCGTCGAGCGGCGAGACGAGCAACGACCCCGCGTTCGCTCGGGCGCTGGCGGACGGTAACGACCTGTTCGTGCAGGACGCATTCGGCTCCGTCCACCGAGCCCACGCCTCGACCGTCGGCGTCGCCGACCTCCTTCCCGACCTACGCCGGGCTGCTGCTCGACCGCGAGCTCGAGCAGCTCGGACGGCTGCTGGGAGAGGTCGAACGACCGTACGTCGCTCGTGTGTGGAGGGGACAGGGTCTCCGACAAGCTCGGAGTGCTTCGCCAGCTCGGCGGCCGCGCCGACTCGGTCCTTGTCGGCGGGAAGATGGCCGAGCAGCTGCGCATAACCAATCCGCTCGAGTTTCCGGTCGAGCTGCCCGTCGACGTCGTCGGCGCGTCCCGGTTCGACGCCGACGGCAGACGGGCGTGTCTACGCGATCGACGAGCTGCCCTACGGCTGGATCGGGCTCGACATCGGCCCGGAGACACGCGGCCGGTTCGCCGAGGTGCTCGCGGGTGCGCATACGATCTTCTGGAACGGGCCGATGGGGGTCTTCGAGTGGCCGCGGTTCACCGACGGGACGAAGGCGGTGGCGAGAGCCGTAGCCGGCGCGGATGCGTACTCGGTCGTCGGCGGGGCAGACTCGCTTCGCGCCCTCAACGAGCTCGGGCTCGCCGACGACGTGTCCTGGGCCTCGACCGGCGGCGGTGCCTCGCTCGAGCTCCTCGAGGGCAAGGAGCTCCCCGGGGTTGCAGTCATCCCGAGCGCGTGATGCCGTGAGCGACGAAGACGCCCCCCATCGGCTCCTGCTTCTTCGCCACGGCGAGAGCGTGTGGAACGAGCAGGGCCTCTTCACCGGCTGGGTCGACGTCGGCCTCTCCGAGCGTGGAACGCGCGAGGCCGTTCACGCCGGCGAGCTGCTCGCGGCGACGCGACCTGCTCCCGGACGTCGTCCACACCTCGCTGCTCGCGCGCGCGATCCGCACCACCGAGCTCGCGCTCGAGGCGGCCGAACGCGCAGTGGATTCCGGTGCGCCGATCCTGGCGGCTGAACGAGCGTCACTACGGCGACCTACAGGGCAAGAGCAAGGAGCAGACCAGGCTCGAGTACGGCGACGAGCAGTACATGCTCTGGCGCCGCTCCTACGACGTCCCGCCGCCGCCGCTCTCCGCCGCGCTCCGACCTGGCGGCGGCCCGCGACCCGCGGTACGCGCGGCGTCCCGCCCGATGCGCTCCCCGCCTCCGAATGCCTCGAGGACGTCGCTCGTCCGCATGCTCCCCTACTGGTACGACGCGATCGTCCCCGACCTTCTCGCCGGGCAGCTCGTCCTCGTCTCGGCGCACGGAAACTCGCTCCGCGCCCTCGTCAAGCACCTCGACGGCATCCCCGACGCGGAGATCGCCGAGCTCAACCTTCCGACCGGCGTTCCGCTCCTCTACGAGCTCGACGGGCAGCATGCGGCCGGTCGGGCAGGTCGATCCCCGCTTCGGAGTCAGCGGCACCTACCTCGACCTCGACGCGGCCACCTCGTCGATCGCGAGCGTCGAGAACCAGGGCCGGCCGCCCCGCACCGCGCTAGCCCAAGTCTTGGCGCGATGGGGCTGGGTCGTCCCGCCCCACGAGACCGAGGTGCTCAGACAGTCAGGCGGCGACCGGCACGAGCACGCGCTGGGCGAGCTCGACGAGCCGGTTCGAGTAGCCCCACTCGTTGTCGTACCAGGCCACGACCTTCACCTGGGTCCCGTCGACCACCGAGGTCAGGCCGGAATCGAAGATCGCCGAGTACGGCGACTTGACGATGTCGCGTGGAGACGAGCGGCTCCTCGCTGTAGGCGAGGATGCCCTCGAGCTCGCCGATATCGGCGCGGCCGGCGACGATCTCGTTCACCTCTGCGACCGACGTCGGGCGCTCGACCTCGATCGTCAGGTCGACGAGCGAGCCCGTCGGGACGGGCACCCGGACCGCGTAGCCCTGGAGCTTGCCCGCGAGCTCCGGCACGACGAGGCCGAGCGCCTTCGCGGCGCCCGTCGTCGTCGGGACGAGGTTGCAGGCCGCGGCGCGCGCACGGCGATAGTCCTTGTGCGGCCCGTCGAGCAGCATCTGATCGCCGGTATAGGCGTGGACGGTCGTCATCAGGCCGTGGCGGATGCCGAGCCCCTCGTGCAGGACCTTCGCCACCGGAGCGAGGCAGTTCGTCGTGCAGGACGCGTTCGAGATGATCCGGTGCGCCTCGGCGTCGTAGACGTCGTCGAAGTTCACGCCGAGGGCGACCGTGACGTCCGGATCCTTCGCCGGCGCCGAGACGATCACCTTGCGCGCCCCGGCCTCGAGATGCTTCGCAGCGTCGGCCCGGGCGCGGAAGCGGCCCGTCGACTCGATCACGACGTCGACATCGAGCTCGTCCCACGGCAGCTCTGCCGGGATCCGTCTCGAGCGGGCACGGCGATGCGCACGCCGTCGACGACGATCGCGCCGTCGACCGCCTGCGACCGAGCCCGCGAACGGCCCGTAGACCGTGTCGTGCCTGAGCAACTGGGCGAGCATCGCCGGTTCGGCGAGGTCGTTGATCGCCACCCACTCGATGTCGGCTTCGCGCTCGTAGGCCGCGCGGAACGCGGCGCGGCCCGTGCGTCCGAAACCGTTGATCGCAACTCGCACAGCCATGATGTCTCCCTTCGGTCTTGCGTTTGTCTTCCTTCGAAGCCTCGACGGGACAGCGCGCTGCGAACATCGGCGGAAGCACTGAGCCGCGCGCGGCAATCCCGCAAGCGCTCCCTCAGTGGTCGGCTCGGTGCCACGCCGCGGCGGGAGATCGTCGCCGTCCAGCCGTCGAAGGCGCATCCGCCGTGCTCCCGGCCGGCGAGAACCATCTGGGTCACCCACTCGTCGAGCGCCGAAGGGCTGACGGGCATCGGCGGGGTCCAGCCGGTGATTCCCTCCGGGGCGACCTCGACCTCGTACCGCCGGTCGGTGCGCAGGAACTCGGCAAGCACGCGATCGGCGGCCGGCCCTCCCGACTCGTAGACGAACTCGAGCGGGAGCTCGGCGCCCTCGCGCACGCCGAGGCGTGTGAGGGCCTTCCAGCTCCGCGCGTTCTCGGCGATCTCGAGAGCGATCAACTCGTCCGCATCCCAGGTGCGAGCACGCGATGCACTGCCTGTCGGGTCGCGTACGACGACCACGGGACATTCCGCATGAAGGGCGCAACCCCGGCTCACCGAGCCGAGCAGCGTGGATCCGAGCTTGCCGTGGCCCCGCGATCCGACGACGACCAGACTTGCGTCGACAGATTGCTCGACGAGCACCTCGATCGGATGCCCGTGCACCGCTCGCTGCTCGACGTCGTGGGCATCGCTCAGCTCCGCAACAATCTCGGCTAGCCGGCGCTCCGCGGCCTCCTGCCCTTCGCCGGCGGAGCCGGCGGGTGCGTGAGCCCACACATAGACGGCCCGGACGCCCTCGCCCCGCACCCGCCCTTCGGCGAGCGCCCACGTCAGCGCCTGCGTGGAAACGGCTGAGCCGTCGACGCCGACGACGATGGTCACGACGGTTCTCCGATCGCGCGCCCGTTGCAAGGCGTGCGATTGAGCTGACGTTCGGTTCTCATGGGCGCCATCCTCGTCGCGGAGGGTGCGCCCGACATCAGGGAGACGCCCCGGAGCGCCTCCGTGAAATGCCGCAACGACAGCTTGACGAAGGTGGGGCGCGATCTCTCGCGCCCCACCTTTTTCTTCCCCGGCTTCCAGGGGCCGAGCTTGGAAGTCCGTTAGACGACGACGGGCTTGCCGGGCTGGACAGCCGGTTTCGCAGCTTCGGCCTCGGTCGCCTTGCGGCGGCGATGGAGCGCTGCGTAGTCGAGGATGACGAAGCCGAATCCGGCGAGCAGAAGCGCAACGCCGACGACGACGCTGAACAGCGCGAGACGATCGGCCATGTAGCTGACGTTCAGTGCGGTCGAGAGCGCAGTCTCGGTGACCCATGTGTCACGCGCCGCGTTGGCGACGGGCTGGCCGTTCGCCGTGAGCGCCTTCGTTGTGTCGTTCGTGCCCTTCCCATCGGCCGTTGCGTAACGCGGCATCTGCGAGTAGAAGAGACCGCCGGACGCCTCGAGCGCATGAATCTGCATGTACTGGGCGAAGCAGCGCGCCTGGCTGCCGCTCGTGACCGCGACGTTCGCAACCGAGCAGCTCGGGAAGGAAACGTTGGTGAGCCCCGCCTTCTGGGCCTCTGCCTTGATTCCGGACGGAGTCATGTCCGGCGTGCCGACGATCTGCTCCTGCTTGAGGCTGCTGTTGACCGTATTCCGTCCGCTGACGCCGAGGGCAATCACGGCAACCCCGAACACGATCAAGATCGCGCCCGCGATAAACCCGCCAATTTCAAAGAACTTCTTCATAGTGTCCTCCTGGAAGCATTTGGGTGATCTCTCGCTTGAACTGTCTTACGCTTTTCAGGAGTTTCGGGCCGTGGAGACTGGCGGACATCAGGATTTCCCCGCAGGGGCGATCCGGGAGGACTCCGAAAAGGCACTCAGCGATTACGCGGTCTGGAGCACGCGCGCTCCGCGCGGGTCCGGGTCGGCGGGTGCGCTAGCGGAGCAGGCGGTGACGACTCAACGCCGCTCGAAGATCGACGAGCACGGCGAGATGCTCGTATCCCGTGAACAGATGCTCGGCGCCCGCGGGAACGAACACCGCGTGTCCTTCGCGCAGCTCTACGCGGCTTGCCCTCGACCTCGAGGACGCCTGTGCCCTCGAGCACGATGTAGACCTCGTCGTCGGCGTGTGGCTGCTGCCGGTCAGGCTCGGGTGCGACCAGCACGTACACGCCGATCTCGAGGCCTTCCGACTCGTGTACGACCTCGTATCCGCCGTTAGCGGCAGCCAGTCGCGACTTGACGCCCTCGACGTCGAACGGATGTGCCGGCGGCAGCGGGCCCGTCGAGCCTCTGATGCCGATGACATCGAGACCGGATTCGCGCCTCCGCGCGGCTCGTCGGGGTCACCCTGAACCGGCTGTGAAAGCCACAGCCGCTCAGCTTCGAGAAGACCGTTCGTCGAGCGCGTAGCTGACGAGCTCGGCGCGGCTCGTGAGCCGGAGCTTCTGCATCACGTGTGCGCGATGAGTCTCGGCCGTCCGCACCGAGATGAAGAGCTGCTTGGCGATCTCCTGGTTCGTGAAGCCGCGGGCGAGCAGCGTGAGCACCTCGCGCTCGCGATCCGAGAGCGGGTCCTCGTCGGCCCGCTTCTGCGCCTCGGTGTCAGCGGTGATCAGCCGCGCGCCGAGCTCGGGGTGGACGTATCGGCCGCCGGCCGGCGACCTCGCGGATCGCGGCGACGACCTCCGCGTCGGCGGCCTCCTTCAGCACGTAGCCGCTCGCGCCGACGGCGAACGCCTCGCGGACGTAGCGCGGGTCGTCCTGCATCGAGAGGACGAGGACCTTCAGGTCGGGCTGCTCGTGGAGCAGCTTCGGCACTCCTTCGAGCCCGCTCTCACCGGGCATGACGACGTCCATCAGGACGAGGTCCGGCTTCGTCGAGCGAGTCTCGAAGATCGCGTCGCGCACGTTTCCCGCCTCGCCGACGGTCTCCATGTCGTCCTCGGCGTCGATCAGCATCCGCAGGCCCGGCGCGAAGCACCGCGTGGTCGTCGACGATCAGGACGCGAATGGTCACCGTACGGGTACCTCGACGACGAGCGCGGAGCCGCCGTCTTCTCCCCGCTCGACCGTGAGGCGGCCGTCGAGCAGCCCGACGCGTTCGCGCATGCCCTCGATTCCGTCGCCATCGCTCGCCGTCATCGCCAGGAATCCGTCTCCGTCGATCTTCGATCACCGTCACCACCTCCGCATTGTCGCGCGTGATGAGGATGTTCACGTGTTGGGCGCCCGCGTACTTGACGATGTTGGTGAGCGATTCCTGCACGATCCGGTAGAGCGCGGTCGCGACCTCGTTCGAAAGCTCCTCGTCGCCGAGGTGCGCGGCGAGGGTGATCGCGATCCCGGTCTTCGCGCTCCACGTCTCGGTCAGCCGCTCGAGCGCGGGGATGAGCCCGAAGTCGTCGAGCGCCTTCGGGCGCAGCTCGACGGCCAGCCGGCGCACATCGCTCAACGTGTTCGCGGCCAACTCGCGCAGACTAGCCACCGTCGCGCGAGCCTCCTCCGGGTCGGACTGCTGTCTCGAGGCTGCGCAGACCGAGCATGATCGAGGTCAGCGCCTGGCCGGTCTCGTCGTGGAGCTCGCGCGCGAGCCGCCGGCGCTCGAGCTCCTGGGCGGCGACGACGCGCCGGAGGGCATCCCGGGCGACCCGCTCGGAGAGGTTGACGGCGACCGCGGCGCGGCTCGCAAACGTCTCGGCGAGCCGGAGGTCCTCGTCGCTGAATCGACCGTCGGGACGGCCGAGCTTGTCGTGCGCGACGAGCACGCCGATCGAGCGACCGCCGGCGAGGAGGGGAACCCAGAGGCCGGCCCGAGCGGCGAGGTGGCGCATCACGATCGGATCGACCTCGGGATCGTCGAGCACGGAGTCGACCCGTTCGCTTCGCCCCTCGGCGAGCACCCGGCCGCTCTTCGATCCGTGCCGGCTCAGAGTCTCGCCCCGGAGGCCTTCGCCGCCCTCGCCCGGCTGCCGCGGCGAAACGCAGCTCGTCGGGGCCGCTCGGGAGGAGCACCGTGACGAGGCGCGCCTCGAGCAGCTCGCGGAGCCGGCGGGCGATCAGGTCGAGCAAGGCGTCGAGATCGGTCTCGGTCGCGAGCGCGTTGCCGATCTCGTTGAGCGACTCGAGGCGCTCCGACCAGCGAGTCGCAGCCTCGTAGAGGCGGACGTTCTCGATCGCGACCGCCGCCTGGCCCGCGAGCAGCGTCGACGAGCTCCTCGTCCTCGTCGCTGAACTCCGCCCCGCCGGCCTTCTCGGTGAGGTAGAGGTTGCCGTAGGCCACGCCGCGGAGCAGGATCGGCACGCCGAGGAACGACCGCATCGGCGGATGTCCTTCGGGGAAGCCGACCGAACGCGGATCCTGCGTCAGGTCGTGCAGGCGCAAGGGCGTCGCCTCGTGGATCAGCACGCCGAGGATCCCGCGGCCCTGCGGCGGCGCGCCGATTGCCTCCTCGACCGACGGATCGATCCCGTGGGTCACGAACCGCTCGAGCTGCGACCCGGTCGCATCGATCACGCCGAGCGCGGCGTAACGCGCGCCGGTCAGATCCGCGGCGATCGCGACCAGCCGCGCGAGCAAGCGCATCGAGCGAGGGCTCGGAGGTCAATGCCATCCCGGCAGCGACCAGCGATCTCAGCCTGCCGTCGGCCTCGACTTGCTCCACTGCGTTCACTTCCGCGAGGGCACAGGGGCAGTGCGTATCCGGCCGTCGCCGAGTGCTCGAGCCGCGAGTCGCTCAGCTGCGAGCCTTCCCACGCGCCACCGCCAGGTCGTCGGCGAGCTCGTACAACGCGCCGACCCCCTCGAGCGATCCGATGACGAGTCGTCTCCCCGTCTCGGGTGCCGAGCACGAGCGCAGGCTCCGGCGGCAGCTCGACCTGGCCGCACCGTTCGACGCGAGCGCCGGTCAGATCGCGAGTAGCTCAACTCGCGAATCGCCCCGGCCGCGCCGGCTCCGGTCCCGGTCAAGACGACAGCGGCAGCCGTCGAGGTCGAGCCTGCCGCTGAACTTCGTCCCGCCATTCGTCGCTCCAGACGATCGCGTAGCTCATCGGGCCATATTCCGTCCGCCCCGATCAGACGACGTCCGGGTGATCACCGCTTGTGATTGCGGAAAATCCGCGTCGGACTGCGCATGACCCCCGATGCAGCCACCCGGCAATGGGAACACACTCAGCTCGATGAACGCTTCCGCCGAGTCAAGGCCGTGCCGGATCGAGCAGAGCCTCGGGCGCAACGAGTTCTGCCCGGGCGCGAGCTGTCCGCTGTGGGAGCAAGGCGGTGGCGCAAACGGCGGCGGCTGCCTCTTCGATCGGCTCGATCTTGCCGGCAGGCGGGATCTCGCCGTTTGGCTCCACGACCTCCGAGAGAAGCTCGATACGCTCGGCGAGCCCGACGCGGAGGCTCGTCGCATCTTCTTCGAGCGGTTGAACGCCGGCCGGAGCGACTGAAGCCCTCGGCGTGCGCCGGGCCGAGATCAGACCAGTCGAGCTCGATCGCTAACGCGGGCTGTTACTACCTGCGGCAGGCGCAGTTGTGGCGGTCAGCCCGGCCACACGTGGGACATCGCTGATGCGCGTCTTTCCAGCGCAGCATCTTCTTCTTCGTGCCCGCCATCACCATCGTCAGACCCGCCGACCAAGGTCAGGGCGGTCACACTGAACAGTTGGACGGTGTTGGCAGCCACGAGTAGGAGCTTGCCCGGCGATTGAGCGACAGGCATCCGTATGAACCCGCACGAGACACTGCGGGACAACTCTCATCCCGAACCGAGAAGAAGGCCAGGTGAGAGAACTGAACGCAGCGTCGATCGGTGACGAGCATACTGCGTATTGACCTCGGGACTCGGCGATCCTGATAGACGATGCGCGTCGCTGCCCGGACCCGCGGTGTTCAGTTCAGTCATCTCGGGAGCGGGTCAGGAATTGGAGGAAGTCGTTGCAGGATCCTCGGGCGAATCCACCGGCTGGAACGTTGATGCGACCCCGTCCGATCGGCTGCGGCGACTGGTCGACGTTGGGATCGCGCTCAGCTCGGAGCTCTCGCTCGAGACGCTGCTTCGGCAGCTGATCGAGACCGCCGTCGAGCTGACCGGTGCGCGGTACGGCGCGCTCGGCGTGATCGACCGGCTCGGCACCGGGCTCGAGCAGTTCATCACCGTCGGGATCGACGCCGAGCATGCAAGCGACGATCGGCGATCTTCCCCGCGGTCGCGGCATCCTCGGGGTGCTGATCCGCGAGCGCCAGCCGTTGCGGCTGGAGGAGCTCGGCGAGGACCCTCGCTCGGTCGGCTTTCCGCCCGGCCATCCGCCGATGGGCACGTTTCTCGGCGTCCCGATCATGCTTCGCGGAACTGCCTTCGGCAACCTCTACCTGACGGAGAAGGCCGGCGGCGACACGTTCAGCGAGGCGGACGAGGAGATCGTGCGCCTGCTCGCGGCGCAGGCCGCCGTCGCGATCGAGAACGCCCGCCTCTACGAGTCGTCGCGGCGGTGGTCGCGGCAGCTCGAGTCGCTGAACGAGGTCTCGGAGGCGCTCGTCACCGAGACCGAGCTGTCGCAGCTCTTCGACCTCGCGGCGTCGCGGCTGCGCGAGCTGCTCGACGCGAGGGTCGTGCTGATCGAGCTTCCGACCCCGGACGGCATGCATGTCACCGTCGAGGCGGCGAGCGGCGAGAATGCCTCGCGCCTGCTCGGGCTGAGGCTCGAGCAGGCGCGCTCGAAGGCGGGGCGGACGCTCGACGCGGCGGCGCGCCGGAGCGGATCGACTCGCTGATCGACGATCCCGAGATCGACCAGACCGCGCCGCGGCTCGTGGACGCGACGGCTGCGCTGTACGTCCCGCTCCTCGTTCACGAGCGCGCGGTCGGCGTGATCGTCGCCTACGACAAGGAGGGCGCCGGACTCGCGTTTCTCCGATGCCGACATGCGGATCGCGCAGGCCTTCGCGAACCGGGCGGCAGTCGCCCTCGAGCTCTCCGAGCGGGTCGGCCGAGAGGCCGTGCGCGCCCTGCTCCAGGGGCAGGAGATCGAGCGCACGCGGCTCGCCCGCGAGCTCCACGACGAGACGGGCCAGGCGCTCGCGTCGATCCTGCTCGGGCTGAAGCCGATCGAGCGGGAGATCGGCGAGGAGCCGGTCGCGCTCGATCCGCGAGCTCGTCGGCTCGGCCCTCGACGACGTTCGGCGCCTGACGACCGAGCTGCGGCCGCCGGCGCTCGACGACTTCGGCCTCCAGCCGGCGCTCGAGCGGCTGACCGAGCTCGTGGCCGGCCGGAAGCGGGCTCGACGTCCAGCTCAACATGCGTTCGACCGTCGACTCTGCCCGCGCGAGTACGAGACGGCGCTCTACCGGATCATCCAGGAGGCGCTGACGAACATCGTCAAGCACGCCGGCGGCGCAGCTCGGTCAGCATCATCGTGCTCGACGTCGAAGGCGCCGTCCGGACGGTGATCGAAGACGACGGAGCGGGGTTCGACCCGAGCGCCGTTCGTGAGGGCGCGCTCGGCCTCGTCGGGATGCGAGAGCGGGTGTCGCTGCTCGGCGGGCGGTTCGAGGTCGAGTCCGGGCGCGAGGCGCGGGGACGACGCTGATCATCGAGCTGCCTCTCCGCTGAAGCGAGCCGTCCGATCGCGTTCGGTAAAAATCCGCAAGCTCGGTCTGTGGTCAACCCTGTGTCAGGCACGGCCGCGGTCAGCGGAGACTGTATGAATGACCGCTCCGATTCGCATCCTGATCTGCGACGACCACGCTCTCGTTCGCTCGGGGCTTCACAAGCTGCTCGAGTGCGAGCCGGATCTCGAGGTCGTCGGCGAGGCGGCGAACGCCGACGAGGCGATCGACCGGTCGCGCTCCGACGCGCCCGACGTGCTCTTGCTCGACGTCGTGATGCCCGGCCGAAGCGGGATCGACGCACTTCCCGACATCCTCGGCGCGGCTCCGGCGACGAAGGTTCTCATGCTCTCGATGCAGAACGACCCCGTGTACGTTCGCAACGCGTTCGCCGCCGGCGCGAGCGGGTACGTGCTCAAGGACGCCGCGGGCACGGAGCTCGTCGAGGCGATCCATACCGTCGTCCGACGGCGCGGCGCTATGTCCACCCGTTGCTCGGTGCTCGTCTTGCCGCGGCCGAGGCGACCGCCGAGGGCCAGAGCGCTCGCGATCTGCTGTCCGATCGGGAGCATCAGATTCTTCGGCTCCTGGCCCTGGGTCACACCAACCAGGAGATCGCCGAAGCAGCTCTTCCTCTCCGTTCGAACAGTCGAGACTCATCGCGCGCGAATCGTCCACGAAGCTCGGGCGTGAAGACACGAGCGGAGCTCGTTCGCTACGCGCTTGCCGCGGGCGAGCTCGACTCGGGTCAGCAAGCGTGGTCCGTGTAGTCGAGACCTCAGCTAGCCCGATCTCGGCGGAATCGCGGTGATCCCATAGCCGGATCCGCAACCGCCCGGATGGATCGGGCCGTGATTCCCGCGACCCTCTGGAGAGGGAGGCCGCTGATGAAGGTCGAATCGACTCGAGTCGCAGAGCCCGGCGAGGACGCGGGCGTCAGCGTCGGGTCGCGAGCCGCCGTCGACCTGTACTGGCTTCCGCTCGGAGCCGGAGGTCGCTCGGTCCGGCTGAATGGACGCCTCTTCGAAGCTGCGGCGGCCCGACTGGCCCGGCGTCCGCGGTGCGACCTCTACCACTCGGCGCTTGTCGTGAAGGTGCCCGAGGGGGAGTTCGCCGTCGAAATGGGGCCGGTCCCCGACGGGGAAGGGTCGCTCCGTGGTGTTGTCGGCGAAGGGCCGGTCGGCAGCCGCTGGGCCGGGGGGTTGCGCATCTTCCGGTACGAGGTGCGGCGCTGGCGTGGGGGAGTGATCCCGGATATCGGCGAGGCGGTCGAAAGCCCGCAAAGGATCAGCGACGACCCGGTACTCGCTCAGTACCTCCTCGCGCTCGTGCCGCTGGTTCCGATCCTGGTCTGGGGGCGTGACGAGGTCGCTACGGGGGACATGTGGAACTCGAACTCGCTCGTCTCATGGCTTCTCGAGAGCAGCGGCGTCGATGCCTGGGCGCTTCACCCGCCAGCGGGTGGGCGTGCTCCGGGTTGGCAGGCCGGTTGCGTGCTGGCAAGGCGTCCGGGGCGCTCCGAAAGGCGCCCTAGGAGCCATCGTGTCGAGCGCGTACGGGCCTGATCATCTCAACACCTCACATGCGACCTACCCGTTGCTCCCGAACCGGGAGCCGGCCCTCCCGCTCCGTCGTTCGAGCCTCCGACCTGTCACCTGACGAGTCGCGGCCGCCGCCGAGGGTAGGCGGCGAAGGTCGCGCCCGTCCCGGGAACCGGCCGGTGAAGAACCAGGAGAGAAATGCCCGGGCTCCCTCGAACGCGTTGCGGCGTCTCGACCTTTGCGAGGTTGTTGCCTTTGTAGTTGGTGCGAGCATGCCCTCACGATCGTCGCCGGGCCAGGATTGCGCGACCGGTGATGGCCGGAGAGCGAGCGCGGATAAGTACGGATCCCGGTCTGCGAGTCGCTGAATACGCCGGCTTCCGGCCGGGCAACTCGCTCCGGACGTCGAGGCGAGCGGCACCGGCTGGCGGGCCGGGTATCGTCGTCGTCCGCGTGGTGGGGGCCGTCGGGTCGTTCAGACGCGATCCGACCCTTGACTCGTACCGTTCAACTTCGCCGCTGGCAGAAGGCCGCTCTGGACGGCTTCATAGCGTCGTCCGAGCGTGATTTCCTCGCCGTTGCGACGCCTGGAGCCGGAAAGACCACCTTCGCGCTGACCGCAGCGCGGCATCAGCTTGGGATTCGCCCTGCCCGCCTGGTGGTCGTTGCGCCGACAGCGCATCTCAAGGAGCAGTGGGCCAGGGCTGCAGCGAGGTTCTCGTTGCATCTCGATCCCTCCTGGTCGGCCTCTGAGGGGGCGCTTCCGGCCGACATGCACGGGGTCGTAACCTCGTACCACCAGGTCGCGTCGAATCCCGCGCTGTTCGCACGGCTCGCGCGTGATGCATTCGTCGTTCTCGACGAGCTTCATCACGCAGGAGAGGAGCGGGCATGGGGAGATGGGATCCGGCAGGCGTTCTCGTCGGCCTGGCGGCGGCTCGCTCTCTCGGGGACTCCCTTTCGGTCCGACACATGTGCGATCCCGTTCGTCCGGTATGTGGGAGACCAGGCCGTCCCTGACTTCGAGTACGGCTACGGCGACGCCCTGGACGACCGTCGCGTCGTGCGGCCTGTCTTCTTCCCGACGACGAACGGACAGATGGAATGGAAAGCGCCCGACGGGGTCGTCCATTCGGCGACCTTCAACGATCGGCTCGAAGGGGCCCAGGTGGGCCAGCGGCTGCGTACGGCGCTCTCGCTGGAGGGAGAGTGGCTTCCGGCCGTCCTCCGGGCAGCGAACGAGCGGCTTATCGAGGTGCGGAAGGAGCAGCCTGACGCGGCCGGTCTCGTCATTGCCACCGATCGTGAGCACGCTCGTGGGATCGCAGCGCTGCTCCGCATCAGGTTCGGTACTTCGGCCCGGCTCGTGACCTCCGACGACCCGGACGCCTCGGCCGAGATCGAACGGTTCGCGACATCCTCCGACCCGTGGCTCGTCGCCGTACGGATGGTCTCGGAGGGTGTCGACATCCCGCGGCTCCGGGTCGGGGTGTACGCGACGACGACTGCGACCGAGCTGTTCTTCCGCCAGGCTGTCGGCCGTCTCGTCCGCTGGACGCGCGGCCTGCCGCGCCAGCGCGCGTGGCTATTCATCCCGGACGATCCGCGGCTCAGGTCGTATGCGGCGGGCATCGCCCAACAGCGTCGCCATTCGCTCCGGCGCGAGGAGCGCGAGCGACAGGAGGAGGCGGCCGCCGACGAGACGGTTGCCGACGGCGACGAGCAGATGTCGCTGTTCGCCGTGATCTCGGCGGTCGCAACCGACGGTTCCGAGCATGTTTTCGGCGGCGACGAGGAGGGTGTCGACGAGGTCGATGACAGTCCTGACGACTTGTTCGAGCTGGCACTCGCACCGCCTCCGCCGTTGACCGGGGACGGGCCCATTGGCGTCGACCGCGCCCCGACGCGGCGCGACGACAAGCGGCTGCTTCGCGACGATAACGCGCGTCTTGCCCGTGACCTGGCGCGGCGTACCGGGCTCACCCATGCGGAGGTAAATGCCGAGCTCAATCGCCGCTCGGGGCTTCGCCGAGTCTCCGAGGCGACGCTGGCGCAGCTCGAGGCCCGTCTGGTCGCCGCCGAACGCTGGGCCGAGACCGCCTGACGACGGTCTCGCCGTGGCTGGCAGAGTGACTGCATGAAGGTCGAGGTCTGGTCGGATGTCGTGTGCCCGTGGTGCTATCTCGGCAAGCGCAGGCTGGAGACGGCTCTCGACCCGCTTCCCCCACCGGGACGAGGTCGAGGTGGTCTGGCGCGCGTTCGAGCTCGATCCGGCGGCCCCGCGCCGGCGCATTCTCTCGGCGGCCGACCACCTGGCCGAGAAATACGGGATGACCGGGGAACAGGTTGCGGCGAGCTGGAAGCGGCTGACCGCGCTCGCCGAGGAAGATGGGCTCGAGTATCACCTCGACCGCACCGCGGGAGGCTCGAGCTTCGATGCACACCGGTTGATCCGCCTCGGCAAGGAGCGCGGTCTTCAGGACAAGACGAAGGAGCGGCTCCTACGCGCCTACTTCACCGAAGGCCTGCCGATCGCCGAGCCCGAGGTGCTGGCCCGGCTCGGCGTCGAGGTCGGCCTTCCGGCGTCCGAGGTGGACGAGCTTCTCGCGACCAACCTGTTCGCCGACTCCGTGAGAGAGGACGAGCGCCAGGCGCAACGGCACGGCATTCAGGGTGTCCCGTTCTTCGCGATCGACGACCGCTACGGGGTTTCGGGCGCGCAGAGCCCGGAGCTTCTGCTCGAGTCGCTGAGCGCCGGGTGGCGCGACCGCATGGCTGCCGCCTCCTCTTGACGAAAGAGCCGTGCAGTCTCCGGGGCACGTTTTCCCGTTTACACCGCTGTTACGTAGTCGCAAAGAACGCTTACCGGCGGATGACGGTCGGATGACACGCGCGGGTTAGAACCGATCCTCGAACCGAGATGGCCTCAGCGATACGCAAGGGGGAATGGCACATGAGTCCGAGATCGACTACGACGAGCGTCAAACTCGCAGCCGGCGCTGCGCTGGCAATGCTTGCGCTGGTGGCAACGCCCTTCGCGGCGGCCGGCACACGTCACCACCACCACCATCCGTGGCCGAACGTCGCGCTGCGCCTCTCGGCTTCTGCCGGGACGGTCAACACGGGCCAGCAGGTGACCTACACCGCCACGGTCGTCAACACCGGCGGTCGAACCGATCGCAACGCCGGATTCCGCGACCTTCTGTCCGCGAAGGCGACGCTCGTCTCGACGAGCCCGAGCCAGGGGAGCTGCGACGGAAACCCGGTCGATCAGGTGCAACCTCGGATCGCTCGCCCGAGGAGCTTCGGCGACGATCGCGATCGTGGTCACGGCGAATCAGCCCGGGTGGATGACCGATTACGCCTGGGTGTCCACGAACCCGCCGTGGGGCTGGGAGCATCGCCATTCCGTCTCGACGAACGTGCAGGGCGTCAGCTCGAACGTGGGCCTGAAGCTGACGGAGTCGCCGGGCAACGTAGATACCGGGCAGCAGGTGACCTACACCGCGACCGTCTCCAACTGGGGCAACGGCGCGGCGGGGAGCGTCGCCTTCCAGGATCTGCTTCCAGGGAAGGCGACCCTCGTCTCGGCGAACGCGAGCCAGGGGAGCTGCGGAGGTAATCCGACGATCGTGTGCAACCTCGGGTCGTTGAACGCAGGCGCCTCGGCCACGGTCACGATCGTGATCACGGCGACCATGTCGGGCTGGACGACCGACCGCGGCTGGGTCTCGAGCAACCCGCCCGGAAACTGGCACCACCAGCGCGTCGTCTCGGTCTACGTCCACGACGTCAGCCCGAACCTGAGCCTGCAGCTGTCCGGCTCGCCCGGAGTGGTCGATCCGGGTCAGCAGGTGACGTACTCAGCCACCGTCTCCAACTCGGGGAACGGCACGGCAGGAACGGTCGCGTTCCAGAACCTGCTCCCCGGTAAGGCCACGCTCGTCTCGGCGAACGCGAGCCAGGGGAGCTGCGCCGGAAGCCCGGTGATCCTCTGCAACCTCAGGCTCCATGAACGCCGGCGCCTCGGCCACGGTCACGATCGTCGATCACGGCTAACCAGCCGGGCAAGCTGACCGACCACGGCTGGGTCTCCGCGAACCCGCCCGGGAACTGGCAGCACCAGCGTGCGGTCGACACCTACGTCCGCAACGTGAGCCCCGCGCTCGCGCTCCGGCTCACCGGTTCGGCCGGATCGGTGAACGTCGGCCAGCAGGTCACATACACGGCGACCGTCACGAACACCGGAGACGGCACCGACCCCAACGCCGGCTTCCAGAACCTGCTGCCCAACAACACGACCCTCGTCTCGGTCACGACGAGCCAGGGCACCTGCTCGGGCAATCCGACCATCGAATGCAACCTTGGCGGGCTCGACCGGGGCGCCTCGGCAACGATCACCATCGTCGTCACGGCAAACCAGCCCGGCACGATCACCGACCGCGCCTGGGTCTCGACGGACCCGCCCGGGCACTGGCAGCACGAGCACTCGGTCGCCACCCAGGTCCATGCGCCGCCGCCCACGACGCCCACTACGACCACCACCAACACAACGACCACGACGGCTCACGCCTGATCGCACCGCTCGGCCGGGCAAAACGAGCTGAGGGCCCGGTGGGCCCTCAGCTCGTCGGTAGGCGATGCGACCGTCCCGCGTAACCTTTCGAAGGTGTTCGGAACAAGCGTCGTCTCGGGTCGAACGGGTCTAGTAGCTGCGGCTATCGCTGCGACGTGCTTCGTGGTCGGCGCCCACGGAGCTGTGGCCGCGAAGCTGATCGAATGTCAGCGCCCGCTGACAACGGGTGAGGAGGCCTACGACCTGACGCGGGTCACGGCGAAGATCGCCTGTCCCGTGGTACGCGACCTCGCTCGTTGGGAGTACGCGCCGGGGCATGTCGAGCAGCACATCAAGCAGCTCTACCGTTGCGCCGGGGCGAGCCAGAGCTCTCCCGGGCATCCTGTCCTTGTGCGGACAGCGTTCGAGGGCTGGCACCTGTCGCTTACCTCGACCGGCGTCTTCCGCATGTCGCGTGGGCTGAGCTCGTTCGACGTCACGGGGACCGACTTCCCGCTGAACTGCACCTGACAGGGCTGTCCCCGCACAGCAATCGGGTTCGGTGCGCTCAGTAACGGCCGTCGTGCCGACGCAGTCTTGTAAGCAGTGCGTCGATGGGTTTCCAGAACACGGCACGCGCGACCGGATCGGAGCGTTGGGCCGAATCGTGGTCGGCGACGAAGCCGGGCCGAGAATGGACGACAACGTAGGTCTTGAGCCCGGTGGGGTGGGGAGTCAGCCAGTTCCAGAATGCGTTCGCGCCGCCGCTGCCTGCCGTGGTGTCGGCGTCGCCGACGAGGATGCGGACGTAGATGTCTCGTGCAATTGGCCGGGTCGGCAGCGAGCCGATCGGGTAGGCGGGGAAGATGCTCACGACTGCAGCGGGTGGAGGCACGTTCCAGGAGGCGGCGTCGGCGGCGTAATAGAAGACGGCGCTGCCTCCGAAGGACTTGCCGAGCGCCAGGATTGGCACGCGGATCGGCCTGAGCCGTCGAAGCGCGTCGGCGAGGCCGTTCCGGAAGCCGAGCAGAGCAGCGCTCGGGCTGTCAGCTGGACTGAGCTGGTACCGGGGATAGATGACGACGGAGCCGCGGCGTCGTAGATGGTCGATCCATGGCGCGAAGGCGCCAGTCGGCATCGGTGTGCTCCAGCCGTGGGCGAAAACAACGATGTCCCGCACCGGCCCTGCTGGTCGGAAGATCCAGACCTGGTCCGCCCCCGAGCCATAGCTGTCGCTAGCCGGCGGGGCGGCGGCGGCCGACGGAGGGGGTAAGGCGTGAAGCGATACGGCGAGCAAGGAGAGGATCACTCCTCGTCTCACGACAGGCATTCAGGCCCGCTCTCTCTCAGAGCCGGGCTTCTCGAACCTGGAGGAGCTCTGGCGTCGACGCGACGTCGGCGAGCCACGCGTCGAGCAGGGTGAGCTCGCCGCGAGTCGAGGAGGCCGCGCTCGACGAGCAGCTTCGTAGGCCTGCCGCATGTTCGAAGCGATGTGCTCCGACGCCGGTGCGAGGTCGAGGCCTTCGAGCGCCTCGCAGATCGCGCTGTTCTCGAGGTAGCCGGAGACCTCGTCGCGCGAAGTCGCGCATGAGGTCGTGCGCGTTCCGCTCCTGCCTGACCGTCGGCCTGCGTCGAAGCAGACGCCCCAGCCGTTCGCCCAGGCGATCCGCTGGGCGACGAAGCTGCGCCAGATGTCGGTCATCCGGAACGAGCACGTCGCCGGCAGGTACATGAGCGGGAAGGCCTCCGGCCACCAGGTCGTGTTCTGGCTGTTGAACGGGCACCACGCGTCCCGCCGGTGAGCG
Organism: uncultured Actinomycetota bacterium; assembly: GCA_963735535.1. Classification (GTDB taxonomy): domain Bacteria; phylum Actinomycetota; class Thermoleophilia; order Gaiellales; family Gaiellaceae; genus PALSA-600. The sequence continues at coordinate 21,060 of CAVTLL010000008.1, read as the reverse complement.
CGACGCTCGGCCCGTGCTCGAACCGGAACGGGAGCGGGAACAGCAGCCGGTAGACGGCGTCCACGTCGGGATCGTCGTCGACGAGGCCCTGCTGGATCGGGCTGTCGATCTCCTCGAGCGCGGCAGCCGTCGAGCGGCGGGACCGGCTCGCCGGGCCTCGGTCGAGCGGAAAGCCGCGCGGCCAGATCGGCGCGTCGGAGAAGTAGCGGTAGACGTTGACCCAGCCGCCGCGACTCGACCGTGCGAACGAGGCCGCAGACCGGTCCGGCGGCGCCCAGAAGGCATGCGTAGGCGACGGTGTCGTCGTCGGTCTCGACGATCACCGCCGCGCCGCTGCGCATCGCGAGCAGGTAGCCGAGGTTCTTCCGGGCGTAGTGGCCCGACCGGGACAGATCGCGGCGAAGGCGAGGTCGAGCGCCGCGCTGGCGCTCGAGGCTGTAGAAGTCGCAGCCCTCGAGCTCGAAGTCGGCGGGGCTGCGCCGCGTCGCCGATCACGATGAACTCGGTCGCGCTCGCTGCGGCGGCCTCGGCGAGTCGCCCGCGAGCAGCGCGGTCGGCCCGCGATCGAGGTGATGACGAGGCACGCCGCGGGTGCGTCATCAGCCGGCGCCTCGAGCCGGTCGCGGAAGAGCGCCCACAGGTTCATGAGCGACTCGCGCGATCGCGTGCGCGCCGACGCGGTGGTTGCCGCCTGCGTACTCGATCGGGACCTCGGCGACGTCGAAGGTGGCGGCAGTGCGCCTTGATCTCGGTCTGGAAGAACGGGCCCCTTCGAGCGGATGCCCTTCGCGAGCACCAGCTCGAGCGACGGCGCGGGTGAAGAGCTCGAAGCCGCTCGTCATGTCCGAGAGCCGCGTCCCGAGCAGGAGGTTCGTGAGCACCGTGCCGCCGCGGCTGATGGCGCGCCGCCGGCGACGCGCTGCCGAGGTTGCGCCCGCCGGGCAGAAACGGCTGCCGAAGACGCAGTCGCGGCCGGCGACCATCGCGTCGACGAACGACCCGATGTCCGTCGGCGATCGTGGCTGAAGCCGGCATCGATCTCGAGGATCCAGTCGCAGCCGGCGTCGAGCGCCTCGCGGTAGCCGCGGACGTAGGCGTCGGCGACGCCTCGCGTCTCCGGCGCCCAGATCACGCGAAGCTCGGGCCGCGCTCGCGCGTGGCGCTCGAGGAGCTCGCGCGTCGCGTCGCGCGAGACGCGGTCGAGGACGACGAAGAACGTGACCGACGTCGAACCGGACGCGGCGCACATTCGGCGAGCACGGCGTCGACGAACGCGACCGCTGTGCCTGCCTCGTTCGCCATCGGGGTGACGACCCCGAGACGTAGGCGTCGCCAACGCTCTCGGGTCGCGTTCGCGTCGCGGCGTCGACGTGGCCGACGGGCACCCTGCGGAGATCATCCGAACGGCACTTTCGTCAGAGCCACCGGGGTCGTCCGACGGTAGACGGCGAAGAAGTCGCGGTCGTCGGGGACGAGATATCGGTTCGTCGGCTGCTGGTAGTTCGGGACGATTCGCGTCGCGTTTGCGACACCTCCGTGGCCGTAGGTGACGAGCGTCGGCCACTCGGGGTTGATATCGAGCTCGATCGCCCTCACCGCTCCGGCGTGGACGAGCGCCTGGGCGAGGCTGGAGGCCGTCTGGTAGTCGGCGGCGAGGTAGATCAGGTTTCCGTGGCGGTCGATGCCGACCCCGGTACGCCAGACGCGAACGGCGTTTCCGAGCGTGCTTCCCCACAGCGAGCCGTCCGCGATCAGACGGTTCAACCGGCCGTGATCGATGATCAGCGGCAGGTTCTGCCGCGCGAGCACGACACCTCCTGCGTGGGACCGGGCCACCGTGCCAGGTGACGATGTCGACCCGGCCGCTCCTGTAAGCGACGACGGTGCCCTGCCCGGGCATGAGCGGCTCCGCGCTGTGCCCGTTCAGGAAGAAGCCGCCGTTACTGTCGCGGTGCATGAACCCGCTGTTGAACACGGCGAGCAGGCGCCAGCGCTGCGACTGTGGCACCTCCATCGGCCCGCGCGGGTTCGCGCCCGGCGGCTCGTAGCGGCCGGGGTAGAGAGCGAGCTGCGTCCGCGTGTGGTCGAACCAGGCGGCGTAGGCGACGATCCGCGGATAAACGGGGTCGGTCCGGAACGTCGTCACCAGCACCGGCGGCCGCGCCGTCGACGACGCGTCCGGTCGACCTCCAGACGCCCTCGCCGGGGAGCACCGGGCGCATCAGCGGAGTGATCCTCGGCGGGTAATACACCCGAGGAGGCGGCGCCTGGCTGATCGGCTTTCCGACAGTCGGGAGCGTCCGCAGCGGCGGCCCTCCCTTCGAGGGCGCGGTCCAGGTGTAGTAGAGCCGCTCGACCTCGTTGACAAACCAGGCACCGTGATGCGTCCGCACCCAGTCGACGCTCCGGACGCCGAGCGGCAGGCTCGACGGCTTCATCATCGCCGAGGCGTAGGAGTAGAGAGCCGGTACTACGACCGCGGCGGATACAACGACGACCGCGAGCGAGAGGCGACGCCGGTTGCGTTTCGCCTCCCGAGCCAGCCGCCTCTCTCGACGCGCCTCCGGCCGGGCCCGCTCACCTGCAACGGGCCTCTGTGCCCCCGTGTTCATCGCCGGCTGCGGCGATGCTCGGTGGTGTCTTTGGATCGCCATGCGATCCGCGCCGGGGGAAGAGTTGCGTCCGCTGCTCGGCTCACTTCCACGCAGTCGACCCGAACCAGATGAGCGGACCATGAGGCTACGTCGTGGCCGCCGGATGCCGCCCAGGTGACCCCATCACCTCGGCGAACTCGAGTGCAGAGATCAACGAGTCGGTGATCAGCCGCAGTTGGTCAACGCACGGGTACGGCGCCACGTCATCGAAACGGGACCCGGGGGCCGCCACCCGCACGCGTGTAGACCGCGAAGAAGTCACGGCTGTCAGGTGAGAGCCATCGGTAGCGGCTCTCATTCGGGTTGGGCACGAACTGGAGCGGATCCTGTCCTCCGCGCATCAAGTAGCCGTAGAACGAGACCCAGATCGGGTTGATGTCCAGTTGGATCGCCCGCTTCGCGCCGACGTGAATCATCAGCGCAGCGAGAGAGGAAGGCGTTTGGCTATCCGCGGCCGCATACAGCAGGTTGCCGTGCGCGTCGATCCCCAGCGCAGAGCGCCACACGGCGGACGCCCCTCCGATGGTCGCTCCCCACGCACCGACGTCCACCACGTTTGGAGCGGGTCGGCCGTGGTCGACCAGCAACGGCAGATTCTGACGGGCGAGCTCGAGCCGTCCCAGGGTGGACGGTCCATGCCAGTCGACGACATCGACGCGTCCGCTCGGGTATGCGACCACTGTTCCAAGTCCGCGCACCAACGGCTCGTCGGCGACCCCGTTGATCAGGAAGCCTGCGGGTCCCCAGGCCCACTTGAACCCGCCGTTGAATGTCGCGAGCAGACGCCACCTTTGGTCGCTCGGAATCTCTGCGGATCCTCTTGGCAGCGCCACCGGCGGATTGGCATAGCCGGGGTAAAGCGCGAGTCGGGTTGATGTGTGGTCGATCCATGCGACGTAGGCAATGAGCCCCGGATTCGCCGGGTCGGGCCTGAAGGTCGTGACGCGGATCGGGACAGAGCTTCCCACCCGGTAGCTGCCGGCACGCCAGACTCCTTCGCCGGCAAGACGTGGGTGGACGAGGGTGACCACGTGCGGCGGCCCAGGAGACGTCTCCGGCGTGCCATGGCCGATGACGCTGCTCGTCCGGTGATCGGTGGCGGCGATGCTCGACGACGGCGCCATCAGGCACGCCAGGAGACCTGCGCTCGCGACGGTGAGCCTCAGTGCATGCGGGCCTCGGTGTGATCGCTGCCCGGCGCTCATGGATGTTTCCCAGGTTCGGCAAGCGCGGGAGAACCGCTCATGACGTTCATTGGACGTGAGTCAGGTGAGCGGGCAATGAGAGAAACGGGGATGAGCCGGGCCGATCCTGCAACGCGCGGAGCTCGACACCCGCCGGCGCAACGGACTGCAGACGATTCGTCGGTCAGCCACCGACCAACTGGACGGCCGCGAGCAAGAAGACGAGACTCGCTGCTGCTCCGACGACAATGCCGACAACGCGATGAAGCGGCAGGCCTCGATCGTGCCAAGCTGTTGCGGCCACGAGTGCGATGAGGAGCGCCGGTAGCGCCCAGCTCAGCCCGGTGTAGCCGCTCACCACACCCCAGCTCGTCAGTAGCGGCAGCCCGATCGAGCTGCCGATCGAGCCGGGTATCCAGGTCAGCGCGACGATCGCGACAGCCAGCGTCAAGAGGCGTCTTCTTCCTCTCCGGGCGCGCTGCCGGCGTTGCAACTTGCGGTCGCGGCCTCGTGGGGCGGGAGCCGACCGGCGTCGGTTCCGCTGCGGCCGCCCTTGGGGAGGCAAGTGTTGGTGGGGGGAGGTGTTCATGGGCTCGGTCAGGTCTGGTCCGAGCAATCCAAGAGCGTAGTTCAACGCCCGGCCAGGATCATCGCCACTTGAACTCGGCCGGCTCCGCGCTTATGGCGTCGAACCTAACAGGTGGCTCCAGAAGGCGCACTTGTGGTCGGCTGCGAAGCTGGTCTCGGTGGTCGGCTGCGGGGGGCTGAGCAATTCGGTCTCGTCCGTATTGGCTGAATAGCGCGGCCATTCCGAGCCGGGGTCGCCGGTGGCCGCGAAGGTCGCCCACAGATCGAGCATTGCCTCGGACAGGTTCTCGTGGTCACCCGCGAGCTGCGACGGGAAGCCCCGGAGACCGAACAGATACTCGAGCTCGGCGGTGTGGTACGCGCCGAGCGGGAAGCTCACGGACGGCCCGGGGAAGTAACGAGGGGCCGCTTCGTCATCGAACTCGTACTGATAGGTCGGCACGTAGCGCGAGAGCGCCCCCACGGCTGCGCGCGCCTTGCACGCGTAGGCAGCGTCGGTGGCCGCTGCGCCAAGCGCGACACTGGGCGAAGCATACGAGCTGAGTGGGTACTCGGTCGCGACCGTTCGAGCGGTCGCGGAAGTGAGTTGGAGCGTCGCCGCGATCGCGGCCTCGTAACCCGACGCGGTCAAGGGTCGGCCGCCGGCGAGCTCATTCTCCGCCAGGAAGAAGCGGAACTCGTCGTGGTTTGATCCTTCGATCACCGGGACTCGGTTGAATAGGCCGTCCGTGAACGCCTGGGTGATCGACCGAGTCAAGACCTTCCCGTCGATCAGCGGAGTTGCCGCGAAGAAGGGCTCGTTCGCGAGCAATGTCGCGACGGGGAGATTCCGCAAGCATGCTGACGTTTGAGTGCCGCAGCCGACCCTCGTCGCGAATGTCGAGCCGGCCGCCTCGGCCTCTTCGAGCGAGGGCTGGCTACCGGAGTAGCCGCCGCTCTCGACGATCGCTCGTTGAAACAGGCCACGGGCCGTCGGCGACGCGAGTTGCGCGTGAACGCTGAGCCCGCCGGCCGATTCCCCGAAGAGTGTGATCTTGCCCGGATCCCCCCCGAAGTGGGCGATGTTTCGCCTCACCCACCGCAATGCAAACTGCTGATCCAGTAATCCGTAATTCCCGGACGCGTGGTCTGGTGACTCCTCGGTCAGGGATCGGTGCGCCAGGAAGCCGAGCACCCCGAGCCGGTAGTTGACGGTCACAACGACGACGCCTCGCTCTACAAGCCCGTCGGGGTAGTACTCCCTTGCATCGCCCGACACGAGCCCGCCGCCGTGGATCCAGACCATCACCGGGAGGCGCTTTCCGGTGACGGTAAGGGGCGCAAAGACGTTGAGGAACAAGCAGTCCTCGTTCATGCTCTGCGGCCCCAGTAGCGACGCGACCTGCGGACACGAGCTGCCGAACCGGGTCGCGTCTCGGGTCCCTTTCCATGCCGGGTATGTCTGTGGGGGCTGCCAGCGCAAGGCGCCGATCGGCGCGGCCGCATAAGGGATCCCCAGAAAGCTCCGAATCCCGGCGCCTACCCTCCCCCGAATCGCGCCCGCATCGGTCACGGCGACGGCACCTCGCGACCACTTCGACGCGCCGTGACCCCGCGATGGGCCCGCGACAATCACGTCGGCGCCGAAGCTCGCGGCGACCAACACGGCGACGAGCGCGGCGCCGAGTGCTCGAATCCTGGGCGACGCCTGCCGCACACTCCGACGGCGGGTCACTCTGCACCCCTCACGCGACCGGGCGATTCCGTCGAGTTGTTCGTTCGACCGGCGCCGCGTACCGTAACCTCTATCCGCCCACGCTGTGCTGGATCGCGGTCATCCACGGCCCTGCGCTCTCGATCGCGGCTACCGCGAGTGCGCCGCCTGTGAGAAGGCCAAACGCGGCTGCGCCACGCCGCACGACGTGTCCTTGCACCTGCCGACCTGCGGCCCAGTCGGCGAATGCGAATCGGCGCAACATCGGGAGATGTGCGACCGCGTGCGCACCCACAACGAGCAGGAAGAGGGCAAAGCTGGCGGAGTGGACGGCACGGAAGAAATGAGCGTGCGGCCCGGCGAAGATGAGCCCGATGCCACTTCCCAGGAGAGCGGCCGTCGACCCCACGACGAGCGGCGCAATCCCGCGCAGAAACGGCCGTGGCGGTCGTTCGGACCGATAAACAGGCGAGCGAGCGTAGTAGCGAATCATCCGCCAACCGGTCGAGACGAGCTTGAGTACGACGATCGGTATGAGCGCAACACCGAGGAAGATGTGAACCGGCAACGTCCGCTGCAGGCCAAGCATCAGGGTCGCGATCTCAGCGACGATCCCGGCGAGCAAAAGGGCTCCCAGCAAAGCAGTCAGGCGGCGGTTCCCTTCCGGCCCGCCCGGGAATCGAACTGCGAGACGATCCAGCGTCCGGCGTAGAAATGCCACGTCCATCAGTGTCGCCGAGGGGCGTGAGACCGACGTGAGTACAAGCTGTGAGTTCGCTGAGAACGTCCGAGCTCACGTGGCGGGGGAACGCCTCGCCCGATCGAACGCGGGTTGGTGCTGGCACCGACGCCACCCGCTAGTGGTCTTGCGAGGAGTAGCCGACGCCGTATCGCGGGGTTGCGTCCACGGGCCGTCCGTGGCGCCAGTCGATCTCGATGAACTCGGTGGTGTCTTGGAGTGGAGGGAGGTAGGCGACGATCTTGCGGGTGGCGGTCGCGATGACGTCTCCGGCTCGTCCAACGTATACGTAGCGTCCGTCGCGGCTGTGTTGCAGCCAACTGTCGGCGCCGGCCGGCGGATGCGCGAGCTTGATGTCGGCAACGTCACGAGGGGCGGATTCGGGTAGGCCGCTCACGTCGAAGACGTGGACGTAGCCGTTGGCTGTGTCGATCAGGTAGAGCTGGCGTCCGTCGGGGGAGAGGGAGATGCCGTGGTCGGGGATGCTGCCGAACGTCGCCGCGTCGAACCGAAAACCTGGCGGGGACGACGCTGTACAACACCTTTCCGGTCTTGATGCTGCTGACCTGGAACCCGAGGAAGCTCCACGAGGTCGTGAAGGCGAACGTCTGCGCCGCGTTGATCGTGAACGGTCGTCACACCGGGTCCGTGGAGAGGCCCGATCTTCCTCACGACCCTGTTCGTGGATGTGCTTGCGACATAGAGGTAGGGCGTGTTGACGCCGCCGAGGTAGACGTATTTGCCGTCCGGCCCCATGATCGTCTCGTGCGGGCCCGAGCCGCCCTCGATCGATCCGATGACCTTTCCGTTGGACGGGTCGATGATCTCCCAGGTGCTGCTGTTGGAGGATTCTCCGACAGCCATGTAGATCGTCCGGCCGTTCGGGGTGATCGCGATGTTGTCCACGCCGGTCTCGTAGGTGTGTCGCCAAAGCGTCTTTCCCGTCACGAGGTTGTAGGCGAGCATCGAGCCGGCACCCGAGGAGCCTCCCGAGCCGCCGTATGCGACGTAGAGCGTGTTGGTCGCGGGTCGGCAACGAGTCCGCGGATCGGCGAGATTCGGAAGCGTGACCTGCCCGACGATAGCGGTTGCGGTGGTCGATGTCGTAAACCTGGATGCCGCCGTCTGCGAACACATACTCGAAGTGCCGGGTCGTCGAGGAGTGCGCAGTGAGCTGCACAGGCAGAAAGACGGCGGAGTTGTCGATGGCGCCTGACCCACTTGCGACCGAACAGATGCCGAGTACGACCACTACGGCGGATGCCGCGACCTTCGAAACGTCGCGAGTCCGGCGACCTCTCACCCGGAGCTTCCGCCTGCGACCAGGGCCATCCCCGTATCTGCTCACGTCTTGCTCGCCCAGGTCCGGTTTGCTGCTGGCATCACCCCTCCTTGGCGTCAGCCCCGCCGACGCATTGTCAGCCTCACGGCGAAGTAGAAGGCGGCACCGAGCGCGACGATGATCAACAAGAGCGCGTTCGACCCGAAGGAGCCCGGGTTGTCAGACTCGGAGCCCCCGTCGCCCTCGCCGGAAGTGCCCTTTGTTCGAGAACCAACGAAACTCGAGCCCGGGTTAGCGCCTGTCGATGCGGTGTTCGTGCTCGTGACGGTGGAGTTCGGGTTTGCTGCGGGGGAACCGTGGGCGGCGAGGGCTGATCCGGCCACGTTCGCTGCCACGACAATCAGAGCGGATATCGCCACGGACTTGAGATTCCCGTGTCCTCGTGACGGGTCTGATGATCTGGTCCGTCCACGTTCGTGTAGCAGGGCCAACCTCCAGCTCTTGCGAAAGACCATGATCGGCGCGACCGATGAGACTTGAATGAGCGTTGGGCCGGTACGGCTGGAGGAAGGGTGCGACGCCGCTTCAGCATCGACGTCGAAGGTGCGAGACGTGGCCGGCACGTCTGCGCGATCGTGCCGACGAGCGCCCCTGTCGGCTTCGATCGGATCATCCCCGAAGGGGCCCCATCAGACCTAGTGCAAGTCGGGGAGCTGCTTACGTAGCAGCTCCCCGACAAGAAGAACGTCAGCGTGAAACCGTCTGCAGCCCTCATCTTCTCCTAGAAGAATCCGAGCGGCTTCGGGTCATAGCTGACCAGCAGGCACTTGGTCTGGCTGTAGTGGTCGAGCATCATCTTGTGGTTCTCGCGTCCGACACCGGAGGCCTTGTAGCCGCCGAAGGCCGCGTGAGCCGGATAGAGGTGATAACAGTTCGTCCACACCCGTCCGGCCTTGATTCCGCGTCCCATTCGGAACGCGCGGCTTGCGTCGCGTGTCCAGACTCCGGCGCCGAGGCCGTAGAGGGTGTCGTTCGCGATCTCGAGCGCCTCTGCCTCGGTCTTGAACGTCGTGACCGCAAGAACCGGCCCGAAGATCTCCTCCTGGAAGATCCGCATCGAGTTGTCGCCCTTGAAGACGGTTGGCTCGAAGTAGTAACCGTCGGCGAGCTCTCCATCGAGCATGTTTCGCTTGCCGCCGATCAGTAGTTCGGCGCCTTCCTTGAGCCCGATCTCGACGTAGCTCTGGATCTTCTCGAGCTGCGCAGTCGAAACCTGCGGTCCGATCTGCGTTGCCGGGTCGAGCGGATTCCCTTGCCGGATCGTCGCGATCCGCTCGAGGCACCGCTTCATGAAGGGCTCGTAGATCGACTCCTCGATCAAGGCGCGTGAGGGGCACGTGCAAACCTCGCCCTTGTTGAAGGCATAGAGCACAAGGCCCTCAATTGCCTTGTCGAAGAACTCGTCGTCGGCATCCATGATGTCCGCGAAGAAGATGTTCGGCGACTTGCCGCCGAGCTCGGTTGTCGACGGGATGATGTTCTCCGCTGCGTACTGCATGATCAGCCGGCCGGTCACCGTCTCTCCCGTGAAAGCGATCTTCGCGATCCGCTTGTTCGTCGCGAGCGCCTTGCCGATCTCGGCGCCCGAACCGTTGACGATGTTGATCACGCCCGCCGGGACGATCTCCTCGATCAGTTCAGCGAACTTCAGGATCGACCAGGGCGTCGGGCTTGCGGGCTTGAGCACGACGCAGTTTCCCGCCGCGATCGCGGGAGCGAGTTTCCAGGCTGCCATGAGCAGAGGGAAGTTGAACGGAATGATCTGGCCCACAACTCCAAGCGGCTCGTGGAAGTGGTAGGCGACCGTGTTCTTGTCGATCTCCGAGATCGTTCCTTCCTCGCCCCGGATCACCGAGGCGAAGTAACGGAAGTGGTCTGCAGCGAGCGGGATGTCGGCCGCCAGGGTCTCGCGAACCGGCTTCCCGTTCTCCCAGCTCTCAGCGACCGCCAACATCTCGAGGTTCTCCTCGATTGCGTCGGCGATCAGGTTCAGCACCTTCGAACGCTCGGTCGTCGACGTCTCCGCCCACGCGTCTTTCGCTGCATAGGCGGCATCGAGCGCCAACTCGATGTCGTCTGCGGTCGAGCGAGGCACCTCCGTGAAGGGCTCGCCCGTCACCGGTGAGACGTTCTGGGAGTACCGCCCATCGATCGGAGCGATCCAGTGACCGCCGATGAAGTTCTCGTAGCGCGGCTTCAGCTCGACAGGGCTTCCCGGCCGACCCGGAGCCTCATATGCCGCGGTCGTTTCGGTGGTGGCCATAACGTGCTCCTTTCCATTGACACGAGCAAGGGTCGCTCCGCGCGTGTTCAACGGCATCGGGTCGCACCCTGAACTTGCCACCGGGAAAGCCGCGACCGGCGTGGGGACGAGCGCTACGGGACGATCACGAGTGAGCCCTGGACGTTGCCGGAGCGGAGCTTCGAGATGGCGTCGTTCGCGCGCTCGAGCGGGAACGTCTCGATCTGGGTGATCACGGGAACGTCGGGTGCGAGGGTCAGGAACTCCTCCGCGTCCCGGCGAGTGAGGTTGGCCACCGAGCGCACCGTTCGCTCGCCCCAGAGGATCTCGTAGGGGAATGCAGGGATCTCGGACATGTGGATTCCCGCGCACACAACGGTCCCGCCCTTGGCCAGCGCGCTGAGTGCCGCCGGGACGAGCTCGCCGGCCGGTGCGAAGATGATCGCCGCATCGAGCTCTTCCGGCGGGCTCCCCGCTCCTGCCCACTCGGCGCCGAGGCTGCGCGCGAACGACTGCGCCTCCTCGTCGCCCTCCCGCGTGACCGCGAACAGCCGGCGGCCCTGCGAGCGAGCGACCTGCGCGACGATATGTGCGGCCGAGCCGAAGCCGTACAGCCCGAGCCGTTCGGCGTCCCCGGCCATCCGCAACGACCGGTAGCCGATCAGTCCGGCGCAGAGGAGCGGCGCGATCTCGAGATCGTCGTAGCCGTGTGGGAGCGGGAAGCAGAAGCGCTCGTCCGCGACGGCCCACTCGGCGTAGCCGCCGTCGATGTCATAGCCTGTGAAGCGGGCACCGTCGCACAGGTTCTCCCGGCCGCTCCGGCAGTAACGGCATGTGCCGCACGTCCAGCCGAGCCAGGGAACGCCGAGGCGTCGGCCGTCCTCTGCGATCCCGACTATCTGGTGGCCTGGGACGAGGGGCAGCTTGGGGTTGGTGAGCTCGCCGTCGATGATGTGAAGATCGGTCCGGCAGACGCCACAGGCCTGCACCTTCAGCAGCACCTCACCTGCGCTTGCGGTCGGGCGTTCGATCTCGACAGGCTCGAGTGGTGTACCCGTCGCCCGTAGCACCATGGCCTTCATGAGGTCAGAGCGAACGCCGGCGGGCTGCAGCAGTGTGTTCTGCGGCTGCGCGAACGATCTCAGCCGCAAGCTCCTCGTGCTGTGAAAGGGCGAGGAAAAACATCAGCCCCTTGGGAGTCACGTCTGATCCTCCTTTGGCTTGGTCGGGCTCGAGCGTCCGATCACTGGATCCCGTCGCCGTTATCAACGAGACGAACCAGCAGAGCCTTCTTGCAAAATAGTCCCAGCGAACGGGCTTGGCGAAAAGGTGTGCGGTGTTCTACCGAACCTGACTGTGGCGGAGTCCGACGCGTCAGTGCGGGTAAGGATGCAGGCTCGCGGATGCGACCGCGCATTCGCGGTCAATCGGATCGGAGGAGGTTGAACATGTCAACCATCGAGAAGCCGAGATCCTTTGCGACGAATGGTGTTGCGTTGGAATCGACGTCACCGGCGTCGGTCGCAGGGACTCAGCCTGAAGGTCTCGGCTGGGTGCTGTTCTCGGCGATCACGCTCGCTTTCGTGGGCGTCTGGGGGATCATCGAGGGCATCCTTGCGATCTCCTCGTCAAAGGTCTTCGTCGCGAGCGCGGTGTTCGTCTTCAGCGGCCTGAACACCTGGGGCTGGATCGTCCTCGTCCTGGGCGTGCTCTGTGTGCTGGCAGCCTTCTCGCTGATGGCGGGGAGCGAGCTGGCGCGCTGGTTCGGGATCACGGTCGCGGGCGTGAACGCGCTCGGGCAGTTGATGCTCGTTAACGCCAACCCCTGGTGGTCGATGGCGATCTTCGCGATCGATGTCCTGATCATCTATGGGCTCGCGGCCTATGGTGGGGCACGGCTCCGGGCCAGGTAGAGAACTCGTAGCGGTGCCGGCTCGGACTTCGAGCCGGCACCTTCCGTGAACAGGCGGAGTTCAAGCGTTGCGTCGGGAGTGACTAGCCCTGGGCCGGCAAGATGCTCTCCCAGGCGGCCGAACGGATACCGACAGACGTGGTCGCACACACGATCCAGCACGCGGGCGAGGTCGGTCCGGAGATCGTCAAGGAGCTCAACCGTGGCAGCTACGACCTGATCGTGCTCGGCTCTCGAGGTCGCGGACGCGCACAGGAAGGCCTACTCGGGAGTGTGACCTCCTACGTGCACTTCCACTCTCGAGTACCGCTCCTGTCCGTGTCGGACGACGGCACCGGTGAGCCGCCCGACCACGATCCGAGCTGACCTTCGGCGGTCCCGGATCCGCGTGCGGAGCAGCCGCCGCCTCGCCCGTCAGCGTCGTCATAGCCTCGCTTTCCATCGCCATTCAGATTTACCCAGCGAGGCCCGGAGGGGCAGCGCCCGGTTGGGATGCGGCCTCGGGGAACGGTGAGCGCTCCTGGTTGAAATCTGCCGAGGTTCACCCGTGAGACGGGGCTCCGCTGAGCTCGACCTCGCCTGGTCCTGGGTCGTGCTTACCCTGCGACTCGAGGAACGAGCGCAGCCACTCCTCGGCGATCGCGAGGTGCATCATGTCGGCGGCCGCGGCCATGTCGGCGTCGCGGGCGATCAGGGCGTTGAAGATGCTCCAGTGGCTCGCGAGTGTCGCCTCAACCGCACCCTGCGCGACGAGCGACTGCCACAATCGCGCGCGCAGCGTGCCGCTCGAGAGGTTCTGGATCAGCGAGGCGAGCGTCGCATTGCCGCACGCTTCCAGGATGAAGCGGTGGAAGAGCGTGTCGGCCTCGATGAACGCCGGCACGCCGTCGGCGATCTCCATCAGGCGGAGGCATCCCTCGAGGCGCTCGAAATCGTCTTCGCTGAGCCGCGGCGTCGCGAGTCGCGTCGCCTCGGGCTCGAGGATTCGCCTGACCTGATGGATCTCGAGCAACGAGTCCCCATGTGCGAGGTCGCTCACGAATCCGATTCCGGTCATGAGGAGATCCGGCTCGAGTGTCGTCACGTACGTTCCGTCACCCACTCGGGACTCGAGCACGCCCACGAGCGCAAGCGCGCGCACAGCCTCCCGGAGGGAGCTTCTCGAGATGCCGAATCGCTGGGTCAGTTCGCGCTCCGTCGGAAGTCGCGCGCCCGCCCCAAACTGACCGGAGCTGATGAGCTCCTTGAGCTTGGCTATCGCCTGATCTGTAGCCCGGCCTGTCTCGCCGCTCATCAAACTTCTCCCGTCACGCTACCGCCGTGCGCGCTCGAGCCGCGTCATTTCTCGAGACGATAGAGTCGTGCCGGCGTGGCCGACATGATCTCGGCGGCGGCCTGGGGCCCAGTGATCTGCTCGATCGCGGCGGTTGTCTCGCGCCAGACCTTTACGTAGTCGCCGTTCAACAACGCGACCGGCCAGTCGCTTCCGCAGACGAGTCGCTCCGGGCCGAATGCGTCGGCTGCAACGCGAACCGCCGGCTCGAGATCGGCCGCGCCCCACACTGCCGTGGGCGCAACGGTGTTCAGGCCGGAGATCTTCGCGTAGACATTCGGCATCTCAGCCGCGGATCGCAGGAGATCTTCCCACGACTCCATCTGCGCAGTTCCGAGCGGCGGCTTGGCGAGGTGGTCGACGACCAGGATCAGCCCGGGATGGCGCCTGGCAAGCTCAGGAACGTCGCCGAGGTGGTCTGGGAACACCGCCGGCAGCTCGAGGATGAGCCCTGCTTCCTCCAGCAGAGAGAGTGCCGGCTGCACGGCCGGTTGCAGGATCCAGTGGGAATCGGGTTCCTGGTGGATCAGGTGACGGATCCCCCTCAGCTTGGGCCTTTCGAGGAGCTCGTCCAGCCGCGCACGCGCGCGGCGTTCGTCATCGAGACGGCACCACGCGACGATGCCGCCGACCCATGAAACGTCGCTTGCGAGGTCGAACATGTAGTCGGTGTCATCGTCGCGCGCCGCGCTCTGCACGAGAACGGTCTGCGTAACGCCGACAGCGCGTAGATAAGGCTCCATATCTTCTGGCTCGAACGCGCGCGCAATCGCCGCATGCTCGGCCGCCATCCACGGCTGCGGAATCCGTGCCGGATTCCAAAAGTGGTGATGGGCGTCGATGGTCACGGTTGGCGTGATGTGGGCCTCGCGGCGAGGAGGAGGCGCGGCGAGGCCCACGGGAGGAGTCCTATTTCGCTGACCCCGGGGTGATCAGCGACGTGCCGGTATCGACGTTCTTCTGCACCGCCTTTCCCATCACAGCGGCGTACCGGGTCGCCACCCCGAGCGAGCCGATCTTGTCGGGGTGCTGAGCGACGGCGGCGCTCTCCGTGCCCGCTTTCACCGCCGTGACCTCGTCCGGGAGCCCGGCGAAACCGACCAGGATGATCCCGCCCGGCTTGACACCCGCGTCGCAGTGAGGTTCGCGCGGCCGTCGGAAGCCGGGGCTCCGGGTGCTCTACGGAACCGGCGGCCTCGGTCACGGCAGCCCGGCGAGTGCCTCGGTCGCGGCCCAGACCGGGCCGTCGGGAAACGCGTACGCCTCGAGCGACTCGGGCCGCATCTCGACGCTGTAGCCGGGGTCGAGCGGCACCCGGTAGCGGCCGCTGTCGACGATCGCGGGATACCGGAAGTGCTCGTGCAGGTGGTCGACCCACTCGATCACCCGGTCCTCCAGCGAGCAGCTGACGTTCACGTAATCGAAGACGGCGAGATGCTGAACGTACTCGCACAGGCCGACACCGCCGGCATGCGGGCAGACCGGGACGCCGAACTTGGCCGCCATCAGGATGATCGCGAGGACCTCGTTGACACCCCCGACACGGCAGGCGTCGATCTGGCACACGTCGATCGCCCCCGCCTGGAAGAGCTGCTTGAACACGACTCGGTTCTGGACGTGCTCACCGGTGGCGACCCGGATCGGCGCGACGGCCTTCCGGATCCTGGCATGCCCGAGGACGTCGTCCGGGCTCGTCGGCTCCTCGATCCACCAGGGATCGAACTCACGGAGGGCGACCATCGCAGCGATCGCCTCGTCGACGCCCCAGACCTGGTTCGCGTCCATCATCAGCTTCCGGCCGGGGCCGAGCACGTCCCGGATCGACGCGGCCCGGCGAGCATCCGACCCGATGTCGCCGCCGACCTTCATCTTCACGTGCTCGAAGCCGTCCGCGATCGCCTGCGCGACAAGCGCCTTGACCTTCTCGTCCTCGTACCCGATCCACCCGGCGGAGGTGGTGTAGGCGGGGTACCCGCCGGCGATGATCTGCGCCTCGCGCTCCCCTTTGCCGGTGGCTCTCGCCTGTAGGAGGTCGAGTGCCTCCCCGGGAGAGAGGGCGTCCTCGATGTAGCGGAAGTCGATTGCCGCGACGAGATCTTCGGGAGGAAGCCGTGTCAGGAGCTGCCAGAGCGGCATGCCCGCCTTCTTCGCCCAGAGATCCCACACGGCGTTGACGACCGCGCCCACGGCGAGGTGGATGACGCCTTTCTCCGGCCCGAGCCAGCGGAGCTGGTCGTCCGACGCGAGCGAGCGCCAGAAGGCGCGCATGTCGCCGGTGATCCCGTCGAGCGTGCGGCCGGCCACGAGCGGCTCCAGCGCACGCACGGCGGCGACACATACCTCGGTCCCCCGCCCGTTTGTGAAGGTCAGGCCGTGGCCGCTCGCGCCGGAGTCCGTGTGGAGGACGACGTAGGCCGCCGAGTAGTCGGGCTTCCGGTGCATGGCGTCGGAGCCGTCGAGCAACCGGGAAGTAGGGAAGCGGACGTCGTAGGTGCTAACGCCTGTGATCCTCACTCAGACTCCCAAGTGGTCTGATGTCTAGGAGTGCGACCCGGAAACGAACTGCTGTTTAGGCCCATCGAGGCGGAAGAATACGATAATTGGTCTGATCTTTCAAGTGCGTGCATGCTAGAACTCGGCCCGGATGACTCGGCAAGACTCCGGCGGGCGCACGACGGGAGCGGGGCGGCTAGGCGATCGAGGCGAGCTCCGACCAAAGCTCTTCGGGCACCGAACAATCGACGAGGGCCACGTCCTCTGCAACCTCCTCGGGTGTCCGGGCGCCGACGAGGATCGACGTCACGGCGGGATGCCGGAGCGGGAACTGGATCGCCGCGGCGGCAAGCGGGACAGCGTGGCGCGCGCAGGCCTCCTCAAGCCTTCGACGCCGCTCGAGGACTGGGGGCGCAGCCACCTCGTAGTCGAACATCGTGCCACCGGCCAGGACGCCGCTGTTGAAGATGCCGGCGGCGAGAAACTCGACGCGGCGCTCCGCGCAGAGGGGCAGCAGTTCCTCGGCGGCGGAACGGTCGAGCAGCGTGTAGCGGCCCGCGAGCAAGACCACGTCTGCGTCGCCGCGCTCGACGAAGGTGATAGCAGTCTGCACCACGTTCGTGCCGACGCCGACCCGAGGCGCGATCTCCCGCACCGTCTCGATCGCGCGTCGAGCCTCCTCCATGTGCGCCTCCGGGTCGTGAAGCAGTACGACGTCGACGGCATCGAGCCGAAGCCGTCGGAGGCTCCCGGCGAGCGAGCGGCGAACACCCTCGGGGCTGAAGTCGAAGACCGCCTCGAGCGGCGGCGCCCCCCGGAACGCCGAGCTCGCCGCCCCCGGCCGGAGCACGCGACCGACCTTGGTCGAGACCCGGTACTCCTCGCGCGGTCGGCCGGCGAGGGCCCGTCCGAGCCGCTCCTCCGCGAGCCCCGACCCGTAGAGCGGGGCCGTATCGAAGAAGCGAACCCCGAGGCCCCACGCCGCGTCCACGGTGTCGGTCGCCGTCTGCTGCGAGACCTCGGCGAACAACCCCCCGAGGGGCGCGGTCCCCAGTCCCAACCTCGCGCCGGCACCCGATCTCATATGATCGTATTATGTCTCTCGACAACACGATGAGCGCCGTTTACTACGAAGGCCCCGGTGTGTTTTCACTCGGGGTCGGCCACGCCCGCCCTCCGGCTGCGGGAGAAGTGCGGCTCGAGGTCGCTTACTGCGGCGTTTGCGGTACGGACCTGCACATCGCGCACGGCGCTATGGACGCGCGGGTTCGCCCCCCGCAGGTGATCGGGCACGAGATGTCGGGGACGGTCGCCGAGATCGGCGAGGGAGTCGAAGGCTTCCATCCCGGCGACGAGGTGGTGGTGCGGCCGCTCGACCCGCGCGGCGAGACGCCGGCGGATCGCGGCTTGAGCCATATCAGCCGCGGCCTCAAGTTCCTCGGTATCGACGCTCCCGGCGCGCTGCAGCGGTCGTGGACCGTTCCCGCCTTCACTCTTCACGCGCTCCCCGCCACGGTTGACCTACGCCTCGGCGCACTCGCAGAGCCGCTGGCGGTGGCCTGCCACGACGTCCGTCGCGGCGAGGTTCGCGAAGGCCAGCTCGCCGTCGTGATCGGCGGCGGCCCAATCGGGCTTCTGATCGCGCTCGTCGCGAGCGCCCGCCGGGCGCGAGTGCTCATCGTCGAGCCGGACGCCACGCGTCGGGGACTCGCGCGCGAGCTTGGGCTCGGTGCACTCGATCCCGGCTCGGATGACGTGGCCGCGTGTGTCCTCGAGGAGAGCGACGGCGCCGGCGCCGACGTTGTGTTCGAGGTGTCCGGGTCGGCCGCCGGCATTCTCGAGGCGACAAGGTACGCCTGCCTGCGCGGCCGGATCGTCGTCGTTGCGATCTTTCCCGAGCCGAAGCCTGTGGCGCTGTTCGACGTCTTCTTCAAGGAGCTCGACATCCGTGGCGTCCGGGTCTACGAGGCGGAGGACTTCGACGCCGCCATCGAGTTGCTCGCGGCCGGCTCGCTCGACCTTGAGCGGCTGATCACCGCCGTCGAGCCGCTCGAGCGGGTGCCGGAGATGTTCGAGGAGCTCCTCGCAGGCCGGCCCGCGATGAAGATCCTGGTCGACTGCCGCGCGTGAACGCAGCGCCCTTCGATCTCTCCGGCCGGACTGCGCTCGTCACCGGATGCAGACGCGGGATCGGCAAGGCCGCGGCCGTGGCGCTCGCCGCCGCCGGTGCGGACATCGTAGGTGTGAGCGCCTCGCTCGAGCAGGGCAGTGAGGTCGCGGCCACGGTCGAGGCGCACGGACGCAGCTTCGCGCCCTACCGATGCGACCTCGGGAATCGCGCCGAGGTCCACGAGCTGGTCGCGGCCGTGCGCCGCGGACACGAGCGGATCGACATCCTCGTCAACAACGCCGGCACCATCGGGCGCGTGCCTGCGGCGGAGCACCCTGACGAGCTATGGGATCACGTGCTCGAGGTGAACCTGACAGCCCAGTTCATCCTGGCGCGCGAGCTCGGGCGCGAGATGGTCGCCCGCGGAAGCGGGAAGATCGTATTCGTCGCCTCGCTCCTCTCCTTCCAGGGAGGGATTACGGTGCCGAGCTATACGGCGAGCAAGTCCGGCGTCGCCGGCCTGACCAAGGCACTCGCGAACGAGTGGGCGCTCCACGGTGTCAACGTCAACGCCGTGGCTCCCGGGTATGTCCAGACCGACAACACCCAGGCGCTCCGCGACGACCCGGTCCGCTTCGAGCAGATCATCGCCCGCATCCCGGCCGGTCGCTGGGCCGAACCGGAGGACATCGCGGGAGCGGTGGTCTTCCTCTGCTCGCCGGCGGCCGACTACGTGGACGGCATCGTTCTTCCCGTCGACGGGGGCTGGCTCGGCCGATGAGCTCCGGCCCGTGCGTGAGTGGGGAGACCGTCCTCGCAACGCTCGGCCGGGCGCGGGTGCTGCCTGTCGTGGCGCTCGAAGACGCCTCCGTCGTTCCCGACCTCTGCGCGGCCCTGTTGGCGGGGGGCATCTCCACCATCGAGATCACCTTCCGGACGTCGGCCGCGGCGGCCGCGCTCGAAAGGGCATCGGAGGTGGAGGGGATGGTGGTGGGCGCCGGCACCGTGTTATCGGTCGACCAGGCCCGCGCCGCCGCAGCAGCCGGGGCCGCGTTCGCCGTTGCCCCGGGAACGGACGACGAAGTCGTCGCGGGCTGCGCGGAGCTCGGACTGCCGTTTTTCCCAGGAATCGCCACGCCGACCGAGCTGGGGCACGCCCTGCGGCTCGGATGTGCCACGGTCAAGGTCTTCCCCGCCTCCACACTGGGGGGACCTGCGTTTCTTCGCGCCGTCTCGGCAACCTTCCCCCAGGCGCGGTTCCTGCCGACCGGGGGGATCGATCCCGGCTCGCTCGCGTCATACCTCGCGGTCCCGGCAGTCGTTGCCTGCGGGGGGAGCTGGATCTGTGACCCGCAGTCGATTCGGGAGCATGACTTCACTGGGATCGAGCGCCGTGCCCGGGCTGCGATGGACGCGGCCGGATGACCTGGCCGCTCGCGCTCCGGCCGCGCGATGAGTGCCGGTATGACCTGGTGGCGCTGGGCGAGGTGATGCTTCGCCTCGATCCCGGCGAAGACCGCATCGCCACCACGCGGTCGTTTCGCGCGTGGGAGGGAGGCGGCGAGTACAACGTCGCGCGAGGGCTTCGCCGCTGCTTCGGTCTTCGGAGCGGGATCGTTACTGCCCTCGCTGACAACCCGGTTGGCCGGCTGGTCGAGGATCTGATTCTGCAGGGGGGTGTCGAGCAGGCGGAGCTTGTCTGGCGCGCGTATGACGGGATCGGGCGGGATGTCCGCAACGGGCTAAACTTCACAGAACGCGGTTTCGGCGTGCGCGGCGCCGTTGGTTGCTCCGACCGTGGGTACACTGCCGCGTCGCAGCTGCGGCCGGGAGACATCGACTGGGAGCGGATCTTCGGCGACGACGGCGCGCGCTGGCTGCACACCGGCGGTGTCTTCTGCGCCCTCTCGGAGACGACGCCGGCCGTCGCGCTCGAAGCGGTCTCTGTGGCGCGCCGCCACGGCGCCGTTGTCTCCTACGATCTGAACTACCGGCCGTCGCTGTGGCGCTCGCGCGGTGGCGCGGACGCCGCGGCCGAGGTCAACCGTGACATTGTCGAGCACGTGGACGTCCTCTTCGGCAACGAGGAGGATTTCTCGGCGGCGCTCGGCTACCCACTGGTGGAGGCGGACGAGAACCTCCTCGAGCTTGACGTCGGGAGCTACGAGCGCCTGCTCGGCCGCGTGCTCGACGATCAGCCGCAGGTCGCGCTCGTCGCCTCGACCCTGCGCAGGGCGCGCACGGCGACTCGGAACGACTGGAGCGCCGTCTGTCGAACGCGCGAAGGGTTCCGCGTGAGCCCTTCGTTCGAAGCCCTCGAGATCCTCGACCGCGTCGGCGGCGGCGACTCGTTCGCCTCGGGGCTCATCTACGGCCTACTCGAGCAATTCGACGTCGAGACGGCGCTCGCCTACGGCGTGGCACACGGTGCGCTTGCGATGACGACGCCCGGGGACACCTCGATGGCAACGCTCGCCGATGTAGAGCGGCTCGTCGCCGGTCGCGCTCCTCGCGTCGACCGATAGCGTCGCCCGGGTTGAGGGCCGGCGTTTCCGGTTACGGATCCTTCCGGGACGCTCCGCCGGCCCCGGAAGCTACGACCGACTCATATGGACATATGATGTTTGCATGGCCGAGCTCTTTCGTTCCGCGGGTGCGCAAGCGCACCCCCTGCGTGAGCGTGGCGCGCCCTGGCGGCCCGCGCGTTTTGCGGCGGTGGTTGTCGAGGAGCTGGCGCGCCAGATCATTAGCGGAGCGTTCGCGGTGGACG
>CAVTLL010000007.1:0-104624 GCA_963735535.1 uncultured Actinomycetota bacterium | reverse complement strand
CGGTGATAGGGCACACCGCGGTCAGCTCGTCGCTGATGAGCTCGACGTCGGAGACGCCGGGGTTGGCGAATGCCGAGCCCGGCGAAATGGTCGTTGCCGGGCTGTCCGAGCGCGACGAACTCGTCCGACCGTGACGTCATGGCCATGCCGGAAGAGTAGTTGTTCGGCAACGGGATACCATGGCCCGAGCACGCCAACAGTCCGCAGTGCTCGCCCGGACGGGTACGCCGACGCCACAGCAACAAAACCGGCGAACGTCAGCGAAACAGCGGAAACCAGAAGCAGCCTGCTCTTCCTGGGAGTTAGCTTCCCCCGGACAGCGGTCACGTTCAGCTTAGCGTGCGAAGCTGCCGGAAGACAAGAGCTCCGCGACGGTTTTTGGGCGCCGCACACGGTTCACGAGCACGCAGTGCTACCGTGGTGGTATGAGCGAGTTCGGCAGCTATTCGCTCCCGCCGACGGGGATCTGCCCCGGTTGCGGAGCGATGGTTACCCTCCCGACCGAGCCGATCTATCCGGACTCGCCCCCCGCGATCTGCGCCACCTGCGATACCGAGGTGCCGGACTATCGGCGCGACGACGCCTTCGAGTCGGCTGCGGCAGTACCGCTGCCGTTCGAGCCCCTTCAACGGCACATCCCGCACTCGATGCCGGTTCAGCCGGTGGCCTCCTGGAACCCCTTGGAGGGGAAGCGCGTCTCACGAGCAGGGCTCTTTCGGTCGCTGGGCGGGATGCTCGCCGAGCGTGGCGCCGATGCGGTCGAGAACACGCGTGACCGCATCAGCGACACGATCGAGAAGTCGAGCTCGAAGCCTCAATAACCCCCGTAGCTCGATCCGGTCGAGTCCGAGGCTCCGCTCGAGGAGGAGCTGCTGCCCGACGTCGAGCTATCCGCAGTCGACGAACCGCCCGCGGCCGGCGTCGCGCTCAGCTTGACGACGGCGCCGGAGGGTGCGAGGACGTACCAGCTGCCCTCGAGCCCCTGGCCGTTCACCTGGCCGTCCTTCGTGTCGCCGCCGAACCGGTAGAGCGGGAAGCCGTTGTAGGTCACCTGGACGGTGCCTTCCGGTCGCGTGATCGTTCCGAGCTTGCCCGCCTTGATGCCGGCTCCCGCGACCGGCTTGGCCGATTTCGAAACCAGCACAGGTGGCCATTTCGTTGCGCACGCACCGGTGCAGTCGATCTTCTTGCCGTGATCGTCCAGATAGTGGTAGAGCGTCCGCCCGGTCGAGCTGACGACGATCGTGCCGAGCGCAGTGTTCCGCGCCGTGCTCACGGTCGCCTTGCCCGTCGAGCCGCTTGCTCCGAGTACGACTGCCAGGGCGCATCCGCCCAGCGCCGCCAGCGGCGCAAATCGCCGTGCTGTACCCATTTTCAGCTCCCTTCCGAAGACAAGTAGTTCCCTCAGGGACTACGGTCCTCGACCGAGTTCGGATTCCCGGGTCAGCCGAGCAGCGAGGCAAGCTGCTCGCGCTCGAGCGGCTCTCCGGCGGAGATCAACCCGGTCGCGGCACCGATCTTTCCCCACGTGTCGACCAGAAGGAATCCGCGCGGGCGACCGCTGTCTCCCAGATAGGCGACGACACCCTGCCGCAGCGGGACGGCCCACTCGGCCATCGTCTCGCTTCGCGAGTCGACCTCGCCCACGGCCTCGTAGCCGAGCTCGAACAGGTCGGAGTAGAAGAACGGAAGATGTGTGTAGGGCTCGTTCGCGCCGGCCATGTTGCCGCCGACGGCGCGGCCGTGGCTGTTGGCGTGATCCTCATGCTCGACTCGGATGTCGGTTCCGAGGACCGGGGCCGGAAAGCGCGCCACGTCACCGGCGGCGTACACAACGCCGGTATCGCCCGCACGGCCGAGCTCGTCGACCACGATCCCGTCCGAGACCTCCAGACCGGCAGCCTCGGCGAGCTCGGTTGCCGGTTGGATGCCGAGGCCGGCCACCACGGCATCCGCCTCGAGCGTTCGCCCGCTCTCGAGCCTGACCGAGAACCGCTCTCCTGCTTGCTCGACGCCCGAGACGAGCTCGCCGCACAGCACCTCGACGCCGTGCCCGCGGTACAGCTCGTTGACAGATTCGGACAAGTCCGCGGGAAAGAGCCGCGCGCCGATCCCGGCCTCCGGCACCACGAGTGACACGGCGCAGCCCGATGTGTTGAGCGCTGCCGCGATCTCGGAACCGATGAAGCCTCCGCCGATCACGACAAACGAAGCGCTCTCCCCGGCAAGCGCGCGCAGACGCCGGTAGTCGCGCAGATTGCGGAAGTAGACGATCTCGTCGCCGGTACCACCCGGAAGTCGCCGCGGACGCCCGCCGGTGGCGAGGAGAAGCCGTTCGTAGCCGTAGTTCTCACCCTGGTCGTCGGTCGCGCGCCTGGCAGAGAGGTCAAGTGACACCACGCGCCGGCCGAGGTTTAGCTCGACGCCGAACTCCGAGGTCCCACGCCAGACCGAGCTCTCGTCCTTGCCCTGCCAGAGCGCCTTCGAGAGCGGCGGACGGCTGTAAGGGGGGTCCGTCTCCTCGCCGACGAGGCCGATCGAGCCGTCGGCGTCACGATCGCGAATCCCGCGGCACGCCGCATCGGCGGTCATACCGCCACCGACGATCAGATACCGATAGTCGGGCACGGCCCGATGCTAGATGAACGCCTCCGGCAAGCCTGCTTCCCCGGGCTGCTTCACTCGGTCTATAGCTTTGCTGCTGGGTTGCCGACAAACTGTTCGTGCGGATTTCGATGCGCGAAAACCTCGGTCCGGTGCTGCTGATCGGGTTCACAGTGGCCGCCGTTCCGGCGATCGCCGAGCTCGCGTTCGGCAAGACGACGGTCACGATCCCGGCGACGGTTCACTTCTACGCCGTCGGCATGACGGCTCTCGGCGCGGCAGCCGCCTCCGTGGCGTTGACGGTGATCGGAGCCCGTCTTTCGGACACGCGCACCGTGGTCATCGGGACCGCGTTCGCGGTGATGGCCGCGTTCCTTGCGCTGCACGGGATCGCGACGCCGGGGGTCCTCTTTCCGGAATCCCAGTACGCCGCGGTAATGCTGACCGGCGGCG
Source organism: uncultured Actinomycetota bacterium (assembly GCA_963735535.1). Taxonomy (GTDB): domain Bacteria; phylum Actinomycetota; class Thermoleophilia; order Gaiellales; family Gaiellaceae; genus PALSA-600. The sequence goes on along the minus strand of CAVTLL010000007.1, from coordinate 101,567 downwards.
CGACGCTTCCCTTCGGCGCCGCGATCCTCGCGTTCTCGGTGCTCGAGCTGCCGCACTTCCTGCGCGGCGTGAAGCCCCTGCTCATCCTGCAGGCTGTCCTGCTGACGCTCGTGATCTCGATCGGCGCCCTCGGCCTCTTCTATCCCAACATCCTGCCGGAAGTGCCGAAGGCGAACAGCCCGGTCGCAATAGCTCTCGTCGGCGCCGGCCTGGTGATGTTCGGCATCCTCGCGCTGCGCGCGCTCCGCACCTTCCAGCTCACACGACGTGCGGCAGACCTGCTCGTCGTGATCGGGCTGATCTGGCTCGGCACAGCGCTCGTCGCGTCGCTCACCCTCGGCTACTCCGACCTCGGCTGGTGGCTAGGGCACATGTTCGAGCTCGACGGGATCCTCATCGTCGGCATCCCCGTCGCGCTCGACCTGGCACACACGGCGTCATCGCGCCCGCTCGCCGGCGACCTCCACGCGGCGGATCTCGTCGCCTCCGAGGAGGTCTTCCTCGGGTCGCACGTCCGCGCGATCACCCTCAAGTTGGCTGAGAAGGACGAGTACACCGAGCAGCACACTCGCCGCGTCGCGTTGCGCGCCGTCCAGGTCGGCGAGCGCCTCGGACTCTCGTCCAGCCGGCTCCGAACCCTGGCCACGGGAGCTCTCGTCCACGACGTCGGCAAGCTCTCCGTCCCCGACGCGATCCTGAAGAAGCCCGGGCCGCTCGACAGCGGGGAGTACGAGATCGTCAAGCGCCACGCCGAGTGGGGCGCGAAGCTGATCGAGGAGGTCGGCGGCTTTTCCGAGTCCGTCCGCCGGCTCGTACGCGATCACCACGAACGGCTCGACGGCAAGGGATATCCCTCCGGCCACGCCGCCGAGGACATTGCCCTCGACACCCGGATCTTGACGGTGTGCGACGTCTACGACGCGCTCATCTCCTCGAGGGTCTACCGGGCGGCATGGACGTCCGAAGAGGCGATGGCGCTCTTGCGCGAGGAGTCGGGCACTGCTTTTGACGCCCGCTGCGTCTCGGCGCTCGACGAGGTTCTCGCTGCAGAAAGCGCCGCGGCTCGCGAGGCTCTCGATCCGGCGTCCGAGCGCCTATCGCCGTCCCCGACATCCGTGCCGGCGAACGTCTGGAGATGAGCACGAGCCAGGTATCCCCTGTTCGCGGCGCGGCCCTTGCTCTACCCGAGGTCGAGTCGCCCGTGTCCTCAAAGGACGCCTTTCCCGTTCTCGCGGCGCAGCTGCCTGTCGGAATCTTCCTCGCGGGCGCCACGGGCGAGTTCGAGTTCGTGAACCCGCGGTGGTGCGAGCTCTCCGGGCTCGATGCCTCGCGCGCGCTCGGAGCCGGCTGGAACCTGGCGCTCCATCCCGACGACCAGGAGCGCGCTCTCGGCGTCTGGGCGGAGGCCACGGCAAGCGGAGCAGACTCGGTCTCCGAGTACCGCTTCAAGCGGGCCGACGGCTCGGTCTCCTGGGTCGAGAGCCGCGCGACCGCTCTCCGGAGCGACTCGGGGGAGGTGATCGGCTGGGTGGGTGCGTGTCTCGACATGACGGCCCGCCGAGCAGCCGAGGCGGCCGGGCTGGCCGCCGGTGAGCGTTTTCGGGCCGCATTCGACAATGCCCCGATCGGCATGGGGCTCGTCACGCCGGAGGGCGAGTGGCTTCAGGTCAATGCGGCGTTCTGCCGTCTGCTCGGGTACAGCGCAGACGAGATGCTGGCTCTCAACCTGGCCCATCTGACGGTGCCGGGAGATGCGACGGTCCAGGTCGACGACGCCGAGGAGATGCGGAACGAAACACGGTATCTCAGTGCCGACGGCACCCCGATCTGGGTTGCTGCGTCGACGACTCTCGTCCGCGGCAATGAGGGCGAGCCGCTCTACTACGTCGTCCAGATCGAGGACATCGGTGACCGCAAGCAGACCGAGCGGGAGCTTCGCCGCCTCGCCGACCACGACTCGCTCACCGGGCTGCTGAACCGCCGCGGGTTCATGGAAGGCCTGCGTCGCGAGCTCCGCCGCATGGAGCGGAAAGGCGAGTACGGCGCATTGCTGCTGCTCGACCTCGACAACTTCAAGCTCGTGAACGACACTGCCGGACATCTCGCCGGCGACCAGGTGCTTCGCTCGACCGCCGACGTTCTGCGCCGCCGCCTCCGTGCCAGCGACGTGATCGGACGCCTCGGCGGCGACGAGTTCGCCGCGCTCGTGCTCAATGTCACGCCAAGGCAGGCAAATGAGATCGCGGCCGAGACGACCGACACGATCCGCTCGATGATCGTCACGGTCGGGGACCAGACGATCGAGGTTGCGGCCTCGATCGGAGTCGTCGCGATCGACGAGATGCGCGACGAGAACGAGGAAGATCTGCTCGCGGCGGCGGACCGAGCCATGTACCGCGTGAAGAGCATGCGGCGCGAAGCCTGAGGCAGGCTTGGCCACCGCTGCGCAGCTCGAGTCGACCTGGAGTGCCGAGCCGCTCGTCCTCGCCGGGGCTACCGTGGCGGCGATCCTGTTCGTACGCGCCTTCATCCGGCTGCGCCGGCGCGGTCGGGCGGATCATGCGAGCTGGAGCAGGGCAGCGCTCTTCGGCTGCGGCCTGGCCGTCCTGACGCTCGCGCTGATCTCGCCGCTCGACGCCGCCGGCGACCAGGACCTGCTCTCGGCGCACATGCTGCAGCACATGCTGATCGGCGATGCCGCTCCCGCGCTGGTGCTGCTCGCCGTTCGCGGCCCGCTGCTCGCCTTCCTGATCCCTGCCGCCGTGATCCGCTTCGCCGGCCGCCACTCCCCGGTTCAGGCGACGCTCGACCGGCTCGGAACGCCAGCGATCGCGCTCGCGATCTGGGCGGCTGCACTGGTGATCTGGCACGTGCCGGCTCTCTACGACGCGGCTCTCAGTCGCCCCTGGCTTCACTCCTTCGAGCACGCGAGCTTCATCTTCGCCGGCTTCCTCGTCTGGATGCTCCTGATCGATCCGTCCGGCCGAAGGCGGTTGTCGGTGAAGGGGCGAGCTGCCGTCGCCGGCTGCCTCTTCCTGCTCGGGCAGGCCCTGTGCGACGTTCTCTTCCTCAGCCCCACCCCGCTCTACCCGGCCTACGCCCACCACGCGCACGGGCTGTTCGGGGTGACGCCGCTCGCCGACCAGCAGTACGCCGGCCTGCTGATGACCGCCGAGCAGTTCGTGACGCTCGGAACGTGCATCGCGCTGCTCGCGTGGTCGCTCCTGCAACCGGCTCGCAGGCCGCCGCGGCTCGCCTACTGAGCGGGTCGCCTACGGAGCCGGGGCGAACGGGAAGCCCGGCGTCGAAAGCGACGTGCCGTCGGCAAGGAGCGACAGGGCCTCGTACGGGTGGAGCCGGGCCGTCCACCCCGCCCCCGACTCGCCCATCGCAAATGCAGCCGTCGCGTAGGCATCGGCGGTCGCGAGGTCCTCGCCGGCGATCGTGACCGAGAGCAGCCCCGACGGTGGCTGGCCGCTGTGCGGGTCGACGATGTGCTCACCCCGGATGTACGTACCGGAGGTTGCGAGCGCGAGATCGTTCGCCTCGACGATCGCCGCGATCCGGTCGAGCTGTTGCGGATGCTGGATGCCGGTCCGCCAGGCGGGATCGGGAAGCGCGGCGCCCCGGGTGCGGATATCGCCGCCGGCATTGATCGAGTAGTTGCGGATGCCCCGCGCCTCGAGCAGCTCGCCACCGCGATCGACCGACCAGCCCTTGACGAGGCCCGAAGGATCGACCGTTGTCAGCGAGGCATAGCGCGCGTCGAAGAAGCCGCCGGTCTCCTCGCGGAGCTCGTCGCAGCGGGCGAGCACCAGCCGAACATCGGGGTGGCATTCGCGGACCGTGAGCTCGTCCCGGTTGAGGCGGCTGATCTCGCTGTCATCCTTGTAGGTGCTGAAACGGGCGTCGACATCGCGGAACCAGTCGAACAGCTCGTCGGGCGTCTCGTCCGAGCACTCGTCGCGTATGTCAACGAGAATCGGCATCCCCATGATCTGCTCCACTCGGCGCAGACCGGGAATCCCACTCATCGCAGATCTACGGCGTCTCGGCCCTGGCGAGCGCAGCCTGGAGGGCTGCGTGCCAGGACACGGTCGTATGGGTCGCGCCGGAGATGTTCTCGAGCTTCGTGCCGGCGGATGCCTGAAGGGACATCGTCTCCTGTTGGAGCGAGCGCCTGCGCATTGATGTACTTCGACTTCGGAGTGTGATCAGGGTAGGTGGGCCACGAGACGCCGGTGATCTTGATCGTGACAACAGGCTTGCCGCCGGTAGGCGTGACGACCGTTCTCGTCACGTGCAGCTGAACCACCATGAAGCCCCACTGGTGGCACTTCACGGTCGGCCCCGTGACGGTGATACTCGACACGACTTTCGTCTTGGCGACAGTCGGTGTCTTCGCCGTCCGCGCGAGCGCGAATGCATTGCCCGCAAGCGACAAGAGCATGGCAGAGCAGAACGCGGCGGTCAGGGACTTACGCAGCACAGCCCATCCAGCTTACAGAGCGAACCGTTCGACGTGAAGGTGCTGTCTCGAAACATTTGCATTTCGCAAATTGGGGACGATGAAGTCGATCATCGCGACCGGGCCGCAGATAAAAACATCCCGCTCGGCGATGTCCGGCACGAGCTCCCGCAAATGCGCGGGCGAGAGCAAATCTCTGCCCCGCGCGCTCGCGTGATCGCCGACCACGTAATTCGACCTTCGTTCCCCGCTCCTCGGCGATCCGGTCGAGCTCTGTCGAGAACACAATGTCCTCGTCGGAGACGACGCGGTAGAGAGCGACGACGTCGCCGTCCATCTGCTCGAGCAGCGCTCGGACCGGTGTGATCCCGATCCCGCCTGCGATCAGGAGCGCCTTGTCGAGAGTCCGGCTGTCGTCGGTGAACACGCCGAACGGCCCTTCGGCGAACACGCGCGTCCCGATCGGGATCTCACCGAACCTCGCACTGTGGTCGCCGAGGTTCTTGACCGTGATCCGGAATGAGTTGCCGTGCGGCGCCTCCGAGAGCGAATACGGATGTTGCGTGTACCAGAAGCCCTTGGTGAAGAACCGCCAGAAGTAGAACTGGCCGGCCTTCGTGTGCAGCTTCTCGAGGTTGCGCCCGGTGATCCGCATCGACACGACGCCCGGGGCCTCGTGGATCACCTCGGTCACCTTCAGGTTGAACCGGAACGTGTTGTAAACCGGTCGGAAGAGCCGGTACCAGAGCACCAGGAACAGGGAGAAGGCGAAGAGCGCGCGCCACCAGTTGGACGCGGTCTGGTCGAGGATCAGGTCGTTGCCGTCCGGGATCATGTGGAACCACGCGAGCGCGATCCCGGCGTACGCGGTGAAGTGGATCGCGTACCACCACTCGTAGCTCAGCTTCCTTCGGACGACCACGAGGGACGTGACGAGCACGAGCACGAGCAGCGCGGTGCCGATCGTCGCGGTGACGATCCCCGGGTAAGGCGAGGTCGTCGGGCTCGAGTCGATCGAGAGCGGGGGCAGCGCTCCGCCGACCGTGGTCGAGATCGCGCCTGCGGCCTTGGGCTGCGGCAGCGTCAGCCACTGCCAGTACTCCTGCAAGAAGTTGGTGCCGTCCTGTTTGGCGTACCCCCACACCGAGAAGACGACGTGCGCGAGGGCGAGGTAGATCACCGCATGACCGTTCCACCGGTGCCAGACGGTCAGGCGATCAAAGCCGACGTAGCGCTCGAGAAAGGGCAGCCGCGCGAGCAGGAGCACCTCGATCAGGGCGAAGTAGCCCGCAAGGAATGCCGTGAGGCGACCCGCGCCGAGCAGAAAGTTGTCGAAGCTCGTGAACCAGTGGTAACCGACGCCGTCCCCTTGAGCCTCCCCGACGAGCCAGAGCAGGCCGACCAGGTTGCCGACCGCGAAGATCGCCAGCGCAGTCAGTACGATCACCCGGCGCCGCTCGAAATGGCGGTGCGCCGCCGCGCGATCGTCTTGCGGCCGGGCCGCGGCCGGTGGAAGGCTCATGTAGGTCATTTCGGGACGGTGCGCCGCTCGGGCGAGAGCGGCTGCGACACGGAAAGAATAAAGCCCGATCCAGAATGACGCTCGGCCGTTTCGGCAGCGGATCCGGCTCGTGGTTCTGTCCCCGGCGCGACACGGTTGTCGCAAAGATGCGCCCATGACCGAATCGGTTCGAGAGGAAGGCCCGTACGGCCCGCTGCGCCGGGACGTGCGCCTTCTCGGGTCCCTGCTCGGACGTGTGCTCGTCGAGCAGGAAGGGGAGGGATTCCTCGCAGCAGAGGAACAGATCCGCGCGAGCTCGCGCCGCTCGCGCGACATCGGCGACCCGTCGGTGGTGCGCGACGCGGTCAGGCAGCTTTCGCCGCGGGGGCAAGCACGGATGCTGCGAGCCTTCGCCACGTACTTCCAGCTCGCAAACACGGCGGAGCAGCACCACCGGATCCGTCGGCGGCGGGCCTATGCGGAGGAGGTACAGACACCGCGCGAGTCGCTCGTCGAAGCGTTCGAGCTGCTCGCGGCCGTGCCGGCCGACACGGTTAGGCGGCGCCTCGAGCAGATCTCGATCGAGCTGGTCCTGACCGCGCACCCGACCGAGGCGACGCGGCGCACGATGCTGCGCGCACACGTCCGGGTGGCCGAGCTTCTGACCCGCAACGACGATCCTGACCTGACCGCCGCCGAGCGCCAGGAGCTCGAGGACGCGCTCGCCGAGGAGATCACGATCCTCTGGCAGACAGACGAGGTGCGGAGCGAGCGGCCGAGCGTCGGCGACGAGATCCGCCATGGGCTCTGGTTCTTCGAGGAGAGCCTGTTCGACGCGGGCGAACGGCTGCTGCGCGAGTACCGCAGGCTCGCGCCGGGACTGCCTGTCCCGTTCTCGTTCGGCAGCTGGATCGGCGGCGATCTCGACGGGAATCCCGAGGTCGGACGGGAGACGATCCTGGCGGCGCTCGAACGGGCACGGGAAAGCGCTCTCGCGCGCTATCGGTCGGACGTGCTCGCGCTCGCCTATGCGTTGGCCCCGAGCCGGTCGCTGGTCGGCGTGTCGCCGGAGCTGAAGGACTCGTTGGCGCGCGACGAGCGCGAGCTGCCTGAGACGAACGGCCCGGTGCAGATGACGTCGGGCGAGGCCTACCGGAAGAAGCTGATGTTCATGTGGTGGCGCCTCGGGAACGACGGGTACGAAGGCCCGGACGATCTGCTCGCCGATCTCGCGGTGATCCGCCGCAGCCTCGAGGCCAACCGCGGCCACCGGATGGCCGGGGGCGCACTGGCGGCGCTCGAGCGGCGCGTCGAGCTGTTCGGCTTCCATCTGGCGAAGCTCGACGTTCGGCTCCACTCGAGTGAGGTCAGGGCTCCGACCGAGCGCACCCGCGCGGTGTTCGCTGCCATACAGGCGGCGCGGACAAGGCACGGCGCACGCGCCCTGGACACCGTGATCGTGTCGGCGACGCAGACGACGGGCGATGTGCTCGGGGTGCTCGACCTGACCTCGGAGGCGGTCGCCGTCGTTCCGCTCTTCGAGACGATCGGCGACCTCGAATCGGCGGCGGACACCGTTCGCTCGCTGCTTGCCGACCCGCGGTACGGCGCGCGGGTGGCGGAGCGCGGGAACCGGCTCGAGGTGATGGTCGGCTATTCCGACTCCGGCAAGGACGGCGGCTACCTGGCTGCACAGTGGGCGACCTACCGGGCGCAGGAGGCGCTCGCTCAGGTGGCGCGCGAGGCCGGGATCGAGCTGACGATCTTCCACGGACGCGGCGGGAGCGCCGGCCGTGGCGGCGGGCCGACCCATGCGGCAATCCTAGGCCAGGCGCCGGGCCATCCCCCGGGAAGGCTGAAGGTAACCGAGCAGGGCGAGACCATCTCGGTCAAGTACGGCCTCCCCGGTCTCGCCTTCCGGAATCTCGAGGCTGCGCTTGCAGGCACGGTGCTGAGTGCCTTCCCCGAGGTCGTCGGCCGGACACCCGACGGCTCCGAGCGCGCGCTACTCGAGCGGCTCTCGGGGCTCGCGGAGACCGCATACCGCGCTCTCGTCTGGGGGAGCCCCGGGTTCGTCGAGTTCTTCCGCGCGTTCACCCCGGTCGACGAGCTCGGCCTGCTCGCGATCGGCTCGCGCCCGGCGCGCCGTCCGGACGGGAACGACGACTACCTGGGCGCGCTGCGGGCGATTCCGTGGGTCTTCGCGTGGACGCAGAACCGGACCCTGCTTCCGGCCTGGTTCGGCTGTGGCACGGCGTTCGCGGCCGCCGACACCTCTGAGCTGCAACGGCTCTTCGAGGAGCTGCCGTTCTTCCGCTCGCTGGTCGAGAACCTCGAGATGACGCTTGCGAAGTCGAGCCTCGAGGTGGCCCGCGAGTACCTCGAGCTCGTTCCAGAGGAGCTCGACCCGGAACGCTTCTTCGGGACGATCGCGGCGGAGCACGAACGCACCGTCGCCGCCGTGCTCGCGATCGTCGGCGAGGAGCGGCTCCTGGAGCGAAGCCCAGTCGTTCGACGGTCGATCGGGATTCGCAACCCGTATGTCGATCCGATGAATGCGATTCAGGTCGAGCTCCTTCGCCGCTACCGAGCCGGCGATGAAGAGGCACGCCTCCCGCTCGGACGCTCGATCGCCGGGATCGCGGCGGCCTTGCGGAACACCGGCTGAGCTCAGGCAAGGATCCCGGTGCCGCCTCGCCAGGGCTGGCGGCAGCGTTCACGCCCGTCCCAGACGAAGCGCTTGAACGAGTTGCGGCCCCTCTCCGGGCTCGTACCGAAATGTGCGAGCAGTCGCGGAACGGCGAGCGCGTCATGCGGCCAATCGAGGCCGGCGCTCGCGCGGAAGCTCGACCAGCGGGAGTCGCCGGGGTGTGCGCCGAACCCAGCCCGAGCAGGATTCCAGATCGTGTACCGGACGCTCGCCAGGAAGTGCTCGTCGCTCTCGAGCTTCACGCTCCAGAAGCGCTGACCGAGGCAGTGGTTTATTCGACCGAAGCGGGCGTTGGAGGCTCGGGCGAGCGCGAGGTTCAGGCGCTGCATCCCCTCCGAAAGCCCGTCGTCGCCGATCTCGAGGACGAGGTGGAAATGGTTCGTCATCAGGGCGTACGCGTACACAGCCCAGCCGTGACTCTTGGTGACGGCGCCCAAACGGTCGAGAAAGAAGCGGCGGAGAACGTCGTCGAAGATCGGCTGCCCGTCGTTCCCGCGTCCGACGACGTGGTAATAGGCCCCCGGTTCCTCGTCACGTGGCTGCCTCGGCACAGGCATCACAATAGCCGCTCACTGTTGTCTCAATAGGCAAGTTTACACTTTTGTTTCGATAACCTGGCACCGGACATGGCTGCGGCGGACAGGCGTCCTTTCCCCAGCAGTCATGCGATTTCCCAACGCCTATCGCTGGCGTCGCTCACACGAAAGCCCCGCGCCGACCACAGTTCGTTTGGTACCTGGCACCGGACACGGCCCGAGAAACCAATGGCGGTTCGGAACAGGCCTCGACTGTTGTCTCTCCCGACGCGCATTTGCCGCACCTGCACGCGAATCGCGAGAATGCGGCCATGGCCGACGCCGCCGTAGAGTTGCCCGCGTCGCACGAGATTCTCGACCGCGCTTCGAGCGAGAACTTCTCCGTCGCCTCGCTCCTAGTCGGGCGCGAGACGCGCCGCCATCTGATGGCGATCTACGGCTACGCGCGACTGGTCGACGAGATCGGAGACTCGAGCAGCGGCGACCGGATCGCGAACCTCGACTCGTTCGAGGCAGACCTCACACGGGTCTTCGACGGCTCCGAGCCTGCCCATCCGATCCTGCGAGAGCTCCAGCCAACGGTCCGCGCGCTCGACCTGCCGCGACATCCGTTCGAACGCCTGATCGAGGCGAACCGGCGCGACCAGACGCAGGTCGCCTACGAGACGTTCGACGATCTCGTCGGTTACTGCGACCTGTCGGCAAACCCTGTCGGCGAGCTCGTGCTCCATGTCTTCGGAGCGGCCACCCCGGACCGGATCGCGCTCTCCGACCGAGTATGCACAGCACTTCAGCTCGCGGAGCACTGGCAGGACGTCGCGGAGGATCACACCGCCGGCCGTGTCTATCTGCCGGCCGAGGATCTCGACCGCTTCGGCGTCACGTCAGGCGAGCTGGGCGGCGAGATCACCGGCCCGCAGCTCCGGGCGTTGATGGAGTTCGAGGTCGACCGCGCCAGCCGCTTGCTTGGCGAGGGAGCGCCGCTCGTCGGCCGGCTGGCTGGGCGCGCGCGGCTCGCGGTCGCGGGCTATGTTGGCGGCGGCCGGGCCGCGCTCGACGCCATCGCGGCCGCGCAGTACGACGTCCTCGCCGGCGCACCGAAGGCCGGACGAGCGGCTCGAGCCCGCTCGACGTTTTCGACGTACCTCCGCAGGAGATGAGGTTGAGCGGGGTGGAGCTAGCCTACGAGCACTGCCGCCGCGTCGCCCGGGACTCGGGCTCGAGCTTCTATGCCGGAATGCGGTTGCTTCCGCCCGAACGACGCGGGGCGCTCTTCGCGATCTATGCGCTCGCGCGCCAGATCGACGACATCGCGGACGGCTCGCTCTCGGCGGAGGAGAAGCTCATGGAGCTCGACGCAACGCGCCGTCTGGTCCTGAGCCCCTCCGAGAGCAACGAGGCCGTGTTCCTCGCCGTAGACGACGCGGCGCGTCGCTTCCCGATCCCGCTCGACGCCTTCGGCGACCTGATCGACGGCGCCGAAGCCGACGTGCGCGGCGACCGTTACGAGACGTTCGACGATCTCGAACGCTACTGCCGCTGCGTGGCGGGCTCGATCGGTCGCCTCTCGCTCGGCATCTTCGACTGTACGGACCGGATCGCGGGCTCCGCCCTCGCGGACGACCTCGGCGTCGGCCTCCAGATCGGGAACATCTTGCGCGACGTGAGCGAGGACGCCGTCGCCGGGCGCCTCTACCTCCCCGCCGAGGAGCTCGAGCGGTTCGGCGTCGAGGTAAACGGGGTGACCTTCGAGGGGCCGGTCGAGCTCCTGATCGCCTTCGAGGCCGAACGCGGCCTCGGCTGGCTCGACCGCGGGCTCGACCTCGTTCCCCTCCTCGACCGGCGCAGCGCGTCCTGCGTGCTCGCGATGGCCGGAAAATACCGTCGATTGCTCGAGCGGATCGCGGGCGAGCCCGCCCTCGTCCTGCGCGGGCGGCTCTCTCTCCGGCCCTGGGAGAAAGGCCTCGTCCTCGCTCGCAGCCTCGCGGGGTCGAGAGCATGAGCGTCCAACCGAGGGTTGGTCTCATCGAGAGAGCCTCGAAGGAGCTCAAGAAAGAGCGGAGGTGCCGGCTTTGCCGGCGCCGGGAGCGGGGACTGTGACCGGCGCCCGCGTCGCGGTGGTCGGCGGCGGGCTGGCAGGCCTGGCCGCCGCGATCGAGTGTGCGGACGGCGGCGCCAGCGTGACTCTGTACGAGTCGCGCTCACGGCTCGGCGGTGCGACGTTCTCCTTCGAACGCAACGGCCTGGAGCTCGACAACGGCCAGCACGTCGCTCTTCGCTGCTGCACCGCGTACCTCGGCTTCCTGCGGCGGCTCGACGTCGAGCATCTCCTCCCGATGCAGCGCCGCCTGCATGTCCCCGTCCTCCGTGAGGGTAAGAGCCCGGCCCTGATCGCCCGCAACGGCCTCCCCACTCCGCTCCATCTAGCGAAGACGATGCTTCTCTATTCGCCGCTCACGCTCCGCGAGCGGCTGGCCGCCGCACTCGCGGCAACGCAGCTCAAGCGGCTCGATCCCGATGACCCACGGCTCGACGAGCAGACATTCGCCGACTGGCTGCGGGCGCACGGCCAGTCCGAGAATGCGATCGCGACGCTCTGGAACCTGATCGCGTTGCCCACCCTGAACCTCCCCGCCGATCAAGCTTCTCTTTCGGCCGCGGTCAAGGTGTTCAGGACGGGGCTGCTGGACAGCGCGGAGGCATGCGATATCGGAGTTCCGGCAGTGCCGTTTCGGCAGCTCCATGCGGAGCCTGCCGCCGATGCGCTCGAGCGCGCCGGGGGACGAATCGTTATGGGCACGACGATCCGGTCGGTCAGTTCCGACCGGCAACTCGTCTTCGACGGCGGAGCGGACGAGGCGGACGCCGTCATCCTCGCGGTCCCGCACGAATCGGCCGCCGAGCTTGCGCCGCCCGGAGCGCTCGACCGCGAGGCGCTGGCAGCCCTCGGCGCGAGCCCGATCGTGAACCTCCACATCCACTACAACCGCAAGGTTCTGAACGACCCGGTGGCGGCGGCGATCGGCTCGCCGGTGCAGTGGATCTTCGACCGCACGAACGCCTCGGGCGCCCGCGAAGGCCAGCTCGTGGCCGTCTCGCTCTCGAACGCGGTGGACGAGATCGGCGCCTCCGTGGCCGAGCTCCGCGCCCGCTACCTGCCGGCCCTGGAACGTCTCTTGCCTGCCGCACGCGGGGCGGAGGTGATCGATTTCACCGTCACGCACGAGCCGCGCGCGACCTTCCGCGCCGCCCCGGGCGCCCGAAAGCTCCGGCCTGGAGCTCGCACGACCGTCCAGGGCATCTATCTCGCCGGCGCCTGGACGGACACGGGCTGGCCCGCAACGATGGAAGGCGCGGTTCGCAGCGGCCTCGACGCGGCACGCGCGGCCCTCGCAGGGGAGCGAGCGGCGTGACCGTCACCGCCGACCGCGCGATCGACGCACACCAGGCTGCTCTCAAGCGGGCGACCCGCCACCTGCTCTCGCTCCAGAGCAGCCAGGGATGGTGGAAGGGTGAGCTCGAGACCAACGTCACGATCGACGCGGAGGACATCTTCCTGCGCCACTTCCTGCGCCTGCTCGACCCGTCCTCGGTCGCGGCGACTGCGAAGTGGATCCGCGGCCGGCAGCGTCCCGACGGCTCGTGGGCAACGTATTTCGGCGGCCCCGGCGATCTTTCGACGTCGGTCGAGGCCTACATCGCGCTCCGGATCGCCGGCGATCCGCGAGACGCCGCGCACATGGCCCGCTCGGCCGCGTTCATCCGCGAGGCGGGCGGCGCCGAGCAGTGCCGTGTCTTCACCCGCATGTGGCTCGCCCTGATCGGCCTCTGGTCATGGAAGGAGGTGCCGGCCCTCCCGCCCGAGCAGATCCTCCTTCCGCCCCGCGCGCCGCTCTCGGTCTACTCCTTCGGCTGCTGGGCGCGCCAGACGATCGTCGCGTTGTCTGTCGTCACTGCGCTCGAGCCCTCGCGGGCGGTCGGCTTCACGGTCGAGGAGTTGCTCTCGGGCGGCCCGTCCCCATCGATCGTCTCGGATCTCTGGGGCAAGGTTTTCGTCTTCGTCGACAAAGCTGCGCACGCCTACGCCCGCCGGCCGGTCGGGGTATTGCGACGGCAGGCTCTGAAGACAGCGGAGCGGTGGATCGTCGAGCGGCAGGAGCGTGACGGCTCCTGGGGCGGGATTCAGCCCCCGTGGGTCTGGTCGATAGTCGCGCTGCATGCGCTCGGCTACCCGCTCGAGCATCCGGTTCTTGCACTGGCGATCGACGGCCTCGACAACTTCACGATCGAGGACGACGACGGGCGCAGGCTCGAGGCCTGCCAATCACCGGTCTGGGACACGGCGCTCTCGGTGCTCGCGCTGCTCGATGCAGGAGTGGATCCGGACGACCGCTCGATTGTCCGCGCGTGCGAGTGGCTCTCAGCGCAGGAGGTCGGGACGCGGGGCGACTGGGCCGTGCGCAGGCCTGAGCTCGCACCGGGCGGTTTTGCGTTCGAGTTCGCAAACGAGAACTACCCCGATGTCGACGACACGGCGGTGATCGTGCTGGCGTTGCGGCGGGCCGGGCACGACCCGACCGATTCGGCCAGCCGTGGGCTCGAGTGGATGCTCGGAATGCAGAGCAAGTCGGGCGGGTTCGGCGCGTTCGACGTCGACAACGAGAGCCGGCTTGCGGCCAAGCTCGCGTTCTGCGACTTCGGCGCGGTTACCGACCCTCCGAGCTCTGACGTCACGGCTCACGTCCTCGAGACGCTTGCCTACGAGGGCCGTGCCGGCGAGACAGCGTCCACGCGCGCGCTCTCCTGGCTGCTCCGCCAGCAAGAGCGCGACGGCTCCTGGTTCGGCCGCTGGGGCGCGAACTATCTCTACGGAACAGGCGCTGCGCTCCCCGCTCTGGCCGCTTGCGGGCTCGTGGATCACGAGAGCGCCGCTGCGGCGGTTGACTGGCTGGAGGCGGCCCAGAACCCCGGTGGTGGATTCGGCGAGGATCTGCGCTCGTACAGGGAGCGCTCCTGGAGTGGTCGTGGCGTGTCGACCGCCTCGCAGACGGCCTGGGCGCTGCTCGGGCTCCACGCTGCGGGCGCGGGCGAGAGCGCGGCCGCCCTGAGCGCCGTCGAGTGGCTCGTCGATACGCAGCAGCACCACGGAGGCTGGGACGAGCCGTACTTCACGGGCACGGGCTTCCCGGGCGACTTCTATCTCCGTTATCACCTCTACCGGGACGTATTCCCGGTGATGGCGCTCGGGCGGATCCTCGGGGCCGCACGGTGAGCGGCTCCTTGCTCGTGCTCACGCCGCTCCGGATCGAGCAGCTCGCGCTCGGCGCGCGGCCGGGCTTCTCGGTGATCCGGACGGGCATGGGGCCCGATCGCGCCCGCGTCGCAGCCGCGCGAGCGCTGGCGCACAGCGCGACCGCGGTGGCAGTGACCGGCTTCTGCGCCGGGATCGACCCGATGCTCGAGGCGGGAGACGTGGTCTGTGCGAACGAGCTCGTTGCTGAGGACGGCACCCACGTCGCGGTCATGGAGAGCTCACTGCTGGTTGCGACCCTTCGGAAGCGTGGGCTCCGCGTCCGCGTCGGGCTGCTCGCGTCAACGGACCGGATCCTCGGCCCGGCGGAGCGGCGCCGCCGCTTCGACGGCGCGTTGGCGGTCGACATGGAGTCGGCCTGGCTCGCCGCCGGAGCCGGCGGCCGACCCCTCGCCGTCGTCCGCGTTGTCGCAGACAAGGCGGGCCGACACCTGGTCGACCCGAGGATGGCGATCGCCGGGCCCAGGGCGCTCCGAAGCCTTGGCCGGGTCGGCCCCGCGCTGGCCGAGTGGGCAGCCGCCGTCGCGCCGTCGCAGAAGGCACTGGTGGGCCGATGAGGTGCCGGAGTTTTCCTGCCTGTACCTGGCACCGGACGTGGCCAAAGCGTCCCCACCGCTATGCAGGGATTACGGGCATCGCCGCCATTCCCGGGGCGGGCCGTCACACTTTCGTTTCGATAACCTGGCACCGGACACGGCCCGGCAAGGCGGTGGCCTGAAGGTATGAGCGTTCCGCTGCGTCAGAGCATCACCGTCGGCCGGTACCTGGTGGAGCGGCGGCTGAGGCGCGACGACAAGTTCCCGCTCCTCGTCGAGCTCGAGCCGCTCTTCCAGTGCAACCTGGCGTGCTCGTTCTGCGGAAAGATCCAGTACCCCGAGCACGTCCTGAAGAAGCGGATGCCGGTCGAGCAGGCGCTCGCCGCGATCGAGGAGAGCGGCGCGCCGATGGTCTCGATCGCAGGCGGCGAGCCGCTCGTCCACCCGGAGGTACATGTGATCGCCCGCGAGCTGGTCAAGCGCAAGAAGTTCGTCTACCTGTGCACGAACGGGATCCTGATGAAGAAGAAGCTCGATCTGTTCGAGCGGAGCCCCTACTTCGCCTGGGTCGTTCACCTCGACGGGATGCGCGAGCGTCATGACGAGTTCGTCGAGCGCGAAGGCACCTTCGACAAAGCCGTCGAAGCGATCCGCGAGGCGCAGCGCCGCGGGTTCCGCGTCAACACCAACACGACCTTCCTCACAACCGACACTCCGAAAACGGTCCGGGACGTGCTCGACTTCCTGAACGACGAGCTGAAGGTCGACCAGATGATGCTCTCGCCCGCGTACGCCTACGAGAAAGCCCCCGACCAGCAGCACTTCCCCGGCGTCGCGCAGGCGCGCAAGCTGTTCAGCGAGGCCTTCGCCGGCGGCCGGCGCAAGCACTGGCGTCTCAACCACACTCCACTCTTCCTCGACTTCCTCGAGGGCAAGATCGATTTCCAGTGCACCCCGTGGGGCATCCCGAGCTACTCGCTGTTCGGCTGGCAGCGTCCCTGCTACCTGATGGCCGATGGGTACGCCGTCAGCTACAGAGAACTGATCGAAACCACCGACTGGTCGAAGTACGGACGCGGCAACGACCCGCGTTGCGACAACTGCATGGCGCACTGCGGGTACGAGCCGACGGCGGTACTCGCGGCGACGAAGTCCGTCCGGCAGGCACTCCGGGCGATCGTCGCCCCGCGCTAGACGAAAGCGACGAAACGTGAACAAGAGGCTGCCGGGACTGGCCCTGCTCACGATGGCTGCGACCGCCACGATCGCCCCGGCCGCGACGACGGCCGGCACGCCGCGGCTTTCCGCCGAAGCGCTCCTTGCCGCGGACGTCCCTTGGGCGACCCTGCAGCAGGTGGCCGGAAAGCGCTTCTGGCCGGAGCTCCCCGCCTTCAACACGGCGATCGACGAGGAGAAGCCGCAGCCCCTCGCGGCCGTCAGTCAGGTGTACTACGAGAACAGAGGCGACACGAAGGTGACGACGCGTCACTACGAATATGCGAGCCCGGAGATCAGCCTCGAGTTCCTGCAGTCGGCGGCGATCGTCCCCGGCTCGATCGACCAGGGCTCCCCGGCGGTCGGCGAGACCAGCGCTTCTACTACGTGACGTCGTCGACGAGCGGAGAGCACTCGACACGGCTCTACTTCGTCCACAAGCAGATCGGCGTCGAGGTCCAGGTCGACGGAGCCCTGTGGAGCCGCAGCTAGATCGCCGCCCTGGCGAGCCCGATCAACGAGCGGATCGGCCAGCTGCTCGCCGGGACACTGAAGGCCCCACCCGTCCCGGCTGCACAACTCGCGCACCTACCGACGCGTGGACTGCCCGGCCCCGTCCTCGGCACCGCGCTCGTCCCGGCGGAAGCCTGGGCGAACGTGAGCCACAACGGCTCGATGACCGCGATCCGCAGCGAGCTGCTCGCAACCGGCGAAGAGCCTTCTTACACGACTTCATTCCCCACCTTGCGTGCCCCACCACGAGGCGGAATCGGAAGCACGTCTCGTCAGGTGCCGCTCTAGTTGGCACAATCGGTCGCAGTGGCCGACAACTTCTCCGATTCTGGCTGGTTTCCGACAAAACTTCCGGATCCTCCCAAGCAGATCTCGACCGCGACGATCGTGCTCGGGACGATCGTGCCAATCGCGGTTGTCGCGATGTTGGTGCTCGCGCTCGTGACGCACAAATCCCATTCGGCCAGCTCAGGGCGTTCCCTGGCGGCTTTCCAGTCCTGCCTGGGCAACCAGGGGGTGATGACCTCCTCGGCGGAGTCGAACGACGCCCTGCTGCGGCAGGCGGCCGTCGCTTGCAGGACACACGTTCCGCTCCTCCCGAAGGGCGTCGACCAGACCAAGGCAGCTGAGCAGGAGCTCGAGGCCTGCCAGCAGGCGGCCTCGGCGAAGCTGCAGAGCTCCGTTGGGCGGATCAGCCCGTTCCTCGGGCCGCCCTCGCGCCAGGGATATGAGAATGCGGTCGCGACCTGCCGCGCCGAGTCGATGGTCGTGAGCGGAGAGGCGGGCGGGCTGGGAGGCTCGTCGGGGTCAGTTGCCTGATGCCATGATGCGCGCGCGGGCAGGCCTCTTGTGCACGATCGCGGTGATCGCCTTATCGCTCGGCGTCGCTTCGGCGTCCGGCGCCCGGGCGAAGCCGGATTCGAACGATCGAGCCCTGGCCCGGCAGTTGAGCGCGAGGGTCGCAGCGTTCCGGGCTATCGCGACCAAGTCGGGCGCCGGCCTGCAGAAGTCGATCGACTCATGCACGGCCGCGAAGAAGGACCCGTCACAGGCTTTTGCGCTCGTGTTCGCCGCGGTGCCGGCGCTCTTCACAGAGATCGTGACGGAATACAAGCCTCAGATCGTGGCGCTCCGGGACACCGTCGCCGCGATGCATCCAGACGCCCCTGTCTTCGGCACCTGGCTCACCGCACTCGGCCAGAGCTTCGATCTACTCCTCGAGTTCGACAATCACGGCAAGCAGGTCGACATCTGCAAGGCGGCGACGGTGCTGCTCGACAAGCACTCGACGGCCGCCGACATCCACCGGGTGCTCGGCATCGACCCGACGCTACTCGCTCAGCTTTTCACGAACAAGCCCCAGAAGAAGCTGACGAAGCTCGAGCCGCAGATGACGGCCTTCTTCATCGCGGCGGGCCTCTCGAAGAAGAACGCGCAGATCCTCACCTCGTCCTCCTCGTAGCGCCCGCCTCCGCCGCAGATTCGAACCGATGCTGCCGCCGGGACGAACGAACGGCGTTCGACCGACACGGAGCAACGAGAGGAGTTCCCCCATGACGACGATCAACCGGCTCACGTTCCTGAAGACGGCCGGTGTCGCAGCGGGCACGGCGGCGATCAGCACTTCGCCTGCCCTCGCCGCAGCGATCGAGCCCGGAACCGCAGAGACGGCGGCGAGCGGCCCGATCCCGAACGAGCCGATCATCGCCGTGATCCGTAATGCGGATCGCGGCGAGGTGACCGTGCTCTCGGGCACCACCGAGAAGACCTACACCGACCGCGTGCTCGTCCAGCGCCTGCTCAAGGCGGCTGGGCACAACCACAAGCCCGTCAAGACGCAGGGGGTGGCATAGATGTCGTCGCATCGCGAAGCACCCGAGATCAGTGCCGACCCGCTCGCCGACAACGCGGACGTCTATGCGTTCGTCAGCCCGGACAAGCCTGACACGGTCACGCTGATCACCAACTTCGTGCCGCTGCAGGCACCGGCCGGCGGCCCGAACTTCTTCGAGTTCGGCAACGACGTCCTCTACTCGATCTACATCGACAACAACGGCGACGCCAAGCCCGACATCGAGTACCAGTTCCGGTTCAAGAGCACGCTGCAGAACCCGAACACGTTCCTCTACAACACCGGCCCGATCGACTCCCTCAAGTCGAAGAGCTGGAACAAGCGCCAGTTCTTCACCGTCACGCGGGTCGACCACGGCCACGCCAAGGTGCTCGGCGCGAACCTGCGCTGCCCGCCCTGCAACATCGGGCCCCGCTCGACGCCGAAGTACGACACGCTCGCGGCCGAGGCGATCCACACCCTGCCGAGCGGCGAGGTCGTCTTCGCCGGCCAGCGGAACGACCCGTTCTTCGTCGACCTGGGCGGCGATCTTCGACCTCGGCGACCTGCGGCCGTTCCAGCACCTTCATCTGATCTCGACCCCGGACGGGACCGGCGTCGACAACACGAAGGCCGTCAACATCCACTCGATCGTGATCCAGGTCCCGATCGAGAAGCTGACCTCGGACGGCATCGAAGCCGACCGACGTGAAGAGCGCCAAGGCAGTGCTCGGCATCTGGAGCGCGGCGAGCCGCCGGAAGGTGAAGATGATCGATCCGGCGAACGACGCGAAGGCCGAGTCGGGCCCGTGGGTCGCAGGTCTCGCGCCTCGGCAACCCGCTCTTCAACGAGGTGATCGTCCCGCTCGGCAAGAAGGACATCTGGAACGGCCAGCAGCCCTCGGGCGACGCCGCCTACCTCCCGAACGTCCAGCATCCCGAGCTGGCCGGGCTGCTGCCCGTCCTCTACCCGAACGTGTTCCCGAACCTGGCCGCGCTCAAGGCGCGCACGGGCGGACCTGGTCGCGATCCTGCTGACCGGACTCCCGGACGGCGTCGTCCCGGGCTTCCAGAACAACACCGGGAAGACCTACGCCGACATGCTGCGGCTCAACGTCGCTGTCCCGCCGGCGAAGACCCCGAACCCGCTCGGGGTGGTCGGCGGCGACCTGGCCGGGTTCCCGAACGGCCGCCGCGTCTTCGACGACGTCACGACCATCGAGCTGCGGGCGATCGCCGGGCTCACCTACCCGCTGATCGACAAGACGTTCAAGCCCGACGCCGCGACCTCGGCGATCGAGCAGGGCGTCAAGCCCGCCGCGGGCCGCTATCTCGACGCGTTCCCGTACGTCGGAACGCCCTACGACGGGTACGACACTCCCTCTACCTGAGCTCATCGAGTGTGCCGGCGGCGAGGCGACTCGTCGCCGGCACAGGAATCGGAGAAGCCATGTCGCTCCACCACGACCACACCCACGAAGACCACGACCATCACCACGATCACGGCCATCCGCACCCCCACGTCCATCTCGACTCCGCGGAGATCAGGATGCAGCCGGTCGTACTCGATCTCGGCGGGAACGTCGGCGCGCTGATCGTGCACACCGAGCCCGAGCTACTCGGGGTCGAGGTCGAGATCAGCCCGGCCGGAAACGACGGCGATCGCCAGCACAAGGAGGTCCTCCAGCGGGTACTGGGTCCGACGATCGCGAACGTCCTCGTCTACGACAACCTCGAGGAGGGCGACTACACGCTCTGGATCGACGGCCGCGCGGTCGCCCACGGCGTCCATGTCAGCGGCGGACAGGTCTCCGAGCACACGCTCTAGGAGAGCGGAACGATCGCTCAGATCTCGAGCGGAACCAGTTCGAACCGTTCGACGTCGACGAGTCCTCGGTCGGTGATCTTCAGCGCCGGGATCACCGAGAGCGACAGGAACGCGAGCATCTGGACCGGCTGCGGGAAGGTGATACCGAGCGAGCGGACAGCAGCGCCGAGCGCACGGCTCGCGGCGAGCACCTCGGCGAGCGGCCGATCGGAGAGGAGCCCGGCCACCGGTAGCGGTAACTCGGCGAGCACCCGGTCGCCCTCGGCCACGACGAGGCCGCCGCCGAGCTCGCGCAGACGCTCCGCCGCGGTGAGCATTGAGGCGTCGTCGGCGCCGACGACGATCAGGTTGTGGGCGTCGTGTGCGACCGTCGAGCCGAGTGCGCCGCGCTCGAGGCCGAAGCCGCGCACGAAGCCGAGCCCAACGCGCCCGGTCTCGAGGTGTCGCTCGAAGACCGCGATCTTCGCGAGGTCGCGGCCGGGATCGGCGACCGCGAAGCCGTCGACGGCAGTGAGCTCGTCCTCCAGAGCCGCCGTGATGATCTGGTCGGGGACGAGCCCGATCACCCGAGCCTTGCCGCCTCGCCACGGGACGGCGAACTGCGCGGCTTCGATCCGCCCGACATGCACCGTGCGCCTGACCCAGTCCGGCACCGCGACCGGCGTGATCTCGACGACCAGGCGGCCCCGCTTCAGAACGCGCACGGGGACGAACGACACCAGGTCGTCCAGGAAGAGAATGTCCGCCCGCCGGCCGGGCGCGATCGCACCGAGATGGGAGAGCCCGTGGTAGGCGGCCGGGTTGAGCGTCGCCATCACGATCGCGTCCTCCGGCGGCAGTCCTAGCGCAACGGCATCCCTCACGATCGCGTTCATGTGGCCGTCGTCCGCGACATGCTCGGGCTCGCGATCGTCGGTGCAGAAGGCCATGCGGGCGGGCCCGTACTCGAGCGCGAGCGGGGCGAGCGCATGGAGGTTGCGGGCGCTCGAGGCCTCACGGATCAGCAGCCACAGACCCGCGCGCAGCCGCTCGCGTCCTTCCTCGAGCGTCGCCGCCTCGTGGTCGGACTCGATCCCGGCGGCGGCGTAGGCGTTTAGAGCCTTGCCGGTCACGCCGGGGGCGTGCCCGTCGATGTGCTGCGCCAGGCCCAGCTTGGCCAGCTCGGAGGCCGACCCGGAGACGACGCCGGGGAAGTTCATCATCTCGGCGAGCCCGAGTACGTGCCTCCGGCGAAGCAGCCCCTCCAGGTCGCCGGCCGAGAGCTCGCGACGCGGCGACTCGAAGCTCGACGCGGGAACGCACGACGAGGCCATGAAGTAGACGTCGAGCGGCAGCTTTGCGGCTTCGTCGAGGAGCCAGTGGACACCGTCCGTGCCGAGCACGTTGGCGATCTCGTGGGGGTCGGCGACGACTGCCGTCGTACCGAGCGGCAGGACGAGCCGGGCGAACTCATCGATCAGGAGCTTCGAAGACTCGACATGCATGTGCGGGTCGATGAACCCGGGGACGAGGTAGCGCCCGCCCGCGTCGATCGTCTCGATGCCCTCGTACTCGCCCAGGCCGGCGATGACGCCGTCGACGATCGCGACGTCGCCCTCGAGCCATTCGCGCGTGAAGACGCTCAGCACGCGCCCACCGCGAATGACGGTGTCGGCCGGCTCATCGCCCCGCGCAACAGCGAGTCGTCTTCCGAGATCGACCGGCGACACGCCCGGATGATCGCAGTTTGTCGGCTGTATGGTTGGCCCTCTTCCCGGATGGGCCCGACTTCCTGATGCGGATACGGATCGAGCGACGGCTGAACCAGCCGCGCTGGCTCACGGTCGCGGTTCCGGTCGCGTCGGTGTTCGTCGCGTTCGTGCTCGGCGGAATCGTGCTCCTGATCACCGGGCACAACCCGCTCACGACCTACCAGCAGCTCTTCGAGGCCGGGTTCACCCAGACGGGCGCGATCGGCCAGACCCTGATCACGACGACCCCGCTCGCGTTCACCGGCCTCGCGGCAGCGGCCGCGTTCCGGATGCGCCTCTTCAATATCGGCGCCGAGGGGCAGCTCTTCATGGGCGCGATCTTCGGCTCAGCCGCCGGCCTCTATCTCGGCGGATCCGGCGGCACCTCCTGGCCCGTGATCGCTGCGATGGTCGTCACCGGCGCAGTCGGCGGGGCGCTCTGGGCGCTGATCCCGGGTGTGCTGCGCGCGTTCTTCAAGACCAACGAGATCATCACGTCGCTGATGCTCAACTACGTCGCCGGGTACATCCTCACCTACCTGATCTTCCAGAGCGAGTCGTACTGGCGGGACACCGAGGGCTTCAACGCCAAGGTGTTCCCTACCAGCAAGGACCTGCCGAGCTCGGCGATCTGGCCGCCGTGGACGGTGCAGGTGCAGGGCGGGATCGCGATCCCGCTCGGGCTGATCATCGCCTGCGTGATCGCGGTCGGGCTGTGGGCGCTTTACAATCGGACGCGCTTCGGGTTCGAGGTTCAGGTGCTGAGCGACTCAGAGCGGGCTGCCCGCTACGGCGGGATCAGCGTCCGCCGGAAGATCCTCGCCGTGATGGCGATCTCGGGCGGAATCGCCGGCATCGGCGGAGCGAGCCAGGTCGGCGACTTCAGCCACTCGCTCGACGGCGACCCGAACGGCCTGCAGAAGCTGGGGTACGGCTACACGGGGATCGTCGTCGCCGCGCTGGCCCGCTACAACCCCTTCGCGGTGCTGCTCGTCGCATTCCTGATCGGCGGCCTCGAGAACGCGGGTAACACGCTCCAGGGGGCCGACTTCCCGGCCGGGCTGGTCGGGGTGCTACAGGGCGTGATTCTCTTCTGCGCGCTCGGCGGCGAGCTGTTCATCCGGAACCGGGTGCGGCTCGTGCGTCCGGCTCAGGCCGCGCCCGAGGCGGGAGCCGCGTGAACCACAGCCTGCTCGTCGTCGTGGTCGCCTCGGGCATCGCCTACGGGACACCGCTTCTGTACGCCTCGCTCGGCGAGCTGCTGACCGAGCGCTCCGGAGTGCTGAACCTCGGCGTCGAAGGGATGATGCTCGTAGGCGCCGTGATCGGTTTCTGGAGCATCGAGCGGATCCACGCGACCAGCTCCATCGCGCTTGCGATCGGCGTCGTCCTCGCTGCTATCGCCGGCGCACTGATGGCCTCGATCCACGCGTTTCTCGTGATCACGATGCGCGCGAGCCAGATCGTCTCCGGGCTCGCGCTGACGATCTTCGCGGGAGCAGTCGGTCTCTCGTCCTACCTCGGGAACGACCTGAACCTCGCCGGCGTCCCCGCGACGCACACGTTCACGCCGATCTTCCCGTCGTCGATGCAGAACTGGCCGGTCGTCGGCCCGATCCTGTTCGGCCAGGACCTCCTGGTCTACGCCTCGTGGGCGCTCGTCCTGGCGCTCATCTACTACCTCAACCGCACTCGGTACGGCCTCAACGTCCGCGCGGTGGGCGAGTCCCCCGGCGCAGCCGATGCGATGGGGATCAGCGTCCCGGCCTACCGGTACGCCCACACGATCGCCGGAGGCGCGCTTGCGGGCGTCGCGGGCGCCACGTTCACGCTCGCGATCACGCCGCAGTGGGTCGACGGGATCACCGGCGGCGCCGGCTGGATCGCGATCGCGCTTGTCATCTTCGCCTTCTGGCGCCCGGAGCTATGCCTGGTCGGCGCGTACTTCTTCGGTGCGTTGCAGGCGCTCGCGCCCGAGCTCCAGGCGCGCCAGATCAGCCTCGGGCCGACGGTGCTCTGGACGAACTCGCTGCCCTACATCGCGACGATCGTCGTGCTGGTGATCGTGTCTGCGAGCAACGCGAAGCGCAGGCTGGGCGCACCAGCGGCGCTCGGCGTCGCATACACGCGCGAAGACCGCTAGCGCAGACCGGTCGTCTCGCCGGCGGCGTCGATTTCAATCCGTTTCGCCGCAGAGTCCTTCGGGAGCCCGGGCATCGTCTGCATGTCGCCGCAGATCGCAACGATCCAGCCGGCGCCGGTGTACGGCCGAAGCTCGCGAACCGGCAGCGTGAAGTTGGCCGGTGCGTTGATGAGCGCCGGGTCGTGGGAGAGCGACATGTGGGTCTTGGCCATGCAGATCGGCGTCCCGCCAAGGCCGGCCGCTTCGAGTCGCTCCGCCTGGGTGAGGGCGGTCGGAGCGAGCTCGACCCCGGCGGCGCCGTAGGCCTTCGTCGCGATCGCCTCGATCTTCTGCTCGATCGGGGCGTCGAGCTCGTAGAGGAACCGGCGCTCGGGAGCGACCGGCGGGGCAGCGGCGATGACCGCCTCGGCCAGCTCGACTGCGCCCTCACCCCCGCGCTCGAAGCCGTCGTTCACGGCAACGCCCTGAACCGGAAGCTCGGCTGCGAGGCTGCGGACCGCCTCTACCTCGCCTCCTGAGTCCTTCGGGAAGCGGTTGACGGCCACGACACACGGCAGGCCGAAAGCCTGGACCACTCCGAGCGCCGCCCGGAGATTGGCGAAGCCGCGCTCGAGCTCGGCGAGACCGCCCTCGACGTTGCCGCCGTGGTGCTTGAGCGCCTGAACCGTGGCGACGAGGACGACCACGCTCGGGCCGAAGCCACCCAGGCGACAGACGATGTCGACGAACTTCTCGAAGCCCATGTCGGCCCCGAACCCGCTCTCGGTCACGATCCAGTCGCCCAGCTTTAGTCCGAGCCGGTCGGCGACGAGCGAGTTGTTGCCGTGCGCGATGTTGGCGAACGGGCCACAATGGAGCAGCGCCGGCTGGCCTTCCATGGTCTGCACCAGGTTCGGCTTCAGCGCCTGCTTCAGCAGGACCGTCATGGAGCCCGCGGCGCCGATCTGCTCGGCCGTCACGGGCTCGCCCTCGTAGGTCGAGCCGACCGTGATCGCTCCGAGGCGGGCGCGGAGGTCGGTGAGATCGCGGGCGACCGCGACGATCGCCATCACCTCCGACGCAGCCGTGATATCGAAGCCGGTCTCGCGAGGAAGGCCGTTGGCGCGGCCGCCGAGGCCTACGATCGTCTGTCGGAGAACACGGTCGTCCATGTCGACGCAGCGGCGCCACGTGATCGAGTGCGGATCGAGCCTGAGGTCGTTTCCCTGCACGAGGTGCGAGTCGACCATCGCCGCGAGCAGGTTGTTGGCCGCCCCGATCGCATGGATGTCGCCGGTGAAGTGGAGGTTGATCTCCTCCATGGGCACGACCTGAGCGCGCCCGCCGCCGGTGCCGCCGCCCTTCAAGCCGAAGACGGGGCCCAGAGAGGGCTCGCGCAGGCAGAGCACCGGCTTCTCTCCGATCGCGCCGAGCCCCTGGGTGAGCGAGATAGAGGTCGTCGTCTTGCCCTCCCCGAACCGGGTCGGCGTCATCGAGGTGACCGACACGATCCGGCCGTCGGGCCGGGCGGCGAGCCGATCGATCGCGGAGAGCTCGATCTTCGCGGCGGACGGCCCGTAGGCCAGCACCTCCTCGGGCTGGAGACCCAGCGATTTCGCGAGCTCGGCGATCACCGGCGCATTCTCTAGATTGCAAGCGTGGAGAGCGAATCGATCGGCAGCTGGCTGGAGGCGCTCGCCTCCTCGGCGCCTGCGCCCGGCGGCGGCGCGGCCGCTGCACTCGAGGCCGCGATGGCCGCGGCGCTGCTCGAGATGGTCTGCAACCTGACGATTGGCAAGCCCACCTATGCGGAGCACGAAGCGACGATGACCTCGGTCCGCGACCGGGCCGAAAGCCTCCGGTCCGACGCGCTCGGGCTCGCTCAGGAGGACGCGACCGCGTTCGGCGCAGTGATCGCGGCCTACCGGCTTCCCAAAGAGACCGAAGACGAGATCGCTGCACGCACGCGAGAGATCCAGCATGCACTCGTCGCCGCCGCGGAGGTCGCCCGTTCGACCGCCGACGTGGCGCTGCAGATCCTCGACCTGGTCGAGACGATCGTCCCGATCGGGAACGTCAACGTCATCTCGGACGGCGCCGCCGCGGCCGGCGCGGCTCGCGCCGCGATCCAGACCTCGCTGCTGAACATCGACGCCAACGTCGCATCGATCGTAGATTCGGAGACGCGTGAGGCGTATGACCGCTTCGCCGCCGGCGCCGTGCAGCGGCTCGAAGGCGCGGACGCAATCGTCGCCGCCGTTCGTGCCCGGACCGCCGGATGACACTGCTCGACGGCCGCCCCCTGGCAGCGGAGATTCGCGCGCAGGCGGCCGACGGCGCAGCTGCCGGCACTGCTCCGGTGCTGGCGGTGGTGATCGCCACCGACGATCCTGGCGCTGCCTGGTACCTGGGATCGCTCGCGAAGGCGGCCGCCGCGACCGGAATCGCGCTCCGCGAGGAGCGGCTCACGTCCGACGACGTCTCCGGGGCTCTCGCGCGCCTCGACGAGCTCTCGGCTGACAGCAGCGTCGACGCGATCCTCTGCTTGACGCCGCTTCCCGACGGCCTGACCCTCGCGGAGGCCGGCCAGCGGATCGCGTTCGGCAAGGACGTCGACGGTGCCAGCCCGATCAGCCTCGGTCGGCTTGCCTCCGGGCTCCCGGCGTTCGCACCTGCGACCGCGCAGGCGGTGATGGAACTGCTGCAACTGGCAGGCCCGACGCTCGCCGGCGCAGACGCAGTGGTCGTCGGACGCTCGAACGTCGTCGGAAAGCCACTCGCAATGCTGCTGCTCGCAGAGCACGCGACGGTCACGATCTGTCACACGCGCACCCGCGACCTTGCGGCAGAGACGCGTCGCGCCGACATCCTCGTCGCGGCGGCCGGACGGGCTCACCTGCTCGGCGCCGAGCACGTCAAGCCCGATGCCGTGGTGATCGACGTCGGCACCAACGAGGCCTCCGACGGAAGCATGGTCGGCGACGTCGACACCGCGGCTGTCGAGCCGGTGGCGGGCGCCGTGACGCCCGTGCCCGGAGGCGTCGGGCCGGTCACCACTGCAGTGCTGCTGAGAAACGTCGTCACCGCCGCGCGCTCACGGCCCGAATGAGCCCCGAGCCCATCTGGACACACGGCCCGCCGAGGCGTCGAGAGCTGCCGCTTGACGGCCTACACCCGCTGGCTCGCCGAGACGCGAGGGCTCAGATTCAACGGGTATGCCGACCTCTGGGGGTGCTGAGCTCCGCGGGGACGACAGGGCCGCCGAAGCCGATCGTCCACGGCCAGGACGGGATGTTCGTCGTGCTGAGCGAGGGCGCGGGGCTCGAGGATGACCTTGTCGCGCAGATCAAGCGGCGACTGCGCGAGGACTGCTCGCCGCGCCATATCCCCGACGAGATCCGCCTGGTTCCGGCGGTGCCACGCACCCTCTCGGGCCAGCTGGTCGTGGTGCCGGTGAAGCGCATCCTGCTCGGCGTCGACCCCGATCAGGTCGTGTCGTGCGAATCGCTCGCCAACCCGCATGCGCTCGACCACTTCGCCGGCCTTGCCGCGGAGGTCGATCGCGGCGACCCGAACGCGTAGCGTGGTTCGGTTCGTACCTGGCACCGGACGTGTCCCGAACGACCCCTCGGATTTCCAGGGAATTCGAGATGAACGGAGGGATCGCGCTGTCGGTTGTCACACTTTCGTTTCGATAACCTGGCACCGGGACACGCCCCGGCGGGACGGTGGCCGAAAGGTCTACACAGCACCGAGCTCGCGGGCGATCACCATGCGCTGGATCTCATCGGTGCCTTCGCCGATCGTGAGGATCTTCGCGTCTCGATAGAAGCGGCAGACCGGGTACTCCTCGATGTAGCCGTAGCCGCCGTGGATCTGCACGGCATCGTCGGCGACCTTCACCGCGACCAGGCCGGACTTCAGCTTCGCCTGCGCGGCAGCGAGGGCGAACGGGCGGCCGGCGTCCTTCAGCAGCGCCGCCTTGTAGGTCAGAAGCCGCGTCGCTTCGATCTCGGTTGACATGTCGGCGAGCTTGCCCTGGATCGCCTGGAAGCGCGCGATCGGCTGCCCGAACGCATGCCGCTCGCGTGCGTACCGCAGTGATTCGTCCAGCGCGCCCTGCGCGAGCCCGACGCCCATCGCGGCGACACCGATTCGCCCGATGTCGAGCACCTGAAGGAACTGCTTCAGCCCCGCCCCCCGGCGCCCGAGCAGATTCGCCTCCGGCACGCGGCAACCGGAAAAGGCCAGCGGCCTGGTGTCCGACGCGTTCCAGCCCATCTTCCGGTACGGCTCCCCCACCTCGTAGCCGGGCGTGCCGTTCTCGACCAGCAGGTTGGAGATCTCCCGCCGACCGTCGAACTCGCCGGTGACCGCGGTGATCGTGACCAGCCCTGAGATATCGGTGCCGGCGTTGGTGATGAACTGCTTGGCGCCGTCGATCACCCACGCCCCCTCGTCGAGCCGCGCGCGCGTGCGCGTGTTGCCTGCATCCGACCCCGCCTCGGGCTCGGTCAGCCCGAACGCAGCGAGCCGCTCCCCCGAGGTCAGGCGCGGCAGCCACTCCTGCTTCTGCTCCTCGGTTCCGAACAGATACACCGGTTGCGTCCCGAGCGAGGTGTGCGCGCAGAGCGTGATTGCGACCGACGAGTCGACGCGCGCGAGCTCCTCGACCACGACGGCGTAGGCCAGCGTGTCCGCGCCCGCTCCGCCGTAGGCCTCCGGGAACGGGATCCCCATCCAGCCGAGCTCGCCCAGCTTCGCGACGATCCCGTACGGGAAGGCCTTCGTCCGGTCGAGCTCTCCGGCAACGGGCGCGATCTCGCGCTCGGCGAAGTCGCGAACCGTCTTACGGAGCGCCTCGTGCTCTTCGGGCAGATCGAAGACCACTGGCCAACCGTACCTGTCAGGCTCGCCAGCTCGGCGGGCGCCGCTCGAGAAAGGCCAGCAGCCCCTCCTGCGCCTCGTCGCTCACGCGCAGATCGGCCAGCAACTCCGCCAGCTCGCCCGCCTCCAGCGGCGTCCGCGCGATCTGCTTCGCCGCGCGGACCGCGTCGGGGCCCGAACCGAGGATCTCCTCGACCACGCGCTCGACCCCGAGGTCGAGATCGTCGGTGACCTCCGTGATCAGCCCGGCACGCAAAGCCCGTTCGACGCCGAAGCGCTCCCCGGTGACGAACAGGGCGCGGGCATGCCCCGATCCGATCCGCGCGACGACGAACGGCGAGATGACCGCCGGGACGATCCCGACCTTCACCTCGCTGAAGGCGAACCTGGTGTCGGGCACCGCAACAACCACGTCGCAACAGGCGAGAAGGCCGCAGGCCCCGCCCAGGACGCTGCCGTGGACGCCCGCCACGACCGGAGCCGGGCAGCCGTCGACGGCTTCGAGCAGCGCCCGCCAGCGCCGCGCGTCGACGACCCTCTCTTCGCGGCTCGCCTCGAGCCCGGCGCGCAGCTCACCGATATCCGCACCGGCCGAGAACGACGGCCCCGCACCGCGCAGGACGACCGCCCGCGCATCCCCGATGTCTGCGAACGCAGCTGTCAGGCCGACGAGCAGCGCCGCGTCGATCGCGTTGTGCTTCTCGGGACGGTCGAGTGTCAGCCGAACAACCGGGCCGAGCTGCTCGATCCGCAGGCTCACTCCTCCAGCTCCACAAGCACCTCGCCGCGGGCGACCGTATCGCCCTCGGCGACGTGGACGGCGCGGACGCTCCCGGCTCGAGCGGCCAGGAGCGGCATCTCCATCTTCATCGCCTCGACCACCACGAGCGGGTCGCGCGCCGCGACCTCGTCGCCCGGAACGACGTGAACCCGGATCACCGTTCCCGGCATCGGTGCGACGACCTCGTCGTCCACCTCGCCGCCGGCGTGGGCATGTACGGGGTCATCGAGATCCGGCGGAGCCGAGACAGGAGCGGCCGCGAGATTGAGCCGGAACGAACCGCCCCAGAACGACTCGGGACGTCGGGTGGGCGCAAGCGACAGCGGCGGAAAGCGCGTGAGGAAGTCTGTGGTCGTGTCGCCGGCGCGAAACGCCGGGTGGGCGACGAGCCAGCGAAGGAAGGGCAGGTTCGTGATGACACCTCCGACCTCGGTCTCGGCAAGCGCTGCCCGAAGCTTCGCGATCGCTTCGTCCCGCGTCGTGCCGTGCGCGATGAGCTTCGCGATCATCGGGTCGTACCGCGTCCCGATCGTGTCGCCCTGGTCGACGCCGCGGTCGACGCGCACCGACCCGGGCAGCCTGAGCCGCTTGATCTGACCGGTCTGGGGTAGGAACCCGCGCGGATCCTCGGCGTACAAACGCACCTCGACCGCGTGCCCCCGCGCAAGACCGTCAGCCGACAGCTCGTGGCCTTCCGCGATCCGGATCTGCTCGGCGACGAGGTCGATGCCCGTCACCGCCTCGGTTACGGGATGCTCGACCTGGATTCGTGCATTCAGCTCGAGGAAGAAGAACTCGCGCCCGGTGACGACGAACTCCGCCGTCCCGGCGCCGCGATAGTCGATCGCGTCAGCGAACCTGAGAGCTGCGTCGCCGAGCTCTCGCCGGAGCTCCGCGTCGACGACGGGTGAGGGCGACTCCTCGAGCACCTTCTGGTGGCGCCGCTGGATCGAGCACTCACGCTCGGCGAACGCGATCCCTCGGCCGTGCGAGTCCCGCAGGAGCTGCACCTCGATGTGGCGCGCCGACTCGATGTAGCGCTCGAAGAACACCGTGTCGTCCCCGAAGGCCGCCTTCGCCTCGCGCCGCGCCGCCTCCAGCGATGCGTCGAGCTCACCCGCCGCCCGGACAACCCGCATCCCGCGCCCGCCGCCGCCTGCCGCCGCCTTGATCAGCAGCGGGTACCCGAGCGTTGCGGAGTCGCCCGTCTCGACTACCGGCACGTTCGCCTCCTGAGCGATCCGCTTCGCGGCCAGCTTGTCGCCTCCGGACCTGAGGGCATCCGGTGGAGGCCCTACCCAGACGAGCCCGGCCGCTTCGACCGCCTCGGCCAGCGACGCGCTTTCCGATAGGAACCCGTAACCGGGATGCACGGCATCGGCGCCCGTCTCGACCGCGGCTCGCACGTGCTCGGCGGCTTCGAGGTAGCTCGCGATCGCGACAGTCTCCCCCGCGCTCCGTGCGTGGAGGGCGTCGGCATCGGCCGGCTCTGCTACCGCGACCGTCTCGATCCCGAGCTCACGGCACGTCCGGAAGACGCGTACCGCGATCTCGCCCCGGTTCGCCACGAGCAGCTTGCGAATCGCGCGCGGACCGCTCACATCCGGAAGATCCCGAACCGCGTCTCCGGGAACGGCGCCTCGAGCGCAGCCGAGATCCCGAGCGCGAGCGCACGGCGCGTGTCGAGGGGGTCGAGGATCCCGTCGTCCCAGAGCCGCGCGGTCGAGTAGTACGGGCTTCCCTCGGTCTCGTACTTCGCCCGGATCTGGTCGGCGTCGGCATCGCCGATCGTCGTCAGCACCGTTGCGGCCTGCTCCCCGCCCATCACCGAGATCCGCGCGTTCGGCCACATCCAGAGCTGCCGCGGGCTGTACGCCCGCCCACACATTGCGTAGTTGCCCGCGCCGAACGATCCGCCGACGACGACGGTGAACTTCGGCACCTCCGCGCACGCCACCGCCATCACGAGCTTCGCACCGTCGCGGGCGATCCCGCCGGCCTCGTACTCCTTGCCGACCATGAACCCGGTGATGTTCTGCAGGAACAGGAGGGGGACGCGACGCTCGCAGGCGAGCTCGATGAAATGCGCGCCTTTCTGCGACGACTCGGCGAAGAGGACGCCGTTGTTGGCCAGGATCCCGACCGGATAACCCTCGATCTGCGCCCAGCCGCAGACGAGCGTCTCGCCGTAGAACTGCTTGAACTCGTCGAGCCGTGAGCCATCGACGATCCGGGCGATCAGCTCGCGTGGATCGACCTGGGTGCGGTGGTCATCCGGGATCAGGCCGTAGAGATCGGCGGGGTCGATCGCCGGAGGCTCCGGCTCGCCGACGAGCCACGGCGGCTCCGGCGATCCCCCGTGCAGGTTCCGGACGATGCGGCGGGCGATCGCGAGCGCGTGCTCGTCGGAGGTCGCGTAGTGGTCGGCGACGCCCGAGTGGCGGGCGTGTACCTCGGCGCCGCCGAGCTCCTCCACCGAGACCTCCTCGCCCGTGGCGGCCTTCACGAGCGCCGGCCCGCCGATGAAGATCGAACCGGTGCCCCGGACGATCACGGTCTCGTCGGCCATCGCCGGCACGTACGCTCCGCCCGCGGCACAGAACCCCATGACAACGGCGATCTGGGCGATTCCCTTGGACGACATCCGCGCCTGGTTATAGAAGAGGCGGCCGAAGTGCTCGCGATCCGGGAACACGTCGGCCTGGAGCGGCAGGAACGCCCCGCCCGAGTCGACCAGGTACAGGCACGGGAGCCGGTTCTGCTCGGCGATCTCCTGTGCGCGCAGGTGCTTCTTGACCGTCAGGGGTAGGTACGCCCCACCCTTCACGGTCGCGTCGTTGGCGAAGATCACGCATTTCCGGCCCTCGACGATGCCGATCCCGGTCACGATCCCGGCCGACGGCGCGCCACCCTCGGCGACCTCCCAGCCTGCAAGCGCCGACAGCTCGAGGAATGCCGTGCCCGGATCGACGAGGCGATCGACACGCTCGCGCGCGTGCATCTTTCCGCGTTCGCGATGCCGCTCGAGCGCTGCAGCGCTGCCGCCACGGGCCACGAGCTCGGTTCGCTCGCGAAGCTCGGCGACGAGCGACTCCATCCGCTCGCGCCGCCGCAGGAACTCCGCGGCGCCTGTGTCGATGCTGGAGACAAGCTCGGTCATGTGCCGAGACCGTATACCCGCAGGCGGAGCGCGGAACGGCAAGACTTCCGGACGTGACGTTCGGGGTGCTCACCGTGATCGTGCTCGCCGGGCTCGCCGGGCCGCTGCTCTCGGCGAGCGATCGGGTTCTCGTGCCGGTGGTCGTCGGCGAGCTGCTCGCCGGGCTCGTGATCGGCCGCACCGGCTTCCACTGGATCCACCCCGCCGACCCGACGACTCGCGTTCATGGCCGCGATCGGGTTCGCGATGCTGATGTTCGCGGCCGGGATGCACGTGCCGCTGCGGACAGCCGCAGCTCGGTACGCGGCTGGTCCGCGGGCACGGTCGCCGCGGCGATCGCGGCCGCGTTCGCCGCCGTCGGCGGGGGTCGGGGCAGCCACGATCGCCGGCGTCCCGCACGCCGCCGTCTACGCGGTCATGCTCGCGAGCGGCTCGGCCGCGGTGCTCGTTCCGAGCCTCCAGGAGGCTAACCTGCTCGAGCGAAACCGACGGGCTCGTCGTCGCGGCACAGGTCTCGGTCGCCGACGTCGCGGCGATCGTCGCGGTTCCGCTCGCGCTCTCAGCCCGCGCACGCCGCTGCGCGCGCTGCTCGGCGCGTGCGCGGTCGCGGCCTGCGCGGTCGCCCTCTACTTCGGCATCCGGGTCGTCGGCACCGCCGGTCTGGATCGACCAGATGCGGCGCCTCTCGAAGAGCCGCGAGCTGGGCGCTCGACCTGCGGCTCGTCGCTGCTCGTGCTGTTCGGGCTCTCCTGGCTCGCGACTGCGATCCGGCGACGAGCATCCTGATCGCCGGGTTCGCAGTCGGGCTCGTCGTCGCCGCCGACCGGCGGGCCGAAGCGGCTCTCGCGCCAGGTGACCGGCGTCGGCAGCGGCTTCTTCGTCCCGCTCTTCTTCGTCGTGCTCGGGGCCCGGATCGACGTCCGCGCGCTCGGCAGCCACGGCTCGCTGATCGAGCTCGCGGCTCCTGCTCGTCGTCTTCAACGTCGCGCTCCACCTCGCCGCGGCGCTCGCTCACGCGGCAGCCGCTCGCGGCGGGGCTCGCCGCGACCGTTCAGCTCGGCGTACCGGCCGCCGTCGTCGCGCTCGGGCTTCAGGCCGGAGTCGTCTCGCCCGGCGCTGCAGCCGCGATCATGGCGTCGCCGCGCTCGTCAGCATCGCGGTCAGCGGCGCTCGGTGTCTCGCTGCTCCACCGTCGGTGCCGCCGAACACGTACGGCGTCCGGCGCTTGAGCGTCGCGGCGGCAAGCGCCAGCGCGACGAGAGTCGCCCCGATCGTGACGCCGACGTCGAGCACGAACCGCCAGCCGTACGGCCCGCCCGCGGCGACCTTCGCAAGCGCGTCGTACGCATAGGTCAGCGGCAGCACCGCCGAGATCACCCGCAGCCAGCGGCGCCATGTCTGTCGCGGCGACGAAGAGGCCGCAGAGCAGCAACTGCGGCAGCACGATCGCCGGCATGAACTGCACGGCCTGGAACTCCGTGGTCGCGAACGCGCTCACGAACAGGCCGAGCGCCATCCCGAGCGTGGCGTTCGCCGACCGCGAGCGCGACGACCGCCCACTCCGGCCCGGCGACGTCCAGACCGAGCAGCCCGAAGGCGAGCAGCGAGACGACCGTCGCCTGCACGCCGCGAGCAGCCCGAAGGCGACTCCGTAGCCGCGCGAGCAGGTCGAGCTTCGGAGCGGCATCGTCATCAGCCGCTCGAGCGTCCCCGACGTGCGCTCGCGCAGCATCGTCACCGAGGTGACGAGGAACATCGAGATGAACGGGAAGAGCCCGAGGAGCGGCGCGCCCGACGTGCTGGAAGACCTCGGGCCGGCCGCGCGAACAGCTGCCTTCAGCAGCGTCTCGAGCACGCACGGGACGAGCGAGCGATGAGCGCGATCGTCCGCGGGTCGCGCCGGAGCTGCGTCAGGACACGGACGGCCGTCGCCGCAGTCACGCTCAACCGTGCAGCCTCGACCAGGCGCAGGAACACGTCGTCGAGCGCTCGTGCTCACCGGTCCGCGCCCGCAGCTCGGCGGCGGCGTCCCGGACGCGATCACCGCGCCCTCGCGGAGCAGGAGCAGCTCATCGCAG
The DNA here is from genome assembly GCA_963735535.1 of uncultured Actinomycetota bacterium. GTDB lineage: Bacteria > Actinomycetota > Thermoleophilia > Gaiellales > Gaiellaceae > PALSA-600. The sequence continues at coordinate 66,360 of CAVTLL010000007.1, read as the reverse complement.
CGCTCGGCCTCGTCCATCACGTGGCTCGAGACGATGAGCGTGGCGCCCTCGTCGGCGAAGCCGGTGGAAGAGATCCCAGAGGTCGCGGCGCAGCAGCGGATCGAGCCCGACCGTCGGCTCGTCGAGCACCAGCAGCTCGGGCTTCGGTAGCAGCGTCGTCGCGAGCGACACGCGCGCCCGCTGCCCGCCCGAGAGGCTGCGCGACGACCTTGCCTGCGACGGAGCCGAGCGACACGGTCGTCGATCAGCTCGTCGCAGCGACCCTCGGCGACGCCGTACAGCCGCGCGAAGTAGCGGAGGTTCTCCCGCACCGAGAGGTCGGCGTACACCGACGGCGACTGCGTCATGTATCCGACGCGCATCCGAAGGCGCCACCGATCCGGCCGGCTCGCCGAGCACGGTCACGTGCCCTCCGGCAACTCGCTGGACACCGACGATCGAGCGCAGCAGCGTCGACTTCCCGCCCCCGCTCGGCCCGAGCAAGCCGGTGATCTTGCCCGCCGGCACCTCGAGCGAGAGCCCGTCGAGCACACGGACTCCGCCGCGAACGACGGTCAGGCCCTCGACGCTGATGGCGGCATTCCGGCCGGGGCCGGACGACGCCGTACCTGTCACTCCAGCTCGGGCGCGTACGTGCCGGCCCGCGCGGCGCCGTTCAGCCGGGCGCGCTTGTAATACGCGGCCTGACCGTCGGCGCGGCTTTCGGCGCGCCCGCCCCAGGCAGCAAGCGCGGGTGCCTGCAGCGCGCGGCCGTACGAGAACGAGAGCTGCCACGGGTGCGGCCCTCGCTGGACCATCGCGTTCAGGTGGGCAGTCGCGTCCTCGTCTGTCTGCCCGCCGGACAGGAAGCAGATCCCCGGGACGGCTGCCGGAACGTGCCGGTAGAGGACCTCGAGCGTACGCTCCGCGACCTCGTCGATTCCGGCCCGGCTTGCGGCACCGTAGCCGGAGAGCACCATGTTCGGCTTCAGAATCGTGCCGCGCAGGTCGACCCGCTGGTCGTGGAGCTCGGTGTAGAGCGCTTGCAGCGCCCGACCGCTCGCCCTCGCACTGTCGTCGATCGAGTGGCCGCCGTCCATCAGCACCTCGGGCTCGACGATCGGGACGATGCCCGCCTCCTGCGCCAGCGCAGCGTAGCGCGCGAGCGCGTGAGCGTTCACCCAGATGCAGTACTCGCTCGGCCGCTGCTCGCCGACCGAGTACGTCGCGCGCCACTTCGCGAACCTCGCGCCAAGCTCGCGGTACTCGGCAACGCGTTCGCGAAGACCGTCGAGCCCCTCGGTGACCGTCTCCCCCGTCGTCAGCGCAAGCGGCTTCGCACCTCGATCGACCTTGATGCCCGGAATCACGCCAAGACCCGCGAGCAGCGCGGGAAACGGCGTTCCGTCGCTCGAGGCCTGGCGGATCGTCTCGTCGAACAGGATCACGCCGCTGATGAACTCCTCCGCGCCGGGCGTCGTGAACAGGAGGTCGCGATAGGCGCGACGCAGCTCCTCGGTCGACTCGGCGCCGATCGCGGCGAAACGCTTCGCGATCGTGCCGGCGCTCTCGTCGGCGGCGAGAATCCCCTTGCCCTCGGCCACGAGGGCGGCAGCCGTAGCGTGAAGTTCGTGCAAGGTGCCCCTACCGTAGCCCAGCCGGCGCACTGGCGCCGTAACCGGCTCGAAACAACGAGTATTCGGGCAGAACGCCACCAGCGAAAGGAGCGAGCATGACCGTTGTCGTCGGCGTCGACGGCTCCGAGGGATCGATCGGGGCCCTGAGGTTCGCAGTCGAAGAAGCGCGTGTCCGCGGTGTGGGACGTCAAGGTTGTCAACGCCTGGCACATCCCTCCGGGCGTCTACGGGGCGGGCTGGTCGTCCGTCCCGGTCGATCTCGACGAGTACAGGAAGCTCGCCGAGAAAGCGCTCGACGAGAGCCTCGGGCAGTTGGGAACTGCCGCATCCGGCGTCGAGGTCGCGCAGATCGTCCGGGAGGGCCACGCGGCCGACGTCCTCTGCGCCGAGGCCACCGGCGCCGACCTGCTCGTCGTCGGCTCACGGGGCCTCGGCGGATTCCGTGGTCTCCTGCTCGGCTCCGTGAGCCAACAGGTCGTCCACCACGCTCCGTGCCCGGTCGTGGTCGTGCCGGGACGGCATCCCGAAGACCAGCAGGATTGAGCGCCCGTTCAGAAGCGACTCTCGATGAGCCGTTCAGCGACGAGCTCGAGCGCTGGCTTCGAAGCGACCAGCCGAAAACGCTCGGCGCGATGAACGATGTGTTCGCGGAGAAGAGCTTCGCCGTCACGATCATGCTGCTGATGTTCGTACCGGCTCTGCCCCTCCCGACCGGCGGAGTGACCCATGTGTTCGAGGCGATCACCGTCGTTCTCGCGGCCCAGATGGTGCTGGGCCGGCAGACGATCTGGCTGCCCGCGCGCTGGAATCGCCGCGATCTCGGGGCGACCGCGACGACGAAGACGATCCCCTTCGTCGTCCGCCGGGTGCGCCAGGTCGAGCGGTTCTCCCACCCCCGCGGCACGCGGTTGTTCGCCAGCCGGTGGTCGATGCGCGTGCTCGGCCTCGTGCTCATGGGCTTCGCCGTTGCGGCGGCCGTCGCGCCTCCGTTCTCCGGGCTCGACACCCTCCCCGCGCTCGGCGCGGTGGCGATCGCGCTCTCGATCATCCTCGAGGACATCTTCGTGCTCGCCGTCGGTCTCCTGCTCGGAACCGGCGGCGTCGTGCTCATCCTGACCGTGGGCGCGGCGCTCTTCCGCCTGCTGAAGGGACTCTTCTAGCGCGTCTTGGCGAAGCGCCGGACCGCATCGAGCAGCTCGGCGGTCTTCGCGGCTGCAGCTTCCGTGTCGCCCGACGCGAACGCCCCGGCGACGCAGTGGTTGACGTGGTCGTCGAGAATCTGAAGGGCAACGGACTCGAGTGCGGTCGAGACCGCGGAGATCTGCGTGAGGATGTCGATGCAGTAGCGGTCGTCCTCGACCATCCGCTCGATGCCCCGCACCTGGCCTTCGATCCGATGCAGGCGCTTGACCAGCGCCTCCTTGTCGTCCGCGTACCCGTGGGCCGTCACGCCCGCACGCTCCTGAACCTGCGCAGGCGAAGACTGTTTCCGATGACGAACAGGCTCGAGCAGGCCATCGCCGCCGCCGCGACGATCGGGTTCAGCAGGCCGGCGACCGCGAGCGGCAGCGCCACGAGGTTGTACGCGAACGCCCAGAACAGGTTGCCCTTGATCGTGCCGAGCGTCCGGCGGGCGAGACGGATCGCATCCACTGCGGCGCGTAGATCGCCCGAGACGAGAGTGAGGTCGGACGCCTCGATCGCGATATCCGTCCCTGTGCCGATTGCAATTCCAAGGTCGGCACGGGCAAGCGCCGGCGCGTCGTTGATCCCATCGCCCACCATCGCGACAACATGCCCGTCGCGTTGCAGACGCTCGACCTCGGCTGCCTTTTGCGCCGGATCGACCTCTGACAGGGTTAGCTCGATCCCGACCGCAGCAGCGATCTCATCGGCCCGTGCAGCCGAGTCGCCCGTGAGCATTACCGGCGTCAGCCCGAGCGCCCGCAGTTCCCGTACTGCCTCGGCGCTCGTCGACCGCACGGCGTCGCCCACCTCTAGCACCGCCCGAGGCACTCCGTCCCAGGCGACCTGAATTCCTCCTGCGGCGCGCCCCACCGAGACATCGCGTCCCTCGACCAGGCCGTTCACGCCGCGGCCCGCGACGTTCCGGAAGCTCGCGACCGCGGGTAGGACACCGGTCTCGTTGCGAGCCGCACGCGCCACCGCCTGGGCGATCGGATGCTCGGATGCCGCCTCGATCGCCCCGGCGAGCCGAAGCACCTCGGTGCGCATCGCACCGTTGAGGAGCGCGATCCCATTGAGCTCGAGCTTCCCCTCGGTGATCGTCCCGGTCTTGTCGAGCACGATCGTGTCGATGCTCCGCGTGCGCTCGAGCACCTCCGGTCCCTTGATCAGCACGCCAAGCTGCGCTCCCCGGCCGGTTCCGACCATGATGGCGACGGGAGTAGCCAGCCCTAGGGCGCATGGGCACGCGATGATCAGGACGGAGACGGCAGCCGTGAAGGCGGCGTCGGTCGAGCCGCCGGCGACCAACCAGCCCGCGAGCGTGAGCAGCGAGAGCGCGATCACAACCGGGACGAAAATGGCCGAAACGCGGTCGGCGAGCCGCTGCACGGGCGCCTTCCCCGACTGCGCTGCATCGACGAGAGCGGCGATCTGTGCAAGCGCGGTGTCGGCTCCGACTCTGGTCGCACGCACGACGAGACGCCCGTAGTCGTTGACGGTCGCCCCGGCGACCTCGCTTCCGACGTTGACCTCCACGGGATCGGGCTCACCGGTGAGCATCGAGCGGTCTACGGCCGACTCGCCCTCGACTACGACACCGTCGGTCGCGATCTTCTGGCCCGGCCGAACGACGAACACGTCGCCGACCTGAAGCTCTTCGACGGGTACGGGCGTCTCGCGCCCGTCGCGAACGAGGACTGCATCCTTCGCGCCTAGCTCGAGCAGCGCCCGGATCGCCTGCGAGGCGCGACCCTTCGCACGCAACTCGAGGTAGCGGCCGAGCAGGATGAGCGTGGTTACGGTCGCGGCGACCTCGAAGTATGTGTCGGCGGGCATGCGGCCCACCAGCACGACGGTCGACCAGGCCCAGGCGGCGAGCGTGCCGATCGAGATCAGCGTGTCCATCGTGGCAAGCCCGTGACGCGCACTCCGCCACGCCCTCCGGTGAAACCCGATCCCGCCGTAGAACACAACCGGAGTCGAGAGCGCGAAGGCGGCCCACTCCCAGTCCGTGAACTGCAGAGCGGAGAGCATGGAGAGGAGTACGACCGGAAAGCTGAGCAGCGCTGACACGGCGAGGCGCAGCCGGAGCGCAGCGAGGGGCTCGTCGTGATGGATGTGCTCGCCGTGGTCTTCGTGCGGCGTGGCGCCGTAGCCGATCGACTCCACCGCGGCGACGAGCTCCGCGACCTGGACCGGCGCGTCGCAGCTCACGGTCGCCTGTGCGGTCGCCAGATTGACCGTCGCGTCGACACCGGCGAGCTCGTTCAACGTGTGCTCGATCGACGAGGCGCACGACGCACAGCTCATTCCCTCGAGGTCCAGCTTGACCTGCTCTCTCACGGCCACATTCCGAATAATACCCCATAGGGGTATTTCTCGAAGCACGCCCAGCACATCTCAGGCATCGTTTCCCGCTTGACCCCGGACGGGCCAAAGACGATCGAGCTGCACGCAGATCCCGTGTTCCGGCTGCCCCCGCTTCAGGGCGAGTCGCCACCCGGACGCGTGCTCGTCTCGACCTACTACGACACCCCCGCAGGCTCGCTCACGCGCGGCTCGATCTCGCTTCGTAGGCGTCAGGAGCAGGCTGCGAGCAACTGGCGACTCGAGCTCCCGACGCACGACGGCCGCATCGAGATCGAGGAGGATGGCCCTGCCGACGTCGTTCCGACCGGGTTTCTCGCGCTGCTCGTCGCACACCTCCATCGCCGGCGACTCGTTCCGGTGGCGACCCTCCGCACGCATCGGGCCGAGGTGATGGCAACCTCCGCCGGGGGGCGGGTCCACGTCGTCCATGACCGGGTCGAGGTGATCGACGGTGTTCCCGGCGCCGTCGATTTCGCCCGGATCCGCGTCGAGGTCCTGAAGGGGCCGCCCGGCGCGGCGGACGAGATCGTGGACCAGCTCGTCGAGGCAGGGGCGCGGGTGAGGCGCGAGCGGTCGGGCTCGGGGCTCGTTCCCGGGCTTGCCGACCCCGAGCCGACAAAGCAGGGGGCGTGGTTCGCCGAGCAGCTCGACGACATTCTCTCCAACGACCCCGGGACCCGCCTCGGCGTCGATCCCGAGCACCTCCATGCCCACCGGGTAGCGATTCGGCGTCTACGCGCTGCCCTGCGCGAGGAGCCCCTGAAGACCGAGCTCGGCTGGATCGGCGGAGCGTTGGGTGCCGTGCGCGACCTCGACGTGCTCACGGAGCGCCTCCGCCACGAGGCGGCACTCCTGGACGGCAACGAGCGAGCCGCATTGCGCCCTGTCCTCGCCCGCCTGGGGCGACGGCGGGCGCGAGCTCGCAGCGAGCTGATCGAGGCACTCGAATCGGAGCGATACCTCGCGCTGCTCGATGCGCTGGAGGAGGTGGCCGCACGCACGTTCGAGTCGCGTCGCGAGCTGACTGCACTCGCGGCCCGTCAATTCCGCCGGCTCCGCCGCGATATCCAGAGCTCAGGGCCCGATCCCGCCGACGAGATGCTCCACGAGCTGCGTAAGCGCGCCAAGCGCGTCCGCTATGCATCCGAGCGTGCCCGCATGGCAGGCGCTACGTCACTGGGCAAGGTCGTGGAGCATGCGAAGGCGCTCCAGGACGTCCTCGGCGCGAGCCAGGATGCGGCGGTGATGGAGAACGAGCTGCGCGAGCTCGTCGGCGAGACCGCGACCCCGATCCGTGCGATTGCGATCGGGCGCCTGATCGAGCGCGAGCGGGCGTTGCGGGAATCCTCGGCCGGGGACTGGCCTGCGGCGTGGCGAGGTCTCGAGAAGGCTGGCAAGAAGGCGTTCTCGAAAGCCGGGCACTCGAGAAAGCCACTCGCGCGCGAGCACTCGGGCGACCCGACGCCGGCGTCCACCGCCGATGCCGAGTCGCCACTCGGCTGAGCGCTAGACGGTCGCCGGGTCCATCGGCGGCCGGGCGACGATGTAGATCAACGCCCCGATCACGGGAACGAACAGGAGGAGCGCTGTCCACCCTGCCTTCGCCCAACCCGAATGGTCGTGGCGTTTGAAGTTGTCGACCAGGATGAAGATCAGGAAGGCAACCCAGATCACCCAGGCGAAGAAGATGAACATCGTCCACATGATGTCGAGAAACGGATAGCTGTCAGCGATCACGGTCATTGGCGGGGGGCTCCCTGTCGGAGGATTGACAACAGTGGAATCAGTTTTCCGATGTCACTACAGCACCTCGGACGGACGGCTCGGCCCGCCAGGCTGGCATCACGATCAGGGCACCAGGGTCGCTCAAGCCTCGCTCGAGCCGTCGAATCGCAAAGCCAGAGTTGAGAACTGACGGTCGGGCGAGCTCGCCGAGGAACGACGAGCTACCTGCGCCGCCGACCGAGCTGTGAGACGAGAATCGCCAGGACGGTCACCAGGTAGAGCTGTCCCATCAACGCCTCGATCGTGGCGAGCAGCCGGCCGAGCGTGTCGGCCGCCGTGTAGTCACCGTATCCGACGGTCGCCAGGGTGACGAAGCTGAAGTACTGCAGCAGCGGGCGCGCCACAGACGTCGTCTGAACGAAGAACGTCGTGTGGCCGAGATGAGCCGAGGCGCCGTAGAGGTAAACGAACAACATCCCGATCAACAGGTAGATGGCGATCGCACCGGTCACCGACTGCGCGTTCACGGACTCCTGGCGGGCGACGCCGAGCGCGACCACCACGATCGTCATGATCGTGAGGGCTCCTGAGTAGAGCGAGACGCCGCCGTAGACGTACCCGTTCCTGTCCCACACATCGGCCCCCACTGCCACGAGGACGGAGACTCCGATGAGCAGATACTCGACACGGTATGCGTCCGCGCGGCCTCCCGTCCAGATCGCGAGCGCCAGCATCAGCGCCTGCAGGAGAACGATCACGCTGAGCACCCAGGCAGCGGTGGGCGCGAGCGCAGAGAAGGTGAAAACGACGAGCACAAACCCGAGCACGGCTGCATACCGGTGGGCGTCGTGGATCGCCGCGAGGCGGCGAGACTTCCGCAGCGCGGCGAGCTCCTCGGTGGTGGGGTGCGCGTCGGCCACGTCGAGTCGCGATCATAGGTTGCGATGAGCCCGGCGAGAACCCTCTATCTGCTCCGCCACGCAAAATCGAGCTGGGACGATCCCGAGCTCGCAGACCACGACCGGCCGCTTTCGGTGCGCGGGTCGCGCAACGCCGCAGCCCTTGCCGCGCACCTTCGTACGGCGGATATATCTCCGGCGCTGATCCTCTGCTCGTCGGCGCAACGGGCCCGTGAGACGCTCGCCGGCATCGTGCCGGCGCTCGATACGGAGACCGAAATCCGAATCGAGGACGGCCTGTATGGCGCTGGACCCGAACAGCTTCTCGCCCGGCTGCGCGACGTGCCGGAGGCGACTTCTTCGGTCATGGTGATTGGCCACAACCCCGGCCTCGAGGATCTCGCAGCGCATTTCGACAGTCGCGCTTCAGGTGCTCCGCTTCCGACCGCCGCCCTCGCGACCTTCGAGCTTTCCGGAGAGTGGTCTGCTCTCGCTGCGGGCAGCGCGACGCTCGCAGACCGCTATACACCGCGCGGGACGGACTGACGAAAGCGTCGGATTCGGCGACAATGCGCCGGTGACGACTGTCGACCGCCTGATCGACCCCGAACCCGACACTCCGCCCACCTCGGCGAGGATCGCGCATCGCACGGTGGCCGAGCGGGCGGAACATGGCCGCTTGGCCCGCGCCAACTGCCCGCGTACGAGCCACGCACAGCTCGAGCCCGCGGAGCGCGACCCCGTCGCTCTCCTGCAGGCGCAGGCTGCTACGCGCGTTCCAGAGCTCCTGCCGATCCGGTACGGCCGGATGCTGGTCTCCCCGTTCACCTTCTACCGCGGCGCGGCGGCGGTGATGGCCCACGACCTCGCCAAGCTTCCCCGGAGCGGCCTGGAGGTACAGCTCTGCGGTGATGCCCACCTCGCGAATTTCGGTGGCTTCGCCTCTCCTGAACGTGATCTCGTCTTCGATTTGAACGACTTCGACGAAACGCTTCCGGGACCGTTCGAATGGGACGTCAAGCGGCTGGCAGCGAGCTTCGAGGTCGCCGCACGGAATCGCGAGTGCTCCGACGCCGACCGGGCCCAGATCGTGCTGACGGTGGTCCGCGCCTACCGCGAGGCGATGCGCCATTTCGCCGAGCTCGGGAACATGGACGTTTGGTACTCACGCTTCAGCGCGGCCGATCTGGTGGCCAAGCTTCGGGCCGAGCAGGACGACAGCCAGGCGGACGCCCTGGAACGCGCCACAGCGAAGGCGCGTACCAAGGACAGCATGCGTGCGTTCAAGAAGCTGACGCACCTGGTCGACGGCGAGCCGCGCATCATCTCCGACCCGCCGCTGATCGTCCCGATCGACGAGCTCGTTCAGGGGATCTCCGACCGGGAGGCGCTCGAGGCGGTCGTACGGTCGGTCTTCCGCGAGTATCGCAAGACCCTCCCTCCGGATCGTCGCCTGCTGCTCGAGGAGTTCGAGTGCGTCGACATTGCCAGGAAGGTCGTCGGGGTCGGGAGCGTCGGTACGCGCTGCTGGATCGTGCTGCTGCTCGGCCGCGACGCGGACGACCCGTTGTTCCTTCAGATCAAGGAGGCCGAGCACTCGGTGCTCGAGCCGTACCTGAGGGCAAGCCACTACACCAATCACGGCGAGCGCGTCGTGGCCGGGCAGCAGCTGATGCAGGCGGCCAGCGACATCTTCCTCGGCTGGCACCGGCTGATCGGCCTCGACGGCCACCAGCGCGATTTCTACTGCCGGCAGCTCTGGGATTGGAAGGTGTCGATCAATCTCGAGACGATCCTCACCCGCGGTCTGCTGATTTACGGCGAAGTCTGCGGCTGGACGCTCGCCCGGGCTCACGCCCGATCGGGCGACCGGATCGCAATCGCCGAGTATCTCGGCAAGGGAGATGTCTTCGACAATGCGATCTGCGAGTACGCGCGTGGGTATGCCGATCTCAACGAGCGCGACTTCGAGGCGCTGGGCCAGGCTGTCCGCGATGGACGGATCGAAGCCGAGACCGGCCTCTAGCCCGAGGTGCGCGGTGCCGCGCGCGCACGGCGTTCCGGTCGCAGCGGCCTGGTTCCTCGCTCAGAGCGCCGTCACGTATCGGATGAGCTCATGATAGAGCGACCTTCTTCGCCTGCTCGTACTCCTCAGCGCTGATCGCCCCCTTGTCGCGCAGATCGACGAGCCGGGCGAGCTCTTCGGATGGCGACTTCGTCCCCGCTGCCGGGGGCGGGGGCGAGTGCGGCTTGTGGCTCGCCGCCCGATGAGCAGCCGCGCCTGCGCCGGCGGTCATCCGTGAGGTCAGCGTGTGGTGCGCGTCGGTCCCGGCGTCCGGGAACTCCTCCAGGGTCTGCTTGCGGAGCACGTAGACCCCTGCGGCGAGGAACAGGCCGATGACGCAGGATTCCCGACCAGGTACGAAGCGCGTGCGTCCCGCCCCAGAGGATCAGGAGGAGCCAGACGAAGGCGGCGATGCCCCAGGTGAGCCCGGCCCGAACGTTGAGGATCGGCGCCACCTCGCGACGGATCGAAGTCGCGAGGCGGGTCGGCCCGGCGACAGCGCTGCCGAGCACGATCAGGATCCCGTAGAGAACGACCGCCCAGCCGATCTGACCGAGGATCTGGCTGGCGATCAGCCAGACGTGATGAACCGGCGTCCGGTACTGGGGTTGCGAGAGCGAGTTGATCACGTAGTTGCCGAGGAACCGCCGGGCGACGAGCACGAGCAGCCCGACGAGAACGAACGCCCAGCCGATGTGGAGAAGCGTCTTGCGCCGCTCACCGCGCGCGAGATAGACGGCGAGCGCCGTAGAGAAGGAACACGAGCACGAGCAGCCAGACGCTCAGCGACCTTGACGGCGCGCACGCCCTGCTGCGCGTACGAGAGCTGGTCCGAGCTCATGATCGTGATCGACCCCGGCGTCGGATGGAAGCTGATCGAGGGCTGCCTGCGGCACGCCGAGCTCGAGCCCGAGCTGGGTCAGCAACTGGCTGACGTCGAGCGTCACGCTCGCCGTTGCCTGTGTCGATCCCGTACCCGGTCTTGTTCTCGAGCACGTTGACGAGCTTCTGGTGGGCAACCGTGCTCGCGTCGACGAAGAGCTGCTGGAACCGCGGCTGTGCGAGCAGGAACTCGACCGCCTTCGTCGCCGGCTCACGAAGTGCCCCGGCCGCGGGCGCAGCGAGCGGCTGCAGGTTCTTCGGGCAGCCTTGTCTGAAGCTGCGCAGCGACATCGACGTTGCCGTAGAGCTGATTGACGAGCTCCGTGGCAACAGCGCTCCGCACCTGCGGATCCTGGATGACCTGCGCGCTCGCCTTGTTCCACGAGGTGTTGTCGAGCAGCTGGCGGTTGACGAACGTCGTGAGGATCGACAGGAGGCCGATGATCGAAGCCAGGACGACAAGCGACCAGACTGCGATCCTCCGTCCTCGGGTGAGCTTGCCGGGAGCGGCCGGTGCTCCGGCCGGTGCAGTCACAACAGTGCTTGGCTCAGACATGATCCTCGATCCTTTCGGGGGGCGGCAACTGCGCGCATCATCCCATGAGAGCGGCTCGCCTCGCGAGGCGAGCGTACGAACGCACGGGTGCGGCGTGGGATTTCCCGAAGAACCTACGCCGCGTCGATGCCGGGTTCCTCGCCCGGAGCGCATGATCAGGCGGCCAGGTGCGGCAGTGGCCGGGCCTCCGCGGCCCGGCGCTACTTGACGGCGAAGTAGGTCTTCGGCCCGGTCGCCGAGGCGGCGAAGTACCACCTGCCGGCGCTCAAGCTGACGGTGCGCGAGCTCGTCCCGATTGAGGACGCGCCGCTCAGCGTGATCGGCGTCTTCGAGACCTTGCCGACGAGCAGCCCGATCTTCTTCGAGCGATCGGTGATGGCGAACTCGTACAGGCCGACCTTGGCCGTCTTGACGGTGTTACCGCCGATCGTCAGCGTCGGCTTTCCGGCGGTGGTCACCGTCGCCGCGAACGTCCCGAGTGTCTTCGCCGTCTTGCCGTTCGAGCTCGCGCCGCCCACATTCGTGCTGATGCTGGTGCCACCCGACCCCGATTCCGTCGTGGAGCCGCCGGGACCGCCCGATCCAGCGCCGAACATCACGGTCGCAGACGTGTTGAAGGCGACGCGCGAGGATGCTCCCATGTTCGCGTCGAAAATCGTGTAGCTCGAGGTCATCTGCAGGTTGAACGGACCGAACGTCGAGGGAACGTCGAGCCCCATCCCGGTGCTGTTCAGATCGCTCGAGACGGACACGCCGGGGCCGGTCATAGTGAACTTCGGGTTCGGGAGTTGGAGTCGTAGACCTGGATCGTGTACGAGCCTGCCGGGATCGTCGTGCCGGATGGAATGGTGGCGCCGCTGTCGAGCTTCACCTGCAGCGAGCTCGTGGTGTAGATGACGTCGATCGTCGCGCCGTCGGCGACCATCGAGTCGGCCGAACGGGCGATCCCGGAGGTGAGCCCAAGGGCGCCGCGACCGCAAACAGGCGTCTCCACCCGCTGTGTGAAGCTCCGGGCACGCCTTCGTTGTACCAGGTCTAAACACCCTCCGCCCGCGGCTGGAAGCCGGCCTTACAGCGCGATGACGCACCCGGGAATGCGCATCGCAAATCGAGGACCGGGTGTCCCGCCCACGCCGCCGCCCCCGCCTGCCCGACTCCGTGTCACGAGCGCTACCCGGAGTCGGGCCGAGTCCTGCGAACGGTCCGAGCCAGACCTATCCCTGGGGAAGGTCGTCGCTCCGAGCGGGCCGCGCCTAGACGGCGGCGGCCTCAGGCTCGAGGGCGGGCGTTCCTGCCTGATCGATCGGGACGGTCTGGATGGTCTGGAGGATCCGACCGGCGATCTGGTACGGGTCGCCGAGCGAGTTCGGCCGGCGGTCTTCCAGGTAGCCCTTGTAGCCGTTGTTGACGAAGCTGTGCGGCACGCGGATCGAGGCCCCGCGGTTCGCGACTCCGTAGTTGAACTTGTCGATCGCCTGCGTCTCGTGTAGGCCCGTGAGCCGCATGTGGTTGTCGGGGCCGTAGACGGCGATGTGATCATCCTTGTACTCGTCGAAGGCCTTCATCAACGCCTCGAAGTACACCTCGCCTCCGACCTCTCGCATGTACTGGGTCGAGAAGTTCGCATGCATGCCGGAGCCGTTCCAGTCGTGCTCCATGCCGAGCGGCTTCGGATGGAAGTTCACGTCGACGCGGTACTGTTCGCAGAGGCGAAGCAGCAGGTAACGGGCGACCCAGACCTCGTCGGCGGCGCGCTTCGAACCCTTGCCGAAGATCTGGAACTCCCACTGACCCTTCGCGACCTCGGCGTTGATTCCCTCGTGGTTGATCCCGGCGGCGAGGCAGAGGTCGAGGTGCGTGTCGACGATCTTCCGGGCGACGTCGCCGACGTTCTTGTAGCCGACGCCCGTGTAGTACTCGCCCTGCGGCTCGGGGAACCCTTCCGGCGGGAAGCCGAGCGGTCGGCCGTCTCGGTAGAGGAAGTACTCCTGCTCGAACCCGAACCACGTGCCGGGGTCGTCCGGGATCGTCGCGCGGCTGTTGCTCGGATGCGGCGAGTTGTCGGGCAGGAGCACCTCGCACATGACGAGCGCGCCGTTCTCCTTGCGCGGGATCCGGGAAGACGGCGACCGGCTGGAGCATGCAGTCCGAATCGCGGCCTTCGGCCTGCCGGGTCGAGCTGCCGTCGAAGCCCCACATCGGGAGCTGCTCGAGCGACGGGAAGTCGTCGAACTCCTTGACCTGGGTCTTGCCTCGAAGATTCGGAACCGGCTCGTAGCCGTCGAGCCAGATGTATTCGAGCTTGAACTTCGGCATTACACCTCCCTCGTTTGCGCATTTAAAGACGAAAAAGGCCCAAAAGCTCCCTAGGAGTCTTCAGGCCTCGTCGCCTAGCGCTGACCGCGGGGACAGCGCGCACACCTAAGGTAGCCAGCCCGCTGCGGTTGCGTCAAACGGGAACCTGCCGGATCGGCGCCCGGGGCCCGGTCATTCGTCGCCGTCGAACCCGCACTCGAGGCACACGTACTGAACGGCGCCGCCCTCCGTGACGACGATCCCCATCGTCACGCCGCAGGCCGGACAGATCGGCGGCCGGTCGTCCGTCTCGGGGCCCACGCGTTTCATGCGCAAGCTTGACCGGTTCGGGCTCTCGACACGGCGACGGGCAGGCTGCATCAGCTATCGATCGCCGGGGCCGCCGCGTACTCGTCGTCGCTGACGTGATCGCCCCACGTTGCGGCGCTTCCTGCTTCGTCGACCTCGGCAAGCGCGAGATGAGTCATGAAGCGGTTTGGCGCCGCCCCGTGCCAGTGGTTTTCGCCCGGCGCGAAGAAGACGCGGTCGCCGGGGCGAATCACCTCGATCGGGCCGCCGAGGCGCTGGGCGAGGCCGATTCCTTCGGTCACCCAGATCGTCTGGCCGTTCGGATGGGTGTGCCAGGCGGTGCGAGCGCCGGGAGTGAAGTGGACGCTGCTGGCGCTCACTCGCACGCCGTCGCCGGGAGCTGCCACGGCGTCGATGTAGACCGCCCCGGTGAACCATTCGCTCGGCCCTGTCATCGTCTCGACACTGCTTCTGGTGATTTGCACTGACGGCCTCCTGTCGAGCTCAGTCGGGTGCGGGCACGGTTCCCGCCCGGTCGAGGGTAGCCGTCGACGCGGAGCAGGGCCTCAGCCTCTCCGCGGGCTACCCGCCGCCCTTTGGCGGTGAGTTGCGGAAGGTCGCGGCGAGCCCGACGATCAGTCTTTGCTGATCGGCCTTCGAGAGCGATGCATTGGGATGCATGATCGGATAGAACCAGGGGGGCATCGATCCACCGGAGATTGCGCCGGCAACGTCCCCTGCACCATCCTGGGGCTTGTTCCACTCGGAGAAGTTCAGCGCGGCTCGGCCTCCCACAACGTCGCGCTCGACGAGCCACGAGACGGGCGCGATGTTCGAGTACCACGGCCAGGTAGTCAGATTGGAGTGGCAGTCGAAGCACGCTCGGGCTGCCAGCTCTCGCGTCTGGGGAGAGTCCCAGCGCGGCTCGGCGGTGGTCGGCGGGTTCGTGTGCGAGTGCCCGTACGTCACCGCCTGTGCCAGCGCGAAGAGAGCCAGTCCCGCCAGGAGAAACCAGCGCGTCCGCCGCCACGCCGAAGAACGGCGATTCCCCGCCGGGGGAGGCGGCGTCCCGCTCGAATCGACCGGCTCCAGTCGGAGTGGGCGCTTTTCGACCGTCTCCCCGGACCGGTTTGTCATCGCGGAGATATCTTCGACCCACGGCGCTGCCGGCGCATCGGCGAGTACTCGCACGGGCACTGCGACGAACTACGGACGAACCCTCGGCGGCCATCGGGGCACTCGCTCCCGATTTACCGAGACCTTACGATCGGCGCGGAACCGTTCTGGCAGGATGTCGACCTGCGGTGAACTGACGGGGGGTCATGAGGAGGGCGTCGTCCGCGCGAGGGCGCCCTCACTCTTTTGCGCGCTCCGCCCCACCGCACGCGAGCCGAGTCGGGATTGTCAGCGATCCGCGGAGCGTTCGATCGCCCGCAGCGCAAGCTCCTCGTCCACCTCGCCGGGGAGTCCACTCACCCCGACCGCACCTACCCGCTCGTCGCCTTCAAAAACGGCGACGCCTCCGAGGAAGAAGGTGAAGAACGGATCGAAGCTCGCGAGCTCGACCGGGTTGTCAGCCACCTTCTCGGCGAGCTCACGCGTGGTACGTGCATCCGAGCGCGCGGCAGAGTACGCCTTCCTCTGCGCGTTGAGACGCGTGTCCGGCGCCGCGCCGTCCATCGTCGCTGCAGCAATGAGCTCCCCGTGGTCGTCAGCTACGAAGACCGACACTGGTTGTGGCGCGTCCGAGACGACCGCTTGAACAATCGCAAGTGCACGCGAGAGCTTCATCGCCGCCATTCTTGCGGATCGGACGGCATCACAGCCCAAACTCGCCGGTAGACATTGCAACTCCTTCCGACCGGGGGTCGCTGCATCTTTGGCGCCGGAGGCATTCACCACCTGCGGCGGCAGGCCTCGGCCTACCTGCGGCCCCGCGGGGGGCGCCCTTACCACACACGGGTTTCGACGTCTGACTTGTAAACGGCACCGCGACCAGGGAGACTTATGGACCGGCGCGCGAGTTGTGGCACGACGGAACTCCCCTCATGCCCTCCTCGCGCGCCGCTTGAACCTGCCGGCCGTTGGGCAGCGGGCTCGAAAGAAGTGTCGTAGACGGGACTACATCGTGGCCGGCGGTCACGCGACGGGATGATTCAGGAACAGGCGTACGCGATCTCGACGGCGCCCGACGGTGTGCATGCGGCCTCCAACACGACGTTCGATCTCGGTGCTGAGCGACGGCGCTGCGCACGGTTAGGCGGTACGCCCGGATCGGAGTAGTGTCTAGATGCGGAGGAGAACCTTCGATCGCTCTTCCGCCATTCTCACCGTGGGGCGAGGGGCCCGGACAGCGTGTCCTGGGGGCCCACGGTGAGGCGCTTCCATCCTGCCGGGTTCGGTGTTGAACCGGCCGCCAACCGCTTCGTAGACGTGCGCGCACGGCGCGGCCGCGAGGTGATGGAAGCGCGAAAAGATCCGACCTCGCCGGAAGCGACCCAGACCAGAGGGTCTGCCCGCCCCTCTTCGTTCCCAGAAACCCGAACCCCGCCCGGTTTGGGGGATTGCGCATAAGGCCTGGCACGCGAGATAGTCGAGGTCGCGAGGAGGCCCACCTCGCTGGATGCGGCCCGAAAATAGGGGCATGTTTGTCCGGGTCTGCCCGGGCCTCCTCGCCCCCCTGATTTTGACGCGGCGGGTCGAAGCGACCGCGATACGCCGGCACGCACGCGGGCAACTCGAGGGGCACGAGGTCGGCCTCGCGGGCTCCGCGCTCGCGCTCGCCGCGCTGACAGCGCTCAGAGGGCCACGTCGTGAGGAGGCGCTGCGGGTGCTACGCGGCCCCCTCTGACCAAAGGTTTAAGTCGAAAGGCCTCGGCCGCTCCGTACCTTGGACGTAAGTACTTGGATTGATCCCCGAGTACCCATCAAGCACAGACGTCCGCCGAAAGGCGGCGTCTGTGTTGGCGCGGCCGCAGCGGGCCGACTGCAAGGGCGCCGCAAGCTCCAGACCGCGCGCGCAGGTCCAGGAAGCCCCCGTCTCGCACTCCCTCGACGCTGCGCGCCGTCTATCCCTTAGCTCATGCCACCCCCGTCACCTGGGAGGGATCGACGAGGCAGCACAACACCGAAGCCGGCACTCGGTCTTGGCTTCGGGCACGAATCTAACCCCCATCGCCGTGACGGGGCGGTGACGATCTGGCCTACTCCCGGCACGTCGGCCGAAACGTCCCTTGCGCGCGTCCGCCGCTGTCGTGCTCGGCCCCCAAACCCGCTTCCGGGGGTTCCGCGCGCACGGAGCCGATGCGAGATAGTCAAGACGCGCGGAGGCCTAGCTCGCCGGATGCGGCCCGAAGTTTCGGGGTGCTTGCCCGGGCCTCCTCTCCCCCCGGTCCTAGCAGGGCTCGACACGCAGGCATCCCAAAAGCAACCGTCACACGATCCCAATGGGCAGTAAAGCCCGAGGTGGTGCCTGAGTCGGACGAAGTGGCAAGTGACGAAAACAGCCGCGCGTTAGCAAGGCTTGCGTTCGATGGGCCTAACTGGGCACCTTTCGAACCTCTCAAGGGAACTCAGACGCATCGTGTTCAAGTCGCGTCAATCGGCCGTTAGCGGCGGCCCGAGCAGCTTCATGTCGTACTTCTCGAAGACCGCTGCGACGGCCGCGCGGTCCGGTGTCCCGTTCCGCGTGAGCGGGCCGAGTTCCTCGTAGAACTTGTGGCCGCCGCCGGGGGTGTAGACGACGATGATCTCGCCCGGGTCGTCCGTCAGGTTGAGGAATGCGTGCGGGACGCTCGAGGGGAGATAGGCAAAGCCGCCTTCCTCGATGTGGAACGTCTCGTCGCCGATCTGGACCTTGTAACGCCCCCGCAGAGCGTGGATAGTCTCCTCCTGCTTGTGGTGGACGTGCAGCGGAGGCCCGCCCTTCGGAGCGACCTCGACGATGAAGTAGTCGAAGGCCCCGCCGGTGTCCTCGCCGGTGACCTTGAAGATGAGATCTCGTCCTGGGCCTGACTGGAGTCGTAACCCGTCGCGTGGCTCCAGCACTTTGGCAGCAAGAGATGGCATTGTCGTCTCCTTTGATCTGCCGAACGGTCGGCCGATATACTTCACACTCGCAAGTAAAGTATCGACTACTTACTTCACCGTGTCAAATAACTCTCATGATTCATCGCGGTGGCTCGAGGAGCTGCCCGAGCCCGACGCCTTCAGCCCGGAGGAGTTCGGCGCGTGGCGAGGACTTCTCCGTCTCCGCGAAACGGTCATGCGCGAGATCGACCGACGACTTCACGAACAGAGTGCTGTCTCACTCGCCGACTACGGCGTCCTGATCACGCTCGTGACCGCTCCGGACCTGAGGCTGCGCATGAGCAGCCTCGGCGCACGGCGAATGCTCACGCCGAGCGGGATCACTCGCGTCGTCATCCGTCTTGAGGAACGCGGTCTCGTTCGCCGGGAGCCCGACCCGGCAGACGGGCGCGCAGCATTCGCCGTCCTGACGAAACCAGGGCTCGAGGCACTGCGGCGCGCGCAGGTCGTCCATCACGCGACAGTGCGCGAGCTCTTCGTCGGCCGGCTCACACAGCAGGAGCTGGACAGACTCGCTCGACTCTTCGAGAAAGCGCTGCCAGGCGTCGTCAGTGCCGCCCTCTGGCCTCCACCGACGATTGAAGTCGAGCCGTAGCGGCGAAACCGCGACTTGCCTGACCGCCGTGCTGGAAACGTCGTGTCGACACTCCGTGCCTCGGGATACGACAACGGTGTCGAAGCGACAACGGGGAATGGGCGGTACTGGGCTCGAACCAGTGACCCCGAGCTTGTCGAGCCAGAGCGCCGACCATGGGCGCTCTGGCTCGAGGCCTCATGAACACAGGCGATCCGGCGTGCGGGCAGTCCGCCACTGAGGTGCGCGATACGGGCACGCCCGGCCGCCAGGCGCTCATCAACCGCGTGTCGCAAGTCGTTCGTCGGCTCTCGCTCCAAGGCCAGGTCGTGATGGCGTCCGGGGCGAGCTACGAGAACCGGAAGACGTGTCGGTGGGCGCTCGCTGACGAGGCCGCGTAGAAGAGCGCTTCGCGGGGGCCGGCTTCTTGCTCGGCCCCCCGCCGCTGCATCGACCTGCTCGCGATTAGGCTGTCCGGGTACGCGTGTTGATGCGGGGGAGAACCTTTGATCGCTCTTCTGCGGCTCTCACCGTGGGGCGAGGGGCCCGGACAGCGGGCTTTAGGGGCCCACGGTAAGAGAAGTCTTGCCGCCTTGCCGCGCTTTCGGTACGCCGTTTGCTCGGCCGCCAACCGCTTCGCAGGATTTGCGCACCTGACGCGGACACCAGATACTTGAAGCGCGAGGAGGCCCAACCTCGCAGGACGCCACCCGCCTTAGGGGGTGTCTGTCCTCTGGGTCTCCTCGCCCCCTGATCGCAGCACGCGGTCGAGTCGACCCGCCGTCCGGCCCCGGGAACCCAGAAGGGGCATGCCGACATTCAGGCTCGAGGACGAACACGGCCAATGGCTGACGGACGCGAGGCTCGGGCCGCACGACTGGAAGCCCGGCGACCGCATCCCACGCGGCCGAGACACGCTCGAGATCGTCAAGGTACGCAGCCGGCCATGACAATGACTACGTGACGCTCGTTGTCAGCATCGTCAAGCCCTAAAAGCGGGCAGGAGGACTGACCCGGGAGCGCAAGGGGGATGGGAGCTCCCGAGCCCGTCCATACCGATCATCGTTCAGTTTTCGGTTCGCTGCACGAGATTCCCGCGCGACATCGAGGGTCACGAAAGTCACGGCGGGACGAGTCGCCCGGGGAACGATTGGCCCGTCCCGCCGTACGCGGACGTGGCCGAAACAGCGACCAGCCGCGGCGCCCATCGTGCGGCAGCCCGACGTGTGGCCGGCACCCGAGAGCGTTCCTAAGCGCCCGGCCACTCCATGACCAACCCGCGAGACGTTGCTAAACCGGCCCGGCCCCTGTTCTTTGGTGGCTGCGCGAGACGGCGGCGCCGACGCTCGACGACGGGATGATGGTCGCCGGGTTGCGCGCCGCTCTCGGCGGCGCCCATCACGACGCTGCGCTCAGGTCGCTTCGAGAAGAAGCTGAGAAAAAGTGATACGAGCCGGTTTTGTTACGAGCCGATCGTTGCACGGCTGCCCGGATCGGCGGATACTCGGAGCAGAAGGATCGAGTCGACGCTGGTCCGAAACGGAGGGTTGAGATGCTCATTGCTTCGAGTGGCTGGATGTTCGGGGGAATTGTCTTTGTCATCATTTGGTTGCTGATCGCGTTCTGGCCGGCGCGTGTTGCTGGACGGAAGGGACATAGCTTCTTCCTGTACTTCCTTTTTAGCCTCGTCTTCTTTCCTGCGGCGTTGATCGTGGCCTACATGGTCAAAGATCGGACGAGGCCGGCCACGGCCTGAGGTAGGTGGCGAGCTCGTCCCGCGGAGCGGGGGTGAGGTCGACTACGCGGACGCCGGCCTCGGTCTTCGACTGCTCCACCTTCAGCGTGCCCTTGGCGGTGTTGACGTGCCTTCTCTGGAGCGAGAGAGCCTCATCGATCCGAGTCGGAAGAAGTGCCAGCTACGAAAAAAGCCCCGCTTAGCAGGGCTTGTCGTGAATGGGCGCTGCTGGGCTCGAACCAGTGACCCCCAGCTTGTCGATTACCCGCGACGTTCGCCGCCTGTAGTCGTCAGTGGCTGAAATGGCTTCATTGAGCGCACTAATGGCCGAGCCGCGGTGACCGCTTCGCCGCCGGTGTCGGGCTGCGTCTCGCACGGATCTCGCACGCTCATCCGCTGCTACCTCAGTGTCCGACCATTCCGCCGGGTTCGGTGCTGGAGACGGTCCGCCATGCGTCCCATGTGATCTTCAGGATGACGACCGTGATCACGAGCCCGATGATCGGGTCTGCGCTCGGGAAGCCGAGCGCAACGATGATCGCGCTGGCGACGACGCCGAGCGACACGAACCCGTCGACCCTCGCGTGCTTGCCGTCGGCGATAAGCGCGGGGCTCGAAAGGCGCTCGCCGCCTCGGAGCCGGACCTGCGCCGCGATCTCGTTTCCAACGAACCCGATCACACCAGCTGCCGCAAGCATCCACAGGTGCGTCAGGGTCTGCGGGTGGATGAACCGCATGATCGTCTCGTACAGCGCCACGCAGGCCGACACGAAGATCACTAGGACGACGGCGAGACCAGCGAGCTTCTCGCCGCGGAACGAGCGCAGGAAGAACGCGATCCCCAGCGGAATCGCCGTCAGCGCGTCGCCCGCGTTGTGGATCAGGTCGGCGAGGAGCGCGACGGACCCGGACAGCGCGAAGATCAGAACCTGTCCGACAGCGGCGAGCGCGAGCACGGAAAGGCTGATCGAAACGGTCTTGACCCCGGCCCGCGACCGGACGATCGAGCGGTCTACGAGCCCGTGGGAGTGGCTGTGTGCACCGTCGTGGCCATGATCGGGTCCGTGCGAGTGCCCGCGATGATGGTCGTGCTGGTGGACGTGCGCTTCTTCGACGGACCGCGACCTTCGTGGTTGTCGAAGATGCCGGTGGGGGCGCGCATACGGGTGGAGATGGACGTACCCGCCGTGCCGGTGGAGTGCTCCCGCGCCCGGATCGCTCATTCCCGGAAACGGTAGCTGTCTCGGTGCGGAAACTTGTTCGGGAGCGAATCCGCTCAGGTGACGGTGAGTTGGCCGCCCTCGCCGTAGTCGCCGCCGAACTCAGGCTCCGCCGGCGGGTAGTCGCCCGACTGGTAGTAGGCGATGCCTTTCACCGTAAAGCGAACGGTGAGCCTTGCTGTTTGGCCGGGGGTGAGTTCTGGGGTGGTTCCGGCTGATTGCGGGGTGTCGGCGAACACTTGCAGGCTGTCGATGAGGTCGCCGGTGTTTGTGACGACGAATGTGACGGTGCCGAACTCGAGAAGTGGCTGATCGAGGTCGGCAATGATCTCGAGAGCGAGACCCCCACTGAGTGGACGCTCGAGGATCTCGGCCGGCTCACGCGTCTCGCCGCCGACCTGCATTCAGACATCAGGTTTCTCAAGGATCTCGAGGCGAGCGTCGAGCAGTTGGTGGGATACGCCGTCGACGATGACCGCAACCGGAACCTCGCGGCGGCCGCGTGATGGCCACCGCTGAACACGAACCCGTCTACCGTTTTCCAGCGGACGATCCGACCACGTTGAAATACCGGGTAAAGCTCCTCGAGGAGCAGATGAGGGTACCTCGCCCATTTCGTCGCGCAGGTCACCTCATCGACGTTCGGCCCGACGTTCAACGAGCACTACGGATCGCGTGATGCGGAGCTCAACTGGCGCGACGAACTGTCCGACGAAAACATGGCCGACGAGGCGATCGTCGGGTACTAGTCGATGAGCGGGCGCGATCTTTTGAGCCAGCGGCTGAGGTCGCGTGATGGCGGCCGCTGATGTCTACCCGGCCGCGTTGTTCGAGATCTTCGAGGTGGCGAACGAGTTGAACTCGATCTCGGAAGCCCGCCACCGTCTTGAGCTTAGCCTCGACAGTCTCGTGGAGGAGATGGGCCTCTACCCGCGCGACATGTCGGTTGAACAGAGCGAGGCGTTCTGGAAGCCGTTCCACGGGGGAATTTGAAAGGCGCGAGAGGACGTAGAAGACACCAACGTCGGGGGCCGGGCGTCTTGCTCGGTCCCCGGACACCGGTTCGTACTATTGCGCCTAGGTTGCGGATGCGAGATAGTCGCAAGGCGAGGAGGCTCGCTCATTTCGCCGGACAGCGGACCGAGATTCTTACGGGGGCGGCCCTCCTCGCTCCCCTTCGCCGTCGCTCCCCTGCGCAGCGGGAAGGCGCGGGGAGAGATCAGGCTTCCCCCTTCGAGAGGCCCAGCGCTCCCCCCGCATCTAAAAGACATACACCCGGATTACGGGTTCGCCAATCGGGCTTTTTACTGATTGATGCAGGGGGTAGAATCGGTACGCCGTCCGGCCCCGGGAACGGAGGAGGGGCATGCCGACATTCAGGCTCGAGAACGAACACGGCCAATGGCTGACGGACGCGAGGCTCGGAGCAGCTGACTGGAAGCCCGGCGACCGCATCCCACGCGGACGGGACACCCTCGAGGTCATCGACGTGCGGGCCGGCCATGACGATGGAGCTCGCCACGATCGTCGTCAGACCGACTGCGGGTTTGCCGCAAGCGCAATCAGTCCACTCCCGCTCCCGGGATCCGAGGGGTAGAGCGACTTTGGTGCCTTGAGTACATCCGACTATGAGCTCTGTGCCGGAAGCCAGAAATGGGCTGACCCCGACTCAAACGGAACTCTCCCTCGATGGCACATGGACCGTCGTGTGCACCGAGTGCGGTTCCGAGCTGACACTTGGGTACGGCGGAATGCTGCCCGCGCACACGCCGCTCCGCCCGAACGGCGTCACTGCGACGTTGCCTCCCTGACCCGAACGTTCACCATCCTCTCATCGAGCGCGGCGAGAATCTCGCGACCTCTTCGCGATGAGCCGCCAGCCGTCGCTTCCAGGGGTGCTTTGGGTGAACACTGGTGAGGGCCAAGGACCTCCTCCTGGCCCTCACCCTTTTCTTTCGACCGCTTCGCGTTTTGGGCATCCCCGGCTCTTGCCAGTTCAGGCCATGGCCGAAACAGCGACTAGCCGGGACGCTCGGAGTGCGGCGGGCTGACGAGTAGCCGGGCGCAGTGGAGAGCACCCGGAGCGTTCCTAAGCGCCCGGTCACTCTGACCCGGGGGGAAGCAGAGGCCGGGCAGACAGCCCTCTGCCGATTGTCAGGTGTGGGTTGAGATGAAGACGAAGGCGGCTATGTCGTGCATGTCCGACACCGTGAACTCGTGTATCCCGGGGCCGAATGTGAGATCAGACGGCGGCAAACCCGCTCCACCTGTACCGCCGGTTATGAGCTGTGTGACGACCTGCGCGTATGACGGCTTAAACTTGTCGAGGTTGGGACCAAGATGCCCAGTTGCCCGGGCAGCTTTGAGCGTGTGAAAGTTCGAGCAATACACCCTGAACCTAGGACGCAGCGTGGCGAAACGCCTTACGTGCACCACCAACCGGAGGGTTGATGTCAGGGATTACAACCTCGGCGCGAGCTATCTCACGACGGCTCAGGCGTTGATGATGTTGTGAATCTCACAGATCTCGGGCGGATCCACCCTAATCCCGACGTCGCTCAGGATCGGCATCAGCCGTGTACCGAACGCCTCGAATTTCGAAGGCGATTCCCACACCTCGCTGACCCGCAAGTTGCCATCGACCATGAACGCAATGTGGAACTCAAGCCCATCCGGCGGAAAGTCACCTTGTGCTTCGAGCCGACTGATTGTCTCGTCGTACTGCTCTTTGGTCACGTCTGACGCAGGAGTAAAGCGGGCAAGGATGCTCATCGGGATCCTCCAGGCTTGGGTTTGCGCCAACCCTACGCCTCTCGCGAGCTCACCGCTGAACATCCCCGCAAGAGCGACGTTGCTCCCCCTGGCTGCCAGGTTCACCATCCTCTCATCGAGCGCGGCGAGAATCGCTTCACCTCTTCGCGATGAGCCGTCAGCCGTCGCTTCCAGGGGTGCTTTGGGTGAACACTGGTGAGGGCCAAGGACCTCCTCCTGGCCCGCCCTGCTCGTGCATCAACTCGGCTCGATGACCCTCCGTGGGTCGAGCACCTGAACTGACGGTCGAACGGCACCTTGTCCCCATCCCGTACCTCGCTGAAAAGCAGCGCTGCCGCCCCTTCCGTGCCCTTGCCGCCGTGTCGCGGCCCCGTATAACCCGTCACTAGGGATCGGCGCGTAGCTTCCGGAAGGCGTAGGGTGGGCCTATGGCCGTGTACGTGAAGGGAAAGGACGGCACGCTGCTATTCGAAGCGAGCGCCGAAGTCGATCACGGCAGCAACATTCGCTTTGAGGCGAAGTCGTATCTCGGCAAAGGTGTTCATCTCGCCCGCACGCTCACCGTGGAGCAGGGGCGCGAACTACGCGACGTCCTCTCAGCCGCGGTGAAGGAAGCCGAGGGGCGGCGAGCGGGCTGAGCCAGTTGGGCCGGCGGGAGTGCGGAACGCATCGCGATGATCGAAAAGCACGGCGAGTAACAGCGAAGAGGCGGCGGTCGCGGCTGAGGAGCGGTTCGAACAAATGTGCGACGAGATCCCCGAGAAGCGTCCATCAGCCTCGAAAGCTTTGAAGTGGCCTTCGACGTAGAAGTGATCAGACAAGCAGCACACCAGCCTCTCGCCGGTCGCATCGGCAGAAGCCTCATGTGACATTTCCGCGCGCTCGCGCAGGCGAGTCGGATTCGGACCGATCCGTTCAGCTGCCTGTCTGAGGCAGACCGTCGGGCGGAGTCGTTGTTCTCCAGATGCGGATCGCAAGCGCGATCAAGGCGACACTAATCGGTAGTTGCAGCGGGATGGAGACGATCCCTGCGGGCGCCAACGCCGCCGAGCACCACTCCGACCACGAACAGAACCGGGAGCCAACGAGGCACGGCACCGCTTCGCCAAAGAGCGATGGTCGTCAGGACGGTCGCCGCTACCAGGCCTCCCAGGTATCCGACGAAGACCACGTCGAAGGCCCAGCCCCGGTTTGCAGACACGAGGATCTGCTCGGCGGCGGCAGGGGTCGTGTGCGCGTTCGCAGCCGCTGCGAGGTCATAGCCGACCAGGACGTTGGCGAGCCCGCCGCAGAAACCCGCCAGCCCGCCGACTACCGCGGCCACGGTGGCGATCGTCGAGCCGCGCTCGCGCATCAGCACGGCGATCGCTGCGAACGACACGCCGAGCGCCCCGAGCCCGAAGATCACGAGCAGATTGGAGAGATACAGCCGGTTCAAGTGCGCCTCCGCGATCGGCAGCTCCTTCGCTGCCCTGGACATCGAGATCGGGTGATCGAGGCCCTTCGGCGTCAGCGCCTCACCGACAAGAAGCAGAACCGCGGCCAAAGGCGGAAAGAGAGCGAGTATCCGCGTCCGCGCCGTCAGTGCGCTGTTCACACAGACGTCTCCGCACGCACCGTAAGCAGGATTCCGACGACCAGGATCCAGATGCCCAACCCCGCGAAAGCGAGCAGACCGATGTGGTCGAGCGTCCCTCCGAGCACGTGACTCGGAATGGCGCCCACGACCGCGAAGACGACAGCCCACCACCCAAGCCATCTCGGCAGAACCGCCGTCCCGAAGACCGCCGCGGCGGCACCGAGCAAGAACGCGCTCGTGCCGATCGTGATCAGGAAGACGAACACCGCGTCGTCGGCGAGAACGTTCAGCGCCTGGAGCGCGGAACCCTGGACGTGACCGACGACATCGGCCATCGCAATGCTGAGCCCGGCGTAGGTCGTCAAACCGACCACCAGCACCCCCGCTCCGAGTAGGCACAGCGCAGCGCCGCCCGGCACGCTCCTGACCCTCGCCGCGAACGACGCCGAGAAGACCAGGAACAGCAACGCCCCAAGGCTCAGAAGCACACCCGAAGTCGTCTGAGCCGAACTGTGCTTGCTGTAGAACGTGACCACCTTCGCGACCGACGATGTTCCCTTCGGCGCGTTCCCGGTCGCAGCGAATCCGGCGAGGATCAAGACCACCGCGACGACCCCGCTCAGAGGAGCCAATCTCTTCGCGCCCACCAGACCGCCTCCTTGCAGGGGTGTACGGAAACGCCAGTGAACGCGAGCCTAAGACCGCCGACACGGAAAGTCCAGCCGTGACCCCAACCCGTATGAATCAGGTCGTGAAACCCGGAGCCGTTCGACACACCTCAGGCTCTTTTACTTGACAGACTGATCGCCGCTACCAAACCAACTCAGGGAGAGAGTCATGGCAGTTCTTGTCCGGCACCGAGTCTCCGGTATGACCGCTGAGCAGTACGACGAGTCCGCGCCTCCGCTGATCGAGAAGTTGAAGACGGCGCCAGGCTTCCTCTATCACGTCGCTTTCGTCGACGAGGGCGGCACCTTCACCGTCTCCGAGATCTGGGAGAGCAAGGAGCAGCACGACCGCTGGTTCAGCGAGAACGTTGAGGGAGTCATCCCCGGCGTCGAGCAGCAAGTCATCAAGGTTCACGCCGTCGTCACGCCGTAAGAGGTTCTAACTCAACCGACAAGCACCACGATTCGAAGCCCACGGCGACAGACGACCGCTCGTTCGACCCCCCAGTCTCGAATGATCGTCTCGCTCGGCCGAGTTATCCTGCGCGTTGACGATGAACGCGCCCGGGACGACCGCCGAAATTGCGGACCTGCTGCACGAAGCAGCCGAGACACATCACATCGTGTACCGGATCGTCGATGGCGACGACCCCGACTGGGCGTCCTGGTACGCCGACTGGCTGCTTAACCTCTCGGAACTCCCCGCCCTCCTCGGCACGAAGCCTGTCCGGAGCGAGTTCGTCTACACGCTCGTGCGGCTCGACAAGGAGTACGCCGCCGCACAGCCGAGCGAGCGATGGGAGGACGTCTACGCGCGGGAACTGCTGGCGGTCTTCGAGGGCTCGGCGACATCTTGAGCCAGAGACGCCGAGATCGCGGGTCTCGGATGCCTCGTGACCGCACGGTGCGACGCTAGCGAGTTGCGGGCGGCCGCGTTCGCGCTCGGCCGCCGCGCCGGGCCTCCTCGGCAAGCCGGACCAAACCCAGCGCGGGCGCCTCGGCCGCGACCGCAGCGAGAAGAGCGCGGCCGTCACGGTCGCCCGCGCTGATTAGGGCCCGGCCGAGCCGAAGGCGGTGGTGCATTGCCCAGACGAGCGCGCCTGCGCGCTCCTCCTGCTCGATCGCGCGCACGTACCAGTCGGCTGCGAGCCTCGGATCGCCTCGAAGGTCGGCGAGGCGCCGAGGGCGCCGGCGACGCTGCCCATGCAGAGAAGGCCGCGCGCGGAGACGACCATCCGGTCGGCGAACGGTTCCAGAAGCAGCTCGAGCTCGGCGGCAAGCTCGCGTTCGCCGAGCAGCACCGCGGCCTCGCTGAGCTCCTTCGCGGCCGAAAGCCAGTTCGTGTCTCGGGGCCAGGAGCGTCGGGGTGCCGACGGCGGCCCGCTGGGCCGTGAGCTCGCGTCGGGCGTCCGTGTGATGTCCGGTCGCAGCGAGCACCCACACGTACATCGAGCGGTAAGCCCATCCGGCCGGGGAGTTGCGGATCCGCTCGCGCTGCCATTCGAGGTCGAGCTCCGCGAGCCGGATCCCATCGTCGGCGAAGCGCGATCACCCAGTGGCTCAGGCGGGCGAACTCGACGTTTCGGTCGCCGGCCCTTCGGCCGAGCTCGAGCGCGCGGCGGCGCAGGCGGTCGCCCTCCGCGACGTGCCGGCGAGGTAGGCGCGCGCGCTGCGCCAGGCCGGGACCCACCATGCGTACGCGGTGAGCCGCGCGCGGGCCGCGGTGTCAGCGTACGCGTCGAGCTCCGCCTCGAGCGCGGCGCCGTCGCCGAGCTCGTCGAGGTCGACGATCCGCCAGGTCCGGGCCTGGAGCTCGAGCACTGCGTCGCCGGCTCGGCGTGCGCACGCCAGCATTTCGTCGGCGAGGCCGAGCCGTTCCCGTGTGTGGTCGGGCCCCCAGAGGACGACGTGGCGGGCGCCGAGGGCGGCGGCCATCGCGCGCGGCTCGCCCGTCGATCCGTGCCGCCTCGACGGCCTCGACGCTGATCCGCTCGCGACGGCCGGCGTCGCTGTCATAGGCGAGCTCGATCGCGAGCCTGCTCTGCACGCGTGACCGTAACTCGTGCTGGTCGGGGGCGAGACCAGCGAGCGCCTCCTCGAGGAGCGCGACGCGCTCGCGGTCGACCGAGAGGATCGTGACTGCCGCACCGACGAGACCGAGCGCGGCCCGGGCGAGCAGCACTCCATCTTCGAGGCGGCGCGCAGCGTTCGCCGCGGCCGTGAAGGCCGCGTGTGCCTCTCGGTTTCGATCGGCACGCTGGAGCGACTCGCCGAGGGCGCAGCGGAGCCGGGCCAACAGGAGTCGGGTCACGGACGGCCTGCACCGCGGAGTCGAGGAGTCGTGCGGCGTCGCCGGCCGCGTAGCTGGCCGAGACTGCGGCCGCGGCCTCGCTCGGCGAGCGCTGCGATCTGCGTCGTCGTCGACGAGCGGCGCGGCGGCGATCGCGTGACCCGCGGCGGCGACGAGAGCTTCGTCCGAGCCCGCTTCCGCATGCGGAAGCAGCGCCGCCAGCGCCGCGCGTGCAGCCGAGCGCCGCGGGCGGGCGGGAGCGTCTGCGCGAGCGCCTCTCGGACGAGCGCGTGCGCGAAGGCGACGCGGCCGGCGCCGTCTGCAGCGGGCACGAGGAGCCGGGCTGCCGCCGCGTCGTCGAGTGCATCGAGTGTCTCGTCGAGGCTCTGGCCGGAGACGCGGGCGAGGAGATCCGTGTCGAGCTCCTGGCCGAGCACGGCCGCCGCCTCGAGCAGGCGGCGCACCGGTTTGCCGAGCGAGCCGACGCGTGCGGCCACGAGCTCGGCGACGCCGGCCGGCAGCTCCTCTGCTGCGCCGGCCTCGAGCAGCGCCTCGAGGAAGAAAGGGTTGCCGCCGGTGCGGCGCACGAGCGCCTCGGCGTCGTGCGCCTCACCGAGAGCGGGCGAGCAGCGCCTCCGTCTCGGCGACCGTCAGGCCGGCGAGATCGATCTGCGTCGCCTCGAGCTCCTCCACGAGTGCGGAGATGACGGAGCCGGGTCGAGCAGTGGCGACGACGAGGACCGCCGTCGAGGCGCGCCCGCCCGCGAGGTAGCGCAGGAAGTCGAGCGTCGCGCCGTCGGCCCACTGGAGGTCGTCGAGAACGAGGAGCAGCGGCCGACCGCGCGGCGACGTGCTCGAGCGCGTCGACGAGCGCGTCGTTCAGCCGGAGCTGACCCGCTCGCGTGTCCGGCTTCGGCGGGTTCTTCCAGCCTCGGCGCGTCCTCGCCGAGGGCTTCGAGAAGCGGGACGAACGGCTCGCCCGGCTCACGGCCGGAGCGGCCGGCGAGGACCGTGTCGCCGGCGGCGTGAAGCTCGCCGGCGAACGTCGCTGCGAGGCGGCTCTTGCCGATGCCGGGCTCGCCCACGACGACGGCGAAGCCAACGCCCCCGCCGGCAAGCCCGGCTCGGATCGCACCGAGGCGGGCGAGCGCGGTGGTCCTCCCGACGAAAGGCGAGGTGTTGCGCTCGGGACGCAGCCTCGGCGGCAGCGGCGGCTGCTCTCCCTGCTGTGAGCGTCCCGAGCGCAGCGCGGCCGCGAGGTCGCGCGAGGCGCTCGACGGGAGCAAGCCGAGCTCGCGGCGCATCCGCACCCGCAGGCGGTCGTAGACGGCGAGCGCTGACGCGGTCTCTCCGGCAGCAGCGAGCGCGCGTCATGAGGTCACGATGGGCGGCCTCGTCGAAGCGGGTCGAGATCGGCGCGGCGCCGCGACCAGGCGAGCGCCTCCTCGGGGTCAACGGCTGCCTGCGCGAGCGCCGCGAGGGCAACGCCGCAACGCCCGCGATGGCGGTCGCGCTCCCGCAAGACCCAGTCGTCGTCGAGGTCCGGCAGCAGCTCACCGCGCGCGAGATCGAGCGCCGCCTCGGGCTCGCCGGAGTCGAGCAGCCGGTCGAACTCGCGGAGGTCGACGACGACGTCCCCGCTCAGCTCGACCCGCTCGCGGTCGGCGCGGAGCGCGGCAGCAGCCGGGCCGAGCGCGCGGCGAACCGCCGAAAGCGCCGTCCGCAGGCTCGCGCGGGCGCTCGTATCCAGCACATCCGGCCAGAGAGCGGCTCGCGACCGCCGACCGCGGGTGCGTCCCCGGATGGAGCGCGAGCCAGGCCAGCAGGGCGCGCGCAGGGCGGCCGGCCGGCAACGGAAGCTGCGCCCCGTCGAGGTCGAGCTCGAGTGCGCCGAGCGTGCGCACGCGCAGCGTCATCGGCGCGAGCGTACCCGCGCATCCGTTGCGGCCCATTTGCGCTGCGTTTGCGGTCGTCCCGGACACTCGGCCCACGAGCTTCGAACCGAACAAGGAGGTCACCGATGGCAGTCGCAATTCAAGCAGCAACCCGACGCGCAGGCGGTGGAGGCAGTTCGCCGGCCGCGCGCTCACCGACGTCGCCGGCACGATGGCGACGCTCTTCTGCATCGTCGGCGACCGGCTCGGACTGTTCGCCGCCCTCGACGAGGGCGCGGCGACCGCCGCCGAGCTCGCCGCCCGGGCAGGCGTCGACGAACGCTACGCGCTCGAGTGGCTGCGCGGCCTCACGGCCGCGGGCTACCTCGAGCAGGAGGACGGCCGCTGGGCACTCCCGCCCGCGCACGCGCCGGTCCTGGCCCGCGAGGGAGACGTCTCCTTCCTCGGCGGCGGCTACCACGAGCTCGGCGGGATGCTGCCCGCGCTCGAACGCGTGATCGAGTCGTTCCGCAACGGCGGCGGCGTGCCGCAGGCGGCGTACACCGACGACGCATACGTGGGCATGGAGCGCTTCAGCTCATGCTGGGTCGACAACGGGCTGCTCAAGAGCTGGCTGCCGCTCCTCCCCGAGCTGCGCAGCCGGCTCGAGCAGGGGATCCGCTGGGCCGACGTCGGCTGCGGCGGCGGTCACGCGGTGATCCGGCTCGCGCAGGAGTTCCCGAACTCCAGCTTCGCCGGCTTCGACGTCTTCCCGGCACAGATCGAACGGGCGCGCGCCGCCGCCGACGCCGCCGGCGTTGCCGATCGCGTCAGCTTCGAGGTCGCCGACGTATCGCAGGGCCTCCCCGGAAGCTGGGACGTGATCTCGACCCTCGACGTCGTCCACGACGCGGTCGACCCCGCCGCGCTCCTCGCAGGGATCCGGCGGTCGCTCGCCGACGACGGCACGTACCTGTGGCTCGAGATCAACTGCGCCGACGACCACGCCGACAACCGCGGCCCGCTCGCGACCGTGCTCTACGGCTTCAGCCTCCTCTACTGCATGACGACCTCGCTCGCCCACGGCGGCGCCGGGCTCGGCACCTGCGGGTGCCCGCCCTCGGTCGTCGAGGAGCTCGGCCGCGGCGCCGGCTTCGGCAGCGTCCGGGAAGTCCCGATCGAGAACCCGATCAACCGGCTCTACGAGCTACGGCCGTGACCCATCGCCGCGACCTCGGTCTCCTCGCCGCCGCCGCACTCGTCTCGGCGGCGGGAGACCTCGCGGCCGTGTCCGCGCTGGCCGTGCACCTTCAGCGCGAGACCGGCTCGGGGATCGTGGTCGCGGCTCTGTTCGTCGCGAACTGGCTCGCGCTCGCGCTCGGCGCTCCCTGGGGCGGCGCGCTCGCCGACCGACTCGACGCCCGCAAGCTGCTCGTTCGTCGCTTCGCTCGCCCAGGCCGCGGTCGCCGTCGCGCTCGCCGCCACGACGGCGACCGTGGGCGTGCTCGCGCTCGTGGCGCTGCTCGGCGCCGGCGCGGCCGTCGCCGTCCCGGCGGAGTTCGCCCTCGTGGGCGCGATCGCGACCGCGGGGGCGGCGACGCAGGTGTCGTCAACGCCAGAGTCGAGACCGCCCGCAACCTCGGCTACGTGCTCGGGCCGCTCGCGGGCGCGGGCTGCGTGGCCGCGGCGGGCGTCGGCGCCGCGCTGCTTCTCGACGCGGCGAGCTTCGCCATCGTCGCGATCGCCGCCCTCGCGCTGCGTGTGCGGCGCCGGCCGGCCTTGGGCGCGGCGAAGCCGCGCGCCCGCGACGGCATCGCCCTGCTCGCCGGCGACCGCACACTCAGGATCGCCGTCGCGGCGCTCGTCGGGTCGCTGCTCGCGATGTCGGCGTCGATCAGCGCCGACGTCTTCTTCGCGGCCGGGCTCGGGCACGGCAGCTGGGGCCTCGCGCTGCTGCTGACATGCTGGACCGCAGGGATGACGGCGGGCTCCCTCGCAGCCGCACCGCGAATCCCGCCTCGACTCCTCGCGGCAGCGGCCGTCACCGCGGCAGGCGCGCAAGGCGCGGGCAAGCTCGGCGCGGCCGCGATCGGCCTGTTCCTCCCGGCGCTCCTCTTCTACGCGCTCGGCGGCGCCGCACACGGCATGAAGAACGTCGCAGCCCGGACGCTAATCCACGAGCGAATCCACGAGTCAGCACACGGCCGCGCCTTCGCCGCGTACGCGGCGCTGCGCAACGGCGCCGAGCTCGCAGCGCTCGCGTTCGGCGGCATCCTCGTCGACGCAGCGGGAGGACGTGGCACGCTCGCCGTCTCAGGCGCCGCCACGGTCGCCGTTGCCGCCCTCGGCCTCGCAGTGCTCTTCTCGCGCGAGCGTCGACGCGATGACCTCGGACACCGTCAGGTGCTCGGGTGTCGACTACGAATGAGTGACCCCCAATCCACACGAATGGGGCTCGCCGCCTCATCCGCGGAGCGGCAATGAGGCCAGCACTAGCATCACCCCCACTCCGAGCTCGCTCGCATTGTCCGACCGAACACTGTGGCAAGGCTGGTTCATGCCGGTTGTTGCGTCAAAGCAACAAAAAAGCCCCTGTGCGGGGCTTTTTGATGGGCGGTACTGGGCTCGAACCAGTGACCCCCAGCTTGTCGATTCGGGGT
Source organism: uncultured Actinomycetota bacterium (assembly GCA_963735535.1). Lineage (GTDB taxonomy): Bacteria > Actinomycetota > Thermoleophilia > Gaiellales > Gaiellaceae > PALSA-600. The sequence continues at coordinate 32,994 of CAVTLL010000007.1, read as the reverse complement.
AGCCGTTCGCATCAGTTCGCTGGCGTTCGCTCAAACAAGCATGGTTGAGCGGAATCCGTCTCGCGACCGAACGCCTGAGCGAACCCGAACGAACGCTGAACCTTGCCATTCTTGCCACGCGTTCATGAGGCGATCCTGCGCCGGTAGGTGACCATGGCGAGGCTGTACGCGACGATGAGGATGCCGCCACACCAGGCGAGGGCGATCCAGATGCCGGTGCCGACCGGCTGCTGCGTGAACAGGTCGCGGATGGCGTTGACGATGGACGTCACCGGCTGGTGCTCGGCGAAGGCGCGGACCGGGCCGGGCATGGTGTCGGTGGGCACGAATGCCGAGCTGATGAACGGCAGGAAGATGAGCGGGTAGGAGAACGCGCTCACGCCGTCCGCGGACTTCGCCGAGAGGCCGGGGATGACGGCGAGCCATGTCAACATCAGGGTGAACAGGATCAGGATGCCGGCGACCGCGAGCCACGCCAGCACTCCCGCGCCCGAGCGGAAGCCCATGAGGAGGGCGACGAGCACGACGGCCACGAGCGAGATCAGATTGGCCACCACTGAGGTCAGCACGTGCGCCCACAGGACGGACGACCGAGCGATCGGCATCGACTGGAATCGCTCGAAGATGCCGCTCTGCATATCCTGGAAGAGCCGGTATGCGGTGTAGGAGATGCCCGAGGCAATTGTGATCAGCAGAATGCCGGGCAGCAAGTAATTCACATATGAATCCGACCCTGATTTGATCGCGCCGCCGAACACGTAGACGAATAGCAGCAGGAAGGCGATCGGCATGACCGTGGTCGTGATGATGGTGTCCGGGCTGCGCGTGACGTGCCGCAGGGATCGGCCCAGCAGAACGGCGGTGTCGCTGAAAAAGGTCATCGTTGCTCCTTAGTCGTCCGTGCCGACACTGCGGTCATTGCCAGCTCGCCGTCCACGCCGTCGTCACCGACGATGGCAAGGAAGACGTCCTCGAGGGTCGGCTGCTTTTCGATGTACTCGACCTTGACCGGAGGGAGGAGCTGTTTCAGCTCGGTGAGGGTGCCGTTCACGATGATCCGACCATCGTCGAGGATCCCGATCCGGTCGGCGAGTTGTTCGGCCTCGTCCAGATACTGCGTCGTCAGCAACACCGTCGTGCCGTGCCCGGCGAGCTCCTTGACGGCCTGCCACACCTCGATGCGCCCCTGGGGGTCGAGCCCGGTCGTCGGCTCGTCGAGGAAGATGATCGGCGGATTCCCGATCAGGCTCATCGCGATGTCGAGGCGGCGACGCATGCCGCCCGAATACGTCGACACCTTCCGCGCGGCCGCATCGGTCAGCGAGAAGAGCTCGAGCAGGTCATCCGCGATCTTGCCGGGATCCTCGAGGTGCCGCAACCGGGCGACCAGCACAAGGTTCTCCCGTCCGCTGAGGATTTCGTCGACGGCGGCGAACTGTCCCGTGAGGCTGATCGATTCCCGCACGTTCGCAGGTTGCGTGGCGACGTCGAAGCCGTCGACGCTGGCAGTCCCCGCATCGGCCTTGAGCAGCGTGGACAGGATCTTCACGACCGTGGTCTTGCCCGCCCCGTTGGAGCCGAGCAGGGCGAAGATGCTGCCCCGCTCCACGTCGAAGTCCACGCCGCCCAGCACCTCCAGCTCCTTGTAGGACTTCTCCAGACCCCGAACGTGGATGGCTGCGTCGGCGGTCATTGCTGCCCCCCTCGCTCCGCGTCCTCGATCGCCTTGGTCAGGCGAGCGCGCTCCTTGTCGATCCATTGCTTGCCGGTGTAAGCCTGGGCGAACGTCTCGGCGAACTCGACCGGGTCGTCACCGACGATCGCGCGCACAGGCGTGCCGTCGGCTGCGGCACGCTCCCAGAGGTCGGCGAAGTCGCCGAACATCTTGACGGCGGTCTCGCCGTCCGTGATGCCCCCGTAGACCATGAAGTACCGCTGCAGAGCCTTCGCAACGGTGCCGTACGGCTCGGGGAGGCCCTTGATTCGGGCCTTGTACTGCTTGTACTCCTTCTTCTGCTCGAGCGACCCGGTGGCCAACTCGATCCACCTTGCGGCCATGTCTATCTGCCTCCTTCGTGGAGCTGTTCGAGCCGTTCTGCGAGGAAGCTCCAGGTCCCCCAGAACTCTTCGAGGTACGTCCGTCCCTGAGCGTTGAGGGAATAGACCTTGCGCGGCGGCCCCTTCTCGGACGCGACCTTCTCCACGTCGACGAGCCCGCGCTGCTCGACCCTGATGAGCAGCGCGTAGACGGTGCCCTCGGCGATGTCGGGAAGCCCTGCTCCCGCAGCCACGCCGTGATCTCGTAGCCGTACGCGGATCGGCCCGACAGGATCGCGAGGACGATGCCCTCCAGCGTTCCCTTGAGCATCTCCGTCATCTGCTTGCCCACGTAACACCTTTCTACTAAGTGTGACTGACTACTGGTACATAGTAACGCTGAATAGCTTCTGGCGCAAGCCCCACTCGGCGGGCGGAGGCGACGGCCCTTGCCACCTTGGCGCGCGTGCTCGCATTTCACGCCGCCGCCTCCAGAGCGACCTCTTCCAGCTCGACGTGCTCGAGCGCTGATGGCCGATCGGAGTCGATGACGAGCGCCGAGAGAATCGCCGCAAGCGCCGCCACCCCAGCCAGGACGTAGAAGGCGATCCCGAAGCCGTGTGTCAACGCGGCGCCGGCCGCTCCCGGGTGCGTGCCGAGGTAGCGGCTCGTGTAGGTTGCTGCGATTGTCGTGGCTGCTGCGACCCCGATCGCCCCGCCGATCTGCTGGCCGGTGTTGACCAGGCCGGAGGCGACGCCGGCATCTTCGGGTCGTACGCCTGTGAGCGCGCCGATCGTCAGCGGAATGAAGCGCGAGCGCCATCCCGATGCCGCCGATCAGGAATGCCAGGGAACAGATCCCAGAAGTAGTGGCCGTGTACGGGCAGCCGTGCGTAGAGGACGAGGGCGCCCGCCGCCAGGAGCAGCCCGATCGGAAGCACGCGTCGGACCCCGAGCCGTAGCGCCAGTGCCTGGGCGACGTTCGCGAAGACAATTACCGCCAGCGTCAGCGTGACGTAGGCGACGCCGGTCTGCATGCGCCGAGTAGTGGAGCACCTGCTGCATGTACAGCGTGAGCAGGAAGAACTGCGAGAAGACCGCCGCGCCAAGCAGCAGGCCGGCGAGGTTCGATCCCGTGAGCGTGCGGAGGCGGAACATCCGCATCGGCAGCAGCGGCGCGTGCGAGCGGAGCTCGACGGCGACGAAGGTCGCGATCAGAGCAGCGGATACCGCGAGCAGCGCGATCGTCTCCGAGGTCTCCCAGCCGTGCTGGACGGCTCGAGTCATCGCGTAGACGAGCAGCATGAGGCCGCCGGTGATCGATGCGGCGCCGGGAATGTCGAAGTGGCGATGAGCAAGCCCTGCGCGGCTCTCGCGCAGCAACCTTGGGCTGACGAGGAGCACCAGTACCCCGACCGGCACGTTGATGAAGAAGATCCAGGACCAGCTGAACGAGCTGGTCAACGCGCCGCCGAGAAGAACGCCGGCTGCGGCGCCGCTTCCCGAGACCGCACCCCAGACCCCCAGCGCCAGATTGCGCTCTCTCCCCTCCTCGAACGTGGTGGTGAGGATCGAAAGCGCGGCCGGCGAGAGCAGCGCCGCTCCGAGCCCCTGAAGTGCGCGGAACGCGATCAGCGAGCCTTCCGACCAGGCGAGCCCGTCGAGCAGCGAGAACGCTGTGAACAGGGCGAGCCCGCCCATGAACATGCGCCGCCGCCCGAGCAGGTCGGCCATCCGTCCGCCCAGGAGGAGCATGCCCCCGAAGAGGATCGAGTACGCGGTGACGACCCACTGCAGGCTCTCCTCGCTGAAGTGGAGATCGGTCTTGATCGTCGGCAACGCGACATTGACGATCGCCACGTCGAGCACGACCATGAACTGGGCGGTCACGATCACCGCGAGGGCGATCCAGCGCCGATCAAGGGTGCGGGTGCGGATTGCGAGGGCAGTCATTCCGTCTCCTTTCCGTTGCGTCGAGCCTCGCGTCCAGGCTGCCCGCCGACCCCGCGCCGCCGGATACGGCATTCAGGCTTTCGAGGGTGGGGCTAACCGAACTCGTGCACGCCGGAACGGCGTGCGTTCGGGAAGCCAGGTGCTGCGGCCGTCGCTCGCTACTCGGAGTCGAGGAAGCGCAGCACGGCGAGTACGCGGCGGTGGTCGTCGGGCGCCGCCGGTAGGCCGAGCTTGGTGAAGATGCTGGTCACGTGCTTCTCGACTGCCCGGGGCGAGATGAAGAGACGCCGACCGATCGCGGGATTCGTGCGACCCTCGGCCATCAGTTCGACCACCTCTCGCTCGCGTGGCGAGAGGCGTGCGATCGGGTCGTCGCCACGATTGCGGCCGACCAGCTCGGAGACGACAAGCGGGTCGAGTGCCGAGCCGCCCTCGCTCACCCGCTGGACAGCGGCCGCGAACTCCTCCACATCCGAGACGCGATCCTTGAGCAGGTAGCCAAGCCCCTCGGCGGAGTCGGCGAGGAGCTCGACTGCGTAGGTGTGCGCGACATGCTGCGAGAGGACGACCACACCGGTCCCGGGGTGGCGTGCCCGGATCTCGCGCGCGGCACGGATCCCCTCGTCGGTCTGGCTGGGCGGCATGCGAATGTCGACGATCGCGACATCGGGGCTGTAACTGCGCACCTTCAGAAGGAGCTCGTCGGCGTCACGGGCCTGGCCGACGACGTCGATTCCCGCATCTTCGAGCAGCCGCGCAAGGCCTTCACGCATGAGTGCGGAGTCGTCGGCAATCACCGCGCGAGTTGGCGTCATGGCAGCGGGAGCTCCACGCATACTCGTGTTCCCCGACCCGCGATGCTTGCAACCTCGAGCCTCCCGTCCAGGCACTCGACCCGGTCGCGCAGTCCGCGCAGGCCCGACCCGGACTTGAGATCGGCTCCGCCGGCACCGTTGTCTTCGACCTCGACCAGCGCCAGCCCGTTCCCATGAGCGATGCGGACGGCTGCGGTGTCGGCCTGCGCATGCTTGACGACGTTGGCGAGCGCCTCGGAGACGACGTAGTACGCCGTCGCCTCGATCGACTCGGGCAGCCGCTCCGACTGCTCGACATCGAGCGTGACCCGGAGCGGCGTCCGCGAGGCGAGTACCTCGACGGCGGCTCCGAGTCCTCGATCGGTGAGGACGGCCGGGTGAATCCCCTGCGCCAGCTCACGCAGGTCGGTCAGCGCCTCGGACAGCTCCTCTGCGACGACGGCCAGCTGCTTCTCCGCTTCGTCCGGGGCTGTTCGGATTTTCTTCTGTGCGATCCGGAGACCGACAGAGAGCGCGACGAGCCGCTGCTGAGCGCCGTCGTGCAGGTTGCGCTCGATCCGGCGGCGTTCCGCATCGCCCGCCTCGACGATCCGCGACCTCGAGGCAGCCAGCTCGTTGCGTGCCTGCGCACTGGAAAGAGCGAGGGCGACCAGTTCGGCAAAGCCCTCCAGTCGACGCTCGGTCTCGAGCGGCAGCGCCTCTCCTTCGCGGAGCGCGACGACAAGCGCGCCCCACGTGGCCCCGGCGACGCTGATCGGCACGCCCACGCTCGAGCGGAAGCCCAGCGCGCGCAGCTCGGCAACCTTCCCCTCGAGCTCGTCGTAGTTCGATCGGGCGGGCGCTCCGGTTTGCAGCACCTGCAGTGACGACCATCCGACCTCCAGCTCGTTGACGCTGCCGAGATCGAAGGGGCTGGACAACTCGCCGAACTTGCCGACGATCGTCGACGTTCGTGCGTCCTCGAAGCGGTGAAGCACGGCTGTCCTGAGGCCGAGCAACCGACAGACCTCCTCCGTCACTGTCTGAAAGACCTCGTCGGGAGGGGCATTGCCGGCGACCAGGGTCGCGACGCGCCGCAAGGCCGCCTGCTCCTCCGCCAGGCGACGCTGCTCGGCCTCAGCCTCGCGCTGCTCGGTGAAGTCGCGCACGATCGACACGATCTCGTCCTCGCCGCTCGGCATGATCCGCGTCTCCTTCCAATGACGGCTGCCCGCAATCTCGAGCTCGTACTCGAGTGCGACGACGGAGCCGGTTTCCAGAGCACGCTCAATACCTGCGAAAACCCTGTCCAGGACATCCCGTGGCATGAAGTCGCGGATGTTTCGGCCGATCAGTTCCTCCGGCGGACGAAACAGCAAGGAGTGGTCTTCGGCCTGGACGTCGAGGTAGGTGCCGTCGCGTCTCACCCGGATGATCGCGTCGGGGATCGCAGCGAGCAGGGCCCGGTTTCGCTCCTCGGCAGGCTCCGCCTGGTCGAACGCGCGCTCGTTAGAGACCGCATACCCCGCCGCAACACCGAGGGCTTCGAGAAGCTCCGGACGCATCCGGAGCGAGCGATCGTGCACGAGGACACCGATCGGCTCACCGTCGTGGCGGACCGGCGTCGCGACGCGAAGGCCGTCGCGTGCGGGAAGAACCAGCTCGCGGCCGCCGCCGTCGATGTGGCGTCCGTCGGCCTGACGGCGACCGAGCTCGAGCGCCGGATCGCCGAGCGCTCGACGCAGAACATCCTGCAAGTCGAGCAGGGCGAACTGCAACACTCCCCCCGAGCGCCTAATCGGGCCGTCCCGCGCCCAACCGAACGTGGCCGTGGAAGCAGGCACCGAAGAGTTCCGGAACTACCTGCTCAGTCATTCCAGTAGGCTCGAAGCATAGCCCCGGAAAGCTCGCCCTTGCAGACGAAGGCGTGCGCGCCGGTCGCTTCGATCAAGCTGCCGTACGCGCTCGCGTCTCGACTCGAAACGAGCACGATCCTCCATTCGCGCCCGAGGGCGAGCAGGCGCGAGGCAACCTCAAAACCGTCGATGTCCGGGAGCTGAACGTCGAGCAGGACGAGGTCAGGGGTCAACTCGACAGCGAGGGCAAGGGCCGCAGCACCGTCCTCGGCCTCGCCGACAACCTCGAACCCCTCCTCGACGAGCAGCGCCCGCGCGCAGCGGCGGAAGCTCGGATGGTCATCCACGACCAGCGCGCGACGCACCTAACGCACCTCCCTCGAGCCCCACCGCTCGCACGACGCCGCGGATCAACCCCATCAGTTCAGCCTTGGAGAGCGTCGACCGCGAGGAAGCGGCCGGCCGCCGCGCAGGCTCTCGATCCGCGCGTCGATCAGGATCTTCGTCAGCTGGGTATCCGACATCCTCATGTCGCTCCTTTCCCTGGGCGAGTCTCTCGCTCCCCCACATCGACCAGCCTGCCTGCTGGCATCTGCTCCAGCCAAGAGGGCGAGCCGACCTTCGAGGGTTCGGCATTCCGAACTTCCGACCGATCTGAGCCGGCCGGCAACGGACACTCGAGCTCGAGCCATCACGATGCCGGAATCGGGATCGTCTGGGCTCCGGCGCAGCCAAGTGATGGGCTGCGCAGCAACTGGACGACCACATGCGGACGGGCGCCGCCGTCGCCAGAACCGGTCGTGATCTCGAAGCTGCAAAGCGCGTGCGGCCCAGTGACGGTCTTCCAGAAGAACGGACCGCTGAGAGCTGCGAGCGTCGATGCGCTGCCAGAGCCCGCCCGACCGCTCGTATGTGTCGATACTCACCGCGGCCGTGGGCGCCCGGCCACCCGAATTTCTTCTCGCGACGACGACGGCGCGATAGTCGATCGTCGCCACCGTTGCGATGGTCTTCGTGTTTGTCGCCGCGTGCCCGGCGGCGGAGCCGACGGATGCGAACATGAGCGCGGAAACGGTGATCAGAACCGTCACCGAAACCCGGCCTCGGACCAGCGGGCTCAGCGGGTCTCCCGCCTGTCCTCTCTCGCTCCCGCCGGCCACGTCGAGCATGATCGGAGCCATCGTCTTGTGCTCGGATCCCCGCGCGTACGCGTAGGGATGCCGGAACGCATCGAGCGCGTCGGCCGCGTCGACATCGAACTCGAGCTGCGCGCCCGTTGCATCGTCCACGACGGTCACAAGAACGCTGTTCGTGAGCGGATCCCAGAGCAGTGACACCTCGATGCCGTCCGCGCCTCGGCGATCCAACTCCCGGACCCCATTGCCTTCGTCCGTTGCCTTCATCCTTCTCGCCTCCTCGATCATCGATCTTCGTAGCCGTCCACTAGGTAGACGCTCTCGCCTACCCTGCCCGCCGATCCGCGTGCGGCCAATGGGGCGAGCCGACTTCACAAGGTGCGGCAATCCCCACCGTCGAGGTCTCCCCCCGTGAGGTGTGCGGGCTGCCGCACCGTCGAAAGTCGGCGAGCCCCATTGGCCGGCGCGGGGCTCCCCGGCAGCCTTCTTGGCATGGTCGAGAGAGCTCGAATCGAAGGTGAGACGACAACGCAGCCCTCGATCGCGCCCATGAACACAAGGGGGCGGCCGTGGCCCGTATGGCTTGGTGCGGCAGCGGTCCTTCTGAGCACAGGTTGGGGCGCCAACCAATTCACCCCCATGCTGCTGATCTACCGGGAATCGCTCGATCTCGGAACAGGCACGTTGGAGGCGATGTTCGGCCTGTACGCACTCGGATTGATCCCGGGGCTGCTCCTCGCGGGACCATTGTCCGACGCCCGCGGGCGTCGCGCAGTCGTCGTTCCTGCCGCCTGGCTCTCGCTTGCAGCCACGCTGATACTGGCTGGCGGCGGACACCGTGTCGCGCTCCTGTTTGCAGGACGTCTCGTGGCCGGGGTAGGCAGCGGGGCAGTCTTCGCAGCCGCCACCGCCTGGCTGCGCGAGCTCTCGCGACCGCCGCTGGGCACCGCGAGCGATCACGCGGCCGCGCGGCGAGCCGCCGTTGCCATGACGGCCGGCTTCGCGCTCGGACCGCTGACAGCAGGCCTGCTCGCGCAGTGGGCGCCGGCACCGCGGACAGTGCCGTACCTCCCCCACGTCGCGTTGATGGCGCTGGTACTGCTCTTGCTGCGCAACGCTCCGGAGACGGTTGCCGCAATTCCCGACGCGCTTTGCGCCTCTCGCTGCCCGGCACCCTTAATCCACGCTTCCGTCGAGTGGTGGCGCCGATGGCACCGTGGGTGTTCGCTGCCCCTGCGATCGCCTTCGCGCTCCTCCCGAGCGTCGTCGGGGCCGAGCACGCAGCCGACGGCACCGCATTGACCGCCGCGATCACCGCGCTGTGCGCCCTCGCAGGCGTGTTGGTACAGCCGTTCGCGCGACGCCTGGACGACCACGCAGCATGCCAACCGCGCCGCAACAGCGGGCCTGCTCTTTCTCGTTTGCGGCCTCGCGCTCGGCGCGACCACGGCGCAGACCCGCGACATCTGGCTGCTCGTGCCATCGGCGATCGTCCTCGGGAGCGCCTACGGCCTCTGCCTCGTCGCCGGCCTCGTCGAGATCCAGCGGCTCGGCAACGACGCCGCGCTCGCCGGCTTGACCGCCGCCTACTACGCTCTCGCCTACCTGGCTTCGCCCTCCCCTACCTGCTCGCAGAGGCGGCACATCTGGCGAGCTACACAGTCCTCCTGACAGTGGCCGCCGTGCTCGCGCTCGGCACTGCCGGGCTGGTCACGCGACGATCCGCCCAGCGCCCGCAGGCCTGACGTCAACTCGGGAAGGGCAGCAGCAGATGCAGGATCGCCTTGATCGAGGGTCGCAAGGTCGTCGTCGGCACCGGACCGCACCCCGTCGCCCTGATCCGCTCCAGCGAACGCCTCCTCGCCGCTCTCGGGGCCGGCGTCGACCGATCCTCATACATGCGAGCCGCCGCTCCCGAAGGAGCCACCACCTTCGTCGGGAGGTAACCCGGCCGGTCGTCACTGGTTAGCGACGATTGTTCGACCGTCGTTCCTCGAGCAACAGCCTCAGCGTCGCGAGGTTGGCGTCGACCCCATGCTTGACTGCGAGTCGTGCGAGCTGCGGCACGAGTGCCGCGATCCCGTGTAGCTCGACCTGCGCGTCGAGTCGCCGACGGTCGTGGCGTTCTCCGCGTCGAAGCGGTAGCGGTAGAGAAACGGAGTCGGCCCTGCAGTCGTGCGGATCGCGAAGTCGCGCGGTCGGTCGCGGGCGACGATCTCGAGCTCGTTCGTAGCGTCGACCGCTCGGCAGCTTGCCGTTTCATCGCGTACGTCGAGCCGGCGACCGCTTAGCTCCGCGCGATGTCGAGCGTACGTCTCGAACGGCCGAGTTCCAGGACGGGAGTGTTGCCCGGGTCGGAGACGTAGGCGAAGACCTCCTCGACCGGCCGCTCGATCGCGATGCTCGTCTGAAAGGCGATCATGCCGCCAGCTCCATCGCGGCCGGCTTGGATGACGCGGCGCTCGGCGAGGCGAACGGCCGTGTCGGGGTCGTGTGCAACCAGATAGACCGTCGGGTTCGCAGTGGCGTACTCGAGGATCCGTTCGTACGTGACCCGTTCGGCGTGCTCGTCGGGGCCGACGCCGTCGACCGAGCCTCGGAGCAGGAGGTCCTGGGTGTAGGAGCTGTCTCCGGCGAGGAAGACGGCGTGATCGCCGTCTTCGACGAGCACGCCGACGTGCCCGGGGCTGTGGCCGGGCGCGGGCACGACGCATGACGTCGCCGGCCTCGGGTCAGGCGCAAGCTCTGCGGGAACGGCCCGTACGGTTCCGGCTCGAGGTCGAGCGGGGTCGGGTCGAACCAGGCTGGGCCAGCGGTTGTTCGGAGTAGCCGCGTAGCAGTCCCCGCCGCCCGGTCGCGTATGCGAGCTCGTCGCGTGTCACGAGGATCTCGGTGTCGGGGAAGTGGCGCAGGCCTCCGGCGTGGTCTGTGTGGAGGTGCGTCATCACGACCCACCGAACATCGCCGCCGGATGCCGAGCCGCTCGAGCTGCGGCCGATCTCCTGTTCGGGCTCGACCCATTCCCGCACGGCGAGCCGGAAGACCGGGTGCCAGCGTCGGGAAATAGCCGGGCTCGGCGGCGCGGGCGCTTTCGCCGGTATCAACGACGATGACGCCCTCCGGGTGCTCGATCGCGAAGGCGTAGATCGGGAGCGGTTCCGTCCACTGTCGATCGAGGATCGTGTTCAGGAGGCGACGCCGGCCGTGGCCGACGCCCTCGCGCCAAGCGGTCGTGACTGGCGACGGTGCCTGTCTGGATCGCGTGGATCTTCATCCGTGTTGCTCCTTTGCTGTTCTCGTGGACTTGGTCACGGCCGACGTCGCCGGGTGCGAAGCCGCGCAGGATCAGCTCGGCCACGCCTTCGGCGAGCCGTTCGTCGATCGGGCCGCCGGTGATCAGCAGCCTGTAGAAGAGCGGCCCGCCGAGCACGTCGAGGGCGAGCTCGAAATCGAGCATCGGAGCGCAGGTCGCCGCGCTCGACGCCGCGACGCAGCACCTCCCTCAGCCCAGCCCGCCGCGTGGCCAGAAACCCGTCGCGGACGATCCGCGCGAGCTCCGGCCTCTGGGCCATCGCGCTGACGAGGTTCGGCATCAGCCGAGCGGCAGCGAACCGCGATACAGCTCGACCGCCTCCCGCATCAGCGCAAGCAGATCGACGCGGGTCGAGCCGGTATCCGGGACGACGATCTCCGTGGTGACGAGCGCGGCGATCGCTGCCGTCACCAGATCATCTTTCGTCGGGTGGCGGCGGTAGATCGCGCCCTTCCCGACCCCGGCCCGCGCCGCAACGTCTTCCGTCCGGAACGCGTGGACGCCGTATTCCGCGATCAGCTCGAGGGTCGCCTCGAGGATCGCCCGATCGGCCCGCGCCTCGCGCGGCCTGCCGATCGGACGCTCCCCTTCATCGCCTTGCACCGGACCGCCTCCTACTTATGGAACTTCCAAGTACCGGATCACGGTAGCACACTTACGGTACTTGTAAGTCTCATAACTGAGGGGCCTCAGAATCTCCTCCTGGTCTTGTCCCTCAGTGCGTGTGGCCGAGGCGTCCTTCGCGGTGCGCCCTCCGGACCTTGTTGCGGTGCCGGCGGGACAGGAGCAGCGAGAGGATCGCCACGCCACCCCGGTGTACCCGCACCTCGGCGTTTCGCATCTCGCCGGCGAGCTTGATGCGGCGGCCACCGGCGCCTCGCCGCGCAAATGCCGATTTCCAGGGCTTTTTGTCCTCACGGCGAATCCGGCAGCCGACAAGACGAGGTTCCTCAGAGACCCATCGCGCCCGATTCGCCCGTCGATCCTTGCCACGGCAACACCATTGTCGCCTGTTCGAGCAACAAAAAAGCCCTTGTGCAGGGCTTTTTCGATGGGCGGTACTGGGCTCGAACCAGTGACCCCCAGCTTGTCGAGCTGGTGCTCTCCCAACTGAGCTAACCGCCCCAAATTGTCGGATTTTGCAGAGGAAACGCAACCTGGCCGCGGGCCGCTGCATCCCGACCGCGACATGCTACCTCCTCGACGTTACCCCGCCAGCGACCGAACCCGAGAGCTGCGCTTACTGGGCGAGCGTGCCGGGAGGCGTTGCCGACCCCGCGGGAAGCTGCTCAGCCGGCCCGGGGGCGACCGCCGGCAGCGTTGCGCTTGCGGGCGGAGCGGGGCTGGCAGGCTCGTTGAGACTCTTGGCCACATCCGACAGGCCCGCTCCACCGATCGTGCTCTTGAACTCCCGGAGGCCGGTGCCGAGGGAGCGCCCGATCTCGGGGAGGCGCTTCGGGCCGAAGATAAGCAGGCCGAGAATCGCCAGGAAGATCAGATGCGTCGGGGTGAAGAGTTCCGGTCCCATGTGTTCCTTTCCACCGTATCGCGCCGGTTCACGGAGCGGTATGAAGGTTGAGTGAAGGTGATATTCGACGTTGCCCGGCGAACTCCAGCTCATTCGTCAGATCGGGCCGGCCGGTTCAGCTCGGGATCGCTCATCCAAGGCAGGGCTTGACGTGCGCTCGCGACGTCGCCAACCACCAGAAGCCGCCCAGATCGCTGATCTTCCAGCCGGCAGTCGCGAATCGACGCACGGCTTCTCGCTGGGCGTCCGTGCGCACCTCTGTTCGCGTGATCACCACGTACGGGAGTCCCGATCGAGCCGCCGCCGCCACCGGGTCATTCGCCGGCAGATAAACAACGCGACGGCCGAGGTTCGGCCCACCGAGCAGCAACGAGGGGTCCTCGGAGCTGAGCACCGCGCCGACGCACCCACCGGCTGGAAGCCTGTGCTCGAGAGCGGCATACCCTCGGGCCGCAGCCGGTTGTGCCGCTGTGACTGCGCCGACCCGCGTCAGGTTCCAGGGCGCTCCGAGAGGGCTCGTGAGCACCTTTGTCCGGTCACCCACTACCACGAGGACGGCGACGACGACGCCCACGACCAGGTATGCCGCGGTAGCGGCGCGGCCGCGGAAGAGCATCGCGAACAGCGGCGCCGTCAGCGCTACCGGGACGACCAGGAACCGGCCGAGCCACACATTGAAGGTCGATCCGAGCGCCAGCACCAGGAGGAAGAGCGGCAGGGCACAGCCGAGGGCCAACTGGCGCGAGTCGACCTTGTGGGACAGGTACGCAACCAGCGTCACAACGGGGACCGCGAGCAGAACCACCGCCCCGATCGGCCCGAAATCGGAGGAGTCCTCGTCGGCCGTGTTGTTGAGCCCTCCGAAGAGCCCGCCGGTGGAGGTGACCGAACCACCGGGGCCCTTGACCGGGGAACCGAGATGTCGGGTCGCGAATGCGAAGACTGCGCCGCCGACGATCACGGCGGCGCAAGCAAGGAACGGGAGCGCAACACTCGCGGCGTCGAGCGCCGCCCCGCCCGCCCCCGCCTTTCGGCGCGAGGCGCCCACGCCGACGACCGAAGCCACCACGAGGCCGGCGATCGTCAGGAGCGCGATCGGAAGCGGCCAGAGCTTCGAGAGGTCCATCACCATGTAAAGCGTCGAGAAGAGCGTCACGAATGACCCGGGATACGACGGCGAGGCCGTGTACTCGACCCGGCCGCCGCCTTGACCCAGCACGTGACCCGTGTGCGCCACGTTGAGCACGTAGCTCCAGCAGCCGATCGCCAGCATCCCCGCCCCCACACCGGCGGCCGCCAACCAAACCGTCCGCCGACCCCTGACCACGGCGAGCCACGCGAGAACCGGCCAGACGACGAGGGTGGTCAGCTTGGCGCCAAGCCCGAGGCTTGCTGCCGCACCGGCGAGCGCCGCTTCGATTCGAGCACCCGACAACAGGAAACACGCCGCGATCACCGGGAAGGACGCCGCCACGAGATCGTTCTGCGCCGTCGATGCCTCGAGAGCGAACAGCGAGAACGTCGCGAGCAGAAACGCACCCGACGCTGCAGGCCGAACGCCGTAGCCCAACCGGCGGGCGCAGCCGTAGACGGCCACCAGGATCGCGATCTCCGCGAGGAACTGCGGCACCGCGTAGAGCTGATCCCCTCCGCGCGCCACGAAGAGGAACAGGATCTGCTGCTCGGCAAGCGGCTGGAACTCATTCAACCGATCGCTCGGCGCGTTCGGGATCCAGTAGATGCCGCCGTGATGGGCCCATGCCGCCACCCGTGCCAGGTGGTAGGTGTAGGCATCCCAGTTGTTCGAGGGCATCGTCAACCCCAGAACGAGCTCGTACCCGAGCAACGCGACGACCGCGACCAGGAAGAGGAGCGTCCACGGGCTCGAGGCGACCTCGGCCAATGCGGCACGAGCCGGCGCGAGCAGCGGTACCGGCCTGCCGCGGAGCCACCACGCTGTGAACGCCGCGGCCAGGGCGAGTCCCTCGGCCACCCCGAGACCGCCTCGATCGACCTGCCGGAACGGCGAGAGGACGAGCGTGACGAGGCCGAGATTTGCGACCCAGGCGAGATACGCCGCGAGCACCGTCGACACCAGGCTGGGAAGCCGCAGGGCCAGGCCGACGAGCACCGCCGCGATCGCCCCCGCGAGGATGAGCAGGAACGCGATCACGCCGGGAGTCTTTCAGACCGGCGCCGCGCTCTAGTGTTTCGTTCCAACGAGCTGGAGGTCTGGGTATGTCGATCGTCGTGATCAACGCAATCACCGTCGCCGAGGAGGGACGCGCCGACTTCGAGGAGCGCTTCGCCGGCCGCGCGGGAAAGGTCTCCGGCTCGCCAGGGTTCGAGGCTTTCGAGCTGCTCAAATCGGCACCGGACGGGCGCTATCTCGTCTACACGCGCTGGGCGACCGAGGACGACTACAAGCGATGGATGAAGTCGGCGCAGTTCTCCCAGGCGCACGCGCAGCATGCCGAGCGCGGGCCACTGAACGCCCAGAGCGAGGTCTGGCAGTTCGAGGTGCTCGAGGCGGAGTACGCGGCAAAGTGACCAGACTCATCCTGGATGTCGACACCGGCACGGACGATGCGATCGCGATCATGCTCGCCGCACTCGACCCGCGGCTCGAGCTCGTCGCCGTGACGACCGTCGGCGGCAACACGTCGATCGACCACACCACCGACAACACGCTCCGCGTGCTCGACCACATCGGCCGCGAGGCGCCCGTCTACCCCGGCGCCGCCGGCGCGCTCCTGCCCTCGCCGGCAGTCGCCGAGGACAAGAAGCGGAGCGGCAAGATCCACGGTGACACCCTGCCCCTTCCGCCCGCTCGCTCCCAGGCGCAGCACCTGGGAGCGGCGCGCTTCCTCGTCGACGCCTTTGACGAGGGCTCCGACATCGTGCTCGTCCCGACCGGGCCGCTGACCAACGTCGCGACCGCCCTCCTGCTCGACCCCGGCCTCGCCGAGCGGATCCCGCGCGTCGTGCTGATGGGTGGCAGCCACGCCCGCGGGAACGTCACCCCGTCCGCGGAGTTCAACATCTGGGCCGACCCCGAGGCCGCCCGGATCGTCCTGCGCAGCGGAATCCGCGACCTGACGATCGTGCCGCTCGACGCCACGCACCGGGCCCTCATCTCGGATGACGATTGCGACCGGCTCGCCGCGCTCGACACGCCGGCAGGAGCTGCGGCCGCCGAGATCATCCGGACGCGGATCGAAGGCTACGAGCTCGTTCAGCCGACCGGGCAGCACCGCTCGGCGCCCGTCCATGACGCCGTCTGCGTAGCCCACCTGATCGATCCGAATGTGATCGAGGTTCGCGAAGCCCACGTCGACGTGGAGCTGAACGGCGAGCTGACGCGCGGCCGAACGGTGGGAGACTTCCGACCGATTCCGGTGATGCCGCCGAACGCCAGGTGGGCCTTCGGGGCCGATCGCGAGCGTTTCCTGGAGCTACTGCTCGGCGCGTTCGCCTAGCGCCGGGCGTAGGCCGCGAGCTCGACGCGATGGCTCGCGAGCAGCGCCGTCGCGTGGGAGCGCGACGCGTTCCAGCCGAACACCCCTCCGCTCGACTCACTTCGCGCGAGCAGCGCCCGTGCGACCTGCACCCGCAGCGCAGGATCGAGCGAGGGCAGACGCGCCAGCAGGATCGGAACCGCATCGTCGCCGAGGCTGCTCACGTACGCGGCGTCGATATGAGGCCGGGCGAGATTAGTGCGCGCGATCAGCGCATCGGGGTCGATCGCGTTCAGCGCAAGCGTGGCGACAAAGCCGGCGACGACGGCGCCCGTCGCGAACCGCCGGCCGTTGCCGCGCAGAGCCGTCGCGAGCAGCCAGACGAAGACGACTGCGAGCCAGAGGATGATCCCGATCGCGTAGATCCGGAGCTCCGTCAGCCCGTAGCCGCGCTCGTAGAGCCACATCCGGTCGAGTGCCGAGAGCATCACGACGAGCACGAGCCCGACGAGCGCAGCAGAGAGGCCGCGGACGATCTGCGTTCCTCGCCCCGGCGCTCGTACTAGCGCGTTCGCCACGAGCAGGAGAGGGAGCACCAGGATCGCGACCACGACGAGCTCGAAGAACCCGTGGCGCGCGTACTGCGCGTAGGTCAGGTGCACGCGCGACTCGACTAGCCCCTGTCCGCCGAAGAGGTAGCGCGCCTGGACGGCGACGAAGGCCGCGAAGAGCAGGTCGACGACTGCAAGCGCGATGACGACCTCGGTCGCGCCGATCCGCGGGCGGGTTGCGCCGATCGCGGAGATCGCCGACGCGCCGAGCCGCTCGTCCTCCCGCGTTGCGAGCAGGTCGCGGAGCAACCCGACCGAGAGCCAGCCGACTCCGATTGCGACCGCGAGATGAATCCAGAGCCCGCCGACGTTCGGAACTGCCGACACGAGCAGGCTCTTGAACACGGCATCGGCCGCCACGAACAGGCCGCCGAAGACGAGCACCAGCGGAAGGCCGATCGCGAGCCCGCGGGCCGCCGCAACGGCGTGCCGGCTCCTGGCATGCTGCCCGAGGTCGCGCCAGGGGACGTCCTTCTCCATCAGCATGACTGCGCCGCCGAAGGCCGAGGCCCCCGCGGTCACGGCCCCAGACATGTAGTCGGAAACCTCGGCCGCCGCGACATCCGGCGCGGTTCGCCGGAGCGCCCCGAGTGAGATCGCCCCCGCAATCGCCAGCAGGTTGGCGGCAACGAGAAGCCGCGAGTCGTGCCAGGCGACCAACCCGGCGAAGAGCAGGAGAGGCAGCGCCATCAGCCTGCGCCCCTGGTGAAGCGGGATCCGGCCCACCCGGAGCAGCAGGGCGAGCGCACCTACGAAGGCGAGCGCGAAGAGTCCCGCGTTGATCCCGAGCGGAGGCCCATCGAAGAGGACGTCAGCCACAACGCCCAGCCCGATACCGATCGCGAGCAGCATGACTGCGAGCTTCTGAGGCTGCGTCATGCGGCGGAACGCTAACGCCCGGTCTTGAGGAAGTTGTTAGGCCGCTGACGGGCCGCGCGGCTCGTCGCTACCTCCCTAGACGGAACAAGCGCCGCAGCAGTTCGCGGCGACGCTGCCTCTGCAGCTCGCGTATCTCGTGGTCTTGCGCAAACTCTTCGCCTGTCCGATTGCTGAGACGGTTTAGCTCCCGAATCTTGCCGCTGCCCCTGCCCTGGTTGAAGGGGTTGAACGGGTCTTGCGACATGGCCGAACTAGATGCCGATCCGCGGAATGTCCTTTGCCAGCCACTCGTGAATCCGGCCTAGCCCCGGTCAAGCGCACCGACGGCTGTCGCGGCAGTGAGCAGCCCAACTCGGGTGGTCGTTCCCACACTGCGCCGCTACCTAGATCTTCTCGAGCGCCGCGTACTCGAGCATCAGGCGCTTCTCCGACCCGTCCTCGAAGCGGACCGTGATCACCCCGTCCTGCTCGATCTTGGTGACGATGCCTGCTCCGAGCGTGGCGTGGCGGACGGAGTCGCCGGTCGACAGCGACGGGGCGTCAGCGCGCGGCGTTAGCTCCCGGCGGGCGACCGGGACGCCGTAGTTCGACCACGACGCAGGACGCAGCCGCTCGCGCTCGACGCCTTCGTCGGGCAGCTCGTCGAGAAAGCGCGACGGAAGGTTCGCGTCGCTCCGGCCGTACAGCGAACGGCGCGAGGCGTGGAGCATCGTCAGCTTCTCCTTGGCGCGGGTCATGCCGACGTAACAGAGTCGGCGCTCCTCCTCGAGCGAGTTCTCCTCGAGCGACCGCGAGTGCGGGAAGATCCCCTCCTCCATCCCGAGCATGAACACGGCGCGGAACTCGAGGCCCTTCGCGTTGTGCAGCGTCATCAGCGTCACCTGCCCGCCGCCCTCGTCGTTGCGCAGCGCGTCCTGGTCGGAGTAGAGCGAGATCTCCTGCAGGAAGGCCGACAACGACGGCTCGGTGGCGTTCTCCTCGTACTCGCGCGCGACGCCGACGAGCTCCTCGAGGTTCTCGATCTTCCCCTCGGCCTCCCATTTCGGGAGCGTCGTGAGCAGAAACTCCGGGTAGCCGGTGCGCTCGACGATCGCCTCGAGAAGTCCAGCGATCGAGAGCTCGAGCGCCTGCGCCATGAGGGACTGCAGCAGCGCCCGCCATCCCTGCACCGCGCGCAACGACGCGGTCGCGAGGCCGGCTTCCTCCGCCCGGCCGACCGCTTCCCAGAGCGAGATCCCCTCTCCGTCGGCGAGCGCCTGCAGCCGTGTCAGTGAGGTGTCCCCCACGCCGCGCCGCGGCTTGTTCGCGATCCGCGACAGCGACACGCCGTCGTAGGGGTTGTCGATCGCCTGCAGGTAGGCGATCGCATCCTTGATCTCGGCCCGCTCGTAGAACCGCGGGCCGCCGATCACCTGGTAGTTGACCCCCTGACGGACGAAAACGTCCTCGAGCACGCGGCTCTGCGCGTTCGTCCGGTACACGACCGCGATCTCGCCGAGGCTCGTGCCGTACTCGACGAGGCCGGCGACCTCGGCAGCGACGAAACGGGCCTCGGCGTGCTCGTCCTCGGTCTCGACGACGTGAACCGGCTCGCCCTCGCCGAGCTCCGACCAGAGGTGCTTCTTCTTCCGTTCGCGGTTGTTCTCGATCACCGCGTTCGAGGCGTTGAGGATCGCGTTCGTCGAACGGTAGTTCTGCTCGAGGGGGATGACGTGGGTGTCCCCGAAGTCGCGCTCGAACTCGAGGATGTTGCGAATGTCGGCTCCTCGGAAGCTATAGACGCTCTGATCTGGGTCGCCAACTACCATTAGGTTTTTATGAATACTGGAAAGCAGCTGCAACAGGACGTACTGCGCATGGTTCGTGTCCTGGTATTCATCGACCAGGATGTAGCGGAACGACTTCGCCCACCGCTCTTGGGCCTCGGGGAAGCGCTGCAGCACCTCGACGGTCAGCATCAGCATGTCGTCGAAGTCGACGCCGTTCAGCGCGAACAGCTTCCGCTGGTAGAGCGCATAGACGTCCGCGACGGTCTGGTCGTAGAAGCTGCCGACACGGGCCGCGTACTCGTCGGGGCCGATCAGCTGGTTCTTCGCGTTCGAGATCTGCGTGTGAATGCCGCGCGGCGTGAACCGCTTGGGGTCGCGCTCGAGCTCCTCGAGGCACGACCGGACGAGGCGGAGCTGGTCGGCCTGGTCGTAGATGGTGAAGTTCGAGCGGTAGCCGAGCCTCTCGGCCTCGCGGCGGAGGATCCGGCCGCAAGCGGCGTGGAAGGTCAGGATCCAGATCGCGCGGGCGCGCGGCCCGACCGCGGCCTCGATGCGCGAGCGCATCTCGGCGGCGGCCTTGTTCGTGAACGTGATCGCGAGAATCTCGTTCGGCTGGACGCCGATCTCGCCGAGCAGATAGGCGACGCGGTAGGTCAGCACGCGCGTCTTGCCGGAGCCGGCGCCGGCGATCACGAGGAGCGGGCCCTCGGTCGTCGTCACGGCCTCGCGCTGGGCCTCGTTCAGGTCGGCGAGGTAGCTCTCGGCACTGGTCAGCGGCGGCACCACTCCACCCTAGCGGCGGGTACGGGCGTGGAGAAATGGGACGTAATCGGACGGTTACCCGTACCTCCAACAGGGGGGCTGCTGGCAGAGTGCGACTCATGAACGGGCGGGTCGGTATCGAGCTGAACGGGCTCACGAAGAGCTACGGCCAGGTTCGCGCAGTGCGCGGCATCGACGTCTCCGTCGCGCCGGGCGAGACCGTCGCGTTGCTCGGGCCGAACGGCGCGGGCAAATCCACGACCATCGACATGCTGCTCGGACTGCTTCCCCCCGATGCCGGGAGCGTGTCGGTGTTCGGGACGGAGCCGAAGGCGGCCGTCGACCGCGGGGCGGTCGGAGCGATGCTGCAGACCGGCGCCCTGATCCGGGACGTCAAGGTGCGCGAGCTCATCGAGATGATGGCCGCGCTCTACCCCACTCCGTTCTCCGTCGACGAGGTGATCGAGAGCACCGGGATCGGCGAGATCGCCGATCGGCGCACCCAGAAGCTCTCCGGCGGGCAGACGCAGCGTGTACGGTTCGCAATCGCGCTCGTCTCGAACCCCGACCTGCTCGTGCTCGACGAGCCGACAGCAGCAATGGACGTCGAGGGCCGCCACGCCTTCTGGTCGGCCATGCGCGAGTTCGCCGCGGGCGGGCGCACGATCCTCTTCGCCACGCACTATCTCGAGGAGGCCGACGCCTACGCCGACCGGGTCGTGCTGATGGCGCACGGGTCGATCGTGGCCGACGGCCCGCCCAACGAGATCAAGGCGATGGTCGGCTCCAAGCGAATCCGAGCCACGCTGCCCGATGCCTCGCTCGAGGAGCTGGAGCGCCTTCCCGGCGTCAAGCACGCCGACCGCCGCGGCGAATCGGTCACCCTGGCCTGCGGCGACTCCGACCAGGCGATCCGCGCGCTCCTCGAGGCCTTCCCGGCCGCCCGCGACATCGAGATCAGCGGCGCCGGGCTCGAAGAGGCATTCCTTCAGCTCACGAGCGGCGAGGAGGGAGCGCCGTGAACCGCGCCTACCTCCGATTCGAGGTCTTGCGGACGTTCCGGAACCGGCGGTTCTTCTTCCTCTCGCTCGGCTTCCCGCTCGTCCTCTACTACCTGATCGCAGTCCCGTATCGGAACGAGCACGACCTCAAGGGCACCGGACTCACCGCACCTCTGTACTTCATGGTCGGCCTGGCCGCCTTCGGCGCCATGAGCGCGATGCTCTCGTCCGGCGCACGCATCGCCGGCGAGCGGGCCGTCGGCTGGAACCGGCAGCTCCGGATCACCCCTCTCTCGACGCGCACGTACTTCCGCGCCAAGGTGCTCACGGGCTACCTGATGGCGGCGACGACCCTTTGCGCCCTCTACGCCGCCGGTCTCACGCTCGGGGTGAGCCTCTCCGCACACGAATGGGCACGGATGACCGGTCTGATTCTCGTCGGGCTCCTGCCGTTCGCAGCGCTCGGCATCGTCTTCGGCCACCTCCTGACGCCGGACTCGATCGGCCCCGCGATGGGTGGCGCCACAGCGGTTTTCGCGATCCTCGGCGGGACCTGGTTCCCGATCACGGGCAGCACCATGACGAAGATCGGCGAGGCACTGCCGTCGTACTGGCTCGTCCAGGCGAGCCATGTCGCGCTCGGGGGCCAGGGCTGGACGACGACGGGCTGGGTCGTCATCGCCGTCTGGACGCTCGGGGGTGTAATCGTCGCGCGCTGGGCCTACCGGCGCGACACGAGGCGGGTCTAGCGCCCGCCCTGCTGCTTACGACGTAACGGACGCAGTCACCGACGCGAGCTCGGGCTCGAGCCAGGCGACCGCCTGCCCGAGCGCCCTCGGGTCGGCCGACTTGAGCACGATCTCGACCTCGGGCCCGTCGGGAAGGAACCGCGGGTAGGAGCCGATCGAGACGTTCGGCCAGCGGACCGTGGCCGCCGTCAGCAGGTGCACGACGTCGCTCTCGCGTGTCTTGTAGGCGCGCCGCCACGACGCGATCGGGTTGTCGCCCTCGAACTGGTCGGCGTAGGCGTCGAACATCGCCTCCATCTCGGCCGGCAGCCCGGGCAGCACCCAGACGTTCTCGAGCACGAAACCGGGGGCGCCACCCTTCGGGTTCCGGAGCGGCCGGCTACCGGCAGGAAGCTGCGCCCAGCGCGCGGCGTAATCCGGGTGCCTCGGAAAGCGGCGGCGCAGCTCGTCGGCGAGCTCCGGCACCTCGATCTGCGGGACGTCGAACGCGGCGGCCATTGCCTCGCGGGTGAGGTCGTCAGGCGTCCCACCGAGGCCGCCGGTCACGAACAGGTAATCGACCCGCGGCCGCTCGCGGTTGACGAAATCGGACACCGCCTCGATCTCGTCCGGGATGCTTGCGGCGACATCGACCTTCACACCGAGCCCTTCGAGCCGCTGGGCGAGCCAGGCGGCATTGGTGTTGACGACGTCGCCGGAGACGACCTCGTTCCCGATCGTGAGCAGAGCTGCGCGCATCCCGTCTGAGTATGACGGTCGTCAAGCCAAATGGATGGACCGCTATTCTCGCGGCGCCGGGCACATATCCCCGGCCGGTAAGGCGCAGCGAAGTCGGTGCGAACCCGACGCTGTCCCGCAACTGCGATGCCTCCGCTCCGGCGGAGGACGAGCCAGGTCGCCTGCTCTTTGCCGTCGAACTCAGCCCTCGGAGGAAGGGCGGTTCGCGCGGCACCGCCCGCCGAGCCACCTCCCTCCGCTTCAAAGCGGAGGTTTTTTATGTCCAAAAGCAAGTACGCCGTGGCTCTGGCCCTGGCGGCTCTCGTCCTCGCGGCTCCGGCCGCCGCCTCACACCGGGCAGCGATGCCGACCCGGATCGTCTCGCTCTCACCCACCGCAACCGAGGATCTGTTCGCGATCGGCGCAGGCAAGCAGGTCGTGGCGGTCGACAACCAGTCGAACTACCCGAAGAACGCGCCGCTGACGAAGCTCTCGGGCTACACCCCGAACGCCGAGGCGATCGCCGGCTACCAGCCCGATCTCGTGGTCGTCTCGTTCGACGGAAACCACATCGTCGAGGCACTCGGGAAGCTGAAGATCCCGGTGCTCGTCGAGCCGACGGCATCGACACTCGCCCAGGCATACGGCCAGATCACGCAGCTCGGCGCCAAGACCGGCCATGCCTCACAGGCAGCGGCAGTCGTCGCGAAGATGAAGGCTCAGATCGCGACAGCGGTCGCGTCGGTGCAACACGACGAAGGGCTGACCGTCTACCACGAGCTCGAGCCCGATCTCTACTCGGCGACGTCGAAGACGTTCATCGGCCGTATCTACACGATGCTCGGGTTGAAGGACATCGCGGACGCAGCCGACAAGACCGGCTCCGGCTATCCGAAGCTCTCGCAGGAGTACATCGTGGCGGCCAGCCCGAAGCTGATCGTGCTCGCCGACACGATCTGCTGCGGCCAGACCCCGGCCAAGCTCGCGAAGCGCCCCGGCTGGGGGACGATCGCGGCAATCAAGGACGGAGGCGTGCTCACGATGAGCGACGACCTCGCCTCGCGGTGGGGTCCGCGAGTCGTCGACTTCGTCCAGCAGGTCGCGGCCCGGATCAAGGTGCTTTCCGGCAAGTGACCATTGCGGCCGAGCAGGTGGGGAAGGACGCTGTCATCAGCGTGCCTTCCCCACCGCGGGCCCTCTGGCCCGTCATCGGCGCGATCGTCTTCGTGATCGTGTCGACGCTGATCGGGCTGTTCGTCGGCCCGGCGAATATCGGCGCCGGGCCGATCGTGCGCGAGGTGCTCTCTCACGTTCCGCTGCTCGGTGTGCATTCGCACCTCTCGGCGACCGACTCGGCGATTCTCTGGCAGCTCCGTGCGCCTCGCGTCGTGCTCGGCCTGCTCGTCGGCGGCATGCTCGCCATGGCCGGCGGCGCGTACCAGGGTGTTTTTCGCAATCCGCTCGTCGATCCTTACCTGCTGGGCGTGGCAGCCGGCGCCGGGCTGGGTGCGACGATCGCGATCGCGTACTTCAGCGCCACGACGAGCTCATACGACCTGCTGCCGATCGCAGCGTTCCTCGGTGCAGGCGTGGGCGTGCTCCTGTCCTACACGCTCGGCGCTTCGGCCGAGGGAGGTCGCAACCCCGCCGCCCTCGTGCTCGCCGGCGTGACGGTCGTGGCGTTCCTGACCTCGATCCAGACGTTCATCCAGCAGCAGCACTCCCAGACGCTGCAAGAGGTCTACAGCTGGATCCTCGGCAGCGTCGACACGGCCGGCTGGCGCTCGGTCGAGATCGTGCTCCCGTACGTCGTGATCTCGTCGATCGTCG
Organism: uncultured Actinomycetota bacterium; assembly: GCA_963735535.1. Classification (GTDB taxonomy): domain Bacteria; phylum Actinomycetota; class Thermoleophilia; order Gaiellales; family Gaiellaceae; genus PALSA-600. The sequence goes on along the minus strand of CAVTLL010000007.1, from coordinate 8,601 downwards.
TCCTGCTGCACCGCCGGCTGCTCGACGTGCTGACGGTCGGAGACGACGAGGCGGCGACGCTCGGGGTGCATGTCAGGCGCGTGCGCATCACGATCGTCGCGGCGGCCACGATCGGGACGGCCGCTGTGGTCGCGTTCAGCGGGCTGATCGGGTTCGTCGGGATCATCGTCCCGCACGCGATCCGGCTCGCGATCGGGACGAGCTATCGGATCGTGCTGCCGCTCTCGCTCCTCGTCGGAGGCGGCTTCCTGGTGCTCTGCGACGTGATCGCACGCACCGTCGTCGCTCCGGCCGAGCTGCCGATCGGCGTCGTGACGGCATTCTTCGGCGCGCCGTTTTTCGCAGTCGTGCTCCGCTCGAGCAGGAGCTTCCCGTGACGGCGCTCGTCATCGAGTCGCTCTCCGTCAGACTCGGCTCGGCGCAGATCCTGGACCGCATCGGTGCGACGATCGCGCCGGGGGAATGGGTTGCGCTGATCGGGCCCAACGGCGCCGGCAAGAGCACCATGCTCCGCGCCTGCGCGGGGCTGATCTCCTACGACGGTTCGATCACGCTCGACGGCGGCGAGGTGTCCGATCTTGCGCGGCGCTCGGTCGCAAAGCGGCTCGCGTTCGTCCCGCAGGCGCCGCTCCTGCCGCCCGGAATGCGGGTGGACGAGTACGTCCTGCTCGGCCGCACCGCCCATCTCGGGCCGTTCGGGTACGAGGGACCGCACGATCTCGAGACCGCCGGCCGGGCGCTCGCGCGGCTCGACCTCGGCCCACTCTCGCACCGCCGCCTGCACACGCTGAGCGGCGGCGAGCAGCAACGGGTCGTGCTCTGCCGTGCGCTCGTCCAGGAGGCGCCGCTCCTGCTGCTCGACGAGCCGACGACCTCGCTCGATCTGGGCCGTCAGCAGCAGGCGCTCGAGCTCGTCGCCACGCTGCGCGAGACCGGCGACCTGACCGTCGTCTGCGCGATGCACGACATCACGCTGGCTGCCCAGTACGCGGACCGGCTGCTCGTTCTCGCGGGCGGGCAGCTCGTCGCGGACGGCCCGCCCGGTCAGATCGCAACGCCGGAGCTGATCGCCGAGCACTACGGCGCGGAGGTGCGCGTCGTCGGCGAAGGTGGCTCACTCGCGATCATCCCCGTGCGCCGCAAGTAGCTTTGCGGCATGACTGCGGTCGCGATCGAGCTCGACGGGGTCCTCGGCGACACCCGGCCGCTCTACGACGCGTGGCTCGAGGACGTCTCGCGGCGCGCCCACGTCGACCCCGAGCGGCTCGACCAGGAGCTACCGAACTGGCGAGTGCTGCTCGAGCGGTTCGCCGAGGATCACGCTCCCGTCTACCTGCGCCCGAGCGCGCCGGCGACGGCGGCGCTGCGCCGGCTGCAGGGCGACGGTGTGCGGGTCGGCGTCTTCACCGACGCACCGGAGGAGCTTGCGCGGATCGCAGCCTCCCACCTCGGCGCGACCCGCCGGATCGAGGCGCTCGAAGCCGGCCCCGGCGCGCTCGAGCGGTTGCTGACGCTACTCGGCCCGGACACGACCGTCGTCCGCTCTCTGGCAGACTTGCCGACCTGATGGAGAGCCACGAGCTCACTGACCGCCAGCTCGAGGCCCTGCTCGAGCGCCTCGACCGCATCGCTGCCGAGCTCGAGCGGATGAACCGCCGCCAGGAGTCGCGCGACGAGCTGACCGTGGTCGCGCACGAGCTCCGGAACCTGAACGAGTCGCTGCAGGCGATCGCGTACGCCGCGCTCGGCCAGCAGGGCCCGCAGGTTCGCCGGCGGCGCCCTGGCTGAGCACCATCTGGGCACACCCACAGGTGCGGAGCTCCGTGATCAGGCTTCGAGCATCTGCTGGAGCGCAACCCGGTCGCGCTCGCTGAGCGCGGCCTCGTCGACGAGTGCCGCCGAGAGCTGGTCGATCCATTCGTCGAGTCGGAGCTCATCGGTGTTGAGCGCCACGCCCCGGACCAGCTTGCGCCGCCGGGTGGAAACCTGACCCTTGTTGTTGTCGAGCACGAACTGGCTCTCGAGGAACGTCATCGTGATCGAGACAACCGGCCTGCTCATCCCTGGCAGCCCCTTGCGCTGGATCTTCACCCGGTCCGGGAACGCGTCGGCCAGCTTCTTCGCGAGGATCTCGACGAAGGCCTTGAGATCGTGCTGGTCGGCGCGGAGATACCCGGCGAGGATGTCTATCTGGGGAGCGGACTCGTCGATCGACACCGCCGCATCGTAAGCGATCAGCGGAGCCGGTAGATATCGAGAACTCCGGTTGTCCGGTGATCGTTGCTGTTGCCCTCGCCGGCCGCGACCCGGCCGTCCGCGACGATCGGGCTCTGCCAGTGGGCATCCCCGCTGGGAAGATCGCCTACGTTCTTGCCCGTGGCGGGCAGATAGACACGGATGCCGCCCGAACCCTGCACGTACAGAAGACCGCCGGCGACAACGGGGCTCGTGCCGGCCGTGTTGTTCGACCAGATCTCGTTGAGCTTGCCGTTCTGGAGCTGCCACGCCGCGGTTCCTCCGGACGTCGCGAGGAAGACCCAGCTCCCCTTCCAGGTGGCGGGCTCCGAGAAGAGGTCGGTCGGGCCGGGCACCGGCACCGACTGGAGCTCGCCGCCAGTCGTCGCGTCGGCGCCTGCGAGACTCGAGAGCTGCAGGAGGCGCAGCTGTCCATCCTTGCCGCCCTGGACGAAATAGCCGTTCCCGAGCAGAGCGGGCGCGGTGGAGCCGAGGTCGAGGTCACTGCTGTTCAGCTCCTCCTGATTGGACGGTGTCCAGTGCTTCAGGAGCCGCCTGCCGTCGGGCGAGAGGACAAGGACGCTGTCACCCCAGTTCGTCTTCCCGTCGAACGACCCGTTGCCGGTCGCGACGAGCAGATCGCCGGTCACGGGGTCGACGACCGGCGCCGAACGTCCCCAGATCGCAGAGTCGGAACCGTGACAGGTCGAAGGCTGCATGATCACGCTGCGGTTGGAGCAGAGCGAGTTCCAGACCCCGACGATCTTGCCACCGGCCGGGTCGAGCGTCACGACGTGCCCCTGGTAGGGCGGTGCGTCGCCGATGTACCCGTCGGTTGCGGCCAAAACGAGGCCGTTGGCGAAGTTCAGCGCCGAGGCCAGCTTCTCGTGAGTCGGGTCGCGCGTGATCGCCGTCGACCAGAGAACCTTCCCGGTGGCGACGCTCAGCTTGCGGATCACGCCGTCGGGCGCACCCGCGTAGATCGCAGCGCGGCCCGGATCGGCGACCGGTGTCATCGTCGTGATCTGGGCGGTCCCGGCGTAGGTGGAGTACGTCGGCGGCTTGAAGCGCCAGAGAATCTTCCCGCTCGTCGCATCGATCGCGAGCGTGATCCCGTAGGTCGTCGTGACGAAGAAGGTGTCACGCGAGCGCCCCTTCACCTCGACGTCGTACAGGTAGATGGGCGAGGAGTCGACCGTGCCCGGGATCTTCACCTGCTGGCGTCGGAGCTTCCCGATGTTCTCGCGCGTGATCCCGGTAGCCGGGGCGACGTTGTGCCGGGCGGCGTCGAAGCCAAACCTCGACCAGTCCATCCCGGTGGCAGCGCCTCGTGCCCCGCCTGCCGTCAGCGCCGTGCACGCGAGCAGCGCGGCGAAAACGACTCGAGCCCGCACGTCAGTCCTGACGAACGAGGATCTTGCGGAGCTCGTCTTCCTTGCCCGGCTCGAGGATCGCGACGACCGAGTCGCCGGGCTCGAGCAGCATCGCGCCGTCGGGCTCCTCCGCCTTGCCGTTCCGGAAGACCGAGATCACCCGCGAGCCCTCGGGCAGGTCGATCTCGCGGATCGCCTTGCCGGCGCACCTGGCCTTCTCGCCGATCGTGATCTCGACGATCTCGCGGTTCTCCTTGCGCAGCTCGAGCAGCCGGATCAGGCCGTGCTCGGGCACCTCGTGCTCGATCAGGCCCATGATCGACGCCGTCGCCGACACGGTCGGCGTGATGCCGAGCAGGTCGAAGTAGGGCTGGTTGCGCGGGTCGTTCACACGCGCGATCGTCGTCTCGACGCCGTAACAGTCACGCGCGAGCTGGCAGATGACGATGTTGTCCTCGTCGTCGCCTGTGACCGCAACCACTACGTCCGGGGGGCGCTTGATCCCGGCGCGCTCGAGCACGAACAGCTCGGTCGCGTCGCCGCGGTGCACCTGGTGCTCGAACTCGGCCTCGAGCTGGTCGAAGCGAACGGGCCGCTGCTCGATCAGCGTCACCTCATGCCCGCCGCGAATCAGGGCTCGCGCCAGGTTCGAGCCCACCTTGCCACCGCCTGCGATCAGTAAATACACGGGGTTAGGTCAGCGCGCCTTCGTACGCCCGGACGGCGTTGGTGAGCGTCTCGATCGCGCTCTGGGTGGGGCACACGACATTGAGCCCACGGGTCTTGAAGAACTCCGCACGGGCCGGATCGAGGATCCGAACGATCACCGAGCGCACGTCGAACTTCTTCTGCGCCATCTGGCCGATGACGATATTCGAGTTGTCGCCGTCGGTCGTGACGACGACGGCGTCGGCGTCCTCGATCCCCGCCCGTTGCAGCAGCTGGATGTCCATCCCGTGGCCGACGTGGAACTCGCCCGTCCAGAGCTCACCCAGGCGGACCATCGCGTCCTCGCGCTCGTCGATCACGCTGACCTCCCATCCCGCGCCTTTCAGCTCGAGCGCAACGGCACTGCCGACCCGGCCGCATCCGATCACGAGTACCTTCACGCGGGCCAGCGTAGCTCAGTTGGTGGTGCTGGCTGAGCCGACACCGAGCTCGTCGTCGAGAACGTTCTGCGGGAACGCAACGATCAGCACCTCGCATGGCGCCTGCCGGAGCACGAAGTCGACCGTCGGGGAGAAGAACCTGGACTGGCGCCGCCAACGCGGCGACGAGCCGAGCACGATCAGATCAACGCCGGAGTCGCGGGCATGGTCGACGATCGCGCGCCCGATCGCGCGTGCCCGAACCGTGGTCGCAGCGACCTCGACCCCGAGCTCCTGGCCGAGCGCGCAGGCCTCCTGAAGCGATGCCTCCGCCCGCGCTTCGGCCTCGGGCATGGGCTCGTCGATCTTGCAGTCGAGCGGCACCAGCACGACGTAAAGCGCCTCGACGGCCGCGTGGTGCTCGGCTGCCAGCTTGACAGCGGTCGCAGCCATCTCCTCGCCGATCACACCGAGCTTCATCGGCACTAGGATCCGGCGGAAGTGCGGGACGTCGGTGAAGATCACCGTGTCCGGCGCGACCACGCGCTCGGTCAACCCTTCCCCGCGCGACCTGCGGACGGCGGCGTAGACGACCAGTCCGATCGCAAGCCACGCGGCGCCGGCGTAGCGCGCGCCGGCGTGCGTCGTGAGCGCGATGATCCAGATCGCGAAGGTCAGAACAGCGCCGACGATCGCGGGAAGCGGGATCTCCGCCTTCCGGATCGTGATGTTCAGCGGGGTGCGGTAGGGTCGCGGGAGGTCGGGCTCGGCGATCCGCAGCCTGATCACGGCGATCTGGGTCGCCGTGAAGGCGAGCAGGACCCCGAAGGAGAAGATCCCGGCCAGCAGCGAGACGTCGTGCTTGACGAACGCGGAGGCGATCACAACCGCGCTCGAGACCACGACCACGCTGATGATCGCCTGCGGCGAGACGAGCGTCCGGCGATTCAGGCGACCGAACGAGCGCGGAAGCTGCCCGTGCTCGCCCAGCGAGTAGGCCAGGCGGCAGAAGCCGGAGATCGACGTCGTCACCGACGCGAGCAGGATCAGCGCACCGCTCATTCCGATGAAGAACCGGATCGCGTCGCCGACATCGGTTGCGGTATGCGGACGGATCGCCTCCGCCACGCCGACGAGCGGCGAGCGTAACCAGCGCGTGCCGAGCTCGGTGACCGGCCCCGGATAGGCGGAGAGCGCGACGACCGCGATCGCGACGTAGGTCGTGACCACAGTACCGATCGCCATGAAGAGCGATCGTGGAAGGTCGACGCCGGGCCGCCGGGCTTCCTCGGCGAGATTCGCCACTGTCTCGAGGCCGGTGAAGGCGAGCATCGCGAGCGGGATCGAGAAGGCAAGCGAGTGCCAGGTCGGCGCCGTGCCGAGCGAGGTCCCGTGCGTGAGCGCATGCGGCGAGAAGAGAAAGACGAACCCGAAGCCGATCAGCACCAGCTGCGCGATCACGTCGAGCGCGGGCACGACGAAGCCGATCGCGTAGAAGGACGGTCGCCGGACGAGCCGGATCAAGCCGACGCAGACGATCAAGATCACGCCGACGATCACATCCCACGGGTTCCGGTCGAGCGCGCTGATCTGCAGCGCGCCCGCGAGGTAGTGCGGGATGAAGAGCGCCGAGAGCGAGATGACGATCAGGTAGTCGAGGAAGATCACCCAGCCGGTCATGAACCCGGCGAGGTCGTTTCCGGCGCGACGCACGAAGGTCGCTGCGCCTCCGGTTTCGGGGAGAGCCGACGTCGCCTCCGCGTAGGAGAGCGCAACGAGCAGGAAGACGATGCCGACCCCGAGCAGCACGAGCGGGGTGAAGCCGACCGCGTGGAGCGCGATGATCCCGAGAGCGAAGTAGATCGACGCCGCGATCTCGCCGTAGGCGACCGAGAAGAGCGACCGCGCGTCGAGCTCGCGGCGCAGACCGGGAAGCTTGCGAGCCACCTAGGTCTGCCGCCTCGAGAGGTAGAGCCGCCCGCCGCCGGCGGCAAGGAACAGCACACCGAAGATGAACCCGACCTGTCCGCCACCGTCCGCGATCGTCCTTGCAAGGATGGCGATGCCGAGCACAACCATCACGAGCGAGAGCCCGACCGCGAGCGCGCCGTTGAACCTCATCCGATCAGTCCGCTACGCACACGGCTGGACGAGACATGTCTGGGGACAGGCACCGTCACGAAAGTGTGACGGGAGAGCGCCGCGCGACCGCTGCTTCCAGCAACCATCGGAAGATCGAGCGTGCCCAGCGGGACATGTCCGGGGACAGGCACTTGAACGAAACGCACATGGAAGTTGGTCAAGCTGCCTTCTTTCCGGCGGCGACCATGACGCGGCAGGGGGCGTTCTTGAGGACGTAGTCCACGGTCCTGCCGAAGATCGCCTTGTGCGAGCTGCGCGGCGCGCCCAGGACGACGATCTCAGCCTGGCGCCAGGCCGCCTCGTCGACGATGGCTCTGCCCGACTGTCGGGCGCGGACGACGCGGTCGATCAGCCGCACGCCGTACGACTCGGCCGCGAGGCGCGCGTCGTCGAGTAGTCGGTCGGCCTGTTTCTCCTCGGCCTCCATCGGCGTCTCGAGCACGAGGTCCATCGGGACGACGATGACGCGCAGGGCCACGATCGTCGCGCCCCGCTCCGCAGCCAGGCGAGCCGCCAGGTCGACCGCCTCGTGCGACTCGGCCCCGGAGACGATCGGCACCAGGATCGTGCGGTACTCGAGCGCTATCGCGGGCCCGAACTGGAGCGGCGCCAGGACGGTCTCGCGCAGCGGGATCCCGAGCCGGCGGCGGTAGATCGTGTAGAACACCAATCCCGCGGCCAGCCACGAGAGGCCCGCATACCGTGTTGCCGGATCCTCGACGACCACGACCAACCAGGCGAGCCCGGTGCCGATGCCGCCGAAGATCGCGAAGAGCGGCCAGCTGGTCTTCCCGATCTTCCAGTTTGGCCCCACGCGGTAGGGATCCTCGACCGGGGGCGGCTTGCGCCGGAGCTGGATCACCGCCGCGTGTGCGATCGTGAACGAGAGCATCGCGCCGAATGCGTACATCCGGCCGATGAAGTCGACGTTCCCCGGGATCATGAAGAGGATCGAGAAGAACCCGGCGAACACGATCAGCGACAGCCACGGGGTCTTGAACTTCGGGTGGAGCCGCCGGAAGACCTCGGGCAGCTGCCGGTGGCTCGACATCGAGTACGTGATCCGCGAGGCGCCGATCACGCCCGCGTTCGTCGCGATGAACAGGATCGTCGCCGCCAGGACACCCACGTAGATCTTCGCGCCGTCCAGCATCGCTCCGTGCAGCCCGAGGTTCTCGACGATCCCCAGCACCGGGTCGTTCTTGAAGCCGATCGGCGGATCCTGTCCGAGACGCGTAACGTACTGGCCGGCCTTGTCGAGGTGCACCGGGAGCGCCGAGAGCGCGACGAGCGGCAGCGTGAAGTAGATCGCGAAGACGGCGATCGCGACGAGCCGAATCGAGCTCGGGATCGTGCGCCGCGGGTCGCGTGCCTCCTCGGCCAGATTCGAGACGGTCTCGATTCCCGTGTAGGCGATCATCGCCACCGGGATCGCCAGCGCGAAGTTCGCCCAGGTCGGCGCGATGCCGAGGTGGATGTTCGCCTTCAGGATGTGCGGGCTGAAGATCAGTACGAAGCCGAGGAGCACGAGCAGGAGCTGGGTCGCGAAGTCGAGGACCGCGAGGCCGACGTTCAGTGCCGCTGCTTCCTTCACGCCGACGATGTTGATCCCGACGAGAACGACGACTACGACGATCCCGCCGATGATGTCCCAGGGGTTCGTCTTGAGCGGCTCCCAGAAGATCGAGAGGTAGTGCGGGACGAAGAACGCCGAGATGGCAACGGTGATGATGTAGTTGAGCATCTGCGCCCACGCTGCGATG
>CAVTLL010000006.1:0-139174 GCA_963735535.1 uncultured Actinomycetota bacterium | reverse complement strand
TCAACGATTGCTCTCGCCAATGGAGATTTCGGCCAGTACCTGCAGAACGGCTGGAAGGATTACGGCTCGGTCAGCGCGATCAACGTCTCGACCGGGCAGCGGGTCTGGAAGTTCACGACTCCCCAGCCGGAGCGAGGCGGACCCACGACGACCGCAGGCGGCGTCGGGTTCGTAGGCGGCGGTGACGGCAATCTCCGGGCCTTCGACGTGTCGACCGGCAAGGTCCTCTGGACGTTCCAGACGGGGGCGCAGATCGCGGACGGTCCGAGCGTCTACTCGGTCAACGGCACCGAGTTCATCGCGATCGGCGTCGGTGGGACACCCACGTCGTCGAATGGCGGAACGGTCGCCTCCCAGGTTCAGGTCTTCTCGCTCGGTGGCGCAAAGACCCAGTCGAGCCCGCCGGCAAACCTGAGCGAACACCAGACCACGTCCGGAGCTCAGGCAGACTCCGCAGCGCAGGCAGCGGCCGCCACCACGGACACACAACAGGCGCTGCTCTCGACCACCCTCGCCTCGGGCGGCCGGGTCTTTGGCCCGTCGGCGACCTTCGTCCAGCCCTGGAACCCCGACACGTCGAACACCCAGGCGGTTCAGGCGCGGGTTCTTCTCGACGGCAAGCCCGTTGCGGGCGCGCTGGTCAACGTCGCCGGTTGGACGAACCCAACGCCGACCGATTCGAACGGCGCATTCAACTATCCGGCCGATAACACGCTGCCCCAGCGTTACGTTGCGCGCGTGGTCGACGTGAGTCACGCGACGATCTCGGGTGCCCGCGTAACGGCTGCCCAGGCCAAGGGGCTGCTCGGAAAGAGCGCCGGGATCAGCGTCGGGTACAAGATCGACCAGATCTCGACGAAGCCTCAGGGTGGAAATGTCGTCGTGACCGGTCGCGTCACCGACTCGGCGGGCAACCCCGTTCCTCCGGTGCTTCTCTATAGCTACGAGCTCCGCGGCAAGGTGACGGATGCGAACGGCAATCCCGTCAAGGGAGCGGTCGTGACCACGCGGACCGGCGATCGGAAGTTCTGGACGCAATCGCGACCGTCGGGCCCCGATGGAAGCTACGCCTCGTTCCTCGTCTCGAGCGACGAGGAGGGCGACGATCCGGTGCCGATGCAGGTCGGCGTTGCGGTCGGCAACAATGCCTATGCAGAGCCGGCGGCCGATCTCATCAACTTCACCAAGGTTTCGAGCTCCACACTGAACATCCAGCTTCCGGGCTCGGGCCTCGTCCTCGTGCAGTCCAGCCTGAGCCCACAGGCTCTGCCGGGTGCGATCTATCAGGGCCTACTGGTCGGAGTCGTCTCGGGCGACGGCAAGACGATCACCCCGGTGAAGGCGACCTGGCCCGACAGCTCCGGTCGGTTCACGCTCGTCCTTCCCTCCTCCGCGCGTGGGAAGAACGTCGTCTTCTGGGAGGACGATCGCCAGTTCTTCTCCTCGGTGCAGGCGAAGCCAGGCGGGACGATCGATCCGGCGGTCTACCCGAAGTCGCTTTCGTCGAGCGCCCCACAGGGTCTGGCGACACAGAAGCTGCCCGGCTGAACAGGCGCGCCCGGGTGCGTGGTGCACGCTGATTACGATGTTCACGGCTCACCGAGCCGCGCCGACTCGCAGGCGGGCAGCGACCACAACTTGACCCAGGAATCGAGCATCGAAGCGACCGAGACCGTCCGGCAGCCGCCGGGCGTCAGCGAGGGCGTAGACCGGCTCCTCTCGAACATCGAGACCGTCGTACGCGGGAAGCGGGAAGAGATTCGCCTGGTCCTGGCTGCGCTCGTGAGCGGGGGGCACGTTCTGTTCGAGGACGTTCCCGGCACCGCCAAAACGGTTCTCGCACGCGCGATCGCGGCCAGTATCGACGGGGCGTCCCCCTCGAGAATCCAGTGCACGCCGGACCTGCAGCCGACCGACGTCACCGGACTCTCGGTCTTCAATCAGGAGCTCCGCCGCTTCGAGTTCCAGCCTGGGCCGATCTTCGCCAGCATCGTGCTCGTCGACGAGATCAACCGGGCGATGCCGAAGACGCAGTCTGCGCTGCTGGAAGCGATGGCCGAGCATCAGATCACCGTCGACGGTCTGTCACGCCCGCTGCCGGAGCTCTTTCTGCTGATCGCGACTCAGAACCCGATCGAGTACGAGGGCACATTCCCGCTGCCGGAAGCGCAGCTCGACCGCTTCTTCGTCAGAACGAGCCTCGGGTATCCCGATGAGGACGAGGAGCTCGGCATCCTCCGCTCGCAACGGCACGGGCACCCGCTCGACGGGCTCGAGCCCGTGATGGCGGTCTCGGAGATCATGGCGCTCCGGCGGGAGAGCGAGGACGTCTACATCGACGAGCTGCTCGACCGCTGGATCGTGCGGCTCGTTCGAGCCACCCGAGGGCTCGACGAGGTCGACGTGGGAGCATCGGTGCGGGGATCGCTCGCTCTTGTCAAGGTGGCTCGCGCCTGGGCGCTGCTCCACGGAAGGACGTACGTCACCCCCGAGGACATCGACGAGCTCTTCCTTCCTGTTCTCGGGCACCGGCTCCTCCTCTCACCGGGCTACCTGGCCGAGACACGCAGCCTCTCGCGTGACGAGGCGCTGCTCCAGATCAAGGCGCGCTGTATCGAGCTGGTTCCCCCGCCGCGGCCGGACTGGGCAAGCACCACGGTGCCCGACGAGTGGGCCCGGCGAACAACTGCCTGAGGGGCACGTGACCGCGCGCCGCACCGTCTTTCCCCTGGTGCCGCGGTACCGCGTCACCGGACTTCCGTTCGGTGGCTCGCCGAGTCGCAGGCGCGGTCACGGATCCGAGGTCGCCGGGTCCCGGGCGTATGTTCGCGGCGACCCGGTCTCGACGATCGACTGGCGTTCCAGCGCCCGGCTCTCCACGGCCCGCTCCCGAGATGAGTTCGTGGTGCGGGAGCGATACGCCGAGGAAGCGCCGCGCGTCGTCATCTTCTGCGACCTCGGCCCCTCGATGGCCCTGTACGAGCGCCCGTTGCCGTGGCTCTCGAAGCCGACCGCACGGCAGGAGGCGGTTCGGCTGATCGGTCGCAGTGCCGACGCCGCGAACGCGGCGGTCGCGTACACCGACCTCGCAGGAACGGAAGGCGATCCGTACTGGATACCGCCGAGAGGCCGGGGGGTGCTGCAGCAAATCGAGGCGAGACTGGGCGAGAATCGGGCGAGCAGCACAACTCCTCGCCCGCTCTCGCGGGGCCTGGAGTTTCTCGGGCGCTTCCGGAGCGAGCTTTCATCTGGCACCTTCATCTTCGTGATCTCGGACTTTCTCGAGGCCGATTTGGACCATCCGGCGTGGCTCACCGCGGCCGCGCGCCGCTGGGAAATCATCCCGGTAGTCGTTCAGGATCCTGTGTGGGAGCAGAGCTTCCCCGAGATCGGCTCGCTCGTCGTCCCGATGGTCGACCCGGCGACCGGCGCATCAGTCGAGGCGCGGATCTCGCGGCGACGGGCACGTAGGCTGAAGGGCGCGAACCAGGAGCGGAGGGAGAAGCTGCTTGCTCAGATTGCCGCGCTCGGCCTCGACCCGGTGCTAATCGGAAGCAGCGACCCGGTCGAGATCGAGCGCGATTTCCTGGCCTGGGCTGCGCGCCGGCAAGACCTCAGGCAACGACGATGAGCCGTCGCTCCCTCGCAGCCGCTGGAGCTCTCTGTGGAGGAATCCTGGTCGTCGTCCTCATCGGCACGGCGCTTGGCTGGTGGCGGGGAACCCCCTCCGGGGGCGCACCGCCGGCAGAGAGGCTCACCGTGGCGACGTCGCTCGGTCCTAATCCCGCCTACTTCGGTGACCCGGTGGAGGCACGCGTTACCGTCGGCTACGACGCGACGGCCGTGTCTCCGTCGAGCATCCACGTCGGCACCGAGTTCGCCCCGTACGAGGAGACGGCGACGGCGAATGTCACCCGTGCCAGGTTCGGCGCCACGGGCAGCGTCGTCTACACCTACCACCTGCAGTGCCTGACCGAGGGCTGCCTCCCGTCCGGCAAGGCGCCCAGCGTGAGCTTCGGACGCGCCGTTGTGAGCGCGCAATCCACAAACGGTGCCCTACGGCAGAGCGCCCGTTGGCCCGCGCTCGTCGTCACGTCGAGGCTCACCCCGACGGAGACCTCCGGGGGTGCCCACTTCCGAAGCGCGTCCACACTCTCCGAAGCGACGTACGCGATCCGACCCGAGCTGCTGACCGTCGCGCTCACTGCCGGCTCTGTCGCTCTTGCAATCGCCGCTCTCGCCCTGATCGGCGGCGAGGTCGTGCGGCTCCGCGACCGGCGCCGGCGCATCGCCACGATGAGCCGTCGGGCGCTCGCGCTCGCGTACGCCCGCGAGGCCACCACCCGCGACGACAGCGATAGGCGCAAGGCGCTCGGCCTGCTCGCAGAGACACTCGCCGCCGAGGGGGAACCGACGCTCGCAACCGCGGCCGACGACGCTGCCTGGTCCGAGCATGCACCCACCGTCGCCCGCACACTGGCGCTCGTCGACGAGGTGCAAGCCGCAAGCCCTTCGGAGCCGGCGTGAATCTGATCCCCTACGTCGGCGTTCGCAGCTTGCGCGGTCTGGCTCTGCGGACGGCGGCAGTGCGCGTGACGCTCGCCGCAGCGCTCCTCGCTCTCGTGATCGTCGCAGCGCTGCTGGCCAGGCACCCGCATGCGAGCAGGCAGCCGTTCGCCTCGCCCCGGACAGGGGGAATGGTCGTGCTCGACCTGTCCGCGAGCATCACCCAGGATACGTACTCGCGGATCCACGAGGCACTCGCGGAGCTCGTTGCACGCGGAGGGAACTACGGGCTCGTGGTTTTCTCGAACACCGCCTACGAGGCGTTGCCGCCGGGCACGCCGGCCTCGGCGCTGAAACCGCTCATCCGCTACTTCGAGGTGCCCACGAACACGCCTCCGGGCGAGCAGCCGACCTTCCCGGTCAACCCGTGGTCGGAGAGCTTCACGAGCGGCACGGCGATCTCGTCGGGTCTTGGCCTCGCCCGGACGATCGAGCTGGCCCGGGGAGGCCGGCGCGCGGCAGTCGTCCTTGTCAGCGATCTGGCAGATGACCCCAACGACGTCCAGCGGCTGACGTCGGTTCTCGATCAGTACCGCGCCAACCGGATTCCGCTGCGAGTGATCGCGCTCAACCCCGCGATCAGCGACCTCGAGTACTTCAAGCGGCTGATCGGTACCGCCGCCTCGATCATCCCGGCCGGTCTCCCCTCCAGCCCGAACGCATCAGTCGGCGCGCCGCGGGCGGCCTTCCCGACCTGGCTGGTCGTGCTCACCGCAATCGTCGCAGTGTTGCTGGCCCTGAACGAGCTTCGCGCGGCCCGGCTCCGCTGGGGCACCCAGGGACTGGTGTCCGCGTGAGGCACTGGCGCCCTGCACTTGCAGCTCTGCTGCTCGGCCTGGCCGTACTCGCGGCCCTCCTGGCCGGCGATGTGCAGGGTTGGCGGCAGGGAATGCAGGCCGGAGACACTGTCTTTGCTCAGCGTCCCGCGGACGCGCAATGGTTGGGCTCGAGTGTGCTTCCAGGCGATCCCGCGCGAGCGCTTCTCGGAGTCGGGAGCGAGCTCGCCTACCGCCGCGCGGCCCAGAGCTTCGCCGCCCTCGAGACGGCGGGCAACGGGTACGACAACGGCTACTCGGAGTCGCGCGCACGCGCTGCGCTCGAGGTCGAGCTCGCGGATCTGACCGTCCGGGGCGACCCACGGCGGAGCGCGGTGCTCGAGAACATGGTCGGGATCCTGGCGTTCCTCGACTCGGAGCAGCATGGGCCGACCGCTCCGGCTCCGGTCGACCGGAGCGTCGCTGCGTTCCGTGCAGCCGCTCAGCTCGATGCCGAGAACGCGGACGCCAAGTACAACCTCGAGTGGCTGCTCCAGGCGCTCGTCGCAAAGGGAACACGCAAAGGCGCGAGTAGCGGCGGGGGTCCCAGCAGGGGGCACAAGGGTGCGGGCGGCGCGCTCCCGGGCCGCGGGTACTGACGCAGATGCTCGCGACGCTCGTCCTCCTCACGCCCTTCGCCGCGCTGATCGGAGTGACCGCCGTGATCCCGGTGGTCGCACTCGCCGCCGCGGGAGCCCGCGAGAGGCGAGGGCGAAAGGCGCTCGGGCTGCCTCCGCCGCCGGCCTCCCGGCGGCTCGCGCGTTCCGCCGTTGTCGCGGCCGCCGTCGTTCTGCTCGGGCTCGCAGCCGCGCAACCGGCGATTCGATCGGCGACCCATCTGAACGTCCGCACCGATGCTGAGGCCCTCTTCGTTCTCGACAACTCTCGCTCGATGCTTGCCTCGCGCGGCCCGAACACACCGACGAGGCTCGCTCGCGCGAAGACCGCCGCGGAGATGATCCGTGAGGGGATCCTCGACGTGCCCTCGGGGGTCGCAACGCTGAGCGACCGCGTCCTCCCGAATTTGTTTCCGAACGCGGATCCGGCCGTATTCCGGCAAACCGTGTCGCAGACGGTCGGCATCGAACAGCCGCCCCCAGCGAGCTCTGGAGTAGTCGCGACCTCGCTTGCGGCGCTCGGCGCGACCGCAACCCAGAACTACTTCTCACCCTCGGCGCGGCATCGCCTGCTCGTCGTGCTCACCGACGGCGAGAGCCGCCCCTTCGACCAGCAGCAGCTCGCGCGCGAGCTTCGAGCCGGGCCGGGCGTCCAGCTCGTGGTCGTCGACGTCTCCCGCCCCGGCGAGGCCGTTTACTCGGGGGGCCACCCCGAGCCCGGCTACCACCCGGATCCGGCCGCCGGACTGACGCTTTCGTCGCTCGCCGCCGCAACGGGCGGTACTGTCGTCGGCGAAGGCTCGACCGGTCGCGCAATCGCGGCGGCGCACGCGGCTCTCGGGACAGGCCCGGTCGTCGCCGACGAGCGGACGACGCGAACCCGCTCGCTTGCGCCACTCGTGATCCTGGCCGCGTTCGCGCTGCTCCTCCTGGTTCTCTTGCCCGGTCTGGCCCGCTCGTGCCGGGCGCTTGCCGTCGGACTCCTGGAGCTCCTTCGGGATACCCTCCGTCGGCCTTTAAAGCGTGAGCTCGGTTACGTCAGCCGTGAGGGCCGAACGGGCTGACTCGAGCATTTGGTGTCGAAATAGATGCCGGAATGTGACGCCTGGGCAGTGTGAACGTCCGGATGCGCCGCCCCTCGGCACGCGCCGCCGAAGCGCTGTGCCTAGCGCAGGTCCTTGTTCGACTCCATGTCGAACCACATCGCGAACAGCGTGAACTGGCTCCCCGCGATCAGAAGCAGCGCGACGAGGACGATCGTGGCGGCCGTGATCGCGTTGCCCATGATCCGCAGCACGGTCTCGGCGATCCCGAGCGCGAGCCCGGCGACGGTCATCACGATGCCGAGGAGGTAGAAGAAGACGAGCGGGTGGAAGTCGCGGATCACGTACTTCTCGCGCATCCGCCAGAAGAAGCCCTTGAGGAGCAGCCAGGAGATACGCGGGACGACCTTGCGGATGCGGATCCCCGAGCGCTCGCCGACGTTGTAGATCGGGCGCGACGGGATGTCGCGGACGCGGGCGTTGATCACGTTCAGGTGCACGAGCAGGTCGTTCGGGAAGCCGTAGCGGGTGTAGACGCGGTCGAGGTCGAGGCGCTCGAGCGTGTCGAGGGAGATCGCGGTGTAGCCGGCCTGCGAGTCGGCGACATGCCAGTAGCCGGAGGCGATCTTCGTCAGCAGCGAGAGCACGGCGTTCCCGAGGTAGCGGGTGCGCGGGATCAGCTCCCAGGCGCGGCCGCTGATCAGGCGGTTCGCCTTCGCGTAGTCGACCTCGCCGCGACGCACCGGGCCGGCGATCGTCTCGAGCTCGTCGGGATCCATCTGGTTGTCGCCGGCCATCACGACCGTCACGTCGATCCGCTCGGCGAGCGCCCGCTTGTAGCCGGTCACGATCGCGGCGCCGACGCCCTGGTTCCGCTCGTGCACGACGACCTCGATCTGCGGGTCGGCGAACGCCGCGCGCCCTCTCGACCGTCGCGTCCTTCGAGGCGTCGTCGACGACGATGATCCGGTCGACGAAGCTCGGGATCCCGGCGAGCGTCTCGCCGATCAGCGCCTCCTCGTCGTACGCCGGCACGACGACCGCGATCGTCTTCCAGCCGATCATCAGCCCCGGGCGCGGACGCGGAACAGCACCCAGAGCGCCCGGAAGCCGTCGCGCCAGGTGATCTTCTTGCCCTCGTCGTGGGTGCGCCCGTAGTACGAGATCGGCAGCTCGTAGATCCGCAGCTTCGCGCTTGCAGACCTTGCCCGTGATCTCCGGCTCGATCCCGAAGCGGTTCTCGCGCAGATCGAGCGAGCGGAGGACGTCGAGCCGGAACGCCTTGTAGCCCGTCTCCATGTCCGACAGGGTCGTGTTGAAGAGGATGTTCGTGAGCAGCGAGAGGAAGCGGTTGCCGACGAGGTGCCAGAAGAGGTAGGCCCGCTGGGGCTTCCCGCCGCGCAAGCCGCGAGCCGAAGACGACGTCGGCGGAGCCGCGGACGATCGGCTCGATCAGCTCGGGCACCTCGGCCGGGTCGTACTCCATGTCGGCGTCCTGGATCACGGCGATGTCGCCGTCGGCCGCCGCGATCGCCGCGCGGATCGCCGCGCCCTTGCCCTGGTTCGCGCTGCCGGATCACCGTCGCGCCCCGGCCTCGGCGATCGCGGCCGTGTCGTCGGTCGAGCCGTCGTCGACGACGATCACCTGCGTGTCGAGGCCGAGTGCGGCGATCCGCTCGAGCACCTCGCCGATCGTCGCCGCCTCGTTGTAGGCCGGGATCAGGAACGAGACCTTCACTCGCGCGATCCTACTCGGCGGGTCGACGGGACGCCGCTCAGGCGACGCGCGGGCGTCCGAGCGCGCGCGAAGGCCGACCACGAGCGCGACGATCGAGCCGACGAGCAGGCCGATGAGCCCGCCGAAGAGGACCGAGTTCCGGCGAGAGCGCGCCACCGTCTTCACAGCCCTGGCCGGCGGCGGAATGATCTGCGTCGTCTCGACGTCCTGGGCGAGGATGAGCTCCTGCTGCGTCGTCGTCTGCGAGTCGAGCGTCTGCCCCAGAGCAGCCTGTGCCCCTTCGAGCTGAGTCGCGAGCACGAGCTGCTGGAGCGGGGGCAACGCACTCGGATGAGCGAGCACCTTGTTCAGGCTGTCGATCTCGCCGCGGAGCGCCGTGACCCTTGCCGCGTAGTTCGCGAGCCTGGTCTGATAGCCCTTGATCGACTGGACGACGTAGCGCGTCGTCGTCTGCTGCTTGACCAGCGCCGCCAGAGCATTCGCTGCGTCCTCCGCCTTCTTCGGCTTGTTCAAGGTCACCGTGATCAGGACGAGGACGCTGTTGGTGTTGGTCGGGGAGGCTGTCCCGCCGCTCGTGACCGTCGAGGTCGTGACGTGCCCGCGAAGCTGGGCGCCCGTCATGCCGATCTGCGCGGCGACCTTGTCCAGGTTCGCCGGCCCGGTGGCGAGGTTCTGGATCTGGGCCGGGCTCGTGAGGTAGCCCTGCACCTGCGACGTGCCGGCGGGATTGAACGCCTGGCCGCGCGCGATCGTCGCCGAGGCGACGTAGGAGCTGCCGCCGCTCAGCGAGTAGACGGCGCCGATGATGACGCCGACCACGAGCCCGACGACCGCGATCCACCAGCGCGAGCGAAAGGCCCGCCACCAGCCGCGGAGATCGATCTCGCGCTCGGCGTCGGGATCCGCTGGACTCCGGTCGCCCGTCATGCGAGCGGCACTCTAGTCGAGGCCCACTCCCACTGCGCCGGCAACCCGTCCTCGAGCGAGACCGCGGGCGCCCAGCCGAGCTCGGCGCGGACCCGCGTCGTGTCGGCGCTCGTCCGGCGCTGGTCGCCCGGCACGGCGGGCTCGCGCGCGACCTCGAGCGTGCGCCCGGAGATCCGCTCGAGCAGCGCGATCGTCTCGTTCAGCGAGGCCTCGAGCGCGCCGCCGACGTTGTAGGTGCCGGTGCCGCGCCGCCATCGCGGCCACCGTCGCGTCGACGATGTCGGCGACGTACGTCCAGCCGCGCGACTGGTCGCCGTCGCCGAAGAGCTCGAACGTCGCGCCGGCGGCGAGCGCGTTGACGATCCGCGTGAACGCCATGTCGGGGCGCTGCCTCGGCCCGAACGCGTTGAAGTAGCGGAGGACGACGCAGTCGAGCCCGAACTCGCGCCCGTAGGCGGCGGCGAGATGCTCGCAGGCGAGCTTCGTGATCCCGTACGGCGAGAGCGGCTGCGGCGTCGTGTCCTCGGGCGTCGGGAAGCGCTCGGCCGCGCCGTAGACCGACGACGACGAGGCGAAGACGACCCGGACGCCGTCGCGCGCGGCCGCCTCGAACACGCGCTGCGAGGCGAGCACGTTCCGGCGCAGGTAGAGCGGGAAGACGTCGCCGAAGCTGCGGACGCCCGGCTGGCCCGGCGAGGTGGAAGACGCCGTCGAAGCCGGCGAAGTCGAGCTCGTCCTCGGCGAGGTCGAGCGCTGGGATCGTCGAGCCCGCGGGCGTTCTCCTCCTTCAGCGCCGGGTCGTAGTAGTCGGTGAAGCAGTCGATCCCGACGACCTCGTGGCCGGCGGCGAGCGAGCGTCTCGGCGAGGTGCGAGCCGATGAACCCGGCCGCGCCGGTGACGAGGTACCGCATGCACGGAGGGTACTGCCGAGAGTCAGGCGTCGCGGAACGGGTCCCCCAGCGGCGCGTACCCGTCCGGCGTCTCCTCGAGGATCACCTGCGAGAAGAACCGCGTCATCACGACGCCCTCCCGGAACTCGCCGAGCCGCGGCTCCGGGCGCTCGCCGCGCGCGAGCGCGAGCGCGAGCTCCGGGTAGCGCGAGCCGGCCGCGGTCGGCAGCGGGAAGCCGCCGCCGAAGCGCGGGTTCACGTCGGTCACCGGCAGCGAGCCGTCGGGCTCGCGGAAGCACTGGATGTTCGCCGGCCCGACGATCCCCATCGCCTCCGAGACGCGGCGGCCGTGCTCGATCAGCTCCGCGTCCCGGATCGTCATGCCCTTGATCGACTCGCCGCCCTTCGACTCGATCATCGTGCGCGGGATCGCGTTCAGGCAGCGGCCCTCGAGGTCGCAGAAGACGTCGATCGAGAACTCCTCGCCGCTCGCAGACCTGCTGCACCATCGACTCGGCGGTCGTGTAGCGCGAGGAAGAAGTCGAGCTCG
Organism: uncultured Actinomycetota bacterium; assembly: GCA_963735535.1. Classification (GTDB taxonomy): domain Bacteria; phylum Actinomycetota; class Thermoleophilia; order Gaiellales; family Gaiellaceae; genus PALSA-600. The sequence continues at coordinate 128,027 of CAVTLL010000006.1, read as the reverse complement.
GCGCGATCGGCGGCGCGGTAGATGTGGCGCGAGCCGAAGCCGCGGCGCGCCTTCACGAGCACCGGAAAGACGAGGTCGGCCGGCAGCTCGTCGGCAGCCAGGTCGGCGGCGTCGCGATGCCCTTGCCCTCGAAGAAGCGGTGGCGCCTCGTACTTGTCCTCGCAGAGCGAGATCGTCTCCGGGCCGGGCAGCAGCACGAGCGCGCCGAGCTCGTCGCGGTGCGCGGCGAGCACGCGATGGTCGAGGTCGGCGAGCGGCACGATCAGCGCCGCGTCGTGCTCGGCGACGAGCGCTGCGAGCGCCTCGATGTAGCCGGGATCGTCGACCGCCGGGACGAGCGCCCGGCGGTCGGCGGCGTAGAGCGCCGGCGCGAGCTCGTTGAGGTCGACGGCGAGCGTCGTCGCGCCGGCGCGCCGAAACGCCGTGACGATGTCGACGCGCTGCCCCGCGCAGGTGAAGAGGACGACCGGCACGGGGCGGAAGGCTACTCCGGCGCGCCCTAGACTCCGCGCGATGTCGCGGCCCGTCGAGCCCGCAGCACCGCGATCGTCACCGGCGCGACCGGCCAGGACGGCTACTACCTCGTGCGGCGGCTGCTCGCCGACGGCTGGACGGTGCACGCCGCCGTGCGCGACCTCGACGCCGCCGAGGCGGTCTTCGGCGGCCACGAGCGGCTGCGCGCGGTGCGGCGCGACATCCGCGATCCCGGGCCGCTCCGCGCGCTCGTCGGCGACGTCCGGCCGGAGGAGCTCTACAACCTCGCCGGCGAGAGCAGCGTCGGCGCGTCGTTCGCCGACCCGCAGGCGACCTGGGAGTCGAACGCGCACGTCGTCGTCCACCTGCTCGACGCGATCCGGCTCGACAGCCCGGAGACGCGCTTCTACCAGGCCTCGTCGGGCGAGATGTTCGGCTCGGTGCCGGGCGAGAGCGTCGTCCACGACGAGACGTCGGCGCTCAACCCGCAGAGCCCGTACGCGGCGGCGAAGGCGGCCGCGCACATGCTCTGCCGGAGCTACCGCGAGTCGTACGGGATCCGGATCGCCTGCGGGATCCTCTTCAACCACGAGTCGCGCCGGCGCGGGCCGCAGTTCCTCTCGCGCAAGGTCGTCGACCACGTGCAGGCGCTCCGCGCCGGCGCGGCGGACGGGCCGCTCGCGCTCGGCAACCTGAAGGCGCAGCGCGACTGGGGCTTCGCGCCCGACTACGTCGACGGGATGGTCACGATCCTCCGCCAGGCCGCGGTCCGCGGCGTCGCCGACGAGGCCGCGCCTACCGCGACTACGTCCTCGGCACCGGGCAGCTCCACTGCGGTGTGGGAGCTCGCCGACCGCGCCTTCGCGCTCGCCGGCTTCGAGCTCGAGTGGGCGCTCGACGGCGACGACCCGCTCGCCTGGTCGGCCGCGCTTCGCCGGCTCGGGCGAGCCGGCGGTCGTCGTCGACCCGGCCTTCATCCGGCCGTCCGACCCGAAGGCGATCGCCGCCGACCCGCGCCGCATCGAGGCCGAGCTCGGCTGGGACGCCGAGGCCCGGCCTCGACCGCTTCCTCGAGGACATGCTCGAGGCGACGGCTCGAGGCCTAGTAGATGAGGAACGGCAGCTCGGCCAGAGCCAGCAGCGCCGAGCAGGGCGAGCGTGACCGGCCACAGCGGCCGCGGATGCGGTCGAGCGCGTAGCCGAAGCCGATCGCCCAGCCGGCCGCGGTCGTGAGCATGTAGGTCGCCTTGAGCAGGTCGCCGTCGGGCGTCCAGTAGACGACCGCGAAGTAGAGGTAGCCGACGATCGCGAGCGGGGGCAGGAGGGCGACGGCGAGCCGCGGGCGGTCGCGCAACGACCGGAGCGCGAAGAGCGCCCAGCCGATGAGCGCGAGCAGCGTCGGAACGAGCCCGAGCAGCGACTGGAGCTCGAGGTGTCGCCGGGCGTGCGAGCTCGGCTTCGTGACGGTGCCGGCCGTTCCGGGCGTGCCCGCGTGCCAGGCCCAGAACGCCGAAGTAGTCGCCCCAGAGCCCGTCGTAGGTGGTCGGGATCGCACAGCGCGTAGTGGTGCGCGCGGTCGGCTGCGTGACGATCCCGGGGATCCCGGGGTCGAGGTAGAACGAGGCCGGCAGGCTCTGGCGGGCCTGCGCCGGCTGCGGTGAACTGCGGCTGGCCGCCGTACGTGACGCGCTGGTGGATGTACCAGGGCGCCGGGATCAGCGCGGCGAGCACGAGCACGATCGCGAGCGACCGGAAGCGCCGCCCGGCGAGGAGCGCGAGCACGACCGCGGCCACGGTCGAGAGCGCCCACGCACGGACGAGCTGCGCCGCGCCGAGCGCGACCCCGAGCGCCCACGCGTAGCGCGGGTCGGCGAAGGTGCGGACGCAGAGCCAGAGCGCGAGCGTCGAGAGGAAGAGCGACAGCGGCTCCGGGTGGAACATCGCCGTCGTCTCGACCACGACCGGCAGGAAGGCGACGAACGCCGCCGCCCCGAGCTCGATCCGTCCGTCGGCCCGGCCAGAGCTCGCGCGCGATCGCCGCGACGAGCAGCACCGTGCCGAGCAGGAAGAAGACGTTCAGCACCTGCCCGGCGCGATCCGGGTCGCCCGAGCCCGTCTGCTTCGCAGAGCCAGTCGACGGTCCCGGCGAGCGAGGTAGAACCCGGGCGGCGTGTAGTACTCGCCCTGGTGCTGCGGTAAGTGCCAGCCGGGGACGAGGCCGTCGGCGTAGAGCATGTGGTCGGCGGCGTCGTAGCCGGCGCCGGTCGGGTAGTGCGCGACGTTCCAGAGGCCGAGCGCCGACGACGAACAGCGCAGATCGCGGCGAGCGGCAGCCGGCGGTCAGTCAGCCGACTTCCAGCCACCGGTCTCGCCCTTGTAGGTGCCGCCGAAGAGCGCGAGCGGCGTCCGGAGCAGGATCTTCAGGTCGACGGAGGGCGAGCGGTGCTTCACGTACCAGAGGTCGAGCTCGATCCGGTCGGCCCACGGCAGCGCGGCGCGGCCGTGGATCTGCGCCCAGCCGGTGATCCCCGGCTTGACGTCGAGCCGATGAAGCTGGCGCTCGTCGTAGCGGTCGACCTGGTAGCGGAGAGTCGGGCGCGGGCCGATCACCGACATGTCGCCGCGGATCACGTTCCAGAGCTGCGGCAGCTCGTCGAGCGACAGTCGCCGCAGGAGGGCTCCGGCCCGCGTGATCCGCGAGTCGCCCTGGTTGACCGCGAACCCGGCGCCCATCGTCTCGGCGCCGACGACCATCGTGCGCAGCTTGAGCAGCTCGAAGTCGCGGCCGTCCTTGCCGACCCGCGTCTGGCGGTAGAGCATCGGCCCGCGATCCTCGAGCTTCACCGCGAGCGCCGCGACCGCCAGCACCGGGCTCGCGACCGCGAGGCCCAGCCCGGCGATCGTCACGTCGAGGGCACGGTTCACCGTGTTCCCTCCGCCGCCTGCCACGTCGCCGGGACGCCGCGCCGCAGGTAGTTCCAGAGCGAGACGACCGTCGCCCAGGTGACGAGCACGTAGTAACGAGCGATCCCGACGCCGGCCGCCGCGGCGGCGAGCAGCAGCAGCTGTGCGGCAAGCACCACGTCGTAGACCCAGCCGTGAGTCACGAGCGCGATCGAGCTCCCGAGCAGCACGAGGTGGAGCAGGCCCGACGTGTAGCGGAGGAAGCGGTGCGAGACGATCTGAAGCGTGTACAGCGGCCCGAGGTGCCGCAGCATCTTCCCGCGCAGCACGATCAGCCAGCAGTGCTCGAACATCCGCACCTTGCGCCGGTACTCGCTCTCGTTCGACGGCGTCGGCTTCTCGGAGGCCACGGCCGCGGGCTCGTAGACCGCCCGGCGCCCGTGCTGGACCATCAGGTACGGCAGAGACAGGTCATGACCGAAGCGCGGGTCGACCTCGACGTACTCGGAGCGGCGCACCGCGTAGATCGAGCCGTTCCCGCCCGTCACCGAGCCGAGCTGCGACTCGGCCGACGCGGACCGCCATCTCGTAGCGCCAGTAGAGCCCCTCGCGATTGGAGCCGTCGGCCGCCTCCAGCCGGAGCTGGCCGCAGACGTACGCGACGGCCGGGTCGGCGAACGGCGCGACGAGCTTCCGCAGCGCGTCGGGCGCCCAGGTGGCGTTGGCGTCGGAGAAGGCCACGATGTCGGACGAGCTCTCCCGAACCGCGCGATCCTGGGCAGCGACCTTGCCGCCGCGGGGATTGCGGATCACTCGTGCGCCGGCCGCCTCGGCGAGCTCCTCGGTGCGGTCGGTCGATGCGTCGGACGTGACGACGATCTGGAGCCGGTCGCCCGGGTAGTCGAGCGCACGCAGGTTCGCGATCCGGCGCTCGATCACGCTCTCCTCGTCGTGGGCGGCGATGATCACCGCGACGCTCGGCGTCGCGTCGCCGTGCACGGGAGCGCGCTTGCGCACGTGCGCCGCCGCCGCGATCGCGAGCGGATAGCCGAGATGGGTCCAGACGAGCGCGGCCAGACTCACCCAGAACAGCACGAGGACGACGGTCACCCGAGCGATCGTACGCGGCAGATCGCCGGTTACTGCGGCTTGACGTTCTCTGGCCCCGTGTCCCGGTTCCCGAGCGGGATCGTCGTCGAGCCCGCAGCGCCCCCGCTCGCTGCCGCGAGCGCAGGCCTGCTCATCCCGCCGCAATCTCCTCGATCAGCTTCCGGTACCGGCGGAACGCGATCTCGTGCGTCGCCTCGCCTTCGGCGAACGCGAGGCCGAGCCTCCCCATGCGCTCGAGATCGTGTCGCCCGTCGCGCGCCTCGCGGATCGCTCCCGCGACCAGATCCGGACGGCCGGGAGGGATGACGATCCCGCAACCGATTTCGGCAACGAGTTGCGCCGTCTCGCTCTCGGCGTCGGCCGAGACGATCATCGCCTTTGCTGCGGCCATGACCCCGTAGACGCGGCTCGGCACGACGTACCCGGCGAGACCGTGAGCCAGCCCGACGAAGTGCACGTCGGCGGCCGACAGGCTGTACGAGACGACATCCGGCGGCTGGAACGGGACGAACGTGACCGCGTCGGCCGAGATCCGGGCGGCGAGCCCCTGAAGCGCCTCCCGCCGCGCCCCGGATCCGATCACGACCACCGAAAGATCGGCCAGATCGCGTAGCAGCGTGGTGGCACGCAGAAGGGCGTCGAGATCCTGGGCGTGGCCGACGTTTCCGGAGTGCATGACGACGAAACGCCCGACGAGACCGCGCTCGACTGCCCAGTCGTTCTCCCGCGGCATCGGCCTCACAGCGTCGGTGTCGCCCCAGTTCGGGATCACCACGATCCGGTTCGCAGGGACGCCCTTCTCTTCGAGCCGCGCTCGCATCGTCTCCCCGATCGCCACCACCCGGTCCGCCCGCCCGAGCGCGAAGCCGATCGCCTTCCGCAGAACGCCGACGAGCAGTGGTTGCTCGAGCCGCTTGAGCTGGACGGCGATCTCGGGAAACACATCCTGGGTGACGACGATCAGCGGGGCCCCGAACCGCCGGGCAACCGGCAGGGCGATGTTCGCGACCAGCGGCGGATCGGTCATGCAGAGCACCACGTCGGGCCTCGGCCCGGCGAGCCCCGCCCAGAGCGCCCCGGCGAGGAACGAGAGGTAGTTGGCGGAGCGCGGAACGAGGCGAGCACGCTCGAATGCGGCGGAGGGCACCCGGACGACTTTCACTCCCTTGCGCGTGAATCGCTCGGGCGTCTCGGCACGCTCCCGCAGGCAGCCCGTGATCACCGTGACGTCGAAGTCGAGAGCGAGCTCCTCGCAGAGCTGGGAAAGGAGGTGAGCAGTCGACTCGACCCCGGGCCAGTAGTACTGGTTGACCACGAGCACACTCAGACGCCCGGTCATGCGCGCGCCCACTCCGACGATCTCGCGAACACCTGCTCGGGCGGCGAGGCCCGGCTGCGAAGCGAGTCGAGCTGCCGACCCGCCGGAGACAGCTCCGACCCCTCGAGCATCGCCCTACGATAACCGCCTGCACGCCCAGGCCGAGCAGTTCCTCGACGCGAGCGATCTCGCGTCCGGCCGGGTCAGAGCCGCTTGAACTCGGCGTCCTCGAAGATGACCGCTCCGAGCTGGTCGGACGCCTGGACGCTCACGGGGGAGACTCCCGGACGGGCGTTGACGACCCGGAACGTCACGCTGTCCCACCAGTTGTCGAAATGCTTCCCGTGCGGCTGGCGGCAGGCGATGTCGATGAAGTAGGAGTCCTCGGCCAGCGGGAGGCCCCGGATCGTCACCTCGATCCGTTCGCCGGACTTGAAGCCGCGCTCGCCGCCGATCCAGCTCGTCGCGTAGGCGACCGGCTGCAGTCGCGAGTTCTTGATCTTGAGCTCGAGCCCGAACTCCGGCGCCGACGAGCCTTCCGTCTCGAGCTCGACGCGGAGATCGGTGCCGTAGTCGAAGACATCGGCCTGGGTTCCGTCGGCCCGCCTCAGAGTGGCGCGCTGAGATCACCTGCGTCGCCGGGTCGAACGGGGTGCGAAGGAACTGCCCGTTTCCGCCGTCGAGGCCCTGTTCGACGTAGGCCCCGACGACGTCCTCGATCGAGCCGGTGCGGAGCAGCCTGCCCTGCTCGAGCAGTGCGCCGCGTGTGCAGAGGTCGAGCACCGCGCCCATGTTGTGGCTGACGAAGATCACCGTGCGGCCGCCCTGCGCGACCGAGCTCATCTTCCCGATCGACTTCTGCTGGAACTGGAGATCGCCGACCGAGAGCACCTCGTCGACGATCAGGACGTCCGGCTCGAGGTGCGCCGCGACCGCGAACGCGAGCCGCACGTACATGCCCGACGAGTAGAACTTCACCGGCGTGTCGAGAAACTTCTCGATCTCCGCGAACTCGACGATCTCGTCGAACTTCGCGACTGGATCTCGCGGCGGCGCATCCCGAGGATCGCGCCGTTCAGGAAGATGTTCTCCCGGCCGGTCAGCTCGAAGTGGAATCCCGTCCCGACCTCGAGCAGGCTCGCGACCCGCCCGGTGATCGCGGCGCGGCCCGTCGTCGGCTCGACGATCCGCGAGAGGATCTTCAGCAAGCGTCGACTTGCCGGCGCCGTTGCGACCGACGAGCCCGATCACGTCTCCCTGCTCGATCTCGAAGCTGATGTCGCGGAGCGCCCAGAACTCCTCCGTTCGCGTGTGCCCGCCCTTGAGCCGCGCGGATGCCCGACGCGGAAGACCCGCAAGGGTGTCCCGCAGGGTGTAGTGCGACGGCCTGCGGGTCGCGGCGATCTGGTATCGCTTGCCGATCTGCTCGACGCTGACGACGGCGCGCCATCAGAGCTCGTCGGCGAACGTCCGCTCGATCCGCCGGAAGAAGAAGGCACCCGAGATGAGGATTGCGAAGGACACGACGACCGAGAGAGCGGGCAGCCAGCCGAGCGTCCACGGCAGGTCGAACAGCGACCACCGGAACCCCTCGATCACGGCGACCATCGGGTTCAGGTTGTAGAGAATCCGCCAGGGGCCAGGCACCTGGGTCGACGTGTAGACGACCGGCGAGAGGAAGAGCCAGATCTGAGTCATGAACGGGACGATGTAGCGGACGTCGCGATAGCGGGCGTTGAGCGCGGCAAGCCAGGTCCCGACGCCGATCGCGGCGACCAGAGCGAGCACGACCAGGGCGGGCAAGCGCGACGAGCCGCCAGGTCGGATAGAGGCCGTACCACGCCATCAGGCCGAAGCAGAACGACGAGCGACAGCAACATGTCGACGAGGAACGATCCGGCCGACGCGATCGGAAGGACCAGCCGCGGGAAGTAGACCTTCGTGACGAGGTTCGCATTCGTGACGAGCACGGCCGCTGCGGCGGTGATGCCGGCCGCGAACAGTGTCCAGGGGACGAGGCCCGAGAAGACGAACACCGAGTAGGGGATGTCGGACGGCACCTCCTTCGAGAGGCCGCCGACGCGTCCGAGCAGCAGCACGAAGATCAGCATCAGGAGCAGCGGCTGCAGCACAGCCCACCCGATACCGAGGACGGTCTGCTTGTACCGCACCTTGACGTCGCGCCACGTCAGAAAATAGAGCAGCTCGCGGTACTCCCAGAGGTCCCCGAGCCTGAGCGACGGCCACCCACGAGTCGGAGCGATCACCAGAGTTACCGGCGCCGGAGAAGCCAAATCCGGGGCCGGCGCTTCCTCGGGCACATCGACTGAGACCGCGGTCATCGCCGGCGGGCTTTCGCCGGAAGCCTCGATCGACATCTGGGGCGATGCTACCGCGTCTGCCAGGCGGCCCCGAACCGGCAGACGGCCCGTACCGTCCGAGCAAATAAGCTCCACCATCGCCCGGCGAGTGCCACTTCTTTCGAGCTTCACCGGAATCAACCGGCCCCTCGCGGCGGGCCCATGACGCGGCGGCGACTGCTGTACGTCCATCACCGCGGCGAGCTCGGCGGTGCGCCCGAAAGTCTCGCCCAGCTCATCCGTTCGCTGGACCGCGACCGATTCGAGCCGCATGTCTACTGCCCCCCGGGCGCGGCGGCGCGGCTCTTTTCCGAGGCCGGCGCGACCGTGCATACCGGGCCGGTGGCGGCATTCACGCACATCTGGGCGAGCACCTACCACGGGCTGCGCTGGCTGCTCTTCGCGCGCGAGCTCGTCCGGCTGCCGGCGCACGTTGCCGCATTCGACCGCCTGCTCCGAGCAGGGTTCGACGTGGTGCACCTGAACGACTCGCCGCTCGTTCCGGCGGCGTACCTCGCCCGACGTCGCGGGGTTCCGGTGGTCTGGCATCTCCGGTCGGCGCCCGGCGGCGGCGTCCGCGCCAGGCTCGTCCGGAAGGCGATCCTCCGGCTCTCGGCGGAGACGTTCGCGATCAACCGCGACGTCGCCGACCTCTGGCGGATACCGGCGGCACTCGTGCCGAATCCCGTCGACCTCGAGCGGTTCAGCCCTGGAGAGAGCGGCGTTGCCAGAGCGCGCCTCGGATTGCCGGCGGACGGTCTGATCGTCTCCTACATCGGCTTTCTCTATCCCGCGAAGGGCGCGCCGACGCTCCTGCTCGCGGCAGGGCTCCTGCGCGAGCGGAAGTCGGAGGCGGGGTTCGTGCTCGCAGGCGGCGCCGTCCGCTCGCCGGCGTACTTCCGCACTCCCGCAGGTCGCCTGCTCCAGCGTCTCGGGCTCGCGCACGACTACGAGGGCGGGGCGCACGCGACGGTCGCGGCGCTCGGGCTAGGCGGCGCGGTGCGCTTCCTGCCGTTCACCGGCGAGGTCGAGGATGTCTATCGGGCGAGCGACGTCGTCGTAGCCCCGTCGCAGGGCGCGGAGATCGGGCGGTCTCTGCTCGAGGCGGCCGCGACCGGGGTTGCCGCGGTGGGGAGCGGCTCGAGAACGGGAGGCGGCGTCCTCGAGCCGAACGTGACCACGATGTTCACGTCGGGGCTCGGCCCGGAGCCACTCGCCGAGGCAATCGGCTCGCTACTTGCAGACCCCGCCCGACGCGAGGCGATGGGTGCCGCAGCGCGCCTGCACGCGCTCGCGACGTTCGACCCGAGACGAATCGCGGCGCTGGTCGAGGCGGTGTACGAACGGCTTGGATCTACGATCGATCCGTGACCGCGATTCTCGGCCTCAACGCCTACCACGGGGATGCAGCCGCCGCCCTCGTCGTCGACGGCGAGCTCGTGGCGGCGGCCGAGGAGGAGCGCTTCAACCGGGTCAAGCACTGCGCCGGCTTTCCTGCGCTCGCCGCGCGCTGGTGTCTCGAGGACGCCGGCCTCGAGCCCGGGCAGGCTCGACCACATCGCGATCGGCCGCGACCCGCGTGCGAACCTCGGCGCCAAGGTGCGCCGGCTGGCCACGCGGCCTCCGAGCCTCGCGTTCGCCGGCTCGCGGGCTCGCAACGCCTCCCGCGTCGGCGGCAGCGGCATCTGCTCGTCGCTCGCGTGCGGCGCTCGGCGTTCCCGAGTCGTCGCTGACGGCGCGCCGTGCACGCCGTCGAGCACCACCGCGCCCACGCCGCGAGCGCCTTCTTCGCCTCGCCGTTCGACGAGGCGGCAGTGCTGACGCTCGACGGGTTCGGCGACTTCGCCTCGACGATGCTCGCCCTCGGAAGCGGGAACCGGCTCGCAGTTCGCGGGCGTGTCCTCTTCCCGCACTCGCTCGGGATCTTCTACACGGCCCTCACGCAGTGGCTCGGCTTCCCCCACTACGGCGACGAGGGGAAGGTGATGGGGCTCGCGCCCTACGGCGACCCCGAGCGCTACCTGCCCGCGATGAGGAAGATCGCCCGCAGCGAGAACGGCTCGTTCCGGCTCGGGCTCGAGTACTTCACCCACCACACGAAGGGCGTCGAGATGACGTGGGGCGACGGCTCGCCGACCGTCGGCCGGATCTTCTCCTCACGCCTCGAGGAGCGAGCTCGGCCCGGCGCGCTCGCCGGCCGAGGAGCTCGGGACGCGGCACATCGACGTCGCCGCCGCGCTCCAGGCGCGGCTCGAGGAGCTCGTGCTCGAGCTGGCCGAGTCGCTCGCCGCCGAGCACCGGGTCGCCGAACCTCTGCCTGGCGGGCGGCGTCGCGCTGAACGCGGTCGCGAACGGCCGGATCCGGCCCGAGACGCGCGTTCGAGGAGCTCTACGTCCAGCCGGCCGCCGGCGACTCCGGCACCGCGGTCGGCGCCGCGCTCGACGTCTGGTGCGCGACGCTCGGACGGCCTCGCGGCTCCGCGATGCGCCACGCCTACTACGGGCCAGCGTACGACGACGCCGCGAGTCGAGTCCGCGCTCGCCGCAGCGGGCGTCGAGGGAGAGCGGCTCGACGACGACGCGCTCTTCCGGCTGGTCGCCGAGCGGATCGCGGCAGGCGACGTCGTCGGCTGGTTCCAGGGCCGGATGGAGCTCGGGCCGCGGGCGCTCGGGAACCGCTCGATCCTCGCCGACCCGCGCAGCCGCGGAGATGAAGGACGTGTTGAACGCGCGCGTCAAGCACCGCGAGCCGTTCCGGCCGTTCGCACCCTCGGTGCTCGCCGAGCGCGACCGGCGACTGGTTCGACCAGAGCTACCCCTCGCCGTTCATGGTGCTCGTCTACGGCGTGCTGCCCGACAAGCGCGAGCTCGTGCCGGCGATCACCCACGTCGACGGCACCGGGCGGCTGCAGACGGTCGAGGAGTCGGCGAGCCCGCGCTACCACCGCCTGATCTCGGAGTTCGAGCGCCTGACCGGTGTGCCGATCCTGCTCAACACCTCGTTCAACGAGAGCGAGCCGATCGTGATGAGCCCGAGCGACGCACTCGAGACGTTCGCGAAGACGCGAATCGACCTGCTCGTGCTCGGGAACTACGTCGTGCGCCGTAACACGTCCGCGTACGCGGAGAGCAGCGAGGCGGTGGCGAGCGCCCACGAGTAGGCCTCCTCGGCGCGGGCGCGGGCGTTCGCGCCGAGCTCGGCGCGGAGAGCAGCGTCTCCGAGGAGCGTCTCGATCGCCGCGCGGAGCGCCGCCGGATCCGCGGCTGGGACGAGCAGACCGGTGACCCCGTCCTCGACCGCGTCAGCGAGCCCGCCGACCCGCGTCGCGACGACTGCGCGCCCGTAGGCCATCGCCTCGCGGGCGACCACGCCGTAGCCCTCGCGGCGCGAGGGTACGCAGACGACGGCGGCGCGGTCGTAGTAGGCGCCGAGCTCGGCGGGGGCGACGAAGCCGGTCGCGTCCGGCACGCGGTCGCGAAGTGGGCCGTCGCCGACGACGACGCGAGCGAGGCCGTCCGTCGCCTCGACGAAGTCGAGGATGCCCTTCTCCTCGCTGAGCCGGCCGGCGTAGAGCACGTGCGGCGGCTCGTCCGGCGCGACGGAGACCTCCGGGATCTCGACGCCGTTCGGGATCACCCGGACCTCGCGGGCGCCGAGCTCGCGGGCGGCGTCGGCGAGGAACGGCGAGGCCGCGATCACGAGCCGGGCGCGCCGGAGTGCCCAGCGGCGCGAGCCGCGGCGAGCGCCGGGCGAGCTCGACGTCGGTTCCCCACACCTGCAGGACGATCGGCTTGCCGGCGAAGCGCGGCAGCGAGCGCCGACGGGATCCAGTGCGCATGGACGACGTCCGCGCTGCGGGCGCCGCGGCGAGCGGCCAGGGCGAGCGAGACCGAGGAAGAGCGGAAGCGCGGCGACGCAGCCACGGCCTGGCCTTCAGGTTCTGGACGATCCCGTCGCCGTAGGCGATCCCGAAGTGCCGGAAGTCGGCGGGCGAGACCACCTCGACGGCGACGCCCGCCGCCCGCAGAGCGGCTCGACCTGCGCGGCGACGAACGCGCCCGCGACGTCGCCGGGAGAGCGCGGATACGACGTCGTCACGACGCAGACGCGCAAGGCGGTCTACGCGGGCTCGGGGACGGCCCGGCCCGGCCGCTCGTGTCGCCCGAGCTCCGGCGCTCGCCGCCCTCGGCGAAGCGGTGGCGCGGCGCCGAAGACGAGCGGGACGGCGAGCGCGAGCGTCAGGAAGACGAAGAAGTAGTAGAACGACATCGTCAGGTAGAAGGCGTTCGAGGCGAGCGTCCCGGCGAGCGCCGCCGTCCAGCCCCACGCGAGCGGGCGGACGCGCGCGGCGAGCGGGTCGCGCGCCTTCGCGAGCGCAGCGCCGAGGTGCTGCGCGAGGATCAAGCCGCGCGAACACCCAGATCAGGAAGCACGCGAACAGCACCGTGCCGATGATCCCGGTCTCGACGATCAGCGAGACGTAGAAGGAGTGCGGCCCCCAGTTCGACTTGCCGGTGGCGGCCTGGTAGTAGATCGAGAAGTTGTTCAGTCCGAGCCCGAGCAGCGGATGGCTGTGGAGGATCTGCGGGATGAAGTCGTAGACCTTGAAGTGCACCGACTCGCGAGCCGCCGCCGGTCTGCGATGCGCGATCGGAAGACGACGAGGAAGAAGTGGAAGCGCGTCACGACGACGATCGCGAGCACTGCGAGCGCGCCGGCGATCGGCGCGATCAGCGCGCGCGATCTGAGGTAGCCGCGGTAGGGCAGGGCGAGCACGATCGCGCCGACGCCGAGGCCGAGCAGACCGCTGCGCGACAGCGTCGCGATCTCGACGACGAGCATGAAGCCGATCAGGGCGGCGAGCTTCCGCTTCAGCCGGTGCTCGGGCTCGAGCCGCAGGTAGAGCGGCGTCAGGACGAGCAGCGGGACGATCAGCATGATCCCGAGGTGGTTCGGGTCGCCGGTGAGGGCATTCGGCCGGTAGACCGACGAGCCGTTGACCGCGCCGTAGATGTTGATCTGGCTCGCCCCGCCGGTGAGCGGCGAGATGAAGATCGAGTCGAGGTTCACGCCCGCCTGCGCGGTGACGAGCTGGAGCGACGCCGTAGGCCGCGTTCACCGCGACGCCGCCGAAGAACGCAGGTCGAGCGCGCGCCAGTAGTAGGCGAACCCGCGTCGCGAGAGCCACGCGACGCCGAGCGCGAGGAAGGTGAAGTGGATCACGAACTTGATGAAGCCCTTCTCGAGCTGCGCGAGCCCCGGCGCCGTGTCGAGGTTGTAGAAGCCGAGCAGGTAGACGAGCGAGAACGCGGCCGAGCCATCCGAGCAGCACCGCGGTCGTGCGCGGGAAGCCGCGGCCGTGTGACGACCGCGAAGCAGACGATGAAGCAGAGCGCCAGGATGTCGGAGAGCGCGAGCGCCGAGCCGAAGCTCCAGTGCACCTTCTCGAACGTGCAGCAGAAGAGCGTCGCCAGGAAGAAGAAGCTCGTAAGCCGCCTCATCGCGTCCCCTCCGGCCAGTGTCTCCGTGAGCCATGTCCAGGGACAGTCACCGTCACGGAAGTGTGACAGCGAACCATCTCTCCCCGCGATTCCGCAGCAGCGGCGCCGAGCTCAGCGGTGCCTTTCCGGACGTGTCCGGGGACAGGCCTAGTGACGGAAGCGTGAGGAGGTGTGCACACACGCCTCATTGGGGCCTGTCCAGTGTGTGCAGGAGGTCGGCGAGCTCCTGGACGCGCGTCCGGCGGTCGAGCTTCGTCTTCCACTCCGGCGAGAGAGGCGAGGACGGGAGCTTGCCCGCGCGCCAGCGGTCGCGCATGGCGGTCAGCTCGCGTTCGATCCCGTCGATGTCCAGCGGATCGACGACGACGCCGGCGCCGGTCTCGCGGATCAAATCGGCCGCCGCGCCGTCAGGCGGGACGACCGCGACGATCGGCCGCTCGGCCGCCAGGTACTCGAACACCTTCCCCGAAAGCACACCCTTCCCCCGGCCGCCGGCGTCCGGGATCAGGAGCAGCAACGCCTCCGAGTCGCGCTGCAGCTCGAGCGCGCGGCGATGCGACGCGTAGGGAACGAGCTCGATGCGATCCATGATCCCTGCCGACCACTCGCGGTCGGCGGCCCTGAAGTCGCCGACGAAGCGCGCCACCACCCCGTCCACTCGCGAGAGGGCGGTCAGGAACGGCCGCGGATCGCGCTTGCCGAAGAAGGAGCCGGCATGCGTGATCCGGAACCGGTCGGGCGACGGCTCGTAGCTCATCCCCGCGAAGTCCTCGAAGTCGGACCCGTTCGCGATCATCAGCACCGGCCCGCGCGGGTTCCTCGCCCGCATCTCCGCGGCGATCGCCTCGGATACGGCGACCGTCGCGTCGGCCTGCCGTGCCACGAGCGACGCCACGGCGTGCAGCGCCCTGTTCCTTCACCCGAACGCTGAGCTTCTGCGAGTCGCGATGCGGGTGCGCGACCAGCGAGTCCCGGAGATCCGCGACCCAGCGGGCGCCGGTCGCGCGCTTCACCGCAGCACCGATGAAGTTGATCGACGGCGGCGGCGAGGTTGTCACGACGACGTCGATCCCCTCCTCACGCACGATCTTGATCGCGGCGGGGATCGCCGTCAGGTTGTAGGTGACGTTCTCGTCGGGCAGCAGCAGCCGCCGGCCCATGAGCGATGCCTGGCGCGTGTAGCGCTCGAGGCCCATCGTCCCGTGCAGCTCCTCGGCAGGGCGTCGCCCCTCCGGCCCGATGAACCTGACCCGGTGCACCCAGGCGAGCGTCGGCGGCGGCAGCTCGTCGTCGCGGTGGATCCACTTCGGATCGTCCGGCGCGAGCACGTGCGTCTCGATCCCGAGCTCCGGGAGGTGCGTCGCGAACTTCAGCGGCCGCTGGACGCCTCCGCCGCCGGCCGGCGGGAAGTAGAGCGTGACGAGGAGGACCTTCATGTCGGCAGGCGGTAGAGACGGCCGTCCTTGACGGCCCAGGTGGCACCGTACCTGCGGGGTATCGCCGGATCGCCCGTGGCCAGCCAGTGGTTGACGTCGAGCTCGCGCTGCGCCGGGTTGTTCGCCCTCGTGTTCGCGACGTGCGCGACCGGGGCGCCGACGACGTACACCGGCGCCGCAGCGAGGATCTCGTAGCTGGTCGGCAGCGACGCGATCACGATCGCCCCTTTGGGCAGGGCCTTTACCTGTTGCAACAGCGCCGGGGAGAGCGCGTCGGCATCGGTCGGGTGGAGCGGCGTCCACTGTCTGAAGCCGTGCACGGCGACGGGAAGGACGAACAGGCCCGCCGCGATCGCCGCCAGGCCGTACCGCTCCTTCGGCCGGTCGCGTGCGAAGACGATCCCGAACACGAGCGCCGCCGCGCCCGCGATCAGCGCGAACCAGGTGACGGCGCCGGGCCCGCCGTCGCGCAGTCCGTAGGCGAAGTCGCCCGGCCAGTTCCGCTCGAGCAGGAACCCGGCCAGGAGCGCGAACGGCAGGACCCACACGGTTCGCGCGAGCAGAGCGAGCCCGCCGGCGAACGCGAAGGCGAACGGGATGAAGCCTGCCGCCCGCCGGGACTGCGAGAGCGAGACGGCGTTCGAGAACGGCACGAAGAGCTCCGGGATCAGCATCAGCGCGAGGATCACGACGGTTCCGCCGAGCACGAGCGCCCCCCAGGGCCGACGCGCGGCCAGCACTGCCACCGGCACGAGCACGAGCGCCGCGATCGCGACCGCGCCCGTCCGCCCCGGGACCTCGGCCGCCAGCCGGAAATGGTGAACCGAACCGACCACGAGCTCGCTGCCGTAGTGCGCGAGCGTCGCCGCCTGGGTCTTCTCGTCAGGATTGACCGAGAGCGTCTCGGCGACCAGCGGCCGCAACCAGAGCACCGCCAGTCCCGAAGGGACCAGCGACGCCGCGAGCGCCACCGTCGTCCGCCGCCACTCCCCGGGCCGCAGCACCGCGTAGGCGCCGAGTGGGAGCAGCGCAAACAGCGCGTAGGTCGGGTGGACGAGCGCCAGTGCGCCGAAGCCCACGGCCAGCGCGGCCACGTCGGCCCGCCGACCGAGGTGCAGGTAGGTGAAGAACAGCGCGAACACGACCGGCACGAGGAGCTGCCGCGAGGAGGTCGCCGGAAGCGCCAGCGACACGTACGAGCCGCCGTGCCCGGCCGCGAAGCAGAAGAGCCCGACTGATGCCGCGAGCACTCCGATCCCTCCGGTCGCGGAGCGAAAGACGGCGACACCGGACTCCCAAGCCACGACGCAGGCGAGCGGCACGAGAATCGACGCCTCGCGGTGTACGACAACCGATGGGTCGAGACCGGAGATCTTCACGATCAGCGCGAGGAACCCATGCCAGAGCGGGAACGCGTAGCCGGGATGGAGGCCGCCGCCGGCGAGCTCGTCCACCGAGCGCAGATGCAGATGAGCGAGCACGACGAGCTTCCTGACCCGGGCCTCGTGGAAGAGGGCGTCGCCGGAGACCGCCCCCTCGACCCGCCAGAGCAGGAGGCCGAGCACCGCCCCGCCTCCGAACACTGCGAGCCGCGCCCACGACGGCGCGTCCGGCGGCGGCTCCTCGCGGGCCGGCCGGCGGCCACGCCGCACCCCCAGCAAGATTGCCGCCACCAGACCGATCACCGTCATGACCGACGTGGCGACGGAGATCGTGCGGTGAAGCACGAACACGGCTGCCCAGGCGAGGAACAGCGCCCCGAAGGTCCAGGCCAGAGTCGGCGAGAGCCCACGCTGCCCGAGCGCACGTGCGACGAGGAACCCTGGCAGCAACACGAGCCCCGTCGCGAGCGCCAACCGGAGGTACTCGGAGATCACCGGAGCAGCGAGGGGACGTTGCCGGAGCCGAGGAAGCGCATGCCCTCGCGATAGCGCGCCCCTTTCTCGCCGCGATAGAGCAGCGACCGCAGCCGGAGCGCCCAGAGCAGGAGCCTCCGCGCGCGCTCGGCCTCCAGCTCACCGCGGTTCTTGGCCAGGAAGCGCAGGATCCCGCGCAGGTTCTCAACGTAGAGCCTCCCGCCGTGCGAAGCGCCGCCGAGATGCACGATCTCCGCGGTGGGGGTGAACCACACCTGCCAGCCCGCACGACGGAAGCGGTAGAGCCAGTCGGTCTCCTCGCTGAACATGAAGAACGCCTCGTCGAACAGCCCGACCTCGTCGGCCGCGTCGCGCCGCACGAGCAGGGCCGCACCGAGCAGCGACTCGACCTCTCGCGGAATGTCGTAGGCGAACCCGCCGCCGTAGAACGCGTTGAAGAGATCTGTCCGCGGACCGAGCTTGCGCAGGAAGAGGTACTCGGTCGCGAGGCGCCAGAGCGTCGGGTCGCCGCGCACCGAGCGCTGCAGCGAGCCGTCCGGGTTCGACAGGCGGGGCCCGACCACCGCTGCTCGCGGGTGCGCGTCGGCGAACGTGGCGAGCGCGGCGAGCGCGCCGTCGGGAGCCCAGGCGTCGGAGTTCAGGAGCAGCCAGTACCGGCCGCCGGCGGCACGCATGCCGGTGTTGTTTCCCCCGCCCATGCCAAGGTTGCCCTGCTCGATCACCGTCACCTCCGGGAATCGCTCGCGCACGAGCGCCACGGTCCCGTCTGTCGACCCGTGGTCGACGACGACCGTCTCGTGGCCGCGAACCGACTCCAGGCATTGCTCGACGTGCCCGGCCGCATTCCAGGTCACGACGACGACCGAGACATCGTCAGCCATCGGCAACGGGCACCGGCGACCGGCGGAAGCCTTCCCACAGGATCACCACGAGCCCCGGCACCGCGAGGAGCAGCGTCATCAGGAAGAACACAAAGCCGGTCGCGAACGCGTCGTCGGAGCTGACGCCGAGCCGCGTCAGGAAGCTGATGAAGAACGCCTCGCGTACCCCGAGGCCGTTGATCGTGAACGGAACCAGCATCACGAGAAAGAGCAGCGGCCCGAGCACGATGTACGGCCGTACCGGCAACTCGACGCCGACCGCCTTCCCGCCCGCCCAGATCGCGAGGATCCGCGACACCTGAGCTGCGAACGTGATCCCCGCGACGACGAGGAGCGTGCTCGTGTGGTACCGGTAGCCGTGGATCCCTTCGTAGAGCGCCCGCGCGCCCCGCTCGATCCGAAGCTTGCGTAGCGGCTTGATCGCCCTCCGCAGGTAGGGCCGAGGTCGTTTCGAGAACACGAGTGCCCCGGCCACGATCGTGCCGACGATGAAGAGCGCCTCGATCCACAGGTACGGCCCGATCGGGTAGTGGCCGATCGCGAGGAGGAGCCCGATCGCCGCGAGGAGGAGGGTCACGGCGCCTCCGATCGCGCGTTCGAGCACAACGGAGCCTGCAATCGGCGATCCGAACCCGGGATGACGCTTGGTCGTCTCGTAGATCCGCGAGGCGTCGCCACCGACTCCCGTGGGCAGCACCTGCCCCACCGCATACGAGACGAAGTACGCGCGCGTCAGCCAGGCGACCGACTCCCGAACGCCCCGCGCCCGCAGCAACAGCTTCCACCGGTAGGCCTGGGGCGGAACCGTGATCAGCGTCAGCGTCGCCGAGAGCAGCAGCCAGCTCACGCTCGCCGAGCCGATCGTGTCGAGCGCCTGGCGGACGTTGACCTTCCAGACGATGTACCCGCCGGCCAGACCGGTCACGACAACCGTCGCGAAGACGCGAACCCAGCGACTCCTCAGCACTCAGACCATCGCTTCGGCATCTGCCGTGACAAAGCGTATTCGCTCCGCGGCCGCCGCCGCCCGCGCAAGCGCCTCGTCGGCGGAGGCGCCGACGGCGAGTACCGCGCCTGCGCAGTCGGCGACCCGCAGCGGGTGACCGAAGACGAATCCCGGCTCACGGTAGAGCCGCGTCGAGACGACGCCGCTCATGGCCTGGGGCACCTCGGCCGCCTCGAGCCTTCCCGGGGGCGCCACCAGGAAACGGGTCGCCGCTCCCCCGACCCCATCCGGCGCACGCCCGGCGATCTCGCTCGCCGCAAGCGGGCGGCCCAGGGCCACTGCAAGCGCGAGCGCCGTGAGGTCGACGCCGGTCACGAGCTCGACGAGCTCGGCCTCGTGCCCGGCGCCAAGGCGGGCCGCAACTTCGATCACCTCGGGCCCACCCCTGCTGATGCGGAGCCTGGTGGTCGTGGGCCCCTCGCCGATCCCGAGCGCCTCGACCGCGCGCCGAGTGACCTCCACAGCCGTCTCCGCGTAGACCGAGGGCCACACGTAGCCGAGCGGTACCCGGAGCCCGCCCTCGGCGGCGACCCGGTCGGTGACGGCAAGCGGTACGAAGTCGCCGCCGGCGGAGAAGCCGGTAACGGTCACCTCGGGCCCGTCGACGTACTCCTCGACGAGCACCACGCCGCTCCTCGACACCTCGCGTGCCGACGCGAGAGCACGTTCGAGCCCCGCAGGACGGCGGACGAGCGAAAGCCCGCCGCGACTCGACCGGTCGGCCGCCTTCACGACGACCGGGGGCGGAATCTCGGACGTGCCGTTCGCTCCGACGACCTCCCAGCGAGGCTGCGGGACGCCCGCTTCGGCCAGCGCCTCACGCTGGCGGAGCTTGTTCGTCGCCAGGATCGCGGTCGCAGGGGAGAGCGGGTGCGATCGGCGCAGCCTGTCGGCGATCCGCGCCGCGACCGCGACCGGAGTGTCGGTTCCCGCGGCGATCACGCCGCCGAGCGGCAGCGCCGAGGCGAGCCGTTCGATCGCCGGCTCGTCGTCGATCGATACGATGCAGCGCCGGTCTGCGAATGCAAACCCCGGTGCCGCGGGATCGCGGTCGCACACCGCCGTCCAGATCCCCTGCGCCCGGGCCGTTTCGAGTAGCCCGAGCTGCGCGGGCCCAGCGCCGAGCACCAGCAATGCGCGTCCTCTTTCCGGCGGTTCGGCTGCCACCCGGCCCATTGTCGCTGTCGCAGGCGACGACGGAGCAGGCGAACGATTCAGTCGAGCGAGGCGCTCCTGCCACTCAGCACCCCGAGCGACGTGACTGGTGGGGCGGGGCCTGGGTCTCCGCCCCACCAATCGCTTCTCCGGGCCTCTAGGCTGCCGCCTCGAGCTCGGGAGCGAGCTCGACGGGCTGCCGTCCTCGTGACCGGAGAGGCTTGATCAGGAACGCAGCCACTCCGCCGAGCACGACGACGACGGCGCCGAGGTAGACGGCGGCGCTCATGCCGTCGACGAACGTCGACGGAGTGCGGTAACCGCCGTAGTGCGCGAAGATCGACGCGAGGACGGCCACGCCGAGAACGCCGCCGAGCTCGCGGATCGTGTTGTTCGCGCCCGAGGCCTTGCCCTGCTCCTCGAAGCGCACCCGGGACAGGACGACATTCGTGACCGGCGCAAAGAAGAGCGCCATCCCGACCCCGGAGAGGGTGAACGGGAGGACCGCGTCGATGTACGGCATCGTCGGGGTGGAGACGGCCGCGATCCACGCGAGACCGGCGCCCTGGAGGAGCAGGCCTGCAGCCATCAGCCGGTGGCCGCCGATCCGGTCGGAGAGTGCCCCTGCGATCGGCGCGACGATCATCGGCATCGCAGTCCAGGGCAGGATTCGCAGGCCTGAGCCGAACGGCGAGTAGCCCTGCACCGTCTGGAAGAACTGTGCGAGCAGGAAGATCGAACCGAACATCCCGAAGGAGAAGAACAGCGAGGCGGTGTTCGCGAGCGCGAAGGCCCGGTCGCGGAAGAAGCGCATCGGCAGCATCGGAGTGGGTGTGCGGAGCTCCCACACGACGAAGGCGGCCACGAAGGCGAGACCGGCCACGATCGCGCCGATGATCTCGGGCGAGCTCCAGCCGAGCGCGTTGCCACGGACGAGGCCCCACACGATTCCGAGCAGGCCGACCCCCGCGAGCACGAGGCCCGGCAGGTCGAGACGGCTCGCGTCCCCGCGGCTCTCGTCGAGGCGGAACCACACGAGCGGGAGCAGGACCAGGCCGATCGGTACGTTCAGCCAGAAGATCCACTGCCACGAGATTCCGGAGACGACGGCGCCGCCGACCAGCGGCCCGAAGGCAACCGCGAGCCCGGTGATCCCACCCCACGCGCCGAGTGCGAGGCCGCGGCGCTCGGCCGGGACCGAGGCGGAGAGGATCGTGAGCGTCAACGGCATCACGATCGCGCCGCCGACGCCCTGCAGGGCGCGGGCCGCATCGAGCGCGGCGATCGACGGCGCCAGGGCGGCGAGCGCCGAGGAGGCAGTGAAGATCCCGAGGCCGATCGCGAGCAGCCGGCGGCGGCCGAACCGGTCGCCGAGCGCAGCTCCGGTCAGGAGCAGAACGGCGAACGTGAGGGTGTAGGCGTTGACCGTCCACTCGAGACCGCCGAGGCTCGCGCCGAGATCATGGTGGATGACGGGCAACGCCGTGGTCACGACGAGGTTGTCGAGCGTGACCATGAAGCCCGCCGCCGAGGTAAGCACGAAGGCCCAGATCAACTTGTGATTGCTACGTATTTTGTGAGTCATCACTTACCTCCGACTGAAAAAAAGGACTCGGATCTACTACTTGCAGCCCTCGAGAAGCCGCTGCGCCCAGGGATCGGCGTGGTCGCCGAACTGGTTCATCGAGGCGAAGACGTTCATCAGCATCCCGATCGAGAAGAACCGCGACACCTCGGTCGGCGGAAGCCCCGAGACCCGCTCGGCGTAGGTGACGAGATCGCCGTACCCCTGACTCACGACCTCACGCAGGTCAGGGTCGTCGCAGGCGGCGTAAGCCTGCATCTGGCCGCGGAGCCGGACGGGATCGTTCAACAGCTGCTGCTTGTACGCCTCGCCCATGGCTCTAAGGGCCTCTTCGCCCCTCAACCCCTCTGCCGCCCGCTGGAACATCTCGAGCGTCTCACGGAAGCAACGGGCGACGACCGCCCGGAAGAGCTCCCGCTTTGTCCCGAAGAGACGGAACACGTAGGGCTGAGAGATCCCGGCTCGTGCCGCGATCGCCTCGGTCGAGGAGCCGTGGAGCCCGCGCTCGGCGAACTCGAAGAACGCCGCATCGAGAATGTCCTCGCGGCGCGCTTCCTTCGTCTTCCGTTCGGCGGCGACCATCGTGGCCCCATGTTAGTGATCACTCACAATCCGGTCAAGTCGGCGGCGAGATTCGCGTCCGTCGAGGACGACGACGATCCCGAGCCGCCGCTGCCGCCCGAGCCGCTGCCGCCCGAGCCGCCGCCGCTGCAGTCGAGGTGCACATCGACTCCACCGACGGCCGACTGCGTCTTGCCGTGCTGGGTGGTCGCGTCGTAGTCGTGGGTTGCCTGGTCGATCGCCGTCTGCGCGTCCGCTCCGTACTGCGTGACGGCGGTCTGCAGGTTGTGCGTGGTCGCGGTCGGATCCGTTCCTGTGGCCGTAACCGTGCGCGGCAGGGCCTTGACGATGTTGTCGGTCACGTCGAAGTGCATCTCCTCATGCGCCTGGATCGCCGACCGGTAACGCGCGACCGCCGCACGCTCGGCGTCGGTCATGTTCGGCCACGCCGGGATGATCATTTCGGCCGTCGATGACGGGTCGTAGGCCCACGTGAGGTCGACGGAAGCCGTGAACGTCCCGCCCGAGCCCGAATGCCTGATCCGCCCCGCGGTGGGGTGGTACTGCGGTGAGGCGTCACCCGCATCACCGCCGCCGTTCAGCCAGTCGGCGGCCTCGTTGCAGTTCGCGAAGTTCCGCGTGACAGCCCGCACTGGCGGTCGGCGGCCGCCGACCGTTCCGACTGTCGCGCCACCGGCACCACTACCACCGCCGGTTCCGGTGGGCGTGTCCATCGGCGTTGCCGAGTCGTCCGTCAGTGTCAGCTCGTCGCGGAGGATCATCCTCGCGACGCGCGCATTGCCGGCAGTTCGCTGAAGCGCAAGCAGCAGCGTCGCCGCCGCCGGGTGCGCGGTCGCCTCGATCGGGCGTTCGCGAGCGGCCTGCGGCGCAGGCTGGAGCCGGGCACGACCGTCGGAGCGGCTCATGCCGCGCATTATCGGGCTAGGAGAGGAGCGCTGCGAGCGTCTCGACCACGCGGTCGAGATCCGATTCGGTGAGCCGGGAGTGGAAGGGCAGCGCAAGGGCGTGCTCGAACGCATGCTCGGCGCCCGGGAAGAAGCCCTGATCGGAGTAGGCCTGGAGCAACGGGAGCGCAAACGTCCCGATCTGCGCCTCGATCCCCGCCGCGCGGAGCCCGGCAAGCACCTCGTCGCGCCTGGCGACCTGGATGACATACGCCTGGCGGCCGTGGACGTCGCCCTCGTCGACCTCCGGTAGCTCGACCGGAAGGCCGGCAAGCCGCTCGTCGTAGGCGACCGCCATCGCCTCGCGGCCGCCGAGCAGCTCGTCGAGCCGCCGCATCTGCGGCAGGCCGACGGCGGCCAGGATGTCGGAGAGCCGGTAGTTGAGGCCCGGAGCCGGCATGTCCGCGTCGGCGAGCGAGCGCCAGCCGTGGTTGCGGAACTGCGCCATCGCTGCAGCGACACGCTCGTCGTTCGTCGTGACCGCGCCTCCCTCGCCGGTGGTCACGATCTTTCGGGGGTGGAAGCTCAGACAGCCCATCAGACCGAGCGAGCCGCACGCGCGCTCGCCGCGACGAGCGCCGAGCGCGCCGGCGGCATCCTCGATCACCGGCAGGTCCGGAAGCTCGTCCATCCGGCACGGGCGCCCGAACAGATGCACGGCCAGGATGGCCCTGGTGCGCGGGCCGATCGTGAGCTTCTCCGGATCGATGTTCATCGTCACGGGGTCGACGTCGACCAGCACCGGCCGCAGGCCGGAGAGCGCGACGACGTTCGCGGTCGCCGGGAACGTGTAGGCGGGGACGAGGATCTCGTCGCCGGGCGCGAGGCCCAGCGCGTGCACCGCGAGATGGAGCGCCGCGGTTCCCGAAGAGACGGCGAGTGCGTGGGTCGTCTCGCACGCCTCGGCGATCAGCCCTTCGAGCTCGGCGACGCGGGGACCCTGCGTGAGCATCCCGCTCTCGAGGACGGCGGCGACCTCGGCGAGCTCCTCCTCGCCGGTATCTGGGCGGGCAAGCCGGATCGGGGCTATCTCGCCCGGTACCACTCGATCGTCCTCGTCAGGCCGTCGTCGAGCTCGACGCTCGGCTCCCAGCCGAGCAGCTCGTGCGCCTTCGCGACGTTCGGGATCCGGAGCTCGACATCGACATAGCCGAGCGGCTCGAAGACGATCCCGCCCGGGCAGCCCGTGAGGCGCTTGATCCGCGTTGCGAGGTCGTAGATCGTGACCGAGGAGCGCGGGTTGCCGATGTTGAACGCCTGGCCGACGGCCTCCGAACGCTCGAGGCAGGCGAGCACGCCGCTGACCATGTCGGTCACGTAGCACCACGCGCGGATCTGCGAGCCGTCGCCGCGCACGGTCAGGTTCCGCCCGTCGAGCGCCGCCTCGATGAATGCGCGGATCGCGCCTCCGCCGATCTGGCCGGGCCCGAAGACGTTGAACGGGTGAACGGTGACGGTCGGGAGCTTCAGCTCGTCGTGGTACGCATGAGCCATGTGCTCGCCCGCGAGCTTCGAGACGGCGTACGTCCAACGCGCCTCGCCGACGGAGCCGATCGTCGAGACCTGGCCCTCGCTGACGTTGTAGGCGTGGGTACCGAACACCTCACTGGTCGAGAAGTCGACAAACCGCTCGAGCGTTCCGATGGTTGCGAGTGCGGCCTCGAGCGCGTTGTAGGTGCCGATCACGTTGACGCGCATCGTGCGCACCGGGCTTTCGAGGACCGTCTCGACGCCGGCGATCGCGGCGCAGTGGACGAAATGGGTCGCGCCGGCCGCGAGCTCCTTCAGCTGCTCCCCGTCGAGGACGTCGCACTGATGGAGCGTGAAGTTCGGATGATTCGCGAGCTCGGTCCCTTCGAGTGCGTTCCGGTGGAGGTTGTCGATGGCGACGATCTCGTTCTCGTCGACCAGCTCGCGCGCGAGCGTCGTCGCGATGAAGCCCGCGCCACCCGTGATCAGGATCCGGTTGCCTTTCAGCATCGCGTCGAGTGTAACGACGCCTTATCGTGCAGCCTGATGGAACGCCTGGAGGAGACCCGCGCGGAGGCCGAGTCGCTGCGGAACGTTTCGGCCGATTCGGGGAGCGGCGGCGTTCGAGCACGGCTCTCGCGAACCGCTGAGCCGCTCGCGCGGGCCCAGCGCGCGTTCAACGACGCGATGCTTCGACTCGTCGACGCACTCTCGGAGCGGGTCGACCAGGCCGCCGCGCGGGCGGGCGAGGCCGAGCGGCGCAGCCGCGAGCTCGAGGAGCGATTGCTGCGCCTCGAGCGGCGCGGGCCGGCCGTCGGATCGGTCGCCTCGCAGCCCCGGCAGGACGCACTCCCCGACTACTTCGCCTTCGAGTCCCGTCTGCGGGCGCCCACGGCGGAGGTGCGCGAACGTCAAAGGCACTACGTCGACGTGCTCGCCGGCTGCGCGCCCGTGCTCGATCTCGGTTGCGGCCGCGGCGAGCTGCTTGCGCTGCTGCGCGATGCCGGGCTCGAGGCCCGCGGTGTCGATGCGGACGCGGACATGGCCGCCTACGCCCAGGGCGAGCAGCTCGCGGTCGACCAGGCCGATGCACTCGAAACGCTCGAAGCCGCTCCGGACGCGTCGTTCGGGGCCGTGACGGCCTTGCAGCTCGTCGAGCATCTTCCGCCTGCCGCTCTCGTTCGCTTTCTCCGGCTCGCTGCCGAGAAGGTCCGGCCCGGTGGCGTCCTCCTGCTCGAGACGATCAACCCGGCATCGCCGCACGCACTGCAGAATTACTTCGCCGACCTGACTCACTCGCAACCGCTCGTCCCGGCGACGCTGGAGTTGCTTGTCCGGGAGGCGGGGTTCGACGAGGTCCAGGTGCAGTACCTGAACCCGCCGTCCGAGCGGCTGCGGGAGGTCGAGCTTCCGCCGGAGGGCCAATGGGATGCGGCCCGGGCTGCTCTGGAAGCCAACCGGCGGCTCCTCGACGATGCTCTCTTCGCTCCTCTCGACTACGCGATCGTCGCTCGCCGCTAAGGTCGCTGGCACGGTGAAGACCGTCCTCTTCGTCGGCGCCGGCCGACATCAACGGAACGCGATCCTTCGCGCGAAGGAGCGCGGGTTGCGCGTGCTTGCGGTCGACCGGAATCCGGATGCGCCCGGGCTCCGGTTCGCCGACGGCGGCTTCGTAGTCGATTTTTCCGACGTGACCGCGGTGCTCGAGGCGGTCGCGGGCGAGTCGTTCGACGGCGTGCTGACGGTGTCGGCCGATCGAGCCGTTCCCGTCGTTGCCGCTATCGCCGAGACGCGCGGGCTGCCGGGAATCGGCACCGAGGCGGCGCACCTGATGACGCACAAGGTCGCGATGCGGCGGGCACTCGCCGAGGCGGGCGTGCCCCAACCGCGGTTCGCGGCGCTGCGCAAGCTGTCGGAGCGCCGTCGTGCGGCCGACGAGGTCGGGTTCCCGGCCGTCTTGAAGCCGGCCGACTCGGGCGGCCAGCGCGGGATCTTCCTCGTCACGTCTGTCGACGACATCGACGCGCACCTGCACGAGGCGCTCTCGGCGTCGCCGACCCAGGAGGCGATCCTCGAGCAGTACGTCGAGGGCACCGAGATGAACGGGATCGTGATCGCCCGAAACGGCGAGGCCTGGACGCTGACCCTCTCCGACCGGCTCCGGCCGCCCGGGATCGGCTTCGGCGTCGGCTGGATCCACGTCTACCCGGCGACGGTGTACGGCGACCAGCTCGAGGAGTCCGAGCGGATCGCGGCGCTGACGGCGCGCACGCTCGGGCTCGAGAACGGGATCGCGTTCCCGCAGCTGATCGCGTCACCAGACGGCGGGGTCGTGGTCGTCGAGTGCGCCGCGCGGATCCCCGGAGGCCAGATGGCCGACCTCGTACGCCACGCCGTCGGGGTCGACCTGATCGACGTGCAGCTGCGGGTGGCGCTCGGCGAGGAGCTGCCGGACCAGCTCGTGTTCCCCCGGTTCCGCCAGCCGCTCGCGATCCGTTTCCTGACCGCGGCTCCCGGCCCACTGACCCCTGGGCGCGTCATCCGTGTCGGCTCGCTGGAGAAGGTGCTCGCGTTCCCCGGGGTTGTCCAGGCCGACACCTACCTGGTCGAGGGCGAGGTGATCCGCCCGGTGCGTCTCGACGGCGACCGCCGCGGCTACGTGATCGCGATCGCCGACACGAACCTCGAAGCCCTCGACCGCGCCGAAGCCGCAGCGAGCCTGATCGACGTCGAGGTCGAACCCGCATGAGCGCGGCCGGGCCAACCGCTTCAGGCCTCGAACCTGGCACCGGACATGTCCAGACGGCCACGTCGGTTTGCAGGCGTTCTTGCCCTCTGTGGACGGTTTGTTGCAGTTCTGTTTCTCTAACCTGGCACCGGACAGGCCCGGCGCGGGGGTGGCCGGAGGGGACATGAGCTGCGACTTCTCACTCGACCACTACCGGGATCTGCTCGACGCGGCCAAGACCGGCGGTTACCGGTTCGTCGGGTTCGACCGGCCGCCCGTGGCCGGCGATCTGATCCTTCGCCACGACGTCGACCTTTCGCTGAAAGCGGCTGTTGCCGTCGCGGAGGTCGAGGCGCAGGCGGGCGCGTGGTCGACGTGGTTCCTGATGACGCGATCGGTCTTCTACAACCTCGACTCGGCCGAGGGCGAGCGCACGATCGCTCGGCTGCGAGAGCTCGGCGGGCGGATCGCCCACCACGCGGTCTGGCCCGACATCGACCTCGACCACCGCTTCGATCGTGTCCTTGCCTGGCACAACCCCGACCCCGACTACATGACCGCCCCGCTCGAGGGCGTGGAAAACGTGATGAGCGAGCCCTGGTTCGACCCCGAGCACTACCGCTCGGACTCCAACCAGCACTGGCGCCACGGATGCCCGCACGACGACCTGGCCCGCGGCGAGTTCGAATGGCTCCAGCTCTTGACGCATCCGGAGATCTGGGCCTACGAAGGCGCCACGATGGGCAGGACGATGCGGTCGTTCCTCGACGCCGACCGCGCGGCGAGACTCGAGCACCTGCGCGCAGACAGGATCGATCTCGAATGAAGCCGCTGACCGTCATCGTGACCGCGTCGGGAGCGCCGGGGACGGCGGCGCTTCTCCACGCCCTGCGCGCGAACGGCGAGCGCGAGATCCGCCTCGTCGGCACCGACATGAGCGAACGCTCGATCGGCCGCCACCTCTGCGACTCCTTCCACCTCGTGCCGGCCGGATCCGACCCGGGCTTCCCCGGCGCGATCCGTGAGGTAGCCGAGCGGGAGGGTGCAGTCGCCGTCCTGCCGCAGTCGTCGTTCGACCTCGCGGGCCTGGCCGGCGCGACCGGAGGCTTCGGCGACGTCGCCGTCCTCGTCTCGCCTCCCGACGCGATCCACCGCTCGAACGACAAGGCCGAGACCTACACCTTCCTGCGCCGCCTGGGCCTTCCGGCTCCCGACTTCCGGCGCGTGCGGGGCGCTGACCAGGTCGAGGCAGCCGCGCGTGAGCTCGGCTACCCCGATCGCCCGGTGTGCTTCAAGCCCGTCTTCTCATCGGGCTCGCGCGGCTTCCGGATCCTCGACCCGACCGTCGACCGCGCCGACCAACTCCTACGCGAGCGCCCCGGCTCGGTGTCGATGCGACTCGAGGAGGCAGTCGAGATCCTTGCCTCCGTCGACGATCAGACGGACCTGCTCGTGATGGAGCTAGCCACCGGCCCCGAACGGACGGTCGACGGGATCGCCAACGGCAGCGAGATCGTCCTCGGCCACCCGAAGACCCGCGAGGCGATGCGCGCCGGTCTCGCGATGTACTTCGTGACGCTCGAGGACGACGCTCTCATGGCTCTATCGAATGCGATCGTCGCCGAGCTCGGCATCGAGCACTTCTTCAACATTCAGCTGGTCGGCGACTACGTGATCGAGATCAACCCGCGGATCTCGACGATCGTCTACCAGGACGACCTGAACCTGCCCTACCTGGGCGTGAAGCGCGCGATCGGCGAGATCTCCGACGACGAGCTCCGCGCTTTCCGCCCACGGATCCGCCCCGGCCGGACGGCCCTGCGCTACTTCGACCAGCTCGAGTTCGATGCAGGCTGAGGGTCCGTTCGCATCGAACGACGTCTGATGAGCCATGCCCTTTCGAGCCACGTCTGGGGACTGTCCCCCGGCAACGGCTCGCCGAGACATGTCGGGGGACTGTCCCCGGACACGGGCTGAGCAGTCGTGGCTCTTCGGGTCACGCATTGCCCGGTCAACGTCGCCGGGATCCCATGGGAGAACTCGCAGGCGCTCCGCCGAAAGGGAGTCGATTCGCGCCTCGTCGTCTTCAACCGCGGAAAGCTGCATCCCGAGGCCGACTGGTCGCTCGAACGCCACGGTGGCCTGCCCCGCCGGCTCGCGACCCAGTTCGCAGCGCTCGCAAAGCTGATCCCGAAGACCGACGTGTTCCACTTCTACTTCGGCCTGACCCTCGTCCCGCCTTCGCTGCAGTTCCCGATCCTCAAGGCGGCTCGGAAGACGAGCGTCTTTCACTACCTCGGCTCCGACATCAGAGGCAAGACGCCCGCGGAGCTCACCGACGGCAAGAAGGCCGGCGCAGAGATCGTCGGCTCCTACGCCGCGCTCCGCTGGGTGCCCGGCGCCCACGTCGTCCCGCCCGGGCTCGACCTGCGTGACTTCACCCCGGTTCCTCCATCCGACAACCCGCGGCCGCTCGTCGTCCATGCCCCGTCCAACCGGCAGAAGAAGGGCACCGCCTACGTGATCGAGGCCTGCGAGAGCCTTCCCGTCGACCTGGACATCGTCGAGGGCGTCAATCACGAGCAGGCGCGCGAGCGCTACGCCCGCGCCGACATCGTCGTCGACCAGCTGAACGCCGGCTGGCACGGCGTCTTTGCGCTCGAGGCGATGGCGCTTGGCAAACCGGTGGTTGCCCACCTCGACGCGGAGACCGTCGAGCAGAGCGCGGAGGGCTACGGCATCCGCATCCCGATCGTCCCCGCGACGAAGGAAGACCTCGCCACGAAGCTCCGCCCGCTCGTCGACAACGCGGCTCTCCGGCGTGAGACCGGCGCCGCGAGCCGCACCTACGTCGAGCGTGTCCACGACATCGACGTGGTCGCCGACCGCCTGCTCTCGATCTACGCTGCGTTGTAGGTGCTCGCCCGGGAGCTCAAGCGACTCGGCTCGCAGTCTGTCATCTACGGCCTCGGCGGGATCATCTCCCGCCTCATCGCCGTCTTCCTGCTGCCCGTCTACACGGTCTATCTGGGCACGGTCGGCTTCGGCAAGATCGAGACGATCATCGCCCTGACGAGCGTCCTCGTGATTCTGCTGCGGATGGGAATCACGAGTGCGTTCTTCCGCTTCTACTTCGACTCGGAAGACACGGCACGGCGGATCCTGGTCGTGCGCACCTCGTTCTGGTTCACGATGGGGATGGCGACGCTCGGGCTGATCCTCGGGTTCGTCTTCGCGCCCGAGATCTCGAGCTGGCTGAACCTCGACGACCCCTGGATCGTCCGGGCAGGCTTCGTCGGCCTCTGGGCGCAGATGAACTACGCGCAGGTCGCTGCGCTCTTCCGCGTCGAGGAGCGCCCGGTCGGCTTTGCGATCGCGAGCATCGCGAACGTGGTGATCACGATCGGCGCGACGATCGCACTCGTCGTCGGCGCCCACAAGGGCGCGATCGGAGCGGTGGTCGGGAACTTCCTCGGCACGCTCACCGTGTATATCGCGCTGCTCGTCTACCGGCGCTACCAGCTCGGCTTTCAGTTCGACCGACACCTATTGCGCGCGATGAACCGCTTCGGCCTGCCACTCGTACCGGCCGCTCTAGCCCTCTGGGTGATCAACCTGATCGACCGCCTGTTCATCAACGGCTACAAGGGCCAGGCCGAGGTCGGCATCTATTCCCTCGCCGTTCGGATCGCGTCGATCGTCGTCTTCCTGATGACCGCCTTCCAGCTCGCCTGGCCGGCGTTCGCCTACTCGATCAAGGACGAGACCGCCGCGAAGCGCACCTACTCCTACGTCCTCACCTACCTCCTCTTCCTCACCTGCTGGATGTCGCTCGCCCTCGGCGCTCTCGCCCCGTGGATCGTCGACGTCCTTGCGCCGAAGGGGAACTTCGACCGCTCGGCCGAGGCCGTGCCGCTCCTCTGCTTCGCAACCGCGGCGTACTCGGGTTACTCGGTGCTGGCAATCGGAATCGGCCGGATGCGCCAGACGCAGCTGAACTGGGTGGTCAGCGGCTTCGCGGCGCTCGTCAATATCGGCCTGAACATCGCTCTGATCCCCGAGTTCGGAATGATGGGCGCTGCGGTTGCGACGCTCGCCGCCTACCTCGTGCTCTTCATCGGCATGTGGCTGCGGAGCCGCCAGGTCTACCCCGTCGCCTACCAGTGGCGGCGCATCATCACCCTCGCTTCCGTCGCCGCCGGGCTGACCGGCATCGCGTGGGCGATCGGCTCCCTCCCGGTCGCGATCGTGCTCACGCTGGTCTACCCGCTGATCCTGCTCCCGCTCCGCTTCTACCAGCCGGCGGAGCTGACGCGCCTCCGCCGGATTGCGCCGATCTAGACTTGTGCCGATCTAGCGCTAGGAAGCATCGAACAGCGAGCTCGCCGTCGCGACCGCCTCCCGGAGCGCGATCGACCGGTTCACCGCGTTCACGATCGCGAGCAGCGACGCGCGGAGGATGCTCGGATGGAGCCCGACACCCCACACCGCGTCGTCGTCGACATCGGCCTCGACGTAGGCGGCCGCGGTTGCGTCGGCGCTCGCGGCCATCGCGTGCTCGTGGTAATCGCGGATGCGGATCGTGATCCCGAACTGACGGTCGAACCCGTCGACGAGCGCGGCGAGCGGGCCGTTACCGCTCCCGGTGAGCTCGAGCGGCTCGCCGTCGACCGTCATCTGGGCGACGATCTGATCCTCCTCGGCGCTCCCGAGCGTGTAGGAGAGAAGCTCATAGGGCCGGGTGTGTGCGAGATAGTGCTGGTGGAACGCCGCGAGGAGCTCGTCGGCGGTCATCTCGTCGCCTCGGGCGTCGGTGATCGCCTGAACCTTCTGCGCGAAGTCGACCTGGAGGCCGCGCGGCAGCTCGAGGTGATGCTCGGCCTCCATCAGGTAGGCGACGCCGCCCTTGCCGGACTGCGAGTTGACGCGAATGATCGCCTCGTAGTTGCGGCCGACGTCCATCGGATCGACGGCCAGGTACGGAACGTCCCAGAGCTGGGAGTCGGAGCGCTGCTGCGCGTACATCCCCTTCTTGATCGCGTCCTGATGCGACCCGGAGAAGGCCGTGTAGACGAGCTCGCCGGCATACGGATGCCGCGGATGCACGGGCAGCTCGTTGCACTCCTCGACGATCGCTCGTGCCTCGTCCAGGTGGGAGAGATCGAGCCCGGGGTCGACGCCCTGCGTGAGCAGGTTCAGCGCGAGCGTGATCATATCGACGTTGCCGGTGCGCTCGCCGTTCCCGAACAGCGTCCCCTCGACACGCTCGGCTCCGGCCATCAGGCCCAGCTCCGCGGTCGCGACCGCCGTCCCGCGGTCGTTGTGCGGATGCACGCTCAGGATCACCTGGTCGCGCGAGGACATGTGCCGCTGAAACCACTCGAGCCGGTCCGCGTAGATGTTCGGCGGGAACTGCTCGACCGTGGTCGGCAGGTTGATGATCATCTTCTCGTCGCTGGTCGGGCCCCACTCGGCGATGACGGCCTCGCAGATCTCGAGGGCGTAGTCGAGCTCGGTGCCGTGGAAGCTCTCCGGCGAGTACTCGAACACGATCTCCGTGGCGGTCCCGGCCGCGAGCTCCTTGCAGAGCGCCGCACCGCGGACGGCCAGGTCGGTGATCCCCTGCTTGTCGAGGCGGAAGACCACCCTGCGCTGAGTCTCGGAGGTCGAGTTGTAGAGGTGCACGATCGCGCGGTGCGCGCCGTCGATCGCCTCGAAGGTGCGCTCGATCAGCTCCGGCCGCGCCTGAGTCAGCACGGCAATCGTCGTTTCCTCCGGGATCAGGGTGCCCTCGACGAGGCTGCGCACGAAGTCGAAATCGGTCTTCGAGGCCGACGGGAAGCCGACCTCGATCTCCTTGACGCCGAGGCTGAGCAGCAGGTCGAACATCCGCTGTTTACGCGCAGCGTCCATCGGCTTGATCAGGGCCTGGTTACCGTCGCGCAGGTCGGTCGAGCACCAGATCGGCGCGCGGTCGACCACACGGTCCGGCCAGGTCCGGTCGGGCAGATCGACTGTCTCGTACGGGCGGTATTTCCAGTACGGCATGGTCATTTTGGCTCGCTCCTTGTTCGCGTCAGGACGGACTTCTCCCGCTGGTGCAGGTCTGCGGGTTCGGGTATGTCGTCGCTTGCTCCCCTTACCGGGGAAGGAGCAGGGACAGCTCAAACGTGCCCAGCGCAACCAAGCCGGCGGAAAGACCGGCGCTCGAGGAGGTTGCGTGTAGCTCGCGAGCCATTCGCCTCAACGATAGCCGCCGTAACCTTCGACCGCAACGCGTGTTCCTGCAAGGATGCAGCCGTGAAACTGACCGTGATCGGCTGCTCGCCGGCCTGGCCCAACCCGGGCGGGGCCCAGTCGGGTTACCTCGTCGAGTCAGAGCAGTCACTGCTCCTCGACTGCGGGCCCGGCGTGCTGTCGCGCCTTCGGGAGCAGACTGGAGCCTGGCCGGAGTCCTGGCCGGAGCCCGATTCGATCGCGATCACCCACTTCCACCTCGACCACTGGGGCGACCTCGTCCCGTGGGTCTGGGGCTGGATCCACGCCAACGGCCTCGGCGGAAATCACGATCGCCCCGAGCTCTGGGTACCGCCGAAGGGGAAGGAGCGCCTCGAGGTCTTCGGCTCCGAGCTCGGCTTCCCCGACATGTTCGAGCGCGTCTTCCAGATCGCCGAATACGCGCCGGGCGTCCCGTTCACGACAGCCGGGCACACGATCACCGCAGCGCGCATGCCTCACTACACGGTCGAGTCGTACGGCTTCCGGGTCTCCTCGAACGGCACCACGATCGCCTATTCGGGCGACTCGGCGCCGGGCGAGCACCTGAGCGAGCTCGCCCGCGGCGCGGACCTGTTCGTTTGCGAGGCGACCCTATCCACCGGTGACCGTGACGGCCAGCCGCGCGGCCACCTGTCACTCGACGAGGCAGAGGAGGCGTTCGCTGCCTCCGGCGCGCGCCGGCTTCTGATCACGCACCGCCCGTCGGAGCTCGAGACGCCGACGCATTTCGAGCTGGCCTCGGACGGGCTCGTGCTCGAGATCCTGTAGACACCTCGTGAAGGGGTTGAGACAGCTCGGAGGCCGTCTGGCCGGGCTGTCGCTGTTCGGCATCGAGGTTCCGTTCCTCGTCCTCTGGTTCGCGCTCGCGACCATCCTTGCCACGATCGCCGGCCGGGTCGCCGACTGGAACGACATGACCGACGAGCTCGTCTGGGAGCGGCTCGCGATCAGCATCTGGCAGTACCACTCACTGCTGCCGCGCCTGCACGGCGAGGTGATCAAGAACCTCGCCCAGCTCTACCCGATGCTGATCTCGCCGATCTTCGCCGGCGGGGGCGTGCCCGGCGACCTGAAGAACGCGCACATTCTCGACGCGTGGGTGATGAGCTCCGCGGCGATTCCGGCGTTCCTGCTGGCCAAGCGCGTCACGGGCAAGAGGTGGCCCGCGTACCTGCTGGCGGTCGTCAGCGTGGCGATGCCGTGGATCATCTACTCGACCGTCCTCGCGACGGAGGTTCTCGCCTACCCGCTGTTCCTCTGGGCGATGTTCGCGATTCACCGTTCGATTACGAAGCCGCGGTGGTCGAACGACCTCCTCGCCCTGGTCGTGATCGTGCTCGCCTTCTTCGCCCGGACGCAGTTCGCCCTGCTCGCCGGGATTCTCCCGCTCGCCGTCGTCGCGGCCGAGGTCGGAGCGCCGAGGGAGGGCTCGTGGCACACACGCGCCGGGGCGGCGCTGACGGACACTGTCCGCAGGCATCTGACGCTCGTCTGCTTCTACGTGCCGCTCCTGCTAGCCGCCCTGATCTACCGCCTTACGGTGGGCGGCCTGAGCCACCTGAGCCTCTACAGCAGCGAGGCCTCGCCCTCGATCGCGTCGACCGCAACCGCCGGCTCTGCGACCGGGCACGCGGCCGACCTCGCTTTCGGGATGGGCGTCCTCCCGTTCGTCGCGGGCACGGCCTGGCTACTCGCCGGGGTCGTGCGACCCTCGGCCGAGACGCGTACGCGCGCGTTCGCATGCGTGGGGTCGGCGTCGCTACTCGTGACGCTCGCCGTCGTCTCCGCGTGGGACCTGACGATCGGAACGTTCGTGATCGATCGCTACCTGTTCTACCTCGTGCCGGTGGTCGTGCTCGGCTTCGTGTGCGCGCTCCTGGACGAGCGCCGCCCACGCTGGTCGCTCGTCGTCCCCGCGGTCGTCGTCGCGTTCGGCTTCGCGAACCATTTGCAGGCGGACTTCCTCTGGTCGGGGAGGTTCCCGCTGAGTACAGACAGCCCGATCGCGACGCTCTACAAGCCGATCGCCGACCTCGGCGGTGGAAAGACAGGCGCAGCAGCCATCCTGGCAGTCGGGACGCTTGTGCTCGCCGGGCTGTTCGTGCTGCTCGCACGCGTGGTGCCGCACAACACGCTGACGGTCGTCTTCGCGGTACTGCTCCTCGTCGGCTTCCCGGCGAACACCGCCTACATGTTTCACCGGCTCTTCTCGGAGCCCGGACATTCGTTCCGGCCGCTGACCCGGAGCGAGAGCGGCGTCCTCGACTGGGTCGACCGGGCAGTGGGCACCGGCGCCCGCGTCACCGAGGTTCCGTACTCGACGAACTCCAGCTTCATCGTCACCCAGCAGTCGTGGCGCGATCTCGAGTTCTGGAACAAGTCGATCCGCTACGCCGCCCACTACCCGACCCCGGATGTCTACGACGACGCCGTGGTCTGGTTCCCGAACACGCCGCTCGCGTTCAACCCGAAGACGGGGTACGCAAGCCACTCCTGGACACCGTACGCCGTGCAGAGCGTCACCGAGACGCGCTTTCGCATCGCCGGCAATGTGCAGGTGCAGGGCCAGACCATGATGCTGATCGATGCGGATCAGCCCTGGCGAACGTCCTGGCTCACCTATGGCCTCTATGACGACGGCTGGACGAAACCGGGCCGGGCGGCGCGGATCCGCGTCTTCTCTTTCCCGGGGCAAAAGCGGGCGTTCAGGAAGACGCTCAGCTTCCAGATCCAGGCCCCGCCCGACGTCGGCCACCGCCCGTTCTCGATCAGCTCGAATGTCGCATCCGTGCGAGGCATCGCGACGAATACCGAGACGACGTTCGAGAACGTCGAGGTCTGCATCCCCGCTCATGGATACTCGGACGTCTTCTTCAGGACGACAGGGGAATCACTGATCCCGGGCGACCAGCGAAGCCTCGCCTACTCGAACCTGACAAACCGACGCGGCGGAGTGCTGATCGCCGACCTCTCCCTCGCAGACGAGGTGGGAGCGCCCTGCTCGAACGGGCCGCGCGGCGGTTAGATGCGCCGGTACCGCGCGTCGCTCAGCGAGTAGAGCGCGAAAGCGACGAGGCCTGCCGCGACGATCCCGAGGAGATAGGAGCCGTAGCTCTGATGCAGCACCTTCGCCAGCGCTCCGTCGAGGCCGACTGCCGCCCTCGGGGCGTAGTCGACTGCAGCCTTGACGAGGAAGATCCCGACCAGGCCGAACACGACCATCCGGGCGAGATATCCGACCGTTCCCACCCGGGCGATCCAGCGCCTCATCCGGGGTGACATGGTCTCGGTCTTGGAGTCCTTCAGGAAGGACTGCGTGATCCCCCTGTAGCCCTGATACAGCGCCACGCCGATCATCATGACGCCGGCGAGCCCGACGATCCAGGTGCCACCGGGCCAGGCGAGGACGCCGCCGGTCGTCTTTTTCGCGTTACCGGAACCGCCCCCGGAGCCCAGCAGCACCTCGATTGCGATGAAGCAGAGGACGCCGTAAGCGAGACCGCTGGCGAGCGCCGCGATGCGTTCGAATCCACTGTCCGAGCCCTCCGGCCCATGCCCGAGCCCGGCCCGGACGAGCCTCCAGAGCGAGTACCCGCCCAGTCCGATCGCCAGGAGCACGAGCAGGAGATGGCCAAACGACTGCTGCGCGACCGTGTGAAACGCGCCCTGCTGGTTCGTGATCTTCCCGCCCGCCCCGATCGCGAGGCGGAAAGCGAGCACTCCGATGATCGCG
The DNA here is from genome assembly GCA_963735535.1 of uncultured Actinomycetota bacterium. GTDB lineage: Bacteria > Actinomycetota > Thermoleophilia > Gaiellales > Gaiellaceae > PALSA-600. Next base: position 90,683 of record CAVTLL010000006.1, on the reverse strand, counting down.
TAGACCGCGGCCCGCGCGACAAACCCGGCGCGCGAAAGGGCCTCGAACGCCTTCGACTTGACGACATCGTTGCCCGCCACCTTGGCGGAGTCACTCACCTGGGAAACGCTCACAAGACACCTCTTCCTGTCGACGCGGACACTTGTTTCCGGTCCGAAGAACCTCAAACCTCGAGTCAGACCCTCAGGAGACCGCGCCCGGGACGCAGACGCTCACCGCGCCGGGCTCGACCTTGACCTTGAAGGCCTTCACCTTGGTTCGGTCGCCGCCGTCGAGCTCGTACAGGATCTTCCGGTCGAGCTTGACCTCGACCGACCTCGCCTTCGTCACCTGGACGAAGGGCGAGTCGGCCGCCGATCCCACCGCGGTGCGTGCCATGGTGCGCGCCCACTGAAGGGGCCCTTCCGCGGTCACGACTCCGAGCTCGAGGAAACCGTCGTCGGGCTGGGCGTCGTCGAACGCCTCAACGCCACCGAAGAGCTTGCCGACATTCCCGAGCAGCAGGCACGTCGCCTTTCCCCTGTACCAGGTTGCCCCGTCCACCCTGATCCTGGCATCGAAAGCTTTCAGGCGGAGATTCTGCGATCCGCTGATCACGTAGGCGACGCGACCGAGCCGCTCCTTGAGGCTTCCGGAGCCCTTGATCATCGCCGCGTCGAAGCCCGCGCCGGCCATCACGGCGAAGCGCTCGCCGTTGAAGCGGCCGACATCGAAGCGGTGCCGTTGCCCGCGGAGCCCGAGTGACACCGCCTCGGGGATGTCCTTCGGGATCCCGAGGTTCGCAGCGAACAGGTTGGCGGTTCCGGCCGGGATGATCGCGAGATCGGCCTGCGAGCCGGCCAGCACGTCGACACAGCGCTGAACCATCCCGTCGCCACCCCAGGCGAACACGAGCTCGGCGCCCTGGTCGAGCGCGCGCTTCACGTGCGCCGGAGCCTTCCGGCTCTTCGGAACCTCGGCCCAGTAGAGGTCCGTTACGTGCTCGGCCTCGAGGAGCCGGCGAAGCTCGGGCAATCCGCCGCCAAGCGTCTTGCCTGAATGCGCCACGACGGCGACCTTCATCGGACGACGCGCCGGTGTCGGTCTGCGGCGCCTGCCGCCCGGCCGGCAAAGACGACGACGCAGAGCGCAGCGACTCCAAGCAGGGCTCCGCCGGTCACGTCGAGCGGGTAGTGCATGCCCCGGTACATGCGCGACAGCGCGACATAGATCGGAATCGCCGCCGCGATCGACCAGGCGACGGCGCGAACGGCCGGCGACTTGACCCTCGAGGTGAGGAGCAGCACGAGGCCGCCGTATACGGCAATCGAGGCGGCGGTGTGGCCGGACGGGTAACCGGCGTCAACGGGAAGGTTCTCGAGCCGGTGGACGCGAGGCCTGTGCTCGTGAAAGACGAGCGTCGTTCCGCGGTAGGCAGCGGACTCGACAGCGAGCGAGAACACGGCGAAGGCCGCGATGCGCCACTTCCGAAGGCAGGCGCACACCAGCGCGACCAGTCCGACCACGATCGGAAGGACAACTCCCCCTGCGGCGATCGACCCGATCAGCGACGCTTCAGTGCGGTTCGCCGTCCGGTGGGCCGCGAGCCAGGCATCGAAATGCCGGTTCGACGAGCCGACGACCGGCGCGTGACCGATGACATCTGTGAGCAGGTACCCGGCGGCAATCGAACAGGCTGTGAGGAGCAACAGGCCGCCGAGCGCCGCTGCTAGAAAGACGAGCGCAGGGTGACGCCGGCCAAGCTTGGAGGCGAACCGTTCGGCGGGCCCGTCCGAAGCGGCTTCGAGCACGGGAACGCCCGACCGACCGGCTCCGCGCGGACGAACGGTGTTGATTCTCGGGGCAATCGTGGATTCCATGCGAAGGTGTTTCTCCTTTTGAGAGCAGCGGCAAACCAAGCCGCCCGTCCCCGGGCTCCGCGTCGCGGGGTTGGAAAGTTCGAAAACGCGGTAGATCAGACTCGAATGCCCGCACTCGCTCTCATCGTGCTTTCGCTGGCCGCCGCTGTCGTGGCCGGCCTGATCGCGCTTCGCTACCCATGGCGCCCCGGCGAGGCGGAGCTTGCTGTCGGCCGCAAGGCAGGCGAGTCCGCTCGGGCGCATCCGAGCGTCCGCGGCCCGCTCGAGAGGAGGCTCGACCCGCAGTCGGCCACCGGCCTTGCTCTGTCGATCGCCCTGACTCTGGTCGCAGTCGCCGGCATCGTGCTCGGGCTACTCGCATATCTCGTGAGGACGACCACACGCCTCGCCGCGATCGATAACAGCGTCGCAAGATGGGGGAACCGCGAGGCCTCGCCGCTTTCGAATCATGTGTTGAACGGCGTCACCCAACTCGGATCGATCTACGTGGTGATCGCGCTCGCGGTAGTGCTCGTCGCCGTCGAGCTCTACCGGACAGGCGGAAAGTGGATCGTGCCGTTCGTCATAGCCGTCGTCGCGGGCGAGGAGCTTCTCGCCACGGTGATCAAGGACATCGTGGATAGGACGCGACCCGCCTTCAATCCCGCCGCGGCCACGCTAGGTCCGTCCTTCCCGAGTGGTCACACGACCACTGCCGCAGCGTTCTACGCTGCCTGCGCGCTCCTGCTCGGACGCCGTCGCCCTCGGGCTGCCCGAGCCTTGCTGGCGGGCGGCGCCGTCGGGATCGCCGTCGCCGTGGCGTCGAGCCGCGTGCTGCTCGACGTCCACTGGCTGACCGATGTGATCGGCGGCCTCGCGCTCGGTTGGGCGTGGTTCACGCTGTGCAGCATCGCGTTCGGCGGGCGCCTGCTCAGCTTCGGCGTCGTCGCCCAGGTTGCCGAGCAGGTCGCGGAATCAGACGGCCCCGGGGGCGAACGGCTCACGACCCGGCCGCAGGCCCCAACACTCGGAGCGCCGGGAGCATAGGCGGCGAACGATGGCGTCAACCTCACACCAGCACGAAGAAACCTCTTCGCATCAGTGGCTCCGAGCCGTGACGGTGCCCGGGGAGCGGTGGTTCGGCAGCCAGGTGAGCAGACAGATCTGCCGGCATCACCAGCGGAGGCTCAGCCGGATTGGCTGGGAGCGCGCGCTCGATCCTCCGCCCGGCGGCTGGGCCGAGACCGATCGTCCACCCACGAGTGGCAACTCGATCGAAGTGCTGATCGACGGCGTCGAGGCGCTACCCGCGATTGCCGAGGCGATGCTGAAGGCCGAATCGCACGTCCATCTCGCCGGTTGGTACTTCACACCGTCGTTCGCACTGGTGCGCGACGGGGATCCACTGGTGCTTCGCGACCTGCTCTCCGAGCTCGCCGAGCGTGTCGACGTGAAGGTACTGAGCTGGGCCGGCGCTCCACTTCCGCTTTTTCGCCCCTCGCGTGCCGACGTGCGGGCGATGCGGGACAGGCTGGTCGACCGCTCGCGAACGCAGGTTGCGCTCGACGGCCACGAGCGCCCGATGCACTGCCACCACGAGAAGACGATCGTGATCGACGATCGGATCGCGTTCGTCGGCGGCCTCGACCTGACCTCCGAGGACGGCGACCGGTTCGACGCCCGTCATCATCCCGCACGGGCCAAGGTCGGATGGCACGATGTCGCGACGCGGATCGAAGGGCCGGCCGTCGCCGACGTCGCGGAGAGCTTCAACATGCGCTGGCACGAGGTCACCGGTGAGCGGCTTCCAGCACCCACGGTCGCTCCGGCAGCCGGCGCCGTGGAGCTGCAGATCGTCCGTACCGTGCCGGAGAAGATCTACAAAGCCGTCCCCAAGGGGGACTTCGGCATCCTCGAGTCGTATATCCGTGCGTTCCGGAGCGCAGAACGGTTCATCTATCTAGAGAACCAGTTCCTCTGGTCGCCGGAGATCGCTTCAGTTCTCGCGGAGAAGATCGCGAAGCCGCCGTCGGCGGATTTCCGGATTCTCATCCTGCTGCCGGTAAGACCCAACACTGGTGTCGACGACACACGCGGCGTGCTCGGAGAGTTGCTCGAGGCGGATGCCGGAGAAGGGCGGATCTTCGCGTCGGCGATCTTCGCCCGCACGGGCCTCAGGGCCGATCCGATCTACGTCCACTCCAAGATCGGGATCGTCGACGACCGCTGGCTGACGATCGGTTCGGCGAACCTGAACGAGCACTCGCTCTTCAACGACTCCGAGATGAACGTCGTCACCCACGACCCCGAGCTGGCACGGCATACGCGTCTCCGGCTCTGGGCCGAGCATCTCGAGCTCGAGATCGATCAGGTGGATCACGATCCGATCGACGTCATCGACAACCTGTGGAAGCCGATCAGCCGCGATCAGCTCGAGCGGCGCAACACGGGCAAGAGCCTCACGCATCGGCTCGTGTGCCTGCCGCACGTCTCGAGGAGGACGAGCCGGCTCCGTGGCCCATTGATGGGACTCGTGGTCGACGGCTAGTCCGCGGCGGCGGAACGAATCAGGATTTTCGTCCCTTCTTCTTGGGTCTCTTGCCGCGGTCGAGGATCCGGTTCGCCTTCGCGACGATCTTCTTGTAAGCAGAGCGCGACAGGTTCCCCTTCTTGAGCTGCTGCTTGGCCCGGCCCTTCGCGTTTGCGGCGTGCTTGCGGTCGGGCATCGGATACTTCCGCTTGCCGGGCAGGCCGAACTGCGACTTCTTGAGCTTGCTGCGCTTGATCGCCATTGCTGCCTCCGTAACTCGATCAGTCGTGTCGTAGGGATTACCCCGATGGGGCGACCTTCATGCCCGGAAGCCGGGCAGCGAACGTCGGGTGGGCGGGTGGCGGTGCGGTTACGCGATCGCGCGGTACACCTGGAACACCTCGGCGTACTCGCGGTTCACGTTGATTCCGTGGATCCGGGCCAGGCTCTGGACATACTCGGGGTCGGCGTAACGGCGATGCTGCTGGGAGGCGTAGCAGTCGAGCGCTGCGACCTTGAGGTCGACGTGGCGGCGCTCGAGCGAGATGTAGGCCTGGTAGGCGAAGTCGAGGTTGTTCCAGGGGATCTCGTAGCCGAGGATCGTGGTTCGCTTGAAAGCCCTGAGCCCCTCGGTCGCGATCGTCTGGTGATCCTGATGGATGTCGTGCAGCGAGGGCTGGAAGACGACGTCGGGCTGCCATTCGTTCCAAATCTGGATCAGGAGCTCCAGGATCTCCTGGCGATGGTCGGGAAACGTGCGGACGTCGAAGTCGTGGACAGTGAGGCTCTCGCCGGGGATGCCGAGCCGGGAGGTTGCCGCCGCCACCTCGTGGCGGAGCGTGTCGGGGGCGAAACCTGCCGGCAGGGAGCGTGTCGCGATCGAGAAGGCCACGTAGCGGACGTCGGCGCCCTCCTCGACGAGGCGGGCCATCGTGCCGCCGCAGCCGAATTCGCCGTCGTCGGTGTGCGGAGCGAGGACGAGCGCGCGCTTCCAGCCGCCGATCATCCGCGCACCGCTTCCGGCTCGCGGAGCGCGACCGCGGACAGAGCGATCAGACCCCAGAACAGCGGGTCCTCGATCAGGGCGTTGTAGAAGCAACTGTGCACGACGATCGCCATCAAGGCTAATCCGAATGCGAGCCGGGCGCGGCCGGTCGGTGTCGCGCCCCGGTTGCCACGGAATGGGATAACAAAGACAAACGCGAGCAGCCAGCAGAGCGCGCCGAGCCCGACGACGCCGGTCTCGGCGGCCACGGTGAGCGGCGCGGTGTGCGACGCGTGCCCCTGCTTGTGGGTCTCCTTGGCGTAGGCAACGACGAAGCCGCCGGTCCCGACGCCGACCAGCGGATGGTTGAGAAAGAGGCGGCCGCCTGTCGAGACGAGCGTCGAGCGGCCGCCCGTCGCGTGCGAGAGCCCAGCCTTGCCGAGGATGCGGTGCCGGAATTGCGGGACACCGAGCGTGACCGCGGCCAGCACGGCCGCCGCGAGCGCGAGCGGGAGGAGCGCCTTACGCCGCCAGAGCACCGTCAGCGCAGCGGCGATCCCGACAGCGAGTGCGAAGTAGCTCGACTGCGAGAACGAGGGCAGGAGCCCGACCGTGGTCACGGCGGCGAGGCCTGCCGCGGCCCAGGCCGCATATCCGCGGGCGAAGAGGACGAGCGTGACGCTGGCGAGGATGCCGACGACGAGGAACCGGCCGTAGATCGACGGGTCGTAGAAGACCGAGTTGACCCGGTAGAACCAGTCGACGGGCGCGAAGGCGTTGTCGACCTTCACTTTCGGGTTCCAGTAGATGTTCCGCGTCAGGTACTGCTCGATCCCGATCAGGCCGAACACGAGCGCCATCGCGGCGAGCAGGACGTAGAGCACCTTTGCCGAGTCGATCCGCCAGGGCGCGCGGGCGAGCACAGCAGCGATGAGACCGAGCGGGAGCATGTAGAAGAGGAGATAGATCGCGCCCTGCTTCGTCCCCTCGGGGGCCGGCGACCAGAGTAGGCAGATCCCCGACCAGCCGACCAGGACGGCCGCCGGCCACGCGAACGGGCCAAGCCGGGGCCTCTCCCGGTCCGGCGGCACGACGATCGCCGGCTCCTCCCCCGTATGTCTTCCACGCGGAGTGAAGATCTTTCCCGCCCGCAGCCGCGTAACCCGCTCGGGCGCGAAGAGCTCGTACGCGAGCGCGAGTGCCGCGCCGGCGACGACGACGTACAGCGGGAGCAGGAGGTTAGCCTTCGTCGAGCCGAGCGACAGAGGGATGCGCGCCGGCGCGCAGACGAGCACGGCGACCGCGAGCGCCCAGGGGACACGAACGAATCCCCAGCCCAGCGCCGCTGCGGCGACGGCGCCGACGAGGGCGGCTGCGGCATAGGCGCGGTGGTGTCCCGACGGCGCGAGCGCGATGGCGAGCAGACCGCAGCCGAGCGCCCACCCCGCAAGGCCGCCGATCCGCCAGGTCCGAAGCGGCGCGACGAAGAGCACCGAGAGGCCGAGCGCACCGACTACGCCGCCGATACGAGCCAGGTCGGCGTTCATCCGACGGCCACTGTGGCCTTCGCCGTGTGCCCGGATGCGGTGACGTAGAGCTTGTAGGTCCCCGCCTTGCGCGGTGCACGCAGCCGGAGCGTGTGCGACCGCGACGTCCCGTGCCCGCGGGCGAAGAGCCAACTCACATCCTTGGCGTCGGTCAGTACGAAGACGGCGAAGCGGCGGCCCGGCGCGGCGTGGATTTCGGACCGGCCGAGCGCGACGTAGCGGATGGTCACGACCGCGAACGGGAACGGCTTGGAGCGGTTTCCGGCCGGATCCTGCGCGGCGATCGAGAGCACGTATCTTCCGGGCGGTTGCAGCACGCCGTTGACCCGGCCGTTCCAGGTGAGCGTGCCGTGCACCTTCTGGCCGCGGGTGAACCCGGCCTGGCGACGGCCGACATAGAGGACGCCATGTCCGGGGCCGTTCAGCGCGTACTGGATGCTGAAGGAGTCGTTTCGCCCGTCGCCGTCGGGCGAGATGTGGGTGTAGACGCGATGCGGAAACCGCACGACGGTGGGTGGCGTCACGTCGATCTGGATCGGGTTCGGGAGCGTGATCGTCCGATGCTCACCCGTCAGGTGGACCACGGGCAAGTAGGAGCCCTCCGGGAGAATCGAGACGCCGTCGAGGCCGATGCCCGGGAACTCCAGGCTGACCTTCCCCTTCGGGAACGTCTTGCCCGGAACGATCCATGCGACGCGGTGGCCGCCGCGCTCCATCCACACCTGGATGTGCTGACGTTTCCGAAGCCAGAAGGAGATACTGGCCGCGTTCGCGCGGCAGAGCCTGGGATTGCAGCTCGGCGAGAACACCTTGTCGATCTTCGTCCGGTAGATCGGGCTGAGCTCCGTCTTCGCGCCCTCGGTCAACGCGAAAGCCGCCGCTGTAGCGGCCAGGAGAGCGACGCAGAACGCAGTCGAGAGCACCCGGGCCACGGCCCGGTGGATTTTACGCCGCTTCCGGGGGGGCCAGGCGTGCCAAGCGGCGCTGGCGGATCTTGTACCCGCGGACGAGCCACCACGCGAGCGCGATGGCTCCGCCGCCGAGGCCGACTGCGACGATGTAATTCGCCTCCGGAGTGTTGACCAGCTTGATGCCCGAGAGAACCAGGATGAGCCCGAACCCGACCCGCAATGCGTGCTCGGGAACCTTGATCGAGAGGCTCGAGCCGATCAGCACGCCGGGGATCGAGCCGACGAGCAGCCAGGCCATCGCGTGCGTGTTTACGTCCCCGTGCAAGAGGTGCGAGATCCCCGCGACCCAGAGCAGGACGGCGGCATGGAACATGTCGGTGCCGACCATCTTCGGTGCCGTGAGCGGATAGGCGAAGAGCATCGCGAGGCCGAAGAACGTCCCCGACCCGACCGACGTGAGACCGACGATGAACCCGCCGAAGGCTCCGATCGCGATCGCGATCAGCTTGTCACGGGTCGAGAGGTGAAGCGGGCCGTCGTCGCTGTGGGACTTGATGAACGTGCGGGCGAGGAAACCGGCGCCGCCGAGGATGAGGGCGCCGCCGACGACCTTCTGGAAGCTCGACATGCTGTTGTCGCCGACCCGGTTCGCGATCTCCACGCCGACGAGGGAGAGGGGCACTGACCCGACGAGCATCCAGGAGGCAAGCCTGGCGTGGACGGTGCCGAGCATCCGGTGACGCGCCGCGCCGAACGACTTGAAGACGGCGCCGTGCAGGATGTCGGTCCCGACGGCGACCTTCGCGTTGAACCCGAAGAGCAGGATCAGGATCGGCGTCATCAAGCTGCCGCCGCCCATTCCCGTCATCCCGACGAGGAGGCCGACGCCGAGCCCCGCCAGGACGAACTGCCAGGTCATGAGGCGAGCTCCGGCAAGGCCACGCCTATGCGGCCCGTGGGGGCAGCGGGCAGGAGACGAACGGCTTGCCGGTGAGCCGACAGGCGAGCTTGTACGCCTCACAGCCGGTACAGAACCCGGTGAGGGCGGCGAGAAGCGCGAGAGCTGCGACGAGCGCGCCCAGCGCGAACCCGAGCGTGTCCAGGCCGGAGAGGTAAGCGATCGAGGCTGCTGTCAGAACCGCGAAGCCCACCATGTTCGCGACGCGCGGCGGGCGCGAGTCCTCGAGCGGCCCCTCGCCGAAACGAGGCTGGACGAGCTCGAAGTAGGCGACGCACGGCAGACAGTAGCGCCGGCCGAGGGTCAGGCCAACGGCGAGCTGCAGCGCAAGAAGAGCGAGGAGCCACCACCAGCCCGTGGCGATCGCAAGTACCGACAGCAGGCCGATCACGGTCTGGTTGAACCGCGGTGCGCGCGAGTCGATCACGTCCAGATCGCCGTAAGGGTCGGCGGCGCGGGTGATCATTGGGCGTCGATCACCATCCCGGCGGCGACGGTGTCATTCGTCGCCTCGTCGATCAGGATGAACGCGCCGGTCGCGCGGTTCCGCTCGTAGGGGTCGACCGCGAGCGGTTCGGCGAGGCGGAGCTTGACGACACCGAGGTCGTTCAGCTCCATGCGCCCAGGCGCGGGAATGTCCTCGAGGGTTTGCATGTCGACGGTCGAGATGATCTCCTCGACGACGACTCGCGAGGATCGGGTCGTGTGCTTGACCGCGAAGCGCGCCCCGGGCTCGAGCGGCTTCTCGGTCATCCAGCAAAGCTCGGCAGTGATCTCGCGCGCCACGATCGGGGCGCGCTCCGGATCGGCGAGCATGTCGCCGCGGCCAACGTCGATGTTGTCCTCGAGGCGGATCGTCACCGACTGCGGCGCAATCGCGGCCTCGAGCGGCCCTTCGAAGTTCTCTACGGCTGCGACGCGGCTGCGACGCCCGGACGGGAGGGCGACGACCTCGTCGCCGGCCTGCCAGATGCCGCCGGCGACCACGCCGGCGTAGCCGCGGTAGTCGTGGTGCTCGTCGGACATCGGCCGGATCACCCACTGGACCGGGAACCGCCTGTCCTCGAGATTCCTGTCCGCCGCGAGCTCGATCGATTCAAGATGCTCGAGCAGGGTCGGGCCCGTGTACCAGGGCATCGCGTCGGTGCGCTCGACGACGTTATCTCCTTGCAGCGCCGACATCGGGATCGCGCGCGCATCGTGGAGACGTACCCGCTCGGAGAGCGCACGGAGGTCGGCCTCGATCTCCGCGAAGCGGTCTGGCGAGAAGCGAACGAGATCCATCTTGTTCACCGCGACCACCACGTGCGGAATCGCGAGCGTTGCGGCGATGTAGGCGTGACGCCTTGTCTGTTCGACGACACCGTTCCGAGCATCGAGCAGGATGATCGCGACGTCCGCTGTCGACGCGCCGGTCACCATGTTTCGCGTGTACTGGACGTGGCCCGGCGCATCGGCGAGCTGGAAGCGCCGTCGCGGGGTGACGAACGAGCGGTAAGCGACGTCGATTGTGATCCCCTGCTCCCGCTCGGCCCGCAGGCCGTCCGTCAAGAGCGCCAGGTTCACGTAGCCGTCGCCCCGGCGAAGCGAGGTCTCCTCGATTTGCTCGAGCTGGTCGGCCAGGATCTGCTTCGTGTCGTAGAGCAGCCGCCCTAGCAGCGTGGATTTACCGTCATCGACCGAGCCGGCCGTCACTAGACGGAGCAGCTCGGTGTGAACCATCTGCTCGGTGGCGCTCATCCGAGCCTCCGGTGACGTAGATGTACCGTTACATCACGCAAAGGGCTGAGCAGGCAAAAAGCCGGTTCTTTCTGCGGCGGTCTAGAAGTAACCATCGCGTTTGCGGTCCTCCATCGCGGCTTCGGACACACGGTCGTCTGCACGCGTCTCGCCGCGCTCGGTCACGTTGGTCGCGGCGATCTCCGTCACGACGGCGTCGATCGTCGAGGCGCGAGACTCGACCCCGCCCGTGCAGGTCATGTCGCCGACCGTCCGGAAGCGGACCCAGGCAGGGAACGGCTCCTCGCCGGGCATCAGCTCGACGTGCTCGGAGGCGGCGTAGAGCATCCCGTCGCGACGGAACACCTGACGCTCGTGTGCGAAGTAGATCGAGGGGAGCTCGAGCTGCTCACGGGCGATGTACTGCCAGACGTCGAGCTCGGTCCAGTTCGAGATCGGGAAGACGCGGATCTGCTCGCCCTTCCGGATGCGGCCGTTGTAGAGGTTCCAGAGCTCCGGGCGCTGCGCGCGGGGGTTCCACTGACCGAAGTCGTCGCGGAAGCTGAAAATACGCTCTTTGGCGCGCGCCTTCTCCTCGTCGCGGCGGGCGCCGCCCATCGCAGCGTCGAACTCGTTCTCCTCGATCGCGTCGAGCAGGGTCGTCGTCTGGAGTTGGTTGCGTGAGGCACGCGGGCCCTTCTGTTCTACGACCCGCCCTTTGTCGATCGACTCCTGGACGCTCGCGACCACGAGGCGCTCACCGAGCTCTTCGACCCGACGGTCACGGAACTCGACCACCTCGGGAAAGTTGTGCCCCGTATCCACGTGCATGACCGGGAACGGGAACTTGCCGGGATGAAAGGCCTTCTCGGCGAGTCGCAGCAGCACGATCGAGTCCTTGCCACCCGAGAAGAGCAACACCGGCCGCTCGCGTTCCGCGGCGACCTCGCGCATGATGTGGATCGCCTCGGACTCAAGCTCGTCGAGGTGCGAGATCGTGAAGGGCGCGACCACGACGCTCATGCCGCTCGCTCCTCCTTGAGGAGACCGAGCTGCTCGAGCTTGGCGAGTACGAGTGCCGCGGACTCCTCGGGCGTGCGGGCTTCGGTCTCGAGCCTGAGCTCGGGATTCAACGGCTCCTCGTACGGGTCGTCGACGCCCGTGAAGTCCCGGATCTCGCCGGCGTGCGCTTTGGCATAGAGGCCCTTGGGGTCGCGGCGCTCGCACTCGGCGAGCGACGTCGCGACGTAGACCTCCACGAACGCTGCGTGCTCCTCGGTCATCCGACGTGCGGCTTGCCGAGCCTCCTCGTACGGCGAGATCGCCGAGACGACCACCGCGGCGCCTGCGCGCGCGAGGCGTGAGGCGACCCAGCCGATCCGCGCGATGTTCTCGTCGCGATCCTCCTTCGAGAATCCGAGACCCTTGGTCAGCCGTTCGCGAACGACGTCGCCGTCGAGCCGGTCGACGAGCACGCCACGCCCCTCGAGCTCGCCCGCCACCAGCCCCGCAATCGTCGACTTCCCCGCGGCCGAGAGGCCGGTGAGCCACACGACGAACGTCATTCCGCCACCACGTGCAGCCCGCATTCGGTCTTTGAGTTCCCTTCCCAACGACCCTCACGGCCGGCGCCCGCCTTCGTGCAGTGGGTGCAGCCGATCGAGGAGTAGCCCCTGTCGTGCAGCTCGTTGTAGGGCAGCGCGCGTTCGCGGATGTAGTCCCAGCAGCGCTGGTCGTCCCAGTCGGCGAGCGGATTTGCCTTCCACAGCTCGTGCCCTTCGTCCCAACCGACCTTTGGGGCGTTCGCGCGGGTCGGTGACTGGTCGCGACGCATCCCGGTGATCCATGCGTCCAGCCCGCCGAGCGCGCGACCGAGCGGCTCGACCTTGCGGATCGCGCAGCAGAGGTCGGGCTTGCGCGCCCAGAGCGCATCGCCGTGCAACTCGGCCTGGCGGGCCAGTGTCGGGCCTTCGTAGATCGCGACCTTCGTGTCGTACCGACGCTCGACCTCCTTCCAGACCGCATAGGTCTCGGGGAAGAGAACGTGCGTGTCGAGCGCGAAGACCCGCGCGTCCGGGTCGATCGCGAAGAGCATGTCGAGCAGCACCGACTCCTCCTTCTGGAAGGAGCAGGCGAGCGAGACGCGGCCCCGGAAGGCCTCGAGCATGGCGCCGAGGATCTCCTCTGCGCTCATCGACTCGTAGTCGAGCTCAGGAAGCGGGGGCCGGCTCGCCACCGAGCAGCACCTCCTTCAGGGTGTCGCCGCGCAGCCCGAGGCGGAGCGTCTCGAGCGGGATGACCTCGTCGGGCGGGATGTTCCCGAGGTTGACGCTCGGGCCGAAGTGCTTGATGAACCAGGCCTGGCTATTCTTGCTGGGCGCCTCCCAGATCAGGTCGTGGAAGTCGATCTCATGCGCGATCTCGTCGACGAGACCGGTGCGCATCTCGCCGGACGGGCGGAAGATGCCGGCCGTGCCTCCCTCGCGACTCTCGGTGATCACCTTCCAGGCGCCGGCGGCGAGCTCTTCCTTGATCCACTGCACCCACTCGTAGGGGGCGAACACGACCTCGGAGTCCTTCGAGCCGACCTCGGAGAGGACGGTGAAGTCGCGGGCGAAGTCGGCGATCAGCTCGAGCTTCCGCTCGCGCGGGATGTCGATCGTGCCGTCCGAGATCTCGACGTGATCGATCCCGAGCGCCTGGAGCCACGACTTGTACTCGTCGAGCTTGCCCCGGGTGTAGACGACCTCGAAGAGGGTGCCGCCGAGCACGACGCGCTTGCCGGCGAGGATCTCGAGCTTGCGCTTCAGGTTCGGGGTCACGTATGCGGTGCCCCAGCCGAACTTGACGATGTCGATGTAGTCGCCGCTCGTCTCGAGGACGTCCTCCCACCCGCGCGGGCCGAGGCCCTTGTCGATGACGTGTGTCAGGCCGCCGTCGCGGCCGAGCTCGAGGTCAAAAACGGGCAAAGATCTCCTTCAGCTTCTCGTTCGCCGCCGCCTGGACGTCGTGGTAGAGCGAGTTTCCATGGGCGTCGATGCCGACCGTGAGCGGGCCGAAGTCCTTGACCCGGAACTTCCACAGGCACTCGGGCATCAGCTCCTCCCAGGCGACCTCCTCGATCTCCTCGATCTGGGTTGTCTCGAGCGCTGCCGCGCCGCCGACGATCGCGAAGTAGACCATCCCGAGGCGTTGCATCGGCTCGATCGCCTCATCCGGGAACCCGCCCTTGCCGCAGATCGCGCGAACGCCGTACCGGTCGCCGAGCGGCTCGGTGAAACGCACCATCCGCGCGCTCGTGGTGGTACCGATGCAGAGCTTCTCGTACTTGCCGGGGCCGACCTTGCGGACGTTGGGGGCGGTGTGCAGCAGGAATGCGCCGGAAAGATCCATCGGCGGCTCCACACCCTGGTCGAAGATCCTGATCTGCGTCCGGTCGCGGATCCCGATGATGTGCCCCTGCACGATCACCTCATCACCTGCACGAAGCTTGAGAATCTCGGCTTCGTCGGTGATGGGGAAGGTCACCTCATGGACGGCCATGTCCGCGCCCTTCCGTGCCGCCGCTCAGAGCGCACACCCCCGCCCGGGTGGGGGCCATCCCCTGCCCCTCAATGCCAATTCTACGAGCCCGCGCGCTCCGTGTCTGTGCCGATTTCGTCAATTCTTCTCCCCAGTTGCCGGTCGTCATCACGCCTCCCGGTCGTACTCGATGTCGCCGACCGGTGTGATGTGGGCACTCGCGCGGCGCGCTGCCCAGCACTGGTAGTTGACCGCGACCGGGTTCAGGGTCATGTGGGTGTCCGCGTGCTCGATGTGGCACTGCAGCACGGTGACATCGCCGCCGAGTCCCATCGGGCCGATGCCGGTCTCGTTCAGGAGCCCGAAGAGCTCGTCCTCGAGCTGAGCGACCAGCGGATCGGAGTTCCGTGTGCCGATCGGCCGCATGATCGCCTCCTTGGCGAGATGCATCGCGTAGTCGGCCGAACCTCCGATCCCGACGCCGACGATCCCGGGCGGGCACGGCTTGCCGCCGGCGCCGACGATCGACTCGAGCACGAACTTCTTGATCCCGTTCACGCCGTCGGCGGGCACGCACATCTTGAGGAAGCTCATGTTCTCCGAGCCCGACCCCTTGGGCACGCACTTCACGTCGAGGCCGTCCCAGTCGGAGATGAACTCCCAGTGCACGATCGGGAGCCGGTAGCCGATGTTCGGCCCGGTGTTCTCGCGCGTGATCGTGTGTACCGCGTTCGACCTGAGCGGATGCTCGATCGTCGCCCGTGCGGTGCCGTTCCGCAGAGCCTCGTAGATCCGGGCGGGATGGAGCGGGAAGCCCTCCCCGACGCGGCAGTGATAGACGGCGATCCCGGTGTCCTGGCAGACCAGGTTCTTCTCGGAGTCGGCGACGCTGATGTTGCGATGGATCGTCTCGAGGACGCGCTTCCCGGGCACGGACGTCTCTCGGTCGCGGGCGGCGGCGAGGGCGTCGCGCAGATCCTGCGGGATGTCCTTCAGGGCCCAGACATACAGGTGCGCGGCGGCGTCCTCGACCGCGCCTTCCAGATCGGTGATCGTGTCGATGCTCATCGTCAGCTCCTGGCCATCGCGGTTGCAGCCTTTCCCGCCCGCCGGCCGAAGACGACGCACTCGAGCAGGCTGTTCCCCATCATCCGGTTGCGCCCGTGGGTGCCGCCGGCGATCTCCCCGCAGGCATACACACCCGAGAGCGTGGTCGCGGCCTCGGTGTCGATCACGAGCCCGCCGTTCTGGTAGTGGAGCACGGGGTAGGTGAGAATGCTCTCCGCAAGCGGATCGACACCCGCCGCGCGGTACCGGCGCAGCATGTAGGGAAGCGAGATCTCCGCGTCGGATTCGGCGATCCGAGTCGTGTCGAGATAGACAGCTGGTCGCCCGTCAGGCGTCTCGACCCCTCGACCTGCCGCGACCTCGTCGACGATCGCCTGCGACACCACATCGCGCGGGCCGAGCGAGTCGGTGAACTCCTCGCCCTCGGCGTTCAGCAGCACTGCGCCGTATGCGCGCGTCGTCTCGGGGATCGAGTAGCCCTGCATGTTCGCGGGCCAGGCGCCGCCGTTCGGGTGGTACTGGAGCGCATCGAGATCGCGGGCCTCAGCACCGAGATCGAGCGCCATCCGGGTGACTTCGCCGGTCGCGTTCGGATGGTTGGTCGAAAGCTCGCCGCGCTCTTTCGCCTCGGCGAAGCAGCGGCCCCCGGCACTGAGAACGACGGTGCCCGCGTCGATCGTGTGCTCGCCGCAGACGGCCCGCCAGCCCGATTCGGTCGGCTCGAGGCTCTGCAGCGGAGCGTTTTCGAACGACGTCCCGGAACCTCCCTGCCAGGCCTCGCGCAATCCCTTCGTGATCGCGTGGCCGGTGCGATCGCCCACCTGGAGCAGCCGCTTCTGCGAGGCGCCGCCGCAGCGTGCGAGCCGGTAGCCGCCGTTCTCGCGGGTGAATTCGACCCCGAGGTCCTCGAGCCAGTGAATCGCGTCGGGCGCCTCGCCCGTCAGTACCTCGACGAGCCGGCGATCGGCAGTCTCGTGCGACGAGCGCCACACATCCTCCGCATGCTGCTCCGGCGAGTCCTCGGGGCCGAAGGAAGCCTGGATCCCGCCCTGCGCTTTCGAGGAGTTGTTGGCCTGCAGCGAGCCCTTGGTCGCTACGGCAACCCGCGCTCCGGCGCGCTCGGCGGAGACCGCCGCGGCGAGGCCCGAAGCCCCGCTGCCCACGACGAGCACGTCAAAGTTGACCCCGGCGGTCATCCGTCGAAACCATAGCAGAAATGGCTAATCCAAAGGATTAGCAGTGCTTATTAGTAGATCGAACGGAGCAGCTCCTCGATCTCCGCCTGAGTCGCAGGCCGCGGGTTCCGCCGGTTACCCATCCGCCCGGCCGTCATTGCGGCCACAGCGGGCAGATCGCTCGCGGGAACGCCGAAGTCGCGAAGCCGCTCGAAACCGCCGAGCCGCGCCAGGCGCTCGACGCCGGCCGCCGGATCGTGCTCGGCTCCGATCGCGTGCCCGAACCGGGCGACGGCCTCCGGGACGATCGGCTCGTTGAAACGCAACGCGGGGGGAAGTGTCAGGGCGTTCATCGCGCCGTGCGGCAGGCCGAACGTGCCCCCGAGCGCCTGGGCCATCGCGTGGGCGAGAGCGAGCCCGGCCAGCGCGAGCGCCTCCCCGGCGGCAGCAGCACCCCGGAGCAGGCCCTCGCGAGCCTCGCGGTCGTGCGGCCCCTCGACAACGCGTGGGAGCCAATGCGAGATCAGCTCGGCACCCTCGAGCGCGCACCTGTCACTCTCCTCGGACCGATCTCCGTAGAGCGCCTCGGCGCAGTGCGCGAGCGCGTTCAGTGCCGTTCCGACGGTCTCCGAGACCGGCAGGCCAAGCGTGAGGTTGACCTCGTAAACGATCCCGGCGAGGCGGGCACCGCCACCGCCGCCGACCATTCTTCGGTCGTGGGTCCGAACGCCGTAGCTCGATGCCCACTCGGCCCCGGAGTAGGTCGTCGGCACCGAGACAAGCGGCAGCCCGGTCCCCTGCGATGCGGCCTTGGCCGTATCGATGGCCGAACCGCCGCCGACCGCGACGAGCCCATCTGCCCCGGGCGTGACCTCGATGCGATCAGACGGAATCTCCGCCCACCTGCCCGCGACCTCGAGGTCGACGACGGAATCCCAGCGCCGGCTCGCGATGAGAAACGGGCGCGAGATCTCGAGCTCCGCCAGAACCTCCGTCAGCTCTGCAAGCGACCAGCGGACGATCACGGCACCCGCTCGCGCGCGAAGTCGACAAACGCCCTGGCCGCGCGGCTCTCGACGCGGCCGCTCGCGCGGACGAGATAGATCTCGCGCTTCAGCTCGAGCCCCTCGACCCGCGCCTCGGCGATCGTTCCCGCGGCCAGATCGGACTCGACCGACGAGCGCGAGATGAACGTCACGCCGTGCCCAGCGCGGACAGCGCTCGACACCGATTCCTGGAGCCCGAGCTCGAGCTTCACGTCGAGGTCGCGCAGCCGTGTTCCGGCCCGGTGCAGCTCGTCCTCGATCAGCTGCCGCACGCCCGCGCCTTCCTGCATCACGATCAGGCCCGCGCCGCGCAGGTCAGCGAGCGCGACGGTCTTCCCGGCGAACCGGTGACTCGGCGGGCACGCGAGGATCACCTCGTCGCGGAAGAACGGCTCGAAGACAACGCCGCGGTGACGCCGCGCAGCGCCTACGACTCCGAGCTCGAGCTCGCGCGCCGCGACGCGGTCGACGATGGTGCCGGTGTCGTACACCCACATGACGACGTGGAGTCCCGGATAGATCCCCTGGAACTCGCAGAGCAGCTGCGAGAGCACGATCCCGCCCGGCCCCGTCGACGCGCCGATCTCGAACGTCCCGTCCAGCTCCTCGCCCGACTCCTCGGCCACCTCCGCGACCACCTGCTCCTCGAGCGCGAGGAGCTTCTGGGCCCCGCGATATAGCCGCATCCCCGCCTCGGTCGGCACGACCCGCCTGCCCGAGCGGTCGAGGAGCTGCGTCCCGAGCCGTTTCTCGAGCGCGCGGATCTGCAGGCTCACCGCGGGCTGCGTGACCCCCAGCCGCTCGGCCGCCTGCGAGAAGCTGCGCCGCTCGACGACCACGCAGAACGCAGCGAGTTGACGCGTGTCCATAAGGACACCTTATACAAGAGCGGCCGGAATCAAGCTCCGGCGCGAAGCTCGAGCCGGTTCCCGAACGGGTCGTGCACGAACAATCGGTCGACACCCTCGATCTTCGTGTCGTCCTCGTACTCGACGCCCGCGGCCTGGAGCCGTGCACGAATCGCATCGAGATCCGAGGTGACAAGACCTGGATGCGCTTTGCGAGCCGGAGCGAACGCCTCGTCGACCCCGACGTGCAGCTCCTGGGCGCCGGCGTGGAACCAGCAGCCCCCGCGACCACGGATCGCCTCGGGCTTCCGAAGCTCCTCCATCCCGATCAGCGACCCGTAGAAGCCGCGCACTTCGTGCTCGCTGCCGGGCGGAGCGGCGAGCTGGACGTGATCGATCCCGAGAATGCTCACGGGCGAAGCTTTACCATCGGCCTGGATGTCAGCACAGCTCGAGGACACCCTCGTCGGCGGCTACCGGCGGCTCGCCGCCGAGGCCCCTCGCCGCCGCATCGACGTCGAACTGCGTGCACTCGACCTTGTCTTCGCATCGTTCTTCGGGCTGCTGCTGCTCCCGGTCGCATTCGTGATCGCCGTCGCGCTCGTCGTGACGAGCGGCCGGCCGGTTCTGTACCGCGGCCAGCGCGTCGGCCGAGGTGCCCGCTTCTTCACGATGCTCAAGTTCCGCACCCTCGAGCAGGATGCGGAGATGCGCCTCGGCCCCTACCTGGGCGAAGAGCTCGTGCGCCGAACGGAGGCCGAGTACACGCGCATCGGCCGCTGGCTGAAGGCCTCGCAGCTCGACGAGATCCCGCAGCTCCTGAACGTGCTGCGTGGCGACATGTCCTTCGTCGGGCCGCGGCCAATCCGGGCGCGCTTCTTCGTCGAGCTTGCCAACGAGCTCCCGGCCTACTGGCAGCGACTTGTCGTGCGGCCCGGTCTCACCGGCTTTGCGCAGGTCCGCCGTGGCTACGAGACCTCGATGGCGGAGAAGCTCGCGCACGACCTGGAGTGGATCGCCGACCGCTCCGTGCCGCTCTACCTGCGGACGCTCTGGTCGACCGGGATCCGTGTCCTCGGCCAGGTACTACACGGCGGCGCTCGCCGCGACTGAGGCGAGCTCTTCGACGCGACCGTGATCCGAATGGTGCTGGTGTCGGCCCTGATGCGGCTGCTCGGCGCCTGGAACTGGTCGCTCCCCGCACCTGCGGCAAGGGTGCTCCGGGTCAGCGGACCGAGCCGCACCCGTCGGTCGAGACTCCGTAGCCAACCCCACCGCGCTCTAGACTCGGCCCCGTGTGCGGGATCTGCGGGATCGCTTCGACACGCGGGCGGATCGACCGCAAGCGGCTGGCCGCCATGTCGGAAACACTGATCCACCGCGGCCCCGACGCCGAGGGGACGTTCGTGAAAGGCGGCGTCGGGCTGGCCTCGCGGCGGCTGGCGATCATCGACCTCGCCGGCGGGGACCAGCCGATCTCAAACGAGGACGGGACGTGCACGGTCGTCCAGAACGGCGAGATCTACAACTACGGCGAGCTGAACCGGTCGCTCGAGCGCGCAGGGCACAAGCTGCGCACGCGCTCCGATACCGAGACCATCGTCCACGCCTACGAGGAGTGGGATCTCGGGTTCGTCGAGCGGCTGCGCGGCATGTTCGCGATCGCGATCTGGGATGCTCGACGCAAGCGGCTCGTGCTCGCCCGCGACCGGTTCGGGATCAAGCCGCTCTACTACCGCCACGTCGACAACGAGCTCTCGTTTGCCTCGGAGCTCGACGCGCTGCCGAAGGGCGACCTCGACCTGGATGCGCTCGAGGCGTTTCTCGCGACGAACACCGTCCCCACCCCGCTCTCGATCTTCCGCGAGATCCGCAAGCTGCCGCCCGGGCACGTGCTGACCTGGGAAAACGGAAAGCTCGCGCTCGAGCGCTTTGCCCGGCCCGGGCCTCTGCCTGTACGTGCCGACGACGAGGCCGAGCTCCTCGAGGAGTGCCGTGCACGACTGCGCGACTCGGTGCGCGCACATCTCGTCTCGGACGTCCCGGTCGGCGTGCTGCTCTCCGGCGGGGTCGACTCGGGAGCGCTCGCGGCGCTGGCCTCCGAGGAGAGCTCCGAGCCGGTGCGCACGTTCTCGATCGGGTTCGAGGAACAGTCGTTCGACGAGCTCGAGGGAGCACGCGCGGTCTCGGAGCGGTACGGCACCCGTCATCGCGAGCTCGTGCTCCGGCCGGACGCCGCGCTGCTTCTCCCGGCCCTGGCCGAGGCTTTCGACGAGCCGTTCGCCGACTCGTCGGCGCTTCCGACCTACCTCGTCTCGCGCCTCGCGGCCGAGGACGTGAAGGTCGCGCTCTCCGGCGAGGGCGGCGACGAGCTCTTCGGCGGCTACTACACGTATGCCGCGGATCTGCTCGCCGAGCGGTTCGGACGGGTTGCGGCACTCGCCGGGCCGGCGATCGAGCGGCTGCCATCCTCATCGCGGCGTGCGAGCTTCGACTACCGCGCGAAGCGGTTCGTGCGCGCCGCCCATCTGCCGCCGCTCGAGCGGCACGAAGGGTGGAAGACGATCTTCTCGCCCGACGCACGCGCCGAGCTGACGGGCCGACATCATGCGTGGGATCCGCTCTCGCTTGAGCGTGCCCGCTTCGCCGAGACCGAGGGCTACGAGCTCCTGACCAGGTTGCAGGATGTCGACCTCGGCGGGTACCTCGTCGATGATCTGCTCGTCAAGACCGACCGCGCCTCGATGGCATGGTCGCTCGAGACGCGGGTGCCGTTCCTCGACCCGGCCGTCGCGAGCTTCGCTTTCTCACTGCCTGTGCGCCACAAGGTGCGAGGGCTCTCGAAGAAGCGCCTGCTGCGCAAGGCCATGCAGCCGCTGCTCCCGCACGACGTCGTCAACGGACGTAAGCGAGGCTTCTCGATCCCGGCGGCAGCGTGGCTACGCGCCGAGCTCGAGCCGTTCGCCCGCGAGACGCTCGCGTCCGAGACGGTCCGCCGCCAGGGCTACCTCCGCCCCGAAGCCGTCACCGCGGTGCTCGACCGCCACGTCAGCGGCGGCGAGGATCTCTCGCGTCAGATCTGGTGCCTCCTCGCATTCACGCTCTGGTACGAGCGCCACGTCGAGGGCGTCAACCGCGACGCACCGCTCGAGCAGGTGCTCGCGGGTTGAGCATCGAGCCGCGCCCGGCTCCCGGGCCGTCTGTTTTCCGGGCACCCACCTCCCGCCCCAACGCCGTCGAGGCTAGCGCGGAACCTGTGACGCGCGTGTGCCAGTTTCGAAGGCGCGGCCGGTGAGGGTCTGGATCGACATGACCGCGAGCGCACATCCGCTCGTCTTTCGGCCGCTCGTCGAGTTGCTCGAGACGCGCGGCGACGAGGTCGAGATCACGGCGCGCGACTACGCACAGACGCTGCAGCTGATCGAGCAGCACGGCATGGCTGCGACGCCGATCGGACATCACGGCGGTCGCTCTCGCGCGGGAAAGGCACGGCAGCTCTCGTCGCGGCTCTCGGCCCTCAAGCGCTGGGCGAAGGGGCGCAAGTTCGACGTCGCGCTGGCGCACGGATCCCACGAGCTGACGATCACCGCGCACCGGCTCGGGATCCCGAGCTCGACGACGTTCGACTACGAGTGGGCCTGGCTCCAGCATCAGCTCGGCTGCCGCGCCGCGACGAAGGTGGTGGTCCCCGACTCGATCCCTGCCGAGCGGATCGCGCGGTACGGGGCTGTCCCGCCGAAGCTGCTCTTCTATCCGGGACTGAAGGAGGAGTACTACCTCTCGGACTTCGAGCCGAACCCGGCAGTCGCTCCCGGGCTCGGCGTCGATCCGGAGCGAACGCTCGTCGTGCTGCGCCCGCCGCCGGATGTCTCGCTCTACCACCGCCACTCGAACCCGCTCTTCCCGCAAACGCTGCAGCATCTCGGGCGGCTCGAGGACGTTCACGCTGTCGTCCTGCCGCGCACCGAGGAGCAGCGCGATTACGTCCGCTCGCTCGCGCTGCCGTCGGTGATCGTCCCCGACCAGGCCGTCGACGCGCAGAGCCTGATTGCGATCGCCGACCTCGTCGTCTCCGCCGGCGGAACGATGAACCGCGAGGCCGCGGCGCTCGGGATTCCCGTCTACACGACGTACGGGGGGCGCCTCGGCGGGGTCGACGAAGAGCTGATCAGGCAGGGACGGCTGCGCCCTCTCACCGATCCGCGCGCGCTCGTGCTCGACAAGCGCGCCGCGGGCGTCGGCGAGCGGATCCGGCGCGACCCGCAGCTGATGCTCGACCTGCTGCTGTCGGCGATTCCGGGCTAACGCGCTTGCCGCGTGAGGACGGCGCTCGCCTTCGGCGCAGCGTTCCTCGTGATCAGCGGGGCCGGAAGCGGTGCAGCGCCCGGCATCGACCGGGAACCGAACCGACACCGTGGCGACAGCCGTCCCCGCCCGTGATGCAGGCGGCCCGGATACGGGCATCTGTTGGCACGGCGACTGAGCTACGCCGCCGCAACCACCTCGAGCACCTCGCCGCCGTAGCGCTCGAGCTTGGTCGGTCCGACACCGGCAACCTCGGCGAGCTCGCCCATCGAGCGAGGCTTCGCATCCGCGATCGCCGCCAGAACAGCGTTGTGGAAGACGATGTAGGCCGGAACCTCCTCTGCCTTCGCGCGCTGCTTGCGCCACTCCGAGAGCGCGCCGTACAGCTCCGGATCCGCCGCCGCCACCGCATCGCGGCTTGACGCCTTCGCCGAGGCGGGCGCCGCGCCGCGATCGAGGCCCAGCTCGGCGAGGAAGGGGCTCGGGTTGCGCGACCACGAAAGCGCCAGGTGCAGCCGCGCCCGGGTGATCCCGACATAGAACAGGCGCCGCTCCTCGGCGATCTCGGCGTCGGTGCGCGCCAGCTTGGTCGGTAGCTCCTTCTCCTCGAGTCGCGGCAGGAAGACCGCGTCGAACTCGAGCCCCTTGGCCCGGTGATAGGTCATCAGATGGACTCCGCGAGCGCTCTGACCGCCCGGATCGAACCGCTGCCGTAGCTCGGCGACAAACGCTGAACCCGTCAGCTCGCCGTCATCGAGCTCGCCGGCGAGCCGCACGAGGCGGGCCAGGTCGGCCTGGCGCGTCTGCTCGCGCTCGCCGAGCTTGTCTGGCAGCGAGTAGAGCATCCCGGCCTCCTCGGCCATCGTCCGCACCCGCGCGGCCAGCCCAGTCGACGAGTCGCGCTCGAGCACGCGCAGCATCCGGCGGGCTGCATCACGGGAAAGCAACGACGACCCCTGAAACGGAAGACCCGCGTCGTGGAACGACTCCTCGAAATCGGCCAGGCGAGCGTTCGTGCGACCGAGCACCGCCATCTCCTCGTAGGCGACACCTTCGGCCGCAAGCCGCTTGACCTGGGCTGCGATCCAGTCATCCTCGTCATCCGCAGTCGCGAACCGCTTCAGCGCGGGCGCGGGGCCCGACGGCCGAGTCGGCCGCAGCACCTTCTCGGCGCCCTCGAGCAACGGCACGAGCCGGTTCGCCAGCTCGAGCACCTCGGGGGTCGACCGGTAGTTGCTCTCGAGTCGGACGACCTCGGCGTGGGGAAATCGCGCCTCGACGCCGAGCAGCCAGCGGGGAGAGGCACCCGTGAAGCCGTAGATCGACTGGTAGTCGTCGCCGACGACGCACAGGTCGTCGCGGTCGCCGAGCCAGAGCTCGAGCAGCGTCTGCTGGACCAGGTTGACGTCCTGGTATTCGTCGACCGTGAAAGCCCGGTACCGGTCGCGGAACGTCGCCCGCACCTGCGGATCGCTCTCGTGCAGGCGAACGGTCAGCTCGAGCAGATCCTCGAAGTCGATCTCGCCGCGCTCGGCCTTCCGGCGCTCGTACTCGTGGTACACCCGCGCCATCAGGTCTTCCGGGATGGGCGGCTCATGCGAGCCCAGCTCGCGGCGGTAGGCATCGGCTCCGATCCGCTGGGACTTGGCCCACTCGATCTCGGTCGCGAGGTCGCCCGCCGGCCGGAACTTGAACGGAGCCGGCAGCGTATTGGCGATCTGCCGAAGCATCAGCGCCTTGGTCGGCAGGATCTTGCCGACCCGACCGGGCGCGAAGTGGCGAAGCTGCGCGAGCGCGGCCGAATGGAAGGTCCGGGCCGACACTCCGGGGACGCCGAGCGCCGCGAGCCGTGTCTTCATGACCGTCGCAGCCTTGTCGGTGAAGGTCACGGCGAGAATCTCGCCCGGCTGAAACGTCCCGGTCGCGACCTGGTGCGCGATCCGCCGGGTTATCGTCGTGGTCTTGCCGGAGCCCGCTCCCGCAAGGATGCAGACCGGCCCGCGCACGGCCTCCACAGCCCACCGCTGCTCGGAATTCAGTCCTTCGAGTGCATCCACCCGGCCACCCTACCCGGGCGCCCGGCGAGCTTTGCAACGGCTTTGTGCCAGTTTCCGACCTTCTAGACCGGCCTGCTAGCATTGCTAGCATGATGAGACGCGTGATGATCCAGGTCGACCAGTCGCTGCTCGAGCGCGCCCGCCTCGGCGCAAGGGCACAGGGCGTTACATTTCCGCAGTTCGTTCGCACGGCTCTCGAGCACGAGCTCGAGCCACGGTTTGCTAAACCGCCGCCAATGAGAGGCGCCGGTGTGGTCTCGACCGGAGGGGACGCCCGGCGCCGCGCGTACCTCCCTGACCCGTGGCGCTGATTCTCGACGCCGGCCCGCTCGTCGCTTTCTTCGACGCGACAGACCAGGATCACCGCTCCTGCAAGGAGCTCCTCGAGGGCACCGCTGAGCCGCGAGTCGTTCCCGTCTGCGTGCTGGTCGAGGTCGAGTACCTGCTCCGACCCTGGCCCGAAGCGTTCAGCGAGCTGCTCGCAAACTTCGAAGCCGGAGCTCTCGAACTGCTCGAGCTTCCGACCTCATGGCTGCTACGGGCGGGCGAGCTCGTCGAGCGATATCGCGACTTGTCGCTTGGGCTCGTCGACGCCACGGTCGTCGCGGCGGCCGAGATGCTCGTCGAGACGAAGATCGCAACCCTTGACCGGCGACATTTCAATGTCGTGCGTCCGGCGCATACGGATGCTCTGACCCTCGTCCCGTAAGTCTGCATCGACGCCGGTCGGACGGGTCGTTCCTGAACACCCTCGTCGACGCTGTCGCTCGGGTCGTAGTTGGCGGCTACTACGACCTGTCGAGGTAGGTCCACAGCTCTCGGTGGGAGACGTACTACGCTCTTGGCCGGCCTCCGAACTGCTGCCGGCGGCGTCGACCACCCTTACGTCTGCTCCGCCGCGCTAGCCGAACCCGCCCACCGAAAGCTCGCGGGAGCTTCGACCTGTCAGTGAAGCGTGTCTTCGAGCACCGTTGAGCTGAGGCGCTGCGGGGCCGCGACCATCTGACGGAGGCGCGCGGTCACGCCGAGCATGTCGTTCTCGGCGACGAGCGACTCGAGCTCGGCGAGCTCATCCTCGAGCCACGCGCCGTCGATCGGGGCGCGCGTCGCCCGCATGATCTTCGGGTGCGACGTCTCGCCGATGTCCTCGCCGTCGTTCCAGAGCTCCTCGTGCATCTTCTCGCCCGCGCGTGAGCCGACGAACTCGATCTTGATCTGCTCCTGGGTGCGGCCGGAGAGCTCGATCATCTGCCGGGCGAGGTCGAGGATCTTGACCGGCTGGCCCATGTCGAGGACGTAGACCTGGCCCTTGCCGCCCATGGCGCCGGCCTGGATCACGAGCGAGGAGGCCTCGGGGATGGTCATGAAGAAGCGCGTCATCTCGGCGTTCGTCACGGTCACGGGCCCGCCGCGCTCGATCTGGCGGCGGAAGATCGGGATCACCGATCCCGACGAGCCCAGCACGTTCCCGAACCGCACCGCGACAAATCTCGTCGCGACGTCGTCGCGAAGCGCGTAAGACTCGACGATCCACTCGCAGACGGCCTTCGACTGGCCGAGCAGGTTCTTCGGCTTGGCCGCCTTGTCGGTCGAGATGAAGACGAACCGGTCGACGCCGAACTCTGTCGAGACCTGGGCGATCACCTTGGTCGCGAGGATGTTGTTCGTGACCGCCTGCATCGGGTTCGTCTCCAGCATCGGCACGTGCTTGTAGGCAGCTGCGTGGAAGACGACCTGAGGCTCGTACTTCTGGAACGTGTCGCGCATCTTGGGCGCATCGCCGCAGTCGGCGAGTACCGGGAGCACCGCGGTGAAGTGGCGCTCGTCGACGAGCTCGCGCTGGATCTCGTAGAGCGCCGACTCCGCCTTCTCGACGACGACGACGCGCTTGGCGCCGAGCTGGACGACCTGCCGACAGAGCTCGGAGCCGATCGAGCCGCCGCCGCCGGTCACGAGGACGACCCGGTCCTTGATGTACGCGGCAATCGCCTCGAGATCGACCTCGACCTGCTCGCGCCCGAGAACATCCTCGACCTGAACCTCACGGACCTGGCCCGCAAGGTCGAGATCTCCGGCGATCAGCTCGTGGAGACCCGGCAGCGTCTTGACCACGATTCCCTCGCGGCGCGCCGTCTCGACGATCTTCCGGCGGAGCTCGCCGGGTGCAGAAGGCATCGCGATCAGCACCTCGTCCGGGCGGTGGTCGCGGATCAGGTGCCCGAGATCGTCGGTCGTCCCGAGCACTCGAACGCCGAGGATCCTGCTGTCGCGCTTACGCGGGTCGTCATCGACGAAGCCGATGGGCGTGAACGCAAGCAGGCGGTTTCGCTGCATCTCACGGACGAGCAGCTGGCCGGCGTCACCGGCGCCAACCACGAGCACCTCCCTGCCGCGCGCCACGATTCCACCACCCGGCCGCTCGGCGAGTGACCGCGCGAGGAGTCGGGTGCCGGTCACGAACGCGAGCAGGAGCAGGTAGTCGAGCGCAACGATCCGTTTTGGCAGATGCGAGGTGCTCGCCGGAGGGAAGGCGTAGAGGATGAGCGTCGAGACGACGCACGCGACCGTGACGCCCCTCAGCAGCCCCCACATGTCGTGAGTCGACGTGTAGCGCCACCACCGGTTGTAGAACCCGGACAACGCGAAGACGACGAGCCCGATCGCGACGACGAGCGCGAAGATCTGCCACGACATGAAGTGCCGGTAGTAGCGGGGAACCGTCTGGTCGAATGTGAGGAAGAACGCGAGCCACCAGGACGCCGCGATCAGCGCACCGTCGAGAGCGACCTGGCCGAGGCGGTGCCGGTTGAGAGGAAACGAGATCACGTCTTGACGAGACTCGATGCGCTCCTCAGGACGCCGACGACCTCGGCCTGCTGCTCCTCGCTGATCCCCGCCCACATCGGGAGGCAGAGGTTCTCACGCGACGCCTTCTCCGTCTCGGGAAGATCGCCCTCGGAGTACTCGAGATAGCGGAACGCCGGTTGGAGATGCAGCGGCGGCATGTAGTACGACGCGAAGCCGATCTCCGCCGCGCCGAGAGCCGCCGCGAGCCGGTCGCGCTCGAACGAGCGGACGCAGTACATGTGGTAGACGTGGCCCGCCTCGTCGACCGGCAGCTCGGCGACCTCGGCGAGCCCCAGCTCTGCGTAGACCGCGGCGGCCTCCCGGCGCGCCGTGTTCCAGCCGTCGAGGTGCGGCAGGAAGATCCTGAGCATCGCGGCCTGGAGCGCGTCGAGGCGCGAGTTGTATCCGATCAGCTCGAAGTCCTTCTTGGCCCTGGAACCATGGAAGCGGAGCATCCGGATCCGATCGCCGAGCTCAACGTCGTTGACGGAGATCAGTCCGCCGTCGCCGAGCGCGAAGAGGTTCTTGGTCGGGAAGAAGCTGAAGGTCGAGGCGATGCTGGTCGCGATCCCGGGGGAGCCGAATGCCTGGGCAGCATCCTCGATGATCGGGAGGTCGAACCGGCGGAGCTCGTCGACCGCGGCGGGCCGGCCGAACAGGTGCACCGGCATGATGGCCTTCGTCCGCGGGGTGATCCGTCCCTCGACGTCGTTCGGGTCGATGTTCAGAGAGCCGGGCTCGATGTCGGCGAAGACGGGCGTGGCACCGATCCTGGCAATTGCCTCGGCGGTCGCGTAGAACGTGAACGCCGGGCAGATGACCTCGTCGCCGGCGCCGATCCCGAGCGCGTCGAGCACGAGCACAAGCGCATCGGTTCCGTTCGCCACGCCGATCGTCTGCTGCACCGAGAGGTGCTCGGCAGCCTCCCGCTCGAAGCCTTCGACCTCGGGGCCGAAGATGAAGCGCCCGCTCTCGAGTGTTCGCTCGAAGGCCGCTGTCAGCTCGGGAATGAACGGCGCGTACTGCGCCTTGACGTCAACGTGTGGAATCGGCACTACGTGCCATGTTAATCGACCGGCGCCGACGGACCACGAGGTAGACGACCCCGAGGACGATCGCGATGCCGATTGCCACGTCCACATAGACGAAATCGTGGTGCACGGAGCTCCAGCTCGTGCCCACCGCCCAGCCGATTCCGGCCAGCACGGAGCAGAAGACGGCGATCCCTACGAGCGCCGAGAGCAAGAACCGCCGCAGGCCGATCTCCAGGATCCCGGCAGGGATCGCGACGAACGAGCGGACGAGCGGCGTCGCAAACCCGAGCGGCACCGCGATCCCCTCGAAACGGGCGAACCAGCGCTCGGCCCGCGCGATTCGCGCCGGGGTGATGTGCACGTAGCGCCCGTATCGCTCGAGCAGCGGATGGCCGCCCTTCAGCCCGATCCACCAGCCTCCTGCGGCGCCGAGCGTGTTGCCGGCGATCCCGGCCGCGACGACTGCAAGGTACGACGGGAGCCCCGGCTTGAAGTCGTGGCCGAAGAGCGCGATCTGCCCGGCGAGCGCGCCCGAGGCAAGGGCGCCGCCGTAGAGCATCGTCACCTCGCTCGCCGCCGGAAGAACGGCGGCGACGGTCATCAAGACGAAGACTGCAAGGAGCCCGTGGTTGCCGATGAACGAGGTGATCGGCGGAACCTACCGGCGCAGAGTGAAGGAGGCATGAATGGACGTGGTGCCGAGCGAGCTCGTCTCGGTCACCGTCACGACGTATGCGCCCGGGGGCGCCTTCGCACCCGGGATCGTTCCGTCCCAGTTCAGCGACTGTCCGCCTGCGTCGAGCTGGGTCGCCGGCAGCGCCACGACAGGCGTCCCGTTCGCGGCCGCGACCGAGAGAACGACCGACGCCGGGCGCGAGAGCGTGAACCCGACGTTCAGGCCTTTCGCAGCAGATACCGACTTCGGGACGGCGAGCCCGGCGAGGGTCAGGTCGTAGACGAACGACTGGCTCGCCGTCGAGGCGCGATTCTGGTCGTCGGTCGCCTGGACGTTCCAGTGCCAGGTTCCCTCCGTGTCGAAGCTCGACCACGCGAACGTGTAGGTGCCCGGCTGCTTGGTGCCGGAGTCGAGCTGGTGGGCCTGCCCGTCCGGGGCGACGAGGGTCGCGGTGACCTGCGACGGATGGGTGATCCGGTAGGCAAGCTGCTCTCCGTCCTTCACGTTCGTCGGGCCGAGAGCCGGAGCCGACGGCGGCAGGGCATAGACGCCCGCATACTGGATCAGCAGGGCTTCCTTCACCGGCGCCTGGCCCGAAGGTTGACTCGGGCGGCTCAGCACCTGGCCATCGAATGCGGCGGTGACGAACTTCCCGTACTGGAGGCCGGCGGCGGTGACCGCTCCGAGCTTCGTCATGGTCTGGGCGAGCTCGTAGGTCGTCATCCCGACGCTCGAGCCCGGTCTGCCGCCGTCGACGGCGACCAGGATCACGCGGCCGTCAGCAAGCTGCCCGACCGCCGCGCGCGGCTGACGGGAGGTGAGGTCGGTCTCGTCGAAGTTCTCGCTCGTCGAGAAGACCGGCTTGCCGCCCTTGACGAGCAGCGGGCCGCCGCCGAGCGCCGAGGTCACGGAGCCCCAGCCGTCCGGAAGGATCAATCGCACGGTGACCGAGCCGCCCTGCGGGGCCTCGGCCTGAAGCTTGGCCGCGGCCGTGCCCGTTGCGACGAGCACTGCGCCGTCGGTCGGGATAGCGGTCGGGCCGTCCGGGATCGCGGAGACCGTCGCCGTAAGGTCGGTGTTGACTGTGGCCGTCGGGAACGGCTCGAGCACGACTGCAGCACCGTTCTGCGTGACCGGCGTTGCCGCTCCCCAGGCGGGCGTGTACAGAATCGTCTGGTTCGCGTGCGGCTTCTGGTTCACCGCCGTGATCGGCCTGCGCTGCCCCGTTCCCTGCCAGGTGCCCGTGAACGAGATCCGCCCCACATGCATGGCGCCGCCCGCGTCGAACCCGATCGACGAGCGCGCCGGAGTCGGGATCCGCTCGAGCGCGCCACCGGACATGACGATTCCTGACGGCGCGTTGCTCCCGTTCGTGAAGAAATCGCCGTTGATGCCGGCGACGACAGCGCTGCCGGATACGGCCTGCTCGAGCTGGGTCACTGTTGCCCGCGGCCCGGTGACCGTGTTGCCGGCTAGCACCGGGCCGATCGTCTCGAGCCCGGTCGGAGGCGGCGCTGTGATCACCGAGTAGGTGACCGGTCCATGCGGCGTGAGTGTCACCTGCCGGTCGAGCGTGACACTCGGCATGAGCGGAGTCTGTGCTGTCGCGGCGGGCACCAGCAGCGCGCCGACCGCGAGGAAGCAAGCGAGAAAGCGGCACATGACCCGTAACCACGGTAGCTGCCGACCCGGGCGATCCCGAGCGCGAACGTGTTGATCAACGCATCGGTCGTGCCATTCAGCCCGTCCCACCGAGACGACGTTCGCAATCGCCGCCGAAGCCGGGCTCGTCCCGGCGGAAGGCGCAGCACCCGTCTGGGAACCGCGGAGGAGGGGGCTCGTGGGGGAACCTCGTTGGTTCCCCCACGGTTTAATTCCAGACGCGGACTTCGCGGTAAAGCGTGTCGCGCTGTACCGGGATCTTCCCGAGGCCCTTGATCGTGCGAACGAAATCCTCCGTCGAGGCGCGGTACGTCGTGCCGGCGGCCGAGACGACGTTCTCCTCGATCATGATCGAGCCGAGGTCGTCGGCGCCGAACTCGAGCGCGACCTGGCCGATCTTCATACCCTGCGTGACCCAGCTGGACTGGATGTGGTCGACGTTGTCGAGGTAGATCCGCGAGACGGCCTGCGTCATCAGGTAGTCGAACGACGTCGGCATCGTCTCGCGGGGCACTTTCGCTCCGAGCCGGTTGCCGTCGTCCTGGAATGTCCACGAGATGAAGGCGCGGAAGCCGTGCGTCTCGTCCTGCAGGTCGCGGATACGGCGCATGTGCTCGACTCGCTCGGGAACGGTCTCGACGTGGCCGTACATCATGGTCGCGGTCGTCGACATCCCGAGCCGGTGGGCGTGGCGCATCACGTTCAGCCAGTCGGCGGTCTTCGTCTTCTTCGGAGCGATGATGTCACGAACACGGTCGACCAGGATCTCGCCGCCGCCGCCCGGGATCGAGTCGAGCCCGGCGTCACGGAGGCGGGTCAGCGTGTCCGGAACCGAGAGCTTCGAGCGCCTCGAGATGTGCTGGATCTCGGGCGGCGAGAGCGCGTGGAGGTGGACCGTGTAGCGCTCCTTGATCGAGCGGAACAGGTCTTCGTAGAAGTCGACCCCGAGGTCGGGGTGGTGCCCGCCCTGCATCAGCAGGCCGGTGCCGCCGAGCTCGAGCGTCTCCTCGATCTTCTTGTAGATCACGGGCTTCGGGAGCAGGTAGCCCTCACGCTGGTCGCCGGGACGCCGGTAGAAGGCGCAGAAGTCGCAGTCGGTGACGCAGACGTTCGTGTAGTTGACGTTGCGGTCGACGATGAAGGTGATCCGGGTGGGATCGACGCGACGGGAGCGCAGCTCGTTGGCGACCCGCCCGACCGCCAGAAGATCACGCGACTCGAGCAGCGTGAGCGCCTCGGCGTCGTCGATCCGCTCGCCTGCGAGGGCCTTGTCGAGAACCGCCGCTGTCCCGGTCACACCACCGCTCCGGCGGTCAGGAACCGCATCTCCGGCACCGCGTCGAGCTCCCCGACATCGCGGGCGAGCTCGAGGAAGGTGTACAACCCGGCACGCTCTCGGGGCCCGAAGCGGTAGCGGAGCTTCTCGAAGTAGCGGGCGAGGAAGCCTGCGGGGTAGCCGTAGCGCTCGGCGGCCTCGTGGGCGAGCGCCTCGGGCTCTTCCCGCGCGGCCCGGATCGACGCGACGAGCGCCTCCTCGAGCTCGAGCAGGCCCGGATGCGGCGGGGACGGGATCGCCCAGACGGCGAACACCATCGGCAGCCCGGTGCGCTCCAGCCAGAGCCGCCCGAGATCGTGATGCGGCGTCGGATCCTCGAACATCGACTGCAGGGCGGCATCCCCGATCAGCATCTTCGCGTCGGCCTCCTCGCCGAGCGGCACATGAGCCGCGCCGGGAAGGAGAACCTTGGTCAGCACCACCGACGTCGCCGACTCCGGCGTGACCGCGACCGTCTCGATCCGGTCGAGCGGCAGCTTCGACACGAGCTGGATCGAGTCGACCGCGCCCTCCGACGACACACACAGCCGGGGCAGGAGGAGAAGCGCGTCCGCGTGCCGCGCGTACTCGATCGACGAGATCGGCGCGGCGTCGATCTCGCCGGCGATCAGCTGCTTGTTCAGGTCGGTCGGAACGCCCGTGAACTCCTCGTACTCCGCGTCGACACGGTAGAAGACCGGCGCCATGTTGGCGTAGGCGATGCGCCCGAGACGGATCACGCCGCAATCACGCGGCCCACCGGCGTACCTCGTTGTACATCGTGTCGCGCTGCACCGGGATCCGGCCCGCGGCGCTGACGGCCCGGACGAGCTCCTCGGTCTTCTGCTCGGTGCCGGTCGTCGCGCCCGCGGCGCGGAAGATCTGCTCACGGACGATCGTGCCCTGCACGTCGTTGGCGCCGAAGTGGAGCGCGACCTGGGCGATGGGCATCGTCAGCGAGATCCAGTAGGCCTTGATGTTCGCGATGTTGTCGAGCATCAGGCGCGACACGGCGAGCATCTTCAGGTCGGCGGCGCCGGTCTGGAAGGTGAAGCCGCGGCGCTCGAAGACCGTGTTCTCGGGATGGAACGCGAGCGGGATGAACGCCAGGAAGCCGCCGGTCTTGTCCTGCTGGTCGCGGAGCCGGAGGAGGTGCTCGACCCGCTCCTCGTAGGTCTCGACGTGGCCGTAGAGCAGCGTGCAGTGCGTGGGGATCCCGAGCCGGTGAGCGGTGTCGTGGACGTGGAACCAGATGTCCGGGTGCTCCTTGCCGGGGGCGACGAGACGGCGGACCCGATCGGCGAACACCTCGGCGCCGCCGCCGGTGAGCGCGCCGAGCCCGACGCCCTGGAGCTCGCGCAGCACCTGCTCGTGCGTCAGCCCGCTCAAGGTCGTCATGTGGTGAATCTCGGAGGCGGTGTAGCACTTGAGGGTCACGTCCGGGAGAGCGTCGTGGAGCTTCCCGATCGTCTCGACGTACATGTCGAACCCGACGTGCGGGCTCTCGCCGTTGACCATGTGAATCTCGGTGAACCCGAGCCGCGCGTGCTCTGCACGTGCATCGGCGACGAGGTCGTCCGGGCTGATCGTGTAGGCCTGCTCCTGCTTCTGGGTCGCGGCGAACGCGCAAAACTTGCATTTCACGCGGCAGACGTTCGTCTGGTTCAAATAGATGTTCTGGACGAAGTAGACGCAGTCGTCGCCGCCGCGAACCCGGCGCGCAAGGTCGGCCAGCTCGCCGAGCGCGAGCAGGTCGTCGGACTCGAGGAGCGCGAGGCCGTCCTCGAGATCGAGGCGCACACCGGCCTCCACCTTTTCGCGGACGACGTCGAGCATCCGGTCTTCGGCGATCGCAGTCACGACACCCTGTCTACCACGGCGTAGGTGAGAGCCTCGAGCTCTTCGCGATGCGGAACGGAGCCGATGTACGAACGCGCCTTGGCTGCGTAGTCGAGCGCGGCCTCCCGAGAGCGGGCCAGAGCGTCGGTTGCGGCCACACGTACGAGGGCGCCGTCGAGCGGCCCGCCCGCAAGCGCATGGCGCACGACCTCGTCCTGCTGCGAGGCGAGCAGCAGGGGCATCGTCGGTGTTCCCTCGCGCAGATCGGTGCCGGGTATCTTGCCGGTCTCCTGCGTCTGGCCCGCGCAGTCGAGGATGTCGTCGGCGATCTGGAAGGCGATCCCGAGTGCCAGCCCATAGGCCCCGAACACGCGGTCGCCGCCCGAGCCGAGCCGGCAGGCGGCCTCGAAGAGCTTCCCCGTCTTGAGTGCACAGCGCGCCAGGTAATCGTCGATGGTCGTCTCGGGCTTCCGGGTCTGGATGCGCTGCATCGCCTCGCCGCGGGCGAGTGCCAGGCACGCCTCCGCTAGAACCGCCACCGCGTCGGAGTCCTCGGTCGCGGCTAGCTCGGCGAAGGCGCATGCAAAGAGGTAATCGCCGGCAGAGAGCGCGGCTCCCGGACCGAACACCGACCAGGCGGCGGGAACACCGCGGCGCATCCGCGCACCATCGACGAGGTCGTCGTGCACGAGCGTCGCCATGTGCACGAGCTCGGTGGCCACACCAGCCGCGAGCAGCACCTCACCGTCGCGCCCGGTCGACGACAGGAAGCAGAGCAGGGGCCGGAGCCGCTTTCCACCGGCTGCGAGTGCCTCGGTCGCGACCGACGAGGCAAACCCCTCGCGGCGGCCGACCGCCCGTGCCAGGCGAGCCTCGAGCTCGGCCATGTAGGCCGCCAGACCCGGAGTGGCACTGACCGAAGCAAGAGCGTTCACTGTGCCCCAGCCTCTTCGGCGGCCATTCTCGCGGTATGCAACGCGATGATCGACCCGGCGAGGAGCCGGAACTCGACGTCCGCGAACCCGGCGCGCCGCATCAGCGCTGCAAGCTCCTCGGCGCCGGGGAAGCGCGCGACCGACGCGGGCAGGTAGGCATAGGCCGCTCCGCCGGGCAGCAGCCGTCCGAGCGCGGGAACGACCCGGTCGAACCAGAGCGAGAAGAACGGCCGGAGCGCTCCGCGCGGCCGCGTGATCTCGAGGATCGCGACCCTCCCGCCGGGTCGCAGCACCCGTCGCAGCTCCGCGAGGCCGCGCTCCAGGTCGGAGACGTTCCTGATCCCGAAGCCGATCGTTGCAGCATCGAACGTGGCCGGCTCGAACGGCAGCTCGAGCAGATCGCCGACCACCCACTCGAGCTCCGGCGCCTTACGGCGGGCCCGCGCGAGCATCCGTTCAGAGAAGTCGAGCCCGGTGACCGTCAGCGCACCGGCGGCACGATCGGCGATCGCGAGGTCTCCTGTCCCGCACGCGGCGTCGAGAACGCTGTCGCCCGGCCGAACAACCGCCGCCGCCGCAAGACGCCGCCAGCGCAGGTCCAGACCTCCGGTCATCACGCGATTCATCGCGTCGTAGACCGGGGCGATCCGGTCGAACATCGACCGGACTGCGTCAGGCGCGAGCGTCACAGCCCCGAAAGCCTATGCGCAGGCGCGCATGCCGCGAGGGCTACTTGCCGCCCTTGGACGCCTCGAGGAAGGTCGCGAGGCGCAGTAGGTTGGGCCTGCCCTGCGTCTTGAAGCTCGGCATCGGGCTACCGGCGTTGACACAGGATGGGCACGTCAGGTGCTGGATCTGGAAGAGGATCCCCTTGTTGTGCGACCCCTCTTCGGAGAGGTCAGGCGCCCCGAGGTTGTGGTTTCCGGCACCGAGATAGGTGTGGCAGTTGAGGCACCCGAGGGCCGCGAACAGGTGCGCGCCCTTCAGCGCAACCGGGTTGTTGGCGAAGCCCTGCTTCGCCGCCCACGCCGGAACGAGCTTCTCATTCTCCGATCCCAGCGCCTCCTTGGCGGTGGCGCCTCTCCAGGTCAGGATCCCCATCGAGAGGATCGTCAGCACCGCTGCGACCATTGCGACAGGCCGCTTGAGCGGATTGCGCTCGGGCCGCACGTCGATGAACGGCATCGCGATCAACAGGATCAGCAGGATCGTCGGGATGCCGACCGTGCCGAGCACGACCGACGACGGCCACTTGAAGATCCTCAGCAGGTAGAAGAGGAAGTAGAAGTACCAGTCGGGCCGTGGGACGAAGTTGAAGGTTCCCGGGTCGGCCGGCTCGTCGTAGAGCTTGCCGAGCCAGCCCGAGCTGGTGTTCGCGTGGTTACCGGGGATCGACCACTTCCAGACCACGGCGAGCCCGATGATCACGATCACGACGACGAGCGACATGATCGTGTCGTGGAGCATCGCGTACGGGAAGAACGGCTTCCCGCGCTCCTTGACGTCCTCCTTGTACTGCTTGAAGACGCGGCGGCGCTCGGCGACGCGGTCGCTAGCCATGCGCTGCCTCTTTGGTCGCCTCGACTGGCCCCGATCCGTTCGACGAAGGCTCGTGCGGCGGGCCGCTGCCCGCGGCCTCCTTCGACCAGGGCGGCGAGGTGACACCGAGGCGGATCACCAGGTACATGTGCAGGAGGATCAGCCCGCCGATCGTCGCCGGCAGGACCAGCATGTGGATCGAGTAGAACCGGCTGATCGTGTTGGAGCCGATGAAGGACCCGCCTTGCAGAAACTGGGCTATGAAGGGCCCTAAGAAGGGCGCCGTCCCGTTCAGGTTGATCCCGACGGTCGTCGCCCAGTACGAGGTCTGGTCCCACGGCAACAGGTAACCCGTGAAGCCTTCGGCCAGGCCGCTCGCGAGCAAAAGCACCCCGATAATCCAGTTGAGCTCGCGCGGATACTTGTAGGCGCCGAAGAGGAACACGCGCCCCATATGCAGGAACATCAGGATGATGAACACCGAGGCGCCCCACTTGTGCATCCCGCGGACGAGCCAGCCGCCCCAGACGTCGTTGGTGATGTGCTGGATCGAGGCGTAGGCGGTAGTCGGGCCAGGCTGGTAGTACATCGCGAGCACGACGCCGGTCGTGGCCTGGACGAGGAAGGCGGTGAGAGTCGCCGACCCGAGCGTCTGAAACCAGTTGACGTCGCCCGGAACGTTCCGGAAGAGGAAGTACTTCACGCCGCCGACGAGGCCGGAGCGCTCTTCGAGCCAGTCGAGCGGGTAGAGAATCGTCTCCTGGGGCGTCTTCTTGTTCGATGCCATCAGCGCGGTGGCTGGATCGGATAGAGCCAGGACTCGAGGCCGCTCACGTGCTCGCCCGGGAACGAAAGCGTCCGGGCCTGGATCTTCGCGTCTGCCCCGGTGCCCTCGACCTTCCAGACAGAGAATGGCTGGCCGACATAGAGGTGGCCGTCGATGATCGAGAACGAGTAGCGGTCGAGTGCCCGGACCGGCGGACCGGCGGTGCGGTTCCCTTCGGTGTCGTACTGGCCGCCGTGGCAGGGGCAGCCGAAACCCGACGGGTTCACGGGAATCCACGTGACTCCACCCCGGTACTCCTTCGCGAGCTTCAGGTTCACGACGCCGTTGGGCTGCACCGGGCAGCCGAGGTGGGCGCAGTGGTTCGAGATGAACGTGAAGCTCGGCTCGTCGCCGAGGAAGCCGTTGTAACGGATGAACGCCGTGCGGCGCGAGACCAGGCCTTCAGTGGGGTCCGACGTGAACGTCGTGATCAGGAACTTGCCCTCCGGGTAGGCGGAGATCGGGCCGAGATCCTGCGGCGGCGGATGCTTGCGGCGGAAGGCGTCGCCGACGACGAAGCCGATCACCGGGAGCGTCACTAGGGCACCGATCACGGCGCCGAGGCCGAGTGTCGTGACCTCGAGGAACTCGTTGCGCGGGTAGCGCTCGGCGTGAGCGACCTCGCGACCCGGCCGCTTAGCCGCTGCGGCGGTGCGCGGAGGGCGCTTCTCGGGCTTCACCTCCGTGTCTTCCTCGTGGAGCTTCGCGCCGCGGGTGAGGTCTCTGACCCAGAGGAACGCGAAGACAAGCGTGATCAGCCCACCGATGACGACAACCGTCGCCGAGACGACGAAGCCAACGAGCAGGACAACGACGCCCACGGCAAGGCCGACTGGCCAGAGGGATGGGCCCGGGACGTGTGGGTTTTCGCGGCTCGAATCCAAGTCGCTAGCAACAAGTATCACAGTGGCTGGCCTCTGCGAACGGGACAGCCGGGGCCGCAACTATAGCCCTATCCGGCGTGAGTCTGCTGCGCTACCCGCCTTTACAAGCGGATTTTGTAGTCGGTGCTGCTTAAAGGGCCCTAGAGGCCGTACTCGGACCAGCGCCGGTCGACGAGCGTCCGGATCTCCGCACTCATCTCGATCTCGGCCGGCCATTCCCGAGCGTCCTCCGCTGGCAGTTTCGCAGTCGCGTCGATGCCGAGCTTTCCGCCGACGAACTGGCGAACGGTCGCGTGATCGAGCTGGTCGGCAGGCCCGTCGGTGA
The DNA here is from genome assembly GCA_963735535.1 of uncultured Actinomycetota bacterium. Taxonomy (GTDB): domain Bacteria; phylum Actinomycetota; class Thermoleophilia; order Gaiellales; family Gaiellaceae; genus PALSA-600. The sequence continues at coordinate 52,292 of CAVTLL010000006.1, read as the reverse complement.
GCAGGACATCGCGCGCCGGGTCGACGTTGGCTCCCACGTAGAAGGCGACCCGGGCGTAGTCGTGCGGATCGACGTGGGCGTCGACGACGATCACCGTCTTCGTCAGGGACAGGAGCCCGAGCCCCCAGATCGCATGCATCACCTTCTTGGCCTGCGCCGGGTAGGTCTTACGGATCGAGACGATCACGCAGTTGTGGAACGCGCCCTCGATCGGGAGGTCGTAGTCAACGATCTCCGGAACCGAAGCGCGGATCGCCGGCAGGAAGATCCGCTCGGTCGCCTTTCCGAGCCAGGCGTCCTCGGCCGGCGGCTTGCCCACGACGATCGACGGGTAGATCGCATCGCGGCGCATCGTCAGCGCGGTCAGATGGAAGACCGGGAACGGCTCGACGGGGGTGTAGAACCCGGTGTGGTCTCCGAAGGGCCCCTCGTCTGTGAAGTCGCCCGGCTCGACGTAGCCCTCGAGAACGATCTCGGCGGAGGCCGGCACCTCGAGCTCGACCGTGACGCCCTTGACCACGTCTACGGCGCCGCCGCGCAGGAAGCCCGCGAACATCAGCTCATCGATGTGCTTGGGAAGCGGCGCGCTTGCACTGTAGGCGGTGACGGGATCGAGCCCGAGCGCAACCGCGACCTCCATCCGACCACCGGATGTGACGTAGTCGGCGCGGCCGTCCTTGTGCAGCTGCCAGTGCATCGCGGTCTCCCGGGGGCCGAGCACCTGCATCCGGTACATGCCGACGTTCCGCTGGCCGGTGAGGGGGTCGTGTGTGATCACGGCGGGCAGGGTGATGAACGGTGCCGCGTCGAGCGGCCAGCAGGTCTGGACCGGTAACGCGCCAAGGTCGATGTCGTCCCCCCTGAGAACGACCTCCTGGCAGGCCCCCTTGCGGACGCTGTTCGGCAGGGAGTCGGCGATCGACTTGAGCTGCTTGAGCCCGCGCAGCTTGTCGACGAGCCCGGAGGGCGGTTGCATCTCGAGCACGTCGGCGAGCTTCGCGCCTATCTCGTCGAGGCTCGACACGCCGAACGCGAGGCACATGCGCCGCTCGCTCCCGAACTGGTTGACGAGCAGCGGGTGCGCGCTGCCTTTTAGCCTCTCGAACAGCAGGGCCGGCCCTCCGGCCTTGACCGTCCGGTCGACGATCTCGGTCACCTCGAGAAACGGGTCGACCTCGGTTACGATCCGGACGAGCTCACCCTCGCGCTCGAGCAGGGCGATCCACTCGCGCAGGTCTCCGGGCGGCGCCACGGGGCTAGTAGGAGCCGGGCTTGCGCGCCTTGCGGCGGTGACCCGCCGCGCGCGTCAGCTCCCCGACCCCGATTGCGGCCAGGAAGATCAGTCCGACGATCAGCATCGCGAGGATGACGTGCGAGCCGTCGCTGGCGGCGTCGAAGATCACCGCGGGATCGTACCCGTATCGACGAGCACCTTATGGCGATGCAGCGCCGTCGCGATCTCGTCGCCCGTCGGCTCGCCGCCGAGCGTGCGGGCCGCGGTCACCCAGGCGTCGCCGTCGCCGTCCTCGCCGGCCGCCCGGAGCGAGGCGCACCGCGAGATCAACTCCGCCATCGCCGCCACCGCCTCGACGCCCCCTGCATCCGACACGCGTACGAGCCCGTGCGCGTAGAGATAGTCGCCGAGCAGAACGCGCTCGCTCTCCTCACCCGGCACGAAGAGCCGCGGACGGCCGTAGTGCACGAGGTACGCCTCATAGATCGTCTCGAGGCCGAGCTCGAAGCGGGCCGGCGCCAGAGTCGAGAACACCGCGACCGGCCTCCCATCCTCGCCGGTCCGCAGCGCCGCCTTCCAGAGCGGGCTCTCGGAGGCGGCAACAGCCGCGATCTCGGCGAAGGCATCCACCACTGCAGTGTCGCGGTTCCGGACGACCGCCGCGCGCTGCTTCGAGCTACTCGCCGAAGGCCGCGACGGCTGCAACCAGCTCGTCGATCTCGTTCTCGCCATGCGAGAGCGACGGGAACAGGCACTCGTACTGGCTCGGCGCGATATAGACGCCCGAGTCGAGCAGGTGACGGAAGAGGCGCGCGTAGCCGTCCGTGTCGAGCTGCTCCATGCGGGTCACCGGCTCGTCGCGGCCCGCGAAGAACGTCAGCATCGCCCCGACACGCTGAACGAGGCCGAAGGGAGCAAGGCCGGCCTCGAGGCGAGCGCTCCGCCGCTCGAGCTCGTCATACAGCGTGGTATCGCGCAGCCGGCGGAGAACCGAGATGCCCGCGGCAGTCGCAAGCGGGTTCCCGGAGAGCGTCCCCGCCTGGTAGACGTCCCCCACCGGGGCCAGGCGGGACATGATCTCGGCCCTTCCGCCAAACGCCGCCAGCGGCAGGCCGCCGCCGACGATCTTGCCCAGCACGGTCACGTCGGGCCGGACGCCGAAGCGCTCCTGCGCGCCGCCGCGGGCGACCCGGAACCCGGTGATCACCTCGTCGAACACGAGCAGCGCCCCCGACGCGTCGCACAGCGAGCGGAGCGTCTCGAGAAAGCCCGGTGCGGGCGGCACGCAGCCGATGTTCCCGGCGACCGGCTCGACGAAGACCGCCGCAAGCTCGGTGCCGACCTGGTCGACCGCGGCCGTCGCGGCCTCGGCGTCGTTGTAGTCGACGACGACGGTGTCGGCAACGACGGACCGAGGGACGCCCGGCGACGCAGGGATCCCGAGCGTCGCAAGCCCCGACCCGGCGGACGCGAGGAACGGGTCGGCATGGCCGTGGTAGCCGCCCGCGAACTTGAGAACGCGCGTGCGCTCGGTGAAGGCGCGCGCCAACCGGAGAGCCGACATGCCGGCCTCGGTCCCCGACGAGACGAGCCGTACCTGCTCGATCGACGGCACTGCCTCCGAGATCTCGACAGCGAGCTCGACCTCGCCCTCGGTCGGCGCGCCGAAGCTCATCCCGTCGAGCGCAGCCGAGCGCACCGCCTCGACCGTCTCGGGGTCGGCGTGGCCGAAGATCAGCGGCCCCCACGACTGCACCCAGTCGAGCAGGCGGCGCCCGTCGTGGGTCTCGATGTAGGCGCCGTTCCCGTGAGTGACGAAGAACGGCTCGTCGATCCCGACCGCACGCATCGCGCGGACCGGTGAGTTGACGCCGCCAGGGATGTGCTTCTGCGCGCGCTCCCAGAGATGGGAGGGCTCGGTCAGTCCCGCTCCCGACGCCGGCAAAGCCGGCGCCTCCGCTCTCTGATGAGCTCCGTCAAGCCTACGCTCAGTCCCGCTCCCGACGCCGGCAAAAGCCGGCGCCTCCGCTCTCTGATGAGCTCCGTCAAGCCTACGCTCAGTCCCGCTCCCGACGCCGGCAAAAGCCGGCGCCTCCGCTCTCTGATGAGCTCCGTCAAGCCTACGCTCATAGCCAGCCCGCGAGCTCCTTGGCCCAGTACGTGACGATGATCTCGGCGCCAGCGCGGCGGATCGCAGTCAGCGACTCGATCGCGGCGGTGGACTCGTCGAGGAAACCAGCCGCAGCGGCGGCCTTCACCATCGCGTACTCGCCCGAAACGTTGTACGCCGCAACCGGAAGATCAAAGCGCTCGCGCACTGCGCGGATCACGTCGAGATAGGGAAGCGCCGGCTTGATCATCAGCACGTCCGCTCCCTCGGCGACGTCGAGCTCGCATTCGCGGAGCGCCTCGCGCACGTTGCCGGGATCCATCTGGTAGCCCCGGCGGTCGCCGAACGACGGCGCCGACCCTGCAGCCTCGCGGAACGGCCCGTAGAACGCCGAGGCGTACTTGGCCGCGTACGAGATGATCGGCGTCTCGGGCAGCTCGGCGCGGATGGCGGCGACGCGGCCGTCCATCATGTCGCTCGGGCAGATGACGTCGGCTCCCGCCTCGACGTGCGAGACCGCGGTTCGGGTGAGCAGCTCGAGCGACGCGTCGTTGTCGATCTCCTCGCCTCGCAGGACGCCGCAATGGCCGTGCGCGGTGTACTCGCACAGGCAAACATCGGTGAGCAACAGCAGCTCGGGGAAGCGCGTCCGCAGCGCACGGAGCGCCTGCTGGACGATCCCGTCGGCGACCCAGGCGCCCGTGCCGTCGTCGTCCTTCTCCTCCGGGATGCCGAAGAGGATCACCGCCTTGACCCCTACCCGGAGCAGCTCCTCGCACTCGCGTACCGACCCGTCGACGGTGAGACGGGACATCGGCGGCAGCGCATCGTTGCGGAGCGCCTCCGGCGCCACGAAGAGCGGCATCACGAGATCGTCGAGCGAGAGCTCGGTCTCACGCACGAGATCGCGGAGAGCTCCAGTGCGGCGGAGGCGGCGGAGGCGGGTTGCCGGAAACAAGCTCATGGTCAAAGGGTACGGGATCGAACCGGCTACATCTGGCGCTCGCAGCGGGCGGCGGCGGATCTCGTCGAAGGTCAGCCGCCGGCGACGCGCTCGGGCTCCTGCACCGGCTCGACCTCGACCGGGATCGGCGCACCGCGCGACCACGACTCGAACGTGACCCGCTCCGCAAAGAACTCCCACATCGCCTTGCCGACCGCGAGGATCGGCAGAGCGATCAGCGCGCCGACCAGCCCGTCGATGTTCGCGCCTGCGAGGAGCCCGAAGATGACGAGCAGCGGGTGGAGCCGCAGGGCGTTCCCCATCACCTTCGGAACCACAACATGGCCCTCGATCTGGTGGATACCGAGGAAGAGCAGCACGACCCAGATCACCGAGAACGGGTGCACGACGAGCGCGTAGATCACGGGAGGAATCGCGCCGAGCCAGGGGCCGAGGTAGGGCAGGACCTCGGTCAACGCCACCCAGGCACCGAAGAGAAGCGCATAGGAATCGGCGCCCGGCAGAAGCCCGGTGACGCCGAGAATCCATAAGCCGAGGCCTGCGGTCGCGCCGATGATCAGGCTCAGGGTGATCTGGCCCCGCACGTACGACGCGAGCGCATGCTCCATGCGGGCGATCAACGGCCGGCCCGAGTGCGGCGGAAACCGCCTGTCCACCGTTCGAGCCAGGCGTCTCATGTCGAGGAGCATGTAGATCGACACGACGAAGATCAGCACCCCGTCGAAGAGCGCCTTCCCGATCGAGATCGCCGCTCCTTCGACGAAGTTGACGATCCGATGTGTGTAGCGCCCGACGTCACGCTTGCGGATGCGCAGCACAAGCCGGTGGCCGCTCTTCTCGATCTTGATGCTCTGCAGGTGGTGGTGGTCGAGCCAGAGCTGTAGCCGATCGATGTCGCGGTTGGCCGGAATGCGGCTGATCTGTCCGTTCGGAGCGGTGAAATAGCTGTCGACCCGCCCGGCCGCCGTCTTCGTCTGGGTGACGACGACGGTCCCGAGCGCGATCAGGATGAAGACGATCGCCGCCGCGAACGTGATGTACACGAGCGCCACCGCGAAGCCGCGGCGGACCCGGACCGTCTCGAGCGTGAGCACGATCGGGTCGAGCAGTAGCGCAATCAGCGCCGCGATCAAGAACAGGAAGATCGTGTGGCCCACTGACTGAGCCAGCACCCACGCGAAGAACACGAGCAGTGGCAGCCCGACGAGCTGAACCCAGCGTGGAACCTGGATCGGCGGCGGACCGGCCGGAGCGCTCATTTCCCCTCCCAGCGCCGGCAAGGCCGGCGCCTCCGCTCACCGATGAGCTCCGTCGAGCCAACGTTCATGGGCCCGATCGTACAACCGCGCGCGGAGCTGGAAGCCCAGCGTACAAAGCTACCCGGTTGATGAGACGCCCACCTTCCGGTACGGTCCTCCCGATGTCGCCGCCCTCGGCCCCAGGGCGGTCGGCGCGCTCCAGGCGTCACCGTCACGATGTCCGGAGGCGCCGGCTCGCCGTCGTCGCTGCGATTTCCGTCGTCGCTCTCGGCACCCTTTTGTTCACCGCCTTCGGCGGCGGCGACCATCCGACCGCGACGATCACGGCGCCCGCGAGCGCGGCGCGGCTCCTACCGGCCGGCCCGCCAGCCCTCAAGCCCGTGGCACGCCTCGGGACACTGATGCTGCAGCTGCCGGTGAACCAGAGCCGGATCACGGCGATCGGCTTCTATGCCGCCTCCGACGGTGCTGTCGGGCTGACGCCGATCGGGGCCCAGGCAAACCAGGGCCTCCTGAAGCGCGTCGCACATGCGATCTTCGGCGGCGGCTCCGGATCGCCTCGGTGGTACCTGCTCCCCGGCGGAGACGGCACCGCGAACTCGGCGCTGAACGTCGGCGCGCCGCCCGGCACCGATGTCTACTCGCCCGTGAACGGCGCGATCGTCGGGATCGAGAAGGTCACGATCGACGGCAAGATCTACGGGCAGCGAATCGACATCCAGCCCACATATGCACCATCGTTGATCGTCTCGGTCTCGGATGTCGCGGCCGATCCCTCGATCGCGGTCGGCGCCGCGGTGACCGCCGGAAGCTCGAAGCTCGGTGAGTTGCTTGCTCTCTCCCGGTTCGAGACCCAGTCACTCGCGCGCTACACAAACGACGCGGGCGACCACGTGTTGATCGAGGTTCACCCCGCCGCGACGCTCGCGGTCAGGTGAGCCACACGGCGGCCCCACGGGGGCCCCGGTGACGATCCAGTGAAGATCCTGTTCGTCGGCGATGTATTCGGAGCACCGGGCAGGCGCGCGGTCGAGTCCCGGCTCCCGGGCCTGCGCGAGGAGCTCGGGATCGATTACTGCATCGTCAACGGCGAGAACGCGGCGGACGGCCGTGGGATCACGGCGAAGATCGCCGAGCGGCTGCTCGCCTCGGGCGCCGACGTGGTGACGCTCGGAAACTGGGTCTGGGGCCAGCACGGATTCGCGCCGTACCTGAACGGCGCGGAGCGGGTGCTACGCCCGGCAAACCTCTCGCCCTCCACCCCCGGACGCGGGCTGGTCGTGTACGGCGGAGTCGCGGTGATCAACCTGCTCGGGCAGATGACCCTCAACCCGTTCGAAAGCCCGTTTCTCACCGTCGAACGACTGGTCGAGGAGGCGACGCGCGAGACATCGATCATCATTGTCGACTTCCACGCCGAGGCGACGAGCGAGAAGGTCGCGATGGCCTACTACCTGGCGGGCCGCGTCACTGCGGTGCTCGGGACCCACACCCACGTGCAGACGAATGACGCTCGCGTGCTCAAAGGCGGTACGGCTGCGATTACCGATGCGGGCATGACCGGCCCGCACGACTCCGTGATCGGGAGCAAGCCCGAGGGCCCGATCCGGCGATTCACGACCGGTTTTCCGACCCGGCTCGAGGTCGCCGACGGCGACGTCCGGATCGAGGGCGTGCTCGTCGAGTGCGGGGCCGACGGTCGGGCGACAAGCTGCGAGACATTTCGCGTCGCGGTCGACTCGGGCTGACGGCCTCCACCTTCTTCTAGACGGCAGGCACCAAGTCGCCGGCGTGCGGCTCTTCCTCGGCGGCCGCGACCGGCTCCTGCTCCGGGCGCGGCGAGAGCAGCGCGAACGCCACGAACGGGAAGAACCACTCGAGGTAGAGCCACGACCAGTGAGTCAGAACCAGCTCGAACCCGGCGAGCAACACGCCGGTGAACGCGGCGATTTGCAACGGCGAGCGGCGTCGCGGCCAGCGGTAGAGGGCGAGTGCGCCGGCGACGAGCACCAGCTGAAGGACGTGCTGAACCCAGTGGAGGTCGGGCAAGCCCTTGGCGTGGTACTGGCCCCAGTCCCAGAGCGAGAACGGCGAATCACGGCCGAACTGGTAGCCGAAGGTGTGGTGAACGAAGACCCGGGCCGCGTGCAGAGGGTGGGCGTCGAACAGCAGCACCACGAAGCCAGCTGCCGCCGCGATCAGTGCCCCGGCCACGAACCGAAGCCGCGAACGATTGTCGCGTGCATCCGGGTAGCCCGACCAGAGCGGGAGCACGATCAGCGGCGAGAACTTGACGAGTGCTCCGAGCATCCCGAACGCCCCGCGTAACTCCGGGCGCGAGAGGAAGTAGAAGCCGAAGAGCAGGAGCGCGGGCTGGATCATGTCGTTCGTGTTCGACATCGACGAGTACTGAGAGAACGGCCAGGCGACCCACGCGAAGCCAAGGGTCGCCGCCAGTCGCGGGCCGCCGAACCGGAGGCCCACGAGCCACATGCCGATCACGCAGAGCAAGTCCCAGAGAATCGACGTTGCGTGCGCAGTCGGAAGCTTGTCCCAGACACCGGACCAGCCGAATAGCCAGAACCCCGGCAGGTACGCCTCGTACGACACAGGCCCGTAGGTGTCTCCCTGCGCGTCCGCTGCCTCGCAGCGCCCATTCGTCTGGATGTGATTGCGAATCTCGCCGCTGGAGTCGGCAGGGCCGCAGGCGGGCCGGCCGTCCTCGACCGGGAAGTGACCGTACGGGTCCACACCGTCTGCGATCCGGTCGGCGCCGATCACTCCGGAGAGACCGACATCAATCACGCTCGAGTCCTGCCAGTTGAGGCCGATCCGGAACCCACCGACGAACACCGTCGCTCCGATCAGCAGCCAGACCGGCCACACGGTCGAGCCGCGCGACGCGCGGTCTTTCTTCCCGACCCAGAAGCAGCGTGCGATCAGCCACACGAGCCCCGGGTAGACCAGCGGCATCGCGGCGAAGATATGGCCGCGGTTGAAGAACCAGAGCGAGACCGAGAACGACAACATCATCAGCAGGTCGAGAGTCCGGATCGACAGGATCCGCCGCCAGTCGATCAGCCCGATCAGGAAGAGCGCACAGAACGCGAGCCAGTACGGGTAGGAGTTGATCTTTCTGCCGCCGAACGCGCCAGGGCCGCCGCGCGCCATCCCCCATGCGACCTGCGGCCCCGTATACGCGGTCAGCACCGCGCCGGTCACATCGTCGACCGTGCCCATCGCGATCTCGCCGGCCTTGCCCGAGAAGACGTTCAAGGTCCAGGTGCCGTCCTTGTAGCTCGCATCGGTCGCGGGCCGCGACGGATAACGCTCGAGCCACCGGGCGACCTTGGGGTAGCGCAGGAAGATCTTCTGCGCAGCAAGCCCGGTCAGGCGCGCGGGCGCGCCGGTCGCGGGCGACTTCGTCAGGGGCGGCTGGGTGACGCTGAAGCCCACGGTCGACGTCGACGTCGGCTTCGTGACTGCCTGTGCCGTCGAGGCAAGCGCGCCCGCTGCCGCGAGCACGAGAAGGATCGTTTTCAGCTTCGGAACGACCAGAGCTTGTTCCCGAGGAAGTTCAGCGGCGTCACGAGGAGAATCGCGATTGCCTGGGCGATCACCTCGCCGACGCCGAACGCTACGAGAAGCGTGAGCACACCAAGGTTGGCGATGTAGACGACGCCGGACACGACGAAGAAGCGCATCCCCTGATAGCCGAAGTGACCTCGCTGCTCACGGAACGTCCAGTGGCGGTTCCACCAGTAGTTCCAGCTCGCAGCAATCACGAACGAGACGGTCGCCGCCATCAGGTAGTGGACGCCGAACCCTTTGAGGAGCGTCGTGTAGACCAGCAGGTTGACTACGTATCCGCTTCCACCGACTGCTCCGAACTTCCCGAGTTGGACCCAGTTGTCGGAGCGCCGGAGTGCCTGCACCGCGCGGTTCTCAAGCATCGCCACTCTTATTCCCAAGCTAGCAGCGGCATCCTGCGGAGTTTGTTACGGCGTTCCCGAAACGAGCGGTACGAACCGAGCCGGGATGGACGCGATCAGCCTCGGTCCCGTCGCCCCGCGTTCGAGGACACAGAGCTGCTGATAGCTCCGGCCCATCTCGAGCGGGAGGGCGATTCGGCCGGTCTCGGCGAGCTGCTGCCAGAGGGGCGGCGGCACCTCGGGCGAGGCCGCAGCAACCGAGATCGCGTCGTAAGGCGCATGCTCGGCGAGGCCGAGCTTCCCGTCGCCGATGTGGACGGCGACCCGCCCGTACCCAGCGGCCGCGAGCGATGCGGCGGCGGCCTCCGCGAGAGCGGGTATCCGCTCGATCGTGTGCACCTCCGCCGCGAGCTCGGCTAGCACTGCGGCCGCATAGCCTGAGCCGGTGCCGACATCGAGCACCCGCTCGTCGCCGTCGAGCCCGAGCGCCTCGCACATCAGCGCGACCATGTACGGCTGCGAGATCGTCTGACCATGAGGAAGCGGGATCGGCGCGTCATCGTAGGCGCCCGCCTCGCACCCCGCGGGAACGAACGCCTCCCGAGGCACGCGGCCCATTGCTGCGAGGACACGCTCGTCCTTGATCCCGCGACGCCTGAGCTGCCTGTCGATCCAGCCGGCCGGGGCCGAGCTCAAGCCGGCACCGCTTCGAGCTCCGTCGAGCCTACGCAGACTTCCCGCTCCGGCACCGGCAAAGCCGGCACCTCCGCTGTGAGCTCCGTCGAGCCTACGCAGACTTCCAGCTCCGGCACCGGCAAAGCCGGCACCTCCGCTGTGAGCTCCGTCGAGCCTACGCTCATGCAGCGGCTTCGGCTACTGCCACTCCGAAGTGCGCCTGGAGGAGGCCCTTGATGCCGGTGATCGAGGCGGGCGGTTCGCCGAGCCCGACGGTGAGCATGGGTACCTCCGAGTCGCCGCCGGCGAGCGCACCGTGGCTGCCGCCGCCGACATGGTGGCGCCCTGCCAGATCGACGAACTCGTAGCCCGGGGCCGCAGACACGAGCACTTCGCCCGAGTTCGGATTCCGGAGGGCGCCCTCGGCACGGCCACGGCCGTCCGGGTAGCGGTCGAGCAGACTCGAGGTCGTCGTCTCCGTGGCTGCGAGCGACGACCTCCCCGTCCTCCAGGAAGAGGGCGACGTCAACCGATGGCTCGCCGTCCAGCGCCTCGGCGAGCCGGCGGGGGTCGGCACCGTAGAGCATTGCCGCCCGATTCGACGCCGTGACAAGCGCGCCGGGCACGTCGAGCCGGGCCGCCTGCACGACCTGGGACTGGCCGTGGTCGGAGCAGAGAACGACCCCGTAGCGCGCCAGGAACGCGTCGGGGCCGCCGGCGGCCTCGAACAGCGAGGCGATCGACGTGTCGGCCCGCCGGAGCGCTTCGTGCGCTGCATCGGGTCCGAGCGCGTGCGAGGCGTAGTCGTAGTCCGGGAGGTAGTGGACGAGGAGGTCGAATCCGTCCCGTGTGACGAGCCATTTGCCGATCGTCGCCGCGTAGGCGTCAATCGAGCCGAGCGAGCGATTGAGGAAGGCGATTCGCGCGCCCGTCTTGTCGGACTCGTAGAGGCTGTAATAGAAGAACCGCTTCGGCCCGTGCACCGGTGGGAAGCCGGGGATCGGCGAGATGTGCCGGTTGCGGCCGCGATAGGTCGTGATGTTGATCGCTGCTGTAGTCAGGCCTGCACCCTCGAGCGACTCGAACATCGTCTCGGCGCTCTTCAGCAGGTGCCGCTCGTTCAGATTCACAACCGAGTCGCGTACGCCCTGGACGACCCCGGAGGCGCGCAGTGCAGCGAAGGAGGAGCCGTACTCGACGAGCCGCTCCTCGTCGCGATTCCACCAGACGAGATGCGGGATCCCGTGCTTGTCGCCGTGGCCGCCGGTCGCGATCGAGGCGAGACAGACCGGGGTGAGCGACGGGAACGTCGAGACTGAGCGGCGGTAGCTTCCGTGCTCGAGCAGGAAGCGGAGCGCCGGTGCATCGGTGGCCTCGAGCATGGACGGCGTCAGGCCGTCGATGATGATCAGGACGACCGGCCTGGGTCGCATCAGTCGCGCGCGAGCGTGCGCAGACCGGCGTAGCGCTCGGGCGTCTGCCTGCGTACGCGGATCGCGAGCGCGGGCATCACAATCACCTCGACGTAGCCGAGGATCGGTACGAATGCGAGCCCGGCGGCGACAAGCGCGGCGAGGGCCATGAGGCCTCCGATCCCGAGTCGAGTGCCTCCACGCCTCAACGCCCCGGCGGCAACGGGTGCTGCGCCGAAGCCGCCCGCGAGCCCGCCGACACCTCCGCCGATCGCCTCGACCCAGCCGTGCAGGCCAAACGCGAGCGCGGCTCCGCCGATCGCGGCAACCACGGCAGCCACTGCCGCCCGCGGGTAGATCCCGGCGACAAGGATGCCGATCGCGACACCGATCCCGGCGAACACGCCGATCCAGTACCAGGCGCCCATCTCCGCTCGAGTGTACCCCGAGCAGGGTCGTCGGCCTCTCGCCCGCCGGGCGCTCTGGGTCCGGGCGGCCTAGATCAACACAGCGAGCGCGTTGCGTTCGGCCGAAAAGATCGCCTCGGTGACGTCACCGAGATCCTCGCCGTCGGTCTGAAGCGGCATTGCGACATCGCAGCGAACCTGGAAGGCGTCGAGGTCGTGCCCGGTGAGGACGCCCGGGTCGCCGTCGAGCCGTCCCTGGAACCCGCGGAAGGCGAGGCGCGGCACATCGCCCGGAGTGACCGCCCGCGGAGCGACGAAGTCGAGCCCGCCCGCGAAATCGGCTCGCCCCGCGACGTTCACGGGCACCGCCCCCATGTAGGTGTAGGGCCTACCGTTCGCGACGAACACGAACGCCGCGCGCCCAAACCCATCGATCTCGAGTTGCGCCGGCATCCGGAGCCGCCGCTCGAACAGGATGCCGACCACCGTCGCCGCGAACGTCAGATTGCCCGCACGGCGGCCGTCGCGGTCACGGCCGCGGCTGTCGATCCGCCTGACCGCCTCGGCATCGAACCCGATGCCCGCCGAGAAGCAGAACCGCCGTCCGTTCACTTTTCCGAGCGAGATCAAGGTCGTCTTGCCGGCCTCCAACGCATCGACCGCCCGCACGGCCGCGACCACAGGATCGCGTGGCAACCCGAGCGCGCGGGGAAAGACACTCGCCCCGCCACCCGGCAAGAACCCGAACGGGACGTCACCCGAGGCGCCGTTGACCGCCTCGTTGTAGGTGCCGTCCCCGGAGAAGACGATGACCGCGTCGGCATCCTTGACCGCTTCGCGGGCGAGCTCGGTCGCGTGACCCTTCTGCTCCGACTGTCGGACGACCACCTCGGCGCGCCGCGCGAGCGCTGCCGTGACATCCGCCACCCGGCTACGCGTCACCCCGGACGAGTACGGGTTGACAATGAGGACGACCTTCGACACCGCCGCATCGTACGGGGCAGCCGAGGAGCGCCCGAAGCGCAGGGTGATGTAGATGTACCGTTACATCACCCGACACCAGGAGCAGGGATTTTTACGTTCGACCCGTGGGCGGGTCGTGGCCTCAGTGCCCGGAGGCGGGCTCGCCGATGATTCCGTTGGTGTCCGAGCTCATCGCGAGCCAGACCAGAACGAAGATGTCGACCACGAACGTGGCGATCGCCAGGCCGAGCCACCAGGCCTCGCCGGTGGCGAAAACCATGCCGACGAAGAACGCGACGACCAGCATCGGGGCGCCGAACCAGGCCATCCAGCGGTACATCTCCGCCGACTCGATCTCGTGGTTCGAACGGCCGGGGATCACAGCCACGGTGGCATCACTCGTCGGCACGCCTTCAGCAGTCGCGGCTGCGCTCATCTCATTCCTCCACAGGTAAGGCGCGGGCCTCGTCGCCGAACGCCGGTTTCCAGTCGTCTAATTAGTACCAGACTGCCGCCCGACCGGACCGTCTGGTCGCGGATTAGTGGCAGAAATCACAAGCATCTATTTCCTTGTGACAACTGCCACGATCTTGTATTTCGTGACGAAATGCACGAGGGCAAGCACCGAGTTGATCCGAGTGATGGCTCCGTCGGGCGATGCCGGCGACTGCGGCTCGAACCGGGCGGTCTACATAGAGTGATGGCTTCTTTCAAGCAGCACACCGTCTCGCGAGGAGGAGGGGCATCAATGACGGGTTGGCTGGTTCAATTCGAGCTTCGTTCGGCGGAGACGACGGGCGCAAAGGAGCTCTGGAGCGACGGGTTCGGTTCGACGTTGAACGATCCGGGGATGCCGGTCGAGCGGCCGATGGTCCAGAGCGACGATACGGTCCCCGCGTGACAGCCGCCGCGGCGGCGCTCGCGGCTCTCGCCGGACTCGCGGGCTCGGTTCAGGTGGCCGTGATGGGACGGTTCGGCGGGCGGATCGGGGTCGTCGAGGCTCTCGCATTCGTGACGGCGATTCAGCTCTTGCTCGCAGTCTCGGTGTTGCTCGTCTCGCGGCAGGGTTTCGGCCGCGTCGGCAGCGCGTTCCACGTTCCGCCCTGGATGTGGCTGGGCGGGCTGATGGGCCTGATCGTCGTGTTCTCGATCACCTTCGCGCAACCGCGTATCGGCGCGAGCGCCACGATCGGAATCCTGATCGCGGGTCAGCTCATCGCGGGCGCCGCAATCGACCGCTTCGGATGGTTCGGGGTCGACCAGATCGCCCTTTCCGGGCCCCGGCTTGTCGGCATCGCCCTCCTTGCCGCCGGCGCAGCACTGTCGCTCGCCAAGTGAGCCACAAGGCGAAGGTGTGGGCCGCCCTCTGGGCCGTCTACCTCATCTGGGGCTCGACGTACCTCGCAATCGCGATCACGGTCGAGACGATTCCGCCGCTGCTCGCCGTCTCGACGCGCTTCATCCTCGCCGGGACGATCATGGCCTTCGTCGTGAAGGCGCGCGGCGGGACGATGCGCGTCTCCCGCCGGGCGTTCCTGTCGTGCGTGCTCGTCGGGGCCCTCCTTCCCGGCGCGAACGCAGTCCTCTTCTACGCCGAGAAGGACGTGCCGACCGGGCTCGCGTCGCTGTTGATCGCGTCGGTCCCGCTCTGGGTCGTAGTGCTCCGTCTCCTCTGGCGCGAGCGGATGCCCGCCGCCGCGCTCGCCGGCGTCGGGGTCGGTTTTGCCGGCGTCGCGATCCTGCTCCAGCCGGAGGGCAACGCAACCACGGTCGGCGTGGGCCTCTGCGTCGTCTCCGCGATCATGTGGTCGGCGGGATCTTTCGCGTCCTCGCGCATGACGATGCCCGCGAGCCCCTTCGCCGCGACCTCGTGGGAGATGCTCGCCGGAGGGTTCATGATGCTGCCGGTCGGGCTGACGCAGGCCGGCTCGGTATCGCCGTCGACGTCGTCGATCCTGGCCTGGCTCTATCTCGTCACCATCGGCTCGGTCGTGGGTTACACGGCGTACACGTGGCTCCTAGCGAACGCCTCACTCGGCCTCGTCTCGACGTACGCATATGTCAACCCTGTCGTCGCGATTCTGCTCGGCGTGCTCTTCCGCAACGAGCAGATCACGATCAGAATCGCGATCGGCGCTGCAATAGTGGTGTCGTCCGTCGCGGTGGTCGTCCGTCAGGAGGCACCGACGTCAGCGCCGATCGAGGAGAACGTGCACTAGACCACGCTCGCCGTGGTTCTTGCTCGACGTACGACCCTCACAACTCACCACCACCGCCTGCGTCCTTCGATCCACACCGAGATCAACGTTGCGAACGCCAGCCCACCAATGACAGCACGCGCGATGTTCTCACCACTTGCGAAGTAGGCGACCACGCCGAAGCCGAGCGCGAGCAAGAGGAACAGCCAGGGCTGCCTAGTGTCACGAAGCAATGCGATCAAGTTACTGAGGCGGCCAGGTGCCGGTGCCGGCGTCACACCCCTTCCCGACCTTTATCTCAGGCACAGTTCGCTCAACGCCGCACGATGCGCGGGCGGCCGCCCGACGAGACACAGCAGGCAGACCACTTCCGACTTCACTGGATCGCCCTCGTTCATCGCCGCAGCACGTTGAGCAGAAGAGTGGCATTGCGCGGTGGCAGCTCTCCTCGTCCAGGCGACGTGGACCAGCAACCACGTCCCACCTGCGATACCTGTGCTTCGTGTGGTCGACGAGCGGCCGTTTCCGCTCTGGTTTCGACAGTCTGGATCTACAGGCCGACGATCTCGTCGACCCGGACAGGCGCTCGATTCAAATCCCGGCCCGTGGCGTCGCGAAGAGCCGCGACGACCGCAGCGGTCGAGACGACGGTCGGCGGCTCGCCGACCCCCTTGACGCCGTACGGCGCATTTGGGTCGGGATCCTCGATCAGCACGGTCTCCACCGGCGGCATGTCGAGCGCGGTGGGGATCAGATAGTCAGTGAAGCTGGCATTCGTGATCAGGCCGCCGCGGGTCTGGATCTCCTCCATCACCGCGAGTCCGAGGCCCTGCGCGATGCCGCCTTCGATCTGGCCTTCGACCGCCTGGCGGTCGATCGCACGGCCGATCTCCTGCGCGGCGCCGATCCACACTACGCGGCTGAGGCCGAGTTCGACATCGACCTCCGCGACGACCCGCATCGCCGCCACGGCGAGCGAGACGTGGGCACGCTCGCCGGTCACCTGGCCCGTCTCGGGATCGAGCGGCGTCGTGGCCGGGTGGCGGAAGACGCGCTCGACATCGACCTCGCCGCCGCCGCGGAGCTCACGCTCCGCGAGCGCGGCCCGGCACGCGTCGCGGACGGCCCCTGAGACCATGTACGTCTGCCGTGAGGCGGAGGTGGAGCCGGCCGAGTCGACCGTCGCGGTCGACTGCGGCGCGAGATAGACCTCGTCGATCCCGAGCTCCGTGCGCGCCACCTGGAGAATCACGTTCGATACGCCCTGACCGACCTCCGCCGCGGCGCAATGAATCTCCGCCGCCCCATCGGCAAGCAGCCGGACTCGCGCGGCGCAGTAGTCGTCGAACCCTTCCGAGAAGCAGATGTTCTTGAACCCGACGGCAAACCCGGTGCCGCGACGGACTCCTTCGCCGCGCGTCGTGTTGCCGGCGCCTCCGGGAAGGCGGATCGGGTCACGTGGAAGCGCCTCGGGTTCCGGTGGCACGAGAGCCGCCGCCGCGCGGATCACCTCGGCCGTCGGAAGCGAGCCCTCGATCCGCTGGCCGGTCGGCAGTACATCGCCGGGCGCCAGTGCGTTCAACAACCGCAGCTCGATCGGGTCGATCCCGAGCTTCCCGGCCAGCTTGTCCATCTGAGCCTCGCCCGCAAAACAGGTCTGGACGGCACCGAACCCGCGCATCGCACCGCACGGTGGATTGTTCGTGTAGACCGCCGTCGCCTCGAGCCGCGCGTTCGGGACGTCGTAGGGGCCGCAGGCAAAGGCGGCGGCGTTTGCGGCGACCGCTGTGGAGCTCGACGCATAGGCGCCGCCGTCGAGCAGGATCTTCAGGTCGACGCTCACGATGCGGCCCTCTCGTGTTGCTGTGTGCCTCATCCAGGTCTTTGAGGGATGGCGGTGCACGTGGCCCGTGAACGACTCCTCGCGGTTGTAGACGATCTTCACCGCCCGGTTCGTGTGCAGCGCGAGGACGGCGGCGTGGATCTGCATCGAGACGTCCTCGCGCCCGCCGAACGCGCCGCCGACGCCTGCCAGGTGAACGCGCACGCGCTCGGCCGCGAGCCCGAGGCAGGGCGCGATCTGGGCGCGATCGACATGAAGCCACTGCGTTGCCACATAGATGTCGATGCCACCCTCGCCGTCCGGGATCGCAAGCCCCGACTCGGGGCCGAGAAAGGCCTGATCCTGAATACCGGTCTCGTAGACACCCTCGACCGACACCTCTCCCTCGGTCTCCGGGTTGCCGTGGGTGATCACGATCGAACGAACGACGTTCGGCCTCCGGTCGTCGCGGTAGCCGTGGCCCTGGGTCGGGCGGTCGGGATGGAGCTCCGGGCCCTCGGTCACTCGCTCCATGTCGACGACGAGCTCCAGCGGCTCGTAGTCGACCCGGATCTTCGCGGCGGCGCGGCGGGCCTGCTCGGGATGGTCGGCGGCGACGAGTGCCACCGGCTCGCCGAAGTAGCGGACACGGTCGATCGCGAGCACCGGCTGGTCGCGGAACTCGAGGCCGTAGCGCTTGTCTCCCGGTACGTCGGCGTGCGTAAGCACGGCGTGAATTCCGGGCATCTTGACCGCCGCCGAGATGTCTATCTCCCTGATCAACGCGTGCGCATGCGGGCTCCTGACGGTTTGGCCCCAGAGCATCCCCGGCGCGTTGAGGTCGCTCGAGTACGCGAACTCTCCCCGGACCTTGGGTACCGCATCGGCGCGGACCAGGCTCTCGCCGATCCGCCCGACCCGGAGCTTCCTCGGCGCCGCCGTGGTCGTCGAAGCTGCCGGCCCCTCGCGCACAGCCGTCGCGCGATCTTGCTCCGGCTTGCTCACCGCTCGGCTCGCTGCGCAGCCCGATACGCCCCACCCCGAACCTCGCCCCGCCCTTGGGTGGGGAGTGGGTCCACCCACCTCCCACCGAGATTCTCGCCCTCGCAGACGAGCCTGCGCAAGGTGTCCTTCGTGCCGGCTTCGTGACAGTTCATCCCCAACCGCCCAGGGCGGCCAGGCGGACGGCGTCGAAGATCTTCTCGTAGCCGGTACAGCGGCAGAGGTTGCCGGAGAGCGCCTCGCGGATCTCGTCGTCGGACGGATCGGGGGTCCGCTCGAGCAGGTCCACCGCTGCAACCACGAGGCCCGGGGTACAGAAGCCGCACTGGACGGCGCCCGCCTCGACAAACGCCTCCTGCACGGGGTGGAGCAGCTCTCCGTCTGCGAGGCCCTCGACCGTCGTCACATCGTGGCCGTCGGCCTGCACCGCCAGAACCAGGCACGAGCAGACGAGCGTTCGGTCGAGCAACACCGAGCACGACCCGCACTCGCCCTGCTCGCAGGCGTTTTTCGAGCCCGGGTAGCCGAGCTGCTCGCGGAGGGCATAGAGGAGCGACTCGCCCTCCCAGCAATCCGCCTCGGCCTCGGTGCCGTTGACACGAAGCGCAATCCTCATGTCACCAGCGTCCGCTTCAGTGCGCGCGCCGTGAGCACCGCCAGCGCGTGCCGGCGGTAAGCGGCAGTCCCGCGCACATCGTCGATCGGCGAAGCGGCCGCAGCAACTCGCTCGGCAAACGAATCCGCCTCCTCCCGCGGAGCGGTGACCAGCACCGGGCGCGGGCCCGCTGAGCCGAAGGACGCACGCAGCTCGTCGCCGGCGGACAATGCCAGCGAGCAGACGGCAATCACCATCGCATTTCGCGGCCCGACCTTCATGAACGTCTGCGGCAGGCCGCCGGGCCGAACCCAGACCGCCGCGATCAGCTCATCGGGCTCGAGCGCGTTGCGCTTCACGCCGGTCACGAAATCGCCCACCGCCACGCGGCGGACCCCCCTGACCGAGACGCACTCGACCTCGGCGCCCTCGATGTGCAGCGGCGGAACCACGTCCCCGGCGGGCGAGGAGGTCGCGAGATTGCCACCGATCGTGCCGCGGTTGCGAATCTGGGGCGAGCCAACCGTGCGCGACGCCTCAGCCAGGGCCGGCAAGAGACCAGAGAGCTCGCCGTGCATCGCCTCCGTGTAGGTCAGGCCCGAGCCAAGGCGCAGCTCACCGTCCTCCCGCGACCAGCCCCGCAGCTCCGCGACCTCGTTCAGGTTCAGCACCGTCTCGGGCCGGGAACGGTCGAAGTTGAGCGCGACCATCACGTCGGTCCCACCCTGGATCGGAAGGGCGTCGACATGCTCGGCCTTCAGCTCGAGCGCCTCGGCCAGCGAGCGCGGGGTCAGGATCTCCACGGATGGAACTGTACGGTTCGAGCGCCATGGCCCCGCCCCCGGTTATCTATTCCGACGCGACCGTCGTCACCATGGACGGGGCCGGCACGGAATACGAGTCCGGCTGGATCCGGATCGAGGACGGCCTGGTCGCCGAGCTCGGTTCAGGTGACCCCCCGGGCCCAGCCGAGAGCCTCGGCGGCGCGGTGATCACGCCGGGCTTCGTCAACACCCACCACCACCTCTACCAGACCCTGACGCGGGCCCGCGCCCAGGACGCCGACCTCTTCACCTGGCTTCGCACGCTCTATCCCGTCTGGGCGCGGATCGACGACGAGATGCTCTACGCCGCTGCCCGCACCGGCCTCGCCGAGCTTGCGCTCTCCGGCTGCACGACCGTCTTCGACCACCACTACGTCTTCCCGCGCGGCGTGTCGGGCCTGATCGAGGCCGAGCTCAGCGCCGCTGCCGAGCTCGGCGTTCGCATCGTTGCCTCCCGCGGATCAATGGACCTCGGGGTCTCGGACGGCGGGCTGCCGCCTGACAACCTGGTCGAGCAGATCGACGACGTGCTCGCCGATACCGAGCGCCTCGCCAGGATCGCGGACGGCGCGATGACCCAGATCGTCGTCGCGCCGTGCTCTCCGTTCTCGGTGACCACGCGGCTCATGAAGGAGTCGGCGGCTCTCGCCCGGCGGCTTGGCCTCGGGCTTCACACCCACCTCGCCGAGACAGTCGAGGAAGAGGCCTATTGCCGCGAGCTCTTCGACTGCACCCCGGTCGAGTACCTCGAGCGAGTCGGCTGGCTCGAGGGGGACGTCTGGTGCGCGCACTGCATCCACCTTTCGCAGGCCGAGATCGAGCGGTTCGGCGCACACGGAGTCGGCGTCGCGCACTGCCCGACCTCGAACCTCCGTCTCGGCGCCGGCGTTGCGCCCGTCCGGGAGTACCTCGAAGCGGACGTGAAGGTCGGCCTCGGCGTCGACGGCTCCGCGTCGAACGAGCGCAGCGACCTCTTCTTCGAGGTGAAGCAGGCGCTGCTCGTTGCGCGCGGGCGGGGAGGGCCCGGGGCGATGAGCGCACGCGAGGCCTTGCAACTTGCAACACAAGGTGGCGCGCGCGCGATCGGCCGCAGCGACATCGGGTCGCTCGAGCCGGGAAAGCGCGCCGACCTGGCGATCTGGCGAACCGACGGGCTCGAGCTCGGCGGCGCCGGCGATCCGGTCGGCGGGCTCGTCCTGTCCGGGCCCCACCGCGTCGACCGGCTGATCGTCGGCGGCGAGGAGGTCGTTCGGGACGGGGAGCTCCTCCGCGCCGACGCTTCCGAGATCGCGCGCGAGCAGCGCGAGCAGGCAGCAAGGCTCTGGCGGGCGTGAGCCGGGACCCGGGCGATGTCGTCGTCTACCGGCCCGCGAGCGTCCCCTGGCCGACGAGTTCGAGGACTCGGCGCCAGGCCGGAGTGGCCTGCCCCCGAGGTCTTCACCGGCTGGGACGTGGCGTAGAGTCGAGACATGAGCGCAGGCTTGACGGAGCTCGAGGCGGTGTTGGCTTTGCCGGTGGTGGAGCAGAAACGCATCGGGCGACCGAGGATTGCCCGATGACGGTCTCGACCCACGTCCTCGACACCGAGCGCGGCGCGCCTGCCGCCGGGGTCCGGGTCGAGCTCTGGCAGGGCGAGCAGATCGTCGGCTCGGGCGAGACCGATGCCGATGGGCGGATCGCGGAGCTCGCCGACACGGCTCCGGGCACCTACCGGATTGTCTTCCGGCCGCCGTCGCCGTTCTTCCGCCGGGTCGAGCTCGAGGTCGAGCTCGGAGAGGGCCACTTCCACATCCCGCTGCTCGTCTCCTCGTACGCGTGCGCGACCTACCGCGGAAGCTGACTGTCGAGGAGCTCGCGGGCCTGTTCGAGGGCCGGACGCGCTTCGTCGAACGGCTGTCCGAGCTCGACGATCCGCTAGGGCATGCACGCGAGATCGCAGCGACCATGACGGAAGCGGAAAAGAAGGAGGTGCTGGACGCGCACCCGGCGATCGGGGCGGGCGCGCTCTCGGCCCGCAGCGCCGCCGAGCAGGGCGCCGATGAGGCGCCCGAGCTGGCCGAGCTCAACCGCGAGTACGAGGAGCGCTTCGGCTTTCGGTTCGTCGTCTTCGTGAACCGGCGGCCGAAGAGCGAGATCGTCCCGATCCTGCGCGAGCGGATGCAGCGCACCCGCGAGCAGGAGCTCACAACGGCGCTCGACGAGCTCGTCTCGATCGCCGAGGACCGATGGCGGCGCTCCTAGCCCCGGCCGACTACTGGTGGAGCTGGGGCGACCTGCTCATCCGCTGGCTGCACGTGATCGCCGGGATCGCGTGGATCGGATCGTCGTTCTACTTCATCGCGCTCGACAACCATCTCGCCCCGCCTGCGGACGAGCGAGACGCGGCGCGCGGTGTCGGCGGGGAGGTGTGGGAGATCCACGGCGGCGGCTTCTACCGCGTCGAGAAATTCAAGGTCGCGCCCGAGACGCTTCCCGACCCTCTCTACTGGTTCAAGTGGGAGGCGTACACGACCTGGCTCTCCGGGTTCGCTCTGCTGTGCGTCGTCTACTTCGCGCACGCCTCGACCTTCCTCGTCGACAAGTCGGTCGCCGACCTGACGAGCTCGGAAGCGATCGTGCTGGCGATCGGCGGGCTTGTGGTCGCGTGGCTTGTCTACGACACCGCCTGCCGGCTGCTCGACAAGAACGACATCGCGCTCGCGATCGTCGTCGGCGCCTTCGTCGTGCTCGCCGCCTGGGGCTCCTCCCAGCTCTTCGCGCCGCGTGCGGCCTACATCGAGGTCGGCGCGATGCTCGGCACGATCATGGCCGCGAACGTCTTCTTCGTGATCATCCCGATGCACTGGAAGCTCGTCCGCGCCAAGGAGGCGGGCGAGGAGCCCGATCCGGCCTGGAACGCCCGCGGGAAGCAGCGGTCGGTCCACAACAACTACTTCACCCTCCCGGTCGTGTTCGCGATGCTCTCGAACCACTTCACGATCGCCTATGGCCATACGCACGCATGGCTGATCCTGATCGCGCTGATGGCGCTCGGCGCGCTTGTGCGCCACTACTTCAACCTCCGCCACGGCGGGCGGGACGCCTGGTGGATCCTGGTCGTGGCGGCAGTCGGCTTCGTGGCCCTCGCGATCGCGATCCGGCCGACCTCGAGCGGGTCGAATGCGGCCGGCCCGACCCCGAGCTTCGCCGAGGTCCAGGCGATCGTTGCGAACCGCTGCGCTCCCTGCCATTCGCTTCACCCGACCCAACCGGGGTACTCGGCCCCGCCTTCAGGAATCGCGCTCGAGACCGCCGGCCAGATCCGTGCTGCGGCAAGTCTGATCCAGACGGTCGCGGTCGACTCCCGGGCGATGCCGCTCGGCAACGCCACCAACATGACCCAGGCCGAGCGCGACACACTCGCGCGCTGGCTCGCCTCGCGCTAACGTCGCGTCATGCTCGAGATCGTCGCCGCAGGCTTCACCTTCCGCGCCCGCTTCGAGGAGGCCGCGGCCCCCGCCACGGTCGAGGCGTTCCGGGCGATCCTGCCCTTCGAGGATCGGATCATCCACTGCCGCTGGAGCGGCGAGTCGAACTGGATCCCGTGGGGCGACCGCGAGCTCGGGATCCGCCCGGAGAACGCGACGTGCTTCCCGGCGCCCGGCCAGCTTCTGCTCTACCCCGGCGGGATCAGCGAGACGGAGCTGCTCTTCCCATACGGCCACTGCGCCTTCGGCTCGAAGGCCGGGGCGCTCGCCGGAAACCATTTTGCAACGGTGGTCGAAGGCGGCGAGCGCTACGCCGAGCTGGGGCGGCTCACCCTTTGGGAGGGTGCTCAGCCGATCGCGTTTCGCGAGTTGTAGAGCTCGCGCCCGCCATCATCAGCCCGATCTCCTCGACGTCGGCCTTCGACGCGGGCACCTCGCCCGCGATGACGCCCTCGTAGATGACGGCGATCCGGTCGGCGAGCTCGAGGATCTCGTCGAGGTCCTCGCTGAAGACGAGCACGGCCGCGCCGCCCGTTGCAGCATCGAGCAGGTACGAGCGCACCGTCTCGGTCGCTCCGACGTCGAGCCCCTGTGTCGGAGAGGCGGCGACGACCACTCGCGGCGAGCCCGAGAACTCCCGGGCGATCACGACCTTCTGCAGGTTCCCGCCCGAGAGCACACGCGCCGGCGTTGCCGGGCCGGGCGCCGCGATCCGGTAGCGCTCGATCAGCTCGACGGCCCGCTCGCGGATCTTGCCGAGCATCAAGATTGGGCCTCGAGACGCCGGTGCGTCGCGGTAGGAACGGAGCACGAGGTTCGAGGCGATGCTCAGCCCCGGCGCGGCGCCGGTGGCGAGCCTGTCCTCCGGAATGAAGGCGATCCCCGCGTTCATCGCCGAGCGCGGGTCGCCGGGCCGAACCGGCTTGCCGGCGACCGTGATCGCCCCCTTCGACGCCGCGCGCAGGCCGGAGATCGTCTCGGCGAGCTCGCGCTGGCCGTTGCCCGCGACCCCCGCCACGGCCACGATCTCGCCGGCCCGCACCGAGAGCGACACTCCCCGCACCGCGTCCTCCCCGCGATTCCCGGGCGCCCAGATGTCGTCGAGCTCGAGCATCGCCCCGGTCGGCTCCGCCCGCGGCTTCCGCTCGGTCTCGCCGACCTCGCGGCCGACCATCAGCGACGCGAGCGAGCGCGGGGTCGACTCGGCCGTCGACGCGGTCGCGACGGACTTGCCGCCGCGCAACACCGTCACGCGATCCGAGACCGCCGTGACCTCGTTCAGCTTGTGCGAGATGAAGATCACCGTGCGCCCGTCTGCGGCCATCTGCCGCATCGTCCCGAAGAGAACCTTTGCCTCCTGCGGCGTGAGCACCGCCGTCGGCTCGTCGAGGATCAACACGCGAGCGTCCCGGTAGAGCGCCTTGAGGATCTCGACTCGCTGCTGCTCACCGAGCGAGAGCTGCCAGATCCGCGCCCGCGGGTCGACCGCGATCCCGTAGCGCTCGGAGAGCTCGCGCACGCCCGACTCGATGCGACGCGGATCGATCAGGAACGAGGCCCTTTGTCCGGGCCGATGTTCGCCGAGCGCGATGTTCTCCGCGACGGTGAACGTCGGTACGAGCCGGAAGTGCTGGTGCACCATCCCGATCCCCGCGTCGAGCGCATCACGCGGCGTAGCAAACTCGACCGGATCGCCGTAGAGCAGGATCTCGCCCTCGTCCGGGCGGTAGAGGCCGGTGAGGATGTTCGAGAGGGTGCTCTTGCCCGCGCCGTTCTCGCCGAGCAAGGCGTGCACCTCGCCTACCGCGACCTCGAAGTCGACACTGTCGTTCGCGACGACTCCCGGGAAGCGCTTCGTAATTCCGTGCATAGCCACTGCCAAGGCCGCCCCGCGTGGGGCGGCCTTGGCTGGAGGGGGCAGATGCAAGTCGCCGCTCATCCTCTAGCGCGCGGTGGCGCCGAAGGCGTCAGCGCGCGCCTCAGCCCTTCGGGCTACCGATCACGCCCTTGACGAGCCAGTCCATCGCATAGAGCTGAGGGACGGTGAGCTTCACGCCCGGCTTGACCATCAGCTTGCCGCTCTGGTCGTAGAGCGGGCCCGTGAACTCGTAGAACGAGCCGTTCTCGATCGCCTTCATCTTGGCGGCGATCGCAGACTTCGTCTTCGCGCTCACGCTCGGTCCATAGGGCGCCATGCCCGTGAAGCCGTCCTTGATCGAGCCGTAGTAGAAACCCGACTTCCAGGTCCCCGCCATCGCCGCCTTCACGCGGCTCAGGTAATAGGGGCCCCAGTTGTAGACCGAAGCGGTCAGCCACTCCTTCGGAGCGAACGTCTGAGAGTTCGAGTCGTAGCCGACCCAACCGATGTTCTTCGACTCGGCGTATTGCCCGGTCGCAGGCGAGTCGACGTTCTGGCCGAGCACGTCAGCTCCCTGCGAGACGAGGCTCTGAGCGGCCTTCTTCTCCTTGGTCGGGTCGTACCAGGAGTTCGTCCAGACGAGGTGCACCTTGGCGCCCGGATGCGTCAGCTGGGCGCCGAGCGCGAACGCGTTCGCGTGGCGGATGACCTCGGGGATCGGGAAGGCAACGACGTAGCCGATATTCCCGCTCTTGGACGCCGCTCCCGCAGCCATCCCCGAGAGGAACACGGTGTCCTCGGCCGCGCCGAAGTACTCCGACAGGTTCTTGGAGGTGTCCGTCCCGGTCGCCTGCTCGAACAGCACCTGCGGGTACTGCGCCGCAAGCGCCTTGTCGACGAAGCCGTACGACGTCGCGAAGATCATCTTGTAACCCTGCGACACCAGGCTCTGAACGGTCTGCTTGAACTGCGTGCCGACGGCGATGTTCTCCTTGTACGTCGTCTGCACCTTGTTGCCGAGCATCTTCTGGACGTACTGCCGCCCGTCGTCGTGCGCCTGCGACCAGCCGCCGTCCTTCGCCGGCCCGACGTAGATCCACGCCACCTTGTAAGGCGTCGCGCTGTGCGACGCCGACCCCGCTCCCGCCACGGCAAGCGCCAAGGCCGCAACCGCGAGCGCCATGGCGCCACGCGTCAATCTCCTCCCACTCATCTTGCTCCTTCCTCGTCCGTCCGCGATAAGGGCATCGCGACTATATGGGATCGCCGCCTTGGGGACTAGACGCTTTCGAGCAGTGATTCGCCGAGCTGCGATTCGGAGACGGGAGCCTCGGCGCTCCACGGGAATTCGATCCAGCGATCTGTGCGACGCCATACATACTCGCAGTTGACGGTCGTCCTCGGCTTCTCGAACAGCACCGCGCAGCGAGTCTCGGCGACCCTGTCGGCCAGGAACTCCCTGACGAGGGCAAGCGTTGCCCCGGTATCGGCGACGTCGTCGGCGATCAGGACGTGCGTCTCGCTGAAGTCGACGAAGTCGGGGACGGGCGGCAGGATCATCGGCATGTCGAGCCGCTCGTCGACGCCGGTGTAGAACTCGACGTTCATCGTGAACGTGTTCTTCACGCCGAGCGCGTAGGAGAGCGCACCCGCTACGAGCAGGCCGCCGCGCGCGATCGCGAGGATCAGGTCGGGCCGGTAGCCGTCCGCGTGCACCATCTCGGCGAGCTCTCGGGAGCCGACGCCCAGGTCGTCCCAGGTCATGATCTCGCGCTCGCTCACGAGCGAGACTCTTTCAGGTCCGGGCCAGCGTGTCGAACGCGGACGCGAGCGCGTCGATCCCGAGCGCGATATCGGCCTCGCTCGAGAGCTCGGCTGGCGAATGGCTTACACCGCCGTTCAGGCTCCGCACGAAGAGCATCCCGGTCGGGATACCGGCTGCGCCCAGGATCGCTGCGTCGTGGCCGGCCCCGGACACGAGCTCATGAGCTCCCGGGGCGGCGGACCGCAGCGCCGCGAGCGGTGCGCCGCTCATCTCCACGGGCTCGTGGCGGCGCGTTGGCTCGAAGCCGATCCTCGAGACGAGGTCGTCGAGCTCGCCGGTGGTCGAGGCCCGGGCGTCGACGGACAGAGTCACGAGCTCGGGGACGACGTTCGCAACACCGGGACGAACTTCGACCTGGCCGACCGTCGCCACCGTCCCGGGCAGAGCGGCGTCCCGAACGTGCAGGACGAACGCGGCTGCCTTGACGAGTGCGTCGTCGCGCGCCTCCATCGACGTCGTTCCCGCATGATCGGCGCGGCCGTGGATGACGACCTGTCCCCGTGCCTGCCCGACGATCGCCGTAACGATGCCGAGGGGCGCGCCGATGCGTTCGAGCATCGGGCCCTGTTCGACATGCAGCTCGATATAGGCTCGCGGCAGAACCGGCCGCTCGACGAACGCGCGGCTTCCTCCGTAGGCACGTTCCTCATCGCGGAAGGCGACGATCGCGAGCGGCGCCTCTGTCCGCGCCGCGGCCTCGAGCGCGGCGACGACTCCCAGCACCCCGTCGAACCTGCCGCCGTGCGGCACCGAATCGAGATGTGAGCCGCTCCAGAAGGCCGGCTCGCCTCGCAGCCCGAACGTGTTTCCCGCCGCGTCCACGTGGACGTGCAGCCCGCCCTGCTCCAGCCACTCGGCGAACAGCCGGTGGGCGGCGTCCTCCTCGGCCGATCCGCCGACCCGGGTCGGGCCGATCTCGTAGATCGCCTCGAGCCGCTCCATCACACGGGACATGCGCCCATTCTCCTCGTAGGCGGCCGAGCGTGCGGCGGACCCGTCAGGCGTACACTGCTGTAACTCCGGAGCCGGAGCGCCGGAGGAGCTCGTCAACCGCGCGTCGGCCGATGTCGCCGTAGTCGCAGGTGAGCTCGTTCACGTACATCTCGACGAACCGGTCCGCGGTCGCGCGGTCGATGCCGCGTCCGAACTGCTCGGCGTACTCGAGCGCTTCGTCCCGATGGTCGAGGCCTGTGCGGATGGCCTCCGAGAGCACCGCGGAGACGTCGGGGAGCCGGTCGCCCAGGTCGGCGCGCGCAACGTTCACGCCGAGTGGAAGCGGCAAGCCGGTCTCGCCCTGCCACCACTCGCCGAGATCGATCACCTTCCGTAGCCCCGATGCACCATAGGTCAGCTGGCCCTCGTGGATGATCAGCCCGGCCTCCGCCCGGCCGGAGGCGACCTCGTCGAGGATGAGGTCGAACCGCTGCTCCCGCACGGCGGGGTCGGCACCGAGCGCGAGGCGCAAGGCGAGGTAGGCAGTCGTGAGCCGCCCCGGAATCACGATCTCGGCCTCGCGGAGGGCATCCAGGTCGAGCGGCTCGCGCGCCACGACGATCGGGCCATAGCCGATCCCCATCGAGGCGCCGTGCGGCAGCAGGACGTATCGGTCGGCGACGCTCGCATACGCGCCCATCGAGATCGCCGTCACCTCGAGACGGGCCTCGGTCGCCCACACGTTCAGGGTCTGGATGTCCGACACGACCTGCTCGAGCTCCAGCCCGCGCATGTCGACCTTCCCCGCCTCGATCGCCCAGAACATGAACGCGTCGTCGGGATCGGCGCTGTGTCCGACGCGAATGTGCACGACGCGCCACGCTACCAACCCCGGTACATTCGCCTGGTGACTGCGCCGCCGCTCTCCGAGGCGATCCAGGACTACCTCAAGGGGATCTACAAGCTCCAGGCCGCCGGCGGGCGCGCAACGGTCACGGCGCTCGCTCGCGATCAGGGCGTCTCCGCCGCCTCGGCCTCGGCGATGCTGAAGAAGCTGGCCGCCCTCGAGCTGCTCGAGCACGAGCCCTACCACGGCGCCCGCCTGACCCCGGCCGGCGAGCGCGTCGCGCTCGAGGTTATCCGGCACCATCGCCTGCTCGAGCTCTATCTGGCGCGCACGCTCGGGCTCGACGTCGAGGACGTCCACGACGAGGCGGACCGGCTCGAGCACGTGATCTCCGAGGAGCTCGAGGCGCGGATCGACCAGGCGCTCGGGTACCCGACGCACGATCCGCACGGCGATCCGATTCCCGACGCGAACTTGCAGTGGCCGCCGGTCGAGCCGCCCGCGGTGGAGCCTTCTGTCCGCCGCATGCGAGCCGGCGGAGGGGGTCTGGAAGAGCCGGGTGGCTCTCGCAGCTGAGCCCGGCGCGGTAAACCAGGAGGCCCCTCCGGGGAGGGGGTAAACTGCCACCGCCGTGCGCTCACCTCTCTCATTTCTCTTCCCGAAGTCCCAGAAGGAAGAGCTCGTCGCACAGCACATCGTTCGGGAGCATCACAGTGGCCGGTCGCTGGAGGACATCCTGAAGGACTCCTACGTGACCAACCGCCTGTCGCCCGATCAGATCGACCGGGTCCTCGAGCGTCCCGAGGTACTCCACTCGATCGGCGACGACATCGTCGCCGATCGCCGCGCCGGCCAGGCCGGCAGCTAGAGCTCGGTACCGGCGCCCGCTGCGCGCGCGAGCTCGAGAACCCGGGCGCCGGCAGCCAGATCCCACGCAGCGATCCCGTTCGACTTGAAGAGGACGATGTCCGTCTCCGCGGCTCGCCCGCTCACCTCCCCCGACAAGACCTCGTGCAGCTCATGCACCTCGAGCCAGTCGAGGACGCCGCGCTCGACGGGCTCGATCAGATCGCCGGACTCGAGCCTTGACTGCTCGCGCGAGTCGCAGCACACGAACGCTGCACGCTCGAGCACCGCGTTGTCGAGCTCGCGGCGTGAGGGGTCGTTTGCGCCCACCGCGCAAACGAGGGCGCCTTCCCGCAGCCACTCGCCGCGGAGCACGGGATCCTTCGACGTGGTCACCGTGACGACGATGTCGGCGTCCGCTGCATCACGGTGCGACTCGGCAGGCCCGCACCCGTTCGCGCGGCAGAACTCGGCGAGCCGTTCGGTGTTCCGGCAGTAGACGACGACACGATCAACTGTCGGCACCGCTGCTCGGATCGACGCGATCTGCGAGGCAGCCTGCCAGCCGCAGCCGATCACGCCGAGCGTCGAGGCGCCCTCGCAGGCAAGGAACTTCGCCGCGACACCCGACGCGGCCCCGGTGCGAATCTGCCCAAGCGTGTCGGCCTCGATCACCGCCTCGAGCCGCGTCGGAGCCTCGAGCGAGAAGAGCAGCACGACGAACGGCGTCCCGGTTCCCGTCCAGGCATACGACTTCAAACCCGCGTAGCCGAGCTCGCGATCAACGCACGCCATCACCGCGTACTGCCCGCCGTCGAGCGGCAGCCGCGTCCGCGGACGGTTGTCGACGGCTCCGCGCGCGGTCCGGCGGAACGACTCCTCGACCGCCTCGACAGCATCTCCCGCAGAGAGAAGGGCGGCGACGTCGGCCTCACGGAGATACAGGGTCATGCGGGGATTCTCTCAGTGGCGGGCGGCCACCCGCCACGCCCGTCGCACCTGCCGCGGATACACTGCCTTCCCCGCGCCCGTAGCTCAGGGGATAGAGCGCTGCCCTGCGGAGGCAGAGGCCGCAAGTTCGAATCTTGCCGGGCGCATCAGCTCGATCGGTTTGAATCGAGACCGCGGGGACGCGACCCTTGCGAGTCGCGCCCCCACCGGTCATTCCCTCGTCAGGACGACGTGCAGCCCGGGAGCTGCGCGATCGTCGAGTTCGCAGCCGTGACGACACCCTGGGCGGCAGTCTTCACGGATGCCACCGCGGCGCTGACCGACGATGCGCTCGGGACGGCCGTGACCGCCGCGACGAGTGCGTTCCAGGCGGTGGTCAGATCGCCTGTCGGGGCGTCCTGCACCGTGGCGGCATCGCTCTGAACCTTGCTCCACGCGTTCTCGACCGACGTGATGTCGCTCTCGATCTCGGTCGACGTGATCGTCGACGGATCGATGTTCGCCAGTCCCTGAATCGTGGTGGCGAGGTTCTTCACGCTCGCGCAGAGGGCCGAGGTCGCCTCGACCTTGGTCGCGTCTGTGCTGGTGCTCGAGCTCGAGCTCGGCTCATTCCGCGTCCCGAGGACGCCGACCACGACCGCCAGGGCGATCCCGGCAACGACCAGGACGATGATCCAGGTCATCTTGCTCATACGGATGCCGCCCTGGGGTTCGAGGCCAGGGCGTAGATGACCAGGATCGCGAGGGTGATCGCGAGCGCGGCGCCCCACGGGACGATCCCGATCACGGTGAACGCCTGAACGATCACGAGCACCGCCCAGATGTAGCCGACCACCCGCCCGAACCCGCCACCGGCGAGGATCGAGAGCCCGCCGAAGAACGCGGCGGCGGCGATCAGGAGATCCCAGACCCCCCACGCCCACAGGTGGCTCGAGAAGAGCCCGTTCGACAGGTCGTTGATCTTGTGGCTGTTCGAGAAGTACCCGATCGCCGTGATGATGCGGAAGAACCCGACCGCGAACATCACGACGGCCGCGAACTCGAGCCAGCCGGCGCCGCGCTCTTCAGACATCTCTGCAGTAGCCATTGCTCTCCTTCCGCCTCTGTGGTTACAGGCCGGACTGGACGGAGATCCGCCCGGAATCCGCCGCGTCCTTGAGTGC
This sequence comes from uncultured Actinomycetota bacterium, assembly GCA_963735535.1. Taxonomy (GTDB): domain Bacteria; phylum Actinomycetota; class Thermoleophilia; order Gaiellales; family Gaiellaceae; genus PALSA-600. The sequence continues at coordinate 21,005 of CAVTLL010000006.1, read as the reverse complement.
CAGGTAATCGCGCTCGTTCTGGTCGGCATAGCTCTCCGCGAAGGCCGCGAGCGCCCGGTCGAAGACATCGCTCGACCCCAGGTAGCTTGCGATTGCCACCGCGTCGCCTGCCCGGGCGTGGGCCTTGGCGAGCGCCTGGCCGCACAACGTCGCGTAGGCAAGCATCGCGTTCGGCTCCATCACATCGATCAGCGCCGAGCCTTTCGCGTCCCAGAGCTGGCGGATGTAGAAGTCCCGCTCCTCGCCGTCGATTCCCTTCGCACGGATCCAGCCGAGCATGATGTCGCTCGCAGCTTGCATGAGCCGCTGACCCTCGACGACTCGCTGGCCGTGATTCGCGAACTCACTCCTCCCGAGGAACGGCTCGAGCACCGAGGCCTGCGCCTCCTTGGCCTGAAGGAACAGCGGATCCTCGTTGTCCCGTCCGGTCATGAGGACGATCCAGGCGCGCGTTCCGACGCTACCGACGCCGACGACCTTGCGCGCCGCGTCGACGTAGCGGAACCGCTCGATCAGCTTGCGGCGATCGCCCGAGAGCGTCCGGCGATAGCTGCGCAGGAGGACACGGAACGACTCGTGCGCCTCCTCCTCTGTGCCGTCGGGAACGAGGTCATCGAGCCGCACGATCAACGGCGGGTCGCCCTTGATGCGGGTCTCGCCGTCGACGGTCTCCGTCAGCTTGCTGAACGCCGAGAGGCTGTCCTTCGAGCGAGCCTTCGCCAGGTTCTTCTCCAACCGCTTCTTCTGTGCAGCCGAGGCCTCCGCCGCGAACTCGGCGGCGAGCTCGTCGACGTGAATCCTGGAGTACCAGAGGTCCAGATTCCCCATCGTCGCGAAGGTGTGCATCGCCTCGCGGTACCCCGTCGAGACCATCGTGTTGATCTTGCTCCGCATCTTCGCGTCGAAACCGCGGTCACGGCCGGCCACCGCGAAGCTGGCGACAAGGCGTTTCACGTCCCATTCGAACGGCCCGGGAAGGGTCTCGTCCAGGTCGTTCACCGAGAAGACCATGCGCCGATCCGGCGCCGCGTAGATCCCGAAGTTCGACAGATGCGCGTCACCGCAAAGCTGCGTATGGATACCCGACCGCGGCCCGTCCGAGAGGTCGGACGCCATCAGGTAGGCCGCTCCACGGTAGAAGGTGAACGGCGACACGAGCATCCGTCCATAGCGGATCGGAACGAGCTCCGGTACACGCGATGCCGCCTGTTCCTCGAGCAGCTCAACCGGGTCCGTCCGGTGCACCGTCGGCTCCCACTCGCCGTGAACCTTGCGTGGCAGTTCGGCGCGCGCGGCCTTTCCCCGCGCTGCACGCTCTTCCACCGTGAAGTGCTCGACCTGCTTCGGCTGTGGCTTCGCCGTCTCCTTGCTCGTCGTCTCACTCGTACTCATCGCGCACCTCCAGCTCGTTCGGTAGGCACCCCGCCTCCCAGAGGCATATCTTCCCCTAAATCCAGGGCGCCGGAGGAGACTCGCCTGCCACAAGCGCCGGGCATCGTCCGAAGGGGGTGATCCCGCGGCGGCGAAACTCCCTCGGACACCTGCAAAGTCGGGGGCCAAAGGTGGAGATCGCGCCGCAGGGCGCCGACGAGAGGAGAGCGGTGAGCGAACAGGTAAAGCGCGCGGAGGCGGGGGTGCTCGGTTGGATCGACCGGGACATCACCGAGCCGATGCAGAACTTCCAGGATCCGAACCAGGAATGGCGGCGGCTGTTCTCGGAGCTCTACGGGACGTTCTTGCTCGTGCTTGTCGCCTCCGGCGGCGGGATGATGGGCGAGGCGTTCCCGAACACGATCACCCGCACGGCCGCCGTCGTCGCACCGGGGCTGATGGTGATGGGGATCATCATGTTCATGGGCAAGGTGTCGGGCGCCCACTTGAACCCGGCGGTGAGCATCGCCTTCTCGCTTCGCGGCGACTTCCCGTGGCGCCGGGTGCCGGGCTACATCGTCGTGCAGTTGATCGGCGCGTCTCTCGCAGCGCTGTTCGTGCACGAGGTGGTCAAGGTCTCGGCGAAGTTCGGGTCCAACTACGTCGCGTCAGGCTTCTCGGGCTGGCAGGGCTACCTGATGGAGGCAGTCCTCACGCTCGGGCTCGTGAGCGTCATCCTCGGCACCGCGTCCGGGGCCCAGAACATCGGCATCTTCGGGGCGATCGGAGTCGGCGCATACATCGGGCTGGCCGGCCTCTGGGGTAGCCCGATCTCCGGAGCATCGATGAACCCGGCCCGCACCTTCGGCCCAGATCTCATCGGCCGCGACTTCAGTGACTACTGGGTCTACGTCGCCGGCCCGCTGACCGGCGCCGTGATCGCCGTCGGGTTCGCGTACGTGCTCCGCGGCTCCGGCGGTGGAACGTCCGGGTCTGGCGCCGCGCAGGGCGACATCGACACGGAGGTCAAGAAGCCCGGTCAAGCCTGACGGAACCGGCTTACCGGAATCGAGAGGAAACGAAGCCGTCCTTCGCGCGTTCCCCCCCGCCGCGAAGGACGGCTTCAACACCTCGGCTCTTCGAAGATGATGTGAGATCACCGTGACAGATACGCCATCACCCCCACCGCCGCTCCAACCGACCCGCGCGAGCTTCTCCGCAGCCGGAGCTACCTCGTGCTGCTCGTGTTCGGGGCGATCGTGGGCGTCGTCGTCGCGTTCGTCGCCTACTTCTTCCTGAAGGGCGTCTCCGAGGCGCAGCAGTACGTCTTCACGACGTTGCCGAAGGAGGTCGGGTTCGACAGCGAGCCGGTGTGGTGGCCGCTTCCGTGGCCGCCGCTGGCGGGGCTCCTCGTCGCGCTGACGATCCGCTACCTGCCCGGGCACCGCCGGGCACAAGCCGGCCGAGGGATTCAAGACGGGCGGCCCCGTGATGCCGATCGAGCTGCCCGGGATCGTGCTCGCGTCGCTCGCGACCCTGTGCCTCGGCGTCGTGCTCGGGCCGGAGGCGCCGCTGATCGCGATCGGCAGCGGCATCGGCGTGCTGGCGGTGCATCTGGTCAAGAAGGACGCGCCCGCCCAGGCGGTCGCCGTGATCGGCGCTGCGGGCAGCTTCGCCGCGATCAGCACGTTGCTCGGCTCGCCGCTCGTCGGGGCGTTCCTGCTGATGGAGGCGGCCGGGCTCGGCGGGCCGATGCTCGGCGTCGTGCTCGTCCCGGGCCTGCTCGCCGCCGGCGTGGGCGCGCTCATCTTCGTCGGGCTGAGCAAGCTGGACCGGCTACGGGACGTTCTCGCTGGCGATCCCGGGCATTCCGCCCTTCGGCAGCCCCAACGGGGCCGAGTTCCTCTGGGCGGTCGCGATCGGCGTCATCGCCGCCGTGCTCGGCGCCGGCATACGGCGGTTGGGCCTCGCTCTCCAGCCGGTCGTCGAGCGACGCAGCATCGCGCTGACGCCGGTCGTCGGCCTCGGGGTCGCCGGGCTTGCGATCGCGTTCGCCGAGATGACCGGACAAGAGCTCGTCAGAGGTGCTCTTCTCCGGCCAGGACCAGCTCCCCGGGCTCATCCAGATCCGCCGCCGACTGGTCGGTCGGGGCGCTCGTGCTGCTCCTCGTCTGCAAGGGGCTCGCCTACGGCCTCTCGCTGAGCAGCTTCCGTGGCGGCCCGGTCTTTCCCGGCTCTCTTCCTCGGCGGCGCACTGGGGCATCGTCCTCTCGCACGGTCCCGGCCTGCCGCATGATCGCAGGGGTCGGCATGGGCATCGGCGCGATGAGCGTCGCGATGCTCAACCTGCCGCTGACCTCGGTCCTCCTCGCAAGCGTGTTTCTGGCCTCGGACGCGGTCACCCTGATGCCGCTCATCATCGTCGCCGTCGTCGTCGTCCTACGTCAGCTCGGCCTGGATCGGGCCCCGAACGGCACGAGCCAAGCCTGCAGCGAGCACGTAACGTGAGCGCGTGGCGTGCGCAGAGCGCCGCCGCGACCGAGGGAGGGCGATGGGGCAGGGAATCAGCGCGGTATTGACGTTCGCGGTCGGCGTTGCGATCAGTCCCGTGCCGATCATCGCCGTGATCCTGATGCTGTTCTCGCAGCGAGCGCGTGTGAACGGGCCGGTATTTCTCGCCGGCTGGGTGCTGGCGCTCGCGGTCGTGGCCGGCGTCGTGTACGCCGTCGCCGACGGGAGCAGCGCCTCGACGAGCAGCGGCGCCTCGGACACGATCTCGTGGGGGAAGATCGTCTTCGGGGTGGTCTTCCTGCTTCCTCGCCGGCAAGCAGTGGAAGAGCCGGCCCGCGCCCGGCGAGGAGCCGCAGATGCCGAAGTGGATGGCGAGCGTCGACACGCTCTCGCCGGCCAAGGCGTTCGGGCTCGCGGTGCTGCTCGCAGGCGTCAACCCGAAGAACCTGCTCCTGACGGCAGGCGCCGCAGCGAGCGTCGCTCAGCTCGGGATCTCGACCAGCGACGCGATCGTCGCGCTCGCCGTCTTCGTGATCCTCGCGAGCCTGACCATCGCCGGTCCCGGTCGTCTACCACCTCGTCGGCGGCGAGAAGGCGAAGGCGCAGCTCGACGAGCTGAAGGGCTGGCTCGGCGCGCACAATGCCGCGGTGATGACCGTGCTCTTCCTCGTCTTCGGCGTCGACCTCGTGGCCAAGGGCCTCGGGCTACTCTCGAGCTGATGGCGACCGCGACCTGGCCGCCGCCGGCGTTCCACCTGCTCGCCAAGCCGACGGGCGCGGTCTGCAACCTCGACTGCTCGTACTGCTTCTTCCTGTCGAAGGAGATGCTCTATCCCGGCAGCCGGTTCCGGATGGCCGACGACCTGCTCGAGACCTACATCCGGCAGCTGATCGAGGCGCACGCCGCGGTGCCCGAGGTGACGATCGCCTGGCAGGGCGGCGAGCCGACGCTGATGGGGGTCGACTTCTTCCGCCGCGCGGTCGAGCTCGACGGCGCGCTACCTCGCGCCCGGGCCAGCGGGCCGCGCACACGATCCAGACCAACGGCACGCTGATCGACGACGAGTGGGCGGCGTTCTTCGCCGAGCACGGGTTCCTCGTCGGCATCTCGATCGACGGCCCGCGCGACCTGCACGACGCCTACCGCGTGAACAAGGGCGGCAAGGGCTCGTTCGACCAGGTGATGGCCGGGCTCGGCCACCTGCGCGAGCGCGAAGGTCGAGTGGAACGCGCTGACGACGATCCATGCCGCCAACGCCGAGCACGGGCGCGAGGTGTACTGCTTCCTCCGCGACGAGTGCGGGGCCGAGTTCGTCCAGTTCATCCCGATCATCGAGCGGGTCGCGGAGGCGGATGCCGACGGCACGCGTGCCGTGGGCCTCCTGGCGCGACCGGCCGCTCTACGTGCAGGAGGGCGAGCGCGTGACCGGCCGCTCGGTGACCGGCGAGCAGTACGGGCGCTTCCTGATCGACGTCTTCGAGGAATGGGTGCGCCACGACGTCGCGGCGGTCTACGTGCAGATGTTCGATGTCGCGCTCGCGAACTGGTTCGGCGAGCCGCCGTCGCTCTGCATCCACTCCGAGACGTGCGGCTCCGCGCTCGCGCTCGAGCACACGGGCGACCTCTACTCCTGCGACCACTTCGTCGAGCCGGCGTACAAGCTCGGGAACATCCGAGAGTCGAAGATGATCGAGCTGATCGGCTCGGAGCAGCAGCGGCAGTTCGGGCTGGACAAGCGCGAGACGCTGCCGAAGTTCTGCGTCGAGTGCGAGGTGCGATTCGCCTGCCACGGCGGGTGCCCGAAGGACCGGTTCATCGAGACACCGGACGGCGAGACCGGGCTGAACTATCTGTGTGACGGCTACAAGGCGTTCTTCCACCACGTCAACCGGCCGATGCAGCTGATGTCCGAGCGGCTGCGCCACGGCGGACCGCCCTCCGACATCATGCGGCTCTACGCCGCCGAGGACGCGCGGCGCGGGCGGAACGACCCTTGCACGTGCGGGTCAGGCCGAAAGTGGAAGCAGTGCCACGGCGAGGCCTATCGCACGCGGGCCGAGCGGCCGGCGACCTCGACGGAAGCCCCGTCGGGAACCTCGACCCTCACGTAGCCGAGCGCCAGCCCCGGCACCGAGCTCGTGACCCGGCCGACGACGCGGTCGCCGTGGACGATCTCGTCGGCAGGCCGCGCGGGATCGCCTTCGAGCTCGAGCACGCGCAGGCTGCGGTTGACGTGGCCGCGGTGCTGCAGCCGCGCGAGCGGCTCCTGGCCCGGGTAGCAGCCCTTGGTGAACGAGACGGCGCGGTCGGCGAGGCCGGCCTCGGCGGGCAGGATCCCGTCGTCGATCTCGGTGCCCCACCGCGGTGTGCGGGCCAGGATGCGGAGGCGCTCGAGCTCCTCGTCGGACGGCTCGGCCGGGATCGCGCCGTCGAGCACCTCGACTGCAGAGACGCCGTAGTCGTCGTTCGGAATGCCCTCGCTGCCTCCGAGCACGATCGCCGAGGTGTGCTCCTCGGGCTCGATCTCGCACTTCGCAGCGATCCGCATCCGCCTGAGGTGCGCAAGGACGGTCGGGCCGAGCTCCGGCTCGGTCAGCAGCAGGAAGTCGTCGTCGCCGCGGCGCCACACGAGCAGCGGCGCGATCACGCGGCCCTTCGGCGTCAGGATCAGCGCCTCGCAGGAGGCCCCCGCGAGCACGTCGTTCGAGACGATCCGCTGCAGCAGGTCGGCCGCATCGGGCCCCTTGACGCGAACGTAGGCGCGCGGCCGGATGTATGTCCTGGTGGTGACCTGATCCACCCGGGTTAGTCTAGGCGCATGTTCCGGGGTCGCGAAGAGCGCAAGGTTCAGGAGGCCGGCTTCGACCCGGCGCGCCTGCCGCCCGGGCAGCACATGACCGCGAAGTGGCCCGTGCTGCACGCCGGCGGCGTGCCCACGGTCGACCTCGCGACCTGGACGTTCCGCGTGTTCGGCGAGGTCGAGCAGGAGGTGTCGCTGACCTGGGAGCAGTTCAACGCGCTCCCCCGTTCGGAGAACGTGCAGGACATCCACTGCGTCACCCGCTGGAGCCGTTTCGACACCGAGTTCGAGGGCGTCCACTGGCGCGAGCTCGCCGCACTCGCCCGGCCTCTGCCGACCGCGCGGTTCGCGGTCGCCTGGGCGGAGCACGACTTCACCTCGAACTTCCCGCTCGACTCGCTCGAGGACGACCTCGCCCTACTCGCCACCCACGCCGACGGCGAGCCGCTCACCCCCGATCACGGCTACCCGCTGCGGCTCGTGATCCCGCGCAAGTACTTCTGGAAGAGCGCCAAGTGGCTCCGAGGCATCGAGCTGCTCCCGACCGACCGGCCCGGTTTCTGGGAGCGCTACGGCTACAACAACGACGCGGACCCGTGGAAAGAGGAGCGCTACAGCTTCTAACCGGCCCCCAGCGAAAGGAAGGCAGCAATGGCGGTTGCTTACGTTCAGGAGTTCCCGATAGTCGACCACGAGACCAAGAACTACGACGAGATCAACAGGCGGCTCGATCTCACCGAGCTGCCGCCCGGACTGCTCGTCCACTCCGCAGGGTTTGACGATGAGGCCGGCGTCTTCAGGATCTTCGACGTGTGGGAGAGCGAGGACGCGGCGCGAAAGTTTCACCAGGAGCGCGTCGACCCGCTGATCGCCGAGATTCTCGGGGCAGACCCGACCGCCACTCCACCCACCCGAAACGGCTTCTATCCCCTGCACAACGTGCTCGGCGGCTGATCGAAATATCACTCGATCGAGGGATCGGCCCCGCCGGGAGATCGTCCGATCCACTTCTCGACGCAACCCAACCCGTCCGTATGACCAGGAGAGCCGGCCACATACCCGCCGGCTCTTCTGCTGTTAACGGAGAAACACGCCGGTTGCGGACTTGGCGCGGGCGAAGCCCAAGCTAAGGACCAGGCCTTGCTGCCCGCCGACCACCAGCTGCCTAACAGGCAGTGGCGCCGGCTGAGCCGGCGCCACTGCTAAGGCAAACCTCTGTACATGGTGCGTCTCCGCACCACCCTCTCCGGTCGGGCAAGCCCGGAGGAGGGGCTCGTGGGGGAACCTCGTTGGTTCCCCCACGGTTCCTACATCATCCCCGACATGTCGGGCATTCCAGCGCCGGCGCCTGCGCCGGCCTTCTCGGGAGCATCCGTGACGATCGCTTCCGTCGTCAGGATGTTCTTGCCGATCGACGCAGCGTTCTGGAGCGCCGAGCGGGTGACCATGGTCGGGTCGATGATGCCGTTCTTGACGAGGTCCTCGACCTCGCCCGAGTCGACATTCAGGCCCTGACCCGGCTTCGCCGAGCGGACGGACTGGATGACGACCGAGCCCTCGAGGCCCGCGTTCGTCGCCAGCTGGCGGAGCGGCTCCTCGAGCGCGCGAAGCACGATCTTGGCGCCGGTCTTCTCGTCACCCTCGAGCGAATCGAGCAGCGACTCCTTGACCTTGTCGGCCGCGTTCAGCAGCGCGACGCCGCCGCCGGGGACGATGCCCTCCTCGAGCGCCGCGCGGGTCGCCTGGAGGGCGTCCTCGACACGGTGCTTCTTCTCCTTCATCTCGGTCTCGGTCGCAGCGCCGACCTTGACGACCGCGACGCCGCCCGACAGCTTCGCGAGGCGCTCCTGGAGCTTCTCGCGATCGAAGTCGGAATCGGTGGTCTCGATCTCGCCCTTGATCTGCTTGATCCGGGACTTGATCGCATCGCTCTCACCGGCACCGTCGATGATCGTGGTCGAGTCCTTGTCGACGACGACCTTGCGGGCACGGCCGAGCTGCGAGAGCTTCGTGTTCTCGAGCTTGAGGCCCATCTCCTCGGTGATCACCTCGCCACCGGTCAGGATCGCGATGTCCTCGAGCATCCGCTTGCGGCGATCGCCGAAGCCGGGCGCCTTGACGGCGACGGCCTGGAACGTGCCGCGGAGCTTGTTGACGACGATCGTCGCGAGCGACTCGCCCTCGACGTCCTCCGCCACGATCAGCAGCGGCTTGCCGGCCTGGATGACCTGCTCGAGCAGCGGCAGGAGATCCTTGATGCCACCGAGCTTCTGGTTCGCGATCAGGATGTACGGGTCGTCGAGAACCGCCTCCATGCGCTCGGCGTCGTTGACCATGTAGGGCGACAGGTAACCCTTGTCGAACTGCATGCCCTCGGTGAACTCGAGGTCGAGGCCGAAGGTCTGGCCCTCCTCGACGTTCACGACGCCGTCCTTGCCGACCTTCTCGATTGCGTCGGCGATCACATCGCCGATCTCGCGCTCACGCGAGGAGATGGTCGCCACGCGGGCGATGTCTTCCTTGCCGTTGACCTCGGTCGACTGATCGGCGAGGTTCTTGACGATCGCGTCGACGGCCTTCTCGATCCCGCGCTTGAGCGCGATCGGGTTGGCGCCGGCCGAGACGTTCTTGAGACCCTCGCGGACGATCGCCTGGGCGAGCACGGTCGCGGTGGTGGTGCCGTCACCGGCGACGTCGTTCGTCGCGGTGGCAACCTCGCGCACGAGCTGCGCGCCCTGATTCTCGAACGCGTCCTCGACCTCGATCTCACGGGCGATGGTGACGCCGTCGTTCGTGATCGTCGGAGCGCCGTACTTCTTGTCGAGCACGACATAGCGGCCCTTGGGGCCGAGCGTGACCTTGACAGCGTCGGCCAGGATGTCGACGCCGCGCTGAAGCGAGCGGCGTGCCTCCTCGCCGAACTTGAGTTCCTTGTGAGCCATTTCTCTTGTTCCTCTCTTCCTACGCCTTGGCCTTGACCTTCGCGGGGGCGCCGACGACCTTCGCGAGGACGTCGCTCTCGCGCAGGATCAGGTAGTCGGTTCCTTCGACCCTGATCTCGGTGCCTCCGTACTTCGAGAACACGACGGTGTCGCCCTCGGCGATGTCCATCGGGATGCGCTCGCCGGTGTCGCTGTTGCGACTCCCGGGCCCGGCCGCGACGACGCTGCCGCGCTGCGGCTTCTCGACCGCGGTATCAGGGAGAACGATCCCGCCGATCGTGGTCTGCTCCTCTTCGAGGGGCTCGACGATCAGGCGATCTCCCAGGGGTGTCAAATTCATTCCTCCGGACCTCCACTGTTCGGATTGCTTGGCACTTCTTCGTTAGTGACAAACTTGTGACTGCTTGACCGTTGGCACTCTCCACTTGCGAGTGCCAGCGGCAGCATATCCGAGGGACCTAGGTCCCGCGGAAGCTAGTTTTCAACGGTGCGACGCGAGTTCTCGGCCGGCGGGGTCCTCGTCCGGCGGCTTCGCGGCGAGTGGATGCTGGCCGCGATCCGGCCCGGCGGGAAGCCCGAGGGCCTCTGGGTGCTGCCGAAGGGGCAGATCGACGAGGGCGAGTCCGCCGAGGCCGCCGCCGTCCGCGAGGTCGGCGAGGAGACCGGGGTGAACGTGCATCCGGTCGTCGAAGCTCGGCGACAGCCGCTACTGGTTCAACTGGGAGGGCGAGCGGATCTTCAAGGTCGTCTCGTTCTTCCTGGTCGCGCTACGAGAGCGGCCGCCTCGGCGACATCCGCGAGGAGTTCCGCCACGAGGTCGCCGACGTCCAGTGGCTGCCGCTCGCCGAGGCGCCCCGGCTGCTCGCCTATCGCGGGGAGCGCGAGATTGCCGTGCGCGCAATCGCGGTACTAGCGGACAGGAACGACGTATGATCCGAGCCCGTTGACCGCTTTCGCCCTCAACTTCTACTCGCCCGTCGTCGAGGCCCAGCTTCGCTCGCACCGGAAGACCGCGACGATCAGGCTCGGCGACAAGTCCCGCAAGTACCAGAAGGGGATGATCGTCTCGGTGCTCGTCGGCGCCCGCTTCGGGCCGCGCGCGCACATCTTCGACGCGGTCGTCGACAAGGTCGAGGTGAAGCGGCTCGACGAGCTCTCGCCGCGGGAGATCGAGCACGACAACCCCGAGGTTCGCCGTCCCGAGGAGATGGCGCACTTCCTGAGCCAGCTCTACAACCGCGAGGTCACCGGCGCGGACACGGTGACCGTGATCCGCTTCTCGGCGATCAAGCCGGGCCCGACTTTTTAGCCGCCCTGCCGGATCGGCACCCCGAAGAGCTCGGGCTCCCGCAGCTGCGCTCCGCACTCCTCGCAGTCGACCGCGAAGGTCGACGAGAACGGCGCCGAGCACGACGGGCAGCGGTGGATCATCTCGCCGCCGCAGGCCGGGCACTCGGTCGGGATCTCCGACTCGCGATCCTCGAACCAGCGCCGCGCACCGCCGCACTTGCAGGCAGATCGCGGTCCAGTCGCCGAGCACCTTGCGGCGCTCCTCGCGGAGCCAGTCGGATGCCTTTCCCACACCGGGATGCTGTCACATGGCGAGCCTCTGGTTAGAGTGACGACCGGTATGTCGATCGCGCGAGTGGCCGAGCCGAGCGGCTCGCTTCAGGAAGCGAAGGAGTGGGGCCTCGATCGCGAGGATCTACTCGGCATCTACCGCAACATGCTGATGACGCGCGGCGTCGAGGAGCGCGGCCACATCCTCTACCGGCAGGGCAAGATCCCGGGCTCGTTCTACACGGGCCGCGGCAACGAGGCTGCCTCGGTCGCGGTTGCGACCGCGATGGCCCGCGACGACGTCGGCTGCCCGCTCCACCGCGACATGGGCGTGCACATCGTGCGCGGCGTCGAGCCGTGGCGGATCCTCGCCAACTACATGGGCCGCGCGGACGGGCCCGCGAAGGGCAGGGACGGCAACGTCCACATGGCCGACCACCACCTCGGGCTCGTCGCGATGGTCTCGCACCTGCCGGCGATGCTCCCGGTCGCGGTCGGGTGCGCGCTCGCCTTCCGGATCCGCGAGGAGAAGCGCGTCGCGGTCGGCTGGTTCGGCGAAGGCTCCGCCGCGCGCGGCGACGCGCACGAGGCGATGAACTTCGCCGGCGTCCGGCAGCTGCCGATGGTCTTCGTCTGCGACAACAACCAGTGGGCCTACTCGACCCCGACGCACCTCGAGTACGCCGTCGAGCACCTCGCCGACCGCGGAGCCGCCTACGGCTTCGAGGGCGTCGTCGTCGACGGCACCGACGCGCTCGCCGTCTACCGCGAGGCCAAGCGCGCGATCGAGAAGGCACGGCAGGGCGGCGGCCCGACGCTGATCGAGTGCATGACGCTTCGCATGGAGGGCCACGCCGTGCACGACGACGCCTCCTACGTCCCGCGCGAGCTGTTCGAGCAGTGGGCCGAGCGCGACCCGATCGCCCGCTACCGCGCCTGGCTCGTCGAGCACGCCGACATGACCGACGACGAGGAGGGCGAGATCGAGAACCTCGTCAAGAAGCACCTGAACGACGCGCTCGAGCGCGCCGAGGCCTCACCGGCGCCTGACCCGAGCACGCTCCTCGACGGCGTCTATGCCGAGCCCGAGGAGCTCGACAACCCGCACCACATGTAGCCATGGCCGAGATGACCTACCTCCAGGCGATCAGCGACGGCCTCCGGCAGGAGATGCGGCACGACAAGCGCGTCTTCCTGATCGGCGAGGACATCGGCGTCTACGGCGGCGCCTTCAAGGTGACCGCCGGGTTCCAGGAGGAGTTCGGCTCGTGGCGCGTGCTCGACGCGCCGCTCTCGGAGACGGCGATCGTCGGCGGCGCCACCGGCGCGGCGATGATGGGCCTGCGCCCCGTCGCCGAGATGCAGTTCGGCGACTTCATCTCCTGCGCCTACGACCACCTGGTCACGATCGCCGCCAAGCAGCACTGGCGCGCCGGGACGGCCGTGCCGATCACGGTGCGGCTGCCGTCGGGCGGCGGCTTCTCCGGCGGGCCGTTCCACTCGCAGAACCCCGAGTCGATCTTCGCCCACATCCCGGGCCTGAAGTGCGTGTGCCCGGCGACCCCGGAGGACGCGAAGGGGCTGATCATCGCGGCGATCCAGGACCCGAACCCGGTGCTCTTCTTCGAGCACAAGCACCTGTACCGGCGGATCAAAGGAGAGGTGCCGGAAGAGCGCTACACGACGCCGATCGGCAAGGCGCGCATCCACCAGGCGGGAGACGACATTACGATCGTGACGTGGGGTGCGATGGTCTACACGGCCGAGGAGGCTGCGGCGCAGATGGATGACCTCTCGGTCGAGATCGTCGACCTGCGCACGGTGATGCCGTGGGACAAGGCTGCTGTGCTCGCGTCGGTACGGAAGACGTCGAAGGTGATCGTGCTGCACGAGGACACCCACAGCGTCGGCTTCGGCGCCGAGATCGCGGCGACGATCGCCGAGGAGGCATTCGAGGATCTCGACGCGCCGCCGAAGCGGGTCACAGCGCCCGACACGCCCGTGCCGTTCGCACCGGAGCTCGAGGCTGCCTTCCTGCCGCAGGTCGCCGACGTCGTCGCGGCGCTGCGCGAGGTCGCGGAGTACTAGGCCGATGGCAACCGGAACCGTCGTCGATGTCGTGATGCCGCAGATGGGCGTCTCCGTCTCCGAGGGGACGGTCACGCGCTGGCTCAAGAACGTCGGCGACACGGTCCAGGCCGACGAGCCGCTGCTCGAGATCTCGACCGACAAGGTCGACACCGAGGTTCCGAGCCCGGGAACGGGCGTGCTGCAGGAGATCCTCGTTCAGGAAGGCGAGACCGTCGACGTCGGAACGCTCGTCGCGCGGATCGGGCCTGCCGACGGTGTCGCGGCAGCGGCGCCGGCCACACCCCCGCCGCTCCCGGCTTCCGTCGAGCCCGAGCCGGTCGAGCCGTCGAGGTCGAGGCCGAGCCCGTCCCCGAGCCGGTGGCGAGCGAGCCCGAGCCTGCACCGGCAGCGCCGGTAGCGCCGGCCCCTTCCGGCAACGGCTCCGGCGGCGAGCGCCACAGCTTTGTCTCTCCGGTCGTCGCGCGGATCGCCTCGGAGCACGGGATCGATCCCGCGGCCGTCACCGGCACGGGCCGCGACGGCCGTGTGACCAAGAAGGACATCCTGGCCTTCGTCGAGTCGGGCGGCGCGCCCGCCGCAGCCGCGCCTGAAACGGCGGCTCCTGCGGCCCCAGCGGTTCAAGCGGCCCCACGCAGGTCCGCAGCAGCCCCACCGGTCCAGCGCGCCGGCCGCTCCGCCGGCCGCCGCCGCGCCAACTCCACCCGCACCTGCGCCCGCACCGCTCGAGGCCGGCGAGACGGTCGAGCCGATGACCGCGATGCGCCGCGGGATCGCAGAGCACATGCGCCGCTCCCTCGACACCGCCGCCCATGTCACGAGCGCGATCGAGGTCGACATGTCCAAGGTGGTCGCGATCCGGCAGCAGCTGAAAGGCGACTACAAGTCCACGTACGGCGTCAACCTCACCTATCTCGCGTTCGTCTCCCGCGCGACGGTCGAGACGCTCCACGACTACCCGTACGTCAACGCCGAGATCCGCGGCGAGTCGATCGTCACCCGCGGCTACGTCAACCTCGGCTTCGCGGTCGCTCTCAACGACGGCAAGGGATTGATCGTCCCCGTGCTGAAGCACGCCGAGGGGCTGAACCTCCTCGGCATGGCCCGCGGCGTCGCCGACCTGGCCGACCGCGCCCGCACCAAGAAGCTGCTTCCCGACGACGTCCAGGGCGGAACCTTCACGATCACGAACCCCGGCAGCTACGGCACCTTCATCGGCACCCCGGTGATCAGCCAGCCGCAGTCCGGGATCCTCGGCACCTACGCCGTCGTGAAGCGGCCGTGGGTGATCAGCGACGAGGCCGGCCACGACGCGATCTCGATCAGGCCGATGATGAACCTGACGCTGACCTACGACCACCGCCTCATCGACGGCGCCTACGCCGGCCAGTTCCTGCGCGACCTCACCGACCGCCTCCAGACCTGGGGCGAGTCGGACTACTAATCTCCCAGCCGAGACACCGGCGTCCCTCGCTTAGCGCGTCACGAGGTTGAGACCTTTCGCGCGTCGATCGCAATACCGGCGGGGCTCGAGGCTCCCGAGATGAACTTCCGGGTGACGCCGGTGCCGTTCAGCTTTGCGCGGCCGATCAAGCCGCCGCCGCCGACGGCGGTCGGATTGGCGAACTCGGCCCAGTAGATCCACTGCGCGTTCACCGCGAGGCCGGCCGGCTGCGGGATCCCCTTGATGAAAGATGGGTTTACTGCGGTCCCGTCCAGATTCGCCCGTCCGATCGTCGTGCCGCAGCCGTTCGACCAGTAGAGATGGCCGGCGTTCACCGTGATGCCGGTCGGACCGTCGACACCGGTCGTGATGAAGTTCTCGTTGGCGCCCGAGCCGTTGAGGCTCGCGCGGCCGATCGAACCGCCGCAAGGGGAACCTCCCGCGGTGCCCCGGTTCGTCCAGTAGATGTACCCATGGTCGATCGCGACTCCCCACGGACCGGTTGCCCCAGTGATGAAGTTGACGTTGACCCCCGTGCCGTTCAGGCGCGCGCGACCGAGCGACGTGCCTGTCCCGCCGGGCCCTCGGTTCGCCCAGTAGATGTACGACCCGTTCACCGCGACACCATGGGCGCAGTTCACACCTTTGATGAACGTGGAGTTCGACGCTGTCCCATCGATCTTCATCCGTCCGATCGTTGTTCCAGCGCACGACGAGTTGAGCGTGTCATCCCAGTAGAGGTACCTCGAATCGACAGCGACGCCGACCGGTCCCGACGCGCCGCTGAAGAACGACTGGTTCACCTTGCTGCCGTCGAGATTGGCCCGCGCGATCATCGTCCCGCTCCCGTTGGAGCCGTAGTTGCTCCAGTAGATCGCCGCCTGCGCCGTACCCGTTCCCAAAACCGCAACTACCGCCGCCACCACCGCACGACCAACCCAACCGGGCTTGACCCCGAACATGCCGCAGACCTCCTACTCGTATGCACCCAGGACTACAGGCGGCGAGTATAGGGACCAATCCCTCGGCTGCCCGAGCGATCCCGCGCACATGGAGCGACGTCACCACGGTCCGAGCGTCGCCCGATTGGCAAGGATCATGTGCGCATTGGAGTAACCGCATACGTCGTCCCCGGGCTCACGGCACCGAGGTTGGAGACATCGTCGGCGTGCCGGCTCACTCAGTGCCCGGTTCGTCAGTCGAGGTCTTCGCGGGCGAGCTCGCGGAAGCCGCCCCAGCGCGAGGCGGCGTCGAGCTCGAAGTCGAACTGGTCGAGGATCCGGAGCACGGTCTGGTCGACGATGTCGGAGATCTCGATCGGGCGGTGGTAGAAGGCCGGGACCGGCGGCATGATCGTGGCCCCTGCCTCCGAGAGCGTGAGCATGTTGCGGAGGTGGATCTGGGAGAGCGGAGTCTCACGGACAGCAAGAACCAGCCGGCGGCGCTCCTTCAGCATCACGTCCGCCGCGCGGCAGACGAGGTTGTGGCCAAAGCCGGTCGCGATCGCTGCGAGCGTCTTGGTGCTGCACGGCACGATCGCCATCCCGCGGGTCAGGAACGAGCCGCTCGAGACCGGCGCAGCCTGGTCGCCCTCGCCGTAGGTGAAATCGGCCAGCGACTTGAGATCGGCGTAGCTGTACTCGGTCTCGTGCTCGAGCGTGACGCGCGCCCAGCGCGAGACGATCAGATGCGACTCGACCTCGAGCTCACGGAGCCGCTCCAGGAGGCGGACACCGTAAGCGGCGCCGGAGGCTCCGGTCATCGCGACAACGAGGCGTGGATTCTCCACCCCCGTAGTCTGCTGCAAGCGCGGGGGTAGGGTGAGCGTGATGACGGAGACCCGCGGCGCGTATCTGATGAACCTCGGCCAGGTCGGCTACCACGAGGCCTGGGAGCTCCAGCGCTCGCTCGCGGCAGCGGTCGGCCAGGGTGCGATTCCGGACACGGTCCTGCTGCTCGAGCATCCGCCGACGATCACGCTCGGCCGGCGTACCGAGGCGGGCGAGGTGCACATCCCGTCGGGTGTCTCGGTCGAGCTCGTCGAGTCGGATCGCGGCGGGAAGTCGACCTACCACGGCCCCGGCCAGCTCGTCTGCTACCCGATCCTCGACCTGAACCGGCACGGGCGCGACGTCAAGCTCTACTGCCGGAACCTCGAGGAGGCGATCATCCGCACGGTCGCGGCGTTCGGGCTCGAGGCGACTCGGATCGATGGGCTCACCGGTGTCTGGCTCCACTCCCCGCCGAGGAAGATCGCGTCGATCGGCGTCCACATCTCACGCTGGGTCACGACGCACGGGTACGCGCTCAACGTCGATCTCGATCCTGCGCCGTTCACCGAGTGGATTACCGCCTGCGGGCTCGACGATGCGGCGTTCACGACGCTCGCGCTCGAGACCGGCATGCCGGTCACGGTCGACGAGGTCCGACAGCCGGCCGCGGATGCACTAGCCGCGGTCTTCGGGCTCACGCTCGATGAGCTTCCCGGTCATGAGGCGGGACTCTGGCCGCAGCCGCTCCACGAGCAACTCGCCGCGCGCTAGGGCGTATCTAGACTGACCCGGATGCAGGGATCGCTACCCGTCGCCGAGCGGCCGCGCCGCCCCGAGTGGATGAAGGTGCGCGCACCGAGTGCGAACACGCGCTACTTCGACGTGAAGAAGCTGATCCACGGCGCCAGCCTGAACACGATCTGTGAGGAGGCGATGTGCCCCAACATCGCCGAGTGCTGGGGGCGCGGCACCGCGACGTTCCAGATCCTCGGCGAGACGTGCACCCGCGCCTGCCGCTACTGCTACGTCAACTCCGGCACGCCGACCGAGCCGGTCGATCCACTCGAGCCGCTTCGCCTCGCCCAGACGGCCAAGGAGATGGGGCTGAAGCACGTCGTCGTGACGTCGGTCGACCGCGACGATGTTCCCGACCGCGGCGCCGGGCACTACGCGGCCGTCATTCGCGCGCTGCATCACAAGGTCCCGGGCGCGACGATCGAGGTGCTGACACCGGACTTCCTCGGCGTCGAAGAGGAGGCGCTCACGAAGGTGATCGGAGCGCGCCCGGACGTCTTCAACCACAACATCGAGACGGTCCGCCGGCTGCACGCGCGCATGCGCGGCGGCAAGGCGAGCTACGACGGGGCGCTCGCGCTCCTGCACCGCGCCCGCGAGATCGCCGACTACCCGGTGCTGACGAAGAGCGGGATCATCGTCGGGCTCGGGGAGACGAACGACGAGGTGGTCGACACGATGCGCGACCTGCGGGCGCACGGCGTCGACGTGGTCACGATCGGCCAGTACCTGCAGCCGAGCGCGAAGCACGCCAAGATCGATCGCTGGGTTCACCCGGACGAGTTCCGCTGGTTCCGCGAGCAGGGGGAGGAGCTCGGCTTCGGCTCGGTGTTCTCAGGGCCACTCGTGCGCTCGAGCTACCGCGCCGACGAGCAGCGCCACGCTGCCGCGACCGGCCGCGGCGCGCTCGCCTACTGACCGGGAATCATCAGATGCCGGTGTCCACGGCCGGTGCCGTAGCCGTGCTGCCCGCCGACCGACTGATCGGGATCGTCGAACGACGGACTACCGAACGGTGCGTCCGAGAGGTCGTCGATCAACTCGCTAACATCGGGCGTGCCGAGACCGGTCGCCAGGTCGTAGCCGCGACCGGCGCTGAACCCGATCGTGGAGTCGAGCACGTTGTCGCCCTGGGTGATGTCGTGGAAGTCCGCGACATAGGTGCGGCGTGAGCTCGCAAGCCGATAGAGGTTGTCCGTCATGAACCCGAGCGGGCGCCGGTGGGAGCGGGCGCGAAGCTCGTTGGCGAGTGCGGCGATCCCGGCCCACTCGGGCACGCCGGCGCTCGTACCGCCCATCGTCCAGACGAAGGTCGAGTAGTAGACGACGACTCCGCCGTTGATCGCTGCGTTGAACGACACGTCGGGCACGGTGCGCGTCCGCGACCCCGTCACACCGCGCTGCCAGACCGGCGCCCTGAAGAGGATGCTCGGCGCCCCACCCGTTGCCGCGTCGTATGCGTCGGCCTCGTTCCAGACCTGCTCGCCGCCGTAGGCCCCCGGCTCATTCCAGAGCCCGTCGGGGTAGGGCAGCCCCTGCGTTCCCCCGACCGCTGTGACGAGCGGATCGGAGGCGGGATACGACGCCACCGCGTAGTCGTTCCCATCGGTGGCACCGAAATCGCCGGTGGAGGCGATCAGCGTTCCGCCCGCCCGTGTTGCAGCTGCAAACACGCGGTGCATTGCCCGGAAGTCCGACAGCGACGAGAAGTCGGTCTCGTCGTCGCCGAAGCTCTGGCAGACGATCGCGCCGGGATACTGCGGGATCACCTGCTGCTCGGCCGCGACGATGTCGTCGAGATCGTCGCTGGCGGCAACGGCGAGAACAATCGCCGCGCCCGGCGCTGCGGCGTGGGCGTACTCGACGTCGAGCGAGGTCTCGGCACCCCAGTCGACCGTGTCACCGGACCCTTCGGCCCCCGTACCGGTCGCGTTCACCACGGTGAGCGACGGCGGCGCCGGGATGCCGAAGGCCTTGTCGAAGTTCGCGAGGTCGTCCGCGATCGTCGGGCTCCCGTAGGCCTCGACGACGAGGATCGTCTGCCCGGCACCGCTGGGCGCCCCTCGGGCCGTCGGGAAGTCGTACGCCTGACGGATGAACGACGGCGAGTAACAGACAATCCCTGCCGGGTTGCTCGATGAGGGACACGTGGGGGTTCCGGGGCCGGTAGGCACGACGAAGGTCGCTGCGGCGCCGACCTGCACATGCGGCGGGCTTCCAAGATCGGGGGCCGCCGTACGCGCCGTCGGGATCGCCGCGGCGCACGCCAAGACCGCGACGCCTGCCGCCCCGATGAGAAGCCGTGTCCGCAACGCGCTCATCAGCCTGCAAGCTCATCTTCGACCTGAACGGGAAGAACCCTGTATACCCCGTCCAGCGAAAACGGGGTTTCGAGCAGACGCGTCGGCTCAGTCCGAAGCGTGCGGCTTCGCCATCGCGCGGAAGTCGAGCGCCTCGTCGAGCACGGCGTCCTCGACCCCCATCTCACGCGCGACCTCGCGCAACGACCGGCCGGACTTCGACGCTTCCTTCACGATCTCGCTCGCCCGGTCGTACCCGATGTACGGGTTGAGCGCCGTTGCGGCCGAGAGCGTCAGCTCTGCGTAGCTCTGGCACTGCTCGCGGTTCGCCTCGATCCCGCTCACGCACTTGTCGGCGAACAGGCGCGATGCCGACGCGAGGAGCCGGATCGAGTCGAACAGGTTCCGGGCCATCAGCGGGATGAAGACGTTGAGCTCGAAGTGGCCCTGCATCCCGCCGATCGAGATGGCGGTGTCGTTGCCGATCACCTGCGCCGCAACCTGGGTGACGACCTCGGGGATGACCGGGTTCACCTTGCCGGGCATGATCGAGGAGCCCTTCTGGAGCTCCGGCAGGAAGATCTCCGACAGCCCGGCGCGCGGGCCCGAGCCGAGGAAGCGCAGGTCGTTGGCGATCTTCGTCAGCGAGACGGCGACGGTCTTGAGCGCGCCGGAGGCCTCGACGAGGCCGTCGCGCGCGGCCTGCGACTCGAACGGGTCGGCCGGCGGGTTGATCGTGAGCCCGGTCTCCGCGGCGAGCCGCGCCCGAACGCGCTCGGCGAACTCGGGGTGCGTGTTCAGCCCGGTACCGACGGCGGTGCCGCCGAGCGGGATCTTGCCGAGCCGCTCGAGGGTCGAGGAAACGCGTGCCGAGCCCTCGCGCACCTGCGCCGCATAGCCCGAGAACTCCTGGCCGAGCGTTACCGGAACCGCGTCCATCCAGTGGGTGCGGCCCGACTTGACGACATCGTCGAACTCGACGGCCTTCGCCGCGAGCGCCTCCTCGAGCTTCGCCAGCGCGGGCAGCAGGTCGTGGACGATCTCGCCTAGCGCCGCCAGATGGACGGCCGAGGGGAACACGTCATTCGACGACTGGCCCATGTTGACGTCGTCGTTCGCGTGCACGCCCTCGCCGGCGAGCGTGGCGATCACCTCGTTGGCGTTCATGTTCGACGAGGTGCCGGATCCGGTCTGGAAGACGTCGATCGGGAACTGGTCGTCGAGCTCACCGGCGGCGATCCGGTCGCCGGCAGCGGCGATCCGGTCGGCCTTGTCCCGGTCGAGCAGCCCGAGCTCGGCATTCACGTGAGCAGCGGCGGCCTTGATCCGCCCGAGCCAGCGCGCTACAGGCGCAGGGATCGGCTCACCGGAAACGGGGAAATTGTCGATCGCCTTGCTGGTCTCGCCTCCCCAGAGCTGCT
>CAVTLL010000005.1:0-131154 GCA_963735535.1 uncultured Actinomycetota bacterium | reverse complement strand
CGTGCCCAACTGGAGCATTTCCAACCGATGCGTTGGATGCGGCCCAGGAATCCCTCCAGCCAGATCAGGCTCTCGATGTCGAGGTGGTTACTCGGCTCGTCCAGCAGCATGGCGTCGGGGCGCATGAGCAGGATACGCGCCAGCGCCACGCGCATCTTCCAGCCGCCCGACAGGGCGCCGACGTCCGCCTCCATCATCTCCTGGCTGAAACTCAGCCCCGCCAGCACTTCGCGCGCCCGCCCTTCCAGCGCGTAGCCGTCCAGTTCCTCGAAGCGCCCCTGCACCTCACCGTAGCGCGCGATGATATTATCCATGTCATCCGCCCTGTCGGGGTCTCCCATGGCGGCCTCCAGTTCCTTCAGTTCGGCGGCAACCGCGCTGACGGGGCCGGCGCCGTCCATCACCTCGGACACGGCGCTGCGGCCGGACATCTCGCCGACGTCCTGGCTGAAATAGCCGATGGTGACGCCCCGATCGACGGCGACCTGCCCCTCGTCGGGCTGCTCCTGGCCCGTGATCATCCGGAACAGCGTCGTCTTGCCGGATCCGTTGGGACCGACGAGGCCAACCTTCTCGCCCTTCTGGAGCGCCGCCGAGGCCTCGATGAAGAGTATCTGGTGGCCATTCTGCTTGCTGATGTTGTCGAGACGAATTATAATTTCACAGGCGTTCGGGAAAAGTTGCGGCCGCTCTTAGGCGATATGGCGCATCCAGGGAAGAACAAAACCGTCAATCGCGGCGTGAACCGCGGCCTGGTTTTGGCGTCCGCTAGTTTTCGATTGAGGCAATGGGAGACCGAGGGCTCGACCATCGGACCGACGGGTCAATAGCGATTTGACCGCTATCGGCTTCCGTCATGTATTCTCGATGCCCTCACGGAGCAAGCCCCAGCGCATCGTCGTGCGCTGTTCGATCGGCCGCAGCAACAGACGATCGAGTAGAAGCCAGACGATCCCTATGCTCAGCATGCCCACAACGATGCGGGCGGACTGGAAATATTGCTGGGCGTTGAATATCTGGTAGCCGATGCCGTCCGTGCTCGCGATCATTTCGCCGCCGACCAGCGAACGAAACCCGAAGGCGATCCCAAGACGGATACCGGTCATCAAATTGGGTAACGTGGCCGGAAATATGATGTGACGGATGATGGCTGCGCGCCCGGCACCCAGTGTTTGCGAGGCCTCGATGAGTACGGGCTGAATCAGCCGGATCCCGGTCAGCAGGTTGTGCAAAATCGGAAAAAACACCGACATGACGATGATGAAGATGACGGCGCCCTTGCCCAGTCCGAACCAGAGAATGGCAAAGGGAATCCAGGCCAGTCCGGGAATCGCCTGCAGCAGGTTGACAAGCGGATCAAAAAAATCGCGGCTGACGCTGTGAAGTCCCATCAAATAGCCGAGCGGAAGCGCGATGGCCGCGCCGACAAAGAAACCCCAGCACAGGCTGATCAGGCTGACACCGAGGCTGCTCAGCAACACACCGGATTCCAGATCGGTCACGAACGCCCGGAAAACCTGGAGCGGCGACGGAAACAGCACGCTCGGCCAGATGTCCAGCACGGAGAGTAGCTGCCAGATCAAAACGCCGACGGCGAACGGCATGATCTCCTTGATCAACCAGGTCAGCCACCATGCAGTCAGCGGCAGCCGCGACGAGGGCGCGGATGCCGTCACGACGACATCTCCACGGGAGCGTTGGCGCCATAAAGCAGGCGGGTCAATTGCTCGCGATAGTCGTTGAAGCGCCGCTCGCCCGCAAGCTCATCCCATCGGCGCGGCCGCTCCAGCTCGATCTTCATGTCCGCGATCACGCGGCCGGGCCGGCCCGACAGCACAACCACCCGATCCGACAGGAAAACCGCTTCCTCGATCGCATGGGTCACGAACAGCACCGTGGTGCGCTCGCTTGCGGAGATCGCGGTCAGCTCCTCCTGGAGACGTTGCCGCGTCATGGCGTCAACGGCCGCGAAAGGCTCGTCCATCAACAGTATCTTGGGATTGTTCGCCATCGCGCGGGCCACCGCCGCGCGCTGGCGCATTCCGCCGGAAAGATGGTGGGGATACTTTTGTTCGGAACCCTTAAGGCCGACAAGCTCGATGAATTGCCGCGCGATCTCGGCCCGCTGTTCTTTCTTGATGCCCTTGAGCAGCAGGCCGAACTCCACATTGGCCTGGGTGGTCTTCCAGGGAAACAATGCATATTCCTGAAACACCATGCCACGGTCGGCGCCGGGGCGGGACACGCGCTGTCCGGCCACACTGATCTCACCCGAGTTCGGCTGGTCGAGTCCGGCGACGATGCGCAGCAAGGTAGATTTTCCGCATCCCGACGGCCCTATCACCGATACGAATTCATGATGATCGACGGTAATCGAAACCGCCTGAAGCGCTTCGGCCTGGCCGCCGGTGTTCGGATCGAAATGCGACTTGCAGATATTGCGGACCGAAAGCAATCCAGCGGCGGTGTTCATTTGAGCAAGTCCGCCGCCTTGGTTTTCAAGTCCGCGGTGACCTTGTCGAGGCTCTTGAGATTCTGGTCGATGTCGATCGGCTTGGAAATCAGGCCCTCGGTCGCAAGATACGCCGACGTGCTCTTGATCGATTGCCGTGTGAAGTCATCGACCAGAGGATCGTAGCTCAGCCATTTGAACGCCGCGGTGATGTATTTCGGGTCGACCTTGAGAAAGGCCGCCTGGAAGGCCGTCGCCTCCGCCGGATGCTGCCTCAGCCACTGCTGGGATTCCCACAACGCCTCGACGGCGTCGGCGACACGATCGGGATGCGCCTTGGCCCAGTTGTTGGTGATCAGGAAGAAACCGCCGCCCTGGACGTATTGTCCGAGGCGCATCAGCAGCGACGCCTTGCCTTGCATCGTGTCTTCGGTGAGCGTCAGAAACGGCTCCAGTCCGACCATGGCGTCGACCGATCCCTGCACCAGCATCTGGCCCATGCTGCCGTAGGACGCGTTGACGCGCTTGACGGCGTCGGCCGGCAATCCAGCCTTGAGCACGACCTGGCTCAACCCCTGCGCCGGCGCAGTGCCTTGCGGCACGGCAACGGTCTTGCCGCGAAGGTCCGCCGGCGAATTGATGTGAGATTCCTTGCGGACCAGGATGCCGTAGGAATCTCCCCCCTTGGCATACATCGCATAGGCCGTGAACGGCAGTTCGGTTGCCCAGGCGACGACGGTGGATTCAATCCCTCCGCCCGACCAGTCCACCTGGTCGGCGGCCAGCGCCTGATTGGCCTGCGCGCCGGTCGCCAGCGGAATTACTTCGACGTCGAAGCCGTGCCTGCGGAAAATCCCGGCCTGAACACCGACTGTGAACGCGGCCTGCGAAGCCGTGGTGAGTACTCCGAGCCGAACCTTGGTAGGCGGTGCCGATTGCGCATTCGCCGAATTCAGGATGGCGGTTGATCCAAGCGTCAGCACGATCCAGAATTTCGATATGGTCATCGCTTGCTCCCGTATGTCTGGCGCTTATGGACGCACGCCGTATTTTGGTTTTGGCCCGAGGCTGGTTGCGAGCCTGCCTCGTGCGGCATTTAGAAACCGGCACAGAAATCCCCGAGTCTCGCGCGGATCGATAATGTCCTCGATCGCGAAGGCCTCCGCGGTCCTGAACGGCGAAGCATATTCCCGCAACTCCGCTTCGAGTTCCTTTTCACGCGCGGCCGGATCGGGCGACTGCTCGATCTCACGGCGGAACGCTGCTGCGACACCGCCTTCGATCGGAAGCGAACCCCATTCCGCCGACGGCCAGCCCACCTTCAGGTCAAGACCGTTCTTGTCGCAAGTGGCCATTCCCGCCATGCCGTAACACTTTCGGATAATGACGGTGAGGATCGGAACGGTGGCCTGCATCGCCGCGTGAACAGCGCGCATGCCGTCCCTCAGCGTCGCCGCCTGCTCGGCCTGCAGACCGACCATGAAGCCGGGGACGTCGACAAGGAAGACAATCGGAATGTGGAAGCAATCGCAGAGATCGATGAAATGAATTTGCTTGCGGGCGGCCGCCCCGTCCATGGCGCCGCCGTAGATCATCGGATTGTTGGCGATGATGCCGACCACCTGGCCGTCCATGCGGCCGAGCGAGGTGATCAACGCGCGGCCGAAGCTCGGCTGGATTTCAAACAGCGAATCCTTGTCCGCCACCAGGCTCATCAACCGCCGCATGTTGTACGGCTTGCGGCGCTCGCGCGGCACGATCGAAAGCAGTTCCTCGTCGGCGCGGTCGGCCGGGTCGCTGCAAGCAATCGTCGGCGGAAGTTCCCAGACGTTCTGCGGCATGTAGCTCAGGAACCGGCGGATCTGAGCAAAGGCGGCCTCTTCGCTTTCGGCGACGTTGTCGATGGTTCCGGCCAGATCGACCGCAACCTTCGACCCACCGAGATCTTCCTTGGTGATTTGCTGCCCGAGTGAACGCTTCACCACCGGCGGGCCGGCGGCGAACACCTGGCTGGTGTTCTTCACCATCACGGTGAAGTGCGACAGGATGGCGCGCCCGGCCGGGCCGCCGGCCGCCGTGCCCATCACGCCGCTGACCACCGGCACTTCGCCGAGCAGTCTGCACCGATTGCTCAAAGCCGTGAATGCCGGGGAGCACCGAATAACCGCGGCGCTCGGCCGAGGTGACGCTGCCGCCCGATCCGTCGATCAGGTTGACCAGCGGAATGCGATAGTTGTGGGCGAGATCCTCGACGAAGTCCGCCCTGCCCGCCCTTTCTGCGCGAGCTGCCCCAACTGGTGCCGCCTCGCACGGTAAAGTCCTCGCCGCCGATCGCGACATCGCGCCCGTCGATCCGGGCAAGCCCCATGACGTAGGGCGCCGGCGTCACCGACTGCAGCACCCCATCGGCGTATTTCGCGCTGCCGGTCAACCGGCCCACCTCCTGAAACGATCCTTGATCGACCAGACCCGCTACCCGCTCGCGGATGGTCATCCGGCCGGCGTCATGCTGGCGTGCGACCATCTCGGGACCACCGAGTTGGTCGGCAAAGCCACGGCGCCGCGCGATCTCGTCAGCTTCGGCTTGCCAGCTCATGACCGCCTCATGTTTCCAGGGTGACGACGGATTGTCCCTCGGTAATCGCCTCGCCCTCGGCGACCAGGATCGAGGCGACCGCGCCTGCCTGCTCGGCGATGACCGGGATTTCCATCTTCATCGATTCGATCAGCACGAGAATGTCGCCCTCGGCGACCTTCTGCCCGAGCGTCACCTCGATTTTCCAGACCGATCCGCTGACCTCGGATTTCGCTGCGAGCTTGGCCATGTTATGTCGTCCTCGATCGGTTGATGCTGTTAAAAACTAGTCGGCCAGGCGCGCATCAGATGCTCGCCCACGCCCTTGGTCCGGCGAAGCTGATGAACCTGCAGCAGGCGGATCAAATGGTCACGCGTCTCTTCCGGCCGGATCACCGCCTGGACGCTGAAGATTTCGGCAATTCCATAGACCGAATTGTCGCGCTCCATCTCCCGCAAGGCGTCGGCGAATTCAGGACTGTCCGGTTGATGCCCGTGAACGATGCGAACCGCAAAATGCGGATCCATGAAGCTGATCTCGGCCCCCGGCCACGCCGCCACCTCATCCGAGTTCCGGCCGCCGCCCATGTTGAGGTAGGCCTGGCCGTAGCTCTTGCGCAGGATGACGGAGAGCTTCGGCACCGTGCATAGCGACAGCGCGTTCATGAAATTCATGATCTTGCCGGGCGCCCGCCGGCGCTCGGCTTCCGGCCCGATGCTGAATCCCGGCGTATCGACCAGCAGCACCAGCGGGATGTTGAAGCTGTCGCACAGCACGAGAAAGCTCGTGATCTTGTCGCACGCGTCGGTGTCGAGCGCGCCGCCCTTGAACAAGGGATTATTGGCGACGATCCCGACCACATGGCCGTCGAGACGCGCCAGCGTGGTGACCGCAACCTTGCCGAACTGCGGCTTTAATTCGAACAGGCTGTCCTCGATCGACCAATGCGGCGATGATCTTGCGAACGTCGTAGACCTGGGTGCGCCGCGGCGGCAGCAACTGTCGCAATTCCGGCGGCGTTGGCGCCCGCTGCTTGCGGCATGGCGCGTGGCGGGGCATTCTCCGTTATGGCCCGGCATATAGGACAGAAAGCTTGCGGACCGCGGCGATTGCCTCCTCGTCGGTATCGACGAAGCGGTCGACCAGGCCGGTGGTTTCGGCATGAAGCTGCCACCCGCCGAGGGTCTGCGGCTCCACGGTTTCGCTGAGCGCCTGCTCGACCAGGCTCGGGCTCGACACCGCCAATACCGCGCCCTTGCGCATCACCGAGAAGTCCGAGCAGCAGGTGTACCAGGTCGACGAACCGTAGCAGTCGCCCAGCACGGCGGCCGCCCACGGCGTCTCCCGCATGCGCTGATATTGGGTCGGGTCGGCGCCGAGCATGGTGCCCATGCCGCGCGCGCCCATGGTGTCGGGCATACGCGCGCCGGAGGACTCGCCGAAGAACACGATCGGAATCCCGCGCTGCGTCGCGACGCGCTTGATATGGCCGATTTTCTTGCCGTTGGTGGCGCTGCTCGATGCGCCCATGACGGTGAAATCGTTGGAGACGACGGCCGCTTCGCGGGTATCGATACGCCCGTAACCGACAATCTTGCCGTCGGCAGGCGTCCTTGCCTGGTCCTTCGGCATCACCGAGGTGCTGAGCAGTCCGGCCTCGTGGAAACTGCCTGGGTCGAACAGCAGTTCGATCCGCCGGCGGGCGTCGAGAATCCCCTGTTCACGTCGCCTGGCGAGTTTGGTTTCCCCTCCCATCGCCAGCGCCCTGGCGCGGCGGCGCTCGAGATCATCAGGCTGCGACTGGACGGTCATCGTTGCTCATTTCGTTGCTCACAGTATAAATGACTCGATAGCGCTTGAGGTATGCGGCGCCGCTGCGGATATTGGTGCGCTTGGCCGCCTCCGCCGCATCGGCATCGCCTTGCCTCATGGCGCGCAGCACCGCTCGATGCTCTTCCAGTCCGATCCGGGCGCGGCCCGGCAGCACGATGATGCGCCGGATGATGGCGCGGGTGCGATCCTGAATGTTGTCGATCATGTCGGCCAGAACGGGATTGTGCGCGCCTTCGATGGTTCTGCGACGCAGCAGTTCGAGTTTGACGATGTAGGCTTCGAGATCGCCGCGCTCGATGTCGTCTTCGATCGGTTTTCCAAAGAGGTCTACGAGGTCCTGCCAGCTCTCCGGTGCCATCTTGATCGTCGCCAGCCTGGCGCACAGCCCCTCAAGCGCCTCGCGAACCTCATAGACCTCGAAAACCTGGGAAAGATCCAGCCGCTCGACCACGGCGCCGCGCTGGGGAATCCTGCGGATCAGCCCGCGCTGCGACAATACGCCGAACACATCGCGAATGCAGGCACGTGAAACGTTGAACTCCGCGCTGAGCTCCGCTTCGAGGAGCTTGCTGCCGGGAGGAAGCTCATGACGGCTGATGCGCTCGCGCAATGCATCGAATACGTCGAGCATGCGCTTGGTGCCATTCGCTCCCTTGGAAACCCTTTTTGTTGTCATTCCGACAAGCTACCGAGTTCGAAAATAGTGTCAACATTGTAATCAACAATCATGTTGGCAGAAATGTTATTAATTCGTTTTAGCAAGTTATTACAATGTCTTATGATCACGTCGAACCACAACCAATAATTGCAATCTCTGGCTTGTAATTGCAATGCGTGATTTACTGAAGGACGCCCAAAGGGAGTACCGAAAATGACACCCGGTTCGGCCGGGAGACCGACAGAGCCTGTGCCGGCGCCGGTTCGGCCAGGGTTCGCCAGGCGCTCAGTTTCGACGTCGCCGGACATAAAAACACCGAGCGCGAGACTGCGGTTTTTCGCTCGCCCTGCGAATTCCCGCACGATGTCTGTGATGTCGGCACTGGCGACTTCAGGTGCTCGCTCGCGTGGTCAAGACCGCGGCGGCAGTGTATCAGGAACGACAACGCCAGCAGTCGATTACGGAAGCGCCGCTTGATACAGCCCCCACCCGCCAAACCCCTCGTTGAAGTGCTCTCAGGCGTCAGGCAACCGGTGCCACCGCTCTGGATGATGCGGCAGGCCGGCCGTTACTTGCCGGAATACCGCGAAGTCCGCGCCAGGGCCGGCGGCTTTCTCGACCTCTGCTTCACGCCCGAACTTGCCGCCGAAGTGACGCTGCAGCCGATCCGCCGCTTCAACTTCGACGCGGCGATCATCTTTTCGGATATCCTGGTCATTCCCTATGCGCTCGGCCGGGCGGTGCGGTTCGAGATCGGCGAAGGCCCGCGACTGGATCCCCTGGACACGCCGGACAAGGTCGGCACGCTGTCATCGTCGGGCGATCTCGCCAGGCTCGAACCGGTATTCGAGGCACTGCGCCGCGTTCGCCGCGAACTCAATCCAAAGATTGCGCTGATCGGATTTTGCGGCGCGCCGTGGACGGTCGCAACCTACATGGTGGCGGGACAGGGCACGCCGGATCAGGCGCCGGCACGGATGATGGCCTATCGGCATCCGGAAGCATTCGCGAAAATTATCGATACCATCGTCGAAACCTCGATCCCCTATCTGCTGGGACAGCTCAAAGCCGGCGCCGACGTCCTGCAGATCTTCGACACCTGGGCCGGCGTGTTGCCGCCGCGCGAATTCCGGCGCTGGTCGGTTGAGCCGACAAAGCGCATTGTCGACGGCGTACGCGCCAAAGCGCCGGACGCCAAGATCATCGGGTTTCCACGTGGCGCCGGCGCGTTGCTGCCGAGCTATGTGGAAGCGACCGGCGTCGACGCCGTCGGCATCGACTGGACGGCCGAGCCGTCGCTGATCCGCGACAAGGTGCAGAATAGCGTCACGGTACAGGGCAATCTCGATCCGCTGGCCCTGATCGCCGGCGGCGATGCGCTGGATCGCGCGATCGACGATGTGCTGGCGAATTACGCGCAAGGAAGGCTGATCTTCAATCTTGGCCACGGCATCCAGCCGGAAACCCCGATCGCGCATGTCGAACAGATGGTAAAGCGGGTGCGGGCGTATCGGGGTTGATATTCCTCGCCCGGACGAGCGGCGACTTGCTTCCTGCCAACGTATCCCCTGCCTACATTCGCGAAGGAAGCCAGAGCGAGATGGCCGGAAATGCCAGCAACAGTCCGAGCGCGATCAGATGCGCGACGAAATGAGGCCAGATCCCAAGGAATACTTCCGTCACGGGTCGCTCGGCATATCGCGCCACGATGTAGCAATTCAGACCGACGGGCGGCGTGACCATTCCGATTTCGGCGGTCACGATCTTGACCACGCCGAACCAGATCGGATCGAAGCCAAGCGACACCACCAGCGGCACCACGATCGGGACGGTCAGGACCAGAATCGCGATCTGATCCATGAATGAACCGAGCACGATATAGCCGCACAGCAATATTCCGATGATCACCCAGCGTGAAACAGCCAGACCGCCAACCCATGCCACCAGGCTTTGCGGCACCTGCGCCAGAGTAAAATAATAGCCGAAGATGTGGGCGCCGAGCAGGATCATCGAAATCATGCAACTGCTTCGCGCCGCGCGCCAGAAAACCGGGCCGAAGTTTTTCCGGTTCAGCGAGCCGCGGGTCGCTGCGATAAGGAATGCCCCGAACGCACCGACAGCGGATGCTTCCGTCGGCGTGGCGATGCCGGTGTAGATCACGCCGGTCACCCCCGAAAACAGAAACAGCATCGGACCGACGACACGCAGCATCCGCAGCCGGACATCGAGCGGCACGACCGGGACGATCGGCGCGCGCGCAGGCTCCAGCCAAACCAGAATGTAGATCGTCAGCATGATGGTGAGGGTGATGAGGAGGGCCGGCAGAATTCCGCTGATCAGCAATTTGCCGATACTGACGTCGGCCAGAATGCCGTAAAGCACCAGCGCCACGCTGGTCGGCAGCAGCATGGCGAGCGTTCCCGAAATTGCGACCACGCCGGCGGCCATCTTCGGCTCGTATCCCTGCTTCAGCATGGCTGGAAGGCTGGTCGAGGACAGCGTGGCCGCGGAAGCCGCGCTCGATCCGCAAATGGCACCGAAGCCGGCGCCGGCAAGCGCGGTCGCCATTCCCAGTCCGCCGGGCACCCGTCCGACCCAGGCGGCGGCGGCCAGGAACAGGTCTTCCGCCACGCCGCTCACCAGGACGAATTCCGCCAGCAAAAGAAACATCGGTATCGTTATCAACTCATACGAGCTGACCGTCGAAATGGAAGAAGTCTGCAGGATGCCGATCAGGGCAGAGGCCCCGCCGACGAGGTAGAGGCCGGCGCACCCGCTGACCGCCATGGCAAAGCCGACCGGCATTCCGATGCCCAGCAGGCAAAACAGGACAGCGACCACCAGCGCGGTAACCACCTATTCCCCCGTCAAAATCGGATGATCACCATCATCCGGGCGCGCCGACGGGATGAGTTCGGCTCCCGAGGCAAGCACGGCTACGTGATTGATGGCGGTCAGAACGAGCCGCATGACGATAAGCGCCGTGCCGACCGGCACGAAGATCGTGGATACCCAGGTCGGCCAGTCCACTATCGAAGAGATCACGTCCTCGCCGGAATATTGCGTCCAGGCCAGCCGCAGGGTTATCCACGCGATGACAGTGAACAGTCCGGCGGATAAAATACAGATGAACAGATTGAGCGAATGCTTGACCTTCGGGCTCATGTAACGCTGGGCGAGATCGACGCTGATATGCCCGTGTTCCCGGAAGGTGCGCGACAGCGCCAGATAGAATATCGAAATGGTGAGATAGATACTGACGACATCGTAGGCCCATGACCATGGGCGGCCCACCACGTAACGCAAGGCGACATCGCTTGCGACAATCAACATGATGGCGCCGAGGCCGGCCGCGGCGAGCGCGCCGCAGAAATCCTCGACCCTCGAGAGCATCAGTTCTGTACGCTTGAGCAACGAAATACCGCCCCAGTGAAAATCGATGAAAGCGCGCCGCTTAGCTCAGCAAACGCGCATGATCGAAGCGATCAATGGCCGGGCGCCGGAGCGGTTTTGTCGCTGCCGCGAACTTTTGCCATCTCGACATCCCATGCCTGCAACGCCTCGGTCCCCGGCTTGCGGCGGCTGTCCAGCCGCTTGGCCCACTCCGATTTGACGCCCGCGAGCAGCACCCGCCAGCGCTCGAGGTCGGTGTCCGACGGCCTGGTCGCCTTGATCGACGACGGACAGCATCTTCTGCTCGGCGAGCTCTTCGCGATCCATATAGGCGCAATAGTTCATGCCGGCTTCCTGTCCCGCCTGATCCAGATCCTTTTTAAGGTCATCCGGGATCGCCTTCCACTTCTCGGCCGAAATCAGGAATGCGGTGGCTACCGAACCAACCCCGACGCCTTCGGTTGCGAACTTGATGGACCCGATAAGGTCGAAGGACTTGAGGCTGAGATACGGATACATCGCACCATCGATGGTCCCGCGCGTCAGGGATTCGTGAATGTCCGGCCCTGCGAGCCGTATCGATACCGCACCGAGCTTGAGTCAGCGCGATGTCGCTGGCGCCGCCGGCGCTTCGCAGCTTCAAGCCCTGGATGTCCTCAGGCTTGTCGAGTTCCTTTTTCGACGTGAATATCTTGTACGGCACCAGGGGTGCTGCCATCAGGACGTGGACTTTCTGCCCGTCATATTCGTTTTTCGCCAGGAACTGCCCCGGCCGCGTCAGCGCATAGAACACACGCGTCCCCTCGCAGGAGCTGGTGATCTGGCCGGGAAGTTCGGAAACACCCGATAGCGGAAGTTTATCCGGAACGTATCCCGGCACCACGTCGGCCATGTCCGCGACACCGGTCTGCACCAGCGCCAGCAAATCCTTGGCCTTGCCGAGCTGCTCGGCGGGATACCACTCGAACTTGATCCGGCCCTTGGAGAGTTCGGTGGCACGATCCATGAAGAACTTGCCGCCCTGGACCGCGGTGTAATGCGATGGCGGGACCGCCATCGCGAACTTCAGGGTTATGGTGTCTTCGGCACGCGCGTTCGCCGCGGCGCAGGCAATGACTGCAAAGGCCGTCGCGGATAAAGCGGTATGGGTCCGCTGCATATTCGTTTCCTCATCCTGTTTATTCTTATCAGATATCCGATCCGGTGTTCCGGTATCGGTCAAGGCGCCTTCGATCCGACCTCCACAACCACCCTTCCGACGGTCGTGACATCGAAAAACCGGTCCATCGTCGTATCAAGCTCTTCAAAGGCGATGGGCCGGGAAATCTGTGCCAGATGCGGCGGCTTGAGATCGGACGCCATGCGAGACCATAGCCGCTTTCTTTCGTCCATGTGCAACTGACGCGACACGTTGATCCCGAGAACATCGATCGAACGTAGCACCCATGGCAATACCGTCGTCTTCAGTTCCGCACCAACCGCCATGCCCGCGACCGCCAACTTGCCGAACGGCTGCAGCCGGGCAGCCAGCCGGTCGAAATAGATCCCGCCGACATTGTCGAGCGCGGCTGCGAACAGCGGCGGCGCCAGGGGAGCGCGGTCACCCAGCAAATCCTCCCGGGACATGATCTTTTGGGCGCCGATCGTTCGCAAAAAACCTTCCTGCTCGCGCTTGCCGGAAATCGCGACGACATTGAAGCCAAGCTTGGCAAACATGTCGATGGCGAGGCTTCCCACCCCGCCGGTGGCGCCGGAGATGGCGACCGGGCCGTCCTGCGGTTTGACGCCGGCTTTTTGCAGACGATCAACCGCCAGTGCAGCAGTCAATCCGGAAGTCCCCAACCCCATCGCTTCATAAAGGCTGAGACCGGCCGGAAGCGGCACGATCCAGTCTCCCGGCACCCGGGCGTACTCGGCATAGGCGCCGTCCTGCGTGGTTCCGAGCTTGTAGTTCGTGACGATGACCTGATCGCCGGCGTGAAATCGGGCGTCGGCGGACGAGACAACGACACCCGACAGATCGACGCCGGTCACGCAGGGCCGGTCGGTCCTGACGTTCTTTCCAATACCTCGCGCCGCCATCGCATCCTTGTAGGTGATGGCCGAGAACGCGGTTTTGATAACGACGTCGCCCTTGTCCAGATCATCCAGCGTCAAGCGCTCGAACCTGCAAACCGGCTTGCCGTCGATGGTATGAACGCGAAACGCCTTGAACTTGTCCATTTGCAGATCCTCAAATCCTTGTGAAACCTAGAGCGTTGCAGTCGCCGGAACAGCTTGACCGCCCTGCTGAGGTTCGCAAAATACAATCTTGTCGCGTTCAAGCGTGTCGATCTCCTGGTCCGAGAGCCGCGCAAAGCGCCGAAGGATTTCGCGGGTATCCTGGCCTGTTCGGTGGCCGGACCAGAGCACGCTTCCCGGCGTTTTCGAAAGTTTCGGCACGACGCCGGCGAGCGTCACGGTTCCCAGATCATCGTCCGGCACTTCGAGCAGCATGTCGCGTGCGCTGAAGTGGGGATCACGGAAGATGTCGGCCATCGTGAATATCCGGCTCGCCGGAACGCTGGCGGCCTCCAGAATGCGTTCGAGCTCCTCCAGATCGTGGGATTTGGTCCAGGCCGCCACGATTTCATCGATCTGATCGACGTTTTCAGATCTTACATTCTGCTCGGCGAAGCGTGGATCCGTGGCCAGATGCGGCATTTTCATCGCACCGGCCAGACGCCGGTACACGGGATCCGCCAGTGCTGCAATGTGGATGAACTTGCCGTCCCTGGTCGAATACAGGCTGTTGGGCGCGCTGTTCGGCAGTCGCGCGCCGGCACGCATGGTTATCGCGCCGGTCTTTTCATAATCGGGAACGGACGACTCCATGAAACTGAAAGCCGAGTCGACCAGCGACGTATCGACAATCTGGCCGACGCCGGTTTTCTCGCGCGCCAGCAGCGCCATCACCGTGCCCAACGCCGCATAGAGTGCGGTAATGTAGTCGGTGAGCGGCATGGCAACCCGCGACGGCGGGCGATCGGGATCGCCGATCAGGGAGCGAAGGCCGCTCATCGCTTCGCCGATCACCCCATATCCCGGCCGGTCGCGATATGGACCATACTGTCCGTAGCCGCTGATGCGGGTCATGACGAGATCGGGCCGCAGCAGCTTCAGGTCGTCGTAACCGAGACCCCAATTTTCCAGGGTACCGGGCCTGAAATTTTCAACGACCGCGTCGAATTCCGGAATCATCCGCTTGAGCAGAGCCTGCGCTTCGGGTTTGCGAAGATCGAGCGATGCAATGGTCTTGTTGCGGCAGATGCTCGCCGCATAGAGGGATTTGCCGTCAACGGTCTGTCCGAGTTTCCGGATCGGATCTCCTTCGGCGGCCTCGATCTTGACGACCTCCGCACCGAAATCAGCCAGCAGTCTTGTGCAGAACGGCCCCGCCGCCGTCGAACCGAGCTCCAGCACCTTATAGCCCAGCAGCGGACCGGTTCTGCCGGGCGACGTATCTTCGGAACTCATGGATTTCCTCAACCTGTTTTAGGGTCGCAAGATAGGCCTAATTACAATGTTGTAAAATACGAAATCTTGATGCTTCCATATCGTGATTGATATGTACTGCGACTGCCTCCGACGCGACGGGCATGGCTCGAAAGGCTCTTGCGCTTTCGACTGGCGCGCAAGGCTGAAAATCGACCCGGTAGTTGTCCGCGGAATTCAACGCCGAAAGCCCGCGTCGGAAAAGCCGTCATACCAATTCCGTAATAATTTTATCCGGCTTTGTCATTTTACGCACACCGGCCCAGTGTCTAGCATCCGCCCAAACGGAACCACCGGGAGGCTGCTCTGGGGCCACTAAAGGCGATCAAGGTCGTTGAACTTGCGGGGGTTGGCCCGGGGCCGATGTGCGCGATGCTGCTTGCCGATCTCGGCGCCGAGGTGCTGCGCATCGAACGCCTGACGCCGAGCGACCTCGGAGTTCCAAGACCCCGCCGGTTCAACTTGACGCTGCGGGGCCGAAAGACGATCGCGCTCGATCTCAAAAATCCTGACGGCAAAGAGACGATGTTGAAACTGGTGGAGCGATCCGACGTGCTGATCGAAGGTTTCCGGCCCGGCGTCGCCGAAAGGCTCGGGCTTGGTCCGGCCGATTGCTTCAGCCGCAACCCGATGCTGGTTTACGGACGCATCACCGGTTGGGGTCAGAGCGGTCCGCTCGCCAACGCTGCCGGTCACGATCTGAATTATATCGCCCTGACCGGCGCATTGAGTACGATCGGTCGCCGCGGGCAGCCGCCTTCTCCTCCCCTGAACCTTGTCGGCGACTTCGGCGGGGGCGCCTTGTATCTTGCCGTCGGAATTCTGTCGGCGCTGCTTGAGCGACAGCAAGCCGGCCGTGGCCAGGTCGTCGATGCCGCCATCGTCGATGGCGCGGCTTCGCTCATGACGCAATTCTATGGAATGGCAGCCGCGGGCCTGTGGAGCGAGGAGCGCGGAACCAATGCGCTGGATTCGGGCGCGCCGTTTTACGACGTCTACGAGTGTTCCGACGGTCGCTTTGCGTCGGTTGCGCCGATCGAGCACAAATTTCTCGTCGAGCTGGTGGCGCGGCTGGAACTTCCGCAAACGGCCGCCTACCTCGCGCGGGACGTTCGAAACTGGCCTCAGCTCCGCCTGCTGTTGTCGGACAAATTCAAGAGCATGCCGCTCGATCACTGGTGCACCGTTCTGGAAGGAACAAATTCGTGTTTCTGCCCGGTCCTGACGATCGACGAAGCACCCAATCATCCGCATCTGAAACAGCGTCGGACCTTCATCGAGATCGACGACATCGTTCAACCGGCGCCCGCGCCCCGTTTCAGCCGGTCGGTGCCGGAGACGCCCTGCCCTCCGCAAGCTCCCGATCCGCAACGAAGTCGCGAGATTGTCGCCGAATGGCTGTCATAGCCGTTCGATCCGCCAGCAGCGCCCAACAGAGCGGTGCTCAAACAACTCGCGTTCGTAAAGAGGTTTGAAAAATGGATTTCTCGCTGACGACCGAACAACAGATGATGGTCAGTGCCGCCAGGCGCATGGTCGAAACCGAAATACAGCCGATGCTCGATGCGAACGATCGCGACAAGGGCTTGCCCAAATCCGCCGTGCTGAAAATAATGGCCAAGGCGTCGGATCTCGGCCTGACTTGCGCGCGCATACCCGAGGCCGGCGGCGGGGTCGGCATGAACATGCTCGACTACGGGCTGATCGGCGAACAGATACCGCCCTGCGTTGGCTTGATCCTGCAGCCGCATGAAGCGACGACGACCCGGATTTATTTCGGCTGCTCGGAAGAACAAAAGGAAAGATACCTGCCCGATCTGATGTCGGGACGGCGCATCGCCTGCACCGCCAGCACCGAGCCCGATGTCGGTTCCGACCCGCGCGGGATCAAGACCCGGGTTACCGAGTCTGGCGAGGAACTTGTCATCAACGGCAGCAAATTGTGGATTTCAAATGCCCCGATCTGCGATGTGATGAACGTAACGTGCCGGCTGACCGCTGCGGATGGCAAGTCGAGCGTGGTGCGCGTCCTTGTCGATCGAAGCGAATCTGATTTTTCAACAAGGGAACTGGACATGCTCGGCCTGCGCCAGGCCCCATTGGGCGAGGTGTCGTTCAACGACTGCCGCGTCCCCAAACGCAACCTCTGTCCGGATACCGGCGACACGGCAAAGTTGCTGACGCTAACCTGGCTGGCCAATCGTCCGCTGGTGGGATTGATGGCGGTGCATCTTGCGCAAAAGGCGCTGGACGCCGCGCGAAGCTATGCCGGGATAAGAAAGCAGTTCGGCCGTTACATCGGCGGATTCCAGCTCATTCAAAACGATCTCGCGGAAATCGAGACCGCGGTCCTGAGCAGCCGGCTGGTCTGCTACAACGCGCTCGCTGCGATCGACCGCGGGGAACGCGCCAACGGCCTTTCCGCGATGGCCAAACGTTACGCCGTCGACGCCTGCGACCGGGCCATTGCGCTGGCGATGCGGATTCACGGCGCGATCGGACTGAGCCGCGAACTGGGCCTTGAGCAGATGGCCCGGGACGTCCGGACGATTTCGATTCCGGACGGAACGCCGGGCATTCTGACGTTGATTCAAGGCCGCGAACTGACTGGCATCGATCCGTTCCGCGGCTGAATGAAAGTGAAGCAGCGGAATAGCTTCATCATGCCATACCAATGTCGACATGGCGGCGGCGCTTGATTATCGCCGCTTGATCCTGGGCGACGGCTTGGCCGTCCCGAGATATTGCGTGTCCTTCATAATATGTTCCGCCAGCACTTCGCACGCGTTGCTGATCTCGCCCCTTGGCTGCCGGAACATCGCATATTCCATCCGGATCGCCGGCTCAAAAGCCCGGCTGACAAACGAATCGTCGACGGGCTTGCGAACGAAGGGATGGACGATGGACACGCCGAGGCCCGCCGCCACCAGCTGGCACATCACCTCGGTATTGTGGCATTCGAACAGCATCTCGCGGGTAATGGCCAGGCGGTCGAAAACATCGTCGACGCGCTGCCGCAGCAGAGTTTCGCGCCGCGCCGAAACGAATGGGATACCGACCAGATCCGCAGCCTTGATCTTCTTCCGTTGGGCCAGAGGGTGTTTTACCGGCAAAATGCAGATCGCCGGCATCGCGCCGAGGGTGTCGATCGTCAGCGAAGGCGGCGCTTTCACCGGCAGCGTCGCAAGCGCGATGTCAAATTGACGCTCGTGGATGACTTCCTCAAGCCGTGCGCGGTTGAGCATGTCGATCGTGATCCGGACCTTTGGGTAGGCTGCCGAGAACCGCTTGATCGCGGTTGGAATGAGACTGTTGACCAGCCCGTAAATCGAAACGATCCTCACTTCTCCCTTGGGATCCCTTCGCAAACCTTCGGCGATGCCTCCGAGCTCGCGCATGGCCGAGAGCACTTGCTCCGCCTTCTCGTAAAAGCGAACCCCCTCCTCCGTCAACCGGACGCGACCGCGGTCGCGTCGCAAAAGCTGGCAGCCGACCTCTTCTTCAAGTTGCATGATCAGGCGGCTCATGGCGGGCTGGGTGACGCCGAATAGCTGAGACGCCGCGGTCATGGTTCGGCTCGACAGGACATAGTTCAATGCTTGCAGTTGCCGAAGCCGGATCATCGATTTCCCTTATACCAGCCTGGATATAAAAGCATCAGAATTTCGTATTTTACAACATTCGCATTCGCCCTATCGTCCCGGCTGGGCATCTGCGTCATCGTGACCAAATGACGTTGCAGAACAGCACGCTAAGGTGACGGACACGCCGGTGCGGCGCTGCAACATACATAAAAATGCGGACGCGACAGTCCGACCGGTGGAGGAGGAACATGAGCTATTACGCAAAGCTGTTGATCGCAGCGATCGGCGTCGCACAGTTGGTTGCCGCCTGCCCGGCCAATGCCGCCGAGCGAGCAGCGCGAAGGCGCCGACGAAGAGCCAAGAGGAGCGACCGATGTCCTCGAGCCAGCGGGCGGCGCGAAGACGGTCGAGAGCCGATCGATGTCGCCGCCCTCGAGACGCAGCTCGGCCGCCGCGACCCGTTCGGCGGCGCGGACGCCGTCATCGTCGTGGCTCCGCCACGGAACCAATGGAGCCAGCGCACGCTCCCGAGTCTGAGCAGTGAGTCGGATGAGGGCCGAGGCTCTAGCGGCTGCTCCCTCCCTCTGCGCCTCGGCGAGCGCGTAGATCCGGGCGTGACCGACGAGGAAGGCGAGGTGGCGCTCGGCGACGAGCGGGCTGTACTGGCCGTCGGGGAGCGTCCAGACCTGCTTGCCCGGTGCGGGCGTCGAGCCCGTAGGTCCGGTTGCGAGGCGTCGAGAAGTAGACGACCCCGTCCATCACGGTCGGCGAGCCCGAGATCGGGCCGTTCGCCTCGAACGACCACTTACCTCGCCCTGTCGCGGCGTCGAGCGCGTAGAAGCGGTGGTCGTAGGAGCCGACGAAGACCGTGCCGTTCCAGATCGCCGCCGACCATAGACATAGCTGCCGGTCGCCCGCGCCCAGAGCAGCGTCCCGGTGCCGGCGCCGAAGGCGTACTCGACGCCGTCGGTGCCGCCGATGAAGACGCGGCCGTAGGCGATCGCCGGGTTCGCATAGAACCGGCCGCGGCCGCGGACCAGCGAGCTCTCGGCCCCGGACTTCCAGATCAGCTTGCCGGTGCGCGCGTCGAGCGCGTACACGTAGCCGTCGTAGGCGCCGAAGAAGACCTTGTGCGCCGCATAGGCGGCGCGCCCTTGATCTCGCCGCCGGCCGTGAACGACCAGCGCAGCGCGGCCGGTGCGGGCGTCGAGCGCGTAGAGCTTGTCGTCGCGCGACCCGACGTAGAGGATGCCGCGAACGACGACCGGCGACGACTCGGTCGCCCCGAGCTTGAAGCGCCAGAGCTCCCTGCCGGTCTTCGCCGCGAGCGCGACGACGAGGCCCGGCGCCGTGTCGTGCGGCTCGCGCAGGGGTTCATCATCGCGACGTAGACGACCCTGCGCGACCGGCCGGCGAGGACGCGAGGCACGCGTGGTACGGCCTCGTCCAGACGATCTTCCCGGTCTTTGCGTCGAGCGCGACGACGAGCCCACGCTCGACCGGGACGTAGAGCGTTCCCGTAGGCGATCGCCGGCGGAAACTCGACGAGGCTGCGCGCGCGGTAGAGCCAGACGTGGCGGAACGGCGGCCGGAGCGGCGAGTCGGCGGCGAAGCGCGTGCGCTGCGCGTCGTAGCCGTACGTCGGCCACGGCACGGCGAGCTCGGGCGCGGTCGGGCTTCGGCTTCGGCGCTCGGTCGTCGTCGTCGGTCGGGAGCTGCGTCGACGTCCCGACGACCGAATGCGGCTGCGAGCCCGTCCAGCAGCCACGCGGCCAGACCACCGGCGATCGCGAGCAGAATCGCCGCAGCACGGCGACCCAGACCCACCGCCTCCTCATCCGGGGCTCACCGTCAACCGGCGACAGGATGCCAAACGCGGCCATACGCCGTTGCTTTCCCAACGGCAGGGTGTTTAGATCCGCAGATCACTGTGCGCGGCTGGGCTCCGGGGACCGGGCCGGGCGAACCGACGATGGAGGACGAATGAGTGACGCCGCGCTTCCGGGGCAGCCCCACCTCACCGAGGACGAGAAGGCCCTGCACCGGCTCGGCTACGCGCAGGAGCTCTTCCGCGCGATGGGCGTGTTCCGGAACTTCGCGATCAGCTTCACGATCATCTCGATCCTCGCGGGCTGCCTGACCTCGTACTACCTCGCGTT
Organism: uncultured Actinomycetota bacterium; assembly: GCA_963735535.1. GTDB lineage: Bacteria > Actinomycetota > Thermoleophilia > Gaiellales > Gaiellaceae > PALSA-600. The sequence goes on along the minus strand of CAVTLL010000005.1, from coordinate 110,965 downwards.
CCAGTGGGGCGGCCCGGTCGCCGTCACCTGGGGCTGGGTCGATCGTCGGCGTCTTCACGACGTTCGTCGCGCTCTCGATGGCCGAGATCGCCTCGACCTACCCGACCGCCGGCGGCCTCTACTACTGGTCGTCCAAGCTCGGCAGCCCGGCCTGGGGCTGGTTCACCGGCTGGTTCAACCTGATCGGCCTGATCGGGATCATCGGCGCCGTCGGCTACGGCCTCGCGATCTACGCGACCGCGTTCTTCAACCTGATCTGGGGCTACCCGAACGACATCCACCACATCTTCTATCTCTTCGTCGCGTTCCTCGCCTTCGCGCTGCTCGTCAACGTCTTCGACGTCCGGATCACGTCGCTGATCAACGCGATCTCGGCGTACTGGCACGTGATCGGCGTCGCGATCATCGTCGTCGCCTGCATCTTCGTGCCCGACCATCACCAGTCGGCGAGCTACGTCTTCACGCAGACGATCAACAACTCGGGCTACTCGGCGGCCACACGCTGGGGCGTCTGGCCGTTCGCGCTCGTCTTCGTGATCGGCTCGATCGGCATGGCGCAGTACACGCTGACCGGCTACGACGCGTCGGCGCACATGTCGGAGGAGACGCACAAGGCGTCGCGCTCGGCGGCGGTCGGCATGATCTGGGCGGTCATCGTCTCGGTGATCGCCGGCTTCATCCTGCTGGTCGCGATCACGTTCGCGATCCCGAGCCAGACCGGCGTGCAGACGCAGTTCACGTACATCACGACCTACATCTGGCAGACCTCGATGGGCACGCACTGGGCCGAGGTCCTGCTCTTCATCGTCGTCTGCGCCCAGTTCTTCTGCCTGACCGCGTGCATCACCTCGGGCTCGCGGATGCTGTTCGCGTTCTCGCGCGACCGCGCCGTGCCCGGCCACCAGGCTGGTGGCGCTGGGTCTCGCGCCACCGCGTGCCGGTGTTGGCCGCCGTCGGCGCCGGCGACCGTCGGCGTTCCTGCTCCTGCTCCCGACCTGGTGGAACAACCTCGCCGGCTACTACGTCGGCACCTCGGTGGGGACGACCGGGCTCTACATCGCGTTCATCCTGCCGGTGATCCTGCGCCTCCGCGCCGGCGCAGCTTCGAGCGCGGCGCCTGGAGCCTCGGCAAGCACTACAAGTGGATCAACTGGATCGCGATCCTCTGGGTCGTCTTCATCTCGATCATCTTCATGCTCCCGACCTCGCCGGCCGGCGATCCCGTGGAAGTCGGGCTTCACCTGGAACGCCGTCAACTACGCGCCGCTGACGATCGGCGGAGCGTTCATCCTCTTCGGCGGCTGGTGGGTGCTCTCGGCCAAGAACTGGTTCAAGGGCCCGGTGCGCATGGGCACCGACGACGAGCTCGAGCAGCTCGAGGCGAAGCAGGAGGGCGTCTTCGCTGCTTCCGGCCGACACGGAGTTCGCGTAGCGTTCGGCTCGTGAGGGGCGCCCGCAGGCGCCCCTCACGGCATACGCTCGCCGATGCTGACCCGCGACGAGCTCGCCGCGAGGTCGAGGCCGGGACGATCGACACGGTCGTCTGCGCCTTCACCGACATGCAGGGCCGGCTGATGGGCAAGCGCGAGGAGGCGCACTTCTTCCTCGCCGAGACGCGTCGAGCACGGGCTCGAGGGCTGCAACTACCTGCTCGCGCTCGACATGGAGATGGACCCGCAGCCCGGGTACGAGATGGCGAGCTGGGACCGCGGCTACGGCGACTTCCACCTGCGGCCCGACCTCGACGACGCTGCGGCGCGTCCCGTGGCTCGACGGGGACGGCGCTCGTCCTCTGCGACGTCGCCTGGGAGGACGGCTCGCCGGTCGTCGCCTCGCCGCGCCAGGTGCTCGCGGCGCAGGTCGAGCGGGCGCGGGCGGCGGGGTTCGAGCCGATGGTCGGCTCCGAGCTCGAGTTCTACTTGCTGAAGGAGAGCTACGCCGAGGCGCACGCCGCAGCACTACCGCGACCTGACGCCGTCGGTGCCCTACATCCTCGACTACCACGATCCTCGCCACGACCTACGACGAGGGCTTGATCCGCCAGATCCGCAACGGGATGCAGGCGGCCGGCATCGCCGTCGAGAGCTCGAAGGGCGAGGCCTGGCCCGGCCAGCAGGAGATCAACTTCCGCTACGCCGACGCGCTGCGGATGGCCGACAACCACGTGATCTACAAGAACGGCGCCAAGGAGATCGCGAACCTGAACGGCTGCTCGATCACGTTCATGGCGAAGCCCGACCACACGTGGATCGGCAACTCATGCCACGTCCACATGAGCCTGTGGCGCGACGGGGAGAACGCCTTCGCCGGCGAGAGCCCGCGTGTTCGGCGCGTTCCTCGCCGGCTGGATCGAGTGCGCCCGCGAGCTGGCGCTGTTCCTCGCACCGACGATCAACTCCTACAAGCGCTACGCCGCGGGAAGCTGGGCTCCGACGACGCTCGCCTGGGGCCGCGACAACCGGACGTGCGGCTTCCGGATCGTCGGCCACGGCGCCTCGCAGCGTGTCGAGACGCGGATCCCCGGCGGCGACGTCAACCCGTACCTCGCCTTCGCCGCGCTGATCGCCGCCGGCCTGCACGGGATCGAGCAGGGCCTGGAGCTGCCGCCGGCACTCGAGGGCAACGCGTACGTCTCGGACGCCCCGCGCTTCCCTTCGTCGCTCCGCGAGGCGATCGCAGCGCTCGAGACGGGCACGATGGCCGGGCGGCGCTCGGCGACGAGGTCGTCGACCACTACCTCAACTACGGCCGCACCGAGCAGCGGCTCTTCGACGAGGTCGTGACCTGCTGGGAGCGCGAGCGGCTCTTCGAGCGCGGTTAGACCTTCGAGGCCAGTCCGAGCCGAGCCGGCCTCGCCCGGACGGGTGTGGACACTCCGTCACGCTTACGTCACGGTGCCTGTCCCCAGACATGGCCCGACAGGACAAGCTGTGGAAACCCGCCAGGCGACTGCGTTTGCCTGCTTGACCGGCGGCATTCCGCCTGAGCGCGCAGCTCTGCGTTACAGGGCCTGTCCCCGGACACGGCCCGGCGGGGCATGCGAGCTGGGGTGGGTCGCAGAGCGCCGATGGTGTTGAATCCACGCCATGACCCTGACGGTCTTGAACCCGGCGACCGAGCAGCCGCTTGCGGAGCTCGAGCAGGCAGACGTGGAGGAGACCGATGCCGCCGTCGCGCGGGCCAAGGCGGCGTACCCCGCCTGGCGCTCCGTCGCACCGACCGACCGGGCTCGGCTGCTGCGGCGATTGGCGATCCTGGTCGAGGAGCACACCGATGAGCTCGCGAAGATCGAGTCCGAAAACGTCGGCAAGCCGATCTCCGGCGCTCGCGGCGAGGTCGGAATGGTCGCTCAGGTGCTCCACTTCTACGCGGGCGCGATCGACAAGCACTACGGCGAGACGATTCCCGTCGGCGGCGGGATCGCGGCGACCTTCCGCGAGCCGCTCGGCGTCGTCGGGCTGATCGTCCCCTGGAACTTCCCGCTCAACATCACGAGCTGGAAGCTCGGCCCCGCGCTCGCGTGCGGCAACACCATCGTTCTCAAGCCTGCGGCCCTCACGCCGCTGTCGGCGCTGCGGCTGGCCGAGCTCGTGCTGGAGGCGGGCATCCCCGAGGGCGTTGTCAACGTCCTCGTCGGGCCCGGGTCGATCGTGGGCGGACGGCTGGTCGAGCATCCGGACGTCGCGAAGATCGGCTTCACCGGCTCGACTGAGGTCGGCGCCGGGATCATGCGCGACGCCGCCGGAACGATCAAGCGCGTCACCCTCGAGCTCGGCGGCAAGTCGGCCAACATCGTCTTCGCGGACGCCGACCTCGAGAGGGCCGCCGCCTCCGCGCCCTACGCCGTTTTCGACAACGCCGGCCAGGACTGCTGTGCCCGCTCCCGCATACTGGTCGAGCGGAGCGCCTACGACCGCTTCCTCGACCTGCTCGTGACGGCGACCGGGAAGGTCAAGGTGGGTGACCCGGCCGACGAGGAGACCGAGATGGGGCCGCTGATCAGCTCCGAGCATCGGGCGACGGTCGGTGGATTCCTCGATGGCGTCTCGAGCCGATTCCAGGGCGAGACCCCGAACGGCCCCGGCTACTGGTTCCCGTGCACGCTCGTCGAGGCCTCGAACGACGACCGCATCGCACGCGAAGAGGTCTTCGGCCCCGTCGCCGCCGTCATTCCCTTCGACGACGAAGCAGATGCGATCCGCATCGCCAACGACACCCCCTACGGTCTCTCCGGCTCGATCTGGACCCGCAACGGCGCCCGCGCGATCCGGGTCGCGCGCGGCCTCGAGACCGGCGTCCTCTCCGTCAACTCGAACAGCTCGGTCCGCCCCTCGACGCCGTTCGGCGGCTTCAAGCAGTCGGGCTTCGGCCGCGAGCTCGGCATGCAGGCAATGGAGGGCTACTCGGAGATCAAAAGCGTCTTCTTCTCGACCGACTGACCTGGCCGTATGAGCGCACCGGCGAAGAGAAACGAGATCGGGGCGTTCGTGATCGGGACCCTGATCGCGGTCGGGCTCCTCGTCACGATCCTGATCTGGGCCGGCGTCTTTGCGAACAGCCGATACTCGAACGGGGGCAGCAATCTCCTGGGCATCATCGGCACCGTCCCGCTGATCGCCGCCCTCGCAGTGGCCGCGTGGGCTCGCTGGCACCGCACCTGCGCCATCCCGTATTGCCTCCGACTGGGCGAGCATCCCGTCAGGGGAACGCTCGAGAAGGTCTGCATGTATCACCACACCCGCCAGCACCATGAGAGGGTGTACCGCCTTCACCACGAGATCCACGCCAGGTCGGGCCGCCTCGAGTTCGGCGAGTCCCACCAGCTCACGAACGAACCGGAGGTCTAGAAAAATGGGACGCCTGGACGGAAAGGTCTGCGTGATCACCGGCGCCGGCGGCGGAATGGGCCGCGACGCCTCGATGCTCTTCACCGAGGAAGGTGCAAAGGTCTGTGCCGCCGACGTGAACCTCGCCGCGGCCGAGGAGACCGCGGCACTATGCGCCGGAAACGCATTCGCGCTCGGCGTGGACGTGGCCGACGAGGAGCAGGTGTCCGGGATGATGGCCGCCACCGCTGACCGCTTCGGCGGTATCGACGTCCTCTACAACAACGCCGGGATCTCGCCGGACGACGACGCGTCGATCCTCGACACGTCCGTCGAGGCATGGCAGCGCGTGCAGGACGTGAACACCAAGGGCGTCTTCCTCTGCTGCAAGCACGGGATCCCGTACCTCCAGCAGCGCGGAGGCGGCTCCGTGATCAACGTCGCCTCGTTCGTGGCGATCCTTGGCGCCGCAACCTCGCAGATCTCCTACACCGCCTCCAAGGGCGCCGTGCTCTCGATGAGCCGTGAGCTTGCCGTGCAGTTCGCGCGCGAGGGGATACGCGTCAACGCGCTCTGCCCCGGCCCCGTCGAGACGCCGCTGCTGCTGAACATCTTCGGCGACAACCCGGCCGCACTCGAGCGGCGGCGCATCCACTGGCCGACGGGCCGCCTGGGCAAGCCGCGCGAGATCGTGAACGGCGCGCTTTTCCTGGCGAGCGACGAGTCGTCCTATGTGAACGGCTCGACCTTCCTCGTCGACGGCGGGCTCACCGCCTCTTACGTCACACCGGAATGAGATGAAGAACCGCGCGCGTCTGGTCGTGATCGGCGGCGGTGTCGGCGGCTGCTCGATCCTCTACTGGCTGACGCGGCTCGGCTGGTCGGACGTCGTGCTGGTCGACCGCGCCGAGCTGACGAGCGGCTCGACGTTCCACTCCGCCGGGCTCGTCGGCCAGCTCCGGAGCTCCCTGAGCCTGACGAAGATGATGATGAGCTCGGTCGAGCTCTACCGCACGCTCGGCGAGGAGGTCGGCCTCGAGACCGGTTGGCGCGAGGTCGGCTCGCTGCGGCTCGCATCGTCGCCCGAGCGGATGGAGGAGCTAACCCGCCAGTCGGGCTGGGCGAAGACCTTCGGCCTTCCGCTCGAGCTGATCTCGGCCGCGGAGGCGCAGGAGCTCTTCCCTCCGATGACGACCGACGGCGTGGTCGGCGCCGCCTACCTCCCGACCGACGGCTACATCGACCCCTCCCAGCTCACATTCGCGCTCGCCGAGGGGGCCCGCCGCGGTGGCGCCGAGATCTACCAGCACACTCGCGTCACGGAGATCCCCGTCGAGCACGGCCGGGTGACAGGCGTCGTCACGGACAAGGGGCCGATCGAGGCCGACGTCGTCGTGAATGCCGGCGGGATGTTCGCGAAGGAGATCGGGGCGCTTGCCGGCGTGAACGTCCCGATCGTCCCTATGGCGCACGAGTACCTGATCACCAAGCCGACCGGCCTCCCGACCGACATGCCGACGATGCGCGACCCATCGCTGCTCGTCTACTTCCGTCCCGAGTCGGGCGGGCTGATCATGGGTGGCTACGAGCGCAACCCTGCGCCGTGGTCGCTCGACGGGATCCCGGCGGACTTCAACGGCAAGCTGCTCGCCGAGGACTGGCCGCGGTTCGAGGAGCTGATGGAGAACGCGATCGTCCGCGTGCCGTCGCTCGAGGAAGCCGAGGTCGTGAAGCTGATCAACGGCCCGGAGGCCTTCACCCCGGACGGCGAGTTCATCCTCGGGCCGACCGATGTCCGCGGCCTCTGGACCGCCGCCGGCTTCTGCGCCCACGGACTCGCGGGGGCCGGCGGCCTCGGGCAGCTTGTCGCCGAGTGGATCGTCGAGGGCACACCGTCGCTCGATGCCTGGCACATGGATTCGCGTCGCTTCGGCCGCGCCTACCGCTCGCCGGCCTACACGCTGGCGCGAACGCTCGAGGTCTACGAGACCTACTACGACGTGAAGTACCCCGGCCACGAGCGGCAGGCCGGACGGCCGCTGCGGCTCTCGCCGACGTACCAGCGCCTGTCCGAGCTCGGCGCGGACTTCGGCGAGAAATCGGGCTGGGAACGCGCCAACTGGTTCGAGCCGAATGCGGCCAAGGGCGACGAGTCGCTCCGACCCCGCGGCTGGGCCGGCCGCCTCTGGTCGCCGGCGATCGGCGCCGAGCACGTCGCCTGCCGCGAGACGGCCGCCCTCTTCGACGAGACGTCGTTCGCCAAGATCGAGATCTCGGGCGAAGGCGCCGCCGGGTTCCTGGAGACGTTGTGCGCGAACCGCGTCGCCCGGGACGTCGGCGCGATCACCTACACCTCGATGCTGAACAGCCGCGGTGGGATCGAGTGCGACTTCACCGTGACCCGCCTCGACACCGAGCGCTTTCGGATCGTTACCGGCACGGCGTTCGGCCAGCACGACCTCGCCTGGATCCGCCAGCACGCGCCGGGGCACGTCACCGTCGAGGACGTCACCTCCGCCTACGCCTGCCTCGGCCTCTGGGGCCCGAAGGCGCGCGAGATCCTCCAGCCGCTGACGACCACGCCGCTCGACTTCGGCTACATGCGCTCGCGCGAGCTCGCGATCGGGAACGTCCCGTGCCTAGCGCTCCGAGTCACCTATGTCGGCGAGCTCGGCTGGGAGCTTTACTGCCCGATGGAGTTCGGGCTCGCCTTGTGGGACGCGATCTGGGAGCCGGGCCGCGAGCTCGGCCTCGTTGCGGGCGGGTACAAGGCGATCGACTCGCTCCGGCTCGAGAAGGGATACCGCGTCTGGAGCTCCGACATCACGCCCGACGACACGCCCTACGAGGCCGGGCTCGGGTTCGCGGTCAAGCTCGACAAAGGCGCCTTCAACGGCCGCGAGGCGCTGCTCGGAGCGCAGAAGCCCGAGCGCCTGCTTCGGTGCCTCGTGCTCGCAGATCCGCGCGCCGTCGCGCTCGGCTCCGAGCCTGTGCGGGTGGACGGCGCGGCCGTGGGGCGCGTCACGAGCGGCGGCTACGGCTACTCGGTCGAGCGCTCGATCGCCTATGCCTACCTGCCGGCCGCGAGCGGCGAGCCGGGTCAGCCGGTCGAGGTCGAGATCTTCGGTGACTGGGTCGCAGGCGAGGTCGCGGAGGAACCGCTCTTCGACCCGGCTGGCGAGCGCATCCGCGGATGATCGACGAGGTTCTCGGGCGGATCTGGCCCGGCGGGGTCGATTCGGTGGGGCCGCTCGGCGGCGGGATCACGAACCACAACTTCAAGGTGATCGCCGCCGGGGAGGCTTTCGTGCTCCGGATCGGCGGTAACGACACGGCGCTGCTCGGGATCGACCGCAAGGTCGAGCTCGAGGCTTCGCTGAGGGCGGCTTCGCTCGGGATCGGGCCAGACGTTGTCGCGTTCGTGGAGCCCGAGGGCTACCTCGTCACCCGCTTCGTGGAGGGCGAGACCGGAGCGGTGACGACGTCCGAGGCGGCGGCCCTGCTTCGACGGCTGCACGCCGCGGCGGAGATCCCGGGGCGGTTCGACTCGTTCCGTGTCGTAGAGAGCTATGCCGAGACGGCGGGCTCCGCCGGCATCGCGCTCCCTGCGGGGTTCGAAGGCGCGAAGGCGGTGGCGGAGCGGATCGAGTCGCGCCGCGGGAGCTATGACCCCGCGCCGTGCCACAACGACCTGCTCGCAGGCAACTTCATCCGCGGGGAACGCTTGTGGATCGTCGACTGGGAGTACGCGGGCATGGGCGACCCGGCGTTCGATCTCGCGAACTTCGCCGTCTCGAACGGCCTCGACGCGAACGGCGATCGGGAGCTTCTCGACGCCTACGGCACCGCCGACCCGGCGATTCACGTCTTGATGCGCTTCATGTCCGACTTCCGCGAGGCGATGTGGGGCGTCGTCCAACAGGCGATCTCGAAGCTCGACTTCGACTTCGCCGGTTACGCCTCCGAGCACTTCGACCGTCTCGAGCGAACTGCCGCCGAGCCCCGTTTCGTCGAGGCACTCGGGCGATGATGCTGCGGCGGCTCGCCCTGTTGGTCGTCGTCCTCGGCGCGATGCCCGCGGCGGCCGCCGCAACCTCGAGCCCGGAGCAGGAGCTCGCGGCCAGGTACGCCCCCGTGATCGCGCTGAAGCACCAGGACAAGGCCTGCGACACGAGCGGCGAGCCCTTCCGCCCCCTCCCGGCCGACGTCGTGCTCGGGCAGACGGAGATGTCGCTTCGCGACTCGAGCGGCAAGGTGGTCAAGACCGCGCCCACTGCCGCCGACCTGTTCGCGGCGGCTCCGGGCGACTACCTCGATCTGCCCGGCGACCCGCTCCATCCGGGCTGCTCCTACGAGGAGTGGGCGAAGCAGATCGGGGCCGGCAAGCCGACGACCTCCTACGCGCACATCGTGACCGAGCCGGGCAAGCCGGGGAAGCTCGCGCTCCAGTACTGGTTCTACTACCCGTTCAACGACTTCAACAACAAGCACGAGTCGGACTGGGAGATGGTCCAGCTGATGTTCGACGCTCCCACCGCCGCGGAGGCGCTGAAGACCGTCCCGACCGAGGTCGGCTACTCGCAGCACAGCGGGGCCGAGCGGGCGGCGTGGGATGACTCGAAGCTCGAGCGGCGCGGGTCGCACCCGATCGTCTACGCCGGTCGCGGCTCGCACGCGAACTACTTCTCGCAGACGGTCTGGCTCGGGCATGGGCCCGAAGAGGGCTTCGGCTGCGACGACACCCGTGCGCCGTCGGATCTCGTGCAGACCGAGGCGGTGCTAATGCCGGCCGTCGCGCCCACGTCCGCGTCGAGCCCATTCGCCTGGCTCGCCTACACCGGGCAGTGGGGGCAGAAGGAGAAGGGGCCGAACAACGGCCCGACCGGGCCGAACATGAAAACGCAGTGGTCAGCGCCGGTGACCTGGTCGAATGACGACTGGCGGTCGAGCAGCTCGGCGGTCCCGCTGCAGAAGACGCTCGGCACGAGCGCGACGAGCTTCTTCTGCACCGCGGTCGCGCGAGGGTCGAAGGTGTACCTCTTCTACCTGCGGCGGCCGTGGGTCGTGATCGGCGCCCTGGCCGCGATCACCCTTCTCGGGGTGTGGCTCACCCGCCGCACGCGGTGGTCGCCCGCCCTCGCCGAGCCGATCGACCGGGAGCGCACGGCCGGCCAGATCTACCGCTCGGGCTGGCGCATCTACCGTCGTTACTGGGCGCTCTTCATCGGGATCGGCCTAATCTTCATCCCTCTGAGCGCGCTGGCCATCGTCGTCCAGCAGATCCTGTTCAAGTACACGGGCATCGGGACGCTCGAGCGGGTCACGGCGAGCGATCACGTGGTGACGGGACTGATCGCGCTCGGCCTCGGGCAGATCGAGACGATCGTCGCGACCGTCCTCGTCACTGCCGCCGTTGCCGCGGCGCTCGACCACATCGGCGAAGGGGGCCGCCCGGACGCAGTGCTCGCCTACCGCCGGGCGCTTCCCCGCGCCGGCTCGCTTGCGGCCGCGTGGATCTGGGTGATCGCGGTCGTGCTGCTCCTCGCTCTCACGATCGTCGGGATCCCGATCGCGATCGTCTACCTCGTCCGCAAATCGATCGTCACCCAGGCCTGCGTCGTCGAGCATCGCGGCGCAACCGATGCGTTGCGGCGAAGCTCGGAGCTCGTGCGCGGCCATGGGCCACGCGTGTTCGCGATCACCGCGCTCGTCAACGTCACCGCCTTCCTCGCCGGCCCGATCCTCGGGATCGCCGTCCTGTTCCTCACGTCGAGCTCACTCGCGCTGATCGACCTGATCAGCTCGGCCGTCTATGTGTTCGTGATGCCGTACGTCGGGCTCGCGATCGTGCTGCTCTTCTACGACCTGCGGCAGCGGGTCGGCGCCGCGGAGCCGGTGCGCGCGGTCAGCGGCCTTCCGGCGCCCTCGGCCGCCGGTTAGGCGCGCGCGAGGCCGCGCGGGAACCGCGAGAAGGCGAACGAAGCGGCAAAGCCCACGATCGCGGCTGCTGCGGCGGTGGCGCAGAGCAGCAGGCCGGAGGCGAGGCCGAAGTTGATCGCTTCCTGCCGATGAACGCCGAGCGCGAGCAGCACTGCGGCCGTCGCGCCGACGTTGGCGATCACGCCGCCCGAGGTGACCGGGATCAGAGAGGCGGCCGCGGCGAGGCAGAGCACGACAAGAGCCATCCCGGGTGAGAACCCGGCGCCGAGGGCGGCCAGGAGCAGCATGCTCCCCGCCGCGCGGCTCGTCCAGCAGCCGAGCAGGAAGAACCAGGCGAAGATCGCGTCACGCTTCGTGCCGCCGGGGTGGTGGGCAACCCGGTCGGCCAGCCGCGAGAGGCGCGCCCGGCTGGTGACGAACGGGAGCTTCGCCAGATGCCGGCCGGCAACGAGGATGCCGCAGGCGCCGACGCCGAACAGCACGACGAGGATCATCGGCAAACGGAAGCCCGAGGTCGTCGTGGCGGTGGCCGAGATCGAGAGCGGCAGGAACGCGACCGCGTCGACGAGCCCGAGCGAGATGATCGAGAGCACGATCGCCTCGAGCCCGAGCTTGACGCCGGGCATCCGCCTCAGCGTTCCGACCTTGACGACGTAGTCCAACCGGAACGGCAGGATCACTCCGCTCGCCGCGGCGGCGCCACAGGACGTGAGGCAGCGGGCACGGCCGGGCCGGCCCGCGGCGGGGAAGAGCTTCTGCCAGCCGAGCGCCCTGAAGACGTAGCTCGAGAAGTAGAGGACGACCGCTGCGGCCACGAGCCCCATGTGTGCGCGCTCGAGCGGCCAGCTCGTGTTCGTGAGCCGGCGCGCGAGCAGGAAGCTGACGCCGAGCGTGCACGCCGCGAACGCCACGCCCGCAATCAGGCGCCGACGGCTCGGAGCTCCTTCGGCTCCGGCTGAGATCTCGGTCGTCGGGGTCGGAGAATCGCTCATCTCGCCCCTGCATCGGCGGTGCGGCGCTCGATAATGAGCGCCAAACGGGTCATGCTCTCGAACGGTTGGTGCGATCTTGCTCTGCGGCGACGGCCTTCTTCTCCACCCGGCGCTCCTTGAGCGTCTTCTGCGCGGCCTTCTTCTGGAGCTTCTTGGGTTTCTGCGAGCCCTTCATGAGGTCCCTTCTCTCGTTGAATGCCGGCACAGCTCTTCCCGAGCTGTAACAGGAACCGGCTGGAACGAGCCTGGCAGGCATTTGCCCGCCAACGCTCTCGAGGGAGGCCGCCGCAGCTCTGTTCCCGGGCTGAAGCGTTCAGGCATCACCGCTCTAGCGTGCGCCTGATCAGTTGAACTGTAGCCGTACCACCGTTCACATGGTTGACGGCCGCGCCTGGCGGAAGTTAGATCGCGTGGCTCGCGCGGTCGGTGAACTGCGGCAGGTTTACGATGCGAGGGCGTACTTCACGGCTGCGTCGAGCGTAAGGCCCTTGCCTTTGCGAACCGCCCGGTCGAACTCGGGGCCCGCGACCGCGGCTAACTGCTTCGCGCGGTCCTCGCGCTCGCTCTCCCACTGGCCGATGCGCCCGCGCTCGGCCTCGGCCTCGATCGCGCCCCAGAGCCGGCCGGCTCGCTCCACATCCTGCGTCTCCACCGCAGCCCACGCAAGAAGCGAGAGCGCGGAGATGATCCACTGCCGCCCCGCGATCGTGTCAGAGATGCGCAGCGCCTCCAACGCACGCCATCGCGCTTCGTCCGGCCGGCCCAGCAGCAGCGAACACTCGGCGGACTGCTCGCGGCAACCGATCTGCCACCAGAGGAAGCCGACCTTCTGCGCCAGCCGTGCGCTCCGATCGCTGAGCTCGATCGCCCCCTCGAGGTTCCCTTCCTGACGCGCGATGTACGAGAGGATCAGCAGCGCCTCGGCCTCTCCCTTTTCGAACCCCTCCCTGCGGTGGCGGTCGAGGGCTTGATTGCAGAGGATACGAGCCTGGTCGAGATCTCCTCGCCGCTGCAGGTCGGCCGCAACTCGCGGATGCATGATGGCGATCCCGCTCGCGTCGCCGAGCTCCCGGTAGAACGAGCTGGCCTCGTCGTAGTAGGCACGCCCCTCGTCCCACTCGCCGACGATCCAGATCATCCCACCGAGACACTTGGTCGCCGGGGCACGGACCTCCAACCGCAGATCCGGCGTCCGCGCCAACAGCGCCTCGAACCATCGCCGCCCCTCGAACGGGCTTACGGCCAGCCAGTAGAACTCGAGCGCCATCGCCAGCTGGAGTCCGAGCCCCGGATCGGCGTCGAGCGACCACTGGAGAGCGGCGCGTAGATTCGCCAGTTCGGAGGCGACGAGATCGTAGCGCTCCTCGCTGCGCGAGTCGTGCGCGAAGCCGGACGACTCTGCGACTGCCAGGTAGAGCTGAGCGTGGCGCAGACCGGCGACGTCCATCTCGCCGGCGGCAGCGAGCTGTTCCAGCGCGAAGTCGCGGATCGTCTCGAGCATCCAGAAGCGATCGTCGCTGTGGCGAACGAGGCTCTTCTCCACGAGCGACTGAAGCGTGTCGAGAGCGGCGGCCGCGATCTCCTCGGCCGCCCCGAGCGTGCAACCTCCGGCGAAGACGGCCAGCCGGGCAAAGAGCGCCTGCTCGGGTTGTGTGAGCAGGTCGTGGCTCCACTCGATCGTTGCCCGCAACGTCGTCTGGCGGGGATCGGCGTCCCGGCCGCCGGTGAAGAGATCGAGCCGGTTGGAGAGTCGCTCTAGAATCTGAGCGGGTGCGAGCACGCTCACGCGTGAGGCGGCAAGCTCGACTGCGAGCGGCAGGCTGTCGAGCCTGCGGCAGAGCTCGTCGATCGTCCCGTCTCGCTCCTGACCGGAACGAGCGCAAAAGAGCTCCGATGCCTCCGAGCCCGCGAGCGGTGGGACCCGGTAGTCGATCTCGCCGTCGATGCGCAGCCTTTCCCGGCTCGTCACGATCAGACGGAGGCTCGGACAGGCCGAAAGGAGCCGGCCCAGCTGGGGAGCCGCCTCGATCACCTGCTCGAAGTTGTCGAGCACGAGCAGCATCTCGCGTTCGCCGATGTGCGATGCGAGGTCGTCGCCGGCGCCGAGCACCCGCTCGATCGCCTGGCTGACGAGATCGGCTTCGCGAAGCGCCGGCAGTCCGACCCAGAACACGCCGGCGCGGAAGTCTTGGACGATCCCGGCTGCCGCCTCGATCGCGAGCCGCGTCTTCCCGGAGCCGCCGGGCCCTGAGACCGTGACGAGCCTGGCCCCACCCTCGAGGAGGGCCTGCACCGCTGCGACTTCGGTTTCTCGGCCGATGAACGAGCTCGCCGGGCGTGGGAGGTTGGTGTTCGAGATCGTCTTCAGCGGCGGGAAGGACTCTTCCCCGAGCTGGAAGATCCGGACCGGCCCGACGATGTCCTTCAGCCGATGCTCGCCGAGGTCGCTGACCTGGGCGTCGATCAGCCCGGTGGCCGCCTCGGACAGCAAGACCTGGCCGCCGGCGCCGCAGGCTGCGATTCGCGCGCCGAGGTTCACGTCAATCCCGACGTAACCGTCCTCGGTGAGGAGCGGCCTGCCGGTGTGCAGCCCCATGCGAACCGGAATCGCCAGGCCGTTCAGCGCCTCAGTGGCCGCAGCGACTGCGCCGGCGGCGTCTACGAAGACCGCGAAGAAGGCATCTCCCTGCGTGTCGACCTCGACGCCGTGGTGTGTCTTGAACGCCCGCCGGAAAACGCGGCGATGGTCGGCGAGTGCCTCTGCGTAGCCCTCAGGCCCCAGATCGCGCAGCAGCTTCGTCGACCCTTCGACGTCGGTGAAGAGAAACGTGACAGTTCCGGACGGGAGACCTCGCCGCGAAGGCGACATGTGAGCGCCAGCCTAGGCCTGAGCCGGGTCTACGTCCAACGCCGAGCGGAGACTTAGACGGCGCGGCGAACGAGCCGCCAAGCACCGAACAGCACCTTGCCGGTGATCGGGATCAGGCCGATCACGATGACAACCCAGGCGATGGTCCCGTTCGTGGTCATTCGCGACTGGAAGATTAGCGGCGGATGCGCCAAACCCGATGAGAGCCGGAACCTTGTCATGCAGCGCACTGCACGACCGTTGGGTTTTCATCGACGTGAGCGCGGTCGGTCTATGGGCGCGGGCCCTCGGCGGGTCCGTTCAGCCCTGTCGCGAACAGCGAAGCTCCGTCGAAACACGCCGCGGACGACGGAATCGCCCGGCCTCGATCGTCTGAGCAGCGTCAGGACGCCAGCTCGACCTGCGCGACGACATGCTTCGGTCGCACCCGAACCAGCATCTCGCTCGGGACAGCGTTGCGTCGGCCGAACTCCACGGCGTGTTCCTCACCCATGTAGCGCGCCGCGATTCTCGTCGTCCAGGAGAGCAGCTCGTCGAGGTCGTCGGAGAGCTCGGCGACCCCGTCCAGACGCACGAACCCGAACGGCGGGTCGTCGTCCTCGACGCAGATCGAGACTCTCGGATCACGCGCCAGAGCGAGGCCCTTCACCGAGCTGCGGGCCGTCTCGAACATGATCGAACCGTCGTCATCCGGCAAGAACCACACCGGCGTCACGAGCGGCGAGCCATTGCGACGTACCACGGCGACCTTGGCAGTGCGTGTTCCGGAGAGCAGGAATGCCCGCACTTCCGCTTCAGTCAGCGTGCGCACGTCTCACGTCCGCATATCCCGGCACGCCCCCGTCGATCACCTGGACGAGGCTACCAAGCGGTCGGAGCTGAAAACGGGCTTCGTGCCGTCGGTAGCCACAAAGACCCGCACGCTCGCGAGCTCGGGATGAACGGCTACACGCCCGATGCGGAGTCCCTCCTTCACGAGCTCCAAAGCACCGTGTGATGGCGAGCCCGTCCCTCCGGATCTCGCGGGTTGCGTCGCACCCTTGCTACCGGTTTCACGCACGACACGATCAACCGGTCTCTGCGCTCGCCTAGCGCCCCCATGCCTCGATGGTGCCGGCGGGCGACTAGCGACGCTTCTCGGCTCGCCCCGGGCCCCCCGCGGGCTCGTCCCCAAGCGCGACGCAGAGATCCCTGAGCGTACTGGCGAGGTCACGGCGCTGCTTCTTCCGGAGCCCCGCGAGCAACCGCTTCTCATGCTTGAGCCGCAACGCCAGGACCCGCTCGACGAGTTGCCGGCCCTCGTCTGTCAGCTCGACCATCCTCGAGCGCCGGTCGATCGGGTCGAGGACTCGGTGGATGAGCTCGGCGCGCTCGAGCGACGCGAGGCGCTTGGTCATGCCGCCGCTCGTCATCATCAGCGCGACGGTCAGCTGGGTCGGGGTCAGGCGAAACGGAGGCCCCTGCTGTCGGAGTTCGGCGAGCACGTCGAACTCGCCCATGCTGAGCGAGTGCGGTCCGAGCACCGGTTCGAGCTGGCGCTCCAGCAACGTCGACAGACGCGAAATCCGCTCCATGACTGCCAGCGGGGACGCATCGAGGTCGGGAGTCTCCTTTCGCCAGCTCTCGAGCGACGCGTCCACGTGGTCCACGGCCGAAGAATAGACGTTCGTGCCGGAAAGCTTTCTAGCAAGATATCGGGTCGTTGCGCTTTTGCTTTCCGGAAAGGAATCGTAGCGGGGATCCGAGTGGTCATTTTTCCCGCGCGTGTGGTATAGGATCGGCCCACCGCTGGACGGCGACGGGTTCTGTTTTCAGACGGTTGGGGGAAGGTTGAGGGCGAAGAAGGTCTGGGCGGTCGTTTCGGCGGCGTTGGTCGTGTCGGTGCTGCTCGTCGTGGCACCTGCTGCCCTGGCTTGGCATTCCACGCTCTCGGCGAGCATTGACTGCAACGGGGTTGTGTCCTTCACTGTCACCGCGGACGCGCTCGACGAAACACGCACCAACCCGCACATCGCGCTCTTCGACGACGCGGCGCTGATGCACGAGGTTGCCTCCGGTTCGTTCTCGAGCGCCAACAACTGGTCGTTCTCGGGGACGTTCCTGGAGCCGGCAGGCGTAACGACGCTGGCTTTGACGGCGGAGGCGCTCGGGCCCTGGGCGGATGGGCATTTCGAGGCCGCACCGAGCTCGACAACCGTTACGCGCCCGCCCGGCTGTCCGCTCAGCTCCTTGACCTCCACGGTCATTCACAGCGCAGGCGACCAGGTCGTGACCACAGTGCCCGTCGGATCGACAGTGCACGACCTCGTGACCGTCACGGGCTTGGGCGGGGGCCCCACCCCCACCGGCAGCGTCACCGTCGACTGGTTCGCGAGCGGCACCTGCTCAGGGGTCGCCGCCTCATCATCGGGACCGATTGCCCTCGCGGGCGGAGAGGCGCACGCGACCGGCTTTCCCCAGACACCGGCGGCCCCTGGGTCGTACGGGTTTGAAGCACATTACGGAGGCGACGCCGCCTACCTCCCATCCGACGGGCCGTGCGAGACACTCACCGTCACGCAAGCGGCGCCGTTGATGGCGACGACCGCGTCGGGGCCTGTCACGGTCGGCGGGGCGATACACGACACTGCGACTCTGACCGGTGCCGTCACGGCGATCGGGGCGGTGACCTTCACGATCTACGGCCCCGGTGACACCAGCTGCACAACGGCACTCGCAACACTCGGAAGCGCCGGCCAGGCCGTCGATGCCAACGGCAACGGGACCTACACCTCGGCGAGCTTCGGTCCGCCCTCGGCCGGGGTCTACAGATGGCGTGCCTTCTTCGCCGGCGACGCAACCAACACCCAGGCGAGCACAGCTTGCAACGACACAAGCGAGAGCTCGACGGCCACACCTGCGACGCCGTCGATCTCTACGAGTGCCACGGTGTCGGGGACGCTCGGCGACACGATCCGCGATCGGGCGACATTGAGCGGGGCGGTCGCCGCCACTGGTGCAATCGCGTTCAAGCTGTACGCGCCCGGCGACTCAAACTGCTCGAGCTCGATTGCGACACTCGGCAGCGCTGTTAGCAACGTCGATGCGAACGGCAACGGGAGCTACACCTCTGCAACCTTCACCCCCAGCGCGGTCGGCGCCTACAGATGGCGCGCTTTCTTTGCCGGCGACGCGAACAACGGCGCGGCGAGCACCGCCTGCAACGACGCCGGCGAGACCTCGACCGTCAGCGCGCCGCCGCCGCCAGGCCCCACGCCCGGCCCGACAACACCGCCCATTGCCTCGAGCCCGGCGATATCGATCACGAAGGGCCCCAAGGAGCAGAGCGTGCTCACGGGCGGAACGGCTATCTGGACGATTGTCGTCACCAACACCGGCAACGTGGCCCTGACGAGCGTTCGCGTGGCCGACGCCTTGGCGCAGGACTGCGCGAGGACGAGCGCCGACATCCCTGGGCTGGCCGTGCTTGCTCCAGGTGCGAGCATCGCCTACCAGTGCATGCTCACCAAGGTGACCACCAGCCTGACGAATATCGCCACCGTTACCGGAACGCCTCCGACCGGACCGGACGTGACCTCGACCGACACGGCTCCCACGACGGTCATCCCGCCACCGCGGGGGAAGCCGGCGGCGCCACCGTCTCAGAAGCCATCATCCACCCCGAAGTCGCACCGGCCCAAGCCCAGGTCCGCGCCCCTGACGCCCGCGCCGCAGCCTCCGCGGATCGCGATCGTGAAGGATCCGAAGTCGCAGACGATCCAGCCTGGCGGGACGGCGAGGTTCCGGATCACCGTCAAGAACACCGGCGACGCCCCCCTCCACAACGTCAGGGTTCTCGACCCACTCAGCTCCGACTGCAACCGGACCCTGGGACGGCTCGCACCGGGCAGGAGCGCCTCCTACTCCTGCGCCCGCCACGAGGTCGTGAAGAGCTTCGACAATGTCGCGGAGGCAGTCGGCACGCCCCCGGCCGGCCCGAACGTCACGTCTCGCGACCATGCGCCCGTGACGGTGGTACCGCCCACGAAGCAGCCACAGAGCCCGAAGGTCGTCGTCAAGCACCACAAGCCAAAGATGACCGGCTGAGTTCTTAGCCCCTTTCGGGCACTTCGCGGTATGGGCCGTGAAGGATTCGAACCTTCGACCTTGGGATTAAGAGTCCCCTGCTCTACCAACTGAGCTAACGGCCCGCAGGGGGCCGTAGTGTAGCGGGGATGCGCGTGCTGACGGTAGTGGGGAACCGGCCGCAGTTCATCAAGTCGGCGCCGCTCTCGGCGGCGCTGCGGGAGGCGGGGATCGAGGAGGTCGTGCTGCACACCGGTCAGCACTACGACCGGGAGCTCTCGGACGTCTTCTTCGAGGAGCTCGGGCTCGCCGAGCCGCGGTACCGGCTCAGGCTCGAGACCGCCGACCCGGAGGCGATGCGGCCGGCGATCCGGGAGGCGGTCGCGGCCGAGGCGCCCGACTGGGTGCTCGTCTTCGGCGACACGAACTCGACGCTCGCCGGCGCCGAGGCGGCGGGCAGACTGCCGCTCGCGCACGTCGAGGCGGGGCTGCGGAGCTTCGACCTCTCGATGCCGGAGGAGCGCAACCGGATCGCGGTCGACCGGCATCTCGCAGCTCCTCTTCTGCCCCGACGAGCGCTCGGCGCGCGCAGCTCGAGAGCGAGGGCGTGCCCGGCGAGCGGCTCGTCGTCGGCGACGTGATGGCCGACGTGCACCGGCTCTTCGCGCCGATCGCGCGCGACGCGCTCGCAGGTGCTCGAGCGGCTCGGGCTCGAGCCCGGCGGCTACGTGCTCGTCACCGTTCACCGCGAGGCGAACGTCCGGCCCGAGCGGCTCGCGCGGATCGTCGAGGGGCTCGAACCGCCTCGACGAGCCGATCGTCTTCCCCGCCCACCCGCGGACGCGCGCTGCGCTCGCGCACGGCTCGGGCCGCTCGGCTTCGAGCTGATCGCCGCCGGCTCGGCTACCTCGATTTCACCGCGCTCGCCGCGCAGGCGCGGGTGATCGTCACCGACTCCGGCGGGGTGCAGAAGGAGGCCTACTGGGACCGGCGTGCCGTGCGTGACCATGCGGCCGAGCACGGAATGGGTCGACACCGTCGAGGCCGGCGCGAACGTGCTCGTCGACGACGACCCCGACGCGATCGTGCGCGCGGTGGCGCGCTGCGCGCTTTCCCGACGACGGCGCCGGAGCTCTACGGCGACGGGCAGGCGAGCGGCCGGATCGCAGCCGCTCTGTACGCTAGTTCGCCGTGAACGGCCCTGGGACGTCGCCATCGTGGGCGCCGGTTACGTCGGGCTTCCGCTCGCCGTGACCTTCGCCGACGCAGGTCAGCGCGTGCTGATCCTCGACGTCGTGCCCGAGCTCGTCGAGGCGATCAACGCGGGCACGGAGCCACATCGAGGACGTGCCCGGCGAGGTGCTCGAGCCGCACGTCTCGGCGGGCCGCATCACCGCCACCCTCGACTACGAGGACCTGAAGCAGGCGCAGCGCGATCCTGATCGCGCTGCCGACGCCGCTGACGAAGCAGCGCGAGCCCGACCTGAGCTACGTCGAGCAGGCCTCGCGCGCGATCGGCGCGGTGCTCCAGCCCGGCCAGCTCGTCGTGCTCGAGTCGACGACCTACCCCGGCACGACCCGCGAGGTGGTCAAGCCGATCCTCGAGGAGGCGAGCGGGCTCGTCGCGGGCGAGGACTTCAACCTCGCGATGTCGCCCGAGCGCGTCGACCCCGGCCGCACCGACTGGACGACGAAGACCACCCCGAAGGTCGTCGGCGGCCTCACCCCCGCCTGCACCGCGGCCGCGGCCGCGGTCTACCGGACCGCGGTCGACACCGTCCACGAGGTCTCGGCGCCCGAGTCGGCCGAGCTGACGAAGCTGCTCGAGAACATCTACCGCTCAGTCAACATCGCGCTCGTCAACGAGCTCGCGCAGCTCTGCGACCGGATGGGCATCGACGTCTGGGAGGTCGTCGACGCCGCCGCCACCAAGCCGTTCGGCTTCCAGTCGTTCCAGCCCGGCCCCGGCCTCGGCGGGCACTGCATCCCGCTCGACCCCTACTACCTCTCGTGGAAGGCGCGCGAGTACGACTTCTCGGCGCGCTTCATCGAGCTCGCCGGCGAGGTCAACAACAACATGCCGTACTTCTGCCGCTCGGTCATCTCGCAGGCGCTGAACCACGGGCTGCAGCGCTCGGTCTCCGGCGCGAAGATCCTGATCCTCGGCGTCGCCTACAAGGCCGACATCGGCGACATGCGCGAGACGCCGGCCGAGAAGCTGATCGAGCTGCTGAGGACGGCCGGCGCCGACGTCAGCTACCACGACCCGCACGTCGAGGAGTTCGACGGGATGCGCTCCTCGCCGCTCGAGCCCGAGAGCTACGACTGCGTCGCGATCGTCACCGCGCACTCCGCAGTCGACTACGGCGACGTCGTCGAGCGCGCCAAGGTCGTCGTCGACTTCCGCAACGCCACCCGCGGCCACGAGGATCGAGCGGAAAGGTGTGGAAGCTCTGAGCGACCCCGTCCGGATCGCTCAGGTCGGCCTCGGCCCCTGGGGCGCGAACCTCGTCCGCAACGTCGACGTCCTCGCCGACCTCGTCTGGATCTGCGACGCCTCCGAGGAGCGGCGCGAGCAGTTCACGCGCCGGTTCCCGAACTCGCTCGCGACCGGCTCGTTCGACGAGGTGCTCGCCGACCCCGAGGTCGAGGCGGTCGTGATCGCGACGCCCGTGCCGACCCACTACGCGCTCGCCAAGCAGGCGCTCGAGGCCGGCAAGCACGTCTTCGTCGAGAAGCCGCCCGCGATGCGCGCAGCCGAGATGGCCGAGCTCGTCGAGCTCTCGGAGGCCCGCGGGAAGATCCTGATGCCGGGCCACCTCCTGCTCTATCACCCGGGCGTGCGCAAGCTCAAGGAGCTCGTCGACTCGGGCGACCTCGGCGAGGTGCTCTGCATCTACGGCAACCGCCAGAACCTCGGGACGATCCGCAAGGACGAGAACGCGCTCTGGTCGCTCGGCGTCCACGACGTCTCGGTGATCCTGCACCTCGCCGACGAGGAGCCGTCCGAGGTCTGGGCACACGGCAACGCGTTCCTGAACCCCGGCGTCGAGGACGTCGTCTTCTGCTTCATGCGCTTCCCGAGCGGCAAGATCGCCCACCTCCACCTCTCGTGGCTCGACCCGCACAAGATGCGGAAGCTGACCGTCGTCGGCCGCGACAAGATGGCCGTGTTCGACGACATGGAGCTCGAGCGCAAGGTGACGATCTACGACAAGTGGCCCGAGCAGCCGCTGCAGAACTTCGGCGAGTGGCAGACACGCACCGGCGACATCCTGAGCCCGAAGATCCCGAGCGACGAGCCGCTGAAGCTCGAGCTCTCGCACTTCCTGCGGCTCGTGCGCGAGGGCGGCACCGGGGTCGAGGCACGCGACGGGCTCGCCGTCGTGCGCGTGCTCGAGCTGCTCGCAGCACTCGCTCGAGAGCGTCAGCCGGCGTGACGGCCGGAGATCCACGAGACGGCGATCGTCTACCCGGGCACCGTGCTCGGCGAGGGCGTGAAGGTGCTCGAGGGCGCCGTCGTCGGCAAGCAGCCGACGCTCTCGCCGCGCTCGACCGCCAAGCGCGAGCCGCTCGCACCCGCGAAGGTCGGCGACGGCACGATCATCTCGACCGGTGCGGTCCTCTTCGCGGGCTCGACGATCGGCGCGCGAGTGATCCTCGGCGACCAGAGCTGCGTGCGCGAGCGCGTCACGATCGGCGACGACGTCGTCGTCGGCCGCGGCTCGCTGGTCGAGAACGACACGACGATCGGCGCGATGACGAAGATCCAGGCCGGCGCCTACATCACTGCCTACTCGACGCTCGAGGAGCACGTCTTCATCGCGCCCTGCGTCGTCACCTCGAACGACAACTTCATGGGCCGGACCGAGAAGCGGCACGAGCTGATCGAGGGCCCGACGATCCGGCGCGGCGCGCGCATCGGCGCCGGCAGCCGTGCTCTGCCCCGCGGTCGAGATCGGCGAGGAGGCGTTCGTCGGCGCAGGCGCCGTCGTCACGAAGGACGTCGCGCCGCGAACGCTCGTCGTCGGCAACCCCGCGCGGCCGCTTCGCGACGTGCCCGACGAGGAGTTGCTCGGCTCCTAGCCCTGCACGGCGAGGGAGAGCTCGTAGCGGCCCGGCGCCGTCGTCGGGCCGCCCACTTCGACCTCGATGTAGTACGTCCCGATCGGCGGTCACGTGGTAGGCGAGCCGCTCCTGGCCGCTCCTGGCAGTCTCCCTCGCGCGGCGCGATTCGCGAGCACCGTTCTGGCCGGGCCGGTGACGTGCGTCGTGCCCGGGCGCCAGAGGAAGAGCGACGTTCGTGCGGGAGCGCCCGAGCCGAGTCGCGCGAAGAGCGTCTGACCCTTCCAGCGTGATTGCGTAGACGTCGATCGGGTCGTCCCAGAAGTCGATCGTCGCGTTGATCGTCCGCAGCCCCCGCAGCGGATAGGCCGAGGTTCCCGCATCGTCGTTCGGCTCGTAGGCGTCGGAGGTCGGCAGGTCGTCCTCGGCTGCCGATCCGGTCGAGCGCGGCCGCGACGTCGAGGGTGCCCCAGCCGGTCAGCGCGTCGCGACCGATCGGGCACTGCGCGCAGCCGGTCGACGGGCTCGCGTCGGTCGCCGTCCGCTCGAGGATCCATTCGATCTGCGACGGGGTGAGGCGCGGATCGACGCCGAGCATCAGTGCTGCGGCCGCGGTCACCTGCGGCGCGGAGAACGACGTGCCGATGTCCGACCCGGAACTCGGAGGGGCCGCAGTTGGAGTACGGCATCCCGGCGCAGCCGTAGATCGAGGCGTCGATCAGGTTGTGCGGGATCGTCGAGAAGATCGGGCCGCCGGGCGCGACGAGGTCGACGTACTGCGCGTCGCGATCCGAGTAGTCGGGCACCGCGCCGTTCTCGCGAATCGCACCGACACCGAGCACGTGCGGCAGCGCAGCCGGGTAGTCGGCGTACTGCCACGGTGTCGACGGTGCCTGCGTCCCGTTTCCGACCGCCGCGACGACGAGGACGCCCTTCGACCACGCGTACTCGAGCGCCGCCTCCTCGGAAGCCGAGTACGAGTCGAGCTCGGAGTCTCCCGGGTCGCGGATCCCCCCGATCGACAGGTTGATCACTCTGGCGCCGTGATCGACGGCCCATCGAATCGCCTTGACCTCGCCCGAGCGTCGAGACGCTGCAGTCGCCCTGGACGACCTTGGCGATCAGCAGGCTCGAGTTGAACGCCATGCCGGCAATCCCGATGCCGTTCGTCGGGTTGGCCGCGATCTCGCCTGCGACGAAGGTGCCGTGGCCGCAGCTGTCCTTGCGCCAGGAGCCGGAGACGAATGAGATGCCGCCCGCGATCCGGCCCCGGAACTCGGGATGGGTCGCGTCGATGCCCGAGTCGATCACCGCGACCCTGACCGGTTTCAGGTGAGGCAAAGTGGGCCAGTGCGTCCAGGCGTTGTCCTGCGTCAGATACCACTGCTGGGCGGCGTCGGGCTCGGTGTTGTCGAACGCAAGCGCGGCGCTCGCCGGAGCGAGCAGAAAGACGATCAGCAGGAGAGCAAGACGCTTCGACACGGGCGGCCTCCCCACACGGTACGCGACCGCACCCGGCCAGGGCCGCCCGGTCAGGTGGAACTCACCACGATCTTGATCAAGGCGCCCCGGACATTGCCGGTACGAGAGCCGGTAGCGCGTCGTTGCTTTCGGAGTCACGACTACGGTGAACGTGCCGTCCCCGGCCGGAGCGACGGCGCTCACCGTCGCCCACGCGCCGTCCGGAGCCTGCGCCTCAAGGGAGACACCGTCGAGGGCACGCACGGCGCCGTGCAGTGTGATCTGCGTGCCCTTCGCGACCTGGGCGCGTACCGGGTCGAGCGCGAGCAAGCCGATCTGGAACCAGCTCGACCGCAGGCCGAGATCGTTCCTCACCTGCATCCCCGTGAGCGTGACGGTCGAGCCGGCGGAGACGACCGTCGCGGACGCGACACGACCCGTGGGATCGAGCGTGCTGACGACATCGTCCAGGCCGCCGTGAAGCCCGAGCGCCTTCGCCGCTTCGGCAGCGCCGAACAGGACGGGGCCCCAGTCGTGGTAGGGCGAGAGCAGGTCGTACGGGTCAGGAACGGCGACGAGGTACGGCACGGGCGTGCCTGTCCCGTCCGCGGAGGACATCGTCTCGCCACCTGAGCTCGCCGAGAAGTACGTCGTTGCGACCTTGCCGCGGTAGAGAACAACCTGGTTCTTGGTGGAGAGCACGGCCGTCGTCACCGCAGGTGTCTCGGCGTTGATGCCGCCGTAGACCTGGCTGCGCGAGTCGGCGTAGAGATCGAAAGGACTGGTGGCCGGCACGCTCCCGATCCGCGCGAGTGCGAAGGAGCGGGCTGCAATCGTTTGCGCCTGAAGCGCCGCCTGCGGCCAGGTCGAGGGCATCTCCTCGGAGACGACCCCTGGGAGGTACGACTCGAGCGCTACCACGTTCAGGAGCTGCACGGCCTTCCCGTCGGAGGTGAGAACGAGCCTGCCTCGGTAGGGAATCCCCGCCGCCTCGACCGGCGAGGCTCCAGGCTTGAAGGTGAGCGGCGACACGAGCTTCTGCCCGTCGAGCTCGAGCGATGCGGGAACCTCGAGTGACCCGGCCGGGAGGGCGAGTCGCGTCCCGGCACCGTCGACGACACGCCACGGCGCAGCAGAGCCAACCGTCACCTTCGGCACGGCGTCAGCGAGGAGGACACGCACGAGTGGCGCACTGTCGCTCCCGAGGGACGTTCCCGGGAAGTAGTGGCCGAGGATGCGGGCGCACGACCAGCCGTGCAGCGCGTAGCCGTAGGCGCCCCACTGCCCCATGCCCATCCCGTGCCCGAAACCGTGCCCGGTGACGACAAGCGTTGTCGCGGCCGAGCTCGTCGTCACAGTCGTGCTGGTCGTGTCGGTGGTCGTCGGAGAGACCACGACCGGAGACCCCGCCATGAGTGCCGCCGAGGCACCGCCGGCGGCCAGAAGCGCGACGAAGGCGACCGCTACCACGCCGCGCCGGACCATCCGGGCACGGTACCAGTGCCCTTCCAAAGTCCCAACCACCACGCAACGAGGTTCTGCCCCGAGGCGCGCCCACCTCCCGAGCTTGTGCTTCAAGTTACAAGCGATGTCCTTGCAACTTGCGCCACAAAGTGGTCACCCGGCAAGGCGCTTGCCGTACTGCTCTTCGTAGTAGGCGCGGTACTCACCGGACTTGATCGGCTCCCACCAGGCCTCGTTCTCGCGGTACCAGGCGACCGTCTCCTCGAGGCCGCCGTCCTTGAAGTTATGCGCGGGCGACCAGCCGAGAGCGCGGATCTTCGCCGAGTCGACGGCATAACGCCGATCGTGGCCGGGGCGGTCCTCGACGTGGCGGACGAGGTCGGGCGAGGCGCCGGTCAAATCGAGGATCCGCCGCACGACCTCCATGTTCTCGCACTCCTGGCCACCGACGTTGTAGATCTCGCCGGAGGGCGCCCTGCGCATGACGAGCTCGATTGCCGAGGAGTAGTCATCGGCATGGAGCCACTCGCGGCGCTGGCGGCCGTCGCCGTAGACGGGCAGATCCTTGCCTTCGAAGGCGTTCGTGATGAAGAGCGGGATCAGCTTCTCCGGGTACTGGCGCGGCCCGTAGTTGTTGGCGCCGCGGGTAATGCATGCGTCGACGCCGTACGTCCGGATGTAGGCGAGCACCTGCAGATCCCCGCCGGTCTTCGACGCCGAGTAGGGGCTCGACGGTCGAAGCGGCGCATCCTCGGTGCAAGGAAGCGCCCCGTCGTCGATGTCGCCGTAAACCTCGTCGGTCGACACCTGCACGATCCGGATCCCCGCCTGCCGCGCATGGTCGAGCAGCACCTGGGTGCCGAGAACGTCGGTGAGGATGAACTCCGCGGGGCCGAGAATCGAGCGGTCGACGTGTGACTCGGCCGCGAAGTTTACGATCGCCTCGCAGGCCGCGGCTGCGGTCGCGACCGCCTCGGGGTCGGAGATATCGCCCTCGTGGAAGTCGTGCTCGACGCCCTCGAGGTTGGCGCGGTTGCCTGCATACGTGAGCTTGTCGAGCACGACGACCTCGTCGCCCGCCGCAGCAAGCCGCCGCACGAAATGCGACCCGATGAAGCCGGCACCACCGGTGACTAGGACCCGCATCAGGAGAACGATGCTAGCCGCCGCGAGCGGGTCCCTCAGCCGATGCGGCGGAGACACTCGCGCAGGCCGTCGCGCCAGTGCGGCAGCACGGGTGCGCCCTTCTCCGAGCGGAGCACCGAGTAGGCCGGGCGCGGCGCCTTCGCGCCGAACTCGGCCGTCGTGATCGGCCGGACGCGGCAGCCGAGGCCTGCTTCCTCGAAGATCGCCTCCGCGAACTCCGCCCAGGTGCAATCGCCGCCCGCAGCGACGTGGTAGACGCCGTAAGTCAGGCCGACGACCGCGGGAACAGCCGCTGCCAGATGCCCCGTATAGGTCGGGCAGCCGCGCTGGTCGGCGACGACGCTCACCTCGTCGCGGTCGGCGCCGAGCCGCAGCATCGTCCGGACGAAGTTGTGACCGACCGGCCCGAAGAGCCAGGACGAACGGACGATCCAGGCCTCGCTGCCCGCCGCCGCCTCGCCGTGCAGCTTCGTGCGGCCGTAGGCGCCGAGCGGATGCGGCGAGTCGGATTCGACGTATGGGACGCTCTTCGTACCGTCGAAGACGTAGTCAGAGGAGAAGTAGACAAGCGGGGCGCCCAGCGCCGCGGCGTTCTGGGTCCCACCCACGTTGACTGCCGCCGCGCCCTGCGGATCGTCCTCGGCGCCGTCGACGTTCGTCCAGGCCGCGGCGTGCAGGACCAGCTCGACACCACGGTCACCCGGTCGTGGAAAGCAGACATCCCACTCCGCGCGCGTGAGTCCACGGGCCTCGGGGAACTGCTCGGCCAGCGCATGTCCGAGCTGGCCCCCCGCGCCGGTGATCAGGACGCCGCGGCCCTGTCCCGTTCCGAGAGAACCGGCGATCGCGTGCTCCAGAGGTCGACGACCCGTGGGTCGTCCCAGGGGATGCCCTGCTCGTCGGGGTCGGCTGCGTCGTACTCCTCGGTCACGAGGTAGCAGAACAGCGCGTCGGTCAAGGCCTCGTAGCCATGCGCTCGCGTCCCCGGAACGTAGATCGCAACCGGGTTCTCGTCGCCGATGTCCTCGGTGAAATGCTCACCGGTCTCGAGGTCGAGGACGACTACCCGCACCATCCCCTGCAGGCAGACGAACAGGTCGTCCTGGCCGCGCTTGTGGAAGTGCAGGCCACGGATGACGCCCCGCTTCGACCACGACAGGTTCGCCTGACGGAACGGCTTCGGCAAGGCGCTCGCTCGTCCGAGCTCGCTGAACCAGCCTCGGTCGTCCCCGTGGCGCGTCAAAGGAAATCTCTCGACGATCACTTGTTCACGCCCGTCTCCTCGATCTTCTGGCCGAGAGCGGCGAGATCGCTCCAGTGCTTACCGCCGTCGTGCCACCAACCCTCGACGCGGCACACCGAGAGCTCGCCGCGCTGCGCATAGGCGCGGTTGACGTCGGTGATCTCGAGCTCCCCGCGCGAGGACGGCTCGAGCGAATCGATGATCTCGAACACGTCAGGTGGGTAGCAGTAGAGGCCGACCACGGCGTCCCTGGACGGCGGCTCGGGATAACGCAGGTCGACCACACCGGCCTTCTCGACGATGTCGGCGACGCGACCGTTCTCGCCGTAGGCGACCACGCCGAAGTTGACGGCATCGTCGACCTCGCTGACGAAGACCTGCGCCCCGTCGCCCCAACCGGCGATCGCGCCGGCCTGGGCGTTCTCGAATATGTTGTCGCCGAGGCAGACCACGAGCTTCTCGCCGCGGGCGAAGTCACGCGCCATGCCGACGACCTGGGCGATCCCGCCAGGCGCGACCTGCACCTTGTAGCTCAAGTCCACGTCGAAGAGCGGCTCGCCGGTGGAACGCGCCTGTACGTGTCCGTCACCGAGCAGGTCGATGAAGTCACCGGCGTGCTGCTTACCGGTCACGAGCAGCACATCGGTCACTCCGACCCGCTGGAGCAGCTGCAACGGGTAATAGACCATCGGCCATCGGCCCACGGGGAGCAGGTGCTTGTTGGTGACGCGGGTCAGCTCTTCGAGCCGCGTCGCCGAGCCGCCGGCGCAGATGAGGCCCTTCATCGCGCCACGATGCTAACCGGGGGACGGCTCGACCGCAGGCTTCAGATGCGTCTCGAGCGGCGAGGGCCGCACCCGCACGATCCTGGCGAGAGGCGACGGAAGCCACCAGTTCCAGCGATCGAGGATCGCCATCATGCTCGGGACGAGCAGGCAGCGAACGATCGTGGCGTCGACGAAGATCGCAACCGCGAGCCCCAGCCCAAACTCCTGGAGACCGACGATGCTGCCGGCAACGAACCCCGAGAACGCCGCGCACATGATGATCGCGGCCGCGGTGATGATCCGCCCGGTCTTCTCGAGCCCGAGCTCGACCGCGGTGGCGTTGTCGGCACCCTCGTCCCACGCCTCGCGCATCCGGGTGACGAGAAACACCTCGTAGTCCATCGAGAGCCCGAACAGCATCGCGAAGAGGAAGATCGGGATCCACCCTTCGACCTGCGCGAACTTGTAGAGGCCGAAGAGATCCTGGCCTAGGCCGTAGCGGAAGAACACCACGAGCATCCCGTACGCAGCCGCGACTGAAAGCAGGTTGAGCAGCACCGCCTTCAGCGGCAGAAGCAGCGAGCGGAACGCGCGCATCAGCAAGAAGTAGGTCAGCACGAGCACCGCGAGGATCAGGGGCACGAAATAGGTGTACGCCTGGTGCAGGAAGTCGACCCCCTGGCCGGGACCGCCGCCGACGAGCACCTGGGTCGTCGCGGGGAATCGCGCGGCCGGGATCAGCTCCTCTCGCAGGCGTTTCACGAACGCCTGCGCCTCGGGGAAGCCGTAGTCGTGCCGGCCTGCAACCAGGATCTGCTCGTAGCGCCGGCTCGAGTCGATGAACCGGCTCGTCGTGCCGGTGTAGACCTTCGCCACCTCGGGATCCCGGCCGAGCGCGGCAACGAGCCGGGCGACCGCCGCCTGGGTAGGCGCCGCGAGCACCGGCTCGCCCGCACTGATGACGAGGATCTGGGCGGGGGCGACTGCTCCCGGGCCGACGGCGGCGCGAAGCAGGTCGAAACCCTTGACCGACTGCGAGGTGCGGGGGATGCCGAATGTCGAGCCGGGCGTCAGCTGCAGCCGGATCGCGGGCACGGCCATCGCAATCAGCACGGCGGAGCCGCACGCGAGATAGACGAGCGGCCGCTTCATGATCGAACGCGCGAGCCGGGCCCAGAACCCGTCGCTCGTCGACTTCGGCTCCCGGCGCAGCAGCCGGTGGCGCACGGTTCCCTTGCGGCCGTAAAACGAGAGCAGCGCCGGCTGCAGGGTCACAGCGCCGACGATCGAGACAACCGGGATCAGAAAGCCGGCCACACCGAGCATCCGAATGAACGGCAGCGGAATCGCCACGAGTAGCGACAGGCCGAGCGCGACGGCGATGCCGGAGAACACGACCGCCCGGCCGGCCGTCTGCATTGTCCGGATGACGGCGTCGTCGATCTCCAGCCCGCCCGCGAGCTCCTCGCGGAAGCGATAGACGATCAGCAGCGAGTAGTCGACGGCGATCCCCAACCCGATCAGCTGGACGAGGTTCGTCGCATAGGTCGGCGTCGCCCAGATGCTGGCGACGCCGTAGACGATCCCGAGCGTGCCCGTGATCGTGCAGGCGGCGAAGATCAGCGGGATCGAAACGGCCCATGAGAGCCCGAACACGCAGAGCAGGACGAGGAGCGCGATCGGCACGGCGATCGCGAGCTCGCCGTGCTTGAGGTCTCGGTTGAACACCGGGTCGAGGTCGTGCTGGATCGCCGCAGCGCCGGTGACGTAGGTGTTCTCGACACCCCTTGGAGTGCCGAGCGCGGCGATCACCTTGCCGGTGTAGCCCTTCGCCTGGGCAAGGTTGAGAGTCGAGCTGATGTCGCCGTAGACGACGGTCTTCCCCGCCGGTGTTCGTCGCGACGTTGAAGTTGAGCGGCTTCCCGCCCGGCACGACCGCGGCTGCGCGACCGACCGCGGTGGTCAGCTCCTGCCGCAGCTCCGGCGCGTTGGCCGTTGCGCCCTTCGGCAGCTCGAAGACAACGGTGAACGATCCGTCGGAACGATCGCCGTAGTGCACCTCGAGGTTGTGACGCACCTGCTCGGAGGCGGTGCCCGGCACAGAGAAGGTGTTGGAGAGGATCGCGGACAGCTTCGAGCTCGCGAACCCGCCGATCAGGAACACGGCGATCCAGATCGCCAGAACCCAGCGCCGATGCCGGAGCACGAACCGAGTCCAGGCGACCACGTCCGAGACGGTACCCGCTCCCGCCGCCGGCAAAGCCCGCACCGTCGCCCTCTTGCGGCTCCGTCAAGCCTGCGCCGTCACCGACCGGATACCTTTAGCCGCGTGACGCGGCCCGACAAGCTGACGCCGGAGCATCTGCAGGCGGAGATCGAGGAGCTCTTCTCGGAGCTCTGGCACGTGCCTCGCTTTGCAGGGCTCCGCCGCGGGTTCCGCCCGAACGTCGACAGCTACCGCACCGACGACCCGCCGGAGCTGACGGTCGTCGTCGAGGTTCCCGGGATCGACCCGAACAGCTTGGCGATCGCCGTCAGCGAGCGAACGCTCGTCGTCTCCGGCGAGCGGGCCCGCGAGCGCTCGGATGGGCGCGTCTACCAGCAGATGGAGATCGAGTACGGCCCGTTCCAGCGCCGGATCCGCCTGAGCGAGGACGTCGACCCCGAGAACGCGCACGCCACCTACGAGCACGGGATCGTGACGATCACGCTGCCGATCGTCGGCAAGCCGCTGCTCGGGCCCCTGATCACGATCGTGGTGGAGCGCCGATGACGCACGCGGATGGGTGACATGGAGTTCGACATGCCTGACGACTTCGAGACCGAGATCCAGCTGCCGGCCGCGCTGCCCGTGCTGGCCCTGAAGGACACGGTCGTCTTCCCGCAGTCGATGATGCCGCTCGCAATCGGGCAGGAGCGCTCGATCAAGCTGATCGACGACGTGGTCGCCGGCGACCGTCTGCTGGCGCTTGTCACGGCCCGCGATGCGTCGATCGACGCGCCGGGGTTCGACGACATCTACCAGGTCGGAACGGTCGCGGTGGTGCACAAGATGCTGAAGATCCCCGACGGGACGCTCCGTATCCTCGTGGGCGGGCTGCACCGTGTGAAGCTCGTCGAGCCGATCTCCGCCGAGCCCTACCTGGTTGCCGAGTTCGAGGCGCTGCCGGACGAGAACGAGGAGACGCCCGAGGTCGAGGCGCTGACGCGGAACGTCCAGGGGCTGTTCGCCCAGATCATCGGCCTCGCGCCCTACCTTCCGGCGGAGCTGCAACTTGCGGCCACAAATGTCGACGACGGCAGTGCGCTCGCTCATCTCGTCGCCTCGACGCTGCGCACGATCCCGACGGAGGAGCGGCAGGAGCTGCTCGAGGAGCCGAACGTCGAGAAACGCCTCCGGCGGGTCTCGGCGATCCTCTCGCGCGAGGTCGAGGTGCTCGAGCTCGGCTCGAAGATCCAGTCGCAGGTGCAGTCCGAGATGGAGAAGGGCCAGCGCGAGTACTTCCTGCGCCAGCAGCTGAAGGCGATTCAGCAGGAGCTCGGCGAGGGCGACCCGGAGCAGGCCGAGGTGAACGAGCTGCGCGAGCGGCTCGCCGAGCTGACCCTGCCCGACGAGGTGCGCAAGTCCGCCGACCGCGAGCTCGGCCGGCTCGAACGGCTCCCACCCGCGGCCGCCGAGTACGGGGTGATCCGCAACTACCTCGAGTGGATCCAGACCCTGCCGTGGGACACCTCGACCGAGGACAACCTCGACCTCGACAATGCACGCACCGTGCTCGACCGCGACCATTTCGACCTCGAGAAGGTGAAGGAACGGATCATCGAGCACCTGGCCGTGGCGAAGCTCCGCAACGAGATCTCGGGCCAGATCCTCTGTTTCGTCGGGCCGCCCGGCGTCGGCAAGACCTCACTCGGGCAGTCGATCGCGAAGGCGCTCGGCCGCAAGTTCGTGCGCATGTCGGTCGGCGGCGTCCGCGACGAGGCCGAGATCCGCGGTCACCGGCGCACCTACATCGGCGCGATGCCGGGCACGATCATCCGCTCGCTCCGCGACGCCGAGTCCCGCAACCCGGTGATCCTGATCGACGAGATCGACAAGATGGGCGCGGACTTCCGCGGCGACCCGTCGAGCGCGATGCTCGAGGTGCTCGACCCCGAGCAGAACAAGACCTTCCGCGATCACTACCTCGACCTGCCGTTCGACCTGTCGAAGGTGCTCTTCATCTGCACCGCCAACACGCTGGACACGATCCCGGGACCGCTGCTCGACCGAATGGACACCATCTCCCTCTCGGGCTACACCGACGTCGAGAAGCTCGCGATCGCCAAGCGCTACCTGCTGCCGAAGCAGCTCGAGGCAGCCGGGCTCAAGCGCTCGCAGCTGACGATCTCGGACACGATGCTCCGGACGATCATCCGCGAGTACACCCGCGAGGCGGGCGTGCGGAACCTCGAGCGCCGGCTTGCGGATGTCTGCCGCAAAGCCGCAACCCAGGTCGCGAAGGGGAAGACCCAGAAGATGCGGGTCGACGACAAACGGCTGCGTGAATGGCTCGGGCCGCGGCGGTTCAGCGGCGAGGTGCGGCGACGCACCTCCCAGGCCGGTGTGGCGACCGGTCTCGCCTACACATCCGCGGGCGGCGATGTTCTGTTCATCGAAGCGGCGGCGTACCCGGGCAAGGGCGAGCTGATCATCACCGGGCAGCTCGGCGACGTGATGAAGGAGTCGGCGAAGGCCGCACTCTCCTGGGTACGGTCGCACACGCACGATCTCGGAGTCGAGGACAAATGGTTCGAGGAGCACGACCTCCACATCCACGTTCCGGCCGGCGCGGTTCCCAAGGACGGGCCGTCGGCGGGAGTAACGATCGCGACGGCGATCGCCTCGCTCGTTCGGGGGGAGCGAATCGCGGACGACGTCGGGATGACGGGCGAGATCACGTTGACCGGGCAGGTGCTCCCGATCGGCGGCATCCGCGAGAAGTCTCTCGCCGCGCAACGGGCCGGCCTGAAACGGATCATCCTGCCGCGCGAGAACATCGAAGACCTGAGCGAGCTGCCGCCCGAGACACGCGAGGCGCTGACGTTCATTCCCGCCGACACGGTCGAAGACGTGTTCGCCGCGGCCTTCGACGGCAAGCGCCCGGCGCGGTCGTCGCGCGGGCTCGCGGCCGTCGACAAGCAGGCCGCTCGGTCGAGCGGTTGACCAGAGCGGCGCTGCTCGCCGCAATCACCCTGCTCTTCCCGGCACCGGGGGCACAGGCGGCGTTGGTGACACAGCGAGCCTGCGCCGCACCGAAGGCAAGCCCTGCCTACACCGCTCGGATCGAGGCGGCGCTTTCGTCCCACGGCGATCTCTGGGGCGCTCGGCTGCTGCGCACGCCGGGCGGGCCGACCTATGCGGGCGCGAGCAGATACCTCGCTCCGCTTCTCTATGCGCGCACGAGCGGCGGCAGGCCGCTGACCCACTCCGGCGTCTACTACCTCGCGTTCTCGGAGCCCGGCGGGCCCCAGGGTGCGGGGTCGGTCGAGCTTCACGTCGCCGACGGCAGCGAGATCCGCTCGGATCGAACGGGCGGGGCGGGAATCGCGATCTCCGCCGGTGGCAAGCTTTTCGGCTCCTGCCTCGCCCGGCTCGCGACGCCGAGGCTTGCCGACGGGTGGCTGCCGATCCTGGAGCTGCGCTACGGCAGCTACCGGCAGGAGTCGTTCGCGGCCCGCGTGTCCGGCAGACTCGCGAGCTTCGTCCACGTCACGGGGCCGGGCGCCATCGCGCTGACGCCCACCGTCCGGGGCCTGCGCCGTGAGGGCAACCGACTCCTGCGCGGCGGACGCACCTACCTCGTCTTCGACGGCGCAGCGCGCTGGAACGGGCGATCGCTGGCGTTCCGAGGCGGCGACGTCTACGCCGCTTGGCTCGACCACCCCGCCGCCACGGGTCCGCAGGTCGACGCGTCCACCTATGTTTCCACGCGGGCTTCGGTTGCCGCGTACTGGCGCGAACGCCTGAACGGCGGGGCGCAGCTCGAGGTGCCCGAGAAGCGCGTGATGGATGCGCAGCGGTCGCTCATCGTGCAGAACCTCGGGCTTTCCTGGCGCTACAGCATTGGAAATCCCTACGAGGAGTTCTCGTTCCCCGAGAGCCTCGACGAGGCGCAGGTGCTCGCCGAGCTCGGATTCTTTCCGGAAAGCCGAACGACGCTCGGCGTCTCGTTCACGCGTAAGCCGCGGCCGTACCCGAGCTGGTCGATGGGCGAGAGGTTGCTCGCCTCGGCGGTCTATGCCGCGCTGTCGGGCGATCACCGATTCCTCGCGCACGCAACGCCGACCCTGGCTGGATACGTCGGAGCACTCAGGGGGCGCCAGAAACCTTCAGGACTGCTCGCGCCCGAGCACTTCTCCTCCGATATCCCGGACGCGGTGCAGGGGCTCCACGCCCAGGCAGTGGCCTGGCAGGGGCTACTCGCGATCGCAACCGTGTGGGCCGGGAGCGATCGACCCGGGTTTGCAGCTGAGGCCCGCGCGGTCGCGCGACCCCTCGGTGTCGCCCTCCGACGCGCGATCGCCCGGTCGGTGCGGAGGCTGCCCGACGGCTCGCTCTTCCTGCCGATGCGCCTCGAAACCGCCGAGAAGGCCTATGGAAGCGTGACCGAGTCGCGCGAGGGCAGCTACTGGAACCTCGTCGCTCCCTATGCCCTCGCCTCGGGCCTCTTCCCCCCGCGCAGCCGGATCACGCTTGGCGTGCTCGCCTATCTCGAGCGTCATGGCTCGCTGCTCCTCGGCCTCGTGCGCGCGGGCGGCTACGCGCTCTACGGGCCTGGCGCGAAC
This sequence comes from uncultured Actinomycetota bacterium, assembly GCA_963735535.1. GTDB lineage: Bacteria > Actinomycetota > Thermoleophilia > Gaiellales > Gaiellaceae > PALSA-600. The sequence continues at coordinate 75,299 of CAVTLL010000005.1, read as the reverse complement.
CCGCGACTGTCGGGTACGGACGAGGTCTACGGGGTCAACCTCGCACGGTTCCTCGCCGCGCAGGACGACGCCGACGAGCTCGTGCTCGACCTTTACGGCCAGCTTGCCGCGGCGATGACACCGAACACGTTCGTCGCCGGAGAGGCCGCGAGCGTCGCTCCGCTCGACGGTCTCCGCTACCGCGCGATGTACCTGCCGCCGAACAGCGTCGCCAACGACTCGTTCCTGGAGACGCTGCGCCTGATGCTCGTCCAGGAATCGCCCTCCGGTCTCCGGCTCGCGTATGCAACCCCTCGCGCGTGGCTGCGTCCCGGTCGGCGGATCGCGGTCAGCGCCGTCCCGACAGCCTTCGGACCGCTCTCCTACTCGCTCGCCGCCTCCGCCCGCGAGATAACGGTGCACGTCGAGGTCCCGCGCGCCGCGAATGCTCGCGTACTGCGGCTTCGGCTTCGCCTGCCCCCCGGTAAGCGGATCATCTCGTTGTCGGCGCCATACCGATTCGACGCAGCGTCGGGCACGATCGAGCTCCCGTCGCGGGCAAGTTCCCTCGATTTCGTCGCCCGGATTTCGTAAAGTCCCTGCGGTGGCGCGGGGGTCCAGAATCGCAGCCGCGGCGTGCGGTGCTCTCGCACTGACCGTAGCCGCCGCCGGCTCGGCCGGCGCGGTGAGCTCAGTCGCGGTCGGAAAGGTGCGGGTGTGGAAGATCGCCTACCGTGCTCATGACGGCGCGCGCCGATTCGCGTACGTCGCTCTGCCCCGCTCGTACCGGCCCGGGCACGCGCCGCCGATCCCGCTCGTCATCTCCCCGCACGGCCGCGGGATCAGCGGCCGAGCCAACGTAAGGCTGTGGGGGCAACTTCCCGCGACCGGGAGCTTCGCGGTGATCAGCCCGGACGGTCAGGGCCGCAAACTGGCCAACTACTCCTGGGGCTCGGCCGGCCAGATCTCCGACCTCGCGCGAATGCCCAGGATCATCCAGCTGACCCTTCCGTGGGTGCACATCGCGGCGCGGCAGATCTACGCGGTCGGCGGGAGCATGGGTGGCCAGGAGACATTGCTCCTCCTGGCCAAATACCCACACCTGCTCGCCGGAGCGGCGGCGTTCGATCCGGTCGTCGACTTCGCGCTCCAGTACCACGAGTTCCCGAAGCTCGCCTGCACGGCCGCCTGTCGAAAGGTGTGGAACGGCCCGATCGGCCGTTCGCTCCAGTCGCTCGCGCGCGCGGAGCTCGGCGGGTCGCCTCACAAGGTGCCGTTCGCCTACGAGCTTCGCAGCCCGCTCACCTACGCGCGCGCAATTGCCTTTTCGGGAGTCCCTCTGCAGATCTGGTGGAGCCCGAACGACAAGATCGTGATCGACCAGCAGCGGCAAGCGGCGCGCTTCCTGAAGACGATCCGGAAGCTGAACCCCAGGGCAGACGTCGTCGGGTTCACGGGCGGCTGGCGCCACTCGGCGGAGATGCGGGCGAAGACCCGGCTCCCCTCGGCTCTCGTGAGCTTCGGCTTGCTTCCCGACAGCTACCTGCGCCAGACCGGCCTGCGGGTTCTCGGGCCAATGGCGAAGAGCCGCGAGCCGGTGCGCGAGCTCGTATCGGCCGGTTCCTGAGGAGGTTCTTACCCGACCCCGAAGCTCGAGAAGAGCTGGTCGCACGTCGCGCTCGACGCCGACGTCGGACGGCGACAGAGGAGCTCGTACTCGGTCTTGTCCTCGAGAACGAACACGATCTGCTCGGTCTTCCCGCCGTAATCAATCGTGTAGGAGCGCGCCTTCCGACCGTCGACCTCAATCGTGGAGCTGCCGGCGACCTTCCCCTTGAGCTGGGTCGCGAGCCCGTCTGCGGCTCGGTCGAGCTCCTTGACGACAGCCGCGAACAGTGCGGTGCGGTAGGCCTTCTCGAGCGTGAAAGTCGAGACCTCGAGCCGGTTGACCGCCCCGTCGCTCGCAGAGGTCGAGGAGCCCTTGCTGACGACCACCCAGGTCGCCGGCGCCTCGAAGCTGTACCCGTCTCCGTGCACGGTTTGCACGTTGCTCGACCCAGACCCCCCGCAGCCTGCAAGGATGAGCAGCGCAACCAGACCGGCGGCCCGAAGCCAATTGGCCCGGGCAGCCGACGGAAAGGAGCGGGGACTCATGCCGAAGTCCAAGAAATCATCGCTCGTGGACACGGCCGACACAGTACGGCCGTACGTCGAGCGCGCAATGACCGACGAGAGGCTGCGCCGTGAGGTGATGCGCGCGTTCGCGACTGCGCGCGAGCTGTACGGCGATCTCGTCACCGATCGTGACCGGCCGATCACGCTGGCGAGCCGCGTGGCGACAGACGACGACGTCCGCGACAAGCTTCGCGAGGCGATCGACGACCTGCGCAGCGCGAGCGAGCGGCTGAAGGGAAAGCGCGAGCGGTCGTCCAATCGTGCTTCGACGCTGCTCATCGCGGGCATCGCGCTCGGGATTCTCTTCAACCCGGTGACGGGTGCGGAGACGCGGCGCTTCATCCGCGATCTGATGTCGTCGGGTGGAGAGAGCCACGAAGGGCACGACCACGGCTCGAACGGCCGACCCTAGCCTCAAAGCTCGAGCTTTCAGCCACTGACACCCGGGTGAAGTGCCCGCCGGAGGGCGGCAGGATCGAGGCCGCTCTCGGTCGAGATGTCGCTCGAGCCGGTGAGCACGGCTCCCGGCTCGGGCGCCTTGATCGTGCCGGGGACGCTCGGCGCCCATCCGGTCGCGACCGGGAAGGCAAGGCTCGCGAGACGGTGCCACGCGGCCAGGTAGGGCGCCGGGTCGACGGCGCCGTCCTGACCGAGGAAGAGCAGCGAGACGGGGTGCACCTCGAAGTGCAGGTGCGTCGGCTCGCCGCCGGTGTTGCCGGTGTTGCCCATGAACCCGATCACCTGTCCCGCCCTGACGTGAGCACCGTTCGAGGTCAGGGTCGAGAATGCGGAGAGATGCGAGTACGCAAACTGGTTTCCCTGCCGGTCGCGGAGCCAGAGACGGTTGCCGGTCGCGTGGTTCCAGCCCACCGAGAAGAGCGTGCCGTCGGCGACGGCGACGAGTGGCTGGCCGAGCTGGCCGAAGAGGTCGATCCCGTGCTGGTAGTTCGAGCCGCCGGAGGCGGAGCCGTACTGGTCGGTGTAGTCGTTCCGGCCGTACACCGGGTAGATGTAGCCGCCCGCGGTCAGCGGGGGCTCGACCACCTGCGGCACGCCGATCAGTCCGCCGGTCGTCGGCGGAAGCAGCTGTGGCCGATCGCCCGGCTCGGGCCGGGCGCCCGCGTCCGCTACTACCGGGGGAGCCGTCTGGGCCGAGGCCTCCGCGTACCCGACCTGGATGTCCGTGCCGGCGGGGAGGCCGCCGTGCGGTGCTGTGAGCTTGATGTCGAGCCCGATCGAGATGCCGTCGTAGCTCTTGACGCCGGCGAGGGCCGACCTGGCCGTTCTGTGACTCGCGATCGTCAGGTGGCCCCAGTCGGCGAGTGCCGCGCTGCCGAACGCGTGGGTGCGCCCCAGCGCCTGGAGATGGACGACGCCGGTCCCGCCAAAGGCGCCGCCCGCGCTACCGGCGTTCGTAGCCGCGCTCGCGTGGGCCGTGACGGAGTCGGCGGTGATCTCGCCCTCGAAAAGAGAGACGTTGGCAGCCGCGGCAGCGGCGTTGCCGCTCGCGGTCTTCGCCTCCGTGGTCGTCGTCGTGACCTTGATCCCGCCGGTCACCACAACTGAGCCATCGCCGGGATAGGAGTAGCTCGGCGACGACGACGCGAGAATGCCTGCCCCTCCTGCCGCGGCCGAAGCGACGACGCGACCGTTCGGGAAGACGATGCGAACCGCGAGAGCTTTGGCCGATGCGGTCGGCCCGGAACGCGGAGCTGCCGCTCCCGACGCACCGCCGGTCACGAGCGCTGCGGCGAGGACGGCGACCAACGTGATCCGAAGCGCCATGACGCCGCTATTAAAGCCGCGGCGCCGGCCACGGCATGATTTCAGCAGAGCTCCAGAACCTGTTGGTACGACGTCACGCGGAGTCCGTCCCACCCTTGAACGTTCGACCACGGCGAGGTGGCACCTTCGGGAAGGTAGAGCACGGGCGTCATCCCGACACGGCTCGCACCGGCGAGCTCGTCGTTCGCTCCGTCGCCGACGAAAAGGCAATCGACCGGCTCCGCCTCGAGCGCCCGTGCGGTGTGGAGGTAGATCTCGGGGTCCGGCTTCATCAGCCCGCAGTCGGAGGAGAACGTCTCCGCGTCGAAGAGGCCGGCGAACTCGGTCGACGGCCACGCGGCGGGCACCTCCTCCGAGCACACCGACATCACGGCGGTCTTCACGCCACGGAGGCGAAGCTCGGCGAGCGCTTGCGTCGCGCCGGCGCGAGGACGGAGGCCGCTCCGACCGAGCGCGTGCCAGGCGTCGACATGGGCGTCGAGCTCGGCCTCGGGCACACCGAGCCCGCGAAACGCATCTGCGAGCGGCCCGGTCTGGGAGACGCGGTAGGTCGCGCGCCATCGCTCCGCGAACTCGTCGGCAGGCAGGGCAAGGAGCGCCGCGATCCGATCTCTGAGCTGCATCGACTCGGCAAGCGGCCAGTCGGCGAGCGTATCCCACAGATCGAAGATCACTGCGCGCATTCGCGCAGCACCTCCCACGCGATGCGGACGTCTTCCTCGCTCGTCCAGCCGTTGCCGATCGCAAGCCTGAGCACCGTCTCACCGCGCAGCTTCGTCGGGGCGATGAAGATCCTGCCGCCCTCGTTCGCGCGGCGGACGATCTCGTCGTTGTCGGCCTCGAGGTGACGGAAGCAGACCGTCGAGAAGAGACGCGGCGCCGAGACCTCCCAAGCCGGCTCGGCGCGAACCCACTCCTCGAAGAGGGTCGCAAGACGAACGTGCTCGCGGATCAGCGCCTGCAGACCCTCACGGCCGAAGCAACGGAGCACCGCCCAGAGCTTGAGCGCCCGGAACCGGCGGCCGAGCACCGGCGTGTAGTTGCGGAAGTCGACGACCCCCTCGGTCCCGGCCATGTAGTCGGCCCGGGCCGAAAAAGCTGCGCGAAGCGCCTCCGGTCGCCGCGTCCAGAGCGTCGAGCAGTCGACCGGCGTGAACAGCCACTTGTGCGGATTCACGACCACCGAGTCGGCGAGCTCGACGCCGTCGAAGCACCAGCGGAACTCCGGGCACACGCACGCCGAGCCCGCATAGGCGGCATCGACATGCAGCCATACCCCCGCCTCGGCGCAGCGCCCGGCCAGCTCCCGCACGGGGTCGACGGACGTGGTGTTCGTGGTGCCGACGGTCGCGACGATTGCGGTCGCATCGTCGAGCGGGAAGTCGGTGAGCATCCTGAACTCGTCGTCGAGAGGGACCTTCCGGTACTCGAGCCCGAGCAGCCGCACCGCCTTCTCGATCGCGAAGTTCGCGTGCTCGGATGCGTACACGGCCCCGCCGGGTCGCAGCTCGCGCGCGCCCGCGAGCGCGGTGATCGTCGAGGTCGAGGCCGTGTCCTCGATATGCCCGTGCCACCCCGATGGGAGACCAAGCAGCTGCGCCAGCCAGTCGAGCGTCAGCTCCTCCAGCTCGGTCGCCGCCGGTGAGGTGGCCCACCCCATCGCGTTGACGTTCAACGTGGCGATCAGCAGCTCCGCCAGGATCCCCGCTTCCGAGCCCGTGTTCGCGAAGAATGCAAAGAACCGCGGATGGTTCCAGAGCGTCAGCCCCGGAACGATCAGCTCGTCGAAGTCGCGCAGGACGTCCGCGAAGGGCTCGGCCGTCTCCGGCGGAGATGCCGGCAGCCTCGCACGGATCTCGCCAGGCTCGACCCGGGCCATCACGGGCCGCTCGCCCATCGTCTCGAGATACGAAGCAGCCCACTCCGACGCGGCCGCGAGATCGTCGCGAAACGTCACCGTGCGCGGCTTCCGGGAGCCAAGTGATGTAGATGTACCGTTACATCACGCACCCCTCTGAGCAGGGATTTCATCGCGTTATCGGACGCCGCTTGCGCAGCCGCACGATCTGCTTCCAGGTCCGGGTGTTCACCACATCGTCCTTCGTCAGCCAGGCACGGCGAGCCTGGCCGATCCCGAGCTCGACGTAACCGAGCGCGGCAGTCTGGTGACCGTCCGAGTCGATCACGAGCTTGAGGCCCGCCTCCCGCGCGGCCCGCGCGTAGACGTCGTTCAGGTCGAGGCGGTCGGGCTGCGAGTTGATCTCGAGGAACGTCCCCGTCTCGAGCGCCTTCTCGATGACGCGCTCCACGTCGACCGTAGAGGGGTCGCGCTTGCCGATCTTCCTGCCCGTAAGGTGGCCGATGCAGTCGACATACGGGTTCTCCATCGCCGCGAGGACACGGCCCGTCGGGTCGCGGTCGAAGCTCGAGTGCACCGACGCAACCACCCAGTCGAGCGTCGCGAGCGCCTCGTCGGCAACATCGACGCTCCCGTCGACGCGGATATTGGCCTCGATCCCCTTCAGCAGCTGGATCCGCGTGTGGGCGTTCAGCCGATCGATCGCCTGGGCCTGCTGCTCCAGGCGGCCGTCGCGGAGCCGGTGTGAATGGTCGCAGATCGCGTAGTACTCGTATCCGCGCGTGATCGCCTCGGCGACCATCGCTTCGAGCGTGTCCTTGCCGTCAGACCAGGTCGTGTGTGTGTGGAGGTCGCCGCGAAGGTCGGCGAGCTCGACCAGGTCGGGCAGTTCACCCTGGCGGGCCGCGTCGAGCTCGCCCGATCCCTCGCGCAGCTCAGGCGGGATCCAGGAGTAGTCGAGGAACCAGTAAACCTCCTCCTCGGTCTCGAACGTATGCACCGTGCCGCTCTCGACCTCCGTGATGCCGTACTCCGACACCGACAGCCCCCGGCGCACCGCATCCTCCCGGAGCGCCACGTTGTGTTCCTTCGACCCCGTGAAGTGCTGCAGCAGATTGCCGTAGACCTCGGGCGGAACGACGCGCAGGTCGAAGCGAAGGCCGTCCTGGCTGATCACGGTCGCCTTCGTACCGCCCTTCGCCGCGACCTCGACCACCCACGGCAGCTCGCAGAACGCGTCGATCAACGCCTCCGGATCGGTCGCCGTCGCGATCAGGTCGAGGTCGCGGACAGTGTCGCGATAGCGGCGCGCCGACCCGGCGATCGAGACGCGAACTGCAGCCGGATGCGCGGCGAGGGTCGCCTCGACGGCGCGGAGCTTTGGCAGCACCGACCCGAGCAGAGCCCGCTTCGGGCCCTCCGCCGCGCGCGGCTTGCCGAGCTCTTCGAGGATCTTCTCCTCCGACTTCGGCCCGAGCCCCGCGAGGCCGCGGAGCTGCTGCGCCTCAGCTGCCGCCCGGAGGGCGTCCACTGTCGTGATCCCGAGCTCCTTCCAGAGGCGCCGCGCCGTCTTCGGTCCGAGACCGGGCAGATGCATGAAGCTCGCGACCTCCGGAGGAACCTCCGCCTTGCGCTTCGTCAGCGCATGTATTTCTCCGTCGTCGACCACCTCGACGATCTTCTGCTCGATCGTCTTTCCGATCCCCTGCAGCTCCTTCGCCTTCCCGTCGAGCGCGAGCTGCGCGACGGAGCTACCCGTCTCGAGAATTCGGGTCGCGGCCCGCCGGTACGCCGCGATGCGAAAGCCGTCGGCGCCCTCGATCTCCATTAAGTCTGCGAGAAGCTGGAATTGGGCGGCGAGCTCATCGTTGCGCGGAAGCGCGACATGATGCTCCTGCGCCCTGGCCACGTTACCGATGATACGTACCGCCCGATTCGCAACACTTTGATCGACCGATGCGAGCAACCGTCTGCCTGCCCACCTACAACGAGCTCGAGAACCTCGAGGCGATGGTCCGGGCGCTCGGCGGGGTCCTGCGTGAGGGTGACCGCGTGCTCGTCGTCGACGACGCCTCTCCTGATGGGACGGGCGAGGTGGCCGACCGGCTCGCGGCCGAGCTTCCGTATGTCGGAGTCCTCCACCGCGCCGCGAAGGAGGGGCTCGGCCCCGCCTACATCGCCGGTTTCCGCCGGGCGCTCGCCGAGGGCGCGGAGCTCGTTCTCGAGATGGACTGCGATTTCTCTCACGATCCCGCCGCGGTTCCGAGCCTGATCGCCGCTGCCGAGGACGGCGCCGACCTGGTGCTCGGCTCACGCTACGTGCCGGGCGGCGCGATCCCGAACTGGGGCGCGATGCGCCGCTTCATCTCGCTCGGCGGAAACCTCTATGCGCAGGTGATGCTCCAGAGCCGGCTCCGTGACCTGACGGGCGGCTTCAAGTGCTTCCGCTCGGCGGTGCTCGAGACGATCGATCTCGACGCGATCGGCTCGAAGGGTTACGCGTTTCAGATCGAGACGACCTATCGCGTACTACGGGCGGGCTTCGACGTCGTCGAGGTGCCAATCTCCTTCACCGACCGCGAGCACGGCCACTCGAAGATGAGCAAGGCCATCGTGGCCGAGGCGATCTGGCAGGTTCCGCTTCTGCGGCTTCGTGCGCTCGGCGGCCGCCTGTAGCCTGGGCCTGCCGATGCGCGACGTGACGGATTCGAGCTTCGAGCAGGACGTCTTGAACGCCGGTCGGCCGGTTGCCGTCGACTTCTGGGCACCCTGGTGCGGCCCGTGTCGGGCAGTCACGAAGGCGCTCGAGGAGCTGGCGGGCGAGAGCGAGGGAATCGAGTTCGTCAAGCTCGACATCGACGAGAATCCGGTCATCGCCTCGCGCTACGACGTGCTCTCCATACCCACTGTGATCCTGTTCTCCGAGGGTTCGCCCGCCGAGACCGTGATCGGCGCGCGTTCGGCGGGACACTTTCGCCGGACGTTCGAGCCGTATCTTTGACCGCAGGCCCGGTCACGGAGACACCCGCCGCCGGGCCCAGCGACCACCCGACCGGGGAAAGCCACCGGCTTCCCCCGTGGGCCACCTTCACGGTGATCAGGCTCGGCTTCATGCTGCTGACGGCTTTCACCGTCCTGCGCGTGCCGGAGCAAGGCAACGGTGTGCCCGGCTTCCCTGCGTGGGACAGGCTCTCGAGCGTCTTCTTCGATACGTTCGAGCACTGGGACGCCGACCTCATCCTGGCGATCGCTCGCAACGGTTACGACCGCCATCTCGCAGCCGTCATGCCCGTCTATCCCGGCCTCGTCCACGTCGGCGGATGGGTCACGCGATCGAACGTCGTCGCGGCGGTCGCGATCTCGCTGGCGGCGGCGTCAGTGGGCGTCTACTTCACGACCCGGATCGCCTCGCGCCTCACCGGCGAGATCGTGGCGCGTGACACGGCGATCCTGCTCGCCCTGTACCCCGTCTCGTTCGTCTTCACGGCGCCGTACTCGGAGGGCCTCTTCCTCGGCGCGTCGGCGGGCGCCGTCGTGTACTGCTTCGCAGGTCGTTTCTGGCTCGCCGGGCTGCTGGCCGCTGTCGCCGTCGATACGCGCGTCCTGGGTCTCGCGTTGATTCCCGCGCTGCTTATCCTTGCGTGGCCTGTCGCCCGCAAGCGAGGCGTGCTCGCCCTGGTGCCGCTCGTCGCCCTTCCGTTCGCGGCGTTTGTCGCGATCGCGGCTTACTACCGGCACGCTGTGGGCGACTCGCTCGCGTTCCTGCACGCCCAGAAGACCTGGGGACGCCATGTCAGCACGCTCGGCCCGCTCGATGCGATCTGGCGCTCGGCGAAGGCGACCTACCACGGAATCGGAACGCTTGCGGGCGTACCGACGGACTCGAGCATCGCGAGTCTCGCGACCGAGAACGTGATCGACTTCGTGCTGCTGCTCGGCGCGATCGCCCTGACGGTTGTCGTCTTCCGGCGTCTCGGAACAGCTCTCGGGGTCTACTCGTCAGGCCTGCTCGTGATCGCCACGGTAGCGCCGGTCACCGACGGCGGCGAGGTCTTCCAGAGCATGCCGCGCTTCTTGCTCGTCGACTTCCCGCTGTTCATCGCCGGCGCGTCCCTCCTCCGAGACGCGCCGGCGAAACGTGGGCCGATCTTCGGTGTGCTGACGGCGCTCGGCGCCGTCGCCTGCGTGACGTTCTCGCGGAAGCTCTGGGTCGCGTAACGCTCAGTTGCGGCGCGGGAGCCGGACTTTGACAATCCGCGGCCGTCCACCGCGGAGCTGCTCGACGCGGGCGTCGATCAGCATGTTCATCGCTCTCGGGTCAGTCCAAAGGCTTGTCATGATTCCTCCCTCCAGCATCTCTCTTCAGATCTAATCTCTTGATGTCGAGATACTACACCTCTTGTCTCTTGACGTCAAGAGTATTATAATCGAGATATGACAACTCAGACCAAGCCGGAAACCGACCACATCGACGCCAAGCTCGAGGATCTCTGCGGCGGGGAGCTACCCGACCTGGACCTCGACGTCGAAGGCATCGTCGAGCGCATCCAGGGACTCGAGCGGCGCTTCCGGCTCGCGATGGAGGAGACACTCGAGAGCCATGACCTCTCCTACGGCGAGTGGAGCACGCTGTGCAAGCTCCGCCGCGCCCCGGGCCGCACCTCGACCCCGGGAGAGCTCTCGGCCATGCTGGAGCTGTCGAGCGGCGCGATGACGAACCGGATCGACCAGCTCGAGAACGCCGGTTTCGTCCAGCGCCACCGCGATCCCACCGATCGCAGAGGCGTCCGCGTCGAGATGACCGAGGCGGGCGACGAGGTCTGGCGCGAGTCGACCAACACCCAGGCGATCAAGGAGAAGCTCGTCGCAAGCGCGCTGACCAAGGCGGAGCAGCACCAGCTGAACGGCCTGTTACGGAAGCTGATGCTCGAGTTCGAACGCTCCGAGAGCTCCTAGGGCGACCTGATCCAGACGCCGGCGCGGGCCGGCCGCGAGAAGCGGGCCGACCGGAGAGCTGCGATATGCCCGCAACGGTGGTCAGCCCGGCACCCATAGACCGCTGCGCGGCCGGAAAGCGCTACGGAGCGAAGTGCTCCCACCCGGGCAGCGAGTACGGGGCGCCGTCGAGGAGCAGGACAACGCCCTCGCCCGCTTCGACCCGGCCGATCGCCCCGGAGTAGTGGGCGTCCGGGACGGCCGCAAGCAGCTCGTAGTCCTCGCCGAAGCCGAGATCGTCGATCGTCGCGCCGGGCGCCAGCGGCACGCGGTCGAGATCGATCACGCAGCGAACACCCGACCGCGTAGCGATGTGGGCCACATCCACGGCAAGGCCGTCGGAGATGTCGAGCATCGCGTGCGCCCGGGCGGCGAGTTGCTTCCCCTGGTCGAGGCGGATCGGTGGGCGGACGTAGGCCTCGCGGCGGAACGCAGCGCCGGCCGCGCCCAACGGGCCCGTGACAACCAGCGTGTCGCCGGGAGACGCACCCGAACGTCCGGGAACACGTGGGGAGCGGCCGATCGCGGTCACGCTCAGCATGACGGCCTCGGCGGCAGTCGTATCGCCGCCGACCACGCGGGCGCCGGTCTCTGCGATGCCCGCATAGAGCTCGAGCACATCCTCCAGTTGGGTTGCGGCGGGGAGCGCAAGGCTGACCAGCAGCCCTTCGTGATCGGCCCCCGAGGCGGCCAGGTCACTCAAGTTGACCGCGGCAGCCCGGAATCCGAGATCGCGCCAGGTGATCCAGTCGAGCCGGAAATGGACGTTCTCGACAAGCGAGTCCTGTGTGATAACGAAACCGTTGGACAGCGACGCCGCGTCGTTTTCGACGCCGACGATCAGACCGCGTCGCTCGAGCTCCGCGAGCAGGCCGAGCTCACCGATTTGCGAGAGCTTCATCCACCGCCTCGCGCACCGCGGGGTCGATCGCCGCGCGGATCACGGCGACGCCGGATGCACCCGCCTCGATGCATGCGGCCGCGTTCGAGGCGTCGATCCCACCGATCGCGACAACCGGCACGTCGACCGCCTTGCAGATGCGGGCCAGCTCCTCGAGGCCCAGCGGCGAAGTGGCGTCGGATTTCGACGGTGTCTCCCAGATCGGGCCGACCCCGAGGTAGTCGGCCTCGGCGGACACAGCCTCGTCGTAGCTCGTCGCCGAGCGGCCAAGGAGAAGACCGCGCCGCCGGGCTCGGGCGGCGCCCGTGTCCGACTGTCCGAGGTGGACTCCGTCTGCTCCTAGCTCGAGCGCTGCGTCGACATCGTCGTTGACGATGAAGGTCGCGCCGAGCCCTCGAAGGCCTCGACCGCGCGCCACGACGTCCACGGTCGGCGCCTTCAGGCGCAACTGGACGACGGTGGCTCCGGCCTCGATCGCCCGCCGGGCCGTGTCGACATCCTCGACGATCGCGTGCACTCTCACCTGACGCGCGCCCTCCCGTCGATCGTCGACGGGTCGAGTGCGGCCAGTGCGTCGTAGAGGTTGACGTGGAACGAGCCCGGCCCCCTGGCCTCGCGGGCCGCGTCCTCGCCGGCCACTCCGAATGCGACAAGCGCCTCGACTGCAGCATCGAACGGGGATGCCGCGACCGCCGCGAAGCAGCCCGTCACCGCGCTCGACATACAGCCCGTTCCCGTGATTGTCGCGAGCATCGGGTCGCCGTTCGCGATCGCGGCAGCGCGGTCACCGTCGGAGACATGATCGACCGGGCCGGTGACCGAGGCGACGGCGCCCAGCGCGCGTGCAGCCTCGCGCGCGAGCTGGGCCGGGTCGGAGACGCCGCCGATCGACTCGACTCCTCGCATCTCGGCCTCGACGCCGGCGAGCGCGGCGATCTCTCCCGCATTGCCACGGAGCACCGCGACATCGACCTCGCCGAGAATCCGACGTGCCGTTTCGGTGCGATAGGAGGTGGCGCCGGCCCCGACCGGGTCGAGGACGACCGGGATGCCACGTGCGTTCGCAGCGCGTCCAGCGGCCAGCATTGCGGCAACCCAGTGCGACGAGAGCGTGCCGATGTTCAGGACGAGTGCGCCGGCGAACCCGACCATCTCCTCGACCTCCTCCGGGGCGTGCGCCATCACGGGTAGCGCCCCGAGCGCGAGCGTCGCGTTCGCGGTCTCGTTCATCACCACGTAGTTGGTGATCTGGTGCACGAGCGGCTTCTGCTCCCGAAGCTGCAAGAGGGACGTCCCCACGCTCATTCGACACCTCCACCTGTGGACGAGCTGATCCAATTTCGGCGCAGACACCTGCGTCGAGCCCGCGTAGAATTGATCTCGAGGGCGGAGGGGTGCGTCCCCACCCCGGGGTCGGGGTGTGCGCGTGGGGGCTCGTGTTCGGTTGGGCTCACGCGGCTCCTTTCAGGTTGAAGATGTCGACGGGGCCGTCACCGGAGCCGAGCTCCGGGAGGCCGTGGGCGACGGCGGCTGACGCGGCGGCCGCGGCGGCCCTGGCAGCTGCTTCCAGGGACTCCCCGCGAGCGAGAGCTGCCGCGAGCGTCGCCGAGTGGGTGCAGCCGGCACCGTGGGTCGCGGCGACGGCGTGACGGGTGACCGGGATCTCGAGGTGTTGCATCCCGTCGAAAAGGTGGTCGACCGCGTGCTCGCCGTGGCCACCGGTGACGAGGACAGCGGGAGCACCGAGCTCATGGAGACGCTCGGCGAGCTCGTGGCGCTTGCCGTTGAAGCCCGCCAGGGCGACCGCCTCCGGGAGATTCGGCGTGACCACCGTCGCGAGCGGGAACAGTCGCCGGACGAGCGCCTCAACGGCATCGTCCTCGAGCAGCTTTGCGCCCGAGCTGGCGACCATGACGGGATCGACGACGAGCGGCACGCGGTGCTCGGTGAGGTAGTCGGCGACCGTCTCGATCAGGCGACGGGAGAACAGCATCCCGGTCTTCGCGGCGTCGACGCCGATGTCGGAGAAGACCGCGTCGAGCTCCGCGACGACGAACTCCGACGGGAGCTCGTGAATCGCTGTGACGGCCACGGTGTTCTGCGCAGTGAGCGCCACCAGAGCGGACATCCCGTAGACGCCGGCGGCCGCGAACGCCTTCAGGTCGGCCTGGACGCCGGCTGCGCCGCCGCTGTCGGAGGTCGCAATCGTCAATGCCCGCGGTACTTGCAACGCCACTCCCTTCGCCGGCATGACCCGGATCAGGTTCGACGGGTCTGATCTCAGCCCCGATGGGGCACCCCGGTGCGGCGAGGCTAGCATCGGCGCATGGCAAGCGCGGGCCTCGTTCTGCCGGAGGAGCTGCTCGCAGGCGAGGAGCTTGCGTACCGCGACGACGAGCCTCCGCGCCCGGCGCGAACCGCGCCGATCCCGGACGACCTCGATCCGCGCGTCCGCGACGCGATCGGCATACCAGAGCTGTACCAGCACCAGCGCGCCGCGTGGGAAGCGGCGGCGCGCGGCGAGCATCTCGTGATCACGACCGGCACAGCATCGGGAAAGACGCTCGCGTTCAACCTTCCGATCCTCGACGACCTGGTGCGAACGCCGAAGCACCGCGTGCTCTACCTGTACCCGACCAAGGCACTTGCGCAGGACCAGTTCCGTACGCTCACCGCCCTACGCGTCCCGAAGCTCCGGCCTGCGATCTACGACGGCGACACCCCGACCGACCAGCGCTGGCAGATCCGGAAGTGGTCGAATGCGATCCTGACGAACCCCGACATGGTTCACATCGGTCTCCTGCCGAACCACGAACGTTGGGGTGAGGTGCTCGCGAACCTCCGCTACGTCGTGGTCGACGAGGCGCACGTGTACCGGGGCGTCTTCGGCTCCCACGTCGCGAACGTGCTGCGGCGACTCCGCCGGATCGCGGCCATCTACGGCTCCGAGCCGCAGTTCCTGCTCGCCACCGCCACGATCGCGAACCCTGGCCGGCTCGGCGAGTCGCTGCTCGGCACGCCCGTCACGGTGATCAGCGACGACGCCGCGCCACGAGCCGAACGGACTGTCGTGCTCTGGAACCCGCCGCTTCTCGACGTCGAGCTCGGGCTTCGCGGCTCGGCTCTCGCCGAGGCGTCGAAGCTCCAGGCGGCGTTCGTCGAGCGCGGACTGCGCACGCTCACCTTCGCCAAGAGCCGCAAGACAGCCGAGCTGATCCACCGCTTCACCGCCGAGCGGCTCGGCGACGACTCGCGCCTCTCGCCCTACCGCGCCGGCTACACGGTCGAGCAGCGCCGCGAGATCGAGCGGCGCCTTGCCGAGGGCGACCTGCTCGGCGTCACCTCAACCGACGCACTCGAGCTCGGGATCGACATCGGGCTGCTCGACGCAGTGATCTCGGTCGGCTTCCCGGGCACGATCGCCTCGCTGCGGCAGCAGTGGGGCCGAGCAGGGCGGCGGGGCCACGGCCTCGCGGTGCTCGTCGCGACCGAAGATGCGCTCGACCAGTACTTCATGCGCGAGCCCGAGAAGCTGCTCGGCCGGCGCGTGGAGGCCGCGATCCTCGATCACGCGAACCCGCGCGTCCTTGCGGGCCACGTCCAGGCGGCCGCGTACGAGGCGCCGCTCGAGGAGAGCGACGCCTCGATCCTCGGCCGCGAGGCCCTCGAGGCCGCTGCCCGCGATCCGGAGCTCAAGCACACCCCGCGCGGCTACGTCTGGGGCGGAACCACCACGCCGGCGGCCCGGATCCCGCTCCGCTCCGCCGATCCCGACTCGTTCACGGTCGTCGATCAGTCGACGGGCTCGGTGCTCGGGTTCGTCGAGCGCTCCCGCGCTTACGCGACGGTCCACAAAGGCGCCGTCTACCTCCACCTCGGGGAGCCCTATCTCGTCGAGGCGCTCGACGAGAAGACACTCCACGCCGTCGTCGAGCCGTTCCGCGGCGACTGGTATACGCAACCGAAGAAGGAGACCGACACGAACATCCTGCGCCCCCTGCGCGAGGAGCGCCGGGCGGGCCTCGACCTCGTATTCGGAGAGGTCGAGGTGACCGAGCAGGTCGTCGGCTACGAGCGCAAGACCATCGCCTCGCAGGAGCGGATCGAGCTCGTCCCGCTGGACTGCCCACCGCAGACCTTCGCCACCGAGGCGATCTGGTTCGCGCCCGAGCCCGACCAGCTCCGCGGCGTGGACGAGATGCCGAAGCTTCTCTCGACGCTACACGCCTCGGAGCACGCCCTGATCGCGATGCTGCCGCTCTGGGCGATGTGCGACCGCTGGGACATCGGCGGGCTCTCCACGAACCTCCACGCCGACACGGGCCGCCCGACGATCTTCGTGTACGACGGCCACCCGGGCGGCGTCGGGATCACCGAACGCGGCTTCGAGCAGTTCGAGGGCTGGGTCGCCGACACCGCCCGCATGATCGCCGCCTGCCCGTGTACGGACGGCTGCCCAAGCTGCGTCCAGAGCCCGAAGTGCGGCAACCTGAACGAGATGCTCGACAAGGCCGGCGCCCGGATGCTCCTCGAGCGCCTCGCGGGCTAACCCCCAGGCTCCGCCGTCGGGGCCCTGAGCTAGCGTCGGGCGGCGTGATCCTTGCTGTCAGCGTCCTTTCCGACCTACTGGTCCCGATCGTCCTCGCGGTCGTCGGAACATCAGTCGCCGCGCTCTGGCCCTCGATCCAGGGCTGGCGCCACCGCCGGCGGCTCACGGGGCTCGTGCGGCGGGAGCTTCGCGAGATCGGTCCGCTCGAGCCGGCCGAAGGCAAGGACTGGTGGGAGCACCTGGACAAGCGGTTCATCCACGAGGAGTTCTTCCGGCGAGAGAACGTGATCCAGAATCGAGACTTCCTGCTCAGCCTGCCGCCGAGCCTGGTCTACCACGCAAGCCAGCTCTGGATCGCCTACGACAAGCAGGATCTCGACGAATGGCGCTGGCATCTCCGCCGGCTCGTCGAGGACAAGAAGGTGGGCAACCTCTCCACAAAGGAGGCGCGCTACGCGCTCGAGCGCTGGGACCATTTCGCGGCAGCGACGCCGTCCGGAGTACCCGGCACAACGGCGTAAGGCCCAGTTTGCCGCCTCAAGGCTCCGGCGGATCCTGCGTCGTAGGATCAGCGCTTGAGCCGGCGCGCTTTCGGTGAGACGGTCGTGACGCTGTTCGTGATCACCGACCCGTTCGGGAACGCACCGGTGTTCCTCGCCGTAACCCGGAACCTGAGCCCGAAGGAGCGCCAGCGCGCCGCGCTCCGAGCCTGCCTCTACGCAGGAAGCCTCATCCTCGGCTTCGCAGCGTTCGGCGCAATCGTCCTGCGCCACCTGAACGTCTCGATCGGTAACCTCTCGATCGCCGGCGGCCTGCTGCTCCTGATCGTGTCGCTCGAGATGCTGCGGGGCATCGACTTCCCGACCGGCGAGTCGAAGGACGTCGCGCTCGTCCCGCTCGCGACCCCGCTCGTGGCCGGCCCCGGCGCGATCGCAACGGCCATGGTTCTCTGGCGGAGCCACCCCGGCGCCGGCGGCCACACGGCGGTCGTCCTCGCAATCCTGGCCGTGGTCGCCTGCGTCGGGATCTCGCTCCTCGTCGCCGAACGCCTGACTCGAAGGCTCGGCCCGGGCGTGTTCTCGTTCCTGACCCGTGTCTTCGGGCTGCTGGTCGCCGCGATCGCAGCTCAGCTCGTCGTGAACGGGATCAAGAGCCTCACGTGAGGGCGCGGAGCGCCTTCGAGAGCGACTGCCGGGTCGAGAGGATCCCGGCGAACAGGTCGCCGTGGCGCGCAACACGGTCGAGCACGGCCCCCATCCTGAACGCGGCCGGATCGAGATCGGCGACGACCTCATTCCAGGCGAGCGGCGTCGAGACGGGCGCGCCGGGATGTGGGCGCACCGAGTAGACCGACGCGATCGTCTTGCCCAACCCGTTCTGATTCGCGTCGATCAGCACGCCGCGTCGCTTCGACTTCGCCCACGCGGTTGTCGCCAGCGACGGGTAGGCGCGCGCGATCACGCCGGCGACGTGCTCGGCGAATGCCCGGGTGGCCTCGTAGGTCGACCTGCGATCGAGCGGGACGAGCACGTGGAACCCCTTCCCGCCGGAGGTTTTCGGAAACGACTCGAGGCCGAGCCCATCGAGCAGGCCCTTCAGGATCAGCGCGACCTCGACGGTCTGTGCGTAGGGCACCTCGGGCGTCGGATCGAGGTCGAAGAGCACGAAATCCGGGCGGTCGGGCCTGTCGACCCGCGAATACCACGGATTCATGTCGATGCAGCCCATGTTGGCCATCCAGAGAAGAGCCAGCTCGTCGTCGACGACGGGAAACGAGACGGTTCTCTGCTTGCGCTCCTTCGACCGTGTCGTGACCTCGGTGGCGAAGGTGCGGATCCAGTCCGGCATGTGCGAAGGCGCATCCTTCTGGAAGAAGGCCTTTCCGAATGCTCCGTCGGGGTAGCGCCGCATCGTGAACGGCCTGCCCTTCAGGTGCGGGACGAGCACCGGAGCGACGGCGCGGTAGTAGGCGAGCAGATCTCCCTTCGTGATCCCCTCCTCGGGCCAGAAGAGCTTGTCGAGGTTCGAGAGCGCAAGCTCACGCCTCCCGACCCGAACGACATCGGCCGGCGGCCGCTCGTGCCGGATCTCCGCAGGCGCCTTGTCCTCGCGGAGCCCCTTGTAGACGGGCTGGCGCACGTGCCCGTCGTGTGTCCACTCGCTGAACTCGACCTCGGCCACGAGGCGAGGCTCGACCCACGTGACATCTCCACGCCGAACGCGGGGCATCTTCGGCGGCTGGGCGAACGGCGACTCGGGCCGCTCGAGCGGTCCGAGCAAGCCGAGCAGACGCCTGATCTCGCGCTCGTCGAACCCCGTGCCGACATTGCCCGCATACCTCAGCTCGCCACCCTCGTTGACCGCGAGAACGAGGGCTCCGAACGCCGCTGCGCGGTTGCCCGTGCCCCGCGTGTAGCCGACGACGACGAACTCCTGACGGCCGTGCGTCTTGAGCTTCAGCCATTCGCGTGTTCGCCGTCCCTGGGCGTAGCGCGACCCGGTGCGCTTGGCGATGATCCCCTCGAGCTCCTGCCGTTCGACCGTCTCGAAGAGCGCGGCGCCATCTTCGAACGTGGCCGAAAGACTCACCGACACACTCGGCCGGATCAGGCCGGCGAGCAGCTCGCGGCGTTCCTCGAGCGGCCGGTCGACGACCGTGGCGCCGCCGACCTCGAGGCAATCGAAGGCGTAGTACACGAGCCGCCCGGCTCCCTGCTGCATCGCCGAGAAGCTGGGATGCCCGCGCTCATCGAGCGCGCACACCTCGCCGTCGACGACCGCGTCGCGTGAGACGGCCTCACCGACGGCGTGAGCGACGCTCGAGAATCGCTCCGTCAGATCGTTGCCGTTCCTCGACCACAGCTCGCAGCTTCCGCTGCGGACATAAGCAAGCGCGCGGTAGCCGTCGAACTTCAGCTCGTAGAGCCAGTTGGCGCCCTTCGGCAGCTCGTCGGTGAGGGTCGCAAGCATGGGCTTGTAGGTCGCGCTTGCGGACGGCTTCGCCGTTTCGGTGTCGCTCGCGCTCCGGATCAGCAGCCAGTTAGCCTCCTTACCATCCAGGTGCGCGGGCACGAGCGTCCACACACCCTGGAAGCGTTCGCCGGCGAGCCGCACCTTCAGCCCTCCGTCACTCTTCGCCTCGAGCAGCTCGTAGGTTCCGTGATCCCAGATCTCGACCGTCCCGGCGCCGTAGGAGCCCTTCGGGATCTCACCCGCGAACGTCGCGTAGTCGAGCGGGTGATCCTCGACGTGAACGGCCAGAGCCTTCGCGCCGGGCTCGACCGGCACCCCTTTTGGCACCGCCCACGAGGCCAGGGCGCCGTCGCGCTCCAGACGGAAGTCGTAGTGGAGGCTGCGCGCAGCATGTCTCTGGACGACGAACACCGGCGCACCCGCACGCGCCTCACCGCCGAACGGCTCAGGAGTGGCCTTCGGGTCACGCTTTTTCCGGTACTCCTCGAGCTTTGCCACGAGTCCTATTCTGCGCGTTCACGCAGATGTAGAAAGCCGGTTGAAAACCCTGTGGATCGTGTGGAGAAACTGCTGCTAAACGGCGCAGACGCGCGATTCTAGGCGTACACACCCATCGCGCGGAATTTCGCGCGCCGTGACCGTCGTAGTTCCCCGGCGGAAATACCCGAAACCTCGTCGAGCGAGTCCACGAGCGCACTCTTGAGGCTTGCGGCAGCCTCGTCGGGGTCCTCGTGAGCGCCACCGCGCGGCTCGGCGACGATCGAATCGATCACCCCGAGCTCGAGGCAGTGGAACGCGTCCGGTTTGAATGCCGCGGCCGCCTTCTTCTTTTGCTCGGGATCGCGCCACAGGATCATCGCGCACCCCTCCGGCGTGATCACCGAGTAGATCGCGTTCTCCTGCATCATCACGCGGTCGGAAACCGCAATCGCGAGGGCCCCGCCGGAGCCGCCCTCACCGATCACGCACGCGACGGTCGGCACCGTCAGAGCCATCATCCGTGCCTGGGAGCGGGCGATCGCGCCACCCTGCCCGTGCTGCTCCGCGGCGACCCCCGGAAAGGCGCCGGGTGTATCTACGAGCGAGACCAACGGGTAATCGAACCGCTCCGCGATGTCCATGATCCGCATGGCCTTCGTGTAGCCCTCGGGGCTCGGCATCCCGTACTGGCGCGCGAGCCGCTCCTTGAGGTCGCGGCCCTTCTGGTGCCCGATCAATGCGACCGTGCGGCCGGCGAGCCTGCCGAGCCCCGCGACGATCGCACCGTCGTCGGCGCGCCCCCGGTCGCCGTGCAGTTCGACCCAGTCGTCCAGGATCCGCTCGACGTAATCAAGGGTGTAGGGCCGGTCGGGATGACGTGCGAGCTCTACGAAGGCCCAGATCTCGTCCTCGGACGCGTCCGCACGTGACATCGAATCGAGCTGGTCGCGGAGGCGGCGCTCCTCGCCCGAGACGTTCGTGCGGTGGAGCAGCGGGAGTTGCTTCAGGCGGCCGAGGCGCTCCCACAAGGAGCGCTCCGCCTCACCCGCCAAAGAGCCGGAGGAGCCGCGCCAGATACTGCCGCTGCTCGGATCGGGGGACGATCGCGTCGATCTGACCGAACCGGAGGTTCTGCTCCGACCGCCCGAAGTCGTCGGAAAGCTTCTCCTTGACGATCTCCTGCACCACGCGCGGGCCTGTGAACGCAAGCAGCGCACCGGGCTCCGCGATGATCACGTCGCCGAGCGTCGCGAAGCTCGCCATCGCTCCACCCGTCGTCGGGTTCGTGAGCAGGCAGAAGAGCGGCAGTCGAGCCTCGTGGAGCTCGTCGATCGAGGCGACGGTCTTCGGCAGCTGCATCAGCGAGAGGATTCCCTCCTGCATCCGCGCGCCGCCCGAGCTCGTCACAAGGAGGAGCGGCGTCCGTTCCGAGATCGCCTCGTCGCACGCGCGGACGAACTTTTCGCCGACGGCGCTCCCCATCGAACCGCCCATGAACGCGAAATCCATCACGGCGAGCTCGAGGGGGTGATCGTCGAGTGTCGCCGCGCCGACTACCATTGCGTCGGTGAGACCCGTGTTCAGCTCGGCCTCGACGAGGCGCTCGCGGTAAGGGCGCAGATCGAAGAACTCGAGCGGGTCCGCCGATCGCACCTCCGCCGCCTCCTCGGCGAACGACCCGGGATCGGCGAGCCACGCGATCCGGGCACGCGCCGACATGCGAAAGTGGTGTTCGCACTGCGCGCACACCCATGCCGTCGCCTCGAGCTCGTCGTCGCGGTAATGCGACCCGCACTCGGGGCAGGTGTTGGGGTGCTTCTTCTCGGCCGGCGCGCCTTCCATCTGCTCGACCTTCACGTCGATACTGGTTTCGCTCATCGGCGACTGAATCTTAGACCCGTATGCCCGGCCGGAAGTTGCAGCGTCCAGCCTTACGATTCCGGCGTCAGGTCGTCGAGCACCTGGCCGAGCTCATAGAGATCCTCGATCTCGACCGTCGGGTCGGTGATCGCGTGCTCGTCGAGCCGGTTGACCCAGACGCTCCTGATCCGCAGCTTCGACGCCGGGCCGATGTCGTGGAAGTTACTCGCACCAACGTGAACGTGGGCGCGCTTGTCGGCCAGTGTGCGGGCATAGAACTCGAGCCAGTGCATCAGATTCGGCTTGTAGGAGTGGATCTCCGAGGCGACCACCGTCTCGTCGATCGGAACGCCGATCCGCTCCTTCGACGCCTCGATCAGGTCCTTGTCGGAGTTGGAGAGGATCGCGAGCTTCCAGCCGCGCTCACGGCATTCGGTCAGGGCGTTGATCGTCTCCGGGAACGGCTCCCAGGTCGGCAGGGAGTCGGCGAGGCCGCTCTCCTCGCCTTCGGGCGCGCCGAGCCGGCGCATCGCCTCGGTCATCACCTCCCGGTAGCTGAGCTTGCCGTCGCGCTCGAGCTCGGGCTCGAGCTCGTGGTAGCGGGCGAGTAGCGCGTCGATCTCCGCCTCGTCGTCGCCGAACAGCCGCTCGAGCTCGGCGCGGATCCCGCCGTTCCAGTCGATCAGCGTGCCGTAGCAATCGAAGGTCGCCCACCTCTGCATCGCGCGGAGATCCTAATTTTCGGCGGCCCAGCGCTGCAAGACGATCGTCGCGTTATGGCCGCCGAAGCCGAAGGAGTTCGAGAGAGCGGTGTGGAGATCCGGGACCTCGCGCGCGACGTTCGGGACGTAGTCGAGATCACAGTCGGGATCGGGGTTCTCGAGGTTGATGGTCGGCGGAACGACGCGATCGCGGAGCGCCAGGATCGTGAAGATCGCCTCGATCGCGCCGGCAGCGCCGAAGCAGTGGCCGGTCGCGCCCTTGGTGGAGGAGACGGGGATGCTGCGCGCGTGCTCCTCGCCGAGAGCGACCTTGATCACCTTCGTCTCGGCGGAGTCGCCGAGCGGCGTTGAGGTGGCGTGCGCGTTGACGTAGCCGATGTCGGTCGGCTCGATGCCCGCGTCGTCGATCGCCATCCGCATCGCGCGGGCCGGGCTGCGGCCGGTCGGGTCGGGCTCGGTCATGTGCGCCGCGTCGGAGGACATGCCGTAGCCGATCAGCTCTGCGTAGATCTTGGCGCCGCGCGCCTGCGCGCGCCCGAGCTCCTCGAGCACGACGGCGCCGGCGGCCTCGCCCATCACAAGCCCGTCGCGCTCGGCGTCAAACGGCCTCGAGGCCCGCTTCGGGTCATCGTTGCGGCGCGAGAGCGCGCGCATCGCGTCGAAGCCGGCGACACCGACCCGCGTGATCGGCGACTCGCTGCCACCGGCGATCATCGCGTCGGCCCGGCCGAGGCGAATCGCATCGACGGCGTCTCCGATCGCCATGTTCGAGGCGGCGCAGGCGGTGCACTGGCTCATCAGCGGCCCCTGTGTGCCGAGCTCGATCGAGACCCAACCCGCGCCCATGTTCGGGATGATGCAAGGGATCGAGAACGGGCTGATCCGATCGGGCCCGCGGTTGAGCAGCACGTCGTAGCAGGCCTGGAAGGAGTGCAGGCCGCCGATGCCGGTCGCGATCGAGGATCCGATCCGGGTCGTGTCTGCCGCGATGTCGATGCCCGAGTCCGCCTCGGCCTGCCGCGCCGCGGCGAGAATCATCTGGGCGAACCGGTCCATCCGCCTCGCGGACTTGTGGTCGACCCAGTTCGTGGGGTCGAACTCCTTCAGCTCGCAAGCGAAGCGCACCGGGTAACCCTCGTAGTCGAACTGGGTGATCTCGCCCGCGCCCGACTCCCCTGCGATCAGGTGCTTCCACGTCGTGTCGACGTCGTTGCCGAGCGACGTGACCGCGCCAAGTCCCGTCACCACGACGCGCCGTCTTGCGCTGCCGTTCTCTCCCACTACATCCCCAGTCCGCCGTCAACGAGCAGCACCTCGCCCGTGATGAACGAGGCCTCGTCGGAGCACAGGAACCGTACCGCCCCGGCCACGTCCTGCGCGTCGCCGAGCCGCCCGAGCGGCGTGTTCTGCAGCATCAGCGCACGGCCCTCCTCCGGAATCGCGTCGGTCAGGCGCGTCTTCACATACCCGGGCGCGACGACGTTCGCGCGCACGTTTCGGGAGCCCAGCTCGCGGGCAAGCGACTTGGTGAACCCGATGATCCCGGCCTTCGCAGCACCGTAGTTCGTCTGCCCGAAGTTGCCATGGAGGCCGACGATCGAGCTGACGTTGACGATCGCGCCGCCCCGCTTCTTCATCATCGGCCGCGTCACCGCGCGGCAGGTATAGAAGATCGAGCTCAGGTTGGTCTCGATCACCTCACGCCAATCCTCGTCGGACATACGGGCAAGCAGCCCGTCGCGCGTCACACCCGCATTGTTGACCAGGATGTCGAGCTCGCCCGCCTCTCCGACGAGGCGGACGGCGTCCTCCGCCGAGGAGACATCGGCCTGGATCGCGCGGCCGCCGATCGCGGCTGCCAGCGCGTTGGCCTCCTCGGCGCCCGAGCGGTAGCCGAGGACGACCGCCGCTCCGGCGCGCGCGAACTCAGTCGCGATCGCAGCGCCGATCCCCCGCGAGGCACCGGTAACGAGCGCGGTTCTCCCTTCGAGGGAGCAGAACTCAGCCAAGCTCGTGCGCGACCGCATTCAGCGACTTCAGGTCGTTGACCGAAACCGCCTTGACGGAGCTGTCGATCCTCTTCAGTAAACCGCTGAGGACGTTACCCGGGCCGACCTCGACGAACGTCGTGACGCCGTGACCAATCATCTCGCGCGCCGACTGCGTGAACCTGACGGGCGCCGTCAGCTGGTCGACGAGCAGCCCACGGAGCCTCTGGGGGCCTTCGAGCTTGCCGGTGACCGTCGAGACGAACTGCGAGGTCGGGGTCTTGAAGTCGAGCCGCTCGATCGCCGGCCGGAAGCGCTCGGCGGCCAGCTCGACGAGCGGCGAGTGGAACGCGCCGGACACCTTCAGCCGCACGGCGCGGCGGGCGCCTTCGCGCTGGGCCTCGTCGCAGCATTCGTCGACCGCGTCGGTCTCGCCCGAGACGACGAGCTGTCCCGGGCAATTGTAGTTCGCGGGCCACACGTTGTGGATCTTCTTGCAGAGCGCCTCGACGACCTCGTCCGCCAGACCAAGGATCGCTGCCATGGAGCCGGGCCGCGCACTGGCCGCATCGGCCATCGCGAGGCCACGCTCGCGCACGAGCTCGATCATCTCGCGGACGCCGAGCGCATTCGCCGCACCGAGCGCCGAGAACTCGCCAACGGAGTGGCCGACCACGAAGTCCGGCACGATCCCGCGTGCTCTCAGAGCAGCGTTGATCGCGAGGCTGGTTGCGACGAGCGCCGGCTGCTGCAGGTCGGTCCGCGTCAGCTCCTCCGCCGTGCCCGAGAAGCAGAGCCGGTGCAGGTCGAGCCCGGACGCCTCGCTCCCCTCGTCGTACACCGCCATCGCCATCGGCTCCGCCTCTGCGATCTCACGCCCCATGCCGAGCTCGAACGAGCCCTGGCCCGGGAACATGAATGCCAGTTTGCTCATCTCTTTGCTCCATTCGTAGGGAGAGTCCAGTGCATCAACGCCGAGCCCCAGGTGAGGCCCGCACCCATTCCGGTCATCAGAACCAGGCTTCCGGGCTGGAGGAGCCCGCTCGCCGACGCGTCGGCCAACGCAAGCGGGATCGAGCCCGATGAGGTGTTGCCGTAACGGTCGACGTTGACCACCACCTTCTCCTTGGGGAAGCCTAGTTTGTTGACAGCGTGGTCGATGATGCGGACGTTCGCCTGATGGGGGACGTACACGTCGACGTCGTCAACGGTGAGCTCACATTCTTCCAGGAGGGCGGTAGCCGAGCGCACGAGGATGCGTGTGGCGAACTTGAAGACCTCGCGGCCGTTCATCCGCAGATGGCCCTCGGTGCCGTCGTGGACGGGGCGCGACCCGCTTCCCGGGAAGTTCAGCTCGTTCGCGCCCGAGCCGTCCGCTCCGAGCTCGAAGCCGATGAAGCCGCCGTCGCCGACGTGCTCGAGCACCACCGCGCCCGCGCCGTCGCCGAAGAGCACGAGCGTCGAGCGGTCCGTCCAGTCGAGGACCTTCGACAGGACGTCGCCGCCGACCACGAGCGCGCGCTTCGCGAGACCTGACGAGACCGCAGCATGCGCCTGCGCGATTGCGTACATGAAACCGGTACAGCCGGCGGAGAGGTCATAGGCGGCGGCATCGACGCTGCCCAGCTGATCGGCGATCAGCGTCGCCGTGGCCGGGAACGCCATGTCCGGAGTGATCGTCGCCACGACGATCAGGTCGATGTCCTTGCCCTCGAGGCCTGCCTGGGCGAGCGCAGCGCGGGCAGCCGGAACCGAGATGTCCGACATCGCCACGTCCTCTTCGACCATCCGCCGCTCGCGGATGCCGGTGCGAGTCATGATCCACTCGTCGGAGGTCTCGACGACCTTCGCGAGATCGTCGTTCGTCACCACCTTGTCGGGGACGTAACAGCCGAGCCCCGTGATCGAGACTGGCCGCCCGGTCGCGCGGGCGATCATTCCCCGCTCACGGCGAAGGTCAGGGTGCCGCGCACCGCCAGCTCGCCCCCGACCGAAGCCCGCACCTTGCCCTTTCCGACCGGGCCGCGAACGGCCTCGACCTCGCAGATCAGGTCGAGCACCTCGCCGGGCCGCACGATCCGCTTGAAGCGGACGTCGTCGATGCCGGCAAACAACACGAGCTTGCCTGCGTTCTCCGGCTGAGAGAGGACGGCGACGGCACCGCACTGGGCAAGCGCCTCGACCATCTTCACGCCCGGCATGATCGGGTTTCCGGGGAAATGGCCGGCGCAGTCCTCCTCCGTGACGGTCTTCCGGGCCGCTACGCGCTCACCTGGAACGAGCTCGAGCACCTCGTCGACCAGGAGGAACGGCACCCGGTGCGGGATGATCGCTTCGATCTCCGCCCTTCCGAGCGCGCCCGTCATGCGGTGAGCCGCTCCCGCAGAGACGCGCGGCCCCGATGGGCGTAGCACTTCGCCGTGCCGATCGGCAGGCCGGTGACCTCCGAGATCTCGATGAAGCCGACGTCGAAGGCGTCCTTGAGCGCAACCACCGTCGCCTGCGCGGGCGGCAGCTCGGCGAGGCCGCGGCCGAGCTCGCGGCGGGTCTCCGAGGCGGTTAGCTCGGCCAGGGGGTCGCCGTCACGCGCGGGCCGCTCGTCCTCGACAAGCGGCTCCGTGCGTCGAAGCGTCCGGGCCTGCGCGAAGTCCTTGCACGTGTTGACGGTGAGCCGGTGGAGCCAGGTGGAGAACTGCGCCTCGCCGCGGAACTGGCGGATGCGGACGACGAGCTTCGCGAGCGAGTCCTGCGCAGCGTCCCGCGCATCCTCGGGATCTCGCAGGAGGTGGAGCGCGAGGCGCTCGACTCGAGGCGCGTGCCGCTCGCAGAGCGCCTCGAGCGCCCGCTGGTCGCCTGCTTTGGCACGGGTCACGAGAATTCGGATCGGAAAGGCGACCGTAGACGAGCGGGACATCGGGGCGAGCATCGGTTCGGATTGGACGACGCTGGGGCAGGCGCGGTTGCACAGCGCGCCTACTCTAGTGGCCGTGGCCCTACTGCCCGCAACCGTCCTACCTCGCCTGCGCGGGACGTTCGGACGTACCTACCTCTACGCGGCCGAGGCGCCCTCGACGCAGACGATGGCGCCTGCCGATGCACCGCATGGGACGGTCGCGGTGGCCGAGCACCAGACAGCCGGGCGTGGCCGGCTCGGCCGTGTCTGGGTCGACGAGCCGGGAGCAGGGCTCGCGCTATCGGTCGTCCTCTACCCGCCCCTCCCGATAACGCGGTGGCCCGAGCTGACGCTCGTCGCCGCGCACGCGGTCGCGGGCGCGATCGGCGAGGGGGCGACGATCAAGGACCCGAACGACGTCCTGCTCAACGGCAAGAAGGTCTCGGGCGTCCTCGCCGAGGCCAGCGAACGCGTCGTCCTCGGCATCGGCGTCAATGTCGGCGAGGCTCCGTGGCCGGGCGCGGGCTACGTCAAACGCGACCGACTCGAGCTTCTGGTCGACATTCTGGATCGGCTGGAGCAGGGTTACGAGGCCTGGGTCGCCACCTTGTAGTGCAAGTCACGAGCGTTGCCGGCTCGTCACTTGGAACACGAGGTCGAGGGGTCGGCACGAAAAGCCCTGCGGCGGGCGGTAGGCGGAATACACTGAGACCGCGGTGAAGATCTCGCTCCTGTGCGCTGCGCTCGTCGCAGCCGCGGCGGTCGTTCCGGTGGCCGGGTCGGCGCCTGCCGCTTCGAAGCCACGGGTGCTCGCAATTCACTTCACCTCCGAGGTGAACCCGGTCACGCAGAGCTGGCTGAACAGCAAGCTCGACCAGGCGCTCAAGGATCACTACGACGCCGCCGTGATCGTCCTCGACACCCCGGGTGGAGACGAGGAGTCGATGCGGCAGATCGTCCAGAAGGAGCTGCAGCTCAGCCGCGCCGGCACTCCGGTGATCGTTTACGTCGCGCCCGGTGGCGCGCGCGCTGCATCTGCGGGCGTCTGGATCTCCGAGGCAGCCGACCTGCTCGCGATGGCGCCGGAAACCAACATCGGCTCCTCGACGCCGATCTCCGGCACGGGGGCGAACCTGGGCAGTGACCTACGCCGGAAGATCATCAACGACGCAGCCGCATCGTTGCGCGGCCTTGCGAAGACCCATGGACGCAACGCGGTCTGGGCGAACGAGGCCGTCAAGAAAGCCGCAAACCTGACCGCTGCCGAGGCGCTGAAGCTGAACGTGATCGACACGATCGCGCCCACGCTTCCCGCGCTCCTCGACAAGGTCGACGGCTGGACGACAGTACCCGCGCACCTCGAGCTCCACACGGCCGGCGCAACGATCGACGACACGCGCCCCGGGTTTCTCACGCGCTTTCTCTCGATCCTCACGAACCCGAACGTCGTGTCGCTCCTCTTCCTCGCCGGGATCGTCGGAATCGGGTTCGAGATCTTCCACCCGGGGGTCGTCCTGCCGGGCGCCCTCGGCGCGATCTCGATGCTGCTCGCCCTCTTCGGGCTCTATGTTTTGCCGCTGTCCTGGACCGGAGTCGGCCTGGTAATTCTCGGTCTCGCCTTACTCGGCCTCGACCTGTATGTGCCGAGCCACGGTGCGCTCACCTTATGCGGCCTGATCGCACTCGGATTCGGGCTCGCGACGATGTTCCAGTCCGTGCGCGGTGGGCCGAGCGAGTCGACCGCCCTGATCGTCGCCGTCACGGTGATCCTCGGCGGCGCCTGGGCGTTCGGTATCTCGAAGGCCGTCGCCGCGCGCCGTTCCCCCGTGGCCGTGGGGCCTCAGGAGATCGTCGGGATGGAGGGTGTCGTTCGCGAGGGCGGGCTCGTCTCGATCCACGGCGAGCTCTGGCGTGCCCGGGCCTCTCAGCCCCTCAGGATCGGGCAACGCGTCGCCGTCGACGGGCTCGACGGGCTGACGCTCGAGGTCCACCAGGTTTGAACGGCTGTAGGATCGCCCGGTGACCATCGCAGCCATCGTCGTCGGGATCCTGCTGCTGATCCTGATCTTCTTCCTCATCGGTGCGCTCAAGGTCGCGCGCGAGTACGAGCGCGGCATCATCTTCCGTCTCGGCCGGCTGCTCCCTCAGCCGAAGGGCCCCGGCCTCTTCGTCCTGATCCCGATCGTTGACAAGATGGTCAAGGTCGACCTCCGCACGATCACGCTGCAGATCCCGCCGCAGGAGGTGATCACCAAGGACAACGTCCCGGTGCGCGTGAACGCCGTCGCGTACTTCCGGATCGTCGATCCGAAGTCGGCAATCGTCCAGATCGAGAACTACATGGTCGCGACGTCCCAGATCGCGCAGACCACCCTGCGCTCCGTCCTCGGCCAGCACTCGCTGGACGAGCTGTTGTCCGAGCGCGAGAAGATCAACTCGATCCTCCAGGGGATCATCGACGAGCAGACCGCGCCCTGGGGGATCAAGGTCTCGATCGTCGAGGTCAAGGACGTCGAGATCCCGCAGGGCATGCAGCGCGCGATGGCCCGCCAGGCCGAGGCCGAGCGCGAGCGGCGCGCCAAGGTGATCGCCTCCGAAGGCGAGTTCCAGGCCTCCGAGCGGCTCAAGGACGCAGCCGCGGTGATCGAGACCCACCCCGTCGCCCTGCAGCTCCGCTACCTGCAGACGCTGATCGAGATCTCCTCGTCGCCGTCGACCACGATCGTCTTCCCCGCGCCGATCGACGTGCTCACGTTGCTCCTGCCCAAGGGCAAGAGCAACGACGAGCCCATCTGAGCCTCAGCCTCGCGCGGCTGCGTGCTCCTCACGAAACCGCCGGGCAGCCTCGATCGCGGCAGCCAGGTTCATTCCCTTGTCCCTGCCCTGCTTGATCAGCATCACCAGCTCGATCGACTGGATGTCATAGATCCGCTGCTTCTTGCCTTTCGTCGGGATCTGCGCCTTGTTCGTCCAGTAATCGAGCTGCATCTTCGAGATGCCGGCGAGACGGCACACCTGGCCCAGATAAAGCTCGATCCTGTCGAGGTGAGCCGCAAGATCGACGGGCTCGAGCGCGACCTGCCGCGTTAGGTACTGCATTTCGATCCTCTCCCCGTCGACGCGCCCCCCACGGTTTCGACTCTAGCCGCCCGACTGAAGAAATTGAAGGCTGCTATTCGGTCGAGGGCTCGTCGGCCGGAGCGACGTCTTCGTCGCTCGGCTCGTCCGTCGCCTCGAGCGCGCCTCGAGCAGCGGAGCCGCGCCGTCGGCGACCACCGCCTCCGCGGAGTCGTCCTCGGCATCCTCAGTCGATTCGACCACGGGAGCCAACGAGGACACCGTCTCGCTGTCACGCAGCCGCATGACGATGACGCCCTGCGTCGATCTTCCGAGCCGCTTGACGTCCTCGACCGGCATCTTGATCACGGTGCCGCCCGTCGAGATCAACATCACCTGATAGCCGTCGCGCACGACCAGTGCGCCCGCGAGATAGCCGCGCGCCTCGGTCAGCTTGACCGTCTGGACGCCCATGCCTCCACGCCCTTTGCGCGGGTACTCGGAGACGCGCGTGCGCTTGCCGAACCCGTTCTCGGTCACGACGAGCAGGTCCGAGTCGTCGTTGGCGATCTCCGCCGTGATCACCAGGTCGTCCCCCCTGAGCGTCATGCCGCGAACCCCCTCGGTGGCGCGGCCCATCGCGCGCGCGTCAGCCTCGGAGAACCGGATCGCCTGGCCCTTGCGCGACACGAGCAGCACATCGTCGCCGGTCGAGCAGAGGCGAACGGAGACGAGCTCGTCTCCGTCGCGCATCTTGATCGCGATGATCCCGTCGGCCTTCAACGGTGTGTTGTAGTCGGCGAGCTTGGTCTTCTTGACGACGCCGTTCCTGGTCGCGCAAAGCAGGTACTCGGTCTCCTCGAAGTTGCGAGTCTTGATCACGGCGCGCACCTGCTCGTCCTGGCGAACGGGCAAGAGGTTGCCGATCATGCGGCCCTTCGCCTGGCGCGAGCCGAGCGGAAGCTCGTGCACCTTGAGCCGGTAGACCTTGCCGACGGAGGTGAAGAAGAGGATGTAGTCGTGCGTCGAGGCAACGAACAGGTGCTCGATGTAGTCCTCGTCCTTCATGTCCATGCCCATCACGCCGACGCCGCCGCGGCGCTGCTCCTTGTAGGCGGTGGGCGACAACCGCTTGATGTAGCCGGAGCGCGTGATCGCGATCACCATGTCTTCTTCCGCGATCAGATCCTCGAGCTCGAGATCGCCCTCGGCGGCGATGATCTCCGTGCGGCGCTCGTCGCGGCGGCCGTAGGTCTCCTTGACCTCGAGCAGCTCCTCGCGGATCACGCCGTCGATCCTCGACTCGTCCGAGAGGATCGCGCGAAGCTCTCCGATCCGTTCCATCAGGTCGTCGTACTCGCTCTGCAGGCGCTTGCGCTCGAGCCCGGTCAGCGCGCGGAGGCGCATCTCGAGGATCGCGTTCGCCTGCAGCTCGCTGAGCCCGAATTCGCGCATCAGGCCCTGGCGAGCAGCCTCGGTGCTCTCGGAGGCGCGGATCAGTGCGATCACCGCATCGATGTTGTCGAGCGCGATCAGGTAGCCCTCGAGGATGTGCGCGCGCCGAACCGCGTTGCGCAGCTCGAACTTCAGCCGGCGGGTGACGACCTCGCGCTGGTGATCGAGGTAGGTGCGGATCAGCTCCAGCAGCGAGAGCGTCCGCGGGACGCCGTCGACGAGAGCGACAGCGTTGTAGCCAAAGGTGGTCTGAAGGGACGTGTGCTGGTAAAGCTTGTTCAGCGCGACCTGAGGCACCGCGTCGCGCTTGAGCTCGATGTAGATCCGCATCCCGTCCTTGCCGGACAGATCCTTGACCGCGTCGCGATGGTTCGCGATCTCGCTGAGAACACCCTCACGGACGAGGTCCGCGATCTTCGAGATGACGCCGTCGTCCCCGCCCTTCTTGACCCCGTAGGGCAGCTCGCTGACGATGATCGCGGCCTTGCCGCCACGCAGCTCCTCGATGTGGGCGCGGCCGCGGACACGGATCCGGCCGCGGCCGGAGCGATAGGACTCGCGGATCCCCTCGCGGCCGAGGATGATGCCACCGGTCGGGAAGTCCGGTCCCTTGACGTGCTGGGACAGCCGCTCGACGTCGATGTCGGCGTCGTCGATCATCGCGAGCACGGCATCGATCGTCTCGGAGAGGTTGTGCGGCGGGATGTTCGTCGCCATCCCGACTGCGATGCCGGTGGCGCCGTTGACGAGCAGGTTCGGGAACCGGGCCGGAAGCACGGCGGGCTCGCGCTCGGAGCCGTCGTAGTTCGGGATGAAGTCGATGGTGTCCTGATCGATGTCGCGTAGGAGCTCGGCGGCCATCGCCGCGAGTCGCGCCTCGGTGTAACGCTCGGCGGCGGCCGGGTAGCCGTCGACGTTGCCGAAGTTGCCCTGCGGGTCGACGAGCGGGTAGCGGAGCGAGAACGGCTGCGCCATGCGGACGAGGGCGTCGTAGATCGCCTGGTTGCCGTGCGGGTGGTACTTCCCCATCACGTCGCCGACGACGCGGGCGCACTTGATCCGCTCGCGGTTCGGCTGCAGCCCGAGCTCGTTCATCGCGTAGAGCACGCGGCGGTGCACCGGCTTCAGCCCGTCCCGCGCATCCGGAAGCGCACGCGAGACGATCACGCTCATCGAGTAGTCGAGGAAGCTCGTGCGCATCTCCTGCTCGAGCTCACGCGGTTCGATCCGGCCCGCGCCGGTCGGTTCTGTACTAGACATCGAGCCTTGCGTACTTGGCGTTCTGCTCGATGAACTCGCGCCGCGGCTCTACCTCGTCTCCCATCAGCATGGAGAAGACCTTGTCGGCAAGGATCGCGTCCTCGACGCCAACCTGGACCAGCACCCGGTTCTCCGGGTTCATCGTGGTCTCCCAGAGCTGCTCGGGATTCATCTCGCCGAGCCCCTTGAAACGGTTGACCTTGAGCCCTTCCTTGGCGAGCTCGAGGATCTGGAGCCGAAGCCCTTCGAAGGTCACGGTCGTCTCGCTCTTCTTGCCGAGGACGAGACTGAACGGCGGTTGGCCCGCAACCTCGACCAGGCGGGCGTACGTGCGGCGCAGGCCGGCGTAGACGGGCGAGGCGAGGAGCGCGACGGGAAGCTCGATGTGCGTTGCCGCGTTCGTCTCCTTCTCGGTGAGTCGCAGCCGGATCGAGTTGTCGTCCTTGCTCACGTACTCGAGGTCGTAGATGTCATCGCCGAGACCGGGAATCGCCGCTTCGACCGCGGCCGCGTCGGGCGTGTCGGCCTCGACCAGGCGGTGCAGCACAACGAACGACGCGGCCGCAGAACCGAAGTCCGCCCGAAGCCGCGACAGCCAGCCGTCGAACTCATTGAGGGCGCGCGCGAGTCGCTGATAGCGCAGCTCGGTAACGCGGTAGGACTCGCCGGCGCGATCGGTGATCTCGATGTCCTGCGCGCGGTCACGCACCAGGATCTCCTCGAAGTGCGCCTCCTTCTCGATGTACCGCTCGTTCTTGCCCGTAGAGCTCGAGAGCTTGTACAGCGGCGGTACGGCGATGTAGACGTGGCCGCTCTCGACGAGCTCCTGCATCTGCCGGTAGAAGAACGTGAGCAGGAGCGTGCGGATGTGCGAGCCGTCGACGTCGGCGTCGGTCATGACGATCACCCGGTTGTAGCGCAGCTTCTCGAGGTCGAACTCGGCGCCGATGCCGGTCCCGACCGCGGTCACGATCGACTGGATCTCGGTGTTCGAGAGCACCTTGTCGATCCGGTTCTTCTCGGAGTTGATCACCTTGCCGCGCAGCGGGAGGATCGCCTGGTAGTTCTTGTCGCGCGCGTCGACCGCCGAGCCGCCGGCCGAGTTGCCCTCGACCAGAAAGAGCTCGCAGAGCTCCGGATCGGAGGACTGGCAGTCGGCAAGCTTGCCGGGAAGGCCCCCGCCCGAGAGCGCACCCTTGCGCTGGATGTCGCGCGCCTTGCGCGCAGCCTGCCGCGCGCGAGCGGCATCGGTGGCCTTGCGGACGATCCGCTTGCGCTCGGCCGAATGCTCCTCGAACCACTCACCGAGCTTCTGGTTGACAGTCTTCTCGACGAAGCCGCGGACCCAGGGGTTCCCGAGTTTCGCCTTCGTCTGGCCCTCGAACTGCGGATCACGGAGCTTGACCGAGATGACCGCGGCGAGCCCCTCGCGCGTGTCCTCACCTTCGAGCGCGTCGTCCTTCTCCTTGAGCACACCGTCGTCGGCCGCCCACTTGTTCATCGTGCGCGTGAGCGCTGCCGAGAAGCCGGAGAGATGAGCGCCGCCGGCGTGGGTGTTGATGTTGTTCGCGTAGGTAAACACCGACTCGACGTACTTGGCGTTCCACTGCATCGCGATCTCAACCGTTCCGCGGCCTTCGTCTTCCTCGGCCTCGAAGTAGATGATCGTGCCGTGGATCGGGTCGCGGCCGGCATTCACGTGCCCGATGAAGTCCCGGATGCCGTTCTCGAAGTAGAACTCCTCGCTCCACTCCCCCTCGCGCTCGTCGACGAGCTTGATATGCAGGCCCTTTGTGAGGAATGCGGTCTCGCGCATCCGCTGACGCAGCGTCTCGCGCGACCAGACAATCTCCTCGAAGATATCGGGGTCGGGCACGAAGGTGATCTTGGTGCCGGTCTGATCCGTGAAGCCGGCCGGCCTCATCTCCGCGAGCGGCACACCACGCGCAAAGTCCTGCCGATAGACCTTGCCGTCGCGCTCGACAGTCGCCTCGAGGCGCTCGGACAGCGCGTTCACGACCGAGACACCCACGCCGTGGAGGCCACCCGAGACCTTGTAGCCCTCGCCGCCGAACTTCCCGCCGGCGTGGAGCTTGGTCAAGACGACCGTCAGCGCCGGCATGCCGTCGGGGCTGTCCGGAGCGACGTCGACCGGGATGCCGCGGCCGCGATCCTGCACCGTGATCGAGCTGTCCGGGTGGATAAAGACCTCGATCGAGTCCCCGTACCCGGCCATGGCCTCGTCGACGGCGTTGTCCACAACCTCGTAGACGAGGTGGTGGAGGCCGTCGACGCCGGTCGAGCCGATGTACATCCCGGGGCGCAGCCGGACCGGCTCGAGGCCCTCGAGAACCGTGATGTCCTTGGCTGAGTATGTGGGGTCGGCTGCCATCGCTCCAGAAATAGGCTAGAAACAGACTGAGAGAGAATAAAACGCCTGCAAAACACCTATTTTGCCGGCCGAGTTAAGTGTATCAAACGGGGCGGTCTGAACGGCCCCTCGCGAGGCTCAAACTCACCGCTTTTTCGACACTTTTGCGCAACTTCTCGTCCTCGATCGAGGCGGCGATCTCGGCGGCCGCGCGGAGCTCGTCCTCGGATGGTACCGGGCGCGACCGCGCGAGGCTCTCCGCCTCCTTCTCGGGCACGACCTCGGCCAGCGGGCCGGGCGCAAACCTGACCGCCGAGACCTCGAGCCGGGCGGCGATATCCGCGCCGCGTTGCGCGAGCTCGAAGGCCCACACCGAGTCCGACGTGTTGACGTGTAGCGTCCCGTCGCGCCCGATTCGGGCCGGCCACGCATTGCGCGCGATCGCCTCGCCGACCGCGGCCGGCCAACGACCGCAGATCTCGCCGAGGTCGGCGGGACCGCCGAACCGCTTCAACTCGCGCCGGAACGCGTCAGACAGCGAATCCAGGGGTTACCTCGACCACCTGACTCGGCTCCGCGGGGAGCGCCGAGTGGTGCGTCGTAGTGATCACGGTCTGGCCGAGGCCGGAAACCGAGGCCGCCAGGATGCCGCGGCGGCGGGAGTCGAGCTCGGAGAGCACGTCGTCCAGCAAGAGCAGCGGTGTCGAGGAAAGGAGCCCGGCCTCGGCGAGCAGGAGCGCGAGCAGTGCGAGCCGCTGCTCGCCCTGCGAGCCGAACCCCCGCAGCTCCCGGCCGTCTGCGGCGATCTCGACGTCGTCGAGATGCGGCCCGAGCCCGGTCGTTCCGCGCGCGAGGTCTGCGTCGAAGCGTGCCTCGAGCGCAGTGACCGTCGGCGCCTCGGCGTCGTAGCCGAGCCGGCCGTCGAACAGTCCGAGCTCGGCCAGGCGCCCGCGAAAAGCAGGCGAAAGCGCCAGGGTCGTCTCGCGGCGCGTCTCGACGAGCCTCGCACCAAGCTCGGCGACGCGCTCTGTCCAGGGGGAGACGACCTCGCGTGGCGCGAGCCCAAGCTGAACACGTCGGAGGGCGGCGTTTCGCTGGGCGAGAGCGGCCGCGTACTCCTGCGGCAGGCCGGCCTGCGGCGGCAGCAGCCGCGCAAGCACCCTGTCGATGTACGCGCGGCGAACCGCAGGCCCACCCTTGACCACGGCCAGCCGGTCGGGCGTGAACACCAGCGTCGGGAACTCCCGTCGCAGGGACTCGGCCGACGGGAGGCGCGAGCCGTCCAGCTCCGCCGTCTTCCCGCCGGACGCGGCCAGCTTCACCCGGATCTCGTGGCTGACCGCGTCGCGGTCGACCTTCAGGGAGACCGCGGCCGCGGTCTCTCCGAAGCGGATCAGCCGCCCGTCGGTGCGCGTTCGCGGCGAGAACCCCTGAGTTGCGAGGTGCACCGCCTCGAGGAGGTTCGTCTTCCCCGCGCCGTTGTCGCCGGTCACGAGGACGATTCCCGGCTCGAGAGCCAGGTCGAGCTGCGCGTACGAGCGGAAGTTACGAAGCGTGATGTGCCGGACGACCAGGCTGAATCCCGCCCACCGTCGCGTCGAAGATCATCCCGCGAGCCGGATCGGCATGATCAGGTACGTGTAGTCCGGTGTCTCGCCCTGTAGCACAGCCGGGCGGAGCGGGCTGATCAGCTTGAAGTGGACGGTGGTCGAGTCGATCGACTCGAGGCCGTCGCGCAGGAACTCGGCGTTGAACCCGATCTCGAGAGCGTCGGCGGCGAACGGCGCCGGCAGCGACTCCTTCGCCTCGCCCACGTCCTGTGTGCGCGCAGAAACGGTCAGCTCACCCTCTGCGAAGCGCAGCCGCAGCGGCGAGTTTCGCTGCGCGAGCAGGCCGACACGACGCACGACATCGAGCAACTCGTCGCGGGGCAGCTCGAGCTCGTGCTCGAATTGCTCCGGAAGGAGCTGGCGGTAGTTCGGGAACTGCCCGTCGATCCGGCGTGTGGTCAGCCACACGCCGTCCGAGCCGAAGATCACGTGGTTCTCCTGCACGGCCATCTCGATCGTGTCCCCGGAGCCGGCGATTCTCGCAACCTCCTGGAGCGCTCGGGCCGGAATGATCGCCTCGAGGTCGGGCAGCGGCCCCGGTGCTGCGGTTTCCTTGACCGCGAGCCGATACGAGTCCGTCGCTGCCATCACGAGCTTGCCCGCCTCGAAGCTGGCGAAGATCCCGGTGAGGACGGGGCGGCTCTCGTCGCGCGATGCCGACTTGCTCACCCGGGCGATCGTGCTGAGCAGCAGCTCGCGGTCGACCTCCTGGAGCGCGATCCCTTCGAGCTCCGGCAGGTGGGGGAAGTCTTCCGCCGAGTAGGTGTGGATCCGGTAGCTCGCCGAGCCGCTCGTGATCTCGAGCACCGAGTCCTCGCCGAGATGCTCGATCGAGACCTCGGATTCGGGAAGTGCCTTGGCGATGTCGAGAAGGAGCCGGCCGGGCACAACCACGGTTCCCTCGCCGGCGACCTCGGCGGCCATCGACGCGCGCAGCGAGAGCTCCATGTCGGTGGCAGCGAGTGCCAGGCCCTCGGGGGTCGCGACGAGCTGGATACCGCCGAGGACGAGAACCGAAGCGCGAGTCGAGAGCGCGCGCGCAACCACCGAGACGCTCTCGGCGAACTGCTCGCGCGAAACGGTGGCTTTCAACACGTCAAGGGTCACAGTCTCTGAGTCAATCATTATTTGAAGAATTCAATTCGTAGTAGCCCTAGGTCTGTGGATTGGTGGGAGAACCGCGGCCGACTCAGGAACCGACGGCATTCTGGCTGTGGGACCGGACGGGGGAGATCGCGGGGGTATCTACAGGGGACATGGCTCAGCGAGCCTGCTTCACACGGGCGGTGAGTTCTTGCACCAGGTTGTAAACAGACCTGTCCTCACGAATTAGGCGCGCGATCTTCGAGGTCGCGTGGATCACAGTGGTGTGGTCGCGACCCCCGAATTGCTTGCCGATCTTGGGCAGCGAGGAGTCGGTCAGCTCACGTGAGAGGTACATCGCCACCTGCCGCGGGTAGACGATGCTCTGCGAGCGGCGCTCGCTCGTCAGCTCGGTCAGCGTCACGCTGAAGCGATCACAGACGAGCTCCTGGATCCGCTCGATCGAGACGACCGCGGGCTCGCCCTGCGGGAAGACGTCGCGCAGCACGTCCTGGGCGAGCTGGACGTCCATGCTCCGCCCGGTGAGCGACGCGAACGCAACCACGCGAGTGAGTGCCCCTTCGAGCTCACGGATGTTCGTCGTGACTCGGCTCGCGATATGCGTGAGCACCTCCGGGTCGCCGACGTCGATCCCGTCGTACTTCACCTTGCGACGGAGGATCGCGATCCGCGTCTCGAGGTCGGGCGGCTGAATGTCGGTTATCAGGCCCCATTCGAACCGGGACCGCAGTCGGTCCTCGAGCGTCTGGATATCTCGGGGTGGGCGATCGGAGCTCATGACGATCTGCCGGCCCGCCTCGTGCAGCGAGTTGAACGTATGAAAGAATTCCTCCTGGATCCGCTCCTTGTGCTCGAAGAACTGGACGTCGTCGATCAGGAGCACGTCGTAGGCGCGGTATCGCTGCTTGAAGCCCTCGATGCGCTTGTCGCGGAGCGAGTTGATAAAGTCGTTCATGAAGGTCTCCGACGTCACGTAGCGCACGGTCAAGGACGAGGAATGGAGCCCGATGTAGTTCGCTACGGCGTGAAGGAGGTGCGTCTTCCCGAGCCCGGTGTACCCGTAGATGAATAGCGGGTTGTAGGCCTGGGCGGGCGCCTCGGCGATTGCGAGCGCGGCAGCATGCGCGAAGCGATTCGACGATCCGATCACGAACGAGTCGAAGGTGTACTTCGGGTTGATCGAAGCGCCGTCGATCCGCGGCAAGACCGGAGGGGTGATCGTCGCGACGGGCGCCACCGGGGGCCGCACGACGAACTCGAGGCGTCGGTCGGAGCCGGTGGTGTCCTTTAGACCGGCGCGGATCAGATCGGCGAACCGGCTCTCGATCCACTCCCGGGTGAAGTCGTTCGGCACGGACAGGACGAACCGATCCGCGTCGAGCTCGACGGCGCTGACGTCGTTGAACCAGTTTCTGTAGGTCTTTTCGTTGAGGGATCCGCGCAAACGCGCGGCCACATCGCCCCAGAGGCTTTCCGCAGTCAAGTCATTCGGGTGATCCACGCCGCCAGTGCGCTCCTTCGGTTGGTGTCGGGCGGCGGCGACAATAGCAGCGTCCGGCAGCGGGATTCAATGAGGATTTCCGATGCCGCAGCCCTGGCTAAAACCCTGCTTTTGCAGGGGCTTACCTCTCTCCACACGACTCTCCACAGGTGTGGAAAGCCGCAGGAGGCCCGGATGTTCGCCCGCTCTTTCCACGACTTTCCGCATCCGAGGCGTTGTGGAGAACCGTGAGGTTGGACTCTCCGCGTATACTGGCACCTCGGCTAGGCACGTCGGGTCGTCGTAGCTCCGGCCGCACCTCCGAGGAAACGATTCGATGAAGCGCACCTATCAGCCAAACGTACGCCGGCGGAAGAAGAAGCACGGCTTCCGTGCCCGGATGAGCACCCGCGCCGGCCGTGCCATCCTCAAGCGCCGCCGCGCGAAGGGGCGCAAGCGTCTCTCGGCGTAGATGGCTCTGTTGAGCTAGATGTGCAGCGCAAGAACCGCCTCTCGCGCTCCCGCGACTTCGACACCGTCTACCGGCAGGGCCGGTCGGTCTCGACGCGATTCCTGACCCTGTACTGGTTCGCCCGCGGCGAGGAGCCCGGGGAGCCGCGGCTAGGACTCGCGGTGCCGAAGGCAACCGGCTCGAGCGTCGTGCGCAACAGGATCAAGCGCCAACTGCGCGAGATCTGGACCTCAAAGCTCGACCTCGAAGCCGTGGCCGCCACCAACGACTACGTGCTCGTCGTCCGCCCGGGGCTGCCCGAGGCGGCAGAAACACGCGGACACGATTGGCTCGTCGAGCGGGTCGACGAGGTACTGGGGAAGGTGGCGGCGTGACAGCGACGCAGTTGCGGAGCGCGCCGTCGAGGCTTGGTATCGGCCTCGTCCACGCCTACCGCTACACCTTCGGGCTGCTCGTGCCGGCCGGAACCTGCAAGTTCCACCCGAGCTGCTCGGAGTACGCGATCCAGGCGCTCCGCAAGCACGGCCTCTTCAAGGGCTCGGCGCTTGCCTGCTGGCGTGTTCTGCGCTGCAACCCCTGGTCCCACGGTGGAGTCGACCACCCGTGATGCCCACCGCGATCATCGTCATCTCGACGCTCGAGAACATCCTGCGGTGGCTGCTCGCGCGCTTCCACTACAACCTCGGGCTCACCTGGTCCTGGGCGATCGTGGCGACGACGATCGTCGTCCGGATCTGCCTCGTGCCGCTGACCGTACGCCAGATCCACTCGATGCAGTCGCTGCAGCGCCACGCGCCGGAGATGAAGGAGATCCAGCGCAAGTACAAGGGCGACAAGCAGAAGCAGAACGAAGAGCTGATGAAGTTCTACCGGGAGAACAAGATCAATCCCGCCGCCTCGTGTCTGCCGATGGTCGCGCAGTTCCCGGTCTTCATCTCGCTCTATCTCGTCCTCAAGCACTTCTCGAAGCACATCCCGCCCGGATCGGACCTGTCGTGGCTGCACTTCGTGCCGAACATCACCGCGCCGGCCAACTCGAGCTGGTCCGGCTACGTGCTCCTGGCCGTGTATGCGGGGAGCCAGATCTGCTCGACGTACTTCATGTCGACCTCGATGGACAAGATGCAGCGGCGGATCATGATGTTCATCCCGCTGATCTTCATCACGGTGATCGCGCACTTCCCGACGGGCCTCGTCATCTACTGGGTAACGACGAACCTCTGGACGGTCGGCCAGGGGCTCGTGACTCGGCGGCTCGTCCCGAAGACCGCACCCGCGGCCGCAGGCCCGAAGCGCAGCTCGCGGACTCCCGCCACGAGTGCCGGGATCAGCAACGGCGCGCCCGCGGAGCCGGCGCCGAGGCCCAAGCCACAGAACCAGGCGCCCGCCCAACCGCGCCGCGTGAAGAGGAACAAGGGCCGAGGCCGGCGGTGAGCGGGGAGCGCACGGTCGAGGCGACCGGCGAGACGGTCGGCGAGGCCAAGTGGCAGGCGCTTCGCGAGCTCGAGCTTCTGGTTCCTTCGCTCGACAAGGCCGCAGTTCGGTTCCAGGTGCTGTCGGAGGGCGAGCGCGGGCTGCTCGGCGTCGGCTACACGCCGGCCCGGGTCATGGCGACCGCTCCCGAGGGAGTGCCGCTCGTCGAGGGGCCGGCCGACCCGGACGAGAGCGAGACTGCGCGCCGCCTCCGCGGTCTCGTGACGCAGGTGGCTGCCGCGATCGGTGTGCACTGCCGGGTCGAGGTTCACGAGTCGGACTCGGCGATCGAGGTGACGTGCAGCGGCGATGAGCTCGGTCTGCTGATCGGCCGTCACGGGCAGACGATCGACGCCGTTCAGACGCTCGCGTCGGCGATCGTCGGCCGCGGCGTCGGCGATCGGAAAGAGGTCGTCGTGGACGCGGCCGGATATCGCGACCGGCGCCGCCGCACACTCGAGGCGCTTGCACTTCGCAGCGCCGAGGATGCAGCTCGAACCGGCGCGCGCGTCGAGCTCGAGCCGATGAGCGCCGCCGAGCGGAAGATCGTCCACACCTCCCTCGAGCACAACGCCGGCGTCACGACCTCGAGCGAAGGCGAAGAGCCGAACCGCTATGTCGTCGTCGAGCCGACTGCCTAGCGGGCGGTGCCACTGCTCGAGGACTGGCTCCGCGCCGTTGTCGAGACTCCCGGGCTGACGTCGCTCGACCTGGTGGCCGCTCGGGGGATGTTGTTGGAGGACGCCTTACGGGTCGTGCCGCTGCTCCAGGGCCGAGCCGGGCCCGTGGTCGACGTCGGATCGGGGAACGGGTCGCCGGGGATTCCGGTCGCGCACGCTCTGCCGGGCTTGGAGGTCGTCCTGCTCGAGTCGGAGCACCGCCGCTGCGCGTTCCTGGAGGAGTGGGCGCCGGAGAACGCCCGTGTCGTGTGCGGCCGGGTCGAGGAGCAGCCAGTGGACTGGGCGGGTGTGGCTCTCGCGAAGGCATTGGCGCCACCTCCGATTGCGGCCGAGTGGTGCCTTCCGCTCGTTCGGGAGGGTGGGGTCGTCGTGCTCTGGGTCGGCGAGAGCGCCGATCTCGAGGATCTCGCTCGAGTGAGCGCCAGGCTCGCGGGCGAGCTGATCGAGTCGCCGAGGGGCCTTGCGGTAGTGCGG
Organism: uncultured Actinomycetota bacterium; assembly: GCA_963735535.1. Lineage (GTDB taxonomy): Bacteria > Actinomycetota > Thermoleophilia > Gaiellales > Gaiellaceae > PALSA-600. Next base: position 32,705 of record CAVTLL010000005.1, on the reverse strand, counting down.
AAGACCGGGGCGAACCCGCCTGGTTTCCCGCGGCGTGTCGGTGTTGCGCGCAAGCGGCCCCTGTAAGTAGCCGAGTGGTTCCACGATCTGGAGCCGTCCGCGGTCGCGACTAGCCTGGCGGGCGTGAGCGGCCGAATCTACGCATTCGCGAATCAGAAGGGCGGCGTCGGCAAGACAACGACCACCGTCAACCTGGCGGCGTGTCTGGCCGAGGCCGGCGAACGCGCGCTCGTGATCGACCTCGACCCCCAGGCGAACGCGACCTCGGGCCTCGGGATGAAGGCCAACGGCACCTCGAGCTACGACCTCCTGGACGGCGCGACCGTGGCCGAGCTCGCCAAGGCGACCGCCTTTCCGAACCTCTTCCTGATCCCGTCGAGACCAGAGTTGGCCGGCGCGGCGATCGAGCTCGCGCGACGCTCGGACGGCGAGGGCTACCTGGCGGAGTCGCTCGCCGACACACGCGAGTTCAGCTTCGTCCTGCTCGATTGCCCGCCCTCGCTCGGTCCGCTGACCGTGAATGCGCTCGCGGCCTCCGACCGCGTGATCGTGCCGGTGCAGGCCGAGTACTACGCGCTGGAAGGCCTCGCGCAGCTAATGCAGTCGATCAACCTGATCAAGGCGCGGCTGAACGCCCGGCTCGCACTCGGCGGGCTGCTGATCACGATGAGCGACGGGCGCACGAATCTCGCCGCGGACGTCGAACGCGAGGTGCGGCGTCATTTCGGGGCTCTGGTCTTTGACACGGTCGTCCCGCGTTCGGTGCGAGTTGCCGAGGCGCCGAGCCACGGCCTCCCGATCACTCACTACGACCGGCGCTCACGGGGCGCCGAGGCCTACTGGAAGGTGGCGATGGAGCTTGTCGAACGCAGCTGAACCGGGCTCGCGGCGAGGCCTGGGCCGCGGCTTCGAGGTCCTGATCGGAGGCGCTGCGATGGAGCTCGCGCACGTCCCGATCGACCAGATTCACCCGAACCCGCGCCAGCCGAGGCGGCGATTCGACCACGAGGCGACGAATGGTCTCGCCGACTCGATCCGCCACCAGGGGGTAGTGCAGCCGGTCGTGCTCCGGCCGCGGCTCGAGGGCGGCTACGAGCTGATCGCCGGCGAGCGGCGCTGGCGGGCGGCCCGGGAGGCGGGCATCCAGACGCTGCCCGCCGTGATCCGCGAGACCGGCGACCGCGACACGCTTCTGATCGGTCTCGTCGAGAACGTCGCGCGCGAGAACCTCTCCCCGATCGAGGAGGCGCGTGCCTACGGCGTGTTGATGGACGAGTTCGAGTTGAGCCTCGGCGAGGTTGCCGAGCAGGTCGGGCGCTCGAAGCCTGCGATCTCGAACAAGCTGCGGCTCCTGGAGCTCTCCGACGACGTGCTCGCAATGGTCGAGCGCGGCGAGCTCTCCGAGGGCCATGCTCGCGCGGTACTGGCGGTGCCCGATCACGGCGAGCGTCGCCGGTTCGCGCGCAAGGTTGTCGCGCAGGGAATGTCGGTGCGGGCCGCCGAGCGCGCTGCGCGCTGGGCCGGCGCACGCACCAAGCCACGGACGAAGACGCCGGTCGATCCCGCACTGGCGGCGCGGGTGAAGCAGGGGCTGCAACGGATCACGGGCCTCGAGGCCCGGGTCGGTGTCGGCAAGGTCGAGCTCGCTTACGACGACGAGCACGATCTCGAGGCGCTCGCCGAGGCGCTCGAGCGCCTGTAGCGCACGGCTTATTCCCAAGAATCCGGTCGCGCGAGAGCGGCGTATGCTTTCGAAGGTCCCGCCGTATCTCGCTGCGCACTTCGATCGCGATTTCGGCTGTCTCGGCTGTCGCGTTAATCGCCGTCCTGGGTGCGTTCGGTGCGGCGCGGCACTCGCACGACTTCCCGACGCTGTTCGTTACGTTCCGCACGACGATCACGGTTCCGTGACCCTCAGCGACCTGACGCCCGTCGGGACGCCCAGCAGGCCTCCGACGACGAACTCGCCGGGTACCTACAACATCTCGACTGACGATGTCGCGGCGGCCTGACGGTCGATCTTGATTTGGCGCGGGTACCCGATGCACCACGAGCCGTCGCGAATGCCGGCTTGGCCGGCGTTCGCCCACCCGGAGCGGCAAGGTGTCGGAGAGGGGGCACGTGGGGGAGAACCTTAGGTGCTCCCCCACGACTGATGGGCGATCCTGGATTCGAACCAGGGGCCTCCGCCTTATCAGAGCGGCGCTCTAACCAACTGAGCTAATCGCCCGCGCGGGCCAGTGTAGCGGCGGTGTCAGGCCGCGATCGGGGGGTAAGCTGAGAGCTATGGTCGAGATGTCGATCTACGGGGTCTCGTTCGACCTCGTCGGCAAGCAGCCGATCGTCCTGCTCAAGACAGCCGAAGGGAACAAGTACCTCCCGATCTGGATCGGCCACCCAGAGGCGGCGGCGATCTCTGATGAAGCTGCAGGGGGCGACTGCGCCGCGGCCGCTCACACACGACCTGCTCGTGAACATGTTGAACGAGCTCGAGGTCGAGGTCGTGCGCGTCACGGTGACCGAGCTTCGCGACAACACCTTCCACGCGACGATCACCGTGGTCCAGAACGGCGCGGAGCTCGAGATCGACTCGCGCTCCTCGGATGCGATCGCGGTCGCCGTCCGGGCGCAGGCCCCGATCTTCGCAGCGGACGAGGTGATCGAGGAGTCGGCGATCGAGTTCGAGGGCGAGGACGTGAACGAGGAAGACATCGTCGACGAGTTCAAGAAGTTCCTGGACGACGTGTCGGCCGAGGACTTCGCGGAGGCCGAAGCCGAGGTCGACGAAGACGAGGAGTAACCGGCTCGGCCGAGCTCAGTGCCAGAAGACGGCAGCGAGCGCAAGGCTGTTGAACGCAGAGTGGACGAGCATCCCCGGGTAGACGCTGTCGACCCGCGACCGCAGCCAGGCAAGAGCCGAGCCGAAGAAGACGAGAACCGGTAACGCCTGCAGCAGGCCGTGGCTCAGGCCGAAGGCCACGCCGACGCCGACGATCGCGACCCACTTGCCCCAGCGCGCGTTGAACAGCGTGAAGCCGAGCCCGCGATAGGTCGTCTCCTCGACGAACGGAGCGACTCCGGCGACGACGATCCAGTTGACCGCGAACGCCAGGTCGTGCTGGGATTTCCACTCTTTCGGGACTGCGCCCTGCTCGCGGCCGGCGTGCAGCAGAGGCTCGAGGAGCACCGAGACGAAAAAGGTCGCAATGAGGACGAGCGCCGCGAGCCCGAGCGCCATGAGCCACCTCTTCGGCTGCCTGAGGGCGAGCAGCTGCCGTCGCCAGCCGGCGATCCAGCAGACGAAGAACAGCATGATCGCGTAGACGACGACGGCGAAGATCGCGGTCGAGAAGTGGTATAGAGCGTTCTCGGTCTGGGACTTCTTCGGGTGCGCGAGGTAGTTCCCCGCGTAGTTCAGGAGCGACACCGTGCCGACGAGCACCAGGAACGCAATCAGCTTCTCGGTCGAGTGTGCCGACGGCTCCCTAAGATTCGGCGAGCGCGCCGTGGTCGACAGCCCCTTCACTCCCTTCGAGGCTAACAGCGCCCACGCGCCGGGGCCCGCTTGACCCATCACCTCGCCGTCCGGCTCGGCATCGCCGTCGCCGCGATCATCACGGCCGTCGTCATCGCCAAGATCGTCGACCACCAGCTCGCGAAGAAGAAGCTCGCTGCCGGGCACGGTCACCCGCTACCGCATCCTCCGCCAGTCGATCCTCTGGACGATCGTCTTCGTCGGCGTCCTCTCGGCGCTGCTCGTGATCCCCCAGGTTCGCGGGCTCGCGGCGGGCCTCCTCGCCTCCTCGGCAGTTATCGGTCTCGTGCTCGGCTTCGCGGCCCAGCGGACGATCGGGAACTTCATCGCCGGCCTGCTGATCGCTTTCACCCAGCCGATCCGGCTGGGTGACGAGATCGAGTTCACCGGAACACGGGGAATCGTCGAGGAGGTCGGCCTGATCTACACGTGGGTGAGGACGCCCGACGACGACCACATGGTGATCCCGAACGAGATGCTCGTCTCGGACACGCTGAAGAACTCGACGATCCGAAACGAGCTGCCGCTCGCCCAGATCACGGTGCGCATCCCGCTGAACGCCGATCTCCGCGCCGCTGTAACCGCGCTGGAGCCTCACGCGGACGCGGTTGTCGTGACTCAACTCGGGGAGCAGGTTGCCGTCGTGGCCGTGCGCCGGGTCGTGAAGGACGGCGAGCGGATCGAGAAGGTGCAGAGCGACCTCCGGCTCGAGGTGTCCGAGACGCTGCGCGCGGCAGGGATCACCGGCGTCGCGGAGTAGAATCCAGCATGGCCAAGAGGGGCGCGAATGCGCCGCGCGGAGCCGCCGACAGCTCTGCTCTGCACTACGCCCGCCGTCGCAAGCGGATCTCCCGCCGTCGCCATCGTGGCCGGACGGGGACGATCCTGGCCGTGGTCGCGTGCGGCCTGGTCATCGTGGTGGCGGGCGCCGGAGTCGGCGCGGGGGTGGCGCTCTCCGCCTCCTGCAGCCTGTCGAGCCTGAAGCCGGTCAACATCGGCTCGAACACATTCGTCTATGCGGCTGACGGGTCCCTCCTCGGCTCGATCCCGGCCGACCACAACCGGGAGCCGATCAGCCTCACGCGGATGTCCCCGTGGCTGCCGAGGTCGACCGTCGCAGTCGAGGACAAGCGCTTCTACCAGCACGGTGGGGTCGACTACGTGGGAATCCTGCGCGCCCTCTGGGCGGATGTCAGCGCCGGCAAGGTTGTTGAGGGCGGCTCGACGATCAGCCAGCAGCTCGTCCGGAACATGTACACGGGCCGGGAGCAGACGTTCGATCGCAAGATCAAGGAGGCCTGCCTGGCGATCAAGCTCAGCGACAGGTGGTCGAAGTCGAAGATCCTGCAGACCTATCTGAACACCGTCTACTACGGGAACCACGCCTACGGAGTCGAGGCCGCCGCGGAGACGTACTTCTCGAAGAAGGCGAAGGACCTGACGCTTGCGCAGGCAGCGCTTCTGGCGGGCCTGCCGCAGGCGCCGTCGGTCTATGACCCACTGCACAACCCGGCGGCGGCGCTCGTGCGGCGGAAGGAGGTGCTGCAGGCGCTGCTCGCGGAGAGCAGGATCACCGCCCAGCAGTACCACTGGGCGGTGCATCAGAAGCTCAATCTGAAGCCGGGCAGCATCTACCAGAGCATCAAGCAGCCGTACTTCTTCTCGTACGTGATCGACGAGCTCGAGAGCGTCTACGGCGCGAACACCGTGCGCGAGGGCGGCCTCCGTGTCTACACGACGATCGACCCGAAGCTTCAGTATGACGCGAATGCCGCGATTCACCAGACTCTGAACGAGCCGAGCGACCCTGCTGCGGCGATCGTCTCCGTCGTCCCGGGTACCGGCGCGATCACGACGATGACCGCCGTGATTCCGGGCAACAAGCACAACCAGTTCAACCTGGCGGCGCAGTCGGCGCGGCAGGCGGGCTCGACCTTCAAGACCTTCGTGCTCGCTTCGGCGATCGAGAAGGGGATCGATCCCGACACGACCTACTACACCTCGGCGCCGTTCACGTGCACAACCGGCCCGTGGTGCGTCGACGACTACGAGGCGGGCAAGCCCTGGACGGTACACACCTACAGCGACACGTACGCGGGAACGATCTCGGTCACGAGCGCGACCTTGCGCTCGGACAACACCGTGTATGCGCAGCTCACGCTCGACGTCGGGCCCGACTACGTCTGGCGGATGGCCCGGCGCCTGGGGGTCCACCTCACCCAGAAGCCGGTTGCCTCGATCGGGCTAGGCTCCCTCTCGGTCTCGCCGCTGGAAATGGCCGCGGCCTACGCGACCTTCGCGGCCGGCGGGATTTACGCGAAGCCGACCGCGATTCGCAAGGTGATCTTGCCGACAGGCCGCGTCGACAAGACTTCCGGCTGGGGCGTGCCGCAGACCAAGCGCGTTCTCTCGCAGGGTGTCGCCTGGAAGGTCACGCAGGTGCTCGGCGAAAATGCCCTCTATGGAACCGGGTACGGCTCGTACGACGGCATCCATCCCAATGCCGGCAAGACCGGCACGACGAGCGATCACGCCGACGCCTGGTTCGACGGGTACACCCGCGACTACTCGACCGTCGTCTGGATGGGGTATCCGCGCGGCGAGATCCCGATGCTCGACGTGCACGGGCAGGCCGTCGCCGGAGCCACCTTCCCGGTGCCGATGTGGCATCTCTACATGGAGGCGGCCGAGAAGAGGCGCCCGGCGAGGCCGTTCCAGACTCCGAGCTCCTACCCCGTGTTCACGCCGTTCTCACGCGGGTACTGGGGCTATCTGGCGGTTCCCCAGACGACCACGACGACGACGACGACCGTGACGACGGAGACGAACGCAACGACGGTTCCGAATCAGGCGAGGCCGAAGTCCGTCCCGGCGCAGCGCGGAATCCACTAGCCGGTTTTCGGTCATCTAAGGTGGGCGCCGTGGGCGAGCTGCTTTCGATCACCGAGGCGCTCGAGCTGGTGCTCGGGCGGGCTCAGGTGCTCGAGTCCGAGGACGTTGCGCTCGACGCGGCCGCGGGACGGGTGCTCGCCGAGCCAGCGGTTGCGGCGGTCGATCTGCCGCCGTTCCCTGCGTCGGCGATGGATGGATTTGCGATCCGGGCAGCCGACGCGCCCGCGACCCTGCCGATCGTTGCACGGGTCGCCGCCGGGCGACCCGTCGCCCAGGAGCTCGCGGCCGGCGAGGCGATGGGGATCTCGACGGGCGGCGTGGTGCCCGCCGGCGCCGATTCGGTGGTTCCGATCGAAGACGTCGAGGAGCGAGACGATGTCCTGATCGTTCCGGGCGAGGTCGTCGAAGGCGCGAATGTCAGGTCTCGGGGCGGGGATCTCCGCGCCGGCGACCTGGTGGTGAAGGCCGGCGTGCGGCTCGGACCGGTTCATCTGGGCGCTCTCGCGGCAGCCGGAGTAGCGACGGTGGGCGTAAGCCGCTACCCGCGCGTGGTCCTCGCGGTGACGGGAACGGAGCTGCGCTCGTCCGGCGAGAAGCTCGGGCGCGGCGAGATCTACGACGCGAATGGCGTGATCCTGGCCGCCCAGATCCGCAGCACCGGCGCGACAGTCGAGCGCCTGCCGCCTGTGAGGGACGATGCGGAGTCGACGCGCGCGGCGATCGCGCGCGGCCTGGAGGCGGACGTCTTGATCACGAGCGGCGGTGTCTCGGTCGGCGTCCACGACCTCGTCCGCACGATCGAGGCCGAGCTGGGCGTCGAGGAACTCTTCTGGAGAGTTGCGGTCCGGCCCGGAAAGCCGGTCGCCTTCGGCGTTCGCGGCAGGACACTCGTCTTCGGCCTTCCGGGGAATCCCGTGTCCTCGCTGGTCGGCTTCGAGCTCTTCGTGCGCCCCGCTCTCCTCGCGATGCAAGGGGCCGTCGAGCCTCGGCCAATGTTCAGGCCGGGCCGGCTCGGGAGCCCGGTCAGGCTGGCCGGGCGCGATTCGCTGCTTCGGGCTCGCACGCGGGTGGACGGGGGGGCGGTCGTGCTCGATCCTTTGACCGGCCAGGAGTCACACATGATCGCGCGGGCGGCGCTTGCCGACGCACTCGTGCTCGTTCCCGGTGGCGAGGGCGAGCTAGCGGCGGGCACCGCCGTCTCGTATCTCAGCTTGTAGGCGTCGGAGCCACGCGCCGGCGTGAGCGGACGGCCGCTGCAACGGAGCGCACGAGCTCGCGGAACGGCCCGCGCGGCCCGCGCTCGCTTGCGTCGGGGTAGGGGGCGTATCGGCCTGCCGCGGCCGTTGCGAGCTGGCAAGCGGCTGCGGCGCCGGCAAGCGCGATCGCGAACCCTGCGAGCTTCACGTATCCGACCCCGACCAGCTCGAGCAAGTACCACGGCGCGTCGAACCCGAGCCCGTAGCGCCAGGCGAACGATCCGACCAGTAGCGCCGGTCCGATCAGGCCCCCGACGAACAGCAGCAGACGAACCGGGGCGCGGGCGATCCTGATCTGAGGAAGCCAGAGCCAGATGTTGACCGCAGGCAGGACGAAGAGGAGCGCAAAGGCGTTCACGGCCGTAACGAGCAACGCGACGACGAGCAGGGCCAGGAGCGCGACGGTGTAGCCGGCGACGTCTTCCTCAGCAGTGATCGGCCGCCGCACGGTCAGACGCTGCCGGGCAAGCAGCCAGCCGGCCGCGACGATCACGCCGAGCCCGATCAGCGCGATCGCGGGCCAGTTGCCTGCGACCACGGTTTCCGGGTTCACGGGGCGGGCCGGCCCCGACGGCCAGGCCCCGAGCAGACGAAAACACGTGAAAACGGCACCGACGAAGAACCAGAAGAGGAGCCGGCTGCGTAGCGCTCCGCCCGCCCCGCGGAGCGAGATGCGGTTTCGTCGGCACAGCGCGTAGAGATCGATCACCGCGAGCGCGTAGGGCACGAGCAGCGTGATCAGGACGAATTCGATCGCCCAGCCACTGACGACGCGGCCGCCCACCCAGACATAGCTGGACGAGCCGGAGGCGAGCTCGAGGCCTGCGAGCGAGCCGACCAGTTGCTGGGCGGCAGCCCCGAGCTGCCCCATCCGTTCCGAATCGAGCCCCTCGATGGCGTCCCCGAAGGCGGCAGGCGGCCGATCGCCGCCCGTAGTGATCGCCACCGCCGGGATACCGGCTGCGACGAACGGGCCCTGCTCGTAGAGCGTGTACGGGAAGGCGAGGTCGATCAGCTGGCCGAAAAAACCGACGTGCCGCGGCGACGAGCCGGTCTGCTCGGCGATTCGGGCGATCGTCGTGGCGACGAGGCTCGGATTGGGTGAGCGGGGCGAGTCACCGGCGATCTCGATGCTCGTGGGCCCGTGACCGCCGATCGCGTCGAGGTCAATGACGGCCGCGATCCGGTTGCGAAACGGCGAGGTTGCGAGGAAATGCTTCGCGCCGAGCCCGCCGTAGGCGCCGCCGTCGGTCGAAAGGAAGACGATTGTCTGTGGTGAGGATGCGCTGCTCGAGGTTTCGGGCTGGGCGAACGATCGCGCGAGCTCGATCAGCGCAGCGGTCCCGCTGGCGTTGTCGTTGGCGCCTGGCCCCGTACCGACGTCGTCCCGGTGAGCCATCACGACGATCACGTCGGGCGATTGCCCAGGAGCCACGGCTGCGATGTTGCGCATCCGCACACGGCCCAGTCCGGTGACGTCCTGCATCCAGGACGAGGTCGTGAGACGGAGCCCGTAGAGCTGGGGCGGAAGCTGGTCGGTGAACCACCCGGCGGCCCCGATTGAACCGGCGCTCCCAGGCGACCGGTCCGGGAACTGCGTGGTCAGGTCCTGGGTGATGGCAAGCGCCGAGCTGGTGTCGAAGGAGCCGGGCAGCACCGGCTTCGCGAGCGGCATCGGCCGCGTGATCGTGAACGCGAGCAGGAGGAGCGGGATGACGGAGAGGAGCAGGGCGGCGCGGTAGAGCCGGCCGTTCACCGGCCGCGCGAGCGAGCCGCGGCGAGGCCGCCGGCGGCGCCGGCCGGAGGGCGTTGGTGCCGCCATTCAGGGCTATAGTAGGAAGCCGGAACCGCCACGACGCAGGCGAAGTGCGTTCGGGCGGGCCGTCAACACCGGAGAGACCGCTTGAACGACGCATCCACGATTCTGCTCGTTGACGACGACGAAGCCGTCCGCAAGGTGCTCAGCTTCCCGCTCGAGCGCGACGGTTACAGCGTCATTCAGGCGGTCGACGGCGAGGACGCGCTGCAGCGGTTCGGTGAGCAGCCCGTCGATCTCGTCGTTCTCGACCTGATGCTCCCGAAGCTCGACGGGCTCGAGGTCTGCAAGCAGCTGCGGGCGCGGAGCAGCGTGCCGATCATCATGTTGACCGCGCGGGACGACGAGCTCGACAAGGTGCTCGGGCTCGAGCTGGGCGCAGACGACTACGTCACGAAGCCGTTTTCGATCCGCGAGTTCCGCTCACGGACACGTGCGCTTCTGCGGCGTGCAAGGGCGCCGCGCCATGAGCCGGACAACAGGAGCACGCAGCCGATCTCGGTCGACGGGCTGATGATCGATGTATCGCGGCGCGTAGTCGAGATGGATGGCGAGCGGGTCAGGCTCACCTACGTGGAGTTCGAGCTGCTCGCGCGGCTCGCCTCGACACCGGGGCGGGTTTACAGCCGTCGCATGCTGCTCGAGGCCCTCTGGGGAAGCGCCGATTTCCGTGATCCCCGGACGATCGACGTCCACGTGCGTCACCTGCGCGAGAAGCTCGAGCGCGACTCGCGGAACCCGGAGTTCATCCTCACCGTCCGCAGCGTCGGGTACCGCTTCCGCGACCGGTGAACCCCCTTCGCAGCGTCGGTGGCCGTCTGGCACTCGCGCTGCTCGTCGTCGTCGGCGGCGCGCTGGCGATCGTCTACTTCATCGTCGTGCCGTCGTACCAGAGCTCGCTGATCAATGCCCGGCTTCACGGGTTGCGCGAAACGCTGCAGGTGATTGCCGCCAAGCCGCGCGATGCGCCAGGCGAGGTGTTCCCCAGCACCGCCTGGATCGAGGACGAGGCTCTGCCGGCCGCGGGCGGGGCCCGTGTCGTTGTCTTCAGGCCCGCGCCGCTGCTCGAGCCCGTGGCGGACTCGAACGGCGGGACGTCGCTCGACGTGGAGCACGATCCGATGGCGCGCCGTGCGGCGGGCCACGGGGGGATCGTGAGCGGGCCGGTCGAGCGGGACGGCTCCCGTTACGCCGAAGCAGCCTTATCGCTCCACGGCACGGTGATCCTCGTCACGACGCCGCTCCACAACGATCTCGAGTCGGTCGAGGTCGTCCGGCATCGCGTGATCGTCGCCTCGACGATTGCGACGGCATTCGCTGCCGTTCTCGGGTACCTGCTCGCGACGCTGTTTGCCCGCCGGATCCGGCGGCTCGAGGTGGCGGCGGAGCGCATTGCAGACGGCCGGTTCGACGAGCCCGTGGTCGACGCCGCCCCGGACGAGCTCGGCCAGCTCGCTCGTGCCTTCGAGCGTATGCGGCTCCGGCTCTCCTCGCTCGATCGCGCCCGGGCCGAGTTCATCGCGAACGCGTCCCACGAGCTGCGAACGCCGCTCTTCTCGCTGGCTGGATTTCTCGAGCTGATGGGGACTGACGAGGGAATCGACGCTGCAACACGGGAGGACTTCCTGAACGAGATGCGCGTGCAGGTCGCCCGTCTGACGAAGCTCGCCACGGACCTGCTCGACCTCTCGCGGATGGACGCGGGCCGCCTGGCTGTCGCGGACGAAGGCTTCGAGCTGGGAGTCGTCGGCGATGCGCTCGTCACGGAGTTCGGGCCGCGCGTTGCGATGTCGCGGCATACGCTGGACCTCGAGACCGCCGCTCCGGTGGCGGCCCGGGGCGACGAGTCGCGTGTGTTGCAGATCGGAAGGATCCTGGTCGACAACGCGATCGTGCACACGCCCCCCGGGACGGCGATCCGCGTCTCCGTCGAGGCCGAAGGTGCGCGCGCGACGCTATCGGTGACCGACGATGGGCCGGGAATCCCCGAGGACGACCGTCAGGCGGTCTTCGAGCGCTTCTTCCGTCTCGGCGGGACGGTGGCCTCAGGGAGCGGCCTGGGTCTTGCGATCGCCAGGGAATTGGCCGAGCTGATGAACGGCCGCGTGGAGCTCGAGTCGCGGCCGGGCTGGACGCGGTTCACGCTTCAGCTACCGAGCGAGACGGGTCGCAGTGCGCCCTCGCTTGCCCGGGCCTAGTTTTTTCGTAGGCGCTTGCTCACGGGGGTGAAATCTTTCGCCGAACCTGCTTTCATCCAGGGTGCGTGCGCCCGAGTCTCGTAGCCGCTCTGTGCGTGCTGGCTGCGCTTGCCGGCGCCGGCGGTGTGCTCTTCGCTGTGGAGAGCGGGGGCTGGGAGAGGAGCGGATCCCAGACTGTTCTCGTCCGCGAGCCACTGGTCCGCTCGTCGATTCCGCACACCGTCGTCGTATCGAAGCCGGTGCTGGCCCACGGTTTCAAACCGCAGCAGATCTATGCGCGGCGCGCCTCGGGCGTGGTCACGATCTACTCGTACTTCGGCGCCAAGCCGGGCGGCTCCACCCTGCAGGAGGGCTCCGGGTTCGTCGTCGACCGTAGCGGCATCCTGCTCACCGCGGCCCACGTGATTGCCTCGAGTGACGGTGCCTCGGCGATTCCGACGCCCGCCCGGTCGGTCTACGTGCAGTTCAACGACGGCGACCGCGTCGCTGCCCAGGTGATCGGATGGGACACCTACGACGATGTCGGGGTCCTGCGTGTGCCGCCCGCCGAGCACAAGCTCGTGCCCGTTCCGCTCGGGAGCTCGGCCGGCGTGCGGGTCGGGCAGCCCGTCGCCGCGATCGGCACGCCGTTCGGCGTTTCGGCCTCGCTTTCGGTCGGGGTCGTGTCGGGAACCGGGCGGACGATCCCGTCCCTCACGACGGCGTACGACCTCTTCGACGCGATCCAGACCGACGCGCCGATCAACGACGGGAACTCGGGTGGGCCGCTGCTCGATGCTGCAGGCGAAGTGATCGGGATCAACGCTCAGATCCGTTCGAGCCTGGAGTCGGGCTTCGAGGGGGTTGCGTTCGCGGTTCCCATCGACTCGGCGAAACGGTCGCTGACCCAGCTCCTCGCGTCGGGCCACGTCGCCTACGCGTATCTCGGCTTGCAGACGGAGGATCTGACGCCCGCGATCGCCAGGGCCTTCGGGTTCCGGGCGCTCCACGGCGCGCTCGTCGACTCGGTGGCACGAAACGGCCCGGCCGCGCTCGCCGGGCTTCGGCCCGGCCATCGCAGTGTGCTCTGGCAGGACCAGCGGCTGACGCTCGGCGGCGACGCGATCGTCGCGATCGACGGGTTGCCGGTGACCGGCTCGAACGATGTCGCACGCCTCGTGGCGGAGCGCATGGTGCCCGGCGAGTCGGCGTGGTTCACGGTGGTGCGCGACGGGCACACCCGGGTGATCCCCGTGACCCTCGGCGCCCGCCCGTAGAATCAGCGCAATGACCGCCGAGCTGTCTCACGTCGAGGAGACGTCGGGAAACATCCAGATGGTCGACGTCGGCCACAAGCCGCCGCTGAAGCGGAGGGCGACTGCGACCGGCGCCGTGCTCATGGCTCCCGAGACCGCGCGGCGCCTACGCGACCTGCCGAAAGGCGATGCGCTCACGACCGCCAAGCTCGCCGGGATCATGGCCGCGAAGGCGACGAGCAGCCTGATCCCGCTCTGCCACCCGCTTCCGCTCTCGCACGTCGGAGTCGAGCTCGAGGTCGGGGAGGGCCGGGTCGACATCACCGCCTCGGCCGAGACGACGGCGCAGACCGGCGTCGAGATGGAGGCGCTGACAGCTGTGGCTCTCGCGGGATTGACCGTCTACGACATGGCAAAGGCGATCGACAAGGGGATGACGATCACCGGCATCACGCTGGTCGAAAAGACGAAGGAGCCTGTTTGAGGGCGGCCGTTCTGACGGTCTCCGATTCGCGCAGCGAGTCCGAGGACGTGAGCGGCGACACGCTCGAAGAGCTTCTCCTGGCCGACGGGTTCGAGGTGATCCGGCGCCTCGTGCCGGACGAGCGCGAGCAGGTCGCCCGCGCGATCGTCGATCTTGCCGCTGACGGTGGGCTCGTGCTCACGACGGGCGGAACCGGCCTCGCAGCACGCGATGTCACGCCCGAGGCGACGCGCACTGTGCTGGAGCGCGAGGCGCCGGGGATCGCCGAGGCGATCAGGGCCGACTCGGTCTCAAAGACCCCTCACGGCCTGCTTTCACGTGGTGTCGCCGGCACCGTCGGGAACGCACTGGTCGTCAACCTCGCCGGTTCCCCCGGCGCCTGTCGTGACGGATACGCGGTGCTCCGCCCGGCGCTCCCACACGCGCTGAAGCTGCTCGCTGACCAGCAGACCGCCACCGACCACGTCCACACATAGCCCGGCCGTGACCACCAAGACGCGGCTCTTCGCCCGCCTGATCAAGGTGGAGCACACGATCTTCGCGCTGCCGTTCGCCTACGTCGGAGCGTTTCTGGCGGTCGACGGTGTTCCGTCGGCGCACGATCTGGTCTGGATCACGGTTGCGATGGTGGGCGCGCGTTCGCTTGCGATGGCACTGAACCGGCTGATCGACATGCGGATCGACGCCCTGAACCCGAGGACGGCCGCCCGCGAGCTTCCGTCGGGCGCTCTGAGCTCCGGTGGCGTGATCGCGTTCTGCCTGATCTCGCTCGCGGTGTTCCTGACCGCGGTCTGGCAGCTCGATCCCGTTGTGCGCTACCTCTGGCCGATCCCTGTTGCGGCCTTCGTGATCTACCCCTACCTAAAGCGGTTCACGTGGCTCTGCCACCTCTGGCTCGGCGCCGTCGACGGCCTCGCACCGATGGGCGGCTGGGTTGCCGTGACGGGCAAGCTGCCCTGGGAGGCCTGGGCGCTGGGTGGGGCGGTGGCGACCTGGGTGGCCGGCTTCGACATCTTCTACTCGCTGTTCGACATCGAGATCGACCGCGCGCAGGGGCTCCATTCCTGGGCGGTGCGGTTCGGCGAGCGCGGCGCCTTCCTTGGCGCAAGGCTGATGCATCTCGCGACGGTCGTCCTGCTCGTGGCCGTCGGTCTCGGCCTCGTGGTCGACTGGTGGTACTGGGCCGGAGTCGCAGTCGTGGCCGGGCTGCTGGCCTACGAGCACTCGCTCGTGCGGCCGAACGACCTCAAGCGCCTGGATGCGGCGTTCTTCACGATGAACGGCGTCATCAGCGTCGCGTTCTTCGCATTCGTCTTCGCCGACGTTCTCTAGGCCCTTTCCCCGCGATCCCTATGGGTCAGCTCGGGCGGGTCTGTGGCCAAACTGGCCAGCGGGTACCGTTCGCCGCCGTGGTCTCCGCCACCAAGCTGTCCAAGAGCTTCGGGCTGAAGCGCGTCCTGAACAAGGTCGACGTTAGCCTCGAGGCCGGTGGGTTCCTGCTCGTGACCGGGCCGAACGGGTCGGGGAAGACGACGCTCCTGCGCGTCCTCGCGGGGCTCGATGCGCCGACCTCGGGCGAAGTCGTGCTTCCCGATCGCGCCGTGATCGGCTACCTGGGCCACGAGCCGCTCGTCTACCGGGAGCTGACCCCGCTCGAGAACCTGCACCTGTTCGGGCGGCTCTACCGCGTGCCCGACCGGGCCGAGCGGATCGGGATGCTGCTCGAGCGGTTCGGCCTGTGGGAGGTGCGTGACGAGCACGTCTCGACGTTTTCCCGTGGAATGCGTCAGCGTCTCGGGCTCTGCCGGGTGCTGCTGCACAAGCCCGAGCTGGTGATTCTCGACGAGCCGTTCAATGCTCTCGACGTGGCCGGCTCCGCTCTGCTCGACGCGACGCTCGACGAGCTCGGCCCACGAAGCGCCGTGATCGTCGCTACCCATGACCCCGACCGGGTCGAGCGGCTCGCCACGCAGAGGCTGGCCTTCGCATGAGGTATTTCGCGGATGTCGCCGCTCTCGCCCGGAAGGACCTGCTGATCGAGCTGCGGGCCAAGGAGACGGTGCCCGCGATGCTGCTCTTCGTCCTCTCGGCGCTGACGATCTTCCACTTCGCCGTCCCGGCGAACGTGAAGCCGCAGGTGACGATCGGCCTGCTCTGGACGGCGATCATCTTCACTGCGCTGCTCGGGCTCACCCGGGCGTTCGTGCCCGAACGCGAACAGTCCCTCTTCGACGCGCTCGTCCTCGCTCCTTCCGACCGCAGCGCAATCTGGCTTGCCAAGTCGTTCTCGGTGCTCGTGTTCCTCGGCCTGGCCGAGCTGCTCGCGCTGCCGGCCTTCAGCCTCTTCTTCCACGCAGTGGGCTGGCGTACCGTCGCCGCGGTCGCGCTGGCCGACATCGGGATCTGCGCCGTCGGCACCCTAACCGGCGCGATGGCGGTCGCCGGGCGCGCGCGCGAGCTGATCCTGCCGCTGCTCTTCCTGCCGCTCGTGATCCCGGTCGTGGCGGCCGGGGTCGGCGCGAGCATTCGCAGCGACGGGAAATACCTCGCGTTCCTCGCGCTCTACGACGCCGTGTTTGCCCTTCTCTCCTGGGGCTCATTCGAGTACGTCGTGGCCGAGACCTAACGCCCACCGGTCTCAACCCGTCTACGATTTCAGCAGTGAGCCGCGCCCCACGTATTCCCCTGCCGGCGCTGGCAGGCATCACAACGGGACTGTTCGCCGCCGCGATCGCGCTCGTCTTCTACTACGCGCCGGTCGATCCCGATCAGGGGCTCTCGCAGAAGATCTTCTTCTTCCACGTCCCGATCGCGCTGACCGCCTACGCGTGCTTCGGCTGGGGCGCGTGGAAAGCGCTCCTGCATCTCTGGAAGCGAACGCCCGGCTCCGACCTCGAGAGCTACGTCGCAATTCACCAGGGCGTGATCTTCGGTTCGCTGACGCTGCTCACCGGCTCGGTCTGGGCGCGGATCTCGTGGGGCGTGTGGTGGGTCTGGTCCGACGATCAGCTCGTTCTCTTCCTCGTTCTCTTCCTCTTCTACTGCGCGTACTTCATGCTCCGCTACTCGGTGCCGCCCGGGGTCTCCCGCGAGAACATGTGCGCGGTGTACGCGCTCTTCGGCGTCGTGCTGATCCCGATCTCGTTTCTCGCGATCCGGATCTCGCGGAGCATCATCCACCCCGAGGTGTTCACGCGCCACGGGCCCCAGATGACAGGCTCTCAGTTCCTGACCTTCTGCGTCTGCTGGCTCGCGATGATGTTCCTGTTCGCGACGCTGTACATGATCGAGCTCGCAGGCAAGCGGCTCGATATCCAGCTGCGTGAGCTGAGGGAGCTGCTGGCATGAGCGCCCAACCGGAGGTCTGCCTCGTCGGCGGGGTCTCGACGCAGCTCGCTGATCAGCGGAGACGCCGACTTCGCCGGCGTCCGGAGCGGGTGCCGTGACGCCGTCCGAGAAGTACACGGCTGCTGCGTATCTGATCGTCTTCGTCGGCGTGCTCGCTTACGTCCTGATCATCGCCTCGAAGCTGCAGCGCCTCCAGCGCCAGGTCGCGGCGCTCGTCGAGCTGGTACGCGAGAAGGACCTCGAGAGCGCCGCCGAGGTCGACAGTGGCTGAGCTGCTCTTCTGGCCGGCTCTGCTCGGCTACGGTGAGGCTGCGATCGCCTATTCGAACCCGCGCTACACGCGGCTTGCGATCTGGGGTGTGCGCGTCGGCTGGGTCGCGCAGACGGCGCTCCTGTGCGTCCAGGCGGCAAGGGTCGACGCGTTCCCGTGGTCGTCGTGGTCGGGGTCGCTCAATCTCTTCGTCTGGCTGATCGTCGGCGCCTACCTGTGCTGGGGCTGCCAGCAGCGCTACCGGCTCGTCGGGCTCGGTGTCATGCCGCTCGTCGTCCTGCTCTTCGTTGCCGCGCGGGTTGGCGGTGGGACGACCTCGGGCGAGCGCTCGCACTACTCGAACCTCTTCCTGACCGTGCACGTCGGATTCGTGCTCGCGGCGTTCGCCTGTTTCACGGTCGCGGCCGTGCTCGCGGTCCTCTACCTGCTCGAGGAGCGCCGTCTGCAGAACCGCTCGCCGGACATCCTGCGGCTGAAGCTGCCGTCGCTCGTCGTGCTCGAACGGCTCACCGTCCGCACGATCGTGATCGCGTTGCCGCTGCTGACCGTCGGACTTGCCGCCGGTTTCGTGCGGATGCGCGAGGAGGGCCGGCCGTTCGACGCATTGATGGGTGTCGCGTGCCTCACCTGGCTCGTCTACGCCGGCTTCGTCTTCGCGCGCGCATCTGGACGAACGGCTGCGCAGCTGGCGATCCTCGGGTTCGCGTTCGTGATCGTCGCGCGCCTCCTCCTCGCCGGGAGCCATTTTTGAGCTTTTCGCTCGTCGGCATCTCGCATCACGTCACGCCGATCGAGCTGCGGGAACGGGTGGCGCTGCCGCTCGACCGCGCCGCTTCATTCGCACGCATGCTTGGTGACGCGGTCTGCCTTTCGACCTGCAACCGCACCGAGGTATACCTCGCAGGCGACGATGGGACCCGCGCGCTCTCCTCGCTCGAGGAGCTGGCAGGCGAACCGCTGCGCTCGGTCGCCTACCGCATGCACGACGACGCCGCCGCGCTGCATCTCTTCCGTGTCTCAGCCGGGCTCGACTCGCTGATTCCCGGCGAGAGCGAGATCCTCGGCCAGGTTCGCGCGGCCTTCGACGCGGTCTCGCCGGGCCCGCTGCTCGACCGGGTCTTCCGGCAGGCGCTGCAGCTCGGCAAGCGCGTTCGCACCGAGACGGCGATCGGCGAGAGCCCGGCATCCGTGCCTGCAGCGGCGGCCGCGCTTGCAGCCCAGGTGTTCGGCGATCTGAAGGGCCGTAAAGTGCTGCTCGTCGGAGCAGGCCGGATCGGTGAGCTTGCCGCCGGCAACCTCTCTGCGCGGGGGGCCTCGATTGCCTATGTCGCCAACCGGAGCACGGAGGGAGCCGCGGAGCTTGCCACTCGCTTCGGCGGCGAACCACTCGCCCTCGAGGACGTGGCCGCGAAGCTCGGCGAGGTCGATGTCGTTCTCACCTCGACTGCTGCGCCCGGGCTCGTGATCCAGCAGGGCGACGTTCCGTCGCGCCGACGCAGCCCGCTGTTCTTCATCGACATCGCCGTTCCCCGCGACGTCGATCCCGAGGTGCACCAGCTCGACGGCTGCTACCTCTACGACATCGACGATCTCGAGGCGGTCGTGACCGAGACGCTCGAGGGCCGGCGCGCCGAGGCCGAGGTCGCGGAGCGGCTCGTGGTCGAGGAGGCCGAGCGCTTCCGCGAGTGGCGCGCCTCGCTCGATGTCGTTCCGGCGATCGCATCCCTGCGAACGTACGCCGAGGAGATCCGGTCCGCCGAGCTCGCGAAGTACGCGTCGCTCCCCGAGGAAGAGCGCCGCCGCCTCGCCGCGGTCAGCAATCAGATCCTGAACAAGCTCCTGCACGAGCCCACGGTCCGGATGAAGCAGGCCGCGTCCGAGGGCGACGGCGAGGCATACGCCGAGGCGATTCGCCGTCTGTTCGGACTCGAGTAATGGTCGTCCGCATAGGTTCACGCGGCTCCCGGCTCGCGCTCACGCAGGCTGAGCTCGCTGCGGCAATCGTCCGCCGCGCGGGCCACGATGTTGCGTTCATCCCGATCACGACGGCCGGCGATCGCGATCGCTCGAGCCCGTTCGGCCAGATCGGTGAGCGTGGGGTTTTCGTCAAGGAGATCGAGGAGGCGCTGCTGGCCAACCGGATAGACGTCGCCGTACACTCCGCGAAGGACATGACCTCGACCGACACGGAGGGCCTCGTGGTGGGCGCGTACATGGAGCGCGACGATCCGCGCGATGCGCTTGTCGGCGCCGAGCGCCTCGAGCCGGGCATGCGGATCGGCACCGCGTCGGTCCGCCGCAAGGCTCAGCTGCTCGCGTTCGACCCGTCGATCTCGGTGGAGCCGCTCAGGGGCAACGTCGACACGAGGCTGCGAAAGGCGCAGGAGCGCGGGCTCGACGCGCTGATGCTCGCTGCGTGCGGGCTCGACCGGCTCGGGCTGAGCGACCGGATCGGCGCCCGGCTCCCGAGCGACGTGATGCTTCCGGAGGCGGCTCAGGGAGCGCTGGCACTGCAGGTTCGAGTCGGCGAGGAGGAGCTGGTCGCGCTCGGCGACTCGGTCGAGACGAGGCGACGAGTCGAGGCCGAGCGCGCCTGCGTGGCGCTGATCGGCGCCGGCTGTCTCGCGCCGGTCGCTGCCCATCACGACGGGGTGGTGCTCACCGCGTTGATCGCAGCCGAGGACGGAAGCTGGGTCGAGCGCCGGGCTGGGGCCGACCCTACCCTCGTTGCCGCCGAGCTGATTGCCGGGTCCGAAGGGCGGGCCGCGTGAAGGTGATCGTCACTCGCCCGCGCGCACAGGCGCAGCCACTCGTCGGCCGGCTCGAGGGACTCGGCTTCGACGTTGTCGAATGCCCGCTGATCGAGGTGATCCGGACCTCCGACGCTCCGATCGACTGCGCGGGCTACGAGTGGGCGATCATCACGAGCCCGAACGGCGCCGACGAGGTGGCTCGCCGCGTCCGCAACCTCCCGAGGGTCGCCGCGGTCGGGCCGGGGACCGCCGAGACCCTGCGCAGGCACGGGATCGAGCCGGCGTTCGTCGCGACGGTCTCGACCGCGGAGATGATGGTCGCCGAGTTTCCGAAGCCCGACGGGAAGGTGGTGTTCCTCGCCGCCGAGAACTCCCGCCGGGGACCGATCGACTCACTCGGCGCCGACTTCGTCCCGCTCTACAGCACCGTCCTGCTCGAGCCCGACCCGCCCGAGGGCGACGTTGTCGTGCTCGCGTCGGGCTCCGCCGCCCGCGCGTACTCCTGGATCGGCGGGAAGGCGCCGGCGGTCTCGATCGGTCCCGAGACGACGAAGGTCGCGGGCTCGGTTGGCCTATCGGTTGCGGTGGAGGCGAAGACACACGACCTGGACGGCCTGATCGCCGCGGTTGAGGAGTACGCGGCCGCGAGTTAGCCGTGTTCGACTACATCACGTTTCTGACCGACTTCGGGCTGCAGGACGACTTCGTCGGCGTCTGCCGGGGCGTGATGAAGAGAATCGCCCGCGACTCCGAGATCCTGGACGTCACCCACGGCATCGCGGCGCAGGCCGTGACCCAGGGCGCGCTCGTTCTCGCGCGCTCCGTGCCCTATCTTCCCCCTGCCGTGCACCTCGCGGTCGTCGATCCCGGCGTCGGCAGCGGCCGTCGGGCCATCGCGATCCGAACCGGCGAGGGCCGGGTGTTTGTCGGACCTGACAACGGCCTCCTGATGATTGCTGCAGACAGCCTGGGCGTCCTGGGTGCGCGGAGCCTCACGAACCCGCGGTATCACCTCGATGAGGTGTCGAAGACCTTCGAGGCGCGCGATCGGTTCGCACCGGTTGCCGCCCACCTCGCGGCCGGCGCTCACTTCGACGACCTCGGTGACGAGGTCGACCCGGCAACCCTCGTCCGCATCAAGCTTCCTGTCGCGGAGCTGGCTGACGGCGAGCTGATCGCGACCGTGCTCGACGTTGACCGCTTCGGGAACCTCGGCCTGAACGTGACCGGGGAGGAGATCGAGGCGCTCGGGGTCGGGCACGGCGACCAGGTCGAGATCGGGCTGGGGCTCACCCCGTATTTCGCGGTCGTCGCCGAGACCTACGCCGACGCGAGCCGCGGCGAGCTGATCCTGTACGAGGACTCCTACAGTCAGTGGTCGATCGCGATCAACGGCGGCAGCGCCGCTGCTCTCACCGAGACCGCATCGGGCGACGAGATCCGCATCCGCCGCGCCTAGCGGACGCGCCCGTCACTGTCGTGGGCCTTCGCGCACCGCGGAAAGCCCGTACCTGGCACCGGACACGTCTCGAACGGCCTCCCGCGTTTGCGGGGCTTTTCGCTCGAGCGGCGGTGATCCGGAGCTGGTTGTGACACTTTCGTTTCGATAACCTGGCACCGGCCACGTCCCGGCGGGGCAGGTCGGGCCGAGACAGGGCTCGTAGGCGTGCGGAGCGAAGGTCGTCGAATGAATGGCGAGGGCCGGACTTGAACCGGCGACACCACGGTTTTCAGCCGTGTGCTCTACCAGCTGAGCTACCTCGCCTGGCGAGCGGCAGTCTAGCCGTCGCGAGGTTAGCCTTCGCGCATGGCCGAGGACAACCCGACCTCGTCGGTCGCGATCATCGGCGCGGGTCTCGACCTCGGGCAGGGCCGCCGCGGCGTCGACATGGGCCCGTCGGCGATCCGCTACGCGGGGCTTCAGGAACGGATCACGGGCCTCGGGCGGACCTGCGTCGACTGGGGAGATGTCGAGGCCGACGTACCCGAGGCGACCGAGATCGGCGACCCCCAGGCCCGCTATCTCGGCGCGATCATGCGGTCCTGCGGAGCCGTCGCGGCTCGCGTCGCGGAAGCTCGCGCCGCCGGTCACCTTCCGCTGGTGCTCGGTGGCGACCACTCGGTTGCGATGGGGACGCTCGGCGGCATGGCGAAGGTTCACGGTGCCGGCGGGGTGCTCTGGATCGATGCGCACGCCGACATGAACAGGCCCGGCACCTCTCCGAGCGGGAACGTCCACGGGATGCCGCTCGCGGCTGCCCTCGGAACGGGCGGCGAGGCATTTGCCACCGATGCCTGGCCCACCCCGTCGGTGGAACGGGCCGCCATCGTCGGCGCCCGCTCGATCGACGAGGGCGAGCGCGTTCTGATCGGCGAGCTCGGGGTCCACGTCTTCACGATGAGCGACGTCGACCGCCACGGGATCGAGCGAGTCATGCGCGAGGCGCTCGCCTCGCTCCAGGGCGTCGCTTTCCTGCACGCCAGCGTCGACCTCGACGCCGTCGACCCGATGTTCGCCCCGGGCGTCGGAACGCCGGTGCGCGGTGGCCTCTCGTACCGCGAGGCCCACCTCGCACTCGAGCTGGTGGCCGAGTCCGGGCTGCTCGACTCACTCGAGCTCGTCGAGGTGAACCCGATCCTGGACGAAGCGAACGAGACTGCCGCTCTCGCGGTCGAGCTTGCCGCGAGCGCTCTCGGCGCCCGGATCCTCTGAGCCGCGCTAGCCGTCCGGGCGCTCGGGCCGGATGCGCTTCCGCGCGCGGAGCAGGTTCACGACCGCGACGCCCAGGAAGATCGCTGCCAGAAGCCAGGCACCGAACGCCACATTGATCAAGGAAAGCAGGACGAAGAGCATCGAGACCACCCACGCACCCTGCGACGTTGCGCTCCAGCGCGCGTAGCGGTTCAGCATCGGGATGACCCTAACAACAGCCGGCGTTGACTACGCGACTTCGTCCGACTCCTCGCCGTTCCCCGACGGCGTGTAGTAGACGCGGCCCTTCAACTCGTCGGGCAGGCAATCGACCTCGAAGCCCGCCGGATCCTCGTGCGGATAGCGGTAGCCCTTGCCGCGCCCGAGCTTGGCGGCGCCGGGGTAGGAGGCCGACCGGAGTGAGTCCGGCGGGTTCAGATGCCCGCGCTCGCGCACATCCCCGACCGCGGCGCCAAGTGCGCGGTAGGACGCATTCGACTTCGGCGCGCGCGCGAGGTAGACGGCTGCCTGCGCCAGGTTGAGGCGCGCCTCCGGCAGGCCGACGTGCTCGACGGCCTGCGCCGCAGCGACCGCGACGAGAAGCGCGCGCGGATCGGCGTTGCCGATGTCCTCCGAGGCGAGGATCACCATCCGGCGGGCGATGAACCGGGCGTCCTCGCCGCCCTCGAGCATCACCGCCAGGTAGTACACCGACGCCTGCACGTCGCTCGCGCGTGTCGACTTGATCCAGGCGGAGATCGTGTCGTAGTGGACGTCGCCGCCGCGGTCGTAGAGCAGCGGCCGCTTCCGGGCCGCGTCCTCGACGTGCGCCGACGAGATCGGCCCCGGCGCGGCGGTTTGCGCCGCGAGCTCGAGGATGCCGAGGGCGCTCCGGGCATCGCCACCCGCCCGGGCTGCGATCAGCTCGTTGACCTCCGCCCCGAGCTCCACCCCGAGCTCGCCCGCTCCGCGACTCAGGATCTCTCGCAGCTCCTCGGCCGTGAGCGACTCGAGCTCGTACACCTGCATCCGGGAGAGCAGCGCCGAGTTCAACTCGAAGTACGGGTTCTCGGTCGTCGCCCCGATCAGCGTCACGAGCCCGTCCTCGACGCCCGGGAGAAGCGCGTCCTGCTGGCCCTTGTTGAAGCGATGGATCTCGTCCAGGAAGAGGATCGTGCGCCTGCCGGTCGCGCCGAGGCGCTCGCGGGCCTGCGCGAGTACCTCGCGCACGTTCCCAACGGTTGCCGAGACCGCGGAGAGCTCGACGAACTCGGCGCCGGTCGCGCCGGCGACGATCCGTGCCAGGGTCGTTTTGCCGGTGCCCGGCGGGCCGTAGAGAACGAGGGACGGCACCCGGTCCGCCTCGATCGCGAGCCGAAGCGCGCGCCCCGGCCCGATCACATGCTCCTGCCCGACGAAGCTGTCAAGCCCCGCGGGCCGCAGTCTCTGGGCGAGCGGTGCGGTTGTCTCGAGCCGGCGCCCGGCAGCTTCCTCGAAGAGATCGTGCACGGCGTCAGTATGCTCCCGGAGCGGCGTAGTCATGGAGCTTTGGAACGAGGCGATGTACGAACGACTGGCGACGGTTCTCGAGCCCGTCCACGACGAGCTCGTCGAGCGCCTGGGGGTCAGGCCGGGCGAAGCGTGGCTCGAAGTCGGGACGGGGACGGGTGCGACTGCGCTGCGGGCTGCGCGCGCCGGTGCGGACGTCGCCGCGATCGACCTCTCCACGCCGATGATCGAGCAGGCAAGAGAAGCGGCTGCCGGTGCGGCACTCGACGTTCGCTTCGACGTCGGGAACGTCGAGTACCTGCCCTACGACGACGACGCCTTCGATGTGATCGTGTCGGCGTTCGGCTTCATCCTGGCTGCGGATCACGCGAATGTCGCGGGTGAGTTCGCGCGCGTGGCCAAGCATGGAGCTCGTCTCGGCTTCACCGCCTGGAAACCGAATCCGAAGCTCGGGGAGCTCTACCGCCGCTTCACCGAGGAGCCGCTCGAGGGGCGTGAGTCGACCGAATGGGGACGCGAGGACCACGTCGAGGACATGCTCGGCGAGGACTTCGAGCTCGAGTTCGTCGACGGAACGCTCTGGATCGACGCCGCCTCGGGCGAGGAGGTCTGGGAGCTCTTCTCGAGCACGTCTCCACCGGTGATGGCGCTGCTTGCAAAGCTCGACGCGGAGCGTGCCGAGGCCTTCCACCAGGCGCTCGTCGAGTTGTACGAGACCTACCGTGAGGGCGACGGCATTCACGCGCCCCGCCGGTACCTGCTGACGCTCGGCACGCGTCGATAGCGCGGTAGGCTCGGGTGGATGCTCGAGCTCTATGAGCCGGCTTCGGCATTCGAGGCGCTCGAGGACTACCTTGCGCCGTTCTGGGGCCGCGAGGGAGTCGTCGCCGACCTCTACCTCGGCTACGGCCTGTCGGCGATGCTCCGCCGCGACAGCCGCCAGGGCCCGCCGGAGCCCTGCCCGCTTCCGCTGCTGGCCTGCGACGTGCGTGCTGCGGCCGGGCCCGAGCGTGTCTCGACCGTCGGGTATGAGCTCGGCGAGTGGGAGCGGAGCTGGAACGACGACGGCTATGCCGCAGCGATCGAAGCCGTGCGTTCCGCAATCGGCCGCGGCGATGTCTACCAGGCAAACCTCGTCCAGCACCTTGCCGCCCCCTACGCCGGCGATCCCTGGGCGCTTGCGCTCGCGTTGCGCCACCTGCATCCGTTGCATCCGCGGCCGTTCGTCGGTCACGGATGGGCGGTCGTCTCGGCCTCGCCCGAGCTCTTCCTCGCGCGGCGCGGCACCCGCCTCGTCACCTCGCCGATCAAGGGGACACGGCCGGCCGGCGTAGATGTCGTCGGCGAGAAGGACGGCGCCGAGCACGTGATGATCGTCGACCTCGAACGGAACGATCTGGCCCGCGTCTGCGAGCCGGGCTCGGTGACCTGGCCGGAGCTGATGGCGCAGCGCGAACTGGCCGGGGTGAACCATCTCGTCTCCACCGTCGAGGGGACGATCCGACCGGACGTGGGTTTCGGCGAGATCCTCCGCGCGACCTTCCCCGGCGGATCGGTGACCGGCGCGCCGAAGATCTCGGCGGTCGATCTGATCGCCGGCCTCGAGCCGGTCGGTCGCGGAGCCTCGATGGGCGCGGTCGGGACCATTCGCCCCGACGGCGACTTCGAGCTGGCGCTGACGATTCGTACCCTTGCCGCGGCGGAAGGGCGCACTCACCTCTGGGTCGGCGGCGGCATCGTCTGGGACTCGGACCCTGAGAAAGAGATCGAGGAGTCATGGGTCAAGGCGCGGCCTTTGCTCCGGGCGGTCGGCGGGCTGGTTCCGGCGTGACCGGGCTTCTGGCTGCCGCGGTCGCAGGCCAGGGGGTCGTCGACCCCGCCGAGCCCGTCTTCCATCCCGACGACGAGGCGCTGCTCCGCGGCGCGGCCGCGTTCGAGACCGTGCGCATCCGGCGGGGCCGCACCGTCCTCCTCCGGCTCCATGTGGAGCGCCTCGAACGCTCCTGTCTCGCGCTTCGGCTTCGGCCGCCTGACGGCGTCGTCGAGCTCGCCGGGCAGGCTGTCGAGGCGGCGGGGACCGACCAGGGTGCGCTCCGGCTGTTCCGGACGGGAATGACACTGCTCGCCACGGTCGCCCCGCTTCCAGCCGGATTGGAGTCGCTCCGTGAGCGCGGGCTCGCTCTCGTGACCGTCCGTTCCCACGACGCGGGTCTTCTCACCGGGGTCAAGGCAACGAGCTACGCCGCCGCACTCGCCGCGATCGCCGAGGCCGAGAAGCGCGGCGCCGACGACGCGATCTACCTCGGGGACGGCGAGACCGTGCTCGAAGGGACGATGTCGAACATCTGGTGGCGCGAGGACGACGTGCTCGTCACCCCTTCGCTCGCAACCGGCGTGTTGCCTGGCGTTACCCGCGGCGCCGTCGCTTCGCTCGCCCGTCGAGCGGGCTACCGGATCCGCGAGGGCTCGTTCACGCTACCCGCGCTCCTCCGCGCCGACGAGGCGTTCACGAGCTCCGCGGTGCGCGAGATCATGCCGGTGATTGCCGTTGACGAGCGGGAGATCCCGCGCGGAGAGGCCGCCGGGCAGATCCAATCCCTCCTCGAGCAGG
Source organism: uncultured Actinomycetota bacterium (assembly GCA_963735535.1). Taxonomy (GTDB): domain Bacteria; phylum Actinomycetota; class Thermoleophilia; order Gaiellales; family Gaiellaceae; genus PALSA-600. The sequence continues at coordinate 6,105 of CAVTLL010000005.1, read as the reverse complement.
TGACGGACGAGTACCCTGGCCCCGATGGCTGAGGACGCGAAGGACGCGAAGGGCGAGAAGGTCAGGCTCGGCGGGATGGCGCTCGCGAACGGTGTTCTCGTGCACGGGCCGACGTCGTGGGCTGCGGCGGTTCGCACCGAGGACGGCGAGGTGAAGGTCGTCGCGGAGCGCAAGCGAGTCACCGGAACGAAGATCAACCAGCCGCTCTTGCGCGGCCCGGCGCGGCTTGCAGAGTCCGTGGCGTTCCTGCCACGCCTCAAGCGGACGCTGCCCGAGGCGAAGCTGCCGTTCGAGGGTCGCGCAGCGCTCGGCTCGATGGTCGGAACCGCCGTTGCGATCTCCGCTGTCAGGCGCGCAAAGCTCGGAGCCGCCTCCGAGGAGCTCGTGGCGGGAATCCTCTCCGTCGCCCCGGCGGTCCTGGCGCTGCGCAGCGGGTCCCTCGCCGCCTACCACGGCGCCGAGCACATCGCGATCGGCACCTATGAGCAGGACGCTCCGACGACGCGTGAGCATGAGCGCTGTGGCGGCCATCTCATGGGCCCGTTGCTCGCAACCGTCACGTTTGCGAATATCCTCGCGGCCCGGGCGCCGACGAATATGCGGCCCGCTGCCAGGCTGGCGGCCTCCGTAGGTGCCATTGCGGCGTCGACCGAGATCTTTGGCTGGATGCAGCGAAACCCGAACCGCCGGCTCGCGCGCTTTCTCTCATATCCGGGCCACGAGCTCCAGCATCGGTTCTCGACCGCCGAGCCGAGCGCCGAGCAGCTCGAGGTCGCCGAGGCGGCGCTCAACGCCTGTCTCGAGCTCGAGAACGAGTGAGTTTCTAAGGCTTTAGGCAACACGCCCCGCTGCCGATGACGCAGCAATGGGCGTGTTGGCCAACCTTGCTTCGACCATTCAGAACTTTGCTCTGAACTGGCTGCCGGTCGCGTTCTTCCTGCTCATGTGCGTCGTCGTGTTCCTGCTCGTCCGCACCGTGAAGATGGTCCCGCGCGTCCGGCCGACCCAGGTGCAGCCCGGCTCGGCCTCATCCGTGACCTGGGACGAGGTGGCCGGCCTCGACGAGGCCAAGGCGGAGCTGCAGGAGGTGGTCGACTTTCTGCGCGACCCGAAGCGCTTCGAGCGGCTCGGCGCCCGAGTTCCGCGGGGAGTCATGTTTCACGGCCCTCCCGGCACCGGAAAGACGCTGGCCGCAAAAGCCGTCGCGAACGCTTCCGGAGCTGCCTTCTACGCGCAGAGCGCGTCGGCGTTCGTGGAGATGTTCGCGGGCCTCGGCGCGGCTCGTATCCGCAAGCTCTTCGAAGAGGCGCGCGAGAATGCGCCGTCGATCGTCTTCATCGACGAGCTCGACGCGGTCGGGCGCGCCCGCACCGGCCACGGGTTCAACCGTGAGCAGGACCAGACGCTCAACCAGCTGCTCGTCGAGCTCGACGGCTTCGGCCCACGTGACCAGGTGATCATCATGGGGGCCTCGAACCGGCTCCAGGACCTCGATCCGGCGCTGCTCCGCCCCGGCCGCTTCGACCGCCAGATCTTCATCCAGCCGCCCGACCTGAAGGGCCGCGGCGAGATCCTGCTCGTGCACACGCGAGGGAAGCCGCTCACCGCGAACATCGACCTCGACTCGGTAGCCCGGCGCACGGCCGGCCTCACGGGCGCTGACCTCGCGAGCATCTGCAACGAGGCCGCGATCTCGGCCGGCCGGCGCGAGGCCACGGAGATCACCCAGGACGACTTCGAGCACGCGATGGACCGTGTGATCGCCGGGCTGCAGCAGCGACGCGTGATCACGTCGAAGGAGAAGATGATCCTCGCCTACCACGAGGCCGGTCACGCGATGATGGCGCACCTGATGAGCGCGGTCTCACCGGTCCAGAAGGCGACGATCATCGCCCGCGGCACCGCTCTCGGCTACACGCTCAACCTGCCCGAGGAGGAGCGCTATCTGCACACGAAGGACGAGCTCACCGACTGGATGGTCGTGACGTTGGCAGGCCGGGCGGCGGAGCAGGTCGTTTTCGGACGGGTGACGAACGGCGCAGCCAACGACCTCGAGAAGGTGACCGAGCTCGCCCGCGCGATGGTGTTCGAGTACGGCATGAGCGACCTCGCGACGGCACGCACCATGCGTGCCGACAACTACGCCCTGTCGGAAGAGACCAAGCGGATGCGCGACTCCGAGCAGGCACGGCTCACCGACGAGGCCTATGTCGAGGCGCTACGGCTGACGGCCAAGCACCGAACTATGCTCGACCGGGTCGCCGAGGCGCTACTCGAGAAGGAGACGCTTGGGCGAGACGAGTTGCTCGCCCTGTTCGGCGACGTGGAGACGGAGTCGGAGGCGGGCGATGTGGTCGGCGTCCCGCAGGTCGCCGCCAGCCGCGACGATCAGCCGCCGAGCTTGCTGTAGTCGAGCGGGTGCGCCGGCGCCTTCAGGGCGATCGGCTGATCCCACGCCGTGAACTTGATCACGCCCGTACCGTTGCTCTTGCCGGGCGTCAGCTCGAGCGGGTAGGCAGGACCGGTGGTAGCGATGTAGAGGACGCCACCATTCTTGGTGTCGTTGATCGCGATTGCCGGTTGCCCGTCGATGCTCGTCGTGCTGCCCTTCGAGAGAGTTCCGTGTGAAGCGACGATCTGGTTGATCAGCGCATCGATATCGGTCAGCGATCCGAGGCTTCCGAGCCCTTTGGTGCTCGCCGAGACGTAGAACCACTTGCCCGAAAGGTCCGCTGCGCTCGATCCTGCGTAGTGGACGAGGAAGCTCTTCGACGCGTTGATGTAGACCTTCTGGCCGATCCGGATGATGTCGAATCCGAGCCCCCCGAGCGAGATGTGGCCGGCGCCGCCCTTGCCTCTCACGAGCTTCAGGTTGAGCGAGATCGAGGAGCCCCCGCTCGTGCCGGCGCCGACGATGTGGACGCTCGTTGCCGAGGCGACTGCCGCCTGCATCGCCGTGACGATCTCGTCCGCCGACTTCGAGGAGACGCCGTTGTCGGGCGCCGTCGTCGTACTCGTCGAGCCGGTCGTCGAGGACGTGTTCTTGCTGCCGCCGCAGCCCACGAGGAGCACGGCGATCGCAGCGAACGAGCAAGCCAGCGCGAACCGCATCGCTTTGGACTGTTGCACGTCGCGGCCCGATTCACAAGCCCCATCGGTAGCATCGGCGGCATGAGCGTAGGCTCGACGGAGCACAAGCTGGTCGGGCAACCGAAGGTTGCCCTTTGAGCGCGAGCGGTATCCATCATCTCGGTGTCGCCGTCCCGGATCTCGACGAGGCGGTCGAGACCTACCGGCGCCTGTTTGGCGCCGAGGTCGAGCTGCGCGAAACATTGGACGAGCAGGGCGTCGAGACGGCGCTGCTGCGCATCGGCGACGATCGGATCGAACTGCTCGCCTCGCTCGATCCCGACACGCCGGTCGGGCGGTTTCTCGAGCGGCGCGGGCCGGGAATGCACCACGTCGCTTTCGAGGTCGACGACGTGGCGGCGGAGCTCGCGGCACTGGCCGCGCAGGGCGCCGAGCTGATCGACGAGACGCCGCGCCGGGGCTTGAACGGCATGAACATCGCTTTCATCCACCCGCATGCCACGGGCGGCGTGCTCGCTGAGCTGGTGGCTCATGGCTGAGATGGAGCGGGTCAGGGTAGAGATCGCCTTTCGCAGCGGCCAGTCGCTGACCGTGAACATCCCGATGGCGACGGCGGACGAGCTCGAGGCCGCCCTTGCAAAGGGAGCGCCGGATGCCGTGAGCTTCGACGCGGACGATGGTCGGTACACCACCGTCGTCAAGATGATCGCGTTCGTCAAGCGCCACGCACGCGAAAGCCGCGTCGGCTTCGGCTCCTAGCCTCGATGGCTCTCGAGGCCGGGATCGTCGGCCTGCCGGGGTCGGGCAAGACGACACTCTTCAAGGCGCTGACGAAGACCGCGGGCGGCGAGTACGGGAAGACCCACGTCGGAATGGCCGAGATTGCGGACCCGAGGCTCGGCGCGCTTGCCGAGGTCGTCTCGGCGAAGAAGGTCACGCCGGCGACGGTCCGGGTCCAGGATGTGCCCGGCACCGGGCCTGCCCTGCTCGGCAACCTGCGGCAGGTCGACGCTCTTCTCGTCGTGCTCGACGGCTTCTCTCCGGGAGCCGACCCGGCGGGAGATCTGGAGAACCTGAAGCTCGAGCTACTCGTCGCCGACCGCGACCACGTCGCCGGCCGCCTAGAGCGCGTGGAGAAGCAGGCCAAGTCGGGCGATCCGAAGCTCCGAACCGAGGTCGAGCGGCTGCGCGAGGTCCTCGCTGCCGTTGATGCCGGCACGCCGCTGTCCGAGATCGAGGGCGAGCTTCCGGAGGGCCTCGAACCGCTGACCACCAAGCCGGTGATCGCGGTGGAGAACGGCCCCGGAGGCATCGATCTGGCGCTCGAGGCCGAGCTGCTCGGAGCTGTCCGATGAAGAGGCGGCGGCATTTCGCGACGGGGGCCCCTCGGCGCTCGAGGAGGTGGTCCGGCGTCTGAGCGAGGCGCTCGATCTCGTCACGTTCTTCACTGCCGGCGAGAAGGAGACGCGCGCCTGGACGCTCCGGCGCGGCGAGTCCGCGCTCGACGCCGCGGCGACGATCCACAGCGACATCGCCCGCGGGTTCATCCGCTGCGAGGTGATCGACTGGAAAGACCTCGTCGACGCGGGCTCGCACGCCGAGGTTTCGCGCCGCGGCCTGCAGCGGCTCGAGGGGAAGTCCTACGTGATCCGAGACGGCGACGTGCTGAACATCCGCTTCAACGTCTAGTCACGCTGCGATCAACACGACGCCTGCGAGGGTGAGCGCGACCCCGACCCGCTGTACCGACGCGACGCGCTCGTGCAGGACGGCCGCTGCGAGCAGCACCGTCACGATTGGGTAGAGCGACGCGAGCACCGAGGTCAGGCTCATCGAGGCCGCCCACGTCGGCGGCGGCGCTGAACAGGAAGTTGCCGAGCGTGTCACCGAGACCGACGCCGAGCACGATCAGGAGCTTCCACCCGGCAAGCCTGACCGCCGAGCGGCGCACCGCGACCGCCAGGAGAACGATCGAGGTCGAGGTGATGCGGAAGAGCAGCGAGGCCCAGAACGGGTCAGCCTTGCCGGCGGCGTGCATCGGCGGGAAGTAGAACCCGAAGCCGACGGCGGCGACGAGAGCAAGCCCGACGCCTGCGGCGACCTTCCGCTTTCCGCCCTCCTGGTGCTCCTGCGAGGCAAGGATGACGCCGACCAGCGCCGCAACAACCCCGAGGTACTGGACGGCGAGGGACGCTCGCCGTGGGCGATCCCGAAGATCACGGGCACGATCGCCGAAGCGCCCGCGATCGGTGCGACGACGGCCATGGCCCCGACGGCCATCCCGCGGTAGTAGGCGTAGAGCCCAATCGTCGCGGAGATCGCCGCCGGGATCGCGAGCAGGACGGCCGCCCCGTGTGGCGTCTGGCCGCGCGCCGCGCAGACGACGGCCATTGCCCCGAGGCCTGCGACCTGCGCCCAGAGCATCACGCGGAGAGCGCCGAGCGTGCGTCCCTGCCACGGGCCGACGAAGTCGGCGACGCCCCAGGCGAGGCTCGCGCCAAGCGCGAGCAGCAGGCCGTTCACCCGGTAGGCCGGGTGGCGGCGCTCGCGTCGAGCTGGTTCGCGTGGTAGACGACGGCCGCCTCGGCCGTCCTGGCTGCGCGGAGATCGTGGTGCACGGCGACGCAGTGGAGCAGCTCGGCGAGCTGTTGCGACGAAAGGCCGTCGGCTCGCTCTTCGATCAGCCTCAGCCCGAGATGGACATGTCCGAGAAGCCGGCCTTCCTCGGTCGGCGTAAAGGCCGGGCCGCGAGAGAGCTCGATCGTACGCCCGACATCGTGGACAAGGGCTGCCGCCAGCACGAGCTCCGATCGCAGCCGGGGATGAAGCTGAGCCGTCTCGCGTGCGAGCGTTGCCACCCCGACCGTGTGTTCGAGCAGCCCGCCTGCGTAGGAGTGGTGGTCATCGAAGGTCGCCGGATAGGCGGTGAGCTCGCGGTCGGCGAGCACCGCCCGCACGGTCGTTGCCAGCCCGGGATGCGAGATCTCGTCGATCAGAAACTCCACGAACCCCTGA
>CAVTLL010000004.1:0-64927 GCA_963735535.1 uncultured Actinomycetota bacterium | reverse complement strand
TGCTCGAGCAGGCCGTCAAGACCGTCAGCGCCCGGTCCTCGAGGTGCGGAGCCGCCGCGTCGGCGGTGCGAACTACCAGGTGCCGGTCGAGGTCTCTCAGCGGCGGGGCCGGACGCTGGCGCTGCGGTGGCTCGTCACGTACTCCCGCGAGCGCCGCGAGAAGCACATGGAGGACAAGCTCGCGGGCGAGATCCTCGATGCGCTCAAGCAGAACGGCGCTGCGTTCAAGCGCAAGGACGACATGTATCGGATGGCGCAGGCCAACAAGGCCTTTGCGCACTACAGGTGGTAGGAGAGAGCTTTGTCTGTGACTGAGTCGAGGATCGCGCTGGATCGCGTCCGCAACATCGAGATAATGGCCCACATCGATGCGGGCAAGACCACGACGACCGAGCGGATCCTCTATTACACAGGCCGCACCCACAAGATGGGCGAGGTCCACGAGGGCGCGGCGACGATGGACTGGATGGCGCAGGAGCAGGAGCGCGGCATCACCATCACCTCGGCTGCTACGACGGCGTCCTGGCGTGATTTCAGAATCAACATTATTGATACGCCCGGGCACGTGGACTTTACCGTCGAGGTGGAGCGGAGCCTGCGCGTGCTCGACGGCGCGGTCGCGGTGTTCGACTCGGTCGCCGGCGTGCAGCCGCAGTCCGAGACCGTGTGGCGCCAGGCCGACAAGTACAAGGTGCCGCGGATCGCGTTCATCAACAAGATGGACCGCACCGGCGCGAACTTCTTCGCCGCCGTGCAGTCGATGCGCGACCGCCTGGGCGCGAACCCGGTGACGATCCAGATCCCGATCGGCAAGAGGAGAACTTCACCGGCGTGATCGACCTCGTCGAGATGCGCGCGATCATCTACAAGGACGATCTCGGCCAGCACTTCGAGTCGGCGAGATCCCGGCGGAGCTCGCCGAGCAGGCCCACGAGTACCACCACCAGATGATCGACGCGATCTCGCAGCTTCGACGACGAGGTGCTCGAGGCGTACATCGAGGACGAGAGCTCGGTGACCGTCGACCAGATCAAGCGCGCGCTTCGCGCCGGCACGCTCAGCGACGCGATCACACCGGGTCCTGCTCGGCTGCGCCTTCAAGAACAAGGGCGTCCAGCCGCTGCTCGACGCGGTGATCGACTACCTCCCGAGCCCGCTCGACGTGCCCGCCGATCCGCGGTCATCGACCCGAAGACCGAGGAGGAGGTCGAGCGGCCGGCCAGCTGGACGCGCCGTTCTCGGCGCTCGCCTTCAAGGTCATGTCCGACCCGTACGTCGGCAAGCTCACCTACTTCCGCGTCTACAGCGGCAAGCTGAAGGCGGGCGACCGCGTCCTCAACACGAGCACCGGTAAGACCGAGCGCATCGGCCGGATCCTGCAGATGCACGCGAACAGCCGCGAGGAGCGCGACGAGATCGGCGCGGGCGAGATCGCCGCAGGCGTCGGCCTCAAGGACACCACGACCGGCGACACGCTCGCGGCCGAGTCGGCCCCGATCGTGCTCGAGTCGATGAGCTTCCCGGACCCAGTCATCTCGGTCGCGGTCGAGCCGAAGTCGAAGGCCGACCAGGACAAGCTCGGAAACGGGCTCGCGCGGCTCGCCGAGGAGGATCCGACCTTCCGCGTCCACACCGACGAGGAGACGGGCCAGACGCTGATCGCCGGCATGGGCGAGCTCCACCTGGAGATCATCGTCGACCGTCTCAAGCGCGAGTTCAACGTCGACGCGAACGTGGGCCGGCCGCAAGTCGCCTACCGCGAGACGATCGCGCAGCCCGCGGAGAAGATCCAGGGACGGTTCGTCCGCCAGACCGGCGGCTCGGGCCAGTACGGCGACGCCGTGATCAACCTGCTCCCGCAGGAGCCCGGCGCCGGCTACGAGTTCGACGACAAGATCGTCGGCGGCAAGATCCCCAAGGAATACATCAAGCCCATCGACGAGGGAATCAAGGAGGCCATGGGCTCCGGGCGTTCTCGCCGGGTACCCGGTGGTCGACGTCAAGGTCGAGCTGATCGACGGCTCCTACCACGACGTCGACTCGAGCGAGCGGGCCTTCAAGATCGCCGGCTCGATGGCGTTCAAGGAAGCGATGAAGCGGGCGAAGCCGAAGCTGCTCGAGCCCGTGATGGCAGTCGAGGTCACCACGCCGGACGACTACCTCGGCGATGTGATCGGCAATCTCAACTCACGCCGCGGGCGCATCGAGTCGATGAGCCCCGTCGGCAACGCGCAGGTCGTGAAGGCAATCGTGCCGCTGTCCGAGATGTTCGGCTACGCCACCGACCTCAGGTCGATGTCGCAGGGTCGGGCAGACTTCCACATGGATTTCGAGCGGTACGAGGACGTACCGAAGTCGATCGCCGACGACATCGTCGCGCAAGGCGGCGGCGGTTCCTAAACAGGTAACGGAGGAATAGAGCAAATGGCCAAGCAGAAGTTCGAGCGCTCGAAGCCGCACGTCAACGTCGGCACGATCGGGCATATCGACCACGGGAAGACCACGCTGACGGCGGCGATCACGAAGGTGCTCGCCGACGCCGGGAACGGTGACACGAAGGCGCGCGACTTCGCGTCGATCGACAACGCTCCCGAGGAGCGCGCCCGTGGCATCACAATCAACACCGCGCACGTCGAGTACGAGACGGCGAACCGCCACTACGCGCACGTCGACTGCCCTGGGCCACGCCGACTACATCAAGAACATGATCACCGGCGCAGCGCAGATGGACGGCGCGATCCTCGTCGTCAGCGCCGCCGACGGCCCGATGCCGCAGACCCGCGAGCACATCCTCCTGGCACGCCAGGTCGAGGTGCCGGCGATCGTGGTCGCGCTGAACAAGGCCGACATGGTCGACGACCCCGAGCTCCTCGAGCTCGTCGAGATGGAAGTCCGCGAGCTGCTGTCGAAGTACGAGTTCCCGGGCGACGACATCCCGGTCATCCAGGTCTCGGCGCTGAAGGCGCTCGAGGGCGACGCCGAGTGGACGCCGAAGATCCTGGAGCTGATGGACGCTGTCGACTCCTACATCCCGGAGCCGGAGCGCGACGTCGACAAGCCGTTCCTGATGCCGATCGAGGACGTCTTCACGATCACGGGCCGCGGCACCGTCGTCACCGGCCGGATCGAGCAGGGCAAGATCGAGAGCGGCAACGAGGTCGAGATCGTCGGCATCCACCCCGAGACGCAGAAGACCGTCGTCACCGGGCTCGAGATGTTCCAGAAGACGCTCGACTACGCCCAGGCGGGCGACAACGCCGGCGCGCTGCTGCGCGGTGTCAAGCGCGAGGAGGTCGAGCGCGGCCAGGTGCTGGCCAAGCCCGGCTCGATCACGCCGCACACGCAGTTCAACGCCGAGGTGTACGTCCTCTCCAAGGACGAGGGCGGGCGCCACACGCCGTTCTTCAACAACTACCGGCCGCAGTTCTACTTCCGCACCACGGACGTGACCGGCGCGATCGGTCTCCCCGAGGGCCAGGAGATGGTCATGCCGGGCGACAACACGAACATGAAGATCGAGCTGATCCAGCCGATCGCCATGGATCAGGGCCTCCGCTTCGCCATCCGCGAGGGTGGTCGCACCGTCGGCGCCGGCGTCGTCACCGAGATCATCAAATAGCCATGGCGCAGGGGAAGATCCGCATCCGGCTCAAGGGCTACGACCACCAGCAACTGGACCGGTCGGCCCAGCAGATCGTCGACACCGCTCAACGGAGCGGTGCGACGATCACCGGTCCGGTGCCCCTGCCGACCGAGAAGAACGTCTACTGCGTGATCCGCAGCCCGTTCAAGGACAAGGACTCGCGGGAGCACTTCGAGGTGCGGACGCACAAGCGCCTGATCGACATCCTCAGCCCGACGCCGAAGACGATCGACCAGCTGATGCGGCTCGATCTTCCGGCCGGTATCGACATCGAGATCAAGCTCTGATGGCCAAGGGCATCCTCGGACGGAAGCTGGGCATGACCCAGATCTTCGATGAGGAGACCGGGGCCGTGACCGCCGTCACCGTGATCGCGGCCGGGCCCGTGCCCCGTCGTCCAGGTGCAGCACCGACCGACACCGACGGCTACGACGGCGTGCAGCTCGCCTTCGACGCGGTTCCCGCACCGGAAGCTGACGCAGCCCGAGCTCGGGCATCTGAAGCGCTTCGGTGTCGCTCGCGCACCGGACGATCGTCGAGTTCCGCGGCGGCCTCGACGGCGCTTTCGAGGGCGAGACGGTCACGGTCGAGGTCTTCGAGCCCGGCGACGAGGTCAAGGTCGCAGGGATCGGGATCGGCAAGGGCTTCCAGGGCACGATCAAGCGCCACAACTTCTCGAGCGGCCCGCGCGGCCACGGCTCGCACAACGTGCGCGCCCCGGGCTCGGTCGGCGCCTCGGCCACGCCTTCGCGCGTGTTCAAGGGCGTCAAGCTCCCGGGCCGGATGGGCGGCAAGCGCGTCACCCAGCTCGGGCTGACGGTGCACAGCATCGATCCGGACAAGAACCTGCTGCTCGTCAAGGGGTCGATTCCCGGGCCCGAAGAACGGGCTCGTCGAGGTGCGGGGCTAATGGCTGCGCCAAAGGCACCCGTGCTCGCACGCCAAGGGCGGAACGGGCAAGGACGTCTCGCTCGAGGAGGCCGTCTTCGGCGTCGAGGTCAAGCCGCATCTCGTCCACGAGGCGGTTCGGGCCGAGCAGAACGCTCATCGCGCCGGCACGATGGCGACGAAGAGCCGCGGGCTCGTCTCGGGCGGCCGCTCGAAGCCGTGGCGCCAGAAGGGCACGGGCCGCGCCCGCGCCGGCACCACCCGCGCCGCGCAGTTCACCGGCGGCGGTCACGTGTTCGCGAAGGTCCCGCGCAGCTTCGACCTGAAGGTCAACCGCAAGGCGGCCAAGGCCGCCCTGCGGTCGGCGCTTGGCGAGTCATGCAGCGAGGGGCTCGTTCGCCCTCCTCGACGCGGCGACGTTCGAAGAGCCGTCCACGAAGCTCGCCAGGAGCCTCGTCGAGGCTTCCGGCCTCGCCACGCCGGTGCTCGTCGTGGTCAACGACGACGAGATCGCCGTCGGCCAAGTCGTTCCGCAACCTTCCGAAGGTCGCGGTCGTCGCGCCGTCCGAGGTCGAGGTCGGCGCGGTTGTCTGGGCCCGCTCGCTCCTCGTCAGCGAGGCCGCCCTTCCGCTCCTGCAGACGAGGGCCAGCTAGATGCACGCGCATCAGATCGTCCTCGCTCCGGTCATCACCGAGAAGAGCTACCACGGCTCGGTCAACGGCAAGTACACCTTCAAGGTGCACGAGGACGCCCACAAGACGCAGATCCGCCAGGCCGTCGAGGAGCTCTTCGAGGTTCACGTCGTCAGCGTCAACGTCCTCAAGGTTCAGGCCAAGCCCAAGCGCCGCGGCGCGATCAAGGGCACGCGCCAGGGCTGGAAGAAAGCTGTCGTCCAGCTCCAGGCCGGCGAGACCATCGAAGTCTTCCAGGGAGCGCAGATCTAGTCATGCCTGTTCGCCGATTCAAGCCCACGAGCCCCGGCCGCCGCTTCATGACGGTCTCCGACTTCGCCGAGGTGACGAAGTCGAAGCCCGAGAAGGCGCTGACCGAGAAGCTGACCAAGAAGGGCGGCCGCAACAACAACGGCCGGATCACGACGCGCCATCAGGGCGGCGGTCACAAGCGCCGCTTCCGCGTGATCGACTTCAAGCGCCGCAAGGACGGGATCCCGGCGAAGGTCGCCGCGATCGAGTACGACCCGAATCGCTCGGCCCGGATCGCGCTGCTCCACTACGCCGACGGCTTCAAGGCCTACATCCTCGCCCCCGCCGGCCTGCGTGTCGGCTCCGAGGTCCAGTCGGGGCCCGGCGCCGACATCAAGCCCGGCAATGCGCTGCCGCTCGAGAACATCCCGACCGGCACGCTCGTGCACAACGTCGAGCTCAAGCCGGGCAAGGGCGGCCAGATGGCCCGCTCCGCCGGCTCGGGCATCCAGCTCGTCGCCAAGGACCAGGGCTACGCCACGCTGCGCCTCCCCTCGGGCGAGATGCGCCGCGTGCTGCTCACCTGCCGCGCGACGGTCGGCCAGGTCGGCAACGTCGACCACGGCAACATCACCGGCGGCAAGGCCGGACGCTCGCGCTGGATGGGCAAGCGCCCGACCGTGCGCGGCTCCGCGATGAACCCCGTCGACCACCCGCACGGCGGCGGCGAGGGCAAGTCGAAGGGCGGCCGCCACCCGGTCACCCCGTGGGGCGTGCCGACGCTCGGCAAGCGCACCCGCGGCAAGAACAAGGAATCGGACAAGCTCATCGTCCGCGGCAGGCGCCGCGGGAAGGAGAAGCGGTAAATGAGCGTAGGCTCGACGGAGCTCACGAGAGCGCATGCGTAGGCTCGACGGAGCTCGCAAGAGCGGAAGCACCGGCTTTGCCGGCGTTGGAGCGAGGCACAGTGTCGCGCTCGAGTAAGAAGGGGCCTTTCGTCGAGGAGCGCCTGCTGGCGCGGATCGTGGCGATGAACGACGCCGGCAAGAAGCAGATGATCCGCACCTGGTCGCGGTCATCGACGGTCTTCCCCGACATGGTCGGGCACACGATCGCCGTCCACGACGGCCGCAAGCACGTGCCGGTGTTCATCTCGGAGCAGATGGTCGGCCACAAGCTCGGCGAGTTCGCGCCGACGCGCCACTTCCGCGGCCACGCGGGCGACTCGAAGACGCAGGTGAAACGGTGACCGCGGCCCGCGACTACGTCGGCGCGACCGCGAAGTTCGTCCACGTGACGCCCCGCAAGGCGCGTCTCGTCGCCGACCACATCCGCGGCCGCAGCGTCCCCGAGGCGCGCACGATCCTCGCGTTCATGCAGCGTGCGGCTGCCCACGACATCGAGAAGGTGCTGAAGAGCGCCGTCGCGAACGCCGAGTCGAACCCGAACCTGCGCTGGGACGGCGACGACCTCGTGATCTCGGCCGTCTACGTCGACGAGGGCCCGACCGCGAAGCGCTGGCAGCATCGCGCGCGCGGCCGCGCCAGCCAGATCCTCAAGCGGACCTGTCACATCACGATCAAGCTCGAATTGCCGGCAGAGCCCGTCGCGCCCGGAAAGGCCTCGGCCGCCGCTGACGCACCCAAGCGCCGCAGGCGCGGAGGCGGCGCGGCCGCAGCCGGCGCCAAGCACGTCGCGGAAGAAGAAGGAGGCAGTGGCCTAATGGGTCAGAAAGTTCATCCCGGAGGCCTGCGCGTCGGCGTCATCCACGACTGGAAGTCGAACTGGATGGTTCCCGACAAGGAATTCGCGGGCGCCCTCCTCGAGGACCTCAAGATCCGCGAGCACATCATCAAGAAGCTCTCGCACGCCGGCCTGTCGGACATCCTGATCCGCAAGGACAAGCAGCGGATCACGATCGACATCTACACGGCCCGCCCGGGCATCGTGATCGGCAAGTCGGGCGTCGAGGTCGACGCGCTGCGTAAGGAAGTGCACGCGCTCACCAAGAAGAACGTCCACATCAACATCAACGAGATCAAGCGCCCGGAGCTCGACGCGAAGCTCGTCGCGCAGTCGATCGCCGAGCAGCTGCAGAACCGCGTCTCGTTCCGCCGCGCGATGAAGCGCTCGCTGGCCTCTGCGATCCGCTCCGGCGCTGCCGGCGTCAAGGTTCAGTGCTCCGGCCGCCTCGGCGGGTCGGAGATGAGCCGTTCCGAGCAGTACTCCGAAGGCCGCGTGCCGCTGCACACGATCCGCGCCGACATCGACTACGGCTTCGTCGAGGCGCGTACGCCGACGGGCCGGATCGGTGTCAAGGTCTGGATCAACAAGGGCGAGATCATGCCGGCCGGCTACGGCGGCGTTCCCGGCGGCGGCAAGGAGACGCGCCTCGGCGACCAGGACACCGCCCGCCGCCGTGGCGGTGTCAGCGAGGGCCTCGGCGCCTCGCGCGAGGCCGGCCGCGGCCGGAACCAGGATCGCGAGGGCCTCGGCCCCGTGCGCCGCTCGAGGCCCCGGCGCGGAGGCGCAGGCGGGCGGCGGGGGCGGACGTCCCGGCGGTGGCGGTGGCCCGCGCCGCGGCGCACCCCGTGAAGACGCTCCGGCGGCGACGCCCGTCGAGGAGACTGTCGTCGACCAGGTCGCCGTCGAGGAGACGCCCGGTTGTCGAGGACGCCCGTTGTCGAGACGCCCGTTGTCGAGACCCCGGCCGCTGAGAGCGAGGACAAGGCCTGATGCTGCTTCCGAGGCGTACCAAGTACCGGAAGATGCACCGCGGCCGTCGGCGCGGCGAGGCGAAGGGCCAGTTCACCGTGCAGTTCGGCGACTACGGGATCAAGGCGATGGAGAACGGTTGGATCACCAACCGCCAGATCGAGGCTGCCCGGATCGCGATGACGCGCAAGATCAAGCGCGGCGGCAAGGTCTGGATCAACGTCTTCCCCGACAAGACCTACACGAAGAAACCGCTCGAGACCCGGATGGGCAAGGGCAAGGGCTCGCCGGAGGGCTGGGTCGCAGTGATCAAGCCCGGGCGCGTCATGTTCGAGCTCGCAGGTGTTCCCGAGCCGCTCGCCAAGGAGGCGCTGCGCCTCGCCGGGCAGAAGCTTCCGATCAGGACGAAGTTCGTCCGGCGCGAGAGCGGTGATCTCTTTGCGGGCTAGAGACCTACGGGGCCTGAGCCCCGACGAGCTGCAGACGAAGCTCGCCGAGACGCGGAAAGAGCTGTTCACGATCCGCTTCCAGTCGGCGACCGGTGCGCTCGAGGACATCACCAAGCTGCGGCGGACCCGGCGCGAGATCGCACGGATCCTCACCGTCCAGCAAGAACAGGCACGTGGTTAAGGAGAACAGTGGCTGACGAAGAAACCAAGGACGAGACAACCGAGCCGGTCGAGCCTGAGGCCGCTGCGCCTGAGGCTTCCGAGCCCGAGGCTGTAGCGGTCGAGGCCGCTGAGCCCGAGGCCGCCGAGCCCGAGGCCGAGGCGGAGACCGCCGAGCCGGAGGCTGCCGAAGAGCCGGTGGCCGAGGCGGAGCCTGCAGCCGACGAGCCTGTAGCCGAGGAGCCCGAGGCCGAAGCAGAGCCGGCTGCCGGCGAACCCGCTGTTGAGGCCGAGGAGGCCGTCGAAGCGGCGCCTCCTGCCGTCTCGGGGCCGAAGAAGAAGCGCAAGCGCCTTCCGCGCTCCGAGCGACACAAGCACTCGAAGCCCGAGCGTAAGCCGGAGAAGGATCGCAAGCCGATCGTCAGACTCCCGAAGCCGGAGTCCGAGCTCGGCCGGCGCCAGGAGCGCCGCGGTGTCGTCGTCTCCGACAAGGGTGACAAGTCGATCGTTGTCAAGGTCGAGATGGTGCGCGCGCATCCGAAATACAAGAAGGTCGTCCGGCGCAGTAACAAGCTCCATGCCCACGACGAGCAGAACACCGCCGGGATCGGCGACATCGTTCGCATCGTTGAGACCCGCCCGCTCTCGAAGACCAAGCGCTGGCGCCTGGCCGAGATCGTCGAGAAGGCCAAATAGATGATCCAGCAGGAGACACGTCTCAAGGTCGCCGACAACACGGGAGCCCGCGAGATCCTCTGCATTCGCGTCGCGGGCGGCTCGCGCCGGCGCTACGCGCGCGTGGGGGACATCATCACCGCTACCGTGAAGACGGCCTCCCCGCAGGGTGCGATCAAGAAGGGTGAGGTCGTGAAAGCGGTTGTCGTCCGCACGAAGAAGCCGTTCGGGCGCGACGACGGGACGTTGATCGCGTTCGACGAGAACGCGGCGGTGATCATCGACGCCCAGCGGAACCCGCGCGGTACCCGGATCTTCGGCCCGGTTGCGCGCGAGCTTCGCGAGAAGAACTTCATGAAGATCGTTTCGCTCGCTCCGGAGGTGTTGTAAGTGAAGGTCAAGAAAGGTGATCTCGTTCAGATGCTGTCCGGCAAGGACCGGGGCAAGCAGGGGCGCATCCTCGAGGCGCAGCCTGCGCGCGAGCGGGTCATCGTCGAGAACCTGAACCTGATGAAGCGGCACACCAAGCCGCGGCCGATCCGCAACGCCAACAGCAACATGGGCGGCTCGCAGATGACCGAAGGCGGCATCATCGAGCGGGCGACGGCAGTGCCGGTCTCGAACGTGATGATCGTCTGCCCGACGTGCAAGCTGCCGACCCGCATCGGATACACGACGAAAGAGGTCAAGGGCGGCGAGACGATCAAGATTCGCGTCTGCAAGCGCGCCGGCTGCGGCGAGGAGCTCGATTGATGGCCGTATCCGAGACCTACGTTCCACGGCTCAAGCAGCGCTACAACGAGGAGCTCCGCGAGGCTCTCAAGGAGGAGCTCGGCCTCTCGTCGATCATGCAGGCGCCGACGGTCGCGAAGATCACTCTCAACATGGGCGTCGGCGAGGCCAAGACCGACGCGAAGGTGCTCGACGCCGCGATGGACGAGCTGACGACCATCGCCGGCCAGCGCGCCCAGATGCGCCGCGCACGTAAGTCGGTCGCGCAGTTCAAGATCCGCGAGGGCATGCCGATCGGCTGCCGCGTGACGCTCCGCGGCGACCGGATGTGGGAGTTCCTCGACCGCCTGGTCTCGATCGCCCTCCCGCGTATCCGCGACTTCCGCGGCCTGCCGCCCACGTCGTTCGACGGCCGCGGCAACTACTCGCTCGGCCTCCGCGAGCAGATCATCTTCCCGGAGATCGACTACGACAGCATCAAGGAGATCCGCGGCCTCGATGTCGCGATCACGACCACTGCCCAGACCGACGAGCAGGCCGAGGCGCTTCTACGCGCGCTCGGGTTGCCGATCGCAACCGAAGCTGGAAGGGACTAAGAGGACTCCATGGCCAAGAAATCCCTGATCGCGAAGGCTGCGCGTCCTGCGAAGTACAAGACGCGCAACTACAGCCGCTGCAACAAGTGCGGCCGCCCGCGCGCCGTGTTCAAGAAGTTCGGGCTCTGCCGGATCTGCCTGCGGGAGCTCGCCCACCAGGGCGTCATCCCGGGCATGACCAAGAGCTCCTGGTAGGAGGAACCGATGCTCACCGACCCCGTCGCAGACATGCTGACCCGCATCCGCAACGCCAACAAGGCGCTGCACGAGTCCACCGAGATGCCGAGCTCCAAGCTGAAGGAGCAGATCGCTCGGATCCTCACCGAGGAGGGCTACGTGCGCGGCTACCGCATCGAGGAGCGCGAGGACCTGCCCTACAAGGTGCTCGTCGTCGACCTCAAGTACGGCCGCGGCCGCGAGCGCGTGCTGACGGGCCTCAAGCGCATCTCCAAGCCGGGCCGCAGGATCTACGCGGGCAAGGATCGCCTTCCGCGCGTCCTCGGCGGCATGGGAACTGCAATCCTGTCCACGTCCCGCGGCGTGATCACGAGCCGCACCGCCGAGCGCGAAGGCATCGGCGGCGAAGTGATCTGTTTCGTCTGGTAACTGCCATTTCGATGCTCGCAATGGCTAGAGAAAGCAAATTCGCGAACATGAATATCACCGTAACCGTCACCACTACGCTGTCTTCCCTCGCCCCGGAGAGGAGTTCGTTGTGAGCCGCATCGGAAGACAGCCGATTGAAGTGCCCGCGGGCGTCACCGTCACGATCGATCCAGGTCGGGTGACGGTGCACGGTCCGAAGGGCGAGCTGCGCCAGCAGGTTCCGCTGCGGATGTCGATCGAGCAGAACGAGGGCACGATCAACGTCACTCGCCCGAGCGACCGCGGTCCCGATCGCTCGCTACACGGCCTCACGCGCACGCTCGTCGCGAACATGGTCGAGGGTGTCACGAACGGCTACGAGAAGCGCCTCGAGATCCAGGGCGTCGGCTACCGCGCGGCGATGTCGGGCTCGAACCTCGAGCTCCAGGTCGGCTACTCCCATTCCGTCAGCATCACGCCGCGCACCGGCATCGAGTTCGAGGTGCCCGTGCCCACGCAGATCATCGTGCGCGGGATCGACAAGCAGGCCGTCGGCCAGACCGCAGCCGAGATCCGCAAGGTGCGCCCGCCCGAGCCGTACAAGGGCAAGGGGATCCGCTACGAGGGCGAGCACGTCCGCCGGAAGGTTGGTAAGAGAGCATGATTGTCGCGCGCCTCCGGCTCGCTCCCGCGTGGGGAAACCTCCGGTTTCCCCCCACGAGCCCCCCTTCCGACACTTTGCAACGCGTCGTGCGTGAGCACGGGCAGAGCCCGTACTCGCGGCGCATCGACGCGCATTCGCAACCCGCGAAAGGCAACGCATGAGCGCTCTCACAACCCGCGAAGCACGGCTGCGGCGTCACCGCCGTGTCAGGGGCAAGATCACCGGCTCGGCCGAGCGGCCGCGCCTCATGGTGCACCGCTCGAACCGGGGCATCTTCGCTCAGCTGATCGACGACGCATCGGGCAAGACGCTCGCGTCCGCCAGCTGGCTCGGTCTCGGCCATAAGGGCGACAAGACGAGCCAGGCGACCGAGGTCGGCAAGGCGCTCGCCGCTGCGGCGAAGAAGGCCGGGATCGAAACCGTCGTGTTCGACCGCGCCGGCTACCTGTACCACGGACGCGTGAAGGCTCTCGCCGAGGGTGCGCGCGAGGGAGGTCTGAGCTTCTGATGGCAGTGGACATCGCCGAATCGAGAGAGCTGAAGGAGCGCGTCGTCGAGATCAACCGCGTCGCCAAGGTCGTAAAGGGCGGCCGGCGGTTCTCGTTCACCGCGCTGGTCGTGATCGGCGACGAGGTCGACCGCGTCGGCGTCGGCTACGGCAAGGCACGCGAGGTTCCGCTCGCGATCTCGAAGGCAGTCGACGACGCGAAAAAGAATCTGTTCACGGTGCCCAAGCACGGGCAGACGATCACGCACGAGGTGCTTGGCCGCTTCGGCGCCGCCCGCGTGCTCCTGCGCCCTGCCTCGCCCGGTACCGGCGTCATCGCCGGCGGGGGCGTGCGCGCCGTGCTCGAGCTCGGCGGCATCCGCGACGTGCTCGCGAAGTCGCTCGGCACCACGAACCCGATCAACATGCTCAAGGCTGCCGAGTCCGGGCTGCGTGACCTGCGTCGTCCGGAAGAGGTTGCTGCTTCCCGCGGCAAGGCAGTCCGCGACGTGCTTCCGCTGCCCAAGAAGGTCGCCGAGGTTGTCGAGGTCGAAGCTCCGGTGGCAGTTGCCGTCGCCGTGGCCGAGGAGGTCTCCGAGGAGCCCGAGGCGAACGAAGGGACGGAAGATGCCGAAGCTTAAGCTCACACAGACCGGAAGCTCGATCGGCCAGTCGCCGCGTCACCGTGGCACGCTGCGTGCGCTCGGCCTCGGCCGGATCGGCAAGACGCGCGAGCACGACATGACGCCCGTTCTCGCTGGCATGCTTCGTAAGGTGCGCCACCTGGTGAAGGTGGAGGAGATCTAGAGATGCCCGAAGAGCTGAACCTTTCAAATCTGCAGCCCGCGCAGCCGCGCAAGGAGCGCAAGCGCGTGGGTCGCGGCCTGGGCTCGGGCAAGGGCCGTTACTCCGGCCGTGGGATCAAGGGCCAGAAGTCGCGCGCCGGCTCGCATCGCATGCGCGCGGGCTTCGAGGGCGGCCAGATGCCGCTCGCGATGCGCCTGCCGAAGTTGCGCGGGAACACCTCCCGCGACGCAATGCCGGTCGGCCCGTTCCGCACCTACACCCAGCCGGTCAACATCCGCGATCTCGACCGCTTCGAGGCGGGCGAGGAGGTCACGCCCGAGACGCTCAAGGCCAAGGGGCTGATCCGCTCGATCCGCAAGGACGTCAAGCTGCTCGGAGTCGGCGAGCTGACCAAGAAGCTCTCGATCACCGTGCATTGCGCGTCCGCCACTGCCCGCGAGAAGGTCGAGGCGGCCGGCGGCACGCTGACGCTGCTCAAGGAGCCGAAGGTCAAGAAGGCCGTTCGGCGCAAGCACCGAACGGCTAGTGAAGCGGATACCGAACTCGACGTCGAGGTCACAGACGCCGGGACCGAGGTCGTGGCGTCCTCTGATACCGATGCGCCGGAGGCTGGCGATGACGCCGTCAGCCTTCTACGCGGAGCGTAGAAGGCAATGTTCTCTTGGCTCGCCAACGCCTGGCGGGTTCCGGAGCTTCGGCGCCGGGTGCTGTTCACGGCGTTCATCCTGGCGGTCTACCGGCTCGGCTCGTGGATCCCCGCACCGGGCGTCAACGCCTCGGCGATCGCCGGCCTGTTCGGTAGCGGCGTCTTCAGCCTGCTGAGCCTGTTCAGCGGCGGCGCGCTCGCCCGTTTCTCGATCTTCGCGCTCGGGATCATGCCGTACGTCACGGCTTCGATCGTGATCCAGCTTCTCACCGTCGCCGTGCCGCAGCTCGAGCAGCTGAAGCACGAGGGCGAGGCGGGCCAGGCGAAGATCACCCAGTACACGCGCTACGGCACGGTCGGCCTCGCCGCCGCACAGTCCGCCGGCTACGCGTACCTGTTCCATCGAAGCGGCGGGCTGAAGCTCGACACGGGCCGCCTCATCCTGATCGTGATCACTCTGACGGCCGGCTGCGTGCTGCTCATGTGGATGGGCGAGCAGATCACCAAGCACGGGATCGGCAACGGGATCTCGATTCTGATCTTCGCGTCGATCCTCACGTCCGCCCCGGCCGGCATCAACGCGTGGGTGCACGGGTCGCCGGTCGAGAAGCTCTTCTTCCCGATCGTTGCGCTCGGCGTCGTCGTCTCGGTCGTCTTCGTGCAGGAGGGCCAGCGCCGGATCCCGATCCAGTACGCGAAGCGGATGGTCGGCCGCCGCCAGATGGGCGGCCAGTCGACGTACATGCCGTTGCGCGTGAACATGGCCGGCGTCATCCCGGTGATCTTTGCGGCGGCGCTGCTCGCGCTGCCCCAGACGCTCGGCTCGTTCCTGCCGAACACCCAGAACTTCATCAACTCTCACTTCTCGCCCCGGTCATGGACGTACCTGGCCGTCGAGGCCGGGCTGATCATGATCTTCACGTTCTTCTACACGGCCGTCCAGTTCAACCCGGTCGACCAGGCGAACGAGCTGCGCAAGTACGGCGGCTACATCCCCGGCATCCGGCCCGGCCCGCCGACCGCGGTCTACCTCGATCGTGTGCTCACGCGCCTGACGCTGCCCGGGTCGCTCTACCTCGCGACCGTGGCTGTGCTTCCGTCGGTCTTCATCAACTACTTCAACTTCTCGCAGGCCACCTCGCGCGCGCTCGGCGGCACCTCGGTCCTGATCGTCGTCGGTGTTGCGCTCGACACGATGCGCCAGATGGAGTCGCAGATGATGATGCGATCGTACGAAGGCTTCCTGAGATAGTGAACCCTGCGCGCCCCTCATCGGCGCCGGCTCACGCCCGGCGGAGCCCGGCACCGCCGTCGCCTGACGTCGCTCGCGGCACCGCCCGTTCCGGGCCCGTGCTAGTCGCACTGTGCCCTCCGGCCCCGCACCGCGACCGACGCCTGAGGAACGCGCAGGGACTGTCGAGGTTGTTCGGGAAGTGAACTTGCTGGTGTTGGGCCCGCAAGGGGCGGGGAAGGGAACGCAGGCCAAGCGGATTGCCGCGGACTACGCGATCCCGCACGTCTCGACCGGGGACATGTTCCGCGATGCGATCGCGTCGCGCAGTGAGCTCGGGTTGCAGGTAGAGCCGATCCTGGCGAGCGGCACGCTCGTCCCCGACGAGATCACGATTGCCCTGATCCGCGATCGGCTTGCCGCTCCCGACGCGCTCGGCGGGTTCGTGCTGGACGGGTTTCCCCGGAACGCAGCACAGGCGGACGAGCTCGACGCGATGCTAGCCGGAATCGGGCGTCGGCTCGACGCGATCCTCTTCTTCGACCTGCCCGACGACGTCGCGACCGCTCGCATGCTCGAGCGCGCCGAGATCGAGAGTCGACCGGACGACACCCCCGAGGTGATCGAGAAGCGGCTGGCCACCTACCACGCCGAGACCGAGCCCATCGTCGAGCACTACCGTCTCACCGGCCGGCTCGTGCCGCTTCACGCCGAGCGCACGATCCTCGAGGTCTACGCCGAGATCCAGGACGCGATCGCCGAGCTGGAGAGCGCGGCGTGATCATTCGCAAGTCCTCCCGTGAGATCGAGGGCATGGCCGCCGCCGGCGCCGTCATCGCCGGTGCGCTCGCCCTGATGGAGGAGAGCCTCGAGCCCGGTATCTCGATGATCGAGCTCGACCGGATCGCCGACGACTACATCGCGGCCCACGGTGGAGTCCCGACCTCGAAGGGCTACAAGGGCTTCCCCGCCGCCACCTGCATCTCGCCGAACGAGATGATCGTCCACGGGATTCCGGGCGACTACCGGGCCCGCGAGGGCGACATCGTCTCGTGCGACATCGGCGTGACCAAGGACGGCCTGATCGCCGATTCCGCCGCCACGTTCGGCGTCGGGGAGATCGCGGCCGAATCGCAGCGCCTGCTGGACGTCTGCCGAACTGCGCTCGACGCGGGAATCGAGGCGGCCCAGATCGGCGCGATGGTCGGGGACATCTCACGTGCCGTCCAGGTCGTCGTCGAGGACGCAGGCTTCTCGGTCGTGCGCAGCCTCGTCGGCCACGGAGTCGGCAAGTCCTACCACGAGGACCCGCAGGTGCCGAACTTCGTCACCTCCTACCGCGGCCCGCAGCTCGTCGAAGGGATGACGCTCGCGATCGAGCCGATGATCACGGCAGGCGGCCCGGACGTTCATTTGCACGATGACGGCTGGTCGATCTCGACCGACGACGGCTCGCTCACGGCCCACTTCGAGCACACCGTCGCGATCACCGCAGACGGCCCCCGGGTGCTCACGAGGGCCGCATCGGTCCTGGTACCATGACCTTTCCGCGGCGCAAGCCGTGTCTTTTTCTGCGGAAGCAGTAAGCACACGTTTTGACTTCGCGCACAGCGACGACATAGAAACGAGGAGATTGGCGAACAAGGAAGAGAAGATCGAGGTCGAAGGTGAAGTGACCGAGGCGCTGCCGAGCACGATGTTCCGTGTCAAGCTCGACGGGGGCCACGACGTCCTCACGACGATCTCCGGGAAGATGCGCAAGCACTACATCCGCATCCTTCCCGGCGACAAGGTCAAGGTGGAGCTCTCCCCATACGATCTGACGCGCGGTCGCATCACCTACCGCCATCGTTCATAACCCATGAAAGTCCGTCCTTCAGTCAAAGCCATGTGCGAGCGCTGCCGCGTGATCAAGCGTCACGGCCGGACGCTCGTCATCTGCACGAACCCCCGCCACAAGCAGCGGCAGGGCTGACACATTCGCGCAGAAATTCAACTCGGGAGTAGGTAACCAGTGGCTCGTATCGCCGGGGTCAACCTCCCCAACCAGAAGCGGCTCGAGATCGGGCTGACGTACATCTTCGGGATCGGCCAGCCCAGCGCACGCAAGATCTGCGCCGGGCTCAAGCTCTCCCAGGACACCAAGGTGCGCGACCTGACCGAGGAAGAGGTCGCCAAGCTCCGCGACTACATCGACGAGCACTATCAAGTCGAGGGAGATCTTCGGCGCGAGCGGACTCAGGCGATCAAGCGCCTCTCCGAGATCGGCGCTTACCGCGGGATCCGCCACCGGCGCGGCCTGCCCGTGAACGGCCAGCGCACGAAGACCAACGCACGCACCCGCAAGGGCCCGAAGAAGACCGTCGGGCGCGGGAAGAAGGCGAAGTAGTGGCCCCTCCGAGGAAGGCAGCAACCCGCGGGCGGACGCGCCGCCGTGTACGCAAGAACATCGCGATCGGCCAGGCGCACATCAAGACGTCGTTCAACAACACGATCGTCGCGCTCACCGACCCGCAGGGCAACGTCATCGTCTGGGAGTCCGCCGGCTCGGCCGGGTTCAAGGGCTCGCGCAAGTCGACGCCGTTCGCCGCCCAGGTCACCGCCGATGCCGCAGCCCGCAAGGGCATGGAGCATGGGCTGCAGAAGGTCGAGGTCTTCGTCAAGGGCCCGGGCTCGGGTCGCGACACCGCGATCCGCTCGCTCCAGGCGGCCGGGCTCGAGATTCTCGGCGTCAAGGATGTCTCACCGCAGGCCCACAACGGCGTGCGTCCCAAGAAGCGGAGGCGCGTCTAAGTGGCTCGCGATCGTTCACCGAAGTGCAAGCAGTGCCGCCGGGAGGGAATGAAGCTGTTCCTGAAGGGCGAGCGCTGCCTGACGGAGAAGTGCGCCGTCGAGCGCCGCAGCTACCCGCCGGGGGAGCACGGCCGCGGCCGCATCAAGCAGTCCGAGTACCTGCTCCAGCTGCGTGAGAAGCAGAAGGCGCGCCGGTACTACGGCCTGCTCGAGGCCCAGTTCCGCACCTACTACAAGAAGGCGAGCCGCCAGGGCGGTGTCACGGGCGAGAACCTGCTGCGCCTGCTCGAGACCCGTCTCGACAACGTCGTGTACCGGCTCGGCTTTGCCGCTTCCCGCGCCCAGGCGCGCCAGCTCGTCCGTCACGGCCATTTCGCCGTCAACGGGCGGCGGGTCAACATCCCGAGCTACGGTGTACGGCCGGACGACGTGGTCACCCTCAAGGCCGGCTCGTCAGCGGCTCCGGTGATCCGCGATGCAACCGACCTCACCGCCGCGGTCGCTCCGTGGCTCCAGGCAGACCACGAAGGGCTGACCGGCAAGGTCCTGAAGTGGCCCGAGCGTGACGAGATCGACACGCCCGTTGCCGAACAGTTGATCGTCGAGCTCTACAGCAAATAGCTGCCGCTATTTGCTCTAGAACAACCGAAAGGACACAATTTTGGCTAGTCGCTCCACTGTGATGGACTTCCAGGTCCCCAAGATCACCCACGAGGAGGTCAAGGAGCACCGCGGGGTCTTCGTGATCGAGCCGCTCGACCGCGGCTTCGGATACACGTTCGGAAACTCGCTGCGCCGCGTGCTGCTCTCCTCTCTCGAGGGCGCCGCCGTCACCTCGGTCAAGCTCGAGGGTGTCGCGCACGAGTTCACCACCCTTCCCGGCGTCCGCGAGGACGTCACCGACATCCTGCTCAACCTCAAGCAGCTCATCTGCGTCCTCCACGGCGACTCCCCGGAGGTCGAGGTTCGCCTGACAGCCAAGGGTGAGGGAACGATCACCGCCGCGGACATCGAGTGCCCCGCCGACCTCGAGATCCTCAACCCGGAGCTCGAGATCGCGAACATCTCGTCCAAGGGCCGGCTCGAGATCACGCTGACGATCGGCCGCGGCCGCGGCTACATGCCCGCAGAGGGCAACCGCGGTCACGCGCACACGATCGGCGTCATCCCCGTCGACTCGATGTTCTCGCCGATCCGCCGCGTCGCCTACGACGTCGAGGCGGCTCGCGTCGGGCAGCGCACCGACTACGACAAGCTGATCCTCGACGTGACCACTAACGGGTCGATCGACCCGAAGGACGCGATCGGGCAGGCGGCCGAGATCCTGATCCGCCAGCTCGCGATCTTCACCGACCTGGAGAAGATGGAGGGCTTCGGAGCCGAGCAGCCCACACTCGACAGTGGAGCGATGGTCGATGTCTCGCTCGCTCACGGGATGGAGAACTTCCCGATCGAGGAGCTCGAGCTCGGTGTCCGCTCGTACAACTGCCTCAAGCGCGTCGGTATCGAGACGATCGGCGACCTCGTCACGAAGTCGGAGAACGAGCTCGCCTCGATCCCGAACTTCGGCAAGAAGTCGATCGAAGAGGTCAAGGAGACCCTGGGCCAGCATGGCCTGCGGCTCCGCGGCGACAACGGCGGCAGCAGCTCCGAGGTCTAAGGGCGATGCGGCACCAGCGCTCCGGCAAGAAGCTCGGCCGCGACTCGGCTCACCGCCGCGCGCTGTACGCCAACCTCGCATCGAACCTGATCGAGCACGAGCGGATCAAGACGACGCTCACGAAGGCGAAGGCCGTGAAGCCGATAGCCGAGCAGATGATCACGCTCGGACGCCGCGGCGACATGCACGCGCGCCGGCAGGCCGTTGCGTTCCTCCGGTCGAAGGACATCGTCCACAAGCTGTTCGACGAGATCGGCCCGCGCTACGCGGAGCGCCCCGGCGGGTACTCCCGGATCATCCGGATCGGTCCCCGCCAGGGTGACGCGGCCGAGATGGTCTACCTCGAGCTCGTCGACACACCGCTTGTCTTCAAAACCAAGCTGGAGGATGTCGACGGGCCGGTTCCGGGTCTCACGGACACCGAGGAGGCCGAAGGCGACGAGCCGGAGGCGGCCGAAACCGAGGCTGAGGCTGACGACGCCGAACCAGAGGCGGAGGCCGCGGTCGAGGAGCCATCAGCCGAGGAGGCCGACGAGCCGAGTGCGGTAACCGAGACCGCAGAGCCGGAAGCTGCAGAGTCCGAAGCCGCTGAGCCTGAAGCCGCTGAGCCTGAGGCTGCTGAGCCCGAGGCTGCTGAGCCCGAGGCCGAGGGCAACGCCCCCGCCAAAGACGCCTGACCGCCAGCCGGTCGCTTCAGAGCAGTGGCAGCCTCAGACCGTTGCGCCGATCGCGGTGCTGACCGCGACGATCACGATCCCGGCGACGGTGACGGCTCCGAGTGAGGTCGCGAAGCTCGTGCTGAAGTACCGCGCGCGCAGGGCTGCCAGCATCACGAGCTCCAGCAGGACGACGACCAGGGCCGTCCCGAGCGCCACGCGGTAGTCCGGGATCAGGAACGGCAGCGTGTGCAGGATGCCGCCGATGAACGTCCCGATCCCTGTGATCCCGCCGCGTGTGAACGGGCTGCCGCGGCCGGTCAGCTCGCCGGTGTCCGACAGGCCTTCCGAGAACGCCATCGAGATCCCGGCGCCGATCGAGGTCGCGAGGCCGGCGACGAATGCGTAAAAGGGCTTGTGGCTTGCAACTGCGACCGCGAAGATCGGCGCTAGCGTCGACAGTGAGCCGTCGATCAGCCCGACCATCGCCGGCTGCACCTTCTGGAGCAGGAAATCGTGATGGTGGTCGGTGACCGGGCCTACGGACATGAGTATAGTGTATCAGGCAGATTGCAAACTTATAGAACATAAGGCGCACCTGACAAGTAAACGCAGGGCGGCCTGACGTGAACCTGAAGCTAACGCTCGCCTACGACGGCACCCGTTTCCGCGGCTGGGCTCGCCAGCCCGGTGAGCGCACGGTGGAGGGTGCGGTGACCGATGCGGTCGAGGCCTTGTTCGCCAAGGTGGGCAAGCTTTCGGTGGCCGGCCGCACGGACACGGGTGTGCACGCGCTTGCCAACGTGGTGTCGGTCGAGGTCGGCGGAGGCCCTCCGGCCGAGCGAGCCATGGAGGCGCTGAACGCCGTCCTTGCATCCGATGTCGCGGTCGTCCGCGCCGAGGAGGCCTCTCCGGCGTTCCACGCCCGCCATTCGGCGCGGTCGCGCTCCTACCGCTACCGCATCTGGCGCCGCCGCGAGCGCTCGCCGTTCGAGGTCGACCGGGCGATGTGGCATCCGCGACCGCTCGACCTGCAGCGCCTGCAGGCGATGGCCGCGATGGCAGTCGGGGAGCACGACTTCCGCGCCTTTACGCCGACCGAGACGCAGCACAGGGATTTCGTCCGTACGATCGAGGACGCCCGCTGGCTCGACCACGGAGACACGGTCGAGCTCGAGCTCACCGCAAACGCGTTCCTGCGCCACATGGTGAGGACGCTTGTCGGATCGATGCTCGTGCTCGATCCGAACGAGTTCCTGCAGCTGCTGCAAGGGGCCCCCCGTTCGGCCGCCGGCGCGACCGCCCCGGCGTGCGGCCTCTACCTCGTCGACGTCGGGTACCCGAGCCCCTGACCCAGGCTTGTGGTGCAAGTTGCAAAGCGTTGCCAGCTCGTAACTTGCAACACGAAGTGGTTCCGAGCTGGCTGCCCGGGGCGGTGGCTACGATCGGGCGCGTGCGCTTTCCGGTCGTCCTCTTCGATCTCGACGGCACCGTCGTCGACTCCGGTCCGATCATCCTGGCCTCGATGCGGCACGCGACGCGCACCGTGCTCGGGCGGGAGATCCCCGACGAGGCGCTGATGGCCACCGTCGGCGGCCCCGGGCTCGAGGCGCAGATGCTCGAGTTCGGCGGGGTCGACCATGTCCAGGAGCTCGTCACCGTCTACCGTGCACACAACGAGCCGCTGCACGAGGGGCTCGAGCTCTTCATGGGAATGGACGATGTGCTGATCCGCCTGAAGGACGACGGGCGGAAGCTCGGGCTGGTCTCTGCCAAGCGCCGTTCGACGGTCGAGCTCGCGTTCGCCGCGACGGCGATCGGGCACCTGTTCGATGTCGTGGTCGGCGGCGACGAGGCCGAGCGCCAGAAGCCGGCACCCGACACACTCCTGCTCGCGCTCAAGCGGATCGGCGAGACCCCCGATCGGGCCGTGTACGTCGGCGACTCGCCGTTCGACATGGGGGCGGCCAAAGCCGGTGGGCTCTACGCGGTCGGCGTCACCTGGGGTGGGGTTCACGACCGCGACGCGCTCGCCGAGGCGGATGAGATCGTCGACACGCCCGGAGAGCTCCTTGCCGCCCTCTGATCCCGCCGCCCGCGCCGCCGGGCTACGCGAGCGCCTCGCGCGCTGGGGCTACGAGTACCACGTCCTCGACGCCCCGAGCGTCCCGGACGCAGAGTACGACCGCGATTACGACGAGCTCGTTGCGATCGAGACCGCGAACCCGGAGCTCATCACGACCGACTCGCCGACGCAGCGTGTCGGCGCGCCGCCGTCGGGCCGGTTCGAGAAGGTGCGGCACCTGGAGCCGATGGGCTCGCTCGAGAAGGTGACCTCCGAGGAGGCGATCGCCAAATGGGCCGACGACGTCCGCAAGCGCCTCGACAGCGACGAGCCTGTCGCCTACGTGATCGAGCCGAAGATCGACGGGCTCGCGATCAACCTCACCTACGAGAACGGCCTGCTCGTCCGCGGAGCGACGCGCGGCGACGGGATCGAGGGCGAGGACCTGACCGTCAACCTGCGCACGATCGACACGATCCCACTCCGCATGCTCGGCGGCGACCCGCCCGCGCTGCTCGAGGTGCGCGGCGAGGTGTACCTCCCGATCTCCGGCTTCCGCGAGCTGAACGAGCGGCTCGTGGGGACGGGGCAGAAGCTGGCTCCGAACCCGCGCAATGCCGCCGCCGGCTCGCTCCGGCAGAAGGACTCGGCGATCACGGCGTCGCGCCCACTTGCGACCTGGGCTTACGGGATCGGGCGCCGTGAGGGGCTCGAGCCGGCGACGCACTGGGAGACGCTCGCCTGGCTGCGCGAGCACGGGTTCCGGACGAACCCGTACGCCGAGCGGCTCGACTCGATCGACGCGGTCGCGAAGGCCTGCCGCCTGTGGGAGCGCAAGCGCAAGGAGCTCGACTACGAGATCGACGGGATCGTGATCAAGGTCGACTCCTACGCCCAGCAGGCTGTCCTCGGCGCGCTGCACTCGCGCCCGCGCTGGGCGCGCGCCTTCAAGTGGCCGCCGCTCACCGCGCAGACGACCCTGCACCAGATCGCAATCCGGGTCGGTCGAACGGGAGCGCTGAACCCGTGGGCGATCCTCGAGCCGGTCCAGGTCGGCGGCGTCACGGTTTCGCGCGCGACGCTCCACAACGAGGAGGACATCAACCGCAAGGAGATCCGCGAGGGCGACCTCGTGATCGTGCAGAGGGCGGGCGACGTGATCCCGCAGGTGGTCGGCCCGGCCGGCCCGCATGCGAAGGGAACCCACGAGTTCCGCATGCCCACTCACTGTCCGCTCTGTGGCTTCGAGGTGGTCAAGCCGGAGGGCGAGGTCATGCATCGCTGCCCGAACCGCGCCTGTCCTTCGCGCGGGCTCGAGACGCTGATCAACTGGGTTGGAGCCGCCGCCGACATCGACGGTGTCGGTGAGCAGTTCGTCCGCCGGCTGTGGGCGGAAGGGCTGCTGCGCTCGATGCCCGATCTCTACAAGCTGACCGCGGAGCAGCTCGTTGAGCTCGACGGCTACGGAGAGACGTCTGCGCGCGCCGCGATCGACTCGATCGAGGTCTCGCGGAAGACAATGCCCTTCCGGCGTGTGCTATTCGGGCTGAACATCCCCGATGTCGGGTGGGTCACGGCGCAGAACCTGGCCCGGCACTTCGGGACCATCGACCGTCTGCAAGCCGCGACGCCGGAGGAGCTCGTCGAGTGCGAGGGGATCGGGCCCGAGCGCGCCGAGGCGATCGCCGACTGGTTCGCCGACGACGACAACCGCTCGCTGATCGACGAGCTGCGGCGGCTCGGGCTCACCTTCGAGTCGGACGAGGGCGACCGGCGCGTTGAGGGTCGGCTCACCGGGACGCAGTACGTGATCACCGGCACCCTCGAGAGCTTCACCCGCGAGGACGCAAGAGCGGCGCTCGAAGCCCTGGGTGCGAAGGTCTCCGACAACGTGTCGAAGAAAACGACCGGCGTGATCGTCGGCGAGAGCCCGGGCTCGAAGGCCGCGAAGGCCGCGGCTCTCGGGGTCCCGATCCTCGCCGAGGTCGATCTGGTCGCGCTGCTCGCGGGCTAGGCCCGCAGCTCGGCGAGCAGCGCCTCTGCGACGCCGTCCTCTGCCGAGTGCGCAGCCCAGTAGTCGACCGGTTCGCCGTTCTCGATCGCGACAAACGCGAACTTCGTTCCGACGTAACCGGAGAGCGCCGAGGCGATGTCGGTCGTGCCGGTCTTGGCCCGGACGAGCGCGTGGTGGGGGGTGTCGAGCAGGCGGTGCTCGAGCGTTCCCCTCTGGCCCGGGATCGCGAGTGACGCCCAGACGACCGGTCGCATCGCAGGGTTGTTCCAGATCCGGACGAGGAGCGTCGCCAGCTCACGGGCTGTGACGCGGTCGTCGCGCGAGAGCCCTGAGCCGTCCGAGATGCGTACGCCCGCGGTTGGGATGCCGTCTGCGGCCAGGTCGCGTTTGGTCACCGCGGCTCCCGCCGAGGTTGTTCCGAGGCCCAGCGCCCTGTAGCCGATCGCCTTCAGCACCATCTCGGCCGTGAAGTTGTCGCTCCAGTGATCCATGAACTGGAGGATCTGGGTGAGCGGCTCCGAGTAGATGGTCGCGATCGGCACCGCACCGGGCCGGGCGGGTCGCGCGATCGCGCTGCGGGCGCTGATGCCGCGGGCGCGGAGCAGGCGGTCGAAGTCGGCCGCGGCGGCGAGAGCCGGATCGGCGACGAGGCGGTTGTTGCGCGCGGCGCGGTCGACGACGAGCGCGGAAAGGGGCGGCGACTCGATGCCTGCGAACGACCGCAGCCACCCGGGCGCGATCGTCCTCGAGTCGAAGGCGGAGGAGTCGCCGACGATCCCTCCTGTCACCTGCCGGATGCCCTGCCGCCAGAGGATCCCGGCGAGCCGCTTCAGGTCGGCCGTGGTCAGCGTCGGGTCGCCGAAGCCCTTGACGACCAGCTGTCCTTTCCAGACGTGGCCCTCGCGCCTGCCCTCGCCGAGGATCTCGGTCGGAAACCGGTACTCGGGACCGAGCTCGACGAGCGCTGCATACGTCACCGACAGCTTCTCGTTCGAAGCGGGCTCGAGCGAGACGTCGGCGTTACGCGCGAAGACGACCTTGCCGCTCGGAAGTGCGACGACCATCGCTGTCGAGCTGCGGGGCACGAGGCCGTCGATCCGGAGCGTGTCGGCGAGACGGCTATGCAGGCTGCCCGCGCCGGCACCGGCGACTCCACCGCCGACTCCAACGGACAGCGCCAGGATTCCGACGGCGACGGCAAGCGCACGCATCACCAGATCGGATTCTGCAGGATGCGCCGGTCACCTGCCGGCGCGGAGGGGCGAGCGGTTACGCGAGACCGGCGCGGACTGCGAACACGGCTGCCTGGATCCGGTTCTCGATCTGCAGCTTCATCAGGATGTTCGAGATGTGGTTCTTGACCGTCTTCGGGCTGATGTGCAGCTCGGCGGCGATCTGGGCATTGTCGCGGCCGTTTGCTACCAGTCGCAGCACCTGCATCTCGCGGTCGGTCAAGCCTGACGGGGTCGGTTCCTCGGGCGGTGAGGTGCCGGCCCGGAGCTGATTGAGCACCTTCGACGCGATCGCGGGCGAGATCAGCGACTCGCCGTTGGCCGCCGCGCGGATGCCCGTGAGCAGGTCGTGGATCGACGAGTCCTTCACGAGATAGCCGCAGGCTCCCGACATGATCGCGTCCATCACGTCGGCGTCCTCGTGCGAGGCCGTGAGCACGAGCACACGGGTGCGCGGGGCGATCGCGGCCATCTGGCGGATCGCCTGGACGCCGCTCATCCCGGGCATGTTCAGATCCATCACGACGACGTCCGGGGCGACCGTCCCGATCTCCGCCAGCGCGTCCTCGCCGGTCCTCGCCTCCCCGACGACGTCGACGTTCTCTTCCTCGAGGAGCGTTCGCAACCCCGTTCGGAACAGGTCGTTGTCGTCGACCAGCAGCACCCGGGTCGGAAATGTCGCGGTGGGTTCGGGGGGCTCGACCAGCTCGATCACCTCCCCGTCGGGCGGGTTGGGAAGCAGGCGAAGTCTATTCGATGGCACGACGCGCCCTCTAGCCGATCGAGATCGTGACGTCCCGGCGGCCCCAGGAGTCGGCCTGAGCGAGCGTCGGGAACCAGAGGTCGATGCGAGCGCCGATGATCGCCGACCCGGTGTCCGCCGCAACGGCCTCACCGTAGCCGGGGACGACGAAGTGGGTTCCGAGCGGGATCACCGAGGGATCGACCGCGGCGATGCCCCAGCCGACCGGGAGGCCGCTCGAGGTGTGGCCCGGAAGGGAGTAAGCGGTAGCACTGACCGTGAATTGCTTGCCGTTCACGACCACCGCGGTGGGGTCGATGGGGAGGCTCGTGGAGACAGCGATCGTCTGCGCCACGGGCGCCGGCGTCGCCAGCGTCTCCGTCTTCGCCACGGCGGCCTCGGCCTGTGCATTGAGGCCGGCTATCTGCTGCGCGTCATAGGCGCGCCGGCTCGCGAGCGTTCCGAGGTACGCAACGCGCTCGGATTTCAGCTGGGTCAGCTCGCTTACCGTATCGGCGGCCGCGCTCGTCGTCGAGGCGAGGCTCCGTTCACGGCTCGCGAGCGTGCGCTGCAGGTGGCTCATCTGATGCTGCGCCGACCGGACCTGGAGGAGAACATCGGCGTTCGACGCGACGACGCGGTTGAAGTCGTCGAGCTCCGTCATGGCGTCGCCGAGCGACTTCGCGCCCATCACGACGTCCAGTGAGCTCGCGGTCCCGTGGTCGTAGATGAACCGCAGACGCACTGCAAGTCGCTGCTGGCAGAGCCGCGCGTCGAGGCGGGCGAGCCTGAGCGCATGTGTGAGCGTCGCCCGCTCGCCCTTCAGTCGGACCGTGTCGGCCTGAAGGGCGCTCAGGCGCGTCTGGGCGGTCGCGAGCCGCTCGTCGAGCGAATAGAGGTCGAGGACGGCGGCGCGCTGCTTGGCGACCAGCTGGGCGTCGTCAGCCGAGAGGCTTGCTACCTTGGACGGGCCTGTTCCGGACGCCGGTGTTGCGAGCAGACCAATTGCGAGCAGGCAAAAGCAGGCCGCAGCAGCGGCCGACAACAGCCCCCTCCTCCCCTCTACCGGCCAGAGCAAGGGCGGGACCGTACCACAGTCTGCGACCTATTTCTTCATGACCCGACCAGATAACGACAGGTTTCGGCAGTTTCGTGGCGGTTGCGGGTTGCCCGTCACCGAACAGATTGCTAACGTCGGCCCCGCGTGACCTGCCGGCCCCACCCGGAGCGCCGGTTCTCGGTGGTCTCGACGTGGTCGAGGCGAGGACTGGCGTCATACGTGTTGCTCGCGATCGTTGCGGGCCTTCTCGCGGCCTCTGAGGCGGCGGCGCAGCCTTCCCCGCAGATCGCAGCGACGCAGGCCGAGGCGCAGCAGGTGCTCGCGCAGGTCAATCGAGCTGAACGCGAGCCTCGGCCGCTCCGATGAGCTCGTCAACCTCGCCAACCTGAAGCTTGCGCAGGTCAAGCGGGACATCGCGATGAACCGGCGCGAGCTCGTGACGGCACGGCACAACCTCGCGGTCAGCCAGAGGACGGTCGCTAAGCGGCTCGTGAACCTCTACACGGCCGGCTCGACCTCGACGCTCGACGTGATCCTCGGCGCTCAGAGCCTCGATGAGATCATCCAGCGGATCGACACGGCTAACCGGGTCACCCTGGTCGACACGCAGGTCGCGAATCAGGTGGCGCAGTTCAAGCAATCCGTGCTCATCCATCGCTCGCAGCTCTCGACCGAGCGCGCCCAGGTGCAGCATCTCGTCGCCGCGCGCGCACAGCAGCGCCGCGCGATCGAGGTGCGGCTCGGTGAGCGACGCACGCTGCTCTCGTCGCTGAACGGCGAGGTGCAGCGGCTGCTCGCCGAGCAGCAGGCCGCTCAGGTGCGGGCCGCGCAGGCGGCGCAGGCGCAGGTGCTCGTTGCGCAGAACGCAGACGACGCAGGCGTACGCCGCAACGCCGGTCGGAGCGAGCGCCTCGACCCCCGAGGGCGCGGCCATCGTGCCGCCGTCGAGTCATTCCGGAGTCGTCGGTGTGGCGATGTCGTATATCGGAACGCCGTACGTCTGGGCAGGCGCTTCGCCGGCCGGCTTCGACTGCTCGGGGCTCGTGATGTACTCCTACGCGCAGGTCGGCGTCTCGCTGCCGCACTCCTCGTACGCGATGTGGGGCGTCGGGACGCCGGTTCCCCGCGACCAGTTGCAGCCGGGCGACATCGTCTTCTTCAACGGGCTCGGGCACGTCGGCATCTACATCGGCGGCGGCGAGTACGTCCACGCGCCGCACACCGGCACGATCGTGCAGGTCTCGAGCCTCGACTCCGACGGCTCGTATGACGGCGCCCGCCGCATCGTCGGGTAGAAGCGCGGACCGAGCGGGTAGAGCAAGAGAGCCTGGGAGGAACACGACCGCGAGGACGAACCCTGTTCTCCCTGCTTACACTTACCTTCTGACCATGCGCACAACCTGGAACGGATCGATCAGCTTCGGCCTCGTCAACATTCCCGTCGGGCTCTCCCCGGCGACGGCGGCGTCCGCGCGCCAGTCGGACGTGCAGTTCAAGATGCTCCACCGCGAGTGCCTGACGCCGATCAAGCAGAAGCGCTGGTGCCCGGTCCACGAGGTCGACCTGGCGCCCGACGAGATCGTCAAGGGCTGGGAGGTCGCGAAGGGGCAGTACGTTCCGATCGAGGACGCCGAGCTCGAGGCGATCGAGAGCTACGACACCTCCAAGTCGATCGAGATCAAGCGGTTCGTCCCCGCCGGTGAGGTCGACCCGGTCTTCTTCGATCGGACCTACTACCTCGATCCCGGCCGCCACCGAGGCGCAGCGGCGGCCCTACGCGCTCCTGATCGCGGCGATGCGCGAGGTCGGGGTGGTCGGGCTCGGGCCGTTCGTGCTCGCCGGCAAGGAGAAGCTCTGCATGATCCGGCCCAAGGGCGACGCGCTTGCGCTCGAGACCCTGTTCCTGGCCGAGGACGTCAAGAGCCAGGAGGAGATCGACGAGCCGGTCGCGGCAGACCGAGGTTCGGAAGGAGGAGCTCGCGCTCGCGAAGCAGATCATCGCCGGCCTCGAGGGGACATTCGATCCGGCGGAGCTGCGCAGCGAGTACCGCGACGCGGCTCAAGGAGCTGCTCTCGGCGAAGCTCGACGGCCACGAGCTTCGAGGCGCCGTCCGCGAGGACCGAGTCGGCGCCGGTGATCGACCTGATGGAAGCGCTTCGCGCCTCGGTCGCGGCCTCGCAGAACGACACGCCCGCCAGCAGAAGCCGCGCAGCGCGTGCGCAAGCGGACGGCCGCGGGCTCCTGACGCCTGTCGGCTCGTCCCGCTAGTGGCGTGTTGCGGGAGCGCGTTGATCGCCGCGAGGTGCGCCTGGAAGAGGGTCTTGTCGATCTTGCCCTGATAGATCGGAACGTGCTCCTCGAGACAGATCCTGATCACCTCGTCACGCTCGATCCCGACCTCCTCGGACAGCTCTTCCGGCGTCAGATGATTGGCCATGTCGCTCCTCTCGTCGTGGCAACAAAAAGCCCGCCGCGCTCGATGCGCCGGCGGGCAGGATTTCCCACAGGATCTTCGGTGGCAGGCATGACTACGCGCCTCGCCTTGTCGCGGTCCCGCTCACACGTCCATACGATAGTGGACAGGGCGGCCGTGAGGCAAGCTGGTGGACGAGGTGAGGGCTCGACAGCGGGTACCATTTGCGCGCCCCGGGGTGTGGCGCAGCCTGGTAGCGCGCTCCGTTCGGGTCGGAGAGGCCCCCAGTTCAAATCTGGGCACCCCGATCGAGTCGGGGGAGAACCTGGTTCTGAGAACCCTGGTTCTCCCCCGATGGGTCACCCTGGTGCCGGTTGGCGCCTATCCTCGGGGCGTGCTTCGCGCTGTCGTCTTCGACGTCGACTTCACGCTGGCCCGGCCGGGGCCCGATCTGGGGCCGAGGGCTACCGCGAGCTCGGGCTGCGCTACGGCCTCGATCTCGACCCGGCGCTCTACGAGGAGGCGCGGGCGGCGGCGTTCGCCGAGGTGAAGCGGCATCCCGAGCTCGACCACGACGAGGAGATCTGGGTGCTCTTCACGGAGCGGATCATCATCGGGATGGGCGGCCGCGGCGACACCTACCGCGCGGCGGTCGAGATGGAGCAGCGCTGGGCGCATTCGGCGCACTTCGAGCTCTACGACGACGCGGTGCCGGCGCTGGCGGCGGTTCGGGACGCGGGGCCTGAAGGTCGGGCTGCTGTCGAACTCGTCGCGGAACCTCGCGGAGTTCGTCGACCATCACGGGCTCGACGCCGACGCCGTGCTCACGTCGCATGCGCACGGGAAGACGAAGCCGCACGAGTCGATCTTCCGGGCGGTGCTCGAGCTGCTCGACGTCGAGGCGCCGCAGGCGGCGATGGTGGGCGACACGCTGCACGAGGACATCGAGGGCGCGCGGGCCGTCGGGATGAAGGCGGTGCTGCTCGACCGCGAGGGGCGGCATCCGGAGGTTCCGGGGCGGCTCGAGGATCTCCGAGGGCTCGTCGGCGGCGCTCGGGCTTCAATAGGCTGCGGGTGTGAAGCGGACGAACATCTTCTCGCCCGAGTTCGACCACACGTCGGAGCGCGAGGGGTATCGCTGGCGAGGCGCCCGGATCGGGAAGGCGATCGGCGGCACGAAGATCGGCGCCTCGATCTACGAGCTCCCGGACGGCGAGCGCACCTATCCGTTCCATTTCCACCACGCGATCGAGGAGTGGGCGGTCGTTCTGGACGGGACGCCCACCCTGCGCGATGCGCGACGGCGAGCGCGCGCTGCGCCGGGGCGACGTCGTCTGCTTCCCGACCGGCGAGGAGGGCGCGCACCAGCTGCGCGGGCCCGGGACGGTGATGATCATCTCGGCGAGCCGCGTCGCTCGAGGTCATCGAGTATCCGGACAGCGGCAAGGTCGGGGTCTCGCATCCGCGGAAGATCTTCCGCATCGCCGACTGCAGTCGAGTACTGGGACGGCGAATGACGGAGGTCGTCAACCTCTTCGAACGCGCGAGCGCAAGCAGGACGACGGCGACCCGGCCGGGCTACGAGGTGCCGTATGCCCGCCTCGGCCCGCTGGTCGGCGGCGTCGAACCTCGGGATGACCGTCTACGAGCTCGGCGAGGGACAGAGCATCTGCCCCTACCACTACGAGTATCCCGAGGAGGAGTGGCTGATCGTCCTCGAGGGACGCCCGACGCTCCGTGATCCCGAGGGCGAGACGGTGCTCGACCCCGGCGACGTCGTCTGCTTCCCGACCGGCCCCGAGGGCGCCCACAAGGTGACGAACCGAACGCCCGAGCGCGTCCTCGTCGCGATGCTCTCGACGAAGGCGAAGACCGCCGTCGCCGTCTACCCCGACAGCGACAAGGTCGGCGTCTGGTCGGGCGACGGCGACGTCGCGACTGCTCTTCCCTCGCTCAGCCGCCGTCGACTACTTCCACGGCGAGCTCTGACCTGTCCTTTTCGGCCACGTCTGGGGACTGTCCCCAGCCGTGGCCTCTCGCAGCCGCGTCCGGGACGGTCACCTGTCCGCCGGCGTCCGCGTCGCCATGTCCTCGCAGCCACGTCCGGGGACTGTCCCCGCCGTGGCTCGTTCGGCCACGGCCGGGGACAGTCCCCGGACGCGGCTCGAAGAGACGATGACGTGCGAGGTTTGGCCGGGCTAGCTTCGGGCTATCGCTCGCCAGCCGCGATCCGTGCTTCCGCCGTACGGCGTTTTCCACGTCACGGCTCGTGGTGTCAACCGCTGCTTGATCTACCTCGACGACGACGACCGGCTGCCGTTCGTGCTGCTCGCTGCAGCGACTGACGCGTCGAGTACGAGCTGTCGTGCCCGGCGTTCTGCCTGATGCCGAACCACTTCCACGTCATCGTCGAGGGCGCTCGCGACGCGATGTCGCGGCTCATGCACCGGCTGAACGGCGTCCACGCGCAGCGGTTCAACGAGCGGCACGACCGCGTCGGGCATCTGTTCCAGGAGCGGTTCCACGCCCGCGTGATCCGGGACGACGAGCACTTCGGCCGCGCCGTCGACTACGTCTGGGCGAACCCGGTGCGCGCCGGGCTCTGCGCCGAGCCGCACGGACTGGCGGTGGAGCGGGCGAGTCGCTACGGCCGCGCGTGAACCGGCGAGAGCGCCGGAGCCCACGAGCAGATCGGGGAGACCTCGCCGCCGGCGCCGTTCAGCGAGCCGGTAGCCGAGAGCGTGCTCGGCCTGCATCAGCTTGTGGATCTGCGTCGTGCCCTCGTAGATGATCGGCGCGCGGGCGTTGCGGAAGTACCGCTCGATCCCGACCTCGGCGCTGTAGCCGTACGAGCCGAAGACCTGGATCGCGAGGTGCGACGCCTCGAACGCCGACTCGGTCGCGTGCCACTTCGCGAGCGACGTCTCCCGGGTCGAGCGCTTGCCCGTCGTTCTTCATCCACGCCGCCTGCATCACGAGCAGCTTCGACGTCTCGTAGCCGAGCACCATCTTCGCGATCATGTCCTGCACGAACTGGTAGCGGCCGATCTCGCTGCCGAACGTCTCCCGCTCCCGCGCGTACTCGATCGAGCGCTCGAGGCAGGCCCGCACCACGCCGCACGCGCCCGCCGCGACCGTGAACCGGCCCTGGTCGAGCGAGTACATCGCGACCTCGAACCCCTGCCCCTCCTCGCCGATCCGGTTCTCGACCGGCACCTCGACGTTCTCGAAGAAGAGCTCGCCGGTCGACCCGGCCCAGATCCCGAGCTTGTGCTCGGTGTCCGCCGAGGTGAACCCCGTCGTCCCCTTCTCGAGCATGAACGCCGTGATCCCCTTGTGCCCGGCCGCGGGATCGGTCTTCGCGAACACGAGCGCGTGGTCGGCGACCGTCGCATACGAGATCCAGTTCTTCTGCCCGTTCAGCACGTACACGTCGCCCTCGCGGCGCGCCGTCGACCGCATCGCCGCGACATCCGAACCCGCGCCCGGCTCGGTCAGCCCGAAGCACGCGAGCTTCGTCGCCCTTCGCCTGCGGCACGAGCCAGCGCTGCTTCTGCTCCTCGGACCCGTACCGCAGCAGCGAGAGCGAGTTCAGCCCGACGTGCACCGAGATCAGCGTCCGGAACGCCGCCTCGCCACGCTCGATCTCCTCGCACGCGAGCGCCTCGCGCGACGAAGTCGAGCCCGGCGCCGCCGTACTCCTCCGGGATCACGATCCCGAGGATCCCGAGCTCCGCCATGCCCGCGATCAGGTCGAGATCGAGCTGGTGGTCGATGTCGTTCTGGACCGCGACCGGCAGGATCCGATCGTCGACGAAGGCGCGTACTGTGTCCTGAAGCAGGCGCTGCTCGCCTGTGAGCTCGAAATCCACCGACGACTAGTCTAGATGGGCATCTTTCCCCACGCATCCCTCGTCCTCGGGCTGATCCTCGCCCTCGTGACCGCTGCGGCGTTCAACTGGTCGTGGGTCGCGCAGCACTCGATCACCTCGAAGCTGCCGCGCCTGACGATCCGGCATCCCTGGCGCTCGCTCAGGCTCCTCTTCGCCACCGGCGCTGGCTGCTTCGCGTTCCTGATCGGGATCACCGGCTGGGCGCTCTACATCGTCGCGCTCCGGCTCGCGCCGCTCTCGCTCGTCCAGGCCGTCTCGGCCGGCGGGCTCGCGCTGCTCGCCGTGCTCGCGCAGCGCGAGGAGGGACCCGCTTCCGCGCCGTGAGTGGATCGGGTCGGGCTTGCGTTCTCGGGCTCGTCTTCCTCTCGGTCTCGCTCGCCGGCGGCTCGAGCGGCAGCGCCGCCGGCTCCTGGGTCGCCGTCGCCGCCTGGTTCCTCGTCTCGTTCGTCGTCGTCGGCTCGCGATCGGCCGGTCGCGCCGCGCTCGCCCCGGGCGCGGCTTCGGGCTCGCCGCCGGCGTGACCTACGCCGCCGCCGACGTCGGGACGAAGGAGGCCGTGCACGGCGGCGCCCTCGTGCTCTTCGCGCGCCGGTCTGGGCCTGCCACCTGCTCGCGTTCATGCTGATCCAGTTCTCGTTCCAGCGCGGACGCGCGCTCGCGACGGCCGGCCTCTCGTCGTTCTGACGAACGCGCTCCCGATCGTCGCGGGCCTCGCGATCTTCCACGAGACGACGCCCCCGGGCATGCTCGGCGCGCTCCGCTTCGTCGCGTTCGGCTGCGTGTGCTCGGCGCCGCCGCGGTCGCCGGCGCGAGCCTCACGCGTCGAGCCGCCGGAGAGCCGCCCCCGGAACGAATCGGAAGCGTCCTCGCCAAAATTTCACCGTAGAGCGGTACCGGCCGATAGGATTCGCGACTTGAGTGTCCGCGCTTCCACGCCCTGCCCGCGTTCGGCGCAGCGCACCGCCGTCCGCGACGGCCATCTCCGCCTGGCCGCGGTGGTCGCCGCTCTTGCGGTCGTCGTCGCGATCGGCCTCGTCTTCTCGGGCTCGCCGGGACGATCGCAGCGGGACGAAGATCGACGGTGTCGACGTCGGCGGGCTCAGCGCGCACGCGGCCGAGGCGCTACTCGCGCAGCGGAGCGCGAGCATGGCGCGCGTTCCCGTCACCTTCGTCGTGGCCGGACCAGCGCTTCTCGATTCGCCCGGACGAGCTGAGCGTCGCGCCTCGCTGGCCGCAGGCCGTCGAAGCTGCGCAGGCGAAGGGGGCCGGGATGGACGTGATCCGCGGCTTCCGCCGGCTCGCGCTGCGGTTCTCCCCGGCGAACGTGACGCCGAAGGTCAGCGCCTACAACGCCGCCGTGAACTACGAGATCGGCCTGATCGCCGGCGAAGGTCGACCGGCCGACCGGCCGGCGCGCCTCGTCCGTCACGGGCTCAGCGTCGACCGTCATCCCGGGCCGTCCCGGGCGCCGGCTCGACCGGGCCGCGGCGCAGGATCGTCGATCCTGACGTCGCTCGCGAGCCTCTCCCGCTAGGGGGCCGGTCGAGCTTCCGACCAGCGTCGATCAGCCGGCGGTCTCGGCGGGCGACCTGGCTACGGCGCACGGCGTCCGCGCAGCAGGCGCTGTCCGGCCCCGTCAAGGTCGTCGTGGGCAAGCGTCACTTCCAGGCTCACGCCGAAGCAGCTCGCGCCGATGCTGCAGCTGCCGACGACGAAGGGCGGTTCGCTCGTGCTCGGTGGCGCCGCCGCCAACGCCTACTTCTCGAAGCTCAACCGCATCGTCGGTCAGCCCGGCCCACGGCGCCCGCTTCTCGGCCTACGGTGACCACGTCTCGTCGATCCCGCAGCAGCCGGGCATCGGCCTCGACGTGCCGCGCTCGGCCGCCGCGGTCCTCGCGGCGGCGCGAGTCGAGCACCGCACGCACGGTCGCGCATCTCGCCGTCACGTCGGTGACCGTCGGCCGGACCACGGCGACCGCGAACGCGATGGGGATCACCGGCGTCGTCGCGAGCTACGAGACGCTCTACGGCGGCATCGCGAACCGCATCCACAACGTCGAGCTCGTCGCCCACCTGATCGACGGCAAGCTGATCGCGCCCGGCGCGACGTTCTCGTTCAACCAGGCGACCGGCGACCGCACCGCGGCGAAGGGCTTCGTCGAGGCGCCCGTGATCATCAACGGCGAGCTCTCAGACCGGGCTCGGCGGCGGTGTCTGCCAGGTCTCGACGACGGTCTTCAACGCTGCCTACGAGGCGGGCCTGCCGATCACCGCCCGCACGAACCACGCGCTCTACATCTCGCACTACCCGACCGGGCCGCGACGCGACCGTCGACTACCCCGACGTCGACCTGAAGTTCGTCAACGACACCGATCACTGGATCCTGCTCCGCACGTTCGTCGGCTCCTCGTCGCTCGTCGTCACGCTCTACGGCACTCCGCAGCACCGTCGCGTCGTGACGAACACCGCTCCGCTGAAGCAGGTCTCGCCGCCGCCGGTGCAGCGCAAGCTCGACCCCTCGCTGGCGCCGGGAACGAGCGTCGTCCAGGATCTCGGCGAGACCGCGTACTCGACGTCGGTCGAGCGGCTCGTCTACGCGCCCGACGGGAAGCTGATGTCGGACGCCACGTGGTACTCGAACTACCGCTCGAGCCCGGAGATCCTCCTCGTCGGCCCGAAGCCGAAGCCGAAGCCGAAGCCCAAGACGAAGCAGCCCCGACGGCTACGACGCCGACGACGACGACGACGCCGTCGGCTCCGACGGGCCGCCCTCTGCAATAGCCTCCCGCAGCCACTCGGGCGTCCGCGTCGGCCGGAGCGTCTTCGCATCGACCGTGCCGTGTGCCGTCCAGCCGTCGGCGATCACGGCGCCGTCGCGCTCGATCGCGTACTCGAACCTGAACCGTGCACCGCGCACGTCGAGGCAGCGCGTGTGGATCAGCAGCCGGTCGTCGAACACGGCCGGGAGCGAGGAAGCCGGACGTGCGCCTCGAGCACGAACGACTCGATCCCCTCGTCGCGCAGCCGCTGGTAGCCACCGGCGAACTGCTCGAGGAACTCGACGCGCGCCACCTCGAACCAGACGAGGTAGTTCGAGTTGTGCGCGACGCCCTGGGCGTCGGTCTCGGCGAAGCGCACCCGGACCTTCGCCGCGAAGTCGAAGCCCTCCATCGCCGCGCAACTCTGTCAGAGGACGAGCTCGAGCTGCGCGTGGTCGGTCGAGCCCCGAGACCCCGACGCCGACGAGCCGGAGCGGGCCCGGGCGGTCGCGGAGCGCGCGGTCGAGCAGCGAGCAGGC
This sequence comes from uncultured Actinomycetota bacterium, assembly GCA_963735535.1. Lineage (GTDB taxonomy): Bacteria > Actinomycetota > Thermoleophilia > Gaiellales > Gaiellaceae > PALSA-600. The sequence continues at coordinate 27,898 of CAVTLL010000004.1, read as the reverse complement.
GAGCTCGCCGATCCGCTCGGCGTCGTCGGTGCCGGCGCCGAGCGACGTCGAGCGCGTGCGGATCGCGAAGTCGGGGTAGCGGAGCTTCGTCGTCGACGGTGCGGGCGGTCTGCTCGCGCTGCTCGAGGTGGCGCGCGAGGCCGACGGCCATCCGGCGCAGCTCGTCGTGCAGCCGCTCGACGTCGCCGATGTCGCGCTCGAAGGTCTCCTCGCTCGAGATCGAGATCCGCTCGGTCGAGACCTCGAGCGGGCGCGGATCGATCCCGCGTGCCCGGTCGCGCACGAGCAGTCCGACCTTGCCGGGAAGCACGCGGCGAGCTCGACGTCGCCCGAGCGCGGCGAGCGCCGCCGATCGTCTCGACCCCGCGGCCAGCAGTCGCGCAGCCGCCCGCGGCCCGACCCCGGGCAGCACCCGGATCGGGAACGGCGCGAGGAACGACCGCCTCTCGCCCGGGCCGCACGACGGTCGAGCCCGCCCGGCTTGCGGCGGTCGGAGGCGACCTTGGCCACGACCTTCGAGGTCGCGACGCCGAGCGAGCACGAGAGCCTCGTGCGCGCCCTGACGACTGCACGCACCGCCTCGGCGAGCGCACGGGCGTCGTCGAACGCGGGCGCGAGCTCGCCGAGATCGAGATAGCCCTCGTCGATCCCCGCCTGCTCGACCGTCGGGACGATCTCGCGCACGATCGACCAGACCTCGCGCGAGTACTCGCGGTAGAGCGAGCCGCGCGGCCGCACGAAGACGGCCTCGGGGCAGCGGCGGAGCGCCTCGGCGCACGACATCGCGGAGACGATCCCGAACCGCCGCGCGACGTAGTTCGCGGTCGCGACGACGCCGCGGCCGTGCGGGTCGCCGCCGACGACGAGCGGCTTCCGGCGAAGCTCCGGATTCTCGAGCTCCTCGACGGCGGCGAAGAACGCGTCGAGGTCGAGGTGCGCGACGATCACGCCACGAGGGTAGACCCGGAGCTAGACGAGATCGTCGGCGATCCGGTTCGCGAGCGACATCGCATCGTCCGGCCCGAGCTCAGCGCGCTTCAGGCCGCTCGGGGCGCCGCGTCCGGCAAGCGACCGCACGTACCGGTCGAGCCCGGTCGCGTACGACGACGGGCCGGCGCCCCGCTCGGCGAGGCGACCCGACGAGCGCGGCGGCGCCGGACTGCTCGGCCGGAGTGAGGTCGATCTTCACGCCGTCCTTGCCGAGCTCGAGGCTGCCGATGCGGTTGTGGAACACCCCGATCACCGCGGCGCCCGCGCCGAGGAAGACGAGCGCGAGCGCGAGCACCTCGGAGCGGCGGGACGGCGAGGCGCCGCGGCTCGTCTTGACGACAGTCGTGACCTTGTGTGTCGGCTGCGACGAATCGTCGGCGTCGACGGTCGTCACGGTCCGCGCGGTCACGCCGGCGCCGTTCGCGGGCGGAAGCCAGACGCGCCACACGGCGACCCAGACGAGCAGAGCGGCGAGCGGGATCAGCACGAGCGGGACGAGGTTCGCCCCAGCCCATCCGAAGGCCCTGGCGAAAAAGGACACACCTGGACTCTACGCAATTGCTGACAGTTGTCAACACCCGTGGCGGCCCGCGATCGGTTAGCCTAGGGGTAGATGGTCAAGAACACGGCGAACACGGTGATCTCTGGGCTCCAGTCGGTGAGCGAAGGCGCACTGGGCAAGCTCACCTCGAGCCAGGCGACCCGGTCGGCGGTTCAGGGCGCGATGCAGCTCAAGGACCGGGGCGACCGGATCCTCCGCGGGCTCGAGTCGATCGAGGAGCGCCTGACCGCGATCGAGAAGCGGCTGACCGCGATGGAGAAGCCCGCCACGACGCGCCGCCGTGCCGCGACGACCAAGCCGCGGTCGACGACCGCGAAGCGCTCGACCTCGAGCCGGGCCAAGAGCTCCTAAAGAGCCAAGCGGGCCCCGCAGGCACGTGCCCGCTCTAGGCGGGCACCCGTAGGCGCAGCGCCGCGGGCACGACCTCGAACCGGACAGGTGTGGTTCCGGCGACCTCGCCGTCGAGCTCGACGGGAAGCGGCTCCGCGGAGCTGACGTCGAGCGCAGCGGTTCGCAGCACGTCGACGCGTGGATGCTTGACGTGGCCGCCGCTGTAGAGCCTGGGCGAGGTCGTGACGAAGTCGAGCTTCGTCACGTCGCCGATCAGCACGACGTCGAACAGGCCGTCGTCGGGCTCGGCGTCGGGCGCGAGCTTCATCCCGCCGCCGTGCCAACGTCCGTTCGCGACGATCACGTCGTGCATCCGGCCCCGCCGTTCGCCGCCGTCGGAGCTGACCGTGACCTCCGTGTTCTTCCAGGCCAGAAACTCGCGTGTGAGGGCGTAGTAGAACGTCGTTCGGCCGCCGAGTGCCTTCGACATCGAGTTCGCGCGCCGCGCGACCGCACCGCTCATCCCGACAGAGCCGACGTTCGCGAAGATCCGGCTCGACCCGTCGCCGAAGACCGCCCGGCCGAGGTCGACCTCGCGCGGCTTGCCGGCGAGCGCGACACCGACCGCGTCGTCGAACTTCGTCGGGATCCCGTGCGTGCGCCCGAAGTCCTGCCCCGTGCCGTTCGGGAGCACCGCGAGCTCGGCTCCCGATCCGACGAGCCCGTTGACGACCTCGTTCATCGTCCCGTCGCCGCCGACGACGACGATCAGCCGACCCTGTGCGGCGGCCTCACGGGCGAGCTCCGTCAGATGCCCGGGGCGCTCCGAGAGCAGTTCGTCGCCCTCGAGCCCGAGCTCGCGGGCTCGCTCCCGCTGCTTGGGCCAGCGCTTCCCGGTCGAGCCGTTCGCGCTCGCCGGGTTGACGAGGAAGAGTGCTGCCTTTTCGCTCACGCGAGAAGGCTAGAGGAGCGCGAGCTAGCCAGATGACGCCGCAGGCGTCATCTGGCAGCGACGGCGACGTCCAGTGCCAATGTGGTCATCCGATCAACGGCCGCTTTCATCTCCTCGTCGCTGATCCGCTTGAACTCGCCCTCGACGACGATGTCGCTGACGGTGACAAGGCAGGCTGCCTCGACGCCGCGAAGTGCCGCGACCGTGAAGAGCGCCGAGGCCTCCATCTCGACTGCGAGCACACCGCGAGAGGCCCAACGCTCGTACTGCCCCTCGTTCGGGTTGTAGAAGAGGTCGCTCGAGACGATCGGGCCGATGTGCAGTTCCTGGCCGTTGTGCTTCGCGATGTGCACGGCCTCGTGGGTGAGCGACCACGACGCGGTCGGGCAATGCGGCTCGTTGTTGACGAGGTGCATCGCGGTCGAGTCGGCGGGGACAGCGCTAAGAGCGACGATCAGGTCGCCGAGCGCGTGGCTCGCCTGCAGCCCGCCGCACGTGCCGACGCGGATCAGCTTCTTGCAGCCCAGTTGAACGAGCTCCTCGAACACGATCGTCGCGCCCGGGCAGCCCATTCCGGTGCCCTGCACCGAGACCGGCTTGCCCTTCCAAGTGCCGGTGAACCGAGTAGGCCGCGCTCGGAGTTCCGCTGAACCGGGTCGTCGAAGTAGGTCTCGGCGATGTATTTCGCCCGCAGCGGATCGCCCGGAAGAAGAACCGCCTCGGCGTATTCGCCGGGCTCTGCGCGCACGTGGATCGGCATGGGGCGTGGACTCTACTCCCGAGGATGCAAGGATTGGCAGATGGATCCTCTCGATCGAACCCCGCCTCGAGCAGGTGCTCGAGTTCTGCGCCCGGGACCCGGTCGAGCGCGTGTTCCTCGAGGATGTCGCCCGCCGCGGGTACGGGAGGTTCCTGGCAATCGAGGACGGGGACGGGCTGCTCGACGCGCTCTGCCATCTGGAGCGAACCTCGTTCCTTCGGGTGAGGGGTGCGGCGCCTTCGCCGCCGCGGCCTCGGGTGTCGCCTCGAAGATGATCATCGGCGAGGAGGTTGCGGTCGGCGAGCTCTGGAACGCGGCCGCCGTGTTGATGCCGAGCCGCGCGCCGACCGGCCCGGCCAGCCGGTGTACGCGATCGCGCAGCCCCCTGAGCCGGGCGAGAGCGGGCTGAGGCCGGCGACGCTCGACGATCTCGAGCGGCTGATTCCCGTCTGCGCGGCGGCCCATCAGGAGGAGCTCGACGTCGATCCGCTGGCGCGGGACGACGATGCCTTTCGCTGGCGTACCCGATCGCAGATCGTCGAGCGTCGCTCCTGGGTCTGGTTCGACGAGGACGGGGCCGTTCTGTTCAAGGCCGAGGCCTCGGCCTGGACGCCGGTGGCGGTGCAGGTTCAGCAGGTCTGGGTCGACCCCGAGGTCAGGGGACGCGGTTACGGGGCCCGCGGACTGCGAGATCTCTGCAGGCTGCTGCTCGGATCCGTTCCGTACGTCACGCTCTTCGTTCGCACCGAGAACGCCCCGGCGCTTGCTCTCTACGACTCGATCGGGATGGTCCAGGTCGGCCGCTACCGCTCACTGCTCTTCTGACCGTGGAGCGGGCAATCCTCGCACGGCACGGCGAGAGCGTCTTCAGCGTGCACGCGATCATGAACGGCGATGTCTCGGTTCGGGGCGGCCTGACTCCCGAGGGGGAGGAGCAGGCGCGGGCGCTCGGCGAGACCCTCCGCGGTGAGTCGCTCGACCTCTGCATCACGAGCGAGCTCGACCGAGCCGTCGCGACCGCGGACGAGGCGCTTGCAGGCCGCGACGTGCCCCGGCTCGTCGTCCCCGAGCTGAACGACCCGCGCTACGGGGCGTTCGAGGGAAAGACGCTCGACGAGTACCGGGCGTGGGCGGGGGCCGCCTCGTCGTCGGCGGTGCCGGACGGCGGCGGCGAGAGCCGCGGGCAGATCGTCGCCCGCTACGCACGGGGTTACAGGACGGTGCTCGAGCGCCCGGAGCCCGAGGTTCTCGTGGTCTGCCATTCGCTGCCGATCTCCTACGCGCTGCTCGCCCGCCACGGAAGCGAGCCTTCGATGCGCGTCCCGGTCGTGCCCTACGCGACGCCGTATCCGTTCACGCCGGACGAGCTCGTCGAGGTCGTCGACGTGCTCGAGCGCTGGCTCGCGTCGCCGAGCTGGTGAGGCAGACTCTCTCGGTGACCGTTCTCGCGCGGATCGAGGGCTTTATCCGCCTTCACGAGCTGATCGAGCCGGGCGGCGAGGTGCTCTGCCTGGTCTCCGGAGGAGCCGACTCGACCTGCCTGACCCTCGCGCTGCGGGAGCTCGGCTACAGCGTCTCGGTGCTGCATGTCGCCCACGAGCTCCGCGGCGCCGAATCGGATGCCGACGCGCGCTTCTGCAGGGACGCCCTGGGAGCCGAGGTCATCCGCGCGCCCGGGTCGGGCCTGCCGGAGGCCGAGTTGCGAGATCTTCGTTACGCGCACGCTCCGGGGCTGCTCCGGGCGACGGGCCACACCGCGAGCGACCAGGTCGAGACGATTCTCTACCGGCTGGTATCGAGCGGCGCGACGACGGGGATCAAGCCCCATCGCGAGGACGGCGTCGTCCGGCCGCTCCTGCCGCTCTGGCGAGAGGAGACCGAGGCGTTCTGTCGCGAGCGCGGCGTCGAGTTTCGCGTCGACTCCTCGAACGCCGAGACGAAGCGAGGGCTGATCCGGGCCGAGATCCTGCCGTTGCTCGAGCGGATCCATCCCGCCGCGCGGGAGAACATCCTGCGCTCGCTCGAGACGCGGCGGACGATGCCGCCGGCGCTCGCGGAGCTGCTCGATACGCCTGCCGCATCCCGGCGGGTCGACCTCGGCGGCGGGCTCCAGGCGGTGCGCGAGCACGACCGGCTCTGGCTCGAGCGCGGACCGGTCGAGCTGCGCGGCGAGGTCGATTGGGGCGGGTGGCTCATCCGTTCCGAGCTCCCAGGCCTTATGGTTCGGGGGTGGCGACCGGGCGATCACCTCGCCGGGCGCTCGAAGAAGATCCAGGACGTGTTCGTAGACGCCAAGATCCCGCGCTCCGACCGTGAAGGCTGGCCACTCGTGGTCCGAGGCGGCGAGGTGGTCGCGGTGCCGGGAATCGTCGAGGCCGATGGTGTTAGGGCGACACGGGTGGAGGCGGAATGAGCGTGGGCGGGTGAAGAGGTGAGCCAGTCCGAGCTGGAGCGCGCCGTGGGCGAGGTGCTGATCGACGCCGAGACCCTTCAGGGCCGGATCCGCGAGCTCGGCGCTGAGATCACCGCCGACTACGCCGGCCGCGAGCTTCTGCTCGTCGGGGTGCTCAAAGGAGCGGTGTTCTTCATGGCCGACCTGATGCGGACGATCGGCGTCCCGTGCGAGATCGACTTCATGGCGATCTCGAGCTACGGCGCCTCGACCGACTCGTCGGGGGTCGTACGGATCCTGAAGGACCTGGACATCAACATCGAGGGGCGCCACGTCCTCGTGATCGAAGACATCATCGACTCGGGACTCACGCTCTCCTACCTCGTGCGCAACCTCGAGTCGCGCGAGCCCGCGAGCCTCGAGGTGTGCGCCCTGCTCACGAAACCCGACCGGCGAGAGATCGCGGTCGACGTCCGTTACACCGGTTTCGAGATCCCGAATCGCTTCGTGATCGGGTACGGGCTCGATTTCGCCGAGCGGTACAGGAATCTCCCCTTTGTGGGTGTCCTGCACGATCATCTGATGCCCGAAGGTGTGTGAGGGAACTCGTTGGGAAAAGGGTTTAGGGGTCCCGCCCGAAAAGGAAGCCCCTTGGTGAAAACGGCTTCCGGTACCCTCTGAGTAGAGCTTTGTGAGCCGCCTCTTCCGCAGCGCACTGATTCCCCTTCTCGCGATCGTTGCCATCGTCTGGCTCGCGAGTAACACACTCATGTCGAAGCCGAACCATGCTTCGAGCTCGATCCAGACGTATTCACAGCTTCAGGACGCGATTCAGAAGGGGACTCCGGTCTTCAAGCTCGTCGAGTTCAACCCGAACAAGCGCTCGATCACGGCCACCGAGCAGGACGGGAAGACGACGGTCACGGTTCACTACCCGACCGATCAGTCGGCAACCCAGTTCCAGGATCTGCTCAAGCTTCACAAGGTCAACTTCGACTCGAAGGGAACGGGCGGCTTCTCGTGGACGTCGGCGATCGCCTCGTTCCTGCCGATCCTGCTGCTGATCGGCTTCTGGATCTTCCTGATGAACCAGATGCAGGGCGGCGGCTCCAAGGTGATGAGCTTCGGCAAGTCGCGCGCGAAGCGGATGGCGCCGGACTCGCCGAAGATCGGGTTCAAGGATGTGGCCGGCGTGGACGAGGCGGTCGAGGAGCTGCAGGAGATCAAGGAGTTCCTCGAGAGCCCGAAGAAGTTCCAGGCCCTCGGCGCGCGGATCCCCAAGGGCGTGCTGCTCTATGGGCCTCCGGGAACCGGCAAGACGCTGCTCGCGCGTGCTGTTGCCGGTGAGGCGGGCGTCCCGTTCTTCTCGATTTCGGGCTCGGACTTCGTCGAGATGTTCGTCGGCGTCGGCGCCTCGCGCGTCCGCGATCTGTTCGAGCAGGCGAAGCAGGCCTCGCCGTGCATCGTCTTCATGGACGAGATCGACGCCGTCGGCCGGCACCGCGGCGCCGGGCTCGGCGGCGGCCACGACGAGCGCGAGCAGACGCTGAACCAACTGCTCGTCGAGATGGACGGCTTCGAGATGAAGGACAACATCATCCTGATCGCCGCGACCAACCGGCCCGACATCCTCGATCCGGCGCTCCTGCGCCCGGGGCGCTTCGACCGGCAGATCGTCGTCGACCGGCCCGACCGGAACGGGCGCCGCAAGATCCTCGAGGTTCACTCGAAGGGCAAGCCGCTCTCGCCCGAGATCGACCTCGATGTGCTGGCCGGCGGGACGCCCGGGTTCACGGGCGCGGATCTCGCGAACCTCGTGAACGAGGCAGCGTTGCTTGCAGCGCGCCACGGCAAGAAGGTGATCGGCCAGGACGATCTCGAAGAAGGGATCATGCGCGTGATCGCCGGCCCGGAGAAGAAGGCCCGCCTGCTGTCCGAGAAGGAGCAGCGGATCACGGCGTACCACGAGATGGGGCATGCCATCGTCGGCCACTTCCTGGAGCACACCGATCCCGTCCACAAGGTGACGATCGTCTCGCGTGGCCAGGCCCTGGGACTGACCGTCTCGCTGCCGAGCGAGGATCGCTACATCATGGGCAAGACCGCGCTGATCCAGACGATCTCGATGACGCTCGGTGGTCGCGCGGCGGAGGATCTCGTCTTCCACGAGGTGACGACGGGCGCTTCGAACGACCTCGAGAAGGTGACCGACACCGCCAAGCGGATGGTCATGCGTTACGGGATGAGCGACAAGCTCGGCCCGCGCGTTCTCGGCCGCAGCGGCGACATGCCGTTCCTCGGCCGCGAGATGGGTCACGAGCCCGACTACTCCGACGAGATCGCGCGCGAGATCGACGACGAGGTGCGCCGTATCATCGAGGAGGGCTACGAGCTCGCGATGAAGGTGCTGCGCGAGCACATGGACGACCTGCACCGGGTCTCACAGATCCTGATCGAGCGCGAGACGATCGACCGGGACCAGTTTGCACGGCTGCTCGCCGGCGAGACCGAGGACGAGGTCTTCGAGGCGGACGACACAACCCCGCCTGCCGAGCCCGAGCCGAAGGCCAAGCCGCGCGTGCAGCCCAAGCCGCGCCCGTTCCCGCTTCCCGGGACGGCCATGCAGCCGCCCGAGCCCGAAGGCGTCTAAGCCCCTTTAGAGCAAAATGGCGGCCGTGAGTACGCGGCCGCCGATCGACGTGCGCTTTGCCAGGCCGTCGGTGATGGGCGTTGTGAACGTCACGCCGGACTCGTTCTCGGACGGCGGCGCTCACCTGAGCATGGAAGCCGCCGCGACGGTCGGGCTGGGGATGCTCGACGATGGCGCGGCGATCATCGACGTCGGCGGCGAGTCGACGCGGCCCGGCGCGGGCCCCGTGGCGCTCGACGACGAGCTTGCGCGTGTTGTCCCGGTGCTAGAAGCGCTCCGGGGCTCGCCGGTGTCGATCGATACGGCCAAGGCGGAGGTCGCGCGCGCGGGGGTCAACCTCGGCGCGGAGCTGGTGAACGACGTCACGGCGCTGCGGGGCGATCCCGACCTCGCCGGCGTGGTCGCCGATGCAGGCTGCTACGTCTGCCTGATGCACATGCTCGGCGAGCCGCGGACGATGCAGGCCGGCCCGCGTTACGACGATGTCGTCTCCGAGGTGAAGGCGTTCCTCGAGGAGCGGCTCGCGTTCGCCATCTCTGCCGGGATTCGCGAGGAGCTGATCTGCCTCGATCCGGGGATCGGTTTCGGGAAGACCGTCGTGCACAACTTCGAGCTCGTGCGGCGTCTGCCGGAGTTGACTGCGATCGGGCGTCCGGTGGTGATCGGGATCTCGCGCAAGAGCACGCTTGCGAGGCTTTTCGACGCGTCCGCGACGGTGGCGACGGACGATGCCTCGGTCGGCGCCGCTGTGGCGGCGTACGAGCGCGGTGCGACGATCCTCCGGGTGCACAACGTCCGGGCTCATGTCGAAGCGCTCCGAGCGGCGCAGGCGGTGTACGCGGGGCCGTGATCGTCGAGCTGCGCGGTCTCGAGCTCTTCGGCTACCACGGTGTCCACGAGGAGGAGCGGCACAGAGGCCAGATGTTCCTTTACGACATCGAGCTCGAGGTCGGTGATCGCGGCGCGGACGACCGGATCGAGAACGCCGTCGACTACAGCAAGGTCGCGGCTGCGGTGCGTGAGGTTGCCGGCGGGCAGTTCTCGCTGCTGGAGGCGCTCGCGACGGCCGTCGCGGACATGCTGGTCGAGCGGTTCGCGCCCGGGCACGTGAAGGTGCGCGTCCGCAAGCCCGAGGTACGGCCGGCGGGGATCGACGTTGAGTTCGCGGCGGTCACGGTCGAGCGATGACCGTTGCCTACGTCGGGGTCGGCGCAAATCTCGGCGATCGCGAGGAATCGATCCGCAAGGCAGCCGAGCTGATCCGCGCGGCGCGGATCTCGTCGATTCGCGAGACCGAGCCGTGGGGGATGACCGACCAGCCGCAGTTTCTGAACGCAGTCGTGGAGCTGGACTGGCCCGGGAGCGCTGAGGAGTTGCTCGAGCGGTTGCTCGAGGTCGAGCGCGACCTCGGGCGCGTTCGCGACGGCTCCCGCTGGGGGCCCCGCGAGATCGATCTCGACCTGCTCGTCTTCGGGGCTGAGACGATTGACGAGCCCGGACTGACGGTGCCGCACCCGCGGCTCACAGCTCGGCTCTTCGTCCTCGAGCCGCTCGCGGAGCTCGCACCCGACCTGGACGTGCCCGGTTGCGGCATGGTTTCGACCTTGTTGTCGAAGCTACAATCCCCGCCATGAGTCACCTCGACGAACTAGACGATTACGAGGCCGAGCTCGAGCTGCGGCTGAAGAAGGAGTACAGCGCCGTTTACTCCCTGTTCCGGTACTGCGTTCTGACCCAGGACAACACGTATCTCTGCAACAAGCTCGACATGCAGTACGTGCCTCAGGCGGCGTATCCGTTCTGCCAGCTCAAGCTGGAGGATGTCTGGGTCTGGGACAAGAGCCGGCCGACGCGGATGATCCCGCGGGTCGAGGTGCTGACGACGGGCGACGTCACCGTCGAGGAGCTCTGGGCCGACGGCGAGGAGCCTCCGTTCACGGCGGACGAGCTCGCCAAGCGGATGACCGAGCCGCGGCCGCAGGACGAAGAGCAGTAGCCCCCGCTTCGCGCGGTCAACCGATGCTGCTCGCAATCGACGTCGGTAACACGCAGACCATGTTCGGGCTGTTCGAGGGCGATACGCTCGGGAAGCAGTTCCGTGTGGGCACGAACCCGGCCCAGACGGCGGACGAGCTCTCCGTCCTCATCCGCTCGCTGATCGATCTCGGCACGGTCGAGGGCATCGTCATGTGCTCGTCGGTGCCGCAGCTGGTACGGGAGTACGAGGGGTTCGCCGAGCGCTGGGCGGGCGTCGACCTGCTCGTGCTCGGGCCCGGAGTCTCGACCGGCGTGCCGATCCGTTACGACGATCCGCGCGAGGTGGGGCCGGACCGGATCGCGAACGCGGTGGCGGCGCGTGAGCGCCATGGCGCGCCGTGCGTCGTGGTCGACTTCGGAACCTCGACCAACTTCGACGTCGTCTCGGCCGCCGGGGAGTTCGCGGGTGGTGTGCTCGCACCGGGCGTGGAGATCTCGATGGAGGCGTTGTTCGCGCGGGCGGCGCGCCTGCCGAAGGTTCCGTTCGTCGCGCCCGAGCGGGTGATCTCGCAGACGACCGTGGCGGCACTCCAGTCGGGTCTCGTCTACGGGTTCGCGGGGCAGGTCGACGCGATCGTGGGCCGCATCCGCGCCGAGCTCGGCGCTCCATCCGCGCCTGTCGTCGCTACGGGCGGGCTCTCGGAGCTGATCGCGCCGCACTCGAGCACGATCACCGTCGTCGACCCGGAGCTGACGCTGCACGGCCTCCGGATCGTCTGGGCGCTGAACGCTTAGCCACCGCCGTACGCGGAGATCGGCAGCGAGTCGAGCAGGATCTCGTCGACCGGTATCAGCTCGGCTTCGATTCGCTCGAGCACCTCGCGGGCGCCGGGAGCGGCGGCGAGGAGGCGTAGCTCGACCTCGTCGACCGTCGACAGCATCACGAGCTCCTGTTTGAACGGCTTTGGGAAGCGGCCCCGGCCGAGGTACCAGGCATAGAACTTCTTGAGGAAGCCGGTGGCGCGTTGCTCGCCGAGCTCGCGGACGGTCTCGCGGATGAAGAGGAGCAGCTCGGCGACGACGTCCTCACGGGAGGGATCGCCGTCCTCGCCCATGATCTGCGCGAGCGCCCAGGGGTTGCCCTGCGCGGCCCGTCCGACCATGACGGCCTCCGCACCGGTGGTGGCGAGGACCGCCTGCGCACGGGCGCGCGAGGTGACGTCGCCCGAGGCGATCACGGGGACGTCGACGAGCTCGACGAGCTCTGCGGTGAGCGAGTGATCGGCGAACCCGGTGTACATCTGCTTGGCGGAGCGGGGGTGGAGTGTCAGCGACTTTGCCCCGGCCTCGACCAGCCGGGGGCCGACGACGAGACAGTCGCGAGAGCCGTTGGCGGTGCCGCGCCGCATCTTCACGGACACCGGGAGCCCGGTCGCGCCTGCGACAGCTCCGACGATGCGCGCCGCCTGATCGGGGTTGTCGAGGAGCGACGCGCCGGCGCCGGTCTTCGTCACCTTCCGGACGGGGCAGCCGAAGTTGATGTCGATGATGTCGGCGCCTGCCGCCTCCACCATCCGCGCGGCTTCAGCCATGGCCACGGGATCGGAGCCGAAGATTTGGATCGCGAGCGGATGCTCGTCGGAAGCGACGCGGAGGTAGCCGAGGGTTTTTTCGTTGCGATGCTGGATGCCGGCGACGGAGACCATCTCCGAGCAGACGAGCCCCGCGCCGTAGCGGCGACCCTGCCGGCGGAACGCCTGGACGCTCACGCCGGCCATCGGGGCGAGCACGAGACGGCCGGGAATGTCGACGCCGCCGAGCGTCCAGGTTTCGTGGAGATCGACCTGCATCGCTCCGATGGTAGCGGTGGGCTTGCGGGCTCGATTCGTCGTGGCTACTATGGGCGCCCGCTTCATGCGTACGCAAGGGTCGCGCGTTCGAAGCTTTCAGGAGGTTGCTTTGAAGGAAGTCGTTCTCACCCAACAGGGCTACGAGAAGCTCCGTGAGGAGATCGAGTATCTCCAGACGGAAAAGCGCCGCGAAGTCGCGGAGCGGATTCGCGTTGCTCGCGAGTTCGGTGATATCGCCGAAAACGCCGAGTACGACGACGCGAAGAACGAGCAGGCGATGCTCGAGCATCGGATCGCGCAGCTCGAGGAGCGGCTGCTCGAGGCGCGGGTGATCACCAAGAAGGAGATCTCCAAGGACAGCGTGTCGGTCGGCTCCACCGTCCGTCTGCGCGACATCGCCGCCAACAAGACCGTCGAGTACCACATCGTCGGCTCGGCCGAGGCCAATCCCGCCGAGAACAAGCTCTCGAACGAGTCCCCCGTCGGCAAGGCGATCATGGGCTGCAAGAAGGGCGACACCGTCGAGGTAGTGGCTCCCCGCGGTGCACTGAAGTTCAAGATCCTCGAGATCAAAGCCGCCTGAACCTCCTCTAACCGCCCCGCCGGCGTTCGCTGCGTCTTTCCAAGACGCGCCTTTTTCGGCTCGACGGGGGACAGTCCCCCGACACGTCCCGAACGGGCATGTCGCGTTGGGTCACGGCTGGGGACTGTCCCCGAACACGTTCCGAATGGGCGTGTCGCGTTGGGTCACGGCTGGGGACTGTCCCCGGACGCGTCTGGGATCGCCGCGGCCGTTAGGGTCAGCGCGTGGAGATCGTTCGCATGGGGCCGGAGCGGATCGAAGAGGCGAGCACCATGCTGGCGCGCGCGTTTCAGGACGATCCGGCCTGGGAGTGGGTGGTTCCGAGCGCCGAGCGGCGGCGGGCACTCCTGCCGTGGCTCTTCCGGGTCAACTTCGAGGTGACCGAGGCCGAGGTGTGGGTCACCGAGGGGGAGCTCGACGGCTGCGCGCGCTGGCTGCCGCCCGGCAGGCCCGAGATTCACATCGGGCCGATGCTGCGGGCGTTGGTGGCGACGCCGATCCGTGTCCGTGAGGGGACATCTCGGTTCCTCGCCTACGGGCGCGCGGTTGAGGCGCTGCGGGCGGCCGCAGTCCCCGAGGCGCACTGGTACCTCGCCGGCATCGGCGTCGACCCCGACCGGCGCCGCAACGGGCTCGGCACGGCGCTGATGCAGCCGGGATTCGACGCGTCGGCGCGCGACAACGTCCCGTGCGCGCTTCTGACGAACAACGAGGCGAATCTCGCCTTCTACCAGCACCATGGCTTCGAGGTCGTCCGCGAAGGCCAGACGCCCGAGGACGGCCCACGTGCCTGGATGATGCGGCGCGCCGTCTAGGCTGAGCGGCGATGGAACCGAAGCGCTTCCCCAACCGCGACGAGATCGCCGCGGTGCGGGCCGAGGCGGAGACCCTCGAGGCCGGCGGTGAAGCCACGGAGGAGCGCCGCCTCGCCGGCCGCGTCCTTGCGCGCCGCGACATGGGCAAGCTCACCTTCCTCGAGCTCGTCGACCGGAGCGGCCGTATCCAGCTGATCTGCCCGGTCGAGCGAACCGGCGAGATCGACGTCCACCTCGGCGACATCGTCGGCGTCGCCGGCCACGCCTCGAAGTCGAGGCGCGGCGAGCCGTCTCTCACGGCAGACCGCCTCGACATCCTTTCGCGCATCCGGGCGCCCCTCCCCGACACGTTCCACGGCCTCACCGACGTCGAGCAGCGCTACCGACGACGCTACCTGGACCTGCTGATGAACCAGGAGACGCGGGACGACTTCCAGCTCCGCGCCCGCATGGTCAGCTCCATCCGCCGCGCGCTCGACGAGGACGGCTTCGTCGAGGTCGAGACGCCTGTCCTCCAACCGCGGTACGGAGGAGCGTTCGCCCGCCCCTTCTCGACTCACCACAACGAGCTCGACCAGACGCTCTACCTCCGGATCGCCACCGAGCTCTACCTCAAGCGCCTGATCGTGGGCGGGCTCGAGCGCGTCTATGAGATCGGCAAGGACTTCCGCAACGAAGGCGTCTCGTTCAAGCACAACCCCGAGTTCACGATGCTCGAGTGGTACGAGGCCTACGCCGACTACCGCGACACGATGGAGCGGATGGAGAAGCTCGTGGCGCGCGTTGCCGCCGAGACGCTCGGCACGACGACCGTCAGCTTCCGCGGCCATGCGATCGACCTTGCACAGTGGCGCCGTCTCAAGCTCACGGATGCGCTTGCCGAGCACGGCCTCTGGACGCGTGACGAGGTCGAGCTCAGAGCGAAGCTGAACGAGCGCGAGATCGACACGACCCACGATCTCACCTGGGCTCAGCTGATCGACCACGCACTCTCGCACTACGTCGAGCCGGCCCTGATCCAGCCGACGATCCTGTACGACTATCCCGTCGAGCTCTCGCCGTTCGCACGGCCGACCGAGGACGACGCCGGCATCGTCGAGCGCTTCGAGTACTACGCGGGCGGGATGGAGCTCGGCAACGCCTTCACCGAGATCAACGACTCGCAGGAGCAGGCGGCGAGGTTCGCGATGCAGCTCGCCGAGGGCGCCGGCGGAAACGTCGAAGCCGAGCCGGGAGACCCGGACTACGTCGAGGCGCTCTCCTACGGAATGCCGCCCACCGGCGGTCTCGGCATGGGCATCGACCGCCTCGCGATGCTGCTGCTCGGAAAGGACTCGATCAGAGACGTGATCCTGTTCCCGGCTCTGCGAGAGGTACAGCGGTAAGTAGGCTGAGGTAACTAGTGCTCAGGAACGCAATCGCGCGGCCGATCAACGTCGCGTGCAACTACTAAGCTGTGGGGTGCGCGTCCGACCCGACGACAACCCGGGTGGCTACCATGGTCTGCCACTAATCAGAGCAATCGGCAGCGTCGCCTGAGGCGGCAGAGAGGCTGAGGTGTTCGAAAGATTCACAGAGCGAGCTCGCCAGGTCGTTGTTCTCGCACAAGACGAGGCAAGGGCGCTGAAGCACAACTACATCGGGACTGAGCACATCCTGCTCGGGCTGCTGCGCGAAGAAGAGGGTCTTGCCGCGCGGGTGCTCGAGTCGCTCGACATCACCGTCGAAGAGGTGCGTGCGCAGGTCGCCCGCATCGTCGGCCAGGGCGACGAGGTCACGAGCGGGCAGATCCCGTTCACGCCGCGCGCCAAGAAGGTGCTCGAGCTCGCGCTCCGCGAGGCGCTGTCTCTCGGCCACAACTACATCGGCACCGAGCACATCCTGCTCGGGCTCGTGCGCGAGAACGAAGGTGTCGCGGCGCGGATCCTGCTCGACTTCGACGCCGACGCCGAGAAGATCCGCAACGAGATCATCCGCATGCTGTCCGGCCCCGGCCGCCGCGGCCAGGCCCAGGGTGGGCCGGCGGGCGAGAAGTCGAAGAGCTCGAAGCTCCTCGACCAGTTCGGGCGCAACCTGACCAAGCTGGCTGCCGAAGGGAAGCTCGACCCGGTGGTCGGAAGGCAGACCGAGATCGAGCGCGTGATGCAGATCCTCTCGCGCCGCACGAAGAACAACCCGGTTCTGATCGGCGAGCCCGGGCGTCGGCAAGACCGCCGTCGTCGAGGGCCTGGCCGCGCGCATCAGCGCGAACCAGGTGCCGGACATCCTCAAGAACAAGCAGATCTACACGCTCGACCTCGCCGCGCTCGTCGCAGGGCTCGAAGTACCGCGGTGAGTTCGAGGAGCGCCTGAAGAAGGTGATGAAGGAGATCACCCAGCGCGGCGACATCATCCTGTTCATCGACGAGCTGCACAACCTCGTCGGCGCGGGTGCCGCCGAGGGCGCGATCGACGCCGCCTCGATCCTCAAGCCGGCGCTCGCCCGCGGCGAGCTGCAGACGATCGGCGCGACGACGCTCGACGAGTACCGCAAGTACCTGGAGCGGGACGCCGCGCTCGAGCGGCGCTTCCAGCAGATCCGCGTCGAGGAGCCCTCGACCGACGACACCGTCCAGATCCTGCGCGGCCTCCGCGACCGCTACGAGGCGCATCACCGGTGCAAGATCACCGACGACGCCCTCGTCGCCGCGGCGACGCTCGCCGACCGCTACATCCAGGACCGGCAGCTGCCCGGACAAGGCGATCGACCTGATCGACGAGGCCGCGTCCCGGATGCGGATCAAGACCATGACCGCTCCGCCGCGCTACCGCGAGCTCGAGGACGAGATCGAGCGCGTCCGCAAGGACAAGGAAGACGCGATCGAGAACCAGGAGTTCGAGAAGGCCGCCTCGCTGCGCGACAAGGAGCGCAAGCTCACGCAGAAGAAGCGCGAGCTCGAGGAGGAGTGGCGCAACCAGGAGCCGGCCGAGCAGCCGTCGATCGGCGAGGACGAGATCGCCGACATCGTCTCGATGTGGACGGGCATCCCGGTGTTCAAGCTCACCGAGGCCGAGTCGCAGAAGCTCATCCGCATGGAGGAGGAGCTGCACAAGCGCGTCATCGGCCAGGACGCCGCGATCATCGCCGTCTCCAAGGCGATCCGCCGCGCGCGCGCCGGGATCAAGGATCCGAAGCGCCCGACCGGCTCGTTCATCTTCCTCGGCCCCTCGGGCGTCGGGAAGACCGAGCTCGCCCGCACGCTCGCCGAGTTCCTCTTCGGCGACGAGGAGGCCATGATCCAGATCGACATGTCCGAGTACATGGAGAAGCACGCCGTCTCCAGGCTCGTCGGCTCGCCTCCGGGCTACATCGGCTACGACGAGGGCGGCCAGCTCACCGAGTCGGTGCGCCGCAAGCCGTACTCGGTCGTGCTCTTCGACGAGATCGAGAAGGCCCACCCGGACGTCTTCAACATCCTGCTCCAGATCCTGGAGGACGGGAAGCTGACCGACTCGCAGGGCCGCAAGGTCGACTTCCGCAACGTGATCGTGATCATGACCTCGAACATCGGGTCGACCTCGATCTCGAAGAACCAGGCGCTCGGCTTCAACCTCTCCGACGAGCAGGGCCTCTCCTACGACGACATGAAGGGCCGCGTGATGGGCGACCTCAAGAAGTCGTTCCGCCCCGAGCTGCTGAACCGGATCGACGAGATCATCGTCTTCCCGAAGCTCTCGAAGGAGGAGATCCTCCAGATCGTCGACCTGATGCTCAACCGGCTGCGCGTGCAGATGGCCGAGCACGAGGTCACGATCGAGCTCTCGCCCGAGGCGAAGGAGATGCTCGTCGAGAAGGGCTACGACCCGGCGATGGGAGCCCGGCCGCTGCGCCGCGCGATCCAGCGCCTGATCGAGGACCCGCTCGCCGACTTCGTCCTCGGCCGCAGCCTCGTGCCCGGCTCGACGATCGTCGTCAAGCGCAAGAACGAGGAAGAGGTCGACATCGAGGTCATCCCGCCGGTCGACATGCCCGAGCCGGCAACGGTCGGGGCGACGGCGACGGCCGCGGAATCCGAGGACGACGCGCCCTCGGACGAGCGACTCCGAGCTAGACGGAATTCACCCGGCTCGGCTCAGGGGACGACGCGAATCGCCCCTGAGTCGATCTTGGTGATCAACACGCCGAGCCTCGCGCGCAGCCCGTCGATCTCGGGCTGGGTCAGCCACTGTCGCAGGTCCTGCTCGGGGAAGCGCTCCGCGAGCCCCCTCAGCTTGTCCGCTACCTGCTTGCTGACCGTCGGCGGCAGGTCGCGCACCCACTTCTGCGAATGGCCGCGGCCCGGTTCCTGCGCCTCGTAGTTCCGGCGCGAGTCGGCCGGGATCGACGAGTCCTGGTCGATCAGCATCAGCTTCGGGTCCTCGCCCTCCATCCGGATCATCCAGTTCTCGCCGTGGCGGTCCTGGTTGGCGATGAAAAAGTCGAAAACGTCCATGTCCTTGCGGGACTGCGACTCCCAGAACTTCTTCCATGCGTCCGGGTTGCGCGTCGCGAGCGCGTCTCCGGTCTCGAACCCCGGCCGGTAGCGCTGGAGCGAGCCCTTCTCGCCCTTCCAGTCGACGAGGTGGACATCGGGCGTGTCGAAGCCGAGATCCATGCCGAGCCTCGACGCGGCCTCCGCCCGCCGCCAGCGCTCCTGGGCCTCGATCCCGACCGACGGCCCGAACGTGAGCTCCTGCTCGCCCTTCGCCGGTTTGAAGATCCACAGCTCGGTCGGGTTCGTCGGGTCCTGCAGGAACACGAGCTTGTTCCGGCCCGACGCGATCCCGGGCGGCGCCGGAACCTCCTTCCAGTTGATGCGACAGCTGCGTCGTCTCCGCGTCGTGCTTCGACGTCGGGTCGGTGCGGTCCGTGGCCGTCGGCGCCTGCCGGGGTCTCGTCGCGGTTCCCGACGGGCCGGTCGGGAGTCGCCGAGCCCGCGGGTGTGCCGGTAGGCGTCCCGCCGCCCGAGCCGCCGCCCCCCGCGCCGCCACCGCCGCCGGCCCCGCCCCCGCCGCCTGCCTCCTGGGGCGCCTGAGCGGGCGCGGCGCCGGCGAGCGCGGCTCGAGCGGCGGAAGCTCGACCGGCATCGGGATCCCGGCTGCCGTATCGCCTCCGAGCGCGGTCTTGCGCAGGCTCGGCATGTGGTCCTCGATCACCTGCCGGGTCATCCCGTAGATGTCCTCGAGATGGCTCTCCGAGACGCCGGCCGAGTCGTAGTCGCTCAGATACATCTGCGGGCGCTTGTTGGGATCCTCGTGCCGCGTCTTGTTCGTCAGGTCGGCTCGCGTGAGGTTCCGCGGATCCTCCGATGCGACCGCGTCGCGCTCGACGTTGTAGACGAGCTCGGCCTGCTGGCGCAGGTACCTGATCCGCGGATCCCCGTGGACGCCCGAGGCCTCGAGCGCGGTGGCGATCCGCTGGATGTACTTGAACGTCTCGTAGTCGCGCAGCCCGGCCCGCATCCCTCCCTTCTCGTGCGCATGGATCCCGATCTGCGCGACCTGGTCGATCAGCGTCTGGTAGCTGTCGTGCGCGGTCTGCGGCGACTGCCCCTTGACCACCGACCGGATCGCGCCGCCGGTCACGTACGCCCCGTCGTCGAGCGAGTTCGCGAGCATCTGCCGGTCCTGGGCCTCGTTGATCATCCGGGCCTTCTCGTCGGGCGTCGCGGTGTCGCTGAGCTTCTGGAACGCCCGGTCGGCGTCGACGAGCCAGGTCGTGCGCATGTCGACGATCTCCTCGGGGGTGGCGTTCGCCATCGCGCGGGCCATCTCGCGCATGTTCGGGTCGGGGATCTTGCTGATGATCGCCTCGCGCGCATCCGCGGGTGCGTGGCGGGCCTCGCGCGCGACGAGCGCAGCCTCGCTCGAGAGCGTGTGGTGCTGGTTGATCTCGTTCTGGAGATGCTGGGGCAGCTCGGCGATGTGGGCGCCGATGCTCGTCGCCCTGCCGGCGTCGACGAGCAGCCCCATCCGGAAGCGCGTCCGCCAGCCCGGGTGGGCCTGGTCGAGGAAGAGCGTCGCCTGCGCGACCTTCAGGCCCGCCTCGTCGCCCTTCATGTTCAGGTCGACGTCGCTCTCGGGCTCGCCCGAGGCCGTCGGCTCGCCCTTCGGCTCGGCACCGAACTTCTTCCCGATCTCGTTGAGGAAGCTCTGCCGGTGCTGGAGGAGCGTGTCGATCACCTTGCCGCGCGCCTCAGGGCTCATCTGCGAAAGGTCGCCGGTGCCCTTCTTGAGGGCGTGGATCGCGTCCTCCCAGCGCCCGTCGTAGTGAGCGATCAGCGCGTCTGCTGCAGCAGGCGAGGTGTGCGCGTTCTCGGCGAGCTCGACGGCCGACCGGCTTCTTCGGGGCCGGTGGCTTCCCGCCGGTCGGATCAGGTGCCGCCCCCTCCGCCGACCGCGATCCCGCCGCCGCTCTGCTCCTCGCGCTGGGCTCCGCTCGGCTCGACCGGCTTCCCGCTCTGCTCGTGCTCCTCGATCTCGTGCCTCGGCTTCCCTTCGCCGTCTTCGAGCCGCCCTCCATGTGCTCGCCGGCCATGTGCACGCCCTGCATCCCCGCGTCCGTGAGGAACGCGGTCGAGGCCTCGTCGAGCACGAGATCGGCGAGCCCGTTCGAGGTCCTGCGGCATGTTCGCCTTGCCGTTGACGATCTTCTGCAGCGCGAGGTTCGCGCCGACGTTGTAGAAGGACGACGCGGCCGCGGCGGTGCCGCCGATCATGATCTTCGTCCCGCTCGAGGCGAGCGCCTCGGCGCCCCACTTCTCGACCACGCGGGCCGTGAGCGCCGCCTTGAACGCCTCCTGCGTGAGGCCGCCGAAGAACGCCATCGCACCCTCGGTCGCCGCCATCTTCGCGAGCCCGCCGAAGTCGATCGACGAGCGCTGGCCGTACGCGACCTCGGAGGCCTGCTGGCCGCCTTCCTGCGCGAGCGCGTAGACCGCCGACATCATCGCCGCGTCGATCACTCCGCCGCCGGGGATCGCCGCCGCGGCGAGCTTCCCCGCGAACTTCGCGCGATTGAGCCACTTGACCGCGATCCCGCGCCCGACATGACGCGGTCCTCGTATCGCTGGTACTGCCTGGCCGCCCGCTCGAATGACGTCTCGGCGCGCATGTAGTCGAGCAGGCCCATCTCGATGTCCTGGTTCTCGAGCTTCTCGAGCGTGGCCTTCGCGCTCGTTCGTCGGCGCCGTCCCAGATCGACGAGATCCGGGCAGACGGTCGAGAGCTCGTCCTGGCGATCCGCGAACGAGCCCTTCTCCGGGTGCTGGATGATGTCGAGCATGAACTCGACCTCTTCCTTCATCCCGGGCCCGCCCAGGAACTCGGCGACCCGCCGCACGACGGGGTGCTCGCCGTTCAGCTCGATCCGCTCGAGGTGCTCGCTCTTCATCTCCTCGACGCCGACGTGGATCGTCGTGCGTCGCCTTCTTCAGCTCCTCCAGCTCCGGGCGAGTGCGTGCACCCGGTCGTAGTAGGCCTGCTTGAAGTAGCTGCTCTCGACGAGGTCCTGGAAGTGGACCTTGCCCTTCGTGTGCGGCAGCGAGCGGCCGCCGGAGTAGAGCTCGGCATCGTGCCCGATACCCGCCTCCGGCCATCGGCGGAGCGAGCGTTGGCCTCGATCTTGATGTGCACCTTTTCGGCCTTCATCAGGTCGTCGTACATCCACTTCCTGAAGGCCTTCTCCGCTGCGCGATTCCTCGGCTGCTCCTGCAGGATGTCGTCGGAGAGCACGTCCTTCGTCTCGACCTCGAAGAACATCGGGCCCGCCTTCGACTCGTAGCGGCCGGGAACGCTGGCGATCATCGCTCGGGCCATCTCGCCGCCCGAAGTCCTGGATCCCGTGAGCGAGCATGTCGGCCTTCTTCGCGCGGACGTGCTGGTCGAGGATGGCGTTGTTCTGCGGCCGCGTCGTAGGCCTGCTGCATCTTCTGGATCTCGTCGGCCTTGATCAGCGGCAGCAGCTCCGGTATCTGCGCGGCGAGGATCGGCGCGATGTCGAGGCCGGCGTGCTGCGGGATACCGCCGTCGGCCGAACGGCGGCGCGCGATCGCCCGGCTGGTCTCCCGATTCCCGACCATCCCCTGGAGCGCGAGGACCGGATGCCCGAGCTCCGGGGCGGCCTGCTCGGCCGTCGCCTCCCCTGGCTCCGTCTCTCCGGTGGGCTCGCGCCGCTTTTGTGGAAGCGCGCGCGTATCCGTGAGCTGGATTCAAGCGGGCTTCGCGCCCGTCTGCAAGCCCTCGCTACCAGGCCGGGTCGGCCACGAAGGCGAGACCCTTCAGCGGCCGCGTCAGCTGCTTGACCGCGCGCGTCTTCACCGTCACGAGCGTGACCTGATTGCCGCGGATACAGACGATCTGACTCCCGTCGGGAGACCACGCCGGTGAGACGCTTTCCTTGCCGCTCGTCAGCCGTGCCGAACCGGTGCCGCCGGCGTTCATCGTGTAGATCTCGATCAGGTTGCCCGAGGCTCGATCGGGTAGCTCGAAGGCGATCTTCCCGCCGCTCGGCGACCACGCCGGGCTCATCCCGCCGATCCGCAGGCGCTTCAGCCCGGAGCCGTCGGGCCTGATCGTGTAGATGCCGGTGCCCGCGCCCGATCCCGACTTCGAGCGCTGGAAGACGATCAGCTTCCCGTTCGGCGACCAGTCCGGGTTGATCGTGCCTGCGCTGTCGGGGTTCCTCGTGACATTCTTCGAGCCCGGAGCCGGTGACGTTGATCGTGTAGAGGTCGAACGTCCGCCGGTCGGGCGAGTTGCCGCGAAACACGATCCGCTTGCCGTCCGGAGACCAGCTCGGCGTCGAGTCGAGGCGGTTTCCCTTCGTCAACTGCCTCTGAACGGTGCCGTTCGCGTTCATCACCCAGACGGTGTAGGAGAGCCCGTTGTGGGACTCACGCACGAAGGCGATCCGCTTGTGATCGGGCGACCAGGCCGGCTCGGAGTCGCTGAACGGGCCGGTCGGCAGGGCGATCGCCGGGAACCCGACCCTGAGGATCCGGCGGAGGTGGTCGAAGTAGAGCGGCTTGCCCGTGCAGGTCACGTGGGCGGGGCACTCGATGCCGGCGACGAAGAGGATCGGCGGTTTCGCAGCTGCCGCCGCGCTCGCAACGAGGGCCAGAGCGAGTAGGAGAACGAGGGTCTTCACGCCGCGCATTCGTCTCTCATGATGACGCCGGCAGCCTCGCCGGGGCGCGGGCCGTACAGAAGCTTTACTAGCTCGCCGTCGGCGTCTCCGACCACGTCCTGCCAAGGCCGCAGAGCCAGTTGAGCGCCCGGTGGCGCTCGTAGACGATCGAGGATACCTCGGCCCGCTGCTCGGGCGTCAGCTCCCGGTAGCCCGTGCCGAAGGCCGGGAAATCACCGCGCAGCGGCGAGGGAAGCAGCCCGCGCTCGAACCCCCGCATGGCCGCCACGGCGATCAGCTGCTCGTGGGAGTCCCAGTCCTGCGGCAGCTCGACCCCCCCGTTGTCGCGGAGCCGGTCGGTGCGGACGCGCCAGTGCCAGAGGCGGGCGGTCTCGCGCTCGTGCTCGATCTCCGCGCGGGCGCGCATCGTGCCGTGAGCGGTCGGGGTTGCGAGGAGCCACTCCGGGTCGAACGGGTGATCGAAGGGCTCCAGCTCGACGAGCCCGAGTGCCCAGAGCAGCATGCCGAGCCCTTCGCCCTGCCAGACCGCTTCGATCACTGCCGGGTTCTTCTCCTCGGAGGGGAGCATGCGGAGTGCCGTGTCGAGCGGCTCGGAGAGCGCGCGGATCCGGTCGAGCACATCACGGCGGCTCCGGAGCTTCGTGCGGGCCATTGCCCTTGAGGCTAGCGGGGCAGGCGGCTCTTCAGCGCTGCGATGCGCGCGGACGAGGCCCGCAGCCTCGCGAGCGAGAGCGAGCCGTCCCTGGTCGCGGCGACGAGCTTCGAGTAGGCCGCCGCGCTGTCGCGTTCGTTCGTGAAGAGGAGGACGTCCACGCCGGCGTTGACGGCACGCACCGCACTGTCGCTCCGGCTCGCCGGCCCGGGCGCTTCCAGCGCGTCGCTGATCACGACGCCCGCGAACCCGAGCTGCTGCCGGAGCAGGCCGGTGACGATTGGGCGCGAGAGGACGGCCGGAGTGCCTGTCGGGTCGTAGGCCGCGTAGCCGGCGTTGCTCACCATCACGAGGTCGACCTTCGCGCCGATCGCCTGCTCGAACGGCGGGAGACGCGCAGCGAGCGAACGCCGCGAGGTGGTCAGCACGACGGCGCTGTCGTCGGTGGATGTGCGCGCCGTCCCGAGGCCGGGAAAGTGTTTCGCCGTGGCGGCGACGCCCCCGCCCTGCAGGCCCCGGATGAAGGCCGCGCCCATCGCGGCGTTCGTCTGCGGATGGCGGCTGAACGCGCGCGTGCCGAGGAAGCTCTTCGGCGAGTACGGCGTATCGAGGACGGGCGCCAGGTCGACGTCGATCCCGAACGGCCGCAGATAGGCGGCCGTCTGACTGGCTTCCGAGCGTGCTTTGGCGGTCGACCCGCCGGCGCCGATCTCGGCCGGCGAGAGATCCGGTGGCCCGTACGGAAGCCGTCGCACCGAGCCGCCTTCCTGGTCGACCGCGATCAATAGCGGAGGGTTCCCGCCCTCGGCCGCAGCCGCCTGCAGCTCGTCGATTGCCTCCGTTAGTTCGGCCCGGCTGCCGATGTTGCGCCCGAACAGGATCACGCCGCCGACCTGGCCGGCCCGGATCCGGCCGAGCAGCGCCGCGCCCGGTGCCAGGCCGGTCATGCCCGTCATGATCGACTGGCCGGCGAGCCGGGCGGGCGAGACGCCTGCGCCGGCCGCTCCGCTCGAGCCGCCCGGCGCGGCTACGAGCGCCGCGGCAGCCAGCACCCCGAAGAGCCTCACACGGTGACGAGGACGTTGCCGGCCACGAGCACGCGTGCGATCTCGAGGTTGTCGTCGAGGACGACCACGTCCGCGGGAAGACCGACGTCGAGCCGGCCAAGCTCTCGTGCGCCGAGCACGCGTGCCGGAACCGACGTCACGGCCTCGACCGCATCCGCGAGCGGCACGTCGAGCGCGTGCAGGTTCCGCACAGCCTCGATCATCGTCAGCACGCTACCGGCGAGCACGCCGTCGGGGCCGCGAACTGCTCCCTCCGTGACCTGGATGTCGAGCGATCCGAAGGAGTACGCGCCGTCGCTTGCGCCGGCGGCGGTGATCGAGTCGGTGACGAGCGCAACCCGGCCCGGCGCCGCGCGCCAGACGACCTGGACGGTCTCGGAGGCCAGATGGACACCGTCGAGAATCAGCTGGACGATCACGTCGTCGCGCGCAAGTGCCGCGCCGACGATGCCCGGGTCGCGGTGCAGGAACGGGCGCATCGCGTTGAAGAGGTGGGTGACCGTTCCGACACCGAGATCGAACGCCTCGGTTGCCTGCTCGGCCGTGGCGTCGCTGTGGCCGAGCGAGACGGTGACATTCCGCTCGAGCAGGCGCGAGATCAGCGCGAAAGCGCCGGGAAGCTCCGGCGCGAGCGTCATCAGCCTGACCGGCCCGCCGTCGAGGAGCCGGTCGAGCAGTTGCAGGTCGGGATCGCGGCGTCCCGAGGCATCATGGGTGCCCAGCCGATGCGGGAGAGGAACGGCCCTTCCAGGTGGACGCCGGCGATGCGCGGATAGTCGGTCGCCGTAGGAACCTCTGCAAGCGCGGCGAGGAGCTTCTCCTCGGGCGACGTGATCAAGGTCGGCAGATAGGCGGTCACTCCGGTCTCGAGCAGCGCGTCGCCCGCGCGGCGGTAGCCGTCGGTGTCGGCGTCGAGGAAGTCGACGCCGCCGAAGCCGTTCACCTGCAGATCGACGAAACCGGGAACCGCCAGGCCGCGGCCCTCCGGCGAGACGAGCCCGAGGCGCACGATCCGGCCGTCCTCGATCTCGACGTCCCCCTCGACGAACGTGCCGTCGACGAGCGCCGCCTCGACTCCGAGCCTCATGGGTCATCCTGCTGCATGGGCGACAGTCTAAGACCAATTCCCCGGTTTGGTCAATACCACTTTTCGCAATTGTCTTGTCTTGGGCCGTTTCGGTCTATACCATCGAGCCTCGATGGCCGGAATCAGCCTCGACCACGTGAGCAAGACCTTCGGCGGCGTCAAGGCCGTCGACGACGTCTCACTCGAGATCGCCGACGGCGAATTCCTTGTCCTGGTCGGCCCTTCCGGGTGCGGCAAGTCGACGCTCCTCCGCATGATCGCGGGTCTGGAGCAGACCACGGACGGCTGGATCCGATCGGCGGGCTCGACGTGACCGATCCGCCGAAAGGACCGCGATATCGCGATGGTCTTCCAGACCTACGCTCTCTACCCGCACATGAGCGTCCGCCAGAACCTCGGCTACGGGCTGAAGGCCCGCGGCACCGAGAAGCTCGAGATCGCGCGCCGGGTCGACGAGGTCGCGGTGCTGCTCGGGCTCTCGGCTCTGCTCGACCGGCGTCCCGCGCAGCTCTCGGGCGGCCAGCGGCAGCGGGTCGCCATGGGGCGCGCGATCGTGCGCGAGCCGCAAGCGTTCCTGCTCGACGAGCCGCTCTCGAACCTGGATGCGCAGCCTCGCGTCGGCATGCGCGCCTCCCTGGCGCAGCTGCACCGGCGGCTCGCCGTCACGACCGTATACGTCACCCACGATCAGGTCGAGGCGATGACCCTCGGCAGCGGGTCGCCGTGATGCGGGCCGGGAAGATCGTTCAGGTCGACACGCCCCAGCGCCTCTACTCCGAGCCGCGCGATGTCTTCGTCGCCGGCTTCATCGGCTCGCCCGCCATGAACCTCGTCGAGGCGACCGTGCACGGCGGCCTCGTCCGGTTCGCCGACCTCAGCATCCCGCTTCCGCCCAGCGCGGAGGTTCCGGAGGGGGAGGTGATTCTCGGCATCCGGCCCGAGGACTTCGAGGACAGTGCGCATGCGCCGGGCCTGCCGACGATCGAGGTCGGGGTCGAGGTGCTCGAGGAGCTCGGCTCCGACGCGCACATCTTCTTCTCCGTTGCCGCCCGGTCGATCACGCCTCAGGCGCTCGAGGCCGGCGATGATGCCCGCGGGCTCGTCCCGGCGTCCGGCGCGTTGTTCACGGCCCGCGTGGACGCCCGGACCACCGCCCGGATCGGGGGGCGCATCGAGCTCGCGATCGACACGCAACGGCTCCAGTTCTTCGATTGCGAGACGGGCTTGCGCCTGACCGCGGGCCGAACCGCAGCCGCCCCCGCCGAGCTGACGGCACTGCGATGACGAAGCAGCGAGAGACCCGCGACCAGGTGCTCGAGCTGATCGAGTCGCTTCAGGTCGGCGATGCGATTCCACCGGAGCGTGTGCTGAGCATCAAGCTCGGCGTCTCCCGGCTCACCCTGCGCGCCGCTCTCGGCGAGCTCGTGCGCGAGGGGCTGCTGACGCGTCGCCGCGGTGCGGGCACATTCGTCGCCGAGCCGAAGGTGGCGAAGGAGATGACCATCACCTCCTTCAGCGACGACATGCGCCAGCGAGGTCTCACCCCGGGGAGCCGGACACTCGAGTTCCGCACGATCACGGCGGGCGCGCGCCTCGGGCGCATCCTCTACGTGTCGCCTTCCGAGCGGGTGCTCTCGGTGAAGCGGCTGCGACTGGCCGACGGGGAGCCGATGGCCGTCGAGCTGCTGCACGTGCCCGAGGCGCTCTTCCCCGGGCTCACCGCCGCGGATCTCGAGGAGAGCTCGTTCTACGACCTGCTCGAGAACCGCTACGGGATCGAGATCGTGGGTGGGGACGCAGACCGTCGAGCCGACGGTCACGAACGACGAGGAGTCGCGCGAGCTCGCGGTCCCCCTGCACTCGCCGGCGCTGCTGTTCGAGCGCGTGACGCGCTCCGCGGGCGGCGACATCGTCGAGTTCACGAGCTCGATCTACCGCGGCGACCGGTACCGGCTCGTCTCCGAGCTGGGGGTTGGCGGCCGCCCGGCGATCCCGCTGGGGCTCTCGTCACGTGCCATCGACGACTTCGCGTAGTGGTACTTACCACCGCAAGTGATTCGAGACC
>CAVTLL010000003.1:0-170897 GCA_963735535.1 uncultured Actinomycetota bacterium | reverse complement strand
CGCCGGGCGGCTCGGTCACATCCCCGGCAGCGTCCACCTCCCGATCGAGACGCTCCGCTCACCCGGCGGCCGATTCGAATCCGATGACCGGATACGAGAAGTGCTGCTCGGCGCCGGGATCACGCCCGCGCACCGCATCGTCACCTACTGCACGGTCGGGAACCGCGCCGCCCAGGCCTGGTTCGCCCTCGACCGCCTCGACTACCCCGACGCCGGCGTGTACGCAGGCTCCTGGGCCGAGTGGGGCCTACGACCCGATACCCCAGTCGAGCCCTAGCGGCAGCGTCCCTGTCCCGGCGCGGGAGTGGGGGATTCCGACCGCTCGGAGAGATGTTGCTAGGCCGCGCGGCCCGAGGTCGCGGCCCGCGGGGCTATCTGGAGACTGAGGCAGAGGGCGCTCCGCTGCGCGAGACCGTATGGAGTGCCCGGCGCCTCGCTACGTAAGTTGGCGCGGGTTGCCGTCGCGATGGGCACGGCGGTCAAGCTGGCCGATGCCGAGAGGAGGCACCGGATGTCCCAATGGATACGAATCAACCCCTTCGGGATTACCTGGTGCGGTTGCGCCGCCTACGCATGCTTGCACTTCGTCTCCCGCCAACCGACACACGGTGGCGCCGATTCCTGCGCACGCCAGAAAGTCGGGGACATGTCCCATACGGCGACCAGCCGAAGGTACCCCCTTACACGGGGTCCTCTCGGTAATCGTCCGTAACCAGTCTGCGGCCGGGAACGCTTGGCCTTTGATCGTGTTCAAGCCGTAGATGACTGCATGCATGCTCTCTGCATCTTCATCACCTGGTTCTTCACCGGCCGTCATCCGGCCTGAGCCGTCCTTGTGTCAGCTGGGGACATGGCCCGAAGAGCGACTCGCCGAGACGCCTGCCGTGCGGCAGGCCTGACAGCGGCCGGGCGGCGGTGGAGATCATCCCGGGAGAGTTCCTAAGAGCCTATTGCGGTAGGCAGGGACCCGGGGTCTGATCGCGAAGTCCGACCTCGTTGCTGAAATCGACGAGGGAGGTGCGTGATGGGTCTCGTGGTCAAAGACGACGGTTGGCGGATTCCGGACGGGGTGTGGGCGCAGATGGAGCCGCTGTTGCCGCCGCGGCCGGTGCATCCGCTTGGTTGTCACAACCCGCGGGTGCCGGACCGGGACGCGATGAACGCGATCCTGCTGGTGCTGCGGACGGGGATGCAGTGGAACGCGCTCGACGCGACCGGGATCTGCAGTTGCGCGTCGGCGTATCGGCGCTTCCGCGAGTGGGCCGAGGCGGGTGTGTTCCTCGAGTTCTGGCGGCAAGGGCTGCTCGCCTACGACGACCAGCGCGGGATCGAGTGGGAGTGGCTGGCGATGGACGGCGCGATGGGCAAGGCGCCGCTGGGCGGCGCCGACACCGGGCCGAATCCCACTGACAGAGCTAAAAAGGGGCGAAACGATCGCTCCTCACCGAGGGTAAGGGCATCCCGATCGGGATCGCGCCAGCGGGCGCGAACCTGAACGACTCACAAGCTCGCCCGCCAGACGATCGAGTCGATCCCGATCGAACGGCCGACGCCGACCCGGAAGCGGCCGCAGGGGCTCTGCCTCGACGCGGCCTACGACAACGACGAGGTCCGCGACCTCGCCGAGGAGTTCGCGTTCACCGCCCACATCCGCGGCCGCGGCGACGAGGCGCAAGCGATCAAACGCGAGGCCGGCTTCCGCGCCCGCCGCTGGGTCGTCGAACGCACCCACTCCTGGCTGAACCGCTTCCGCCGCATCCTCGTCCGCTGGGAGAAACGCGCCGACACCTACCTCGCCATGCTCCACCTCGCCTGCGGCCTCATCACCTGGCGCGCAACGATCGACGCACCTCTACCGGAATAGGCTCTAAGCCGCTCGGCCTGACGAGGTCGGAGACGTTTGGGCACAAGAACGAGTTTTGTGCCCAAGCCGACCCAAATCAGCCCCAAACCACAGGCATTTCACGAGGTGAGACACGAGGCCTGTTCCGTCGGAATCGCTGTGTTCATGCGGCCTGGAGCCAGAGCGCCCACGACTGGCGCTCTGGCTCGAGAAGCTGGGGGTCACTGGTTTGGCCGAGTTGAGGGGGTCGACGGCTGGAACCTGCGTCAGCCGCGACCGCTGAGCGTTGCTGCCGATGGCGTACGATCGTGGGGTCGAACTAGGAGAGGTGGCCACTATGGCTTCCACGATCGAGATCGTTCCGCGTGCGGAAACGGATCTTCCGCCGCTCTTCGTGTTCGCTAGCGCTGTCTTCGGCGATCTGCCTGGCTGGAGCGATGAACGAGTGCTCGAGGTGCTGCGCGGGGATGTGGTGTTCGTCGCCCGTGAGAGTGGTCAACTCGCGGGCTCGGTCGCTCTAAAGCGTGAGGACACTGATGCGATCGTTATCGAACAGCTGCTTGTCGCGCCTGGCCGCGAGGGACGCGGAATCGGACGGAGCCTCCTCGCTTACGCAGAGGGGTATGCGATTGCCGAACGGGCCCGCTCGCTCCGAATCGTCGTCGAGGAAGATAACCGTCCGGCGCGAAGCTTCTACAGGCGCTCGGGCTTTCTACCCGTGGAGTCAGAGCTCGAGCTCTTCGAGCTGGTTTCTCCACATAGCCCGAGCTAAGGGCCTATCCGGGTAGACGCTTGCAAAGCGGCATCGCCTCCCCCTCGAGACCGATCAGCTCCCGGTCAAGCTCGGGACCTGAGTGGCGCGGTAGATAAGCGTGGGCCCGACTTCCGAACCTCAGGCCGCTACGCTCCTCGTGCCGTCCGGCCCCGGGACGAAGGAGGGGCATGCCGATATACAGGCTCGAGAACGAACAAGGCCAGTGGCTGACGGACGCGAGGCTCGCGGCGCACTACTGGAAGCCCGGCGACCGCATCCCGCGTGGCCGGGACGCGCTGAGATCGTCGAGGTACGAGCCGGTCATGACGATGACTACGTGACACTCGTTGTCAGCATCACCAAGCCCTAAAACGGCGCGGCAGGAGGACTGGCCCGGGAGCGCGAGGGGCCAATGAGGCTGGCTTTCGCGCCCGACGCTGGGTCGTCGAACGCACCCATTCCTGGCTCAACCGCTACCGGGCGATCCTGATCCGCTGGTCGAAGAAACCCGAGAACCACCTCGCCATGCTCCACCTCGCATGCGCCCTCATCACCTGGAAAGCAACGATCGCCGCACCTCTACCGGGATAGGCTCTTAGTTCACGCTGGTAGTCGTCCTCACGGATTACCGTTCGTTCGCGCTGCATAGTCGGCTGCCCACAACTCGAGTTGGTCTCCGTCCCATCGACCGCCGCCGTAGTTGTCTTCGCGAACGATGAAGCAGCCGCCGCCCCGGACTGTCGGTTCTTCGCCAGCACTGTCAACGTAGAACATCACTGATTCTCCGCTCGGAAGTCCCGTCGGGCGAGTCCCGATATGGGCCAGGTCGGCATCCCGGCCGGCGCTCAGGACTCCCCCACAGCATCGCTACCGGCATGAGTTCATCGGCGACGTTGGCGCGAACGACGACGTTCACTTCTTGGCCGAGGAAGGTCTGGAGCTCGGCGAGAACCTGTTCATAGCTCAGGACGTAATCTGGACGCACAGCGCGAGGGTAGCGGTGGAAAAGGCGGTTGTTGCCCCGTCTGTTGCCCCGTGCCCTGCTTGTCGCCATCTGCGGAAACAAAAACCCCGTCTGAGCGGGGCTTTTGTAAGGCTGCGGGACTAGGAAGAGTCCGGCGTCCTACCATTAGACGATCCCGCAGGGCCTCATCAGTGTAGCCAGGGCGGCGAGATTCCGACTCGTGTTGAGCGTCGAGGAGAGGTGATCACGGCGGGCAGCGGTCGGGTCGCGCGGATCCGCATCGATGCGGAGACAAAGCGTTTGATCACCGGTCGCGACTTCAAGGCGGGAGCCGTTGACTACCTGGCGACGATTCCGCGTCTCGCACCGGGCTCGGCGCTCACCGCGCGCCCATGCGGTACCCGGGCGCTACAAGACCTGGCTAGACCTCGAGGCGGTAGACCGGCACGAGGCTCTTCTCGGCCTCGGTGTCGATGTGGGCGAAAACCTCCACGTAGGGCTCGAGGCCGGAGCCGCGCAGCTTCGCCCTCAGCAGCGAGTCGATCTGGTAGATGCCGCTCGAGTTGTTCATCGTGATGTCGATGCGGATCGGCTTGGCCTCACCGTCACCGATCGAGACGTCCTCGATCGCCGCGGCCGAGAGGGAATGGATGCCGACCTGGCCGCGCTCGAACGGGATTCGCGAGCGCCCCTGCTCCATGTCGAGCGCGTCGGCGACGCGGAGGATCCCGGCCTCGAGCGTGAGGGGCTCGCCGTCGGAGCGATGGCTGATGATCCCCTGGAGCACCTCGGAGACGATCACGGTCTTCTCCGGCTCCTCATAGATCCCGTCGAGCAACTGGCGGAGCTTCGGCTCGGCCAGGAACAGGCTGAAGTCCTCGTGGCCGTGACGGTGCACGGACATCCCAATGCAATGCGTGAGCGACGTCAGTGCGACAACGACCTCGGCATCAGCCTCGGTCATCCCGTAGTCGGTGACCATCGCCGGCTCGATGCCGCTCTTCGTGAGCTGGCGCAGGAGCTTGAGCGCGATGTTGGTCACGATCTGGATGTGGACCCATGAGTGGTCGTTGATCTGCAT
The DNA here is from genome assembly GCA_963735535.1 of uncultured Actinomycetota bacterium. Classification (GTDB taxonomy): domain Bacteria; phylum Actinomycetota; class Thermoleophilia; order Gaiellales; family Gaiellaceae; genus PALSA-600. Next base: position 166,255 of record CAVTLL010000003.1, on the reverse strand, counting down.
GCGGGCGACCGCATTCACGTTCGCGACGTGCCACCAGCCTTTGATCTGGTCGTCGCGGTTGACGCGGCCGATCAGGCGGCGGAGCTTCTCGTTCCGACGCACCGGGACGTTGATGCGCATCCGGGCGATCGCCTCGATCGGGGTCAGACGCGCCTCGCGCTCGGCCTCGCCCGAGCGGGGCTGCTCGATCTCGACCTCGAGCTCGCTGTCCGGTTCCTCGTTCTCCACGGCCGGAGCATACGCCGCAGCTTCGCCGTCGGCCCTCCGGTGGATCTGTAATGAATGCGGGTGTGGACGAGCATCCGGTAACCCTGCTGATCCGGGACAACTTGCGGCGGAGCCGGCTGACGGTGTTCTTCCGGCTGCTTCTCGCAATCCCGCACTTCATCTGGTGGGGGTTCTGGACGATCGGCGTCTTCTTCCTGGCGATCGTTGGCTGGCTCGTCGCGCTCGTCACCGGGCGGCTCTCCGGTGGGCTCCACCGGTTCTTTTCTAAGTACATCAACTACACGGCGCATCTCTTCGGGTATCTGCTGCTCGTCTCCAACCCGTATCCCGAGTTCGTGGGCGACTTCGGGCCGCTCAACGCGCTCGATGTCAAGCTCCCCGACGAGCCGGTCGTCCAGCCGCGCTGGAAGACGCTGTTGCGGGTCGTCATCGTGCTCCCGTCGCTGTTCGTCGCTGCGGCGCTCGGCGGAGCCGGCGGCGGAGCGAGCCGTGGTACTGCCAGGAGCTCGAACAGCGCCGGTTTCCAGTCGAGCGGGGTCAGCTCGGTGACGTCGTTCCTCGGGTGGTGCGTGTGTGTCGTGAGGGGGCAGATGCCGAAGGGCTTCCGGGACACCGGGGGGTTCGTGGTCGGTTACTGGGCACAGATCCTCGCGTACCTGCTGCTCGTGACCGACCGCTATCCGAACGCGGATCCGACCGCGATGCTCTCCTCGGTCGAGCGGCCTCCGGTTCATCCCGTGCACGTCGTCGGTGACTCGGAGGATCTGCGGATGTCCCGTGTGACCGTCTTCTTCCGGCTGCCGCTGGTGATCCCGCTCGTCTTCTGGCTCGTGCTCTGGACCGTGCTCGCGGTGCTTGCCTCGATCGTGCAGTGGCTCGTGACGCTGATCCGCGGCCGGCCGGTCACGGCGTTCCACCGCTTCCTCTCGCGCTGGATCCGCTTCATCTTCCACGTGTACGCCTTCGGTGCGCTCGCAGCGAACCCGTTCCCGTCGTTCGGCGGTCAGTTCGGTCTCTATCCCCTCGACCTCGTGCTCCCCGAGCCCGGCAGCCAGAACCGATGGAAGACGCTCTTCAGGGGCCTGCTTGCGATCCCGGCGTTCCTTGTCAGCTCCGCGCTAAACGTCGCGCTCGTCGTCAACGCGATCCTGACCTGGTTCGCCGCCCTCGTCACTGGACGCGCCCCCGAGGGACTGCGGAATCTGTCCGTGTTTGCGCTGCGGTATGCCGGCCAGACGAACGCGTACACGTTCTTCCTGACCGACCAGTATCCGCACTCGAGCCCGCTCGAGGGCGCGGATCCGGAGTCCGAGCTGGAGCCTGAGCCGGCGCCCGAGTCGGTGCCCTGGTCGGTGCCGTCGCACGTCTCGGAGGCGGAGCCGCTGTCGGCGCCGGAGCCTCAGCCGGGCGCAGACCCCGAGCCGGAGCCGGGCAGGGAGCCGGCTGAGAACGGGGGGCCAACGGAGAGCGGCGGCACCGAACCGGCGTGAGCCGTCGCGCACTCGGGGCGCTTCTGGCCGTCGTGCTCGCGGCCGGCTGGCTCGTCGCTGCCTGGTTTCTCTGGCGCTCGACGGTACCGTCGTCGTTGCATTTACCGCACGTCGATACGGGGGCGATCTTCACAGCCGCCGAACTGCACCGCGCGGATTCCTACGACCACGGGACGGCGCTGATCGCGGTCTACGGCATCCTGATCGAGCTCGTGGTGCTCGGGCTGTATGCCTGGCAAGGGCCCCGGTTCGCGCGCGAGTCGGCGGCGGGGCCCGTCGGTACCGGACTGCTGCTCGGGATGCTCGGGTTCGGGCTGCTCTGGGTCGCAGAGGTGCCGCGGACGGTGCTCGAGACCTGGTGGGACCGGCGCCATCACGTCAGTCACGCGAGCTACTGGCACGTGCTGCTCGGCGGATGGCTGCTGCTCGGGTTCACGTTCGTGCTGCTGTGCATCGCGCTGGCGATCGTCATGGGGTTCGCGCGGCTCGTCGGTCGCTGGTGGTGGATCCTTGCCGTGCCTGTCATCGTGGCTTTGATCGCGATCGATGTTCTGGTGGCGCCGTGGATTCAGCGGACGCACCCCGTGACCGACCCGGCACTGAAGAGGTTGATCGTGCAGCTCGAGAAACGGGAGCACGCCGGACACGTCCCGGTGCGCATCCAGATCGTGTCGAACGAGACGTCGTTCCCGAATGCGGAGACCGAGGGTCTCGGGCCGAGCAAGCGGGTGGTGATCTGGGACACGCTTCTCAACGGGCCGTTCTCCTCCGGCGAGGTGCGGGTCGTGCTGGCGCATGAGCTTGGTCACGCGAAGCGCAACCACGTCCCGAAGTCGATCGCCTGGTACGCACTGTTCGCCCTCCTGTTCGCCTTCATCATCAGTCGCGTCGTGCTCCGGCGCGGCGGGATGGGCGAGCCCGCGGCGGTTCCGCTCGCCATCTTCACGCTGATCGTGCTGCAGTTGCTCGCGCTGCCCGTCCAGAACCTGGTCACGCGGCACATGGAGTCCGAGGCGGACTGGATCGCGCTTCAGACGACCCGCGACCCGACAGACGCGACCGGGCTGTTCGAGTCGTTCGTCCCGACGACGCTCTCCGACCCGAATCCGCCGACCTGGGAGTACCTGCTGTTCGAGAATCATCCGACGATCGACCAGCGGATCGCGATGGTCCGCGCGTGGCAGGCGCGTCAGGCGACCTCGGCGTCGAGGTCGCCCTCGGTAGCCCAGGAGCCGTAGAGCTCCGAGTAGCGTCCGCCGCGCTCGAGCAGCTCGTCGTGGGTGCCCTGCTCGACGACGACGCCGTGCTCGAGGACGACGATCACGTCGGCTCCGCGGATCGTGGAGAGCCGGTGCGCGATCACGAACGCGGTGCGGCCGTGGAGGAGCCGACGGAGCGCGTGCTCGATCCTGCGCTCGGTCGAGATGTCGACCGAGCTCGTCGCCTCGTCGAGGATCAGGATGCGAGGATCGGCCAGGAGCGCGCGTGCGAAGGCGACAAGCTGGCGCTGGCCGACCGACAGGCGGAACCCACGCTCACCGAGCTGGGTGTCGTAGCCCTCGTCGAACTGGTCGATGAATTCGTCGGCGCCGACGGCGCGCGCCGCGGCCACGATCTCGTCGCGGTCGACGCCGGGCCGGCCGAAGGCGATGTTCTCGGCGACGGTGCCGGCGAACAGGAAGCCCTCCTGCGGCACGATCCCGAGCTGCCGGCGGAGCGACTCCTGCCTCAAGTGGCGGAGGTCGATCCCGTCGACGAGGATCGCACCCTCGGTCGGGTCGTAGAAGCGCGCGATCAGCTTGGCGATTGTCGACTTCCCGGCGCCGGTGTGGCCGACGAGCGCGACGGTCGAGCCGGCCGCCACGTCGAGGTCGATGCCGTGGAGCACCTCCGGGCCGGTGCCGTAGGAGAAGCGGACGTGCTCGAAGCTGACCTGGCCCTTCACGGTCGGGAGCTCGACGGCGTCGTCGGCGTCGGTGATCTGCGGCTCCTGCTCGAGGACGTCCATGATCTTGTCGAGGGCCGCTACGGCGGAGAGGAAGGTGCTGTAGAGCTGTGACAGCTGCTGCACCGGGTCGAAGAACATGGTCGCGTAGCCGAGGAAAGCCGTCATGACACCGATCGTCGTCGAGCCGTCGAAGACCAGGTAGGCGCCGTAGCCGAGGATGATCGCGGTCGCGATCGACGAGAGGAGGTCGACGAACGGGAAGTACAGCGCGTTCTGGATCACGGTCTGCTGGTTCGCGATTCGGTAGTCCTCGCCGACGCGGCGGAAGTTCTCCCGGGCGGCCTTCTCGCGCGTGAACGCCTGCAAGACCCGTACGCCGGCGATGTCCTCGGCGAGCGTTGCGGTGACCTGGCCGAGCGTCTCGCGAACGAGGCGGTAGGAGCGGCTCGACTTCTTGCGGAAGATCGTCGTTGCCACGATCAGGAACGGGATGATCGTGAACGTCGCGAGTGCGAGCTGCCACGAGAGCCAGAACATCAGCACGGCGGCGCCGCCGAGCAGAAGCGAGTTCTGGATCAGCGAGGTGACACCGTCGGTCACGAGCTGGTCGAGCGCCTCCACGTCGTTGGTGAGCCGGCTGATCAGCACACCGGCGCGGTTCCGCTCGTAGAAACCGAGCGAGAGCCGCTGCAGGTGGCGGAACAGATGGTTGCGCAGGTCGGCGAGCATCCGCTCGCCCGTCCAGCCTGTGAAGTAGGTCTGCGCGTAGGAGGCGGCGACGCCGACCAGGCTCACGACCACGAACCCGGCCACGAGCAGGCCGAGCGAGGCCGTGCTCTTCTTGGTGATCTCCTGGACAGCGGCGCCGATCAGGAGCGGCGGGATCAGCGCCATCGCGGTGGCGACGAGCAGCGCGCCGATCGCGACCGCCGTCCGCAGCCGGTACGGGCGCGCGAGCCGGTAGAGCGCCGTCAGCCGCCGCTTCGTGGCCGCCCACGACCAGTCGTCGACCTGAACCTTCCGGTGCTGGACGAGGCTGCTACCGGGCTGCCAGACCCTCACGGCTTCTGCTCCGGCCCCGGCAGAGCCGGTACCTCCGCTTTGAGCTCCGTCGAGCCTACGCTCAAGACGGCGCTCCGTAACGGGGACTGTCCCCTTCGGAGTGCCGCTCCGTGCAGGGGTTCTTGCCTTGGCCGTGACGCTTCTGTGACGGTGCCTGTCCCTGGACATGGCCCGAGCCGACAGTGACGGAGAACGTCAGCGCCATTCAGGCCACTTCCTGCTCGGCGACGGCACCGTCGATCTGCCCGTGCTCGTAGATCTCGCGATAGGTCTCGCTGGTCGCGAGGACCTCGTCGTGGGTTCCGCGCGCGACGATCCGGCCGTGGTCGAGGACGACGATCTCGTCGGCGAGCGCGATGGTCGAGTGCCGGTGGGCGACGATCAGCGTGGTCCGGCCCTTCATCGCCTCGCGCAGGCCGAGCCTGATCCGGGCCTCGGTGGAGGCGTCGACCGAGGCGGTCGCATCGTCCAGGATCAGGATGCGCGGGTCGACGACCAGCGCACGCGCGATCGCGAGCCGCTGGCGCTGCCCGCCCGAGAGCGTGATCCCGCGCTCGCCGACCACGGTGTCATATCCCTCGGGCAGCCGTTCGATGAACTCGTGCGCCTGCGCGTGCCGCGCCGCCTGCTCGATCTCCTCGTCGGTCGCCTCCGGGCGGCCGAAGGTCAGGTTCTCGCGCACGGTGGTCGAGAACAGGAACGGGTCCTGCGAGATGACCCCGATCTCGGCTCGCAGCGAGTCGACCGTGACGTCTCGGACGTCCGTTCCGTCGATCGTCAGCCGTCCGGTCGTCACGTCGTAGAAGCGCGGGATCAGCGAAGCGAGCGACGTCTTGCCCGACCCAGTGTGCCCGATCAGCGCGACCGTCTTCCCGGCCTCGAGCTCGAGGTCGAGATCCGACAGAACGGGCCGCTCGGGGTCGTAGCCGAAGCTGACCTGCTCGAACCGCACGAGCCCCGGGCCGGCCGGCAGCGCCCCGGCATCCGGCTGGTCCTGGATGTCCTCGGGCTCGTCGATCACCTGAAAGATCCGCTCGCCCGACGCGGTCGCGCGCTGCCCCTCGCCGATCCACATCCCGAGCATCCGCAGCGGGAAGATCAGCATCCCGAGGTAGAGGTTGAACTCGACGAACTGGCCGATCGTGAGGGAGTTCGACTGAACCATCTCGCCCCCGACGAGCACGACGGCCGCCTGCGCGAGCAACGGGACGAATGCGAGCACCGGGACGTAGAACGCGCGCTGCCTGTTGGCCCGAACGCTCTGGCGGAAGAGCGCTTCCGACCGCCCTTCGAACTTCTCCTGCTCGGCCTGCTCCTGCGCGAACGCCTTCACGACGTGTACGCCGACGACGTTCTCCTCGGCGACCGTTGCGACATCGGCCATCTTCTGCTGCACGTCTCGCAGAACCGGGTGCGAGACGCGGCTGTAGACGTAGGCGAGCACCACCATGATCGGCGTCAGCGCGAGCACGATCAGCGCGAGCTTCCAGGAGACGATGAAGAGCAGCACGCCGATCGCGACCACCGTGAACACGTGCTGGAAGAAGAAGATCAGCCCGTAGCCGAGAAAGAAACGGACCGCCTGCAGATCGACCGTTGCCCGTGACATCAGCTGGCCGGTCTGGTGGCGGTCGAAGTAGCCGAACGAGAGCCGCACGAGCTTCGCGTAGATCGCGTTTCGCAGATCGAGCTCGACGCCGAGCGCCTGCTGGCCCGAGATCAGCCGCCGTCCCATCGTGCACAGCGCCTTGACGATGCCGATCGCGAGCACGACCCAGACGAGCTCCTTGACCCTGGTCTTGTCGCCGTCGGTGATCGCCGTGATCACACCGTTGGTGAGCCACGGAAACGCAAGCGACCCCGTTTGGGAGACGAATGCGAGCCCGGTCGAGACGTACAGCAGCCTCTTGTAGGGGCCGAGGGAGCGCATGAGGCGCCAGAAGGTCGCGCCGTTCTTCGGCCGCACGAGGTCGTTTCGCGCGAGGTCCTGCGTGTCCCGAGTCGCCATGTTTTCCAGCCTACGCACCGAGGAGGAGGTGCCGCCCTAGAGTTACGACGTGGCCCCAGTCGAGTCGGTGCCCAACTTCTCGGAAGGTCGCGACGCTGGGACGATCGCGGCGATCGGCAATGCGATTGCCGCTCGCGCGCGCCTGCTCGACGTCCACTCCGACGTGGATCACAACCGCTCGGTCTTCACGGTCGTCGGTGAGGGCGACGAGCTGATCGACGCGCTCGTGGCGGCGGTCGCAGTGGCCCGTGACCTGATCGATCTTCGGCGGCACGGCGGGGCTCACCCGCGGATCGGGGCCGCCGACGTCGTGCCGATCGTGCCGCTCGAGCCCACGGATCTCGAGCGGGCGCACGCCGTGGCGCTGGCGCTCGGAGAGCGGATCGGGGCGCTCGGCCTGCCGGTGTTCGTCTACGAGCCTCCGGAGCGCGGCCCGGCTTTCTACCGTCGAGGCGGCCCGAAAGAGCTTCAGCGGCGGATCGACGTGGGCGAGATCACGCCGGACTTCGGGCCGCAGGCACTCGATCCGGCCGCCGGCGGCGTGATCCTCGGTGCGCGCAAGCCACTTGTCGCCTTCAACGTCAACTTGCACGGCTCGGTCGAGGTGGCGAAGGAGATCGCCGCGGTGGTGCGGGAGCGGGGCGGGGGGTTCCACGGAGTCCGCGCTCTCGGCCTCGACCTGCCGGCCGCCAGGCTCGTCCAGGTGTCGATGAACATCGAGGACTGGCCGTTCGCGCCGCCGTACCGGATCGTCGAGCGGATCCGGTGCGAAGCCGCCGCGCGAGGAGCCGAGGTCGCGGGTTACGAGGTGGTCGGGCTCATCCCGGCCGGCGCCGCGGTCGGCCTCGACGACCTCGACCCGTCACGCATTCTCGAGACGCGGCTGGGCTAGACGCGATGCCAGCGCGGCGCCGCCGAGCCCCACGGCGGCTACAGCGAACGCAGCAACGGCGAAGATCGGCCGTGCGGCCGCCACCGCGAAGATCGGCGAGATGAGGAGCAGCCCGGTCGCGTGCGAGCCGCGGTGGACGAACGAGATCACGCCGAGCACCCGGCCGAGCACCTCGTCCGGAATCTCCTCCTGGGCAGCCGAGTTCAGCAGCACGTACGACGAGCTCTCCGCGGCGCCGGAGAAGACCGCGGCGCCGAAGGCAAGCGGCACCGAGCGTGCCACCGCGAGCATCAGGTAGGCGGGAAGGTCGATCACCCACGCGAGCATGCTGGCCCGCGCCTTCCGCCTGACGGGCATTCGCGCGAGCACGGCGCCGACCGCGATCGAGCCGACCGCGAAGCCGATCATCACGATCGAGAACCCGCCCGCCCCCTCGTGCAGCGAACGGCGGATCAGGGTCGGCACACCCGCGATCCAGCAGCCGGTCGTGATCGTCATCGCGAGGGCGAACACCGCGACGGCCGAGGACAGCTCTCGCCGCGGTCGCAGCGCGTCGAATCCCTCTCGCAGCCGCGGCGATTCGCCGTGTGCAGCACGACCCCGACCTGCTTTCAGGCCGAGGATCAACAGCGCCGAGACGAGGAACGTGACCGCATCGACGGCGAAGAACGTGCTCAGCGGGAGAACGGCGAGCAGCAGCGCAGCGAGCGCCCAGCCTCCCACCGAGAGCCCCTGAGCCGTCGCCTGGACGAGCGCGTTTGCCTGCTGGACGTTCTCGCGGTCGACGACCGCCGGGATCGTCGCGCCGTACGCGGGTGCGAAGTAGCTCGTGGCGCCCTCGAGCACGAACGCCGCGACGACGAGCCCCCACAGCGGGAGCGAACCGGCGAGCCCGGCGACCGCGACCGGGATCAGCGTTGCGGCCCGGACGAGATCGGCGCCGACCATCAGCTTGCGGCGGCTCCAGCGGTCGGCGGCGATGCCGCCGTGCAGGCCGAAGATGAAGGCGGGGACGCTGTCGGCGATCCGTACCGCGACGACACCGAGCGGGCCGCCCTTCTCGAGCGCCACCCACATCAGCGCGATGTAGTTCAGCGCGTCGCCGAGCTCGCTGATCGAGACGGCGACGAAGAGCGTCCTGAAGTCCCTCCGCCTGAGCAGCGCAAACGACGAGCGCCCGGGTCGTTCGGTGAGCTCGATCTCGCGCGGGACATCGAAGACGGGATCGGACACGCTCCCGCTAGCTTTTACTAGACATGGCTACGAAGAGGCAGCGAGCCCGTCGGGCGAAAACCTTCCGGCACGAGTACGGCTTCGTCATGCCCGACGAGGAGGGAAACGAGGTCGAGGTCGCGGGCTCCGAGCTTCGCGCCAAGAAGGACGCGCCTGCAAAGGCGAAGGGAAAGAGCAGCTCGAAGTCGTCGTCGAGCCGGACGATTCGCGAGCCTCAGCCGCCGACCTGGAACCGGGCGCTGAAGCGCGGGCTTCCGTGGGGCCTCTGCGCCGGGCTCGGCGTGACGGTGTTGACGCACGGCCCGATCGTGATCGGGGTCGTCTACGGGCTCGCATTCGTGCCGCTGATGTACTTCACCGACGGCTTCGTCTACCGGCGCTGGGAACGCCGCAAGACGGGCAAGTCGACCGGCAAGAAGACCGGCTGACCTCGTCTCTAGACTCGAGCTGATGGCGATCTCGGTCGATCGCGTCGTGCTGCACCCGCAGTACGGCTCGAACTGTTACGTCGTGCGCGCATCCGGGGACGCCGCGGACGCGGCAGTCGTCGACCCCGGTGGGGATCCGGCCCCGCTGCTCGTCCGGCTCGCCGAGCTGGGCGTGACCGTCCAGGCCATCCTCGTCACCCACGTTGACATCGACCACGTCCAGGGAGTGGCCGAGCTCGCCCGGGCGACCGGTGCAGAGGTCTGGGCGCCGGCCGGAGAGGCCGACCTGCTCCGGCAGGGCAAGACCCGAGGCACCTCCACCGTCGAGCGCCATGACGTCGAGCACGTGGTTGCCGATGGCGACAGGGTGACGGTCGCGGGAATCGAGTTCGAGGTGGCGGGAATCCCGGGCCACTCAGTTGACCATGTCGCCTTCTGCGTCGACGGGAACCTCTTCTCCGGCGACCTGCTCTTCGCGGGCTCGGTGGGGCGGGTCGATTTCCCCGGCGGGGACTGGAACGAGCTCGTTGCGTCGGTGCGGCGCCTCGTCGACCGGTACGGCCCGGATGCGTCCGTCTATCCCGGCCACGGCGAGCCGACGACTCTCGGTCGCGAGCTCGCGACGAACCCATTCCTCGGAGAGCTCCGCTGATGGCCGCGAAGTTCCAGGCGCCACGCGGGACGCGGGACATCCTTCCGGCCGAGCAGCCGCTCTGGTTCGACACCGTCGTCCACACGATGGAAGAGCTCGCCGCGCTCTACGGCTACAAGCGCATTCAGACGCCCGGGTTCGAGGACACGGGCCTGTTCCAGCGCACGGCCGGCGCCGCGTCGGACGTGGTTCAGAAGGAGATGTACACGTTCCACGACCGCAGCGACCGTTCGCTGACCCTGCGGCCCGAAGGCACGGCGCCGATCTGCCGGGCGTACCTCGAGCACGGGATGCAGCGCGAACCGCAGCCGGTCAAGCTCTACACATTCGCTCCGATGTACCGCTACTCGGCGCCGCAAAAAGGCCGGTTCCGTGAGCACTGGCAGTGGTCGGTCGAGGCGATCGGGTCGCCCGGGCCGGAGATCGACGCCGAGCTGCTCCAGCTCTACAGCGAGCTGGTCCGGCGCATCGGGGTCAGTGACTACGAGCTGAAGCTGAACTCGATCGGCGATGCGGAGTGCCGTCCCGCCTACGTAGCGAAGCTGAACGAGTGGCTCAGCGCCCACGACCACGTCCTCGACGAGGATGCCCGGCACAAGCGCGCGACGAGCCCGCTGCAGGTGTTCGACGTAAAGAACCCGCACGTGCTCGCTGCGCTCGCCGACGCACCGAAGATCGGCGAGTCGCTCTGCGACGCCTGCCGTGAGCACTTCGACGCCGTACAGCGCTACCTCGAGGCCTTCGGGGTGCCGTTCACGATCGATCCCTCGCTCGTGCGGGGCCTCGACTATTACTCGCGCACGACCTATGAGTTCGTGCATGCGGGCGTCGGGCTGACGATCTGCGGCGGAGGACGGTACGACGGGCTGATCGAGCAGATCGGCGGGCCGCCAACGCCGGGAATCGGCTTCGGTGCAGGGATCGACCGGATCGTGCTCGCGGCGCAGACCGAGGGCATCGAGGTGCCTCCGCGGCCGCTGGACGTCTTCTTCGTCCTCGACGGCGCACCGGTTGTCGACGTGCTGACCGCAATGGCCGAGCTTCGGCGCCGAGGGCTCGCGTGCGACACCGACTACGCCGGGCGCTCATTCAAGGGGCAGATGACCCAGGCCGGCCGCACCGGAGCCCGCTACCTCGTGATCGCCGGCGTCGACAGCGTCCGGCTTCGTCGCGGCAGCGCCGAGCAGGAGGTAACGCTCTCTGACCTCCCAGATACGCTCATCCCGTGACCAGATGGCGCGACCAGAGGGGCAGCACCCTCCGCATCGAGGACGAGGGCCGGACGGTCGCCGTGGCGGGCTGGGTCGCCACAAGGCGCGACCACGGCGGGCTCGTCTTCATCGACGTACGTGACGAGGAAGGCGTCGTCCAGGTCGTGGTGAACCCGGAGAACGCGCCGACTGCCGCAGAGATCGCTCACGCGCTGCGCAACGAGTTCGTCATCCGCGCGCGCGGTCCGGTCGTTCGCCGTGCCCCGGAGACCGTCAACCCGGCGATGGCGACCGGCGAGATCGAGATCCAGGCCGAAGAGCTCGAGATCCTCTCGCGCTCGACGCCGCTCCCGTTCCAGCTCGACGAAGAAGGTGTCGACGAGACGATCCGCATCCGGTACCGCTGGCTCGACCTGCGGCGCCCGAAGATGCAGCGGAACATCCGCACCCGCGCCAAGCTCGTCTCGATCATCCGCAACGAGATGGAATCGGAGGGCTTCGTCGACATCGAGACCCCGATCATGGGTAAGCCGACCCCGGAGGGCGCGCGCGATTTCCTCGTGCCGACCCGCTTGCAGCCGGGGCGGTTCTTCGCGCTGCCGCAGAGCCCGCAGATCTACAAGCAGCTGCTCGTGATCTCAGGATTCGAGCGGTATTACCAGATCGCCCGCTGTTTCCGGGACGAGGATCTCCGCGCCGACCGGCTGCAGGAGCTGACCCAGCTGGACGTCGAGATGGCCTTCCCCGACCAGGACTTCCTCTTCGGGACGATCGAGCGCATCGTCGCGCGGATCTGGCGGGAATGCCGCGGGGTCGAGATCCCGACGCCGTTCCTGCGGATGACGTGGGAGGAGGCCGACCTGCGCTACGGCTCCGACAAGCCCGATCTGCGCTTCGGGCTCGAGATCGAGGAGGCGACCGACGTCACGCGCGGGTCGGGGTTCAAGGTGTTCGGCGACGCGGCGTGCGTGCGGTTCCTGCGGATCCCGCGGGAGCTCTCGCGCGGCGACCTTGCGAAGCTCGAGGAGGTCGCGAAGCTCTGGGGCGCGAAGGGGCTCGCCTATGTCGTCTACGCGGCCGACGGTGAGGTGCGCTCGCCGGTTGCAAAGTTCCTGGGCGAGGCCGAGCTCGAGCGGTTCCACTCCGAGCCCGGCCACACGGTCGTGTTCGGGGCAGACGACCCCGCGATGGTTTCGCGCGTCCTGGGGGCGCTGCGGCTGCACGTCGGCCGCGAGTTCGACCTGATCGACCAGGACGCCTGGAAGTTCCTCTGGGTGACCGACTTCCCCATGTTCGAGTGGGATCCCGAGCTCGAGCGCTGGGATGCGGTGCATCATCCCTTCACCCGGCCGAATCTCGAAGGCGAGGCTCTGCTCGACACTGACCCGGGCGCGGCCAAGGCGATCGCGTATGACCTGGTGGGGAATGGCGTGGAGCTCGCCGGCGGGTCCTTCCGGATCCACGAGGCCGATCTGCAGGCGAAGGTCTTCGGCCTGCTCAACATCTCGCCGGAGGAGCAGCGCTCAAAGTTCGGATTTCTGCTCGACGCGCTGTCGATGGGCGCACCACCGCACGGCGGGATCGCATCCGGGATCGACCGGATGGCGATGACGCTGCTCGACGAACCGTTCATCCGCGACACGCTCGCATTCCCGAAGAACCAGGCCGGCGTCGACCCGATGTCTGGCGCGCCGACGCCGGTCGAGCTTCCTCAGCTCCAGGAGCTTGGTATCGCCGTGACGGTCGAGGAGCCGTGACCTCCCGTTAGATGAGTAGTTCCACGACCTAGATGCGCAGGCGCGGCCTCCGGCGGTTCATCCTCGAGCTGGTGTTCCTAGCGGGTGTCGCAGCCGCGGTGACGGTGGCCGAGCTTCGGCCGGCCGGGGTGATCGTCCTGATGGCGCTCGCCTGGATCGTGGTGGCGCTGCTCGAGTGGACGGCATGGCTCGACCAGCCGCACTACGGGCGCGGGCTGCCGCCGCGCTATTACGTCCCGCAGGTGGCGCTGCCTCCGTCGCGTGCGGTGGAGCAGGGTGGTGCGCGGTACCCGGTCGCGCCGCGTCCTGTCGTGCGGCCACCGGTTCGGCGGCCCGAGTCCGACCCCGACGATGCGCCGACCTTCGATCGCACGGCTGCCGAGTGGGAGGCCGAGGTCGGCGAGTGGCCTCTTCTCGACACCTCGGCGTCCGAGGAGACGATGATCTCGGTCCCAAGCGGAGTCGACGCCGATGCTCCGTCGGCAATCGTGCCGCTGCCGCCCGTGCTCGGTCTCGAGGAGACGGTCGAGCACCGATTCGAGCTCGAGGAGCAGCCTGCGCCGGTCGCGGAGCCGGAGCGGGAAGGGATCGACCCGCTGGTGATTGCGGGTGCGCTTGCGGCTCCGCTGAGCGTCGATGCGCCGGCCTCGCTTCCGGCGCCCGAGCCCGGACCGGAGGCGACATCTGTCGCCGCTCCCGAGCCCGCGCGTCCGCGCGTCCGCGCGCCGCTGCCGACACCCGTTCGCACGGACGTCCTGACTCACCACCGGATCGATCCGCTCGCGTCGTCGGGCCGGCGACGCTTCCTGATCTTCAAGGGCGGGGGCGAAGAGATCACCGTGGAGGTCGAGGACGGCCCGCCGGTCGACCGTGTCCTCGCGTCGAGCGTGCTCGAGCAGGCTAAGGCGGCGCATCGGTGAGAAGGGTGCTCGCCCAGCGTCAGGTCGTCCTTGCCGCTGTGACGCTGCTCGCGATCGCGGTCTCGTTTGCCGTCACCGCACGGAATGATCGGAAGGCCGCCGCCGCCCTGCCAAAACCGGTCGGCTCCTATTCGGCGCTCGTCGCCGCGAGCGGCCCCAGGGTGATCGGCAAGAGGACGGTCTGCGGGATCGTGGTCGCGCCGCGAACGATGGGCATCTCGAGCCCGGTCCTTCCATGTGGCACGCGTCTGTATCTCAACTACGGGACGCACCACGTGCTCGCACCGGTTCTCGGCCGGGGCCCCGACGCGGGTGGCGCCGAGTTCGCGCTCACCCCGGCCCTCGCGCACCGGCTTCGCCTCAACGGCGTGAAACGCGTGCGCTGGAGCTACGCGGCGCAGGCATAGGGGAGTCGGCTACAGTGGCGCGCTCGGAGTGCTCGATCCCGTGCGCAACGCCGCGCACCATGTAGAACCAACGCTACGTGAAAGGGAGCACGTGTCGGCCTGGGCAGTACCCGGGTTGCGCGGCACCCACCTGGCTTGCCAGGTTCACACGGGCGCGGTGAGCTCGGCGGGATCGGAGCACTCCGGCTTTGTGACTTGGCGCACAAGCAGTTCGGCGCCTGAGGCCGAAGCTACGCTGGGCCGGTGAGCGAGCTTTTTGGAGATTCGACGCGCGGAGGGGAATGGGCTGCGGTTCGGCTCGAGGTGGACGGGCAGCGCATCGTCGCTGCCGACGCGCCCGGCCTCGACCGCGACCTTCTCGGCCTGACGCTGCTCGAGGCGGCCGCGGTCGGGGGCGAGACACTCGCTGCGGACGCTCTCGCGAACGCGATCGGGGCTGCGATCCGGGCGCCTGCGGACGCCGGACGCACGGCCGTGGCGATGAGCGGGGGCGTTGACAGCGCCGTTGCGCTGCTCGCGGCGGGTGAGGGCTCCGTGGGCGTGACGTTGCGGCTGTGGGTCGACCCGAACGCGGCCGGGAGCGATCGGGTCTGCTGCTCGCCGGCTGCTGTGATCGCGGCGCGTGAGACCTGCCACCGGCTCGGAATGCCACACGTCACGCTCGACCTGCGCGAGGAGTTCCGTCGGAAAGTCGTCAAGCCGTTTACCGACGGCTATGCGCGCGGCGAGACGCCGAACCCCTGCAGTCGGTGCAACGGCTCATTCAGGTTCGACGAGCTGCTCCTGTTTGCAGAGCACATCGGCGCGTCGCGGCTCGCGACCGGCCACTATGCGCGGATAGTCGAGCATGAGGGCCGGCTTGCGATCGCGCGAGCCTCCGACCTCGCGAAGGATCAGAGCTACATGCTTGCGACGATCGACCCGGGCGTGCTCGAGCGGCTGTGGTTCCCGCTCGGCGACCAGACGAAGGACGACACGCGTGCTCAGGCGGAAGCTGCCGGGCTCGCCGTCGCGAGGCGACCGGAGAGCCAGGAGGCCTGCTTCCTCGGCGGCGATGACTACCGGAGCTTCCTCGAGCGCAGCGGGCTCGCGACTGCCTCAGGCCCACTCGTCGACGAGCTCGGCACCGAGGTGGGGAGCCATGACGGCTTTTGGAGGTTCACGCCGGGTCAGCGCCGTGGGCTCGGGATCGCGGCAGCCGAGCCGCTCTACGCAGTCGAGACGAGGCCTCTGACGAACACCGTCGTCGTCGGCCCGCGTTCCGCGCTCGCCCGGCGGCGCGTGTCGGTCCAGGGACGGCTCGACACCAGGGCGCCGCGGGTCGAGGCGAAGCTCCGCCACCGATCGCCGGCGGTCGACGCCAGCCTGGTCGAGACGGACGGCGGGTTCGAGCTCCTGCTCGATGAGCCGGCCTTCGGTGTGGCGCCCGGGCAGACCGCGGTCGTCTACGCGGACGGCGCAATTGTCGGTGCCGGTGTCATCGTCGGTTCCACGAGCGAGTAGCATCAGGGTCGATGCTGGCAGCCAGCGCCTCCGATATTGCCGACTACGCCCTCGCGGTCTTCCTGATCCTGACCGGTCTCGGGCTTGGCTTCGCGCTCCTGAAGCTCGCGGACGTCTTCGGACGCAGCGCGTCGTTCATCCGTAGCTCGGAGCGGGAGGTGATGCCGGTGATCCACAGCGCCGGCGGTACCGTCGACCGCGTCAACTCGCAGCTCGACAAGATCGACCCCGCGACGGCAAGCGCCGTAGACGCGGTCGAGGCAGTCGACGAGGCGGTGCGTGCCGTCAGCTTCGCCGTCAAGCGGCCGATCGAGAAGCTCGTCGGTCTGTCAGCCGGCGCCTCCCATGGCTTTGCCACGCTCCGCAAGCGCCGCAGCATGAGCGCTGCGATGGAGAGCGCCAAGGAGGCTGCCGCCCGCCGCGAGGCCGACTTCGAGGCCGAGCTCCACAAGGCCCACCCGCCGCAGGGCGCGCCTCCGTCGCCTGTTTCGACCACGACTCCGCCTGCCACGCCGGCCCCTCGGCCTGCAGCGCCGATGACCCCGCCCGCGACGACGGCGCCTCCGCCCGAGGCACCGACGCCTCCGCCCGAGGCACCAACGCCTCCGGAGCCCACGTCTCCGCCGGCCACCTGATCCACCGCTAGGCCTCCTGCCTACACTGTTTGGATGGCCGCCGCCGTCATGCGCACGACCGCAGAGCTACGCGAGGGCTTCCAGCGATTTTACGAGGGACGCGGCCATCTTCGCGTGCCCTCGCACTCGCTGATCCCGCCGGCTGACGACGCGTCGACGCTTTTCATCATCGCCGGCATGCAGCAGTTCAAGCCGTACTTCCTCGGGCTGCGCCAACCGCCCGCGCCGCGAGTCGTGAGCGTGCAGAAGGTGCTCCGTGCGGGCGGCAAGGACACCGACCTGGAGGATGTCGGGCGCACCGATCGCCACTGCTCGTTCTTCGAGATGATGGGCAACTTCTCGTTCGGCGACTACTTCAAAGACGAGGCGGTCGACGCCGCCTGGGAGTTCGTCACCGAGCACATGAAGCTCGACCCGGAGCTCCTCTGGGCGACCGTCCACGAAGGTGATCCGGCCCTCGGCCTCGGTGAGGACACGGTTGCGATCGAGGCCTGGAAGCGCGTCGGGATTCCGGCCGACCGGATCGTCCGCCTCGGCAAGGACAACTTCTGGCAGGCGGGGGAGACCGGGCTCTGCGGCCCCTGCTCGGAGGTCTTCCTCGATCGCGGCGCCGAGCACGGCTGCGGGCGCGACGACTGCGCGCCCGGCTGCGAGTGCGACCGCTACATGGAGTTCTACAACCTCGTCTTCATGGAATACGACCTGCGGCCGGGCCCCGAGCTCGTCCCGCTACCTCAGCAGAATGTCGACACCGGCCTCGGCGTCGAGCGCGGGGCGTGCCTGCTCCAGGGCGTCGAGTCGGTCTTCGACAGCGACGGTTTCCGGCTGATCATGGACTGGGTCGAGGCCGAGTCCGGGGTGGCGTACGGCGACAATCCTGTCGCGACGAAGGCCCACCGCGTGCTTGCCGATCACGGCCGCGCGATGTCCTTCCTGATCGCCGACGGGGTCACGCCGTCGAACGAGGGCCGCGGCTACATCTGCCGGCGGATCATCCGCCGCGCCGTGCAGCACGGCCAGCGGATCGGGCTCGACGGGGTCTATCGCCTGGGGGGCGTCGTCGCACAGCAGATGGGAGACGCCTACCCCGAGCTGAAGGAGCACCAGGCCGAGATCGAGAACGTCGTCCGGCTCGAGGAGGAGCGCTTCCGCGAGACGCTCGCCCGGGGGTTGAAGGAGTTCGAGGAGCTCGCCGGTCGAGAAGCGATCTCCGGCGAGGAGGCCTTTACGCTCGCAGCCACCTACGGTTTCCCGGTCGAGCTGACTCAGGAGCTCGCCGAGGAGCGGGGCCAGGCGGTCGACATCGACAGGTTCCGCGACCTGATGGAAGGGCATCGAGAGGTCTCCAGGGCCGGCGGCGAGACCACCACGGAGCAGCTAGCGGCCGGGCTTGTCGGCGCGGGAAATCGGCCCACGGAGTTCGTCGGCTACGAGAAGACGGACGTCCTCACCGCGGTCGTCGCGGTCGGACCGCCTGCCGGAACGCGCCAGCTCGTGAAGCTCGAGGCCTCGCCGTTCTACGCGGCCGGCGGCGGTCAGGTGAGCGATGCGGGGTACCTCGTGATCGACGGCTCCGAGACGAAGCTCGAGGTCGCCGAGGTGCTCAGGTTCGGCGACGACCAGGTGCTTGCCGTCGAGACCGGGGGCGAGACGCTGCTCGCCGAGGGGACACGCGTGCGCGCTGTTGTCGAGTGGGCCGCGCGCTTCCCCACCATGGCCAATCACACGGCCACGCACCTGCTTCACGCGGCGCTCCGCGAGGTGCTCGGTGACCACGTCAAGCAGGCCGGTTCGGCCGTTCGCCCGGACAAGCTCCGGTTCGACTTCTCACATGCTCAGCCCCTGACCAACGAGGAGCGCGAGCGGATCGAGCGGATCGTGAACGAGAAGGTCTTCGAGGCAATCCCGGTGCGCACGTTCGTGACGCCGATCGAGGAGGCGCGCAAGCTCGGGGCGATGATGCTGTTCGGCGAGAAGTACGGCAGCGAGGTTCGCGTCGTCGAGATCGACGGCTTCTCGCGCGAGCTTTGCGGTGGCACGCATGTGCGCTCCACCGCCGAGATCGGGCCGTTCGTGATCCTCGGCGAGAGCTCGGTCGGCTCGGGAGCACGCCGGATCGAGGCTGTTACCGCAGGCGAGGCGTGGGAGCTCCTGCACGGCCGTTCGCGCGACCTCGATGCGACGCGCCAGGAGCTCGAGCAGGCCCGCCGCGAGGCGAAGAAGCAGCCGAAGACGGAGCAGACTGCCGATGTCGAGCCCGACATAGTGGAGCTCGGCGGCAACAGGATGATCGTGATGGAGATCGAGGGCATCGGCTCGGACGCGCTGCTCGATCTGTCCGACCGCTTCAAGCAGCGGAGCGCACCGGCCGCTGTCGTCCTCGGCGCCCGCGAGGATGGGAACGTGCACCTGGTCGCGAACTTCGACGACGGCGTCGCCTCGGTCATCTCTGCCGGGCAGGTGGTAAAGGAGATTGCTCCGATCGTCGGCGGCGGCGGCGGCGGCCGGCCGACGATGGCCCGGGCCGGTGGCAAGAATCCCGACGGTCTCGACGATGCGCTCGAGCGCGCACGCGAGCTGATCTCCGCGGCGCTCACCTAACCGTGAAGGTCCTCGCGCTCGATTACGGATCCGCACGGACCGGAATCGCGGTGTCGGACCCGACCGGTACCGTCGCGCGGCCGGTTGGCGTCGCCGAGAAGGTGCTCACACCGGCGGGGCTCGAGGGGCTGCTCGCGACGATTCGCGCCGAGGAGCCCGAGCGCGTCGTGGTCGGGCTCCCGCTGACACTGCGTGGGGAGGCTGGTGAGCAGGCCCGTGAGACGCTCGACTTCGTCGAGGCTCTGCGTGCCGCGGTGAAGATTCCGGTCGTGACCTACGATGAGCGGTTCACGTCCTCGCTCGCCGGCGGCGACGACGCGCGCGCGGCGGCGTACATCCTGAGCAGCTACCTCGAATGGCTCGGTCGCGAGACGTGAGCAAGGCGGTCCGGCGCCGCCGGATCGTTGCCGGAGTCGTGTTCGTCGCCGTTGTGGCCGTCGCGGCCGGAGTGTCGATCGCGGCGCTTGGCCGTCACAGCGCGCCGAAGCCGGCGCCCGCCCCGATCCAGCCGCCGCCCAAGACATTTCGGGTCGTCTTCCCGGAGGGCTTCACCCGCGCTCAGATGGCCGCGCGTGTCCAGGCCGTGGCGAAGATCGCGGATCGTGAGCATCACGGGCGCGTGAAGCTCGGCGCCGCGACCTATCTCGCCGCCTCGAGGAAGAGCGTGGTCCGCTGCTTCGGCACGGAGCCGCAGACGAATCTCGAGGGGTTCCTCTTCCCCGACACCTACGACTTTCTCACCACCACGACCTCGAAGCAGCTCGTGCAGGCCCAGATCAAGACGTTCT
This sequence comes from uncultured Actinomycetota bacterium, assembly GCA_963735535.1. Taxonomy (GTDB): domain Bacteria; phylum Actinomycetota; class Thermoleophilia; order Gaiellales; family Gaiellaceae; genus PALSA-600. The sequence goes on along the minus strand of CAVTLL010000003.1, from coordinate 146,492 downwards.
GCCGGAACTGGGGGACGGTAGATCTCGCGTACGCGAGATCGAAGAACCTCACCCAGTACGACGTCCTCAAGATCGCCTCCATGATCGAGAAGGAGGCGGCGGTTCCAGGCGACCGGGCAAAGATCGCAGCGGTGATCTACAACCGCCTCCACCTCCGGATGCCGCTCGGGATCGACGCGACGCTCCGGTACGGCCTACACATCCCGCCGACGAGCTCGATCACGACCGCGGAGCAGAACAGCTCGAGCCCGTACAACACCGGCAAGGCCTACGGGATGCCGCCGACGCCGATCGCGAACCCAGGTCTCCCTTCGATCCGGGCGGCGGCGCACCCGGCTCACGTCGATTACATCTACTACGTGCGGATTCCCGGCACGCACAGGCACAAGTTCTTCGACAACCCCGACGCTTTCAACGCCTACCTGGCTGCTCACGGCTATGGGCCGCATTGACGACCAGGGTTGCGCTCCTCGGCCACCCGGTGTCGCACTCCCTGTCGCCTCGGATGCAGAATGCCGCCTTTGCAGCAGCCGGGCTGGACTGGAGCTACACGGCCCTCGATACCGAGGATCCAGTCGCCTCCGTTCGCGACCTGGTGGCGCAGGGGTTCGCAGGCGCGAACGTGACGATCCCGCACAAGGTGGCCGTGGTCGCCGCCTGCGACGAGGCCGACGGCGATGCAGTCAACACGCTGCTCTTTCGGGGCGGCCGGGTGACGGGAATCAACACCGACGTCGAGATCCTCGCCGGAGTGAACGCCACGCGGGCATGCCTGATCGGAGCGGGAGGCGCCGCGCAGACGCTGTCCCCGGCGCTTCCCGAGGACACGAGGATCTTCAGTCGCCGCGGAATCTGGCCGCCGGATGCAACGGGCTGCGACCTGATCGTGAACGCGACGCCCGTTCGCGACGAGCTGCTCGTCCAGCCGGCGGCAGGCCAGACCGTGGTCGAGCTCGCCTACTCGCCGGATGGAACCGACACGGTCCTGGTCACGGCGGCTCGCGCGGCAGGGTGCGAGGTGATCGACGGGCTCGAAGCGCTTGTGCGCCAGGGCGCCAAGTCGTTCGAGCTCTGGACGGGCGTGCCTGCACCGGTCGCGGTCATGCGCGATGCACTACGCGGCGGGCCGTAGTCTCTAGGACATGACGCTTCGTCTCGCCAGCGCAGGGGAATCGCACGGGCCCGGGCTCGTCGCGATCGTGACGGGCCTCCCGGCCGGGCTCGAGCTGAACCGCGAGGCGATCGACGCCGACCTCAAGCGCCGGCAGGAAGGCTACGGCCGCTCGCCGCGCCAGCAGATCGAGCAGGACCGCGTCGACGTCCTCGCGGGGCTCCGCCAGGGCAAGACGATCGGGACGCCGCTTGCGCTCGTCGTCTGGAACAAGGATCACAAGAACTGGACCTGGGGGATGAACCCATGGCCTCCGGAAGGCGAGCCGCACGGCAAAGGCACGAGGGCCGTGACGCTTCCGCGCCCAGGGCACGCCGACCTCCCGGGCGTCTTCAAGTACGACCTCGACGACGTCCGTAACGCCCTCGAGCGCGCCTCGGCACGGCACACTGCGGTGCACGTGGCGGTGGGCGGTGTGGCGAAGGCGCTGCTCGCGACGATCGGAATCGAGGTGGAGGGAGCGACGGTCGACGAGGACGGGCTCCGGGAGCGAATCGATGCGGCGCGCGCCGAGCGTGACACGGTCGGCGGGATCGTCGAGATCCGTGCCCGGGGCGTCATGCCGGGCCTCGGGAGCTACGCCGCGAAGGACGACCGCCTCGACGCGCGCCTCGCGGCCTCCGTGATGGGGATCCAGGCCGTGAAGGGCGTCGAGATCGGAGACGGCTTCGCGCTTGCTACGAAGTTCGGCTCGGAGGCGCACGACGAGATCGGCACCGACAAGCGCCGCTCGACCAACCACGCCGGCGGGCTCGAGGCAGGGGTCTCGAACGGCGAGGAGATCGTGATCCGTGCTGCGATGAAACCGCTGCCGACGCTGATGAAGCCACTGCGATCGGTCGACCTCGCGACCGGCGAGGCCGCGCAGGCGCTCGTCGAGCGCTCGGACGTCGCTGCGGTCGAGGCGCTCGCCGTTGTCGCCGAGTCGGCGGTCGCGTGGGAGCTCGCCTGCGCCGCCCGGGACAAGTTCGGTGGCGACTCGATCGGCGACTTCGTCGCGGCTGCGCGCGCCTACCGCGACCGCATCGGCTGGTGACGGCGGAGGCGCAGCTGAACGCGCTCGGCCGCCACGTCGTCCTCGTCGGCTTCATGGGTGCGGGAAAGACGACTCTTGGCCGCGACGCCGCAGGTCGATTGGGCCGCGACTTCCTCGATCTCGACCGGACGATCGAGGAACGGGCCGGGAAGACGATCCCCGAGCTGTTCGCAGAACGTGGCGAGGCCGAGTTCCGGAGGATCGAGGAGCATGCTGCGCGCGTCGCGCTCGCCGCGTCCGAGCCGCTCGTGATCTCGCTCGGCGGTGGCGCGGTGACGAGCGCGAGAACGCGTTCGTTGCTACGAGCGGCGTTCGTGGTGCTGGTCGACATCGATGTCGACTCGGCCTGGGAGCGTGTCAAGCGCTCGAAGCGGCCGCTCGCCAAGGACGAAGGCGCATTTCGCACGCTCTATGCCGAGCGCGAGCACCTCTATCGGGAGGTTGCCGACGCGGTTGTCGCCGACACGGCCGGGATCGTGCTCGCCGCTGCGGGAGGCCACTACGAGCGCGGCGGTCTCGACCGGCTCGGCGAGCTCGTCCCGGGCAGCGGACCGGTGGCGCTCGTCGACGGACAGCACGGTGATGGGCATCTACGGTGCCCGCGCTCAGGAAGCCCTCGGCGACCGGCTGACGACGATCCACGAGCTCCCTCCGGCCCTCACGGCGCCGAGGAGGCGAAATCGACGGAGACCGTCTCACGGCTCTGGCGTGAGCTTCGGCTCGACCGTACCGGAACCGTCGTTGCGCTCGGCGGCGGCTGCACGACCGACGTCGGCGGGTTCGCCGCGGCGACCTACCTCCGCGGTGTCCCGTGGGTTGCGGTGCCGACCACGATGGTCGGTCAGGTCGACGCGGGCATCGGCGGCAAGACCGGCATCGACATTCCGGAGGGCAAGAACCTCGTCGGGCGCGTTCCACTGGCCGGCGCGCGTGGTGATCGACGAGTCGCTGCTCGAGACGCTGCCCGAGCGCGAACGGCGGCAGGGAATGGCCGAGCTCGTGAAGACGCGGCTGCTCGCAGGCCGCAAGCTCGACGTGCGCACGGCCGCGTCCTTCAAGGCCGGGATCTGCCTGCAGGATCCCGCACGACCACGGGCCACGTCGGTGGCTGAACCTCGGTCACACCTTCGGCCACGCGCTCGAGGCGGCCGCGGACTACGACCTGCCGCACGGCGAGGCGGTCGCGCTCGGCCTGCTGGCGGCGCTGCGTATCTCCGGGCGCGACACCGCCGAGGTCGAGCGCCGAGCTCGCTCCGCAGCCCGTTCACGTCGACCCCGAACGTGCCTGGCAGGCGCTACTTCGCGACAAGAAGCGCACGGGCGACACGATCAACCTCGTCCTGCTCGGCGCCGACGGCCCGTACGTCGAGCCGCGTCCGGCCGACGAGGTGCGGCGCGAGCTCGAGCGGCTGATCGCGTAGACTCACGTCGTGCAAGTCCTGGTGCTCAACGGCGTCAACCTCGACATGCTCGCGCACCGCGATCCGGCGGTCTACGGCGGTCTCTCGATCGGCGAGCTCGAGACCCAGATCTACGAGTGGGCGCGCGAGCTCACGCTGACGGCGCGCTGCCAGCAGACGAACCACGAGGGCGAGTACATCGACTGGATCCACGACGCCCACGGCGACGCGGATGCGCTGATCGTCAACCCGGGCGCGTGGTCGCACTACAGTTACGCGATCCGCGACGCGCTCGACATCCTGGACGTTCCGATCGTCGAGGTGCACCTCTCGAACATCGAGGAGCGCGAGGAATGGCGGCGGCATTCGGTTGTTTCCGAGCTGGCCGCGCACCGCGTGATCGGCAAGAGGCCTCGACGGCTACCGTGACGCCCTCGTGTACCTGGCGGAACGGCTATGAGCGAAGCCACCGCGCGCCTCGACCGGCTCCGCACGTCGCTCCGCCAGCGCTTGCTCGTCACGAGCCTCGTCAACATCCGCTACCTGACCGGCTTCGAGACCTCGAACGCCGCGCTACTCGTCGACCCGAAGGGGCCGGTGAAGCTGTTCACGGACTTCCGCTACATCGAGGCAGCCGAGGCGATCCCCGGCGTCGAGGCGCTGCTCACGCGGCGGTCGCTGATGGTCGACCTTGTCGAAGCGGCTGAAGGGGAAGATTGCGTTCGAGGCAGACGTCCTGCCCTTCTCGCAGGTCGAGGTGCTCGGGTCCGGCGGGCTCGACCTCGTACCGGTGACCGGCGTGGTCGAGGCGCTGCGTGCGATCAAGGACGACGACGAGATCGCGAAGATCGCCCGGGCCGCCCGGGCGGCCGACCGCGCCTTCGAGGCGCTCACCGCCGAGACGTGGATCGGCCGGAGCGAGCGAGAGATCGCCTGGCGGCTTCGCCAGCTGTTGCACGCCCACGGCGTCGACCACCTCTCGTTCGACACGGCGATCGCGACCGGCACGAACGGCTCGAAGCCGCATGGCGAGCCGACCGACGACATCATCGAGACGCGGATGCTCGTCACGGCTGACTGGGGGGCACAGCTCGACGGCTACTGCTCCGACTGCACGAGGACACTCGCCACCGGCGAGCTGCCTCCGGTGCTGCGCGAGATCTACGACGTCTGCCTCCAGGCGCAGCTGGCGGCGGTCGACGGCATCAGGCCGGGGATGACCGGCGTCGAGGCCGACGCCCTGGCTCGCCGGGTAATCGCCGACGCCGGCTACGGCGACAACTTCGGCCACGGGCTCGGGCACGGCGTCGGGATCTTCATCCACGAGGCGCCCCGGGTGTCTTCTGAGTCGAGCGACACGCTCGAGGTCGGCAACGTGATCACGATCGAGCCGGGCATCTACCTTCCGGGTATCGGCGGCGTGCGGATCGAGGATCTCGCCGTAATCCGCGAGGACGGCGTCGAGCTGCTGACGACGTTCCCCAAGGAGCTGAACGTCGTCGGTTAGAACACCGGCGCGGGCTAGACTGGCCCGCCGATGGCCGAGGTCGTCTCCACCAACCAGTTCAAGAACGGGATGCACATCCCCACGATGGGCAGACCTGGCGCATCGTCGAGTTCCAGCACGTGAAGCCCGGCAAGGGCGGCGCGTTCGTGCGGACGAAGCTGAAGAACTACGAGTCGGGCGCGGTCGTCGATCGCACGTTCCGCGCCGGCGAGAAGTTCGAGCGGATCCGCACCGAGACGAAGAGCATGCAGTACCTCTACGACGCCGGAGACGATGTCGTGTTCATGGACGAGGAGACCTACGAGCAGCTCTCGCTCCCGCGCTCGGCGGTCGAGGACGACCTGCCGTTCATGCAGCCGTCCTCTTCCGTCCAGGTGATGTTCGTCGGCGACCGCGCGTCCGGGGTCGACCTCCCGGCGTCGGTCGTGCTCGAGGTGACGGACACCGAGCCCGGTGTCAAAGGCGACACGGTCTCGAACGTCACGAAGCCGGCCACGCTCGAGACGGGCGGCGTCGTCCAGGTGCCGCTGTTCGTCAACATCGGCGACAAGATCAAGGTCGACCCGCGCGAGAAGCGCTACATCAGCCGCGCCTAACGGTGGCCAGAGCTCCGGTAGAGCTCGGTGTCCGCGTGCCGCCCGGATCGCAGGCGCTGATCCCGTGGGTTTACGCGACGCCGGCGCCGCGATAGGATCGGATCCGGTCGCTCACGGCGAAGGGGGCCAGGATGTCGTTCCGAGCTTGCCTGCTGGCAGTAATGGGTGCCGCGCTCGTCGCGGGAGGCTCCGCGGCTGCCGGTGGGGTGAAGCTTCCCAAGCGGCAGACCACGCCGACCGGGAACTTCATCACGCTGTACGCGTTCCAGTCCAGCGGCTCGGTGGTGAACGCCGACGTGAGGATCTGCACGAGCGCGCACACGCCCGCCGGGACCGAGGCGATCCCGGAGTTCTTCACGCTGAAGCTCAGCAGCGGGGCGGTCGTGCGGCTTACCGGAGTCTCGTCGAAATCGCCCGCGCTTCGCGTGACCCCGCTCGGCCCGAAGCAGTGCGTCCGGGGCTGGATCACCTTCGCCGTGCCGCATGGGGCGCACCCCTCCGCGCTCCTCTATAGCTACGGCACCCCGCTCGTGTGGAAGATCGCCTGACTGCTGATGTTAGTGCTTTAGCCCGCCCGGTAAGGACACCGTCGCGGCGCTGTTTGGGGCAGCACACGGATCCGTCAACGCGCTGTCGGATCGACGATCGTACGGCTCCGCGCCGAACGCCGGACTGACGACGAACGTGAAGGTGCGTACGCAACGCCCGCCCACCACGCGACAAGCCCAGATCCGCCCGGCGGAGCCCTGTTCGAAGGCGCCGCGCTCACCGCAGCCCGTCACCTCCCCGGTTCGTTTCGAACCGCCGGCCGTGAAGAGGCTCTGGACGTGCGAGCGAGCATCGGCACTCGCCGACGGCTCTCTGAGCCAGAGGAAGAGCAGCACAACCCCGCCCACCGCCGCGAGCGCGAGAGCCCCGAGGATGACGCCGCCCACGACCCCGCCGACGATTGAAACCATGGTCCGGGCTGCCTGCCAGATTCACAACACGGTAGACCTCTCCGGCGGGCCGCCGCTGCCGTGACCCGACATGGCTCGCCGGGGCGTGTCCGGTGCCAGGCACGGTAACGGAAGTGTGACGCGTCCTCGCCCCGAGGAAGAAAAGCCCTGCTCAGGGCGTGGCGAACAGGCCACGACGGTTCGTGCCCTATCCCCATTCGGGTGCGAGCTGTGGAAAACCTCCGCCGTCAGGTGGCGCGGATCTTGACCGCGACAACCGCCAGAAGCGCGACCAGCCACGTCAGGAGCAGGAGCAGGAACGCCGTCGGCTTTGCCGCTTCTCCGTTGCCCCAGATCGCGAGCAGGCCGAAGGTCGCGTCGAGCCCGGCGAGCACGATCAGCACCGGTACCGACCAGGCAAGCGCGATCACGAGGAAGCGCGACCCGGGCATCGAGCCGTCGCTCTCCTCGGCGCGAGCGAGCACGGTCAGGAACATCGGCAGGAAGACCAGCAGCAAGCCGAGGATCGTGAACGCCGCCTCGGTCTCGACGACAAGGGTCTCGTGCAATCCCACGGCCTGCCAGAGTAGGCGGAAGGCCGGACGAAACCGCTCGTGCTGATCCGCGAGCCGGGTCCGAGCCAGAGAGAGCCAGGGCGAGACGAGCGCCCAGTGCTGCCTCGAGCGCGATGTTCAGCGCCCGAGCCGACGGCGGACGTTCGACCGGCGGGATTGCCACCCGTCCGCGCTAAGGTCCCGCCGATGCCGAGGCTCGTCGACACCTCGATCCGCGTGCTCTCGCAGGAGCCGCTGACCGGCTCCATGCCCACCGCGGACCTACTTCGCCTGGCCGAGATTCTCGACCAGGCCGGGTATGCGTACCTGGAGGTCTCGGGCGGCGGCGCATTTGACGCCGCCGTGCGCCACGGCACCGAGAGCCCCTGGGAGCGTATCCGGGCGATTCGCGCGCGCACCAAGACGCCGCTCGTGCTGGCAGTCCGCGGCAGCTTCCTCGTCGGATCGCGGCCCGTCGGCGACGACCTCGTCCGCAGGTTCATGGCCAGCGCTGCCGAGAGCGGAATCGACGCGTTCCGACTCCACGATCCGCTCAACGACGCCGACAACCTGCGGGTCGCCGCCAAGGCGGTGATCGACGCCGGCCGCGAGTTCGATGCCGGCTTGCTGTACGGCTCGGCCCGGCACGACTCGCTCACCGAGACGGCGAAGAAGCTGCCGGAGATCGGCGCCGCCCGGATCGTGCTCGACGACCCGGCCGGGCTTCTGCAGCCCCACCGTGCCGGCGAGCTGATTGCGGAGCTGAAGGAAATTTCCGGCCTCCCGGTCGGCCTGTTCACCCAGGGGGCCGGGAGGAACGGGCTCGCGCTCGCGATCGAGAGCGCTCGCGCGGGTGTCGACCTGATCGGTTGTGCGGTCTACCCGGTGGCGCTCGCTACGCACAGGACCTCGGCGGAGTCGCTCACGCAGGCGCTGACGGGGCTCGGTCACGACCCCGGGATCGATGTCGACAAGCTCTGGGAGGCCGCCGGCCTCGTTGACGCGCACATCGGAGATGCGCCCATCAGCCCGCTCCTGCCACGTGTATCGGTACGGGCGGCGCGTCGCAAGCTTCCGCCCGGGCTCGTGTCGATCATCGATGCGCAGCTCCGGTCGAGCGGTCACGGCGACCGGCTCGACGAGGTCCTCGACGAGGTCGATCGCGTCCGGACGGAGGCGGGATCGCCGCCTCTGGCCGCTCCCATCGGGCAGATCGTTGCATCGCAGGCGCTCGTGAACGTGCTCGGCGCGAACCGATACGCGACGCTCGTGGACGAGCTGCGCGACGTCGCCCTTGGCCGCTTCGGCCGCACTCCGGGACCGATCGACCCGGCGCTCCAGCGCGCAGTGGAGCTGCACGCCGCCGAGCCGGCCCCGGATCCGATCGACATCGAGGCTCTCCGTGTTCGGGCGCAAGGGCTGGCGGCGAGCGAGGAGGAGCTGCTGCTGCTCGCGCTCTTCGGTGAAGAGGCCGAGCCGCTCCTGCAGTCGATCCGCCGCCGAGCCGGCGGTGAGGACCGCTCGGAGGAGGATGCGCTAGCCCGGGACCGGGACGAGCAGATCCGGTCCGTGGTCAGGATCGTGCAGGAGACGGGGGTGGGGGAGATCACGGTCGAGGAGGACGGCGTCCGCGTGAGTGTTCGCCGCAACGTCGCCCAGCCGATCGCTGAGCGGCGAGCCGAGGTGACGACCGAGCACGACGATGATCTTCATGGCGCCCTGCGGGGCGACGATGTCCTCGCCGTGGAGAGCCCGATGGTCGGGACGTTCTACCGAGCTCCGCGCCCCGGAGCGGCGCCCTTCATCGAGGAGGGTGAGCCCGTCGTGCCGGGCCAGGTGCTGTGCATCCTGGAGGCGATGAAGCTGATGAACGAGGTGAAGGCGGAGGTGGAGGCTGTCGTCCGCCGCATCCACGTCGTCGACGGCCAGCCGGTCGAGTACGGCCAGCTCCTCTTCGAGCTGGAGCCTGTGAACGGCCGTCCCGTCGGTATCTGATGTTCCGCCGCGTACTCGTAGCGAACCGAGGCGAGATCGCCGTCCGCGTGATCCGCGCGATCCACGAGCTCGGGATGGAGGCGGTAGCCGTGTATTCGACCGCCGACGCGGCGGCGCCTCACGTGCGCCTGGCCGACGAGGCTGTTCGAATCGGCCCCGCGCCGGCAGCGCAGAGCTATCTGAGCATTCCGGCGATCGTCGCGGCGGCCGTGACGACCGGATGCGACGCAGTGCATCCCGGTTACGGGTTCCTCTCCGAAAACCCGGCGTTCGTCGAGGCGTGCGCCGACAACGAGCTCGTCTTCGTCGGGCCGCCCGCCGCGGTGATGGAGACGATGGGCGACAAGATCGCCGCCCGTGCTGCGATGCGCGCCGCCGATGTTCCGACGGTGCCGGGGACCGAAGGAGCGACCTCGCTCGAAGAAGCGCGCGCGGCCGCCGCGGAGATTGGTTTCCCGGTGATGTTGAAAGCCTCCTCCGGCGGCGGCGGGCGTGGGATGCGGCTCGTCGACGACCCCGCTGATCTCGACGACGCGTTCGAGACCGCTTCGGCCGAGGCAGGCGCCGCGTTCGGCAACGGCACGCTCTACGTCGAGAAGGTGCTCGCGCCCGCGAGGCACGTCGAGATTCAGGTGCTCTGCGATCAGCACGGCAACGTGCTCACACTGGGCGAACGTGAGTGCTCGATCCAGCGCCGCCACCAGAAGTTGATCGAGGAGACGCCCTCCCCGGCATTGACGGTGGAGTTGCGCGAGGCGATGGAGGCTGCCGCCGAGCGCGCGTGCCGGGCGGTCGGCTACGTGAATGCGGGCACATTCGAGTTCCTGCTCGGCCCTGACGCGTCGTTCTCGTTCATCGAGCTGAACGCTCGGCTCCAGGTCGAGCACCCGATCACCGAGGCCTGCACGGGCATCGACCTCGTCCGTGCGCAGCTAGAGATCGCAGCGGGGGAACCTCTGCGGCTCACGGGTCGGGCGCCCCGTCGCGGCCATGCGATCGAGGTCCGCCTGAATGCCGAGGACCCGACGCACGATTTTCGCCCGGCGCCGGGAACGGTGACGAGGTTCCGTCCGCCGCTCGGGCCGGGAGTCCGCGTCGACACATTCGTGGAGGATGGGACTGTGATCCCGCCGTACTACGACTCGCTGATCGCGAAGCTCGTCGTGTGGGACGCCGACCGGCCTGCCGCGATCACGAGAGCAATACGCGCGCTCGAAGAGCTGGTCGTGGAGGGCGTTCCGACGACACGCGAGCTCGCGCTCTCGATTCTTCGGAGCGGGGAGTTCGCGAGCGGCGTCTACTCCACTTCAACCCTGGCCGAGCTCGGGCCGGTTCCGGCATGACGCTCGTCGTGTCGACCGAGCGCGGCGCGGTGACCGTCCCGGACGGGGTGCTCGTCGGGATAGCGGTTCGCGCTGCCGAGAGCGTGAACGGGATTCGCGTCCGCCGCCGCCGTGCCGTGGACGTCGAGGGGCGTGTCGTCCGGCTCGCGGTCGCAGCGAGCCGTGGCGAGCCGCTCGTGGAGCTTGCAGGCCGGGCACAGGAGGCAGTTTCGGACGCGCTCAAGACGATGTGCGACATCGACGCTCGGGTCGATGTGGCGATCGGAGAGCTCGCGTGATCTCCCGCCGGCAGGCGCGTCGCCAGGCGCTGATCCTCGTGTACCAGTGGGATATCTCGGAGGGGGAGATCGGCTCGCTCTACGGCGGTGAGATCGACTCATGGTCGCGCGAGCTGGCCGAGGAGACGGTCGCTCACGCCGCCGATCTCGACAGCCGGATCACGGCAGCATCCGACGGCTGGGCGGCCGACCGGCTTGGCGCCGTCGAGCGCACAGCGTTGCGCGTCGCGATCGAGGAGCTCGACCGCGGCGAGGTCCCTCAGGAGGTCGTGATCGACGAAGCGGTCGGCTACACGAAGCGCTACGCCTCCGACGAGGGGGCGCGACTCGTCAACGGGATCCTCGGGAGGATCCAGAGGGAGGCGACAGTATGAGCTCGGAAGACTCGCTCGAACGGGCGGAGGCGCTCCTCGCTAGGCTCGAGGTCACCCGCACGAAGCTCGAGGCCACCGACGATCCCGACCAGGCGATCGAGGTGCTGCAGGAGCTCGTCGAGATCACGAAGCAGATCGAGGCCGAGCTCCAGAGCGCGCGCCAGGCGGCGGAGGCCGATGCCACGGACGCCTGACGAGCTGAGGGAGCTGATCGAGAGCTACCTCGCAAGGCACGAGCCCGCGGAGGTGCTCGGCACGCTCGCTGAGCCGTTCCGCTACTCGCTCGGCGGCAAGCGCGTGCGGCCGGTGCTCTGCCTCGCCTCCGCCGAGGCGCTGGGCGCCGATCTCGAACGCGTGCTCCCGGCAGCCGCGGCCGTCGAGCTCGTGCATTCGTTCTCGCTCGTCCATGACGATCTTCCGGCGCTGGACGATGACGAGGAGCGTCGCGGGCAGCCGAGCGTGTGGGCCGCATACGGCGAGGCGTCAGCGATCCTCGCGGGCGACGCGCTCGTCGTCGAGGCGATCGGTCTCGCGCTCCTGTGCGGCGCCGACGTGGCGCGAGAGCTGATCGACGCGACGCTCGCGATGATCGGCGGCCAGCAGCAAGATCTCGAAGGCGGTCACGACCTGGCCGAGCTCCACCGGCTCAAGACGGGGGCGCTCTTCTCGGCCTCGGTGATGTGCGGTGTCTGGGCGGCAGGGGTGCCCGAGACCGCGCACCCGCCATGGCGTGCCTTTGCCGCCGAGCTCGGGCTGTTGTTCCAGGTCGTCGACGACATCCTCGACGGGGACGGGTACGTGGTCGAGGTCGGCGAGGAGCGCTCACGCGAGCTGGCGGAAGAGGCCGCGAAGCGCTCTGAGGCGCGGCTCGCGGAGATCCCGTACGACATCTCGGTGCTCGCGGAGATCGTCGCCCGGCTCGCCGCACGCACGTCGTGACGCGCAAGCGGCTGGACGTGCTTCTCGTCGAGCGAGGGCTCGCCGAGAGCCGGGCGCAGGCTCAGGCGCTCGTGATGGCAGGGCTAGTACCGGGGCACCAGAAACCCGGGGAGCAGGTCGACGAGGAGGCGCCGCTCGAGGTCGAGCAACCGCCCCCGTACGTCTCGCGTGCCGGCTGGAAGCTCGCAAACGCGCTCGACGCATTCGGCGTCGATCCCACAGGGCTCGACTGCCTCGATCTCGGCGCTTCGACGGGCGGGTTCAGCGACGTCCTGCTACAACGCGGCGCCGCCCGCGTGATCGCGCTCGATGTCGGCCACGGCCAGCTTCATCCGCGTGTCCGCAACGATCCGTGCGTCACGGTGCTCGAGCGAACGAACGCACGCACGCTCACCGAGCTCCCGTTTGCGCCGCAGCTGGTGACGTGCGACGTGTCGTTCATCTCACTGCGCGTCGCCCTTCCGCCGGCGCTGCGTCTTGCTGCGCCCGGCTGGCGGGCGCTCGTGCTCGTGAAGCCGCAGTTCGAGGCGGGACGAGCTGAGGTGAAGAAGGGTGTCGTCCGCGACGCGGAGATCCACCGGCGTGTGCTCCACGAGGTGGCGGAAGCGTCGCTCGGGTGGGATGCCCGGGTCGCCGGCGTCGTAGACTCGGGGCTTCCGGGGCCCAAGGGAAACCATGAGTTCGTCGTCCACCTCGTTCACGCTGAGCAGCCCGGGCTTCCGCCGGAGCTAGATGTCTGGATCGCCGATGCCACGGATTGAGCGGGCCACGTACGTCACCCATGGCGTAACACGGAACGTCGACGAGGCTGTCGCGCGGCTCCGCGCGCTTGCCGAACGCGAGGGCGTCGAGCTGGTCGACAGCGATTCGCAGCCCGACATCGCCGTTGTTCTCGGCGGCGACGGGACGATGTTGCGGGCGCTCGCTCGGTTCCTCGACAGCGGTGTCCCGGTGATCGGGGCCAACTTCGGCCGGGTCGGGTTTCTCGCGGCGATCCCGGGCGCGGAGCTGGAGAGCGGCCTTGCCCGCGTGTTTGCCGGAGAGTTCGCCGTCCAGGCGTTGCCGACCCTCGAGGCGGAGATCGCCGGTACCTGCCAGATTGCAGCCAACGACGTGGTGGTCGTCAGCAACACCCCCGGACGGATCGTCGAGCTCGCGTACGCGATCGGCGGCGAGGATCTCGGTACTCGGCCTTGTGACGGACTGATCTGCGCCACTCCGGCCGGCTCGACCGCCTACAACCTCTCGAACGGCGGCCCGGTGCTCGTATGGGGGCTCGACGCCGCTGTGGTCACGTTCGTGGCGCCGCACACGCTGCACGCGCGGCCGCTCGTCGTCGGGCCCGACCTCGAGCTCGAAGTGGTCAATCGCACACCGGACGTCGAGGTCGTCGTGCTCGTGGACGGCCATCCTGTTGGCCCGCTCGGTTGCGACGACGGCGTGACGGTGCGCTTCGGCAAGAGCCGCACGATTCTCGCCACGCTGCCCGAGCAGACGTTCTTCGGCCGCTACGCTCAGGTCTTCGGCGTCGGCTGATCCGGCCGGCGGGATTGCTCCGGGGGGATGCCATGAACGACAGGAACAAGCCGATCATCGAGGAGTTCCGCGCGAACTCCGGCAAGGTCGGAGGCCACTGGGAAGGTCGTGACCTCCTCCTTCTGACCACGACCGGCCGCAAGAGCGGGCGCTCACACACGACGCCGGTAGCGTTTGCGCGTGACGGCGAAAAACTGCTCGTTTTCGCATCGAAAGGCGGGGCCCCGACGCATCCGGACTGGTACCGGAACCTCGTCGCCGATCCGCAAGTCCAGGTCGAGGTCGGCGCCGAGCGCTTCGAAGCGGTTGCCGCGCCGCTTGTCGGCGAGGAGCGAAATCGCGCCTACGCCGCGCAGGCGGAGCGTCTTCCGGCGTTCGGCGAGTACCAGGAGAAGGCCGGCCGGGTGATACCGGTGATCGCGCTCACTCGGACGTAAAAGCAACCTGTCGCTCAGACGCTCTCGGACAGCCTGTGGACGAGAAATGACGAAGCCGGCACCCGCACGTCACAGGTAGCCGCCTAGAATTGATCTCGAGGGCGGAGGGTGCGACCCCACCCATGGGCGGGGGTGCGCGCGGAGGAAGTGGCCGAAATCGACAGTCGCCGCGGTCCAGCCGCAGTCGTACGATGGCGGGATGCTTCGGCGGCTTCGCATCGAGAACCTCGTTCTGATCCGGGAGGCGGAGCTCGGCTTCGAGGAAGGGCTCAACGCGATCACGGGTGAGACGGGAGCGGGGAAGACGATCCTCTCGAACGCGGTGGGGTTGCTGCTCGGCGCGCGCGGGGAGGCGGCGCTGATCGGAGCCGCGGCGGATGAGGCCTTCGTGGAGGCAGAGTTCGACCTGCCGGACGACGAGGCCCTCGGAGAGCTGGCCGAGTTGCGGCCCGAGGGCGAGGAGACGTTGATCGTCGCGAGGCGGATCTTCGCCGACGGTAGGACGCGCGCCTATGCCTGGGGGCGAAGTGCCGCACGCGAGGACGTGGCGGCGGCCGTCGAGGCGCTGCTAGCGATGAGCGGCCAGTTCGAGCAACGGCGGCTCGCCCGTCCGAGCTATCAGCTCGGGGTGCTCGACTCGTACGCAGGAACCACGGACTCAGCTCGCGCGGCCCGCCGAGCCTGGCGGGAGCTCGCGGCCGCGCGCCGCGCCCACGACGAGCTCACACGCGACGCCGCGGCTGCCGAGGCGAAGCTCGAGGAGCTTCGAACGCTTGTGGCCGACACGGAAGGTCTCGAGGCCGGCCAGGAGGAGAGCCTTCGAGGCGAGCGAGAGAAGCTCCGCAACGTCACCGAGCTTGCGCAGGCCGCGGCAACCGCGCTCGAGGCTGTCTCCGACGACGATCGTGAGAGCGCAGCTGACCTTGTCGCCACTGCCGAGCGGGCGGTCGCGCCGGTCGAGAGCATGGCGCCCGAGCTGGCCGCCGCGGGCGACGCGCTCCGCTCTGCCGAGCTCTCGCTGCGCGACGTCGCGATCGACCTCGCCCGGTTCCTCGACTCGCTCGAGGCCGAGCCGGGCCGGGTAGAGGAGGTCGAGAGCGCACTCGACCACATTGCGGGACTCCGCCGCCGTTATGGCGTGCTCGGCTACGACGAGCTGCTCGAGCGGGCCGCCGCGGCACGGATCGAGCTGGAAGCGATCGCCGAGGGGCATGACCCCGCGCGCGCAGCGGCCGAGGCGCTCGCCGCAAGACAGGCCGACGTCGACCGCCTGCACGCTGCGCTCCGTGAGGCGCGCAGGCAGGCAGCACCCAGGTTCGCCGAGGCTGTCGCTGTTGAGCTCGCCGGGGTCGGTCTCGGCGAGGGGGAGTTCAGGGCCGAGGTTCGCGACGCCGACCAGGGGCCGTCCGGCTCCGACGAGGTCGCCTTCTCCGTCCGTCCGAACACGGGCCTTCCGTTCGGGCCCGTAGCCGAGACGGCGTCGGGCGGTGAGCTCTCGAGGATCGCGCTCGCGATCGCCGCTGTGGCCGGCGGCGAGACGATGGTCTTCGACGAGATCGATGCCGGCATCGGCGGGCAGACAGCTCACGCAGTCGGCGAGACGCTCCGTCGCCTGGCAACTCGTGCGCAGGTGATCACGATCACCCATCTTCCGCAGATCGCGAGCGTCGCGGACAGCCACTTCCGAGTCGAGAAAGTTCCGGGCGACCCGACGCATACGCGCATCGAGGCGCTTGGTCCCGACGACCGGCGCGAGGAGCTCGAGCGGATGCTCGGGGGCGCCGACTTCCTCGCAGCGCTTCGCGAATGAAGCCCGCCACGCGTGAGCTCCTGGCCTCACGTGCCGAGGCCTGGGCGTTTCTCGCCGAGCCGTATCACCTCTCCGACTGGTGGCCCGGCATCGTCAGCGTCGAGCCGGACCGGCGCGGCTTCGAAGTAGGTGCGCGCTGGCAGGTCTACGTGGTCGCAGACCCGCTCCATTTCTGGATCTTCCGCTTTCCCCGAGTCGGCCGGCCAAGCGGGCCGACCGGCAGCCGGACGCTCGTGATCACGGCGGTCGATCCACTCGAGCGCTGGGCGTTCCAGCTCTTCCGCCGCATCGCGAAGGACGGCGATCGCGCACCGGCGCCGCGCAGCGTCGAGGTCGTGCTGCGGACGCTCGCTCCCGACCGCACGGAGGTTGCCGTGAGCGTCATGTCCGGTTCGATGGACGAGCCCCAACTGGCTCAGAGCGCCGCCGATCGGCTCTACGACCTGGTTCAGACGGCGGCGACGCTGTGACGTCCTGACCGCGCCCTACGATCCCTCGAGTCGTGAGGGAGCCTGGTCAACTGCTGGTAGGGTGGAGTTCCGTGAGTTGTCTCGCGGGAAGGTGCAGAATCGCCGGTCACGGGGTTTACTTGAAGGCAGGGCAGGGATGAGCGCCAAGTACGTCTTCGTCACCGGCGGAGTCGTCTCGTCTCTCGGCAAGGGCATCACGGCGGCATCCCTCGGCCGGCTGCTCAAGGCACGCGGGCTCAAGGTGCAGGTGCAGAAGTTCGACCCGTACCTGAACGTCGATCCGGGAACGATGAGCCCGTTCCAGCACGGCGAGGTTTTCGTCACCGAGGACGGCGCCGAGACCGATCTCGACATCGGCCATTACGAGCGCTTCATCGACGAGAACCTCTCTCGCGCCGCGAACCACACTGCCGGCGCAGTTTGGGACCGTGTGCTCCGCAAGGAGCGCAAGGGCGAATACCTCGGCTCGACGGTGCAGGTGATCCCGCACATCACGAACGAGATCAAGGCGCGCGTCCGCTCGGTGGCGGAGGTCACCGACACAGACGTCGTCATCTCGGAGATCGGCGGCACGGTCGGCGACATCGAGTCGCAGCCGTTTCTCGAGGCGATTCGCCAGTTCCGCCGCGAGGTTGGAAGCGACAACGTCCTCTACATCCACGTCACGCTCGTCCCGTTCATCGCGAACGCCGGGGAGCTGAAGACGAAGCCGACCCAGCACTCGGTCAACGAGCTGCGCCGCATCGGTATCCACCCCGACATCCTCGTCTGCCGCTCGACCGAGCCGCTTACGAAGGACATCCGCGACAAGATCGCGCTGTTCGCCGACGTCGACCTGGAGGCGGTGATCTCGGCCGTCGACGTCCCCGACGTCTATCTCGTGCCGAAGGCGCTCCAGGCGCAAGGGCTCGACCGGCTCGTCTGCGAGCGGCTCGGGCTCGAGGCCCCCGAGGCCGACCTGGGCGAGTGGGATCAGCTCGTCGAACGGCTCGGGTCGCGGTCGGAGCAGGTCGAGATCGCGCTCGTCGGCAAGTACGTGAAGCTTCACGACGCCTATCTCTCCGTCCATGAGGCACTCAAGCACGCCGGCATCCACAACGGTTGCAACGTGCACGTCCGCTGGGTCGACGCCGAGAACATGACCCTCGACGAGGCGCGCGCGGAGCTCGCCGGTGTCGACGGTGTGCTCGTGCCCGGCGGCTTCGGGTCGCGCGGATGGGAAGGCAAGATCCTCGCGTGTCGCGTCGCCCGGGAGGACGCGATCCCGTACCTCGGGATCTGCCTCGGGATGCATGTTGCGGTCTCCGAGTTCGCCCGCCACGTCTGCGATCTCGACGGTGCGAACTCGACCGAGATGGACCCAGAGACGCCCTACCCGGTGATCGACCTGCTGCCGGAGCAAAAGGACGTCGAGAACCTCGGCGGGTCGATGCGGCTCGGTGCCCAGGCGGTCGAGCTCGCCGAGGGGACCCAGACGCGCGAGGTGTACCGCGGCAAGCCGGTCGTCTCCGAGCGCCACCGCCACCGCTACGAGGTCAACAACGCCTATCGCCAGCAGCTCGTCGACGCCGGCCTCGTGATCAGCGGCACGTTTGAGGAAGGCCGCCTGGTGGAGATCGTCGAGCTGCCCGAACACCCCTGGTTTGTCGCCTCGCAGTTCCACCCGGAGTTCAAGTCTCGACCGACGAGGCCCGCTCCGCTCTTCCGCGAGTTCGTCGGCGCGTCGCTTCAGCGGGCCCGCGCGCGCGGCAACGCGCTCGTCGAGATCGCCATCTGACGCCTGGCCGCCGGAGCGGCCACTACCATGACCGCCCGTGGCGTCCGAGGTGCTAGATCTCTTTCTCGAGCTCGCCGCGATCGCCAGCCCGTCGGGTGAAGAGCGCCCGGTTGCCGATCGCGTGCTGGGCTACCTCCGCGACTGCGGACTGACGCCCGACGAGGACGCGACCGGCCCCGAGGTCGGCTCGACCATGGGAAATGTCTACGTCTCGCTCGAGCCGACGACCGAGGGGGAGCCACTGTTCTTCTGCGCCCATCTCGACACCGTGCCGCCCGTCGCCGCGATCGATCCGGTGGTCGAGGACGGGGTCGTGCGAAACCGAAACGATGCGATTCTAGGCGGCGACAACAAGGCAGCTGTCGCAGCCATGCTCGACGCCGTCAGACGCGTGCTCGCCGAGGGCCGTCCGCACCCCGGTATCGAGCTCGTGTTCACGTCCAAGGAGGAGGTCGGCCTGATCGGCGCCTACGCGTTCGACCACACGCGGCTACGGGCGCGCTCGGGCTACGTGTTCGACGATGCGGCGCCGGTCGGCGGGGTGATCCTCGGAGCGCCTTCTGCACAGCTCCTGGAGGTCAGCTTCCACGGACGTGCCGCCCACGCGGGGATGTTTCCGGAGGAGGGCCGCTCGGCGATCGCCGCCGCTGCGCGTGCCATTTCGGAGATGCCCCTCGGCCGGATCGACGAGGAGACGACCGCAAACATCGGCACGATCACGGGCGGCAACGCCGCGAACGTCGTTCCCGATCTCTGCTCCTTCGTCGGTGAGGCGCGCTCCCACGACGAGCGGAAGCTCGCCGACCAGGTTCAGGCGATGCAAGACGCGCTGACGTTCGCCGCGGGCGTCGCCGACTGTGAGGTCGAGACGAAGATGACCCGCACGTACACCGCCTACAGGTTCACGCGCGACGACCTGCCCGTCAGGCTCGCAGCCGAGGCGCTGGCGAGCTGTGGCGTGGAGCCCGTCTACCGGCTCTCGGGCGGCGCCGCCGACTCGAACGTCTTCAACGAACGCGGGCTCCAATGCGTCAACCTCGCGAACGGCATGTCCGAGATCCACACTCCCGACGAGTACATCGCCGTCGCCGACGTCGAGGCGATGGTCGAGGTCACGCTCGCACTGATCGGCGCTGCCGCGAGCTGAGATGGACGCGGCGCTCCTTGAGATCCTTCGCTGCCCGGTTTGCCGCTCGCGGCTCGTCGAGGACAGCGAGGACAAGCTCCACTGCCCTGGCTGTGGGCGGATGTTCGCGGTCGAGGAAGGGATTCCGCTGATGCTCCACGTCGACCTGCCGGGAGCACGCGAGAAGCTCGGCGAGATGGAGGGCTGGGTCGGGAAGGCCAAGGCCGAGGGCTGGTACGAGCCCGACGACAACATCGACTCGCACCTGCCCTACCTGAATCGCGATCTCGGCTGGGAGGACGGGACGTGGGGCGCGAATGCACACAGCTTCCAGGTTCTCCTCGACCGTTACGTCAAGGACCGAACCGGCTTGCGCGTGCTCGAGGTCGGCGCTGCAAAGGCCTGGTCCGCGCCGTACTGGAAGGAGCGCGACTGCGAGTACGTCGCCACCGACATCCTGACCGACAAGAACATCGGGCTCGGCCGCGGGGCTTTCTACGGCGACTTCGGGCGGGTGCAGGCCGACGGCGAGCATCTTCCGTTCGCGAGCGAGACCTTCGACGTCACCTACTGCTGCGCGACGCTTCACCATGCGCTCGACTTGCCGGCGATGGTTCGGGAGATGGCGCGTGTGACGAAACACGGTGGGACGGTCGCGGGGCTGAACGAGGGGACGAAGGGCGTCGGCCGCAGCTCGGAGAACCCCGACCAGGCCGCGGAGAAGGAGCTCGGGATCAACGAGCACGTCCACACGATCTGGGCCTATGTCGCCGCCTTCACGCGAAGCGGGATCGTGATCCGCCGGCTCGAGCGGTCCGACGGATACGCCCCGGGGCGCTTTGGCTCCCAGATCGCGCGGGTGCCCAAGGTCGGCCAGACGCTCGGGACGCTCGCGCATCTGAGTGCCGGCGAGTACAGCGGCGTCACGATCTATGCCCGACGGCGGTGACGCGCCTGCCGTGAGCAGGTCGGGCGGTTCTGCCGCCCGTCAGGCGAAGCGCCGCCGGTCTATCAACCCCGCGCAAGTCGTCGCGCTCGCCGGGCTCGGCTTCGTCATCTTCGCTTTCTACGGGATCGAGGCGTCACTCCGAAAGACGCCGTGGCTCTTCACCGACGAGCTCGAATGGAGCCAGCTCTCGCGCGCGATCGCGACCACCGGCCACGCAGCCCGACGAGGAGAGCCGCACTCGTTCGACTCGCTCTACTCGTTCCTGATCGCGCCCGCCTGGTGGATGCACTCGACGGCGAACGCGTACGAGACGATCAAGCTCCTGAACGTCGTGGTGATGTGCCTCACCGTCGTGCCGGTGTATTTGCTGGCACGGATGCTGCTCTCGCGAGCCGTTTCGCTCGTGGTCGCGTTGCTCTCGATCGCGATCCCGGCGATGGCGTACACGAGCTCGATCGTGCCCGAGTCGCTCGCGTACCCCTGGTTCGGGCTCGAGGCGCTGCTCGCCGTACGGCTGCTCGCGAAACCGAGCTGGGGACGGGCCGTGCCCGCCGTGCTCTTTGCGATCGGCGGAGTGTGGGTGCGGTCGGAGTTCGTGGCGCTGACGGCGTCGCTGGTGCTGGCCTCGGCCATCGCCTTCAGCTGGCAGAAGGGCGGCTCGATGTCGTGGCGCGGGAGCTGGAAGTGGATCGTGCTGACCTGCGCGGGTGTGGTCGTCTTCGGGCTCCTGTTCAACGTGCTCGTCGTGGAGCGCGTCCAGAGCTGGACGTTCAACCAGTACTTCAACTCGCACACCCTTCACGAAGGCGGCCTCGCGGTGGGCGCGCTGGCCATCGGGCTCGGCATCCTGCCGGTGATCGGCGGGATCGCGTCGTTGTGGCTTCCGGAGCGTTTCTCCGACCCTGCCTACCGGGCGTTCGCCGTCTATCTGCTTGCGAGCGTATGCGCGCTCGTGCTCTACACGGCGGCCAAGGCCACCTACCTGCTGAGCAATCTCCGGCCGGCTATCGAGGAGCGGAACCTCTTCTTCCTGTCGCCGCTTCTCCTGATCGGGACGGCGCTCGTCCTCTATTCGCGCAGGGTGAGCTGGCTGCTCATCGGCGTCGCGACGGCGGTTGTGATGGTGAGCATCTGGTCCGGGATGTTCGAGGTGGGGGCGCCGTACTTCGAGGCGCCGGGCCTCGGAATCCTGACGTTCGTCAACCGCAACTTTCGCTGGGATGTGAACGACTTCCACCGGCTGCTCGGCGCGGCGGCGCTCGTCTCGGTTGTGTTGCTGGTCCTGCGTCATCGTCGCGGCGTCGGCGTGTTGGCCGCTGTGCTTCTCGGCTCGTGGCTCCTCACCGGCCAGATCTACGCGACAATCGGCAACACCGACGAGGCGAACGTCTTCGCCAAGCTTCTGCCCGCGCCGCGGAACTGGGTCGACACGAGCACCGGCGGCGCGCACGTCACGTTCCTCGGGCAGTCGGTGACCGACGGGAACCCCCTGTGGCTGACGGAGTTCTGGAACCGCTCAGTGAGCCACGTGGCGAGCCTGAACGGGGTCGCGCCGGGCCCGGGGCCGATCAGCGCGCCCGGGCTAAAGACCACCGACGGAGCGCTTTCGGGCTACACGGGCGATCCCTACACGCTTGCCGGGAACGGCGTGCGGCTCGCGGCGCCGATCGCCGCGTCGCGACCGGGCTTCGTCCTGTACCGAACGCCGACTCCCTGGCACCTGCTGAACGAGGAACAGAACGTCTTCGCCGACGGGTGGGCGACGAGTCCGATCGCCTACACGTATTTCCCGCGCCGCGGGCCCGGCACCTTGGTTGTCGTCCTCTCGCGCACGGGGTACACAGGGCCCGGGAAGGCGGTGATCGCGACGATCCGCGCCGGCACCGTGAAGCTCGACTCGAACGGCATTCCCGAGCTCGACAAGGTGATCGCCGTGGAGCATGCCCTCGTCCGCAACGGGAAGCGGACAGTCGTGCGCATGCACGTTGCGTCGACCCCGGTCACGGTGACTGTGAAGATGCCGACATTCACCACCCCGACCGACTCGCGGCAGCTCGCCGCGCAACCGAAGTTCAGGTTCGTAGCGGACCGGAAGCCCTGAGGGTTGTGTCGCCGGTATGGTCCGGCGCCGTGAGGATCGGAGTTGCGAAGGAGATCAAGTCCGACGAGTACCGCGTCGCGCTGACGCCTGCGGGCGCCCTCGAGCTGATCAACCGCGGCCACGAGGTGATGGTCGAGACCGGCGCAGGTGCCGGGAGCTCGTTCCCGGACGCCGCGTACGAGCGCGTTGGCGCGTCCACCGGCGCGGTGGACGAGGTCTGGGGTTCAAGTGACCTCTTGCTCAAGGTCAAGGAGCCGATCGCGGCCGAGTACGGTCGTCTGCGCGAGGGGCTCACGCTCTTCACCTACCTTCACATTGCCGCTGACGCGCTGCTGACGCGAGCGCTCGTCGAGTCCGGCGTGACCGCCGTCGCCTACGAGACGGTGGAGTCGGCGCGCGGCGCGTTGCCACTGCTCGCGCCGATGTCCGAGGTTGCCGGCCGGCTTTCGACCCAGGCCGGGGCGTACTTCCTCGAGAAGCCGTTCGGTGGCCGCGGTCTCCTCCTGGGCGGCGTTCCCGGTGTGGCGCCGGGACGGGTTGTGATCATCGGCGGCGGGATCGTCGGCTACAACGCAGCGATCATGGCGCTCGGGCTCGGCGCGGAGGTGACGATCCTCGAGCGGTCGATCGACCGGATGCGGCATCTGGAGGAGATCCTGTCCGGGCGCGTGACGTTGCTGATGTCGTCGAGCCTCGAGATCGCCGACTCGGTCGAGGGTGCGGACCTCGTGATCGGTGCGGTGCTGATTCCGGGCGCGCTTGCGCCGAAGCTCGTGACGCGCGAGATGATCGCGCGGATGAACGACGGCGCGGTCGTGGTGGATGTTGCGATCGATCAGGGCGGCTGCTTCGAAACCTCCCATGCGACGACGCACTCCGACCCGGTGTTCGTCGTGGACGGCGTGATCCACTACTGCGTTGCGAACATGCCGGGCGGCGTCCCTGTCACCTCGACGAAGGCGCTCACGAACGCGACGTTGCCGTACGTCGAGGCGATCGCCGGTCGCGGTCTGCGTGAGGCGGTCGCGGCCGATCCGGCCCTTGCAAAGGGCGTGAACGTGCTCGGCGGCAAGGTGACCTACGAGGCGGTTGCCGAGGCGCACGGCCTCCCGTTCACGCCGCTCGACGCCGCGCTTGCCGGCTAGGACGCGGCGGTCGCGGTCTAGCTTGTCGAGGCCGGCGGCGGGGTCGGCTTGTCGTTCGTGCCCGGCAGTGGGCTGATCCTGACGACGAGCCAGGTCACTCCCGCGGCGAGGCTGATCGTGCCCGCGATGAACACGATGAAGCCGATCAGTCCGAGTACGTTCTCCATCTCGCCGTAGGATAGCCGCGTGCCCAGAGCTTGCGTGATCGTCCTCGATGCTGTCGGGGCCGGAGAACTGCCCGACGCCGCCGATTTCGGCGACGAGGGGTCGGACACGCTCGGGAATGTCGCGAAGGCTGTCGGCGGCCTCGATCTGCCGACGCTCGAGGCGCTCGGGCTCGGCAACATCGAGCCGCTGCTCGGTTGCCCTCCACAGCCCGGTGCGCCCGCGGTCGCGGCGCGCCTGCTCGAACGATCCCGAGGAAAGGACACGACGACCGGGCACTGGGAGCTGATGGGGATCCTCACTCCGCAGGCGATGCCAACCTATCCGCACGGCTTCCCGGATGCGGTGATCGACCCGTTCATGAACCAGACCGGGCGCGGAGTGATCGGGAACGTGCCGGCCAGCGGGACGGAGATCATCCAGGAGCTCGGCGAGGAGCACCAGCGCACCGGGAAATGGATCGTGTACACGAGCGCCGACTCGGTGTTCCAGATCGCTGCGCACGAGGAAACCATCCCGCTCGAGGAGCTGTACGAGGCCTGCCGCGTTGCGCGCCGGATCCTGACCGGGAAGCACGCAGTGGGCCGGGTGATCGCGCGGCCGTTTCTCGGAGAGCCCGGGAACTACCAGCGCACCCCGAATCGCCACGACTTCTCGCTGGAGCCGCCGAAACCGAACTACATGTCGATCATGGGTGGCCGCGGGATCCCGATCTATGGTGTCGGGAAGATCGGCGACATCTTCGCCGGACAGGACGTCGACGAGTCGTTCCCGACGAAGTCGAACGTCGAGGGGATCCAGCGCACCGAGGAGCTTCTGAGTCGCGTCGACGAGGGCTTCATCTTCGCGAATCTGGTCGAGACCGACATGCTCTGGGGCCATCGGAACGATCCCGAGAACTTCCACCGTTGCCTGCAGGATTTCGATCGCCGCCTCCCGGATCTGCTCGACGCATTGCGTGAGGGAGATCTGCTGATCCTCACCTCGGACCACGGGTGTGATCCGACGACGCCGTCGAACGACCACTCGCGCGAGCACGCGCTCCTGCTTGCGTACGTTCAGGGCCGTAATGCGGCGGGGCGGGTGCTCGAGGACGGGGAGTTCGGTGACGTGGGGGCGACCGTGAACACGTGGCTCGGTGGCAGCACCCCGCCGCGCGCCGTGCTCGGCAAGCCTTTTCTCCAGCCGTGATCTCGGTCGCCGAGCTGATCCAGCGCAAGCGGGACGGCGAAGAGCTCGCGCAGGGCGAGATTTCCGAGCTCGTCCTCGGCTACTCCCGCGGCGACGTTCCCGACTACCAGATGGCTGCTTTTTGCATGGCCGTCTTCTTCCGCGGGCTCTCCGCACGCGAGACCTTCGCGCTCACCGACGCGATGATCCACAGCGGCGAAACGATCGACCTCGGCGCCGCACTCGGCCGCAAGGTGGTCGACAAGCACTCGACCGGCGGGGTGGGAGACAAGACGACCCTCGCCGTCGGGCCGATCGTTGCGGCCTGTGGCGTCCCGTTCGGAAAGATGAGCGGTCGCGGCCTCGGTCACACGGGCGGCACACTCGACAAGCTCGAGTCGATCCCGGGCTTCCGGGTCGGCCTGACCACCGAGGAGTTGATCGCTCAGGTACGCGAGGTCGGCATGGCGATCGTCGGTCAGACGGCCACGCTCGTTCCCGCCGATCTGGCGCTCTACGGCCTGCGCGATGTCACCGCGACCGTCGACCAGCCCTCGCTGATCGCGGCCTCGATCATGTCGAAGAAGCTGGCTGCCGGGGCGCAGGCGATCGTCCTCGACGTCAAGGTCGGAAACGGCGCCTTCATGAAGACGCTCGAGGATGCGCGGGCCCTCGCGGAGACCATGCTCGCGCTCGGCCGGGAGGCCGGACGCGAGGTCGTCTGCCTCTTGACCGACATGGATCAGCCGCTCGGCGAAGCAGTCGGCAACGCGCTCGAGGTGCGTGAGGCGCTCGCGACGGTACGCGGCCAGGGTCCGGCCGACCTCACCGAGCTCGTGCTCGACGCATCCGCACGCCTGCTCGCGCTCTCCGATCTCGGGATCGATGTGGACGAGGGTCGCGCTCGCGCGGAGGCTTCCGTCAGCGACGGGACGGCCGAGGCCGTCTGGACGCGCTGGATCGAGGCCCAGGGCGGCACGGCCGACGAATCGGCGCTCGAAGACGCCCCGGTCATCCACCAGGTCACGGCCCCGAGAAGCGGCGCGGTCGTTGGTCTCGACGCGATTCGGGTCGGTACAGCAGCGCTCCACCTCGGCGCGGGCCGTCGAGTGAAAGGCGAGACCATCGACCACGCGGTCGGCGTCGTCTGCCGCCGCAAGCGCGGTGACCTCGTCGAGCAGGGGGAGCCGATCGCCGAGATTCACGCACGTTCCGAAGCCGCCGCGGACGAGGCAGCCCGCGACGTCCTCGAGGCCTACGATTTCGCCGGCGAGCCCGGCCCGGTCAGCCCCGTGCTCCTCGAAGTGATCACCTGAGCGCGAGGCTCACAGTCACCGCCTGCAGGCGATGGCTAGCGTGTCCCCGTGCCCGAGCTTCCCGAGGTCGAGAACGTCAGACAGCGGCTTGCACCCGTCCTCGAGGGTCGGTCTCTCGAGCGAGTCGAGATCTCGGATGGGCGACTGACGCGTCCCCACGATCCCGATCTGGTCGCACGAGAGCTCGAAGGTGAGCGGATCGCTGCCGTCGATCGGCGCGGCAAGTATTTGATTGTTCGGTTCGAATCGGGGCGGGCTCTGCTGGTTCACCTCCGGATGACGGGGTCGTTTCGCCACGGGCCGGAGGGAGCGCTTCCCGAAGACCCGCATCGCCGCGCGGTTGTCAGATTAGACGACAGATCGGATGTCGCCTACCGGGATGTGCGGCGCTTCGGCACGTGGCTTCTCCTCGAGCCCGGCGAGCTCGAGCCGTATCTCGGCACGCGCGTCGGCCCTGAGCCGCTGGAGGCCGCCTTCACGGCGAACGACCTTGGCAAGCGGCTCGCTAGCCGGAGGGCGCCGGTGAAGGCGGCAATCCTCGACCAGCGTACGCTGGCGGGCGTCGGAAACATCTACGCGGACGAGGCGCTCTGGCGTGCCCGCATCCATCCGCTCCGAGAGGCAAGGAGCCTCGAGCCAACCGAGGTGCGCGCGCTCCACCGGTCCATCCGAAAGGCGCTCGAGGTCGGGATCGCACGGCAGGGCTCGACGCTCCGTGACTACACGCTTCCGGACGGCGGGTCGGGTGGGATGCAGCACGAGTTCAAGGTCTACGGGCGCGCCGGCGACCCGTGCGAGCGCTGTGGCACGCCGATCGAGAAGATTCGCGCCGGTGGGCGGGGCACGTGGTACTGCCCGTCGTGCCAGCTCTCGCCGCTCGATCTCGCAGGCCGTCGCCCCGCCTAGACTGGAGCGGTGGCCCGCACCTACAAGACCGAAGCGGTCGTTCTGCGCTCTCTGCGCTTCTCGGAGGCCGACCGGATCCTGCATATCTACACGCGCGACCGAGGGAGGATCGGCGCGATCGCCAAGGGGATCCGGAAGACGAAGTCGCGCTTCGGCGCCCGCCTCGAGCCGCTCTCGCACGTCGAGCTGATGCTGCACGAGGGGTCTGGCGAGCTCCAGACCGTCACCGGCGTCGAGCTGATCGCTTCCCATCACGAGACCAGGGAGAACGGCTACCGGCTCGCTGCCGGGCTGATCGGCGCCGAGGCGATGCTCCGCCTCTACGCCGAGCCCGAGGCGAACGACCGGGCGTTCACCGCGCTGACACGATTTCTCGATCTGCTCGACGAGACGACCCCGGGCATGGCTAGACCCGAGCTCGATCCGCTCGCGCTCTCTTTCCAGCTCAAGCTCCTCTGGCTCTCCGGGTACTTGCCGCATGTCATGGCCTGCGTCGAATGCGGCGCCGACGGCCTGGTCGGGTTCTCGGCGCGCGCCGGCGGTGCCGTCTGTCGTGCGCATGCCAGCGGCTCGTTCGGTCTTTCGCCGGAGGGACTTGCCGGAATCGAGCAATTGCTTTCGTCTCCGCTTCAGGACGCCGCTGCCGCCGGTCTCGGCGACCGCGCCCGGCGCGAGGCGCTGGCGGTCGTCACATCCTCGTACGAGGAGCACGGAGGTTTCCGGCTGCGGACGCTCTCCGCATGAGGCGCGAGCTCGGAAACGGCTACGAGGTCGACGACGATCCGGCACGCATCGACGTCGCGGCGGTTCACCGCTACATCTCGGAGGAGTCCTACTGGGCGCCTGGACGCGAGTACGAGCTGCAGGAGCGCCTGGTCCGCGCTGCAACCCGAGTGGTCGGTCTCTATCACGGCGGGCAACAGGTCGGGTTCTGCCGGGCTGTCGAGACATTCGGGGTACCGGATGTCTACCTCGCGGATGTGTACGTGCTCACCGAGCACCGGGGGCGGAGCCTCGGGGTCGAGTTGGTCGCCGAGATGATCGACCGCGGCCCGTACGCCGACCGCGCGTGGTTCCTGCACACCGGCGACGCGCACGAGCTCTACCGCAAGTTCGGCTTCGACAAGCCCGGGCCGAAGCTGATGGAACGGCAACCCCGGGTGTGACGCTCCACGCCTCACCCGGTGGGGTCGGTGGGAACCCGCGGCAGGACGGTCGGCGACAACGCTCCGCGGCCCGTGAGCGAAGGTCAGGCCCCGCCCGTCGCCCGGGCAGAGCCTGACCGAGCTGCAGTTACTGCTTCTGGTTCACCTGCAGCGACACGAGCCGCCGCACGGAGATCCCAGCGAGGAGGTTCTCGCCGTCCTTGCGAGCTCTGACGAACAGTACGAGGCTCGTCTGCTTCGAGCTGACCGGGAAGCCCTTGAGGCGGTTCATGGTCAGCGTCGTCCAACCATCCGAGCCGCTCGTGGCCTCGGGCGGGATGCCGAACATGTTGTACGGCACGGCGGTGACGTAGACGAGCGCGCCGCCGACGACCTGCCCACAGGTGTCGGTGATGCGCACCCTCAGCGTGAAGCTCTGGATGCTCTTCCCGATCACCGACGGTGAGGACGTGACAGCATCGATGAGTAGGCGGGCCGGCAACGAGAGCTGGCTCACGTTCACCGGGCCGTTACCGGACGGGCAACCGGTCGCGGGCGGATTCGGGGTCGTGGTCGTCGTCGTCGTCGTGGTGGCCGGAGCGGCGGCTACGACGGCACTCGGCACCGAGGTCGAGCTGTTGGAGCCGGCGCCGTTCGACGCCGTCACGCGAACGCGCACGGTGTTGCCGACGTCGACGCTCGTCAGCGTGTAGCTACTGGCGGTCGCGCCACTGATCCCCGAGCAGCTCCCGCCGGTCTTGTCGCACCGACGCCACGAATACGCGTAAGTGATCGGTGTCGTGCCGTTCCAGTTCCCCGTCGAGGCGGTGAGTGCCTGCCCTTCGGTGGGTGTGCCGCTGATCGCCGGCGGCTGGGCATTGGAAGGCGCAGTCGCTTTCGTTGCGGCGCTTGCCCCAAGACCGTAAACGCCGATTGCGGCGATTCCTGACACTAGGAGAGCGAGGGTTAGCCGTCTAATGGACGTGCCCATAAATGTTCCTTCCGGTGGAGGGCGGATACCGCAGGTTCTTCCCACTTCGATTGGTCTTTATCCCTCCTGACGCCGCGAGCGGGGTCGTTTGGATCCCGCGATCAGCCTGCGACGTGCGGCGCCACGAACGACCAGTCACCCAGCACCGGATCGGAGATCTGGTACCGCCACGAGCCGGCATGGGGGAACACGATGCTGACGCGGTAGACGCCTGGTCCGATTCGGGTGCCATGGAACGTGCCGCCAACGTTTCCGCTCCTGTCGAGGATCACGAGCACCGGCCGGTACCCGGGGCGAGCGTGGGCCGTCCGGACGGTGATGGTCCACGAGGCGTGAGTGTGTGGCCCCGACGTCGGCAGCACCACGGTGAGAGGGGTTCCCTTGGCCAACGCGCCTGCGGCGAGCACCAGGACGAGTGCTAACAGTGCAAGCAGCGTGATGACACGACGAGGCACGCGAGGCTTCTCCGAGAACGCGGGCACCCTACCCGCGCTCTCCGATCGGGA
Source organism: uncultured Actinomycetota bacterium (assembly GCA_963735535.1). Lineage (GTDB taxonomy): Bacteria > Actinomycetota > Thermoleophilia > Gaiellales > Gaiellaceae > PALSA-600. The sequence continues at coordinate 116,811 of CAVTLL010000003.1, read as the reverse complement.
CGAAATGCCGCATCTCAGGACCGATGTACACCTGCCGCGGCCGCGCGATCTTCTGCTCGGGGTCGGTTAGCATCTCCTCCCACTGCGCGATCCAGCCTGGAAGCCGTCCAAGTGCGAACAGCACCGTGAAGTAGTCCGTCGGGTAGCCCATCGCCTTGTAGATCAGGCCCGAGTAGAAGTCGACGTTCGGATAGAGCCGCCGCGAGATGAAGTACTCGTCCTCGAGCGCAATCTTCTCGAGCTCGAGCGCGATCTCCAGCTTGGGATCGACCCCGGTCTCGGCGAACACCGAGTCGGCGACCTGCTTGATCAGCTTCGCCCGTGGGTCGTAGCTCTTGTAGACCCGATGGCCGAAGCCCATCAGCCGGCCGTGGCCCGCCTTCACAGCTTCGATGAAGCCGGGGATGTTCGACTTGTCGCCGATCTCGTCGAGCATCCGCAGCACCGCCTCGTTCGCCCCTCCGTGGAGTGGGCCGTAGAGCGCGGCGATGCCGGCCGAGACCGCCGAGAACGGGTCGACGTGCGACGAGCCGACGCCGCGGACGGCATTGGTCGAGCAGTTCTGCTCGTGATCGGCGTGCAGGATCAGCAGGATCTCGAGCGCCCGCTGGAGCACCGGGTTCGGCTCGTGTCGTCCACCGATCTCGAAGGTCATGTTGACGAAGTTGCCGATGTAATCGAGGTCGTTCCGCGGCAGCACGTAGGGCAAGCCGTGAGAGTGACGGAAGATGTAAGCCGCGATCGTCGGCAGCTTGGCCACCAGGCGAACCCGCTGCAGATGGCGGTTCTCGGGGTCGAAGATCTCCTTCGCATCGGGGTAGAACGTCGAGAGGGCGCCGACAGCTCCGAGCAGCATCCCCATCGGATGCGCGTCGTAGCGGAAGCCCTCGAGGAACTTCGTGACGCTCTCGTGAACATAGGTGTGGTACCGGACCTGGTCCTCCCAGACGGCCAGCTGCGCAGCTGTGGGGAGCTCCCCCTCCAGCAGCAGGTGGGCGGTCTCGAGGAAACCGGCGGTCTCGGCGAGCTCGTCGATCGGATAGCCGCGGTAACGGAGGATGCCCGCGTCGCCGTCGATATAGGTGATCGCGCTCCGGCACGCGGCCGTGTTCAAAAACGCGGGGTCGTACGAGACAACCCCTGGAAGCTCGGTGGCGCGGATTGCGCCGTCGACGATCGGCAGGGTGACCTGCTCGCCCGTGCGGTTGTCGATGATCGTCAGCGATTCCTCCGCCATACCGCCAGCCTAGCCCCAGCGTGGGGGTTGCGCGCGGCTGGGAGAATGAATCGCGCGCCGCCGAGCGCGTCGCTCCGCCCGTGCGGGAGCACCGCCCACCCGAAAGGAGCCCGTGGAAGACAAGGTGAACCTGGCCGAGAGGCTCGCAGATGTCGCCGAGGCGTTCGATCCGAGGATCGTCGGCTGTCTCAACGACTACAAGCTCGTCGTCGTGAAGGCCAAGGGCGAGTTCGTCTGGCATTCGCACCCCGAGACCGACGATTTCTTCCTCGTGCTCTCAGGCCGGCTGACGATCCAGCTGCGTGACCGTGATGTCGAGCTCGGGCCGGGCGAGATGTTCGTCGTTCCGCGCGGTGTCGAGCACTGCCCGCGCTCGGACGGGGGCGCCGAGATCCTCCTGATCGAGCCCGCCGGGACGGTCAACACGGGCGATGCGGCGCCGGGGCCGCTCACGCGCGAAGAGCCGAGCTAGCGACCCAGCGCTCACATCGTTCTCACAGGGCACGTTCAGGGTGCTGTAACGGCGGCGCCGGACACTGCTCGGCATGGCGTTTGCAGAAGCACCTGAGATTGCGATGCCCGCGGCGGAGGCGGTGTCGTCGTCGTACGATCCGCCCGAGGTCGAGATCGTGATCCCCGTCTTCAACGAGGCGGCGGCGCTCGAACGAAGCATCCGGCGGCTCCACGACTACCTGTCGGAGCGGTTTCCCTTTTCGGCCCGGATCACGATCGCCGACAACGGCAGCGCCGACGGCACGTGGGCGATCGCGACGCGACTCGCCGCCGAGCTCGGCCCGGTGCGGGCGATCCGCCTGGATGCGAAGGGCCGAGGCCGCGCGCTCGACGCCGTCTGGCGCTCGAGCGACGCGAGGGTGCTCGCCTACATGGACGTCGATCTCTCGACCGACCTGTCGGCGCTCCTGCCGCTCGTCGCGCCCTTGCTCTCGGGACACAGCGACCTGGCGATCGGAACACGGCTTGCCCGCGGCTCGAGGGTCGTACGCGGGCCCAAGCGCGAGCTGATCTCGCGCTCGTACAACACGATCCTCCACATCGTCCTCAACGCGCGGTTCTCGGACGCGCAATGTGGCTTCAAAGCGATCCGGGCCGACCGCGCCCGCGAGCTCCTCCCGCTCGTGCGCGACCGCGCCTGGTTCTTCGACACCGAGCTGCTCGTCCTCGCGGAGCGCGCCGGGATGCGGATCCACGAGGTGCCGGTCGACTGGGTCGACGATCCCGACTCGCGCGTCGATGTCGTCGCGACCGCGCTCGCCGATCTCCGCGGCGTCGCCAGGCTCCTCCGGGATGTCCGTACCGGGAGGCCGCTGGCTCGTGCGGCCATCGGGCCCGAGCCGAGCTTCCGTGGCCAGGTGCTGCGGTTCGCGACGATCGGTGTGCTCTCGACGCTTGCGTATGCGATCCTCTTTCTCGCGGTCAGGTCTTCGGTCGGCGCCCAGGCCGCGAACGCGCTAGCGCTGCTCCTGACCGCGATCGCGAACACCGCCGCGAACCGGCGCTTCACCTTCGCGATCCGAGGCTCGGCGAACAACGTACGCCACCAATTTCAGGGTCTGATCGTGTTCGGTTTCGCTCTGGGCCTCACCGCGTCGACCCTCGCGCTCCTGCACGTGCTGATCCCGGATCCGGCGCGAGTGGTCGAGTTGGCCGCCCTCGTCGTCGCAAACCTCCTCGCGACGATTCTCAGGTTCGCGTTGCTCCGCTCATGGGTCTTCCGCGAGCGCCGGGCCGCGCCGGAGGGCGCGCTGTGAGCGCGACAACTCCCGAAGCTGTGGCCCGCGCGGAGCGCGCCGCGGGCCACTCCCGGCTGCGCGCGCTCCTGCGCGGCCGCGCCGACGACCCGGCCTGGACGCGCCCGGCGCTGCTCGGCCTGCTCACCGGGACCGCGCTCCTCTATCTGGTGGATCTCGCGGCAAGCGGCTATGCCAACTCGTTCTACTCGGCTGCCGTCCAGGCGGGCTCCCAGAGTTGGAAGGCGTTCTTCTTCGGCTCGTTCGACTCATCGAACTTCATCACCGTCGACAAGCCGCCCGCGTCGCTCTGGGTGATGGAGATCTCTGCCCGGCTCTTCGGGGTCAACGCCTGGAGCATTCTCGTTCCGCAGGCGCTGGAAGGCGTCGCGGCAGTCGCGCTTCTCTACGCGGCAGTCCGGAGGCGATTCTCGGCGCCGGCCGGGCTTCTGGCCGGCGCCGCATTCGCGCTGACGCCCGTCGCCGCGCTGATGTTCCGGTTCAACAACCCTGATGCGCTGCTGACGCTCCTGCTCGTCGCCGCTGCCTACGCGTTGACCCGGGCGCTCGAGCGCGGCGGCACGCGGTGGCTCGTGCTCGCGGGTGTCCTGATCGGCTTCGGGTTCCTGACGAAGATGCTGCAGGCGTTCGTCGTCGTTCCCGGCTTCGCGGCTGTCTACCTGCTTGCGGCCCCGGTGTCTCTCCGGCGGCGGCTCGCGCAGTTGCTCGCCTCCGGCGCGGCGATATTTGCCGCGGCCGCGTGGTGGGTTGCCGTCGTGAGCTTGTGGCCGGCCTCGAGCCGTCCCTACATCGGCGGCTCGCAGGACAACAGCATCCTGAACCTCATCTTCGGCTACAACGGCCTCGGCCGGATCACGGGCAACGAGCGCGGGAGCGTGGTCGGCGGTCAGGTCTTCGGTGCGGGAACCGGCGGCGGGAGCATGTGGGGCTCGACCGGCATCACCCGGCTCTTCGGCGCGGAGATGGGAACGCAGATCTCGTGGCTCCTACCCGCAGCCCTGTTCTTCATCGGCGTGCTGCTGTGGGGCACGCGGCGGGCCGCCCGCACCGATGGGAAGCGCGCCGCGGTGCTGATCTGGGGCTCCTGGCTCGTCGTCACGGGCCTCGTGTTCAGCTTCATGCAGGGAATCATCCATCCGTACTACACGGTTGTCCTCGCTCCCGCGATCGGGGCACTGGTCGGGATCGGGGTCACGTGGACGTGGGCGCGCCGGGACGCCCTCCTCGCCCGGCTCGCCCTCGCCGCGGCTATGGCGGTCACAGCGGTCTGGGGGTTCGCCTTGCTCGACCGGACGCCGACGTGGCATCCGGCCCTGCGGTTCGTGGTGCTCGTCGGTGGGATCGCGTTCGCGGTGTTCGTCGCCGCCGGGCCGTCCGTCTGGGGCGGGAACCGCGCCGTCGGGAGCGCCGTGCTCCTCGCAGCGCTCGTGTTCGCGCTCGCGGCTCCGGCCGCCTACGCCGTCCAGACCGCATCGACCGCGCACTCGGGGTCCCTTCCGGGCGCCGGTCCAGTCCGGGGCCGTCCGCCAGGGCGGCCCGGGCGGCGGCGCGGCTCGCGGGGGGTTCGCGCCGCCCGGCGCCGGCGCGGGGGCGTTCGGCGGTCCGCCCGGCGGCTTCTCGCCGACCGGCGGCGCCGGGCCGGGCCAGAGCCGTGGCGGGGCCCTCGGCGGGCTGCTCAACGCCGGGACGCCTAGCAAGGCGCTCGTAGCGGCCCTCTCGGCCGACGCCTCCGACTACCGCTGGGTCGCCGCAATCGTCGGAGCGAACAGCGCCGCCGGCGTGCAGCTCGGCGTCGGGAAGCCCGTGATGGCGATCGGCGGTTTCAACGGCACCGATCCGTCACCGACCCTCGCCCAGTTCAAGGCATACGTCGCAGCCGGGAAGATCCACTACTTCGTTGCGAGCGGTGGGGGCGGGGGTGGGCCCGGTGCCGGCAACTCGGTCTCCTCGAGCGCGATCGCGACCTGGGTCGAGCAGAACTTCACGTCGACCGCCGTCGGCGGCGTGACGCTCTACGACCTCAGCGCTTAGCGGCTGCGGCTCATCGCGCGATGGTCGCGCCGGGTGCCGCGCCACGGGCCCGGCGCCAGGTCGAGCACCAGGTTGACCGCCCAGATGAGGAGCGTCGCCCAGATCAGGGTGAGGAAGCCGTGGATGTTGAAGCTGCTCACGATCCACGTCGTGATCTCGAGCATCAGCATCGCGACGAGGAACCAGATCAGCCGCAGGGTGATCACCGCGAGCGGCAGCGTCACAAACTTGAGGAGCGGCTTCACGAAGGTGTTCAGGAGCCCGAAGACGACCGCCGCCTCGAACAGGTCTGAGATCCCCCCGATCGTGACGCCCGAGAACACGATGATCACGACCCAGAGCGCCAGCGCGTTCGCGACGAACGACCACAGCAGGGATTCGATCCGCCACATGCTGCGGGGATTCTAGGTGGTGATTCCGCCGCGGGGCGCTGGTGGCGCGACTTGCTCGCGGCCACCAGCGCCTCTCCACGCGGGCAGCGCTTGCCGGTTAGGCGAGCGCCTTTGCCTTCAGCTTGTCGTACTCGTCCTGGGTGATCGTCCCGGCGTCGAGCAGAGCCTTGGCCTGCGCGATCTGCTGGGTCGGGTCACTGGTGGTCGAGACGCTCTTGATGTAGTCGTCCATCTGCGTCTGCTGCTGCTTCATGGCCTTCATCTGGCGCTGGGCCATACCGTCGGAGTTCGTGATGTAGTAGACGAACAGGCCGAGGAACGGGAAGACGATCAGGAAGATCACCCAGGCCGTCTTCTTCCAGCCCGACGCGTCATGCCTCGAGAAGAGGTCGATGATCACGTGGAAGAGCAGGATGAAAAAGATGACCATGAAGAAGATCACGATCAGCGACCACAAGAAGGTCAAAAACGTTGTTGCGAGGAGCATTCGTCTCCTTTGACTTTTTTGGCGTGAACTTTCGCCTCGGGCCAGCGGGCCTCAAGGGGGGCACAGATCATGCAACATGCGGTTCAGGTTTCGCAAACCTAGCCTAGAGGCCTGCAAGGCGTTTGGCCAGGTAAGGCAGGCTGAGCGCCAGACGCCGTCCCAGCCGGCGGTGGCCGCCGTCGAAAAGCTCGAAATGCAGGGCATCGGAAGATGTGCCGGCGGCGACGACAGCGTCGCGGAAGGCGACGGCTCCCAGGTCGAGCCGGTACTCGTCCTCGCGGCCGGCGTCGACCCAGATCGCCTCGAGCCCGGCGAGGGCCGCGGCGTATGCGGGGGCCATTCGAACGGGATCCCACGCAAGCCAGCGTGCAAAGACATCGGGCAGCACGACTCCGGTATCGAGGCTGAACGGCAGGTCGACGGTGCCGTCGGGGGCGGGGGAAAACGCTGCCGCGGTGGCGTAGACGTTCTGGAGCAGCGGATCGGTGCGGTTCTCGAATACCGGCCGGCCGGAGCGGAAGTCCGCCCAGAACGCCTCGAACGAGCTGCCGTAGACGTTGCGGAGGGCCTGCGCGGCCGGTGCGAGCTCGGCGCCTAGGGTGACGTCGAAGAGGGCATCGCCGGCGTGGGTTGCGAGGCCGCCGAACAGATCCGGCCGCAACATCGACCAGACCATCGCCCCGAAACCGCCGGACGACGTTCCGGCGAGCCCGCGGTGCGGGGACTCCGGAAGCGTCCTGAAGTGGGTGTCGACGAAGCCGACGACGTCGTCGCAGAGATACCGGCCGTAATCGCCGATCGCGGCTGAGTCGATCCACTGCGCGCCGCCCAGCGAGGTGAAGCCGTCGACCGCGACGAGCACCGCGTCGAGCGCGAGCCCGTCGAGCTGCTCTGCGAGCGAGGGCGTGAAGGGCGAGACGTTGAACCAGGCGCGTGCCTGTGAGGTCATCGCGTGCAGGAGGTAGATAGCCGGATAGCGGCGCTCCGGTGTGTCGTCGTAACCCGGAGGAGTCCAGACGTACAGCGGCCGGGTCGCGGGGTCGCCGAGCGGGTTCCCTTGCAGGGCCTCGCTCTCCAGCCCGAGCTCCTGCCAGCCCACGGCTAGCGCGGCTGCCAGGGCTGCCGGAGGCGGTCCTCGAGCAGTGCACGCGCGCCCGCGATCGGGGTCCGCTCCTGCGCGAGCGAGTCCCGGTCACGGATCGTGATCGTGCCGTCGTCGAGTGTCTGGTGGTCGATCGTCAAGGCCCACGGCGTCCCGATCTCGTCCTGCCGGCGGTAGCGCTTGCCGATCGAGGCCGAATCGTCGTACTCCGTGCTCATCACCTTGCGGAGCTCCTCGTAGAGCGGGCGCGCCTGAGCCACGAGGCCTTCGTCCTTACCGATCAGTGGCAGCACGGCCACCTTGACCGGTGCAAGGCGCGGATGGAGGCGCAGGACGGTGCGCTCGTCGCCGGCTACCTCTTCCTCGTCGTAGGCGTCGACCAGGAAGGCGAGCGTTGCCCGGTCGGCTCCGGCGGCGGGCTCGATCACGTGCGGGACATAGCGCTCCTCGTGTCCGATCCACTCGAGCTTCGTTCCCGAGCTCTCGGCGTGGGCGGTCAGATCGAAGTCGCCGCGGTTCGCGATTCCTTCGAGCTCGGACCAGCCGATCGGGAACAGGTATTCGAGGTCGCTCGTGCCGCTCGAGTAATGCGAGAGCTCGTCGGCGTCGTGCGGGCGAACGCGGAGGTGGCTCTCGCGGAGTCCCAGGCCGAGGTACCAGCGGCGCCGCTCGGCGATCCAGTACTCGTACCACTTGACGCTCTCGGCCGGCGGGACGAAGAACTCCATCTCCATCTGCTCGAACTCACGCGTCCGGAACAGGAAGTTGCCGGGCGTGATCTCGTTGCGGAAGCTCTTGCCGACCTGGGCGATGCCGAACGGCGGCTTCACGCGCAGCGAGGAGGTCACGTTCTTGAAGTTGATGAAGATGCCCTGCGCGGTCTCCGGGCGGAGATAGGCGAGTGAGCCTTCGTCGCGCACCGGCCCGATCGATGTCTCGAACATCAGGTTGAACGCGCGCGCCTCGGTGAGGTCGCAGTCGGGTGTCTCGCCCGGGTGCTTCGAGGGCCTGCGGCCGCACGCCGCGTCGCCGATGTGGTCGGCGCGGTAGCGGTGCTTACAGGTACGGCAGTCGACGAGCGGGTCGGAGAAGCCTCCGACGTGGCCCGACGCCACCCAGACTTGCGGATGGAGGATGATGGCGGAGTCGAGCATCACGATGTCGTCGCGTTCCTGCACCATCGCGCGCTGCCACTCGGCCTTCACGTTCTGCTTCAGGAGAACGCCGTAGTGGCCGTAGTCGTAGGCCGAACCGAGACCTCCGTAGATGTCCGACGACGGGTACACGAAGCCGCGCCTACGGCCGAGAGCGGCAACCTTCTCGATCGTCGCGGCGCCCTCGTAGACCTCCAACTCTCCCATCCCCTTGAACCTACCCTGAACGCTTGACGCGCGCGGAAGCAGAAGGGAGGCTGCAGGCGATGGATGTTCGGATCGAAGAGGCTGACGGCGGCACGGTGCGCCTGCACGCGGCCGGGGTGGCGGCGCTCGTTCGCGACGCGGTCGAGAGCGGCGCGTCGATCGGCTTCGTCCTGCCGCTCGGCGGCCACGCGCTGGCCGCGTATACCGAGCAGGTTGCGGCGGAGGTCGACGACGGATCGCGGATCGTCGTGCTCGCGTTCGACGGCGACGGGGTAGTCGGAATGGTGCATCTCGGGCTCGTCAAGTGGCCGAATGGCCGCCACCGCGCCGAGCTGCAGAAGCTGATCGTGCACACGAGCGCGCGCCGCCGGGGCATCGGGCTCGCGCTCATGGACACCGTCGAACGAGTCGCCGTCGAGAACGGCCGGACCCTGCTCGTGCTCGACACCGCCGGCGGCGGCGCCGAGGAGCTCTACCGCTTGTCCGGCTGGGTCGAGATCGGCGCCGTGCCTCGGTACGCCGGCCTGCCGGATGGGACGCTCGTTGCCACGACGATCTTCGCGAAAGAGCTCGAGTGATCCCTAGCGGGCACGGCCTGAACGAGGGGTTGTGGAGAGAACGTTTCACTTTCGTCACGGTGCCTGTCCCCTGGCCGGTACCGACACTTGTCTCCCCTTCAGCAGCGGTTCTTCGGGCACCTGTGGACGGTCCGTCATGGTGACTGTCCCCGGACGTGCCCTGCGCGGCCAGTGGCCGGACGGGGCAGCGTGAGCGCCGAAGACCGCGTCGTCGAGCTGCACGTTGTCTCGGACGCGACCGGCGAGACGGCGACCCGCGTCGTGGCGGCCACCGAGGCGCAGTTTCCCGACCAGCCGTTCACCTCTGTCCGCCATCCGCGGGTCGAGACGGTCGCGGATCTGCAGCTCGCCCTCGCCCGGATGGAGGGCAGGCGAGCAGTTGCGATCTTCACCATCGTCGAGCCGACTCTTCGCTCGGCGATGCGCGAGCTCTGTGAGGAAGCAGGGGTCGACTACTGCGACCTCCTCGCCGAGCCGCTTGCCGCTGTCGCGAAGGTCTCTGGCGCGAAGGCCGAGCTGCGCCCAGGCGCCCGCCCTCCACTCGACGAGAGCTACTTCAAGCGCATCGCGGCGATCGAGTTCGCCGTCAAGAACGACGACGGGCTCGGCCGCGCGCTCGATGCCGCCGACGTCGTCATCGTCGGCGTCTCCCGAACCTCCAAGACGCCGCTTTCCATCTACCTCGGTTACCTCGGTTGGAAGGCGACGAACGTCCCGCTGGTAAAGGGGATCGAGCCACCGGCAGAGCTCTTCGAGATCGACACGGCCCGTATCGTCGGGTTGACGATCGACGCGAACCGCCTGGCCGATATTCGTACCGAGCGTGTCGAGCTGATGGGCGGCGACCGCCGCTACGCCGACCTGAACGAGATCTACGAAGACCTCGAGCACGCTGCCGAGATCCAGAAGAGGCTCCAGTGCCCGGTGATCGACGTCTCCGAGATCTCGATCGAGGAGATCGCGCTTCGGATCATCCGGGCGGTCGAGCGCCGCGCTCACGCCGGCCAGGGCACCTGATGAAGCCAAAGCCTCCCGTTTCGAAGACTCGCTGGGCGCTCTGGTGCTTCCTGCTCGGGATCGCGATGTTCACGTTTTACATCCTTCTCACCCCGTTCTGGTTCGCGCTACGGTCACTTGCCTGGCTCGCCGAGTATCGGGCGCGTCGCCGCCGCTGACTGATAGGAATCAGACGTGGCCGCCCGGCAGTTCGTCTATGACTTCGAGGAGCCCGCGGGCGGTGGTCGCGAGCTGCTCGGCGGCAAGGGGATCGGCCTCGCGGAGATGACCGCGCTCGGGCTTCCCGTCCCGGCCGGTTTCACGATCACCACCGACGCGTGCCGCGCCTACATGGCGAGCGCCGACCTGCCGGACGGACTCGAGGCCGAGGTTGCAGAGCACGTCCGGCGCCTCGAGGGGAGGACCGGCAAGCGTTTCGGTGACCCGGCCGACCCGCTCCTCGTCTCGGTGCGATCGGGCGCCGCGATCTCGATGCCGGGGATGATGGACACGATTCTCAACCTCGGGCTGAACGACGAGGCGGCCGAGGGCCTCGCGGTCCGTACGGGGAACCCGCGGTTGGCCTTCGACTCCTACCGGCGCCTGATCCAGATGTTCGGGGAGGTGGTCGACGGGATCGACGGCCACGCCTTCGAGGACGCGCTGACCGCGCTGAAGCGCGAGCGGGGCGTCACGCTCGACACCGACCTCACAGCCGACGACCTCGCGGGGCTCGTCGATACCTACCGCGGCATCTATCTCGCCGCTAAGGGCGCCGACTTCCCCCAGGCTGCATCCGATCAGCTGATGCGATCGGTCCGCGCGGTGTTCGACTCGTGGGACACGCCGCGCGCGAAGGTCTACCGCCGCGCCAACGACATCCCCGACGACCTCGGCACGGCGGTCAACGTCGTCCAGATGGTGTTCGGCAACAAGGGCGAGCGCTCGGGCACAGGCGTGGCGTTCACGCGCAACCCGTCGACCGGCCAGAAGGAGGTCTACGGCGAGTTCCTCGTCAACGCGCAGGGTGAGGACGTCGTCGCCGGCATCCGGACACCTCAGCCCGTCGAGTCGATGGGGGTCTTGATGCCGGAGGCTTACGACCAGCTGCTCGCGGCGATGCGCCGCCTAGAGGAGAACTACCGCGACATGCAGGACGTCGAGTTCACCGTCGAGGACGACGTGCTGTACATGCTTCAGACTCGAGCGGCGAAGCGCACCGCCGCTGCTGCGATCAAGGCCGCAGTCGACATGGTCGACGAGGGGGTGATCTCCCGCGAGGAGGCGGTTGTGCGGATCGATCCGGCCCAGCTCGACCAGTTGCTCCATCCACGGATCGACCCCGACACAGCGCCCGAACCGGTCGCGAAGGGCCTGAACGCGAGCCCCGGTGCAGCCAGCGGCGCGATCGTCTTCGACGCTGACACCGCCGTCGAGCGCGCGAAGGGCGAGCCGGTGTTGCTTGTCCGGTACGAGACGACACCGGACGACATCCACGGGATGATCGCCGCCCAGGGGATCCTCACCGTCCACGGTGGGATGACCTCTCACGCGGCGGTCGTCGCTCGGGGGATGGGGAAGCCGTGCGTCGCCGGCTGCGAGGGGCTGAGCATCGAGAAAGGGGTCGTCCGCCTCGGTAGTCACGAGCTCCGGGAAGGCGACGTGCTTACGATCGACGGTGGCACCGGGAAGGTCTATCTCGGCCGGATCGATCTCGTCCCGCCGCAGCTCAACGACGACTTCCAGACGATCCTCAGCTGGGCGGACGCCTACCGCCGCTTGCAGGTCCGAGCGAATGCGGACACGCCTGCCGACGCGGTTCGTGCACGCGAGTTCGGTGCCGAGGGAATCGGGCTCTGCCGCACCGAGCACATGTTCTTCGGAGACGAACGCCTGCCGGTGATGCAGGAGATGATCCTCGCAGACACGGAGCCCGCTCGCCGTGACGCCCTCGGGCGCCTCCTGCCCTTCCAGCAGTCGGATTTCGAGGGGATCTTCGAGGCAATGGAGGGTCTCCCGGTGACGATCCGGCTTCTCGACCCACCGCTGCACGAATTCCTGCCGCCCGAGGACCAGGCGACCGATGAGCAGATGCGCGCCCGGATCCGCTCGCTGCACGAGTCCAATCCGATGCTCGGCCTTCGCGGCTGCCGGCTCGGGCTCGTGTACCCGGAGATCTACGAGATGCAGATCCGCGCAATCGCACGCGCAGCGCTTGCGGTCGAGCAGCGCCGCGGCGTGACGCCGCACGTCGAGATCATGCACCCGCTGGTCGGCTTCGCCGAGGAGCTCCGGCGTCTTCGCGAGCTGACCGAGAAGGTCTGGGCCGAGGAGGCCGCCGACCTTGCGCACACGGTCGGGACGATGATCGAGCTGCCGCGTGCCTGCATGCGGGCCGCCGAGATCGCAGCACACGCCGACTTCTTCTCCTTCGGGACGAACGATCTCACCCAGACGACGCTCGGTGTCTCCCGCGACGACGCCGAGGGAAAGTTCCTGTCGCGGTACCTGACCGACGGCGTGATCGAGCGGAACCCGTTCGAGGTGCTCGACACCGAGGGCGTCGGCGGGCTGATGCAGATCGGGGTCGAGCGCGGACGAAGCACGAATGCGGCGCTGAAGGTCGGGATCTGCGGCGAGCACGGGGGAGAGCGGCGTTCGATCGCGTTCTGCCATTCGCTCGGGCTCGACTACGTCAGCTGCTCGCCCTACCGCGTCCCGCTCGCCCGCCTGGCGGCGGCGCAGGCGGCCCTGGCGGAGCAGGTTTCGTACGTCGCCGCGGGCGGGTGACCGACCCGCGGTTCAATTTCGGCGCCTGAACCTCGAAGATCGCCCCCGCGGTGTCTTCTATGCGCGGGAGGAATGGGAATGAAATCTGGACGGCATCTTGCGGCCGCCGGCGCGTTCGCGGTCGTCGCGCTGTGGGTCAGGACCGCGAAGGAGCCGGCCGCAAGCTAGACCACGGAGTAGGCGACGACGACCGACACCACGGCGATTCCGACCGCTGAGGCGACGCAGAGCGCCGGCGAACGGCGGAACTGGATGTAGAGGAGCATCAGGGCGATCCCTGCCGTGAGCCCGCCGAGATGGCCGCCGATCGAGACTCCGGCCATCGCGAACGTGAACACGAGGTTGAGGATGATCAGCCCGAGGATCTGGCCTCCGGTGGCGATATGCCCTTTCCGTTCGAGGACGAGGAGCGCGCCGAGCACGCCGAAGATCGCGCCCGACGCACCGACGGTGATGCCGTTCGGCGTCAGCCAGAGCGCTCCGGCCGACCCGGCGACTCCGCAGGCGAAGTAGAGAAGGATGTAGCGCCAGCTGCCGATCAACTGCTCGAGCAAACGCCCGAACCAGTAGAGCGCGAGCATGTTGAGGCCGAGGTGGAGGAAGCCGGCATGCAGGAATGCCGAAGTGATCAGGCGCCAGTACTCGCCGTGCGTCGTTCCGGCCATGGCTGCGCCCTGGGCGACGGCCCCGGGCGGCCCCGGGACGAGGTCGATGCCCCGGTAGTCGTAAGCACCGTTCGCAAGCAGCGCGCCGTGCTTGTAGATCCAGTTTCCGGTGCCGCTGCTCGTGCCGCCGATCGCCAGCTCGAGCAGGAAGATGCCGACGTTGGCCGCGATCAGCGCGATCGTGACCGGATAGGCGACTCGTCCGTTGCGCGTCGCGACCCGCTCGGCCGTGCTCGCCACCTTCCGGACGCCCTGCGGCTTTCCCGAGTGCTCGGGGCAACGCAGCCCGACCGGCGCCGGCGTCATGCACTCGTAACAGATCGGGCGACCGCATTCCGAGCACGAGAGCCCTGTCTCGCGGTCGGGATGCCGATAGCAGTACCGCGGCTCGGGCTCCACCGAACTAGCGTATCGGGGTGCCCATCGATGTCGCCTTCACACCCGCCGAGCGGCTCTCGGCTCGCGTCGGGATCGTCGTCGATGTGATCCGGGCGACGTCGTCGATCGCACAGGCCCTGTCGGCCGGGTACGAACGGGTGCTCTGCTGCCGCGAGATCGATGAGGCAAAGGCGCTCCGCGCAGAGCTCGGCGACCAGGCGGTCGTCGGCGGCGAGCGCAGCGGGGTCGTCGTGGACGGCTTCGATGTCGGCGCCTCGCCGCGGGAGTTCGCCGCCGGTCCGGTCGCGCCGACGCTGATCCTCTCGACGACCAACGGCACCTCGACGATCCTGACGGCGGCGGCTGCCTGCGAGACGGTGTTGATCGGGTCGCTGCTGAACCTGTCGGCACTCGCGGCCGCGACCCGAGCCGCGGGCGACGACGTGGTCGTCTTCTGCGCCGGGTTCAAGGGAGGGTTCGCGATCGACGACGCCTACTGCGCCGGCCGGATCGTTACCGAGCTCCCGGGTGAGCGCACCGACGCGGCGCGTGCGGCAGAGCTGCTCGCCGCGTCGTTCCCGGGGCCCGCCGAAGGCTTCGCTGCGCGGACATATGGGCCTCCGGGACTGGAGGAGGACATTGCCTTTTGCGGGCAGGTTGATCTGCTCGAGACGGTTCCCCGCTACGCGCGGATGGTCGGGCCGGCGGCCGAGATCGTCGCCTGACCGGGCATTGCGCTTTGCCCGGGTTCGGCGCACACTCAAGAGAGGATGAGCTTTGGCTCGCCGCTCATCTTGCTGGCGCTGCTCGGCGTTCTCGCCGTGCTCGCGGCGCTGGCCATCCTGCTGCGGCGGCGCCCCGGCGCGCCGGTCGCGTTCACGAACCTCGCCGTGCTCGAGGCGGTCGCGTCGGCGCGCGGCCCGTCGCCGGCGCCGGTTCGTTCCCGCGGCGCTGCTCGTCGCTGGCGCTCGCGCTTCGCGGCGGGCGCCGCGGCACATCCGCAGGCGCGCCTGCCGGTGCGCGTCGACAACGCGACGATCGTGCTGCTCGTCGACGTCTCCGGCTCGATGAGCGCACGCGACGTCGAGCCGACGCGGCTCGACGCGGCCGTGGCGGCGATGCGCGGCTTCGTCCAGCGGCTCCCGAAGGGATTCAAGGTCGGGCTCGTCCAGTTCAGCGACGCCTCCGCAGGTGCTTGCCGCCCCGACCGCCGACCACGAGCGGATCGCCCAGACGCTCGGCCTGCTCGCACGCCGAATCCGGGACCGCGATCGGCGACGGGCCTCGTGACCGCGACCCGCCTCGTGCAGAGCTCGCTCGCCGGGACGGCGTCGTCCGCGTGCGCGGGCCGCGATCTGCCGGCCGCGATCGTGCTGCTCTCCGACGGCAAGCAGAACCAGGGGCAGGTCCAGCCGCTCGCGGCGGCCACGCTGGCGAAGGCCGCCGGGATCCCGGTCGACACGGTCGCGCTCGGGACGACGCAGGGCGTCCTCGGCTACGGCCCGTACGCCCCGAAGGTCGCCCCCGACCCGCCGCTGATGAGCGCGATCGCCAGGGTCACCGGCGGCCGGACGGCGACTGCGACCGACAGTCAGGGAGCTCACGCACCTTCTACCGGCGCGTCGGGAGCAGCTTCGGGCACACGACCGAGACCCGCGACATCGGCTCGTGGTTCGCCGCGTGCTGCGGCCCTGCTGCTCGTCGCCGCCGTCGCCCTCGGCCGTGCCTGGGCCGGCGCGTTTTCCTAGCCCTCGAGGTCGCGAAGACGCGCCGCGAGCTCGTCGTGGCCGCCGAAGTCGGCCCAGCCGGCCGGTGTGCCGCCGTGACAGCGCGTCCCCGAATCGTCGGGTCCGCGCCGAGCTCGAGCAGCGCCTCGACCGCCTCGCGCTTCCCGCGCCTGCGCCGCGAGGTGGAGCGCGGTCACGCCCTCGCCGTGGTCCGGGCCCGCCGAACGTGCCGCGCTGGTTCGGGTCGGCGCCGAGCTCCACGAGCTTCCGGATCGCCTCGACGCGGCCGTTCGCCGCCGCCCAGGTGAGCGCGGTGCCGCGATAGGGGTCGGCCTCGACGCGCGCCCCGAGCTCGACGAGCAGCGCGAGCGCCTCCGACGCGGTCGCTCTTCGCGGCCCAGACGAGCGCCTCGTCGAGCACCTCCTGCGGGTCGTCGGACGGCTGCCAGGCCGGAAAGCCGCCGTGCGGGCGGTAGAACGCGCGGTGGGCGCCCGCCGCGGGCGTTCCGGCGAGCTCCCCGATCAGCTCGGGTAGCCCGAGCCCGGCGGCGACGCGCAGGTTGCCGGGCTCGAGCCCGAGCAGCGGACGACCTCGCGGTGCCCCCAGAAGAGCGCGGCGACGAGCGGTGTGCCGCCGTCGCCGCGCGCGGAGAGATCGAGCCGGCCGCCGGCGTCGAGCAGCAGCTGCGCGAGCTCCGGCCGGTTCGAGTACCCGGCCTGGTGGAGCTTCGTCCAGCCGTAGTCGTTGCCGCGATTCGGGTCGGCGCCGCGCTCGAGCAGCAGCCGCACGAGCTCGAGGTCGCCGGCCATGCCGAGCAGGTCGTTGCCGTTCGTGCCGCGGGCCTCGACGAGCTCGGGATGGGCGTCGAGCAGCTCGCGCGAGCCCGTCCCGGTCGTCCGCCTCGACGGCGCGGTAGGCGAGCATGAACGGCGTCGGCGGCTCGCTCCCGTCGCGGAGCGCGGCGACGTGCCGGCGAGGCTCGACCAGCTCGCGAAGCCGTGACGGCGCGCGAGATCGAGCCTCGCCTCGGCTGTCGTGACGCCCGCCGTCGTCGCGATCCCGTCGGCGCGGCCCTCGTAGTAGCCGAGGTCGGTGTGGAAGGGCTGCTCGGCGCCGAGCCTCGAGAGGTACGCCTTCAGCTTCGGCCAGCTCGCGAGCCCGTGGCGGCGGGCCAGCTCGAGCTGAGCGTCGCTGAGCTTGATCGCCTCGCCGGCGGCACGCCGCTCGCGGACGAGCTCCTTCGCCTGCTTGCGCAGCTGTTCGAGGTCGAGGTGGTGGGGAGAGCTCACGGCAGACTCCTTTCCGTCGTCTGAGACGACTCCGTGCCCGGTGTCCGCATGCTCGGGCGGAAGAAGCTGCAGGAATTGCTCAAGCTCGACTCGGTGGGCTCTGCCCTTTCCGCGGACCGGGCGCGCCCCGGACGCGCGCCCCGGATTTTACGCGTGCCCTTGCAATCCGTGCGGAAGTCGGTTGTGATTCGCCCTGGCCGTTGCCGGAGCGGTGCGGCCAGTCGACCGGTGGACGACAAGGCAGGAGGGGAGAGATGCAGAGTCGGATGTTCGAGCGTTTCGGCGGTGTGTGCGCGGTCCTGGCCGGCCTCGCCGGGTTCGGCTACTCGACCGCGTTCTATCTACCTGCACGACGCCTCGCGTGGCGCGGCGTATGTCGACGACGTGCTGCTCCTGGCGGGCGGGCTGCTCTCGATCGCGGCGTTCGTGGCCGTTACGGCCGGCTGCGGACGATCGACGAGGGCTTCGCGCTCCTCGGCCTCCTGCTCGCCTTCGCCGGCGCGTTCGGCTCGATGACGCACGGCGCCTACGACCTGGCGAACCTCGTCAAGCCGCCGGCCTCGCTGGCGGCCGACGTGCCGAGCTCGACCGATCCGCGCGGCCTCGGCACCTTCGCGCTCGTCGGCCTGGCGGTGGCGATTGCCTCGCTGCTGATCGTGCGCGGCGGCGTGCTGCCGCGTCGGCTCGCCTACCTCGGGCTCCTCGGTGCGGCGCTGCTCGTGTTCGTCTACGTCGGCCGGCTCGTGATCCTGAACCCGAAGAGCCCGGGCCTCCACGCCGCAGCCGTCATCTCGGGCTTTATCGTCAACCCCGCCTGGTTCATCTGGCTCGGCGCGATGCTCGTGCGCTCGCAGCGCACCGCCTAAGAGCTTCTCTTACGGCCACGGGCGTGATCTTCGCCCGCCCTTGACAGCGAACGTGTGTTCGTATAGAACATACGTTCCGTGATCGCTGCAGTCGTCATCCCGGCCTTCGACCTCCGAGCGCGCTCTGCGCCTGCGGCCGGGGCTCGAGACGGAGCCGGCGGCGCTCGCGCCGCTGCCGGGAACCGAGCCGCTGATCGGGTCGGTGACCTGCGGCGGCGCAGGCGAAGGGCGTGCGGCCGGGGATGCGGCTCGGGGAGGCGCTCGCGACCTGCCCGGGGCTCGTGCTCGTCGAGCAGGACCCGGCGGCGGTCGAGCAGGCCTGGGAGGAGATCGTGCGGCGGCTCGAGAACGCCGGCTTCGCGGTCGAGCCGGTCGAGCCGGGGACGGTGCTCTTCGAGACGAAGGGGGTGGAGCGGCTCTACGGCGGGCTCGAGCCGGCGCTCAAGCGGGCGCTCGCGGCCGTCGGGCCGGCCTGGGATGCGCGGGCGGGGGCGGCCGAGCGGCGCTTCGCGGCGCTCGCGGCGGCGAACGTCGCGCGGCCCGGGCAGGCGCTGATCGTCTCCGACGACCGCACGCGCACGTTCCTCGCACCGCTGCCGCTGACGCTGCTCCCGCTCGAGCGGGAGCGCTACGAGGAGCTCGAGGAGCTCGGAGTACGAACGATCGGACAGCTTGCCGGGCTGCCGGGTGGCGCCGTTGCCGAACGACTGGGGCCGGACGGCCGGCGCGCCTGGAGCCTGGCGAGAGGCGAGCAGGACGGACGCGTCGTTCCACGGACGGCCGCCGATGCCGTCTCGTCGAGACGCTCGAGTTCCCGGAAGCAGTCGGCCAGGAGCTGACGCTCCGGCGAGGGCTCGGCGTGCTCGTCGACGGCCTGCTCGCCCGACCCGAACGCGCGGGGCGCCCGCCGCGGAAGCTCGCCCTCTGGGCGCGGCTCGTCGGCGGCGCCTCGTGGCGGCGGGTGGTGACGCTGCGCGAGCCGACCGCCGACCCGGCGCGGCTGCGGCTCGCGCTCGGGCCGAAGCTCACCGAGCTGCCGGCGCCGGTGCTCAAGCTGCGGCTCGAGGCGGTCGAGCTGGCCGACGAGCGGCGGCGAGCAGCTCGAGCTCGTCCGCGCCGAAGGTGACGTCGTTCAGGGGAGGTTGAGAGAGGGCCTGCGCCAGGTGAAGGCGGCCGTCGGCGCAGGCGGGGTCTCGATGGTGGTGGAGGTGGCACCGTGGTCACGCATTCCGGAAGCACGCGCACTGCTCGTTCCTCGCGACGACTGAACGCACCTCGCCCTGCGCTGGTGCGAGGCGCACGGCGACGGCATCCCGCAGTCTGGTCAACCGGCAGCGCGTCGCGATCGTGCGCGAGGAGTGGCGGATCGTCGACCGCTGGTGGACGGACGAGCCGGTCGACCGCCGCTACTTCGACCTCGTGCTCGAGACGGGCGAGAACACCGTCGTCTACCGCGACGGCGAGACGCGGACGTGGTTCACGCAGCGAGCGTAGACGTGAGAAGTCTCGTGAGCACCGGCTACGTCGAGCTCCACGCGCACTCGGCGTACTCGTTCCTCGACGGCGCGTCGCTGCCCGAGGAGCTCGCCGCGCGGGCCGCCGAGCTCGGCTACGACGCGCTCGCGCTCACCGACCACGACGGCGTCTACGGGTCGCTCGAGTTCGCCCAGGCCGCGAAGCAGCTCGGGCTGCGCGCGATCACCGGCGCCGAGGTCACGCTCGGTGGGCGGCGCCCACATCACGCTGCTCTGCGAGAGCCGGCGCGGCTACGAGAACCTCTGCCGGATCCTCACCGACGCGCACGCGCGCACGCGGCCCGAGGGGCGCGAGCGCGAGCTGCTGCCGGCCGGCGACGACCGCCGAGTTCGTCGCCGAGCACGCCGAGGGGCTCGTCTGCCTCTCGGGCTGTGCCCGCAACGGGCTCGCCGTCGTCGACCCGAACGCCGCCGCGCGGCTCGCCCGAGCGTTCCCGGGCGCGTTCTACGTCGAGCTCCAGCGGCCGTACGAGCGCGGCGACGCGCGCCGCAACGCCGCCCTCGCCGAGCTCGCCGCCACGCTCGGCGTCCCGACGGTCGCGACCGGCGACGTCCACGCGCACCATCCGCGCCGGCTGCGGCTCCAGGACGCCCTCGTCGCGATCCGCAACCGCACCTCGCTCGACGGCTCCGAGCGGAGCGGCGCGGCAACCACGAGTCCGTCCTGCTCCCGCCGGAGGAGACGGCCGAGCGGCTGCCCGCCGACGCCGCCGCCCGCACGCGCGAGGTCGCCGACCGCTGCACCTTCGACCTCACCGACGAGCTCGGCTACCGCTACCCCGACTTCTCCGACGGCCCCGACCCGGCCGACAGCGCAGCTGCGCGAGCTCTGCGAGCGCGCCTTCGCACGATCGCTATGCCGACGCAAACGGGCACAAGAAGCGCGCGCACGAGCGCCTCGAGACCGAGCTCGCGCTGATCGCCCGGCTCGGGCCTCGCCGGGTTCTTCCTGCTCCACTGGGAGGTGCTCGAGCTCGCGCGCGCCTGCGCGCTCGAGGTGCGCGGCCCCGGCTCGCCGCGGAACGCGCTGCCGCCGGGGCGGGGGAGGGGCTCGAGCGTCGGCTCGATCGTCTGCTACCTCACCGGCCTCTCGCACGTCGACCCGGTCGAGGCGAACCTCTCGCTCGGGCGCTTCCTGAACGACGAGATCGTCTCGGTGCCCGACATCGACCTCGACTTCCCGCGCGACATCCGCGAGAAGCTGATCGTCGCCGTCACCGAGCGCTACGGCCGCGAGCACGCGGCGCTCGTCGCCACCTTCTCGACCTACCGCAGCCGCGGCGCGATCCGCGACGTCGGCAAGGCGCTCGGCCTCCCGTTCGCCGAGCTCGAGCGGCTCGCGCGC
Organism: uncultured Actinomycetota bacterium; assembly: GCA_963735535.1. GTDB lineage: Bacteria > Actinomycetota > Thermoleophilia > Gaiellales > Gaiellaceae > PALSA-600. The sequence continues at coordinate 96,262 of CAVTLL010000003.1, read as the reverse complement.
GTCACCGACGGCTGGCACGCAACCGGCGTCGCGGCCGAGCTCGACGGCGTGCCCGGCAACCATACGGGCCCGCGCTGGCAGGCGTTCCGCGAGCTGACCCACGAGATCGCCGGCCTGCCGCGCCACCTCTCCCAGCATCCCGGGCGGGATGGTGATCTCGACGCGGCCGCTGATCGACCTCGTCCCGGTGCAGCCCGCCGCGATGGCCGGCCGCCAGATCTGCCAGTGGGACAAGGACTCGTGCTCCGACGCCGGCTTCCTCAAGATCGACCTGCTCGGGCTCGGGATGCTCTCCGCGGTCGAGGAGGCGGTCGACCTGATCGCCCGGCTGCACGGCGAGCCGATCGACCTCTCACGGATCCCGCTCGACGACCCCGAGGTCTACGCGCGAGATCCAGGCCGCCGACACCGTCGGCGCTCTTCCAGATCGAGAGCCGGGCGCAGATGCAGAGCCTGCTGCGCACGCGTCCCGAGAACCTCGACGACCTGACCGTCCAGGTCGCGCTCGTCCGGCCGGGGCCGATCCAGGGCAAGGCCGTCCATCCGTACATCGAGCGCCGCCAGCGGCTGCGCGACGACCCGGGCTTCGTCTACCCGGTCGAGCACGAGTCGCTGCGCGAGCCGCTCCGGGAAACGCTCGGCGTCGTCGTCTTCCAGGACCAGGTGCTCGACGTCGCGATGGCGGCCGCGCGCTTCAGCGTGGGGGAGGCCGAAGGGCTGCGCCGCGCGATGAGCCGCAAGCGGAGCGAGGAGGCGATCGAGGCCTTCCGGCCGCGCTTCGTCGAGGGCTGCCTCGGCAACGGGATCGACGAGACCGACGGCGCACACGATCTACGACAAGCTCGTCGGCTTCTCCGGGTTCGGGTTCCCGAAGTCGCACGCCGCCGCGTTCGGCCTGCTCGCCTACCAATCGGCGTGGCTGCGGCGCTACTACCCGGCCGAGTTCCTCTGCTCGCTCCTGAACGCCCAGCCGATGGGCTTCTACCCGCCCGCCTCGCTCGTCCGCGACGCGCAGCGCGCGGCGTCGAAGTGCACCCGCCGCACGTGAACCGCAGCGATGCCCGCTGCACCGTCGAGGCGGGCGCGGTCCGGGTCGGGCTCGGCTACATCCGCTCGGTCGGGGCGAGCGAGGCCGACGACGCTCGCCGCCGAGCAGCCCTACGCCGACATCGGCGACCTCGCCCGGCGCAGCTCGGCGGGAAAGGACGCGCTCGAGGCGCTCGTCGCCTCCGGCGCCTGCGACGACTGGGGGCCGAGGCGCGAGCTTCTCTGGCGTCTCGGCGTGACGCCGCGGGGCGAGACTGCCGGCGACGGCAACCGCCAGCTCGCCCTCCCGCTCGAGCCGACCGCCGAGATCCCCGAGCTCCGCCCGCAGACCGACTGGGAGCTGATGCTCGCCGACTACCGCCACACCTCGATCTCGGTCGGCCGCCACCCGCTGGAGCTCCTCCGCCCGCACCTCGAAGGCGCTTGTGTTGCAAGTAACGAGCTGGCCGGAGTTCCGCACGGGGCGCAGATCGCCGTCGCCGGCCTCGCCGTCGCCCGCCAGCGCCCCTCGACCGCCAAGGGCATCGTCTTCATGCTGCTCGAGGACGAGCACGGCCAGATGAACCTGATCATCCCGCCGGCCGTCTACGAGGCCCACCGCGCCGTCGTCCGCGGCGAGCCGCTCCTGCTCGCCCGCGGCCGCTTCGAGCGCGTCGGCCGCAACGAGAACGTCCTCGTCGACGAGGTCGAGACCCTCGGCCCGCTCGCCCGCCGGGCCGCCGGGCGACGCCGAGGTCCGCGCCGCCCTCCCTGGCGCGCACCATTTCGGGCATCGCTGAATCGAGCTAACCTGACCGCGTGATCCTGTTCCCGATCGCGTTCGTGTGGATGATCGTCCTGCTCGCGTGGCTCATCCGCAACAGCAAGAACGAGCCCGACGCGCCCGAGGGAGATCCGCCGCCCAGGCGCTTCAGGCCGCGCCCCCCGCGTCGTGGGCCCCGGGTCAGCGATTCTCGATCTCGAGTGCGAACGGGGGCAGGCGCTTCGCGACGGCGCGGTTGAACGCCGCCCCGTACTCCTCGTCGATCCCTTCCTCGAGCGTCCGCATGTAGGCATCGCGGATATCGGCGAGGATCTCCGTGCCCGTCTCGACCGCGTCGATGTAGTCGCCGAACAGCTCCTCGGCCTCGTCGCGATCGGCGGCGGTGTAGGCGTCATACCGCTCGACCGCCTCCTCGATCACGTCTGGGTTCTCGCGCTCGAACAGGTCGAGCTGACGCGAGATCAGGTCATTGAAGCGGTTGCGGCGAAAGATCACGCGATCTCCCGGTACAGCTCCAGATGCCGGGCTGCTGCGGCATCCCAGGTCAGCTCCGAACGCGCGCGCTCCGCGCCCTCGCGTGCTGCGCCGAGCGCCTGTGCGTCTGACAGCAGCTCCCGCGTGGCCTCGGTGAGCGCATCCAGGTCTCCCGCGGGAACGACGCGGCCCGCGCTGTAGCGCGCGATCGGCTCCGCGAGCCCGCCGACGTCGTAGGCCACCGCCGGCACGCCGGCGCCGAGCGCCTGCAGCAGTGCGCCGGACTGGTCGAGCTCTGCGCGGTAGGGGAAGATCGCGACCGTGGCGTTCGAGAGCGCACGGTCGAGCTCGGCCTGCGTCAGGTAGCCGAGCCGCCACTCCGTCCGTGGTGCGTCGCGCAGCTCGCCGAGCTCCATTGCCGGGTCCCCCGCGACGAGGAGGCGCGCGTCCGGAAGCCGTCCCGTGACCTCCACAGCGTCGGCGAGCCCCTTGTAGGGCCGGATCACCCCGAGCGCGAGAATCGTCTGGCCGTCGTCGTCCCGCTCGGCGCCGCTCGGATACACGGGATGGGAGATCACGACCGGCTCGATCCCGAGCTCGCCGAGCGCCTCGCGGCCCCGCTCGGTGTGCACGACGACGCCGTCGAACTTCCCGAGGAGCCGCCTCCACAGCTCGAGCTTGTCGGCTGTACGCCGCGGGAGCAGATCGTGGGCCGTGAAGACCGACGGGCTCTTGAACTTGATGTTGACGTCGATCTGCGGCACCGCGAGCCATTGCAGATGCAGGACGTCGGCCCGAACCTGCGCGAGCGACCGAGCTACTCCGAAATGCTCCGCTGCTTTGAGCGGCAGCCGCGCCCGCGAGCGCCGAAACAGCCGCGACGACAGCGGGTAGAACCGCTCGGCGCGCACGTACCCGTCCGGTGGAGGCAGCTCCGCAAACCGGAAATGCGACGTCGCGAGCTCGACATCGGCTCCGGCCCGCGCGAGCGCGGACGCGAGCTCGTGGTCGTACCACGGAGTGTAGGCAGGCGGATCTGCGATCACGACGCGCACGCTCGCCTACAGTAGATCGAAGTGCTCGTTCGGACCTGGAACCTCTTCCACGGCAACACCTTCCCGCCCGGTCGTAAGGCCTTCCTCCGCGAGATGGTGGAGCTCATCGCGGCGGACATGCCGGACGTGGTCTGCCTTCAGGAGGTTCCCGTCTGGGCGCTCGACCGAATGGGGGACTGGAGCGGCATGCAGGCGCTGACCGCGCGCACCAAGCACCCCAAGTTCGGGCCGATTCGGATTCCCCGCGCCTCCGGACGTGCCCTGACGGCGCCGCACCACGGGAAGTTCCGCTCCGCGTTTACCGGCCAGGGGAACGTCATCCTGATCCCGAAGGATGCGACCGTACGGACCCACAAGACGATCACCCTGAACACGAACCCGTTCTGCGAGGACCGGGGGAGAGCGTTCGGCCTGACGCCCAAGCAGATGCTGTGGTGGGAGAAGGAACGGCGGATCTGCCACACAGTCCAGTACGAGCTCGGCGAGCCGGCAGCGGTTCCTCGTGGCGAACATCCACGCGACGAACAGCCCCGACGTGCGCCTGCCGGACGCGGAGCTGCGTAAGGCCGTGAACTTCGTGCTCAGAGGTTCCGAGCTCGAGGAAGCGCTGATCATCGCCGGCGATTTCAACATCACCCGCGAGCAGTCGACAACGATCCAGGAGCTGATGACGGCCGAGCGGGAGAACCGCTGGATGGCCTCGGGCGCGCAGATCGACCACATTCTCCTGCGCCGTGCGATTGCCACCTCGGTCAGGGTCTGGCCCGACGAGGAGCGCGCCTACGACGGCAAGCTGCTCTCCGACCACGCGCCCGTCGAGGTTCAGCTCGAGCTTCGGCTCAAGAGCTAACCGGCGTCCGCGGCCGTTCGCAGCCCGAGCTCGGGCCCGATCGGTTGCAGCGCCTCGATCACGTTCGCGATATGAACGTCGAGGTCGAGCTCGAGTAGCTCGGCGCCCATCACGACCTCGTCCCGATGGACGCCGGCTGCGAACGACGGCTGCTTCAGCTTCTTTCGGACGGACTTCGGCTCCAGCCCGTCGAGTCCGGTCGGGCGTACGAGCCCGCACGCATGAACGAATCCGGAGAGCTCGTCGCACGCGAACAACGTCTTCTTGAGCGGCGTGTCGCGCGGCATCTCGAGGTGCTCGGCATGGGAGAGAACGGCTTCGATCACGATCTCCGGGTAGCCGAGCTCGCGCAGGATCGGTGCGCCGTCCTGCGGATGCTTGTCGAGTGTGGGGTGGATCTCGTAGTCGAAGTCGTGCAGCAGAGCCGTCACGCGCCACAGCTCCTCGTCCTCGCCGAACTTCCCGGCATAGAAAGCTGTCGACGCCTCGACCGCGAGCGCATGGCGCCGGAGCGCCTCGCTCTTCGTGTACTCGGTGAGGGTCTCCCAGGCCTGTTCGCGGGTGGGGTCCAAGGCGGTGGGTACCATAGCCGCCTTGTCGACTACCGTCGCAAGCGAGGCCACTGTGGAGTCGTTCGTCATCGAGGGGGGACGTCCCCTCAACGGCACGGTCCGTGCCGCCGGCAACAAGAACGGCGCGCTGCCGGTCATCGCCGCCTGCGTGCTGACGGACGAGGCTGTCGTCCTGCGCAACATCCCGCGGATCCGCGACGTGGACACCATGCTGGCGCTGCTCGCCGACCTGGGCGCCGACGTCGAATGGCTCGGCGAGAACGAGGTTCGCATTCAGGCCGCGGGCGTCTCGAAGACCGAGGTCGACGAAGAGCTCTCAGACCGCATTCGCGGCTCGTTCCTGCTCGCAGGCCCACTGCTCGCGCGCTACGGCCACGTCCTGCTCTCACCGCCCGGCGGCGACTTCATCGGCCGCCGGCCGCTCGACACGCACGTGCACGCGTTCCAGCAGCTCGGCGCCGAGGTCACGGTCGGGCGCCGGTTCGAGCTTCGCGCCGACAGCCTCGTCGGCAAGCACATCTTCCTCGACGAGGCGAGCGTGATGGGAACCGAGAACGCCGTCATGGCCGCCAGCCTCGCCCAGGGTGAGACCACCCTGATGAACGCAGCCTGCGAGCCGCACGTGCAGGACCTCTGCCGGTTTCTCGTCTCGCTCGGCGCGCAGATCGAGGGGATCGGCTCGAACATGCTGCGCATCGAGGGAGTTCAGCAGCTTTCCGGCGGGGAGCACCGGATCGGGGCGGAGCACATCGAGGCGGCGAGCTTCATCGGGCTCGCGGCCGTGACCGGTGGTGACGTGACCGTCGAGGACATCGAGCCGCGTGACTTCGTCTCGATTCTCGCTGCGTTCGAGCGGCTCGGCGTCGAGGTCGAGCTCGGCGAGAGCAGCGTGCGCGTTCCGCCCGGCCAGAGCCTTGTGATCCGTGACGATCTCGGCGACCAGATTCCGAAGATCGAGGACGGCCCCTGGCCGATGTTCCCCGCCGACCTCACCTCGATCGCGCTTGCCGTCGCGACGCAGGCGACCGGGACGATCCTGATCTTCGAGAAGATGTTCGAGAATCGCCTGTTCTTCGTCGACAAGCTCGTTCGGATGGGGGCGCGGATCATTCTCTGCGATCCGCACCGCGCAGTTGTCACCGGGCCGGCGAAGCTGCACGGCCAGCGGCTCGAGAGCCCCGACATTCGTGCCGGGATGGCGATGCTGATCGCCGCCCTCTGCGCGGAGGGGACGTCCGTGATCGGCAACATCGGCCAGATCGATCGCGGCTACGAGCGCATCGACGAGCGCCTCCGCAGCCTCGGCGCGTCGATCGAGCGGCTCGGGTCCTAGGAGTTTCTCTGCCGGCCCCTTGGGCTATACCCTCACTGGGTGAGCTCGCCGGACACCGAACGGATGAAGGTGATTGTGCGCGTCGAGCTCGGCGAAGGCGCCGTCAACGTCGCGAGCGGTCTTCCGGTTCTCGACCACCTGGTCGGCGAGCTTGCCCGGACCGCGCGGATGCAGCTCACGCTCGAGGTTGCGCCGGACGCCGTCGCTCAAGCCGTCGCTGTGGCCGGTCAGGCTCTCGGAGAGGGGCTTGGGCCTCTGCTCCGCGCGAGCGGGGCCGCCGGAAGCGGCTGTGCGTGGCTCCCGGCTGACGAGGCGCTTGCCGGGGCTGTGCTCGAGGTGACCGAACGGCCGCTGGTCGCCTCCAACGTCGATTTCTCCGGCCAGCGCGTCGGCGGTCTCGGCGGCGACGTGGTCAGCCGCTTCCTCAAGGAGCTCGCCGCCGGCGCCGGGCTCAACATCCACATCCGCGTCCTCGAGGGCAAGGATCCCCAGAATGTGCTGGGCGCGATCTTCAAGGCGCTCGGTGCAGCAATCGGCCAGGCGTGCCGCACGCCGGAAGGAGCAGAGCCATGAGTAAGCAGGTCGTGCGCACGGAAGGAGCCCCGGCGCCGTTCCAGGGGGCTCCGTACAACCAGGCGATCGTCGCGGGCGGGTTCGTGTACGTCGCGGGCCAGCTCGGGCTGGAGCCCGGCTCGAAGGAGATCGTCGCGGGTGGGATCGGGCCGCAGACCGAGCAGGTGTTCTCGAACCTGCGGGCGATCCTCGAGGCGGCCGGATCGTCGCTCGATTCGGTCGTGAAGACGACCGTTTTCCTGACCGATCTCGACGACTTCGTCGGCATGAACGAGGTCTACGCGAGCCACATCGGCGCAACGCCGCCTGCTCGCTCGACCGTCGAGGTCAGGAGGCTTCCGGCCGGTGCGGTCGTCGAGATCGAAGCGATCGCCCTGGCCTCCTAGGGTGAAATATCCGCCGTGAAGGCGATCGAGGACTACGTGCGCTCGCTCGCGCTCGATGCCTACCTCGTCGGCGGAGCCGTGCGCGACGAGCAGTTAGGCCGAGAATCGAAGGACGCCGACTTCCTCGTCCCGGGGGTCGACGCGGCGGGCCTGCGCGTCGCGCTCGCACCGCATGGGCGCGTAGAGGAGCTGGTCGTCGCGGGACGGCCGGTCGGGATGCGGCTCTTTCCAAACGACCGGGCGGTACGTGCTCTGGCGCCGGCCGGGATCGAGTTCGCCCCGCCGCGGCTCGAGCAGTCGACCGGGCCCGGTCGCCACGACTTCGAGATCGTCGTCGCTCCGGACGCGAGCATCGAAGACGACCTCGGTCGGCGCGACTTCACGGTCAACGCGATGGCCCGCCGCCTGTCTGACGGCACGATTGTCGACCCGTTCGGCGGCCGGGCGGACCTCGAGGCCGGCGTGCTCCGAACGGTCTCGCCAAATGGCTTTGCCGAGGATCCGCTCCGCCTTGTCCGCGGGCTCCGCTTCGTCTCTCAGCTCGAGCTCGAGCCCGACTCAGAGACGCTCGCGCAGATGCGCGAGAATGCCGGCGGGGTCGCGATCGTCTCCGGGGAACGAATCGGCGGCGGTCTCGCCGACGACGGTTTGGGGGAGCTCTCGAAGCTACTCCTGGGCGGCGAGCCGCGGAACGCACTACGGATTGCGCGTGACACCGGCGTGCTCGTGGCGATGCTCCCGGAATACGAGCCAGCGATCGGGTTCGACTCGCACTCGAAGGACCACTCGATGACCGTCGACGAGCACATCTTCGCCGTCGTCCAGGCGGCGGCGGACGCCGGCGTGCCGCTCCGCGTACGACTCGCGACCCTCTTTCACGACCTCGGCAAGCCACGGCCCGTCCCGGGCGAGAGCCATGCGGAGAGCGGCGCGAAGCTCGCGGGGGAGGCGCTCCGCCGACTTCGCTACCCGACCTCTCTTCGCGATCAGGTCGTGCGCATCGTGCGGTTCCATCCGTTCCTGCTCGGAGCGGGCGACGCGCTCGAGGCGCGCCGGCTGCTCGCGCGGCACGGCGACGAGTTGACCTTCGACCTGCTCGACCACTGGAACGCCGACCTCACCGGGCGCGATCTGAGCGAGACGGTGCGCGAGAAGCTCGATCGGGTCGGGCGCTTCCGCGTCGTTGTCGAGCAGGAGCTCGCCAGCCCGCATCGGCTCTCCGACCTGGCGGTCGACGGGAGCGACCTGATCGAGCTCGGCTACGTGCCGGGCCCCGATCTCGGTCTCGCCCTTCAGGAGCTGCTCGCCGAGGTGGTCGACGAACCCGAGCGCAACAGCCGCGAGCTGCTGCTCGCGCGTGCCGGGGACCTGCTGCAGGCGTGATCCGCTGGGCTGCACCGGGGCCGTATGTAGTCGGGTTCACGTCGCGTGACGGTGGGGTCAGCACGGGCGCCTACGCGTCGCTGAATCTCGGCGCGCGCGCCGACGATCCCGAGCACATCGCCGAGAACCGTCGCCTCGCTTGCGAAGAGCTCGGCCTGGATGCAAGCCGGCTGGCTGTGAACAACCAGCGGCACACCGCGATCGTCCACCGTGCTCGTCCCGGTGCGGCGCCCGAGATCGGAGACGCGCTGTGGAGTGAGGAGCCGGGCGTGCCGATGCTCGTGCTGGCTGCCGACTGCGTCCCGATCGCGATCGCGACCACCTCCGGGCCTCCGAGGCTCGCAGTCGTGCACGCCGGTTGGCGAGGCCTTTCCGACGGCGTCGTAGAGGCGGCTGTCGAAGCTCTCGACTTTCAGGAGACCGCGGCGGTGGTGGGGCCTTCGATCGGGCCGTGCTGTTACGAGGTCGGCCCGGAGGTGTCCGCACGCTTCGCGCCGGATCTGACCGTCCAGGGTGTCCTCGACCTCTGGGAAGCCGCCGAGCGGGCGCTTCGGCGCTCCGGAGTCGCAACGGTCGAGCGGGTCGATCTGTGCACCCGATGCAACGCAGAGCTCTTCTTCTCGTACCGGCGGACCGGGGCGCCTCACGGGACCCAGGGCGTGGTCGGTGCTATCGGCAACTGAGATTCGCGCCCGCTACGAGCGGGTGCGAGCAGAGGTCGGCCCGGGTGTGACCGTGGTCGCGGCGACGAAGTACGTATCGCTTGTCGACATGGCGGTTCTCGCCGAGGCGGGAATCGCTGTGGTAGGGGAGAACCGCGCGCAGGATCTCGAGGCGAAGCACGCGGCCTACGGCAATGCCTTCAGGTGGCATTTCATCGGCCGGCTTCAGTCGAACAAGGTGAAGAGCGTGAACCGCTGCTGCGAGCTTGTGCACTCGCTCGACTCGCACTCGGCTGCAGCCCGGCTCGAGGTCCCGGCGCTCGTACAGGTGAATCTGGCGGGCGAGGCCTCCAAGGGCGGAATCGAGCCGGACGAGATCGCCGATTACCTCCGCTACGACGTGCGCGGCCTGTCGACGATGCCTCCTGCCGGCGGGCCCGAGGACACTCGTCCGTGGTTTGCGCGGCTGCGCGCGTTGGCCTCCGACCACGCGCTCGAGCAGCTTTCGATGGGCACGACACAGGACTACCGGGCTGCGGCCGAGGAGGGCGCGACGCTGATCCGCGTCGGCAGCGTTCTCTTCCTGTAACGGCTCGGTCTACGATCCACGGAATGAGCTTCGGAGACCTCTGGAACCGGACCCTCGTCTATTTCGGCATCGCCGAAGAGGACGAGGACTACTACGAGGAAGACGAGACGTACGCGCCCGAGGAGTCGCTCGAGCAGAGCTACCGCGAGCGGCCGAACGTGCGCCGCCTGACCCCTCGGCGCAAGTCGTCGACCTACGATGACTGGACGGAGTCGGAGGAGGTTCCGAGCACGCCGGCGCCCGTCCCCGCGGCGCCTCCGGCCACGCGGTCGTCCTCGTCGTCGCGTTCCTCTCGCAGCGCGCGTCAGTTGGAGGTCGTCCGGAATCCGAATCCGAACTCCGTGCGCGTGCATCTCGTCCTGCCGCGGAGCTTCAACGACGCGCAGCAGATCGCCGACAAGTACAAGCACGGGATCCCGGTGATCCTCAACCTCCAGAGCGCGGACGCCGAGCTCTCGAAGCGGCTGATCGACTTCGCGAGCGGCCTTACCTACGCCCTCGACGGAGGGATGCAGCGAGTCGCCGACAAGGTCTTCCTGCTGACCCCGAGAAACGTCGAGGTCAGCGCCGAGCAGCGCGCCCAGCTTCTCGAACGTGGCGGCTTCTACAACCAGGCGTAGGAATCACGCCTCCCGAGCCGAAAGCGGCCCGCGATGGTCCTCGACGCGGTCACCACGGCCACGAACTTCATCGACGTCTTCATTGGCGTCTACATCCTCGTGCTGCTGGTGTACGTGCTCACGTCGTGGATCCGGTTGCCGTACTCGTTGAGCCCGGTTCAGCGCTTCCTGAACGACGTCTGCAACCCGTATCTCGCGTTGTGGCGTCGGATCCTTCCGAGGGTCGGGCCGCTGGATCTCTCTCCGCTCGTCGGAATCATCGGCCTCGTCGTGCTGAGGGAGATCCTGAACTCGCTGCTGAGCCGTGCGCACTAGGGAAGAAAAGGAGACTCATGACCTACACACCGGTCGAGCTGAGACACGTGAAAGTTGGGCGGAGCCTGTTCGGCTACAACCGCGCGACGGTCGAGCAGGTGATCGAGGAGGTCGCCCAGAGCTTCGAGGCGACCTGGCGTGAGCGTGGCGAGCTCGCAGACAAGGTCGAGTCGCTCGAGAAGCAGCTCGGGGAGCTGCGCGGTCGCGAGCACCTGTTGACCCAGACGCTCGTCGCGGCCGAGCAGGCTGCAAGCGACGTGCGTGAGAAGGCGCGGCGTGAGGCGGAGGCGATCATCTCCGAAGCGCACATCGAGTCGCGGTGCGATCGCCCGGTCGGCTCATACGCAGCGGGAGGCGCTGCTGATCGAGTCGCGCCGGATCGAGGCGATGCTCAGGGCGGCGCTCGGCGTGATCCAGGAAGGGACGTCCCCGACCCCGGTCGCCGAGGAGCCGGAGCCGAGATCGGCTCCGATCGCGTTGCCCCCGGTGCTCGACGGCGAGCCCATGCCCGTCAAGGAGGAGATCGGATGGGCTCGCGAAGACACCAAGGAGTTCGAGCCGATCGCAGTCGAGCCGATCGCTCCTGTTGAGGCGGCACCCATCGCGCCGGTCGAGACCGAGCCGGAGGAGCTGCACGCGCAGATCGACGAGCACGAGCATGAGCCGGAGCAGGAGCAGGAGCACCGGTCTGACCGCAGCGTCAACTCGAGTCAGCCGGTGCTCCAGAGCGTTCCCGGCCGCGAGTCGCGAGACTTCGACTGGGGCGAATAGGGCGCGTAAACTGGGAGGCGTGAATGCCTCGACCAGGCTCGAGCTCCGCGTCGTGCCCGGGTCGACCAGGCCCGGCGTGGTGGGACGGTACGGCGGCTCCTGGAAGATCAGGGTCGCTGCCGCGCCGGAAGGCGGGCGGGCGAACGACGCCGTTGTCGGGCTGCTCGCAGACACGCTCGACCTACGACGCGCCGACGTCGCGATCATCTCGGGCCATTCGGGCCGCGACAAGGTCGTATCGGTTCAAGGAATCTCCGGTCCGGAGCTCGAGCGACGGCTCACGTCGGCCGCGGGATCGACATGAGCGCGAGGTCGGCTGACCGTGCCTGACGGGACGACGGAGGCCAAGCATCCGGACGTCCGGATCGGCTCGTCGACGAACGCCCTCGCGCCGGTCTCGGTTGCGCGGCGCTCGCTCGCCGCCGGTCCCTGGCAGTGGGTCGGGCTCGCGGCAGTCGTCGGCGCTGCGCTAGCCGGCGACCAGCTCACCAAGCACGTCGTCACGAGCCGGCTCGCGCTCAACGAGTCCTCACACGTGATCGGCCCGCTCTCGATTCACCGGGTCGAAAACTCTGGCATCGCATTCGGTCTCTTCACCTCGGCTACAGCAGCCGTGATCGTGCTCACGTCGATCGCCGTGATCTGGATGCTCGTCTACTTCGCCCGCTCGGGCGCGCGGCACCCGGTCATCCCCGCCGCACTCGGCCTCCTGATCGGCGGCAGCATCTCGAACCTCCTCGACCGCGTGCGCCTCGGGCACGTCACCGACTTCATCGACTTCGGCTGGTGGCCCGCGTTCAACCTCGCCGACAGCTTCATTGTCGTCGGGGTCTGCATCCTGCTCTTCGCGCTGATCGGCAGCGACCGGAGACCGAAGCAGGTGCGCCGTCCGCTCGACGTCGCTGCCCGCTGACAGGGCACGCGCCGCGGACCGCGCGGAGACATCGTTTCGCCTCGAGCCCCCACCCACAAGGGCGGGGACGCGGCCCCTCCGCCCTCGAGGGCGATGCTATTCCCCGCCGGCAGCGGGGAATGTCGCGAAACTGTGGCGGTTGGATGAAATCCGCCAAACGGTGTTGAACGTTCCCGCCGAGGCCGCCGGCGACAGGCTCGACGTGTTCCTCGCCGGGCACCTCGGCTCGCGGGCAGCGGCCGCGCGTGCCGTTGACGGCGGGGCGCTGGTCGACGGGCGGACCCGAGCGCGGAGCTACCGCCTCGAGGGCGGCGAGCGCGTCGAGCTTCCCGCGGTCGAAGAGCTCGTTCCGGCGCCGGCGCCCGCGGGCCCGCCGCCCAGGATCGCCTGGCAGGACGAGCAGCTCGCCGTGGTCGACAAGCCCGCCGGCCTCGTCGTCCATCCGGGTGCGGGGCGGGCCGACGGGAACGCTCGTCGACCTCCTCGCGGGCACGGTCGCGGGCGGCGAGCCGGGCCGGCCCGGCATCGTCCACCGGCTCGACCGCGACACCTCCGGGCTGATGGTCGTCGCGCGCTCCGAGGAGGCACACAGGCGCCTCTCGAGCCTCGTCCGGAAGCGCGAGCTCGAGCGCACCTACACGGCGCTCGTCCGGGGCGTGCCTGCCTCGCGCACCGGGCAGGATCGAGGCGCCGATCGGCCGCGACCGCGACGACCCGACCCGCTTCTCGCTCGACACCGACACGCCGCGCGAGGCGATCACGCACTTCGAGCTGATCGAGCGGCTGCGGCGAGAACGCGCTCCTCTCGTGTCCGGCTCGAGACCGGCCGCACCCACCAGATCCGCGTCCATCTCGCCGCGATCGACCTCCCGGTCGTCGGCGACCCGGTCTACGGCGTGCCCGAGCCGCGCCTCGGCCGGCAGTTCCTGCACGCCTCGCGCCTCGCGTTCCCGCATCCGTTCACCGGCGAGCGCATCGACGTCGACTCGCCGCTGCCGCCCGATCTCGCCGAGTACCTCGCGACGCTCGGCTGACCGCGCCGTTCCCGGTACCATGGCGAGCGCTCTAGACCCTCGACCCGGCGGAGGATCGAGGCGGACGGTGGCCGGCCATCGCGCCGGTCCCGCCGAGACGCCGCCGGTGGACTGCCAACCGAAACCGAGAAAGGGGCTCACATGCCCGTTGTCTCCATGAAGGAGCTGCTGGAGGCCGGCGTTCACTTCGGCCACCAGACGCGCCGCTGGAACCCGAAGATGAAGCGATTCATCTTCACCGAGCGCGGCGGCATCTACATCATCGACCTCCAGCAGACCCAGGCGCTGCTCGACGAGGCCTACGACTTCGCGCGGAACATCGCGCAGCGGAACGGCTCGGTCCTGTTCGTCGGCACGAAGAAGCAGGCCCAGGACGCGGTCGCCGGCGAGGCCGCCCGCGTCGGCATGCCGTACGTCAACCACCGCTGGCTCGGCGGCCTGCTGACGAACTGGCGGACGATGTCCGACCGGATCCAGCGCCTGCACGAGCTCCGCGTCGCTCCGGCAGGAGTCCCAGCTCGACCTGCTCCCGGCCAAGGAGCGCATCGCGATGCTCGCCGAGCTCGAGAAGCTCGAGGCGAACCTCGGCGGCGTCGCCGACATGCGCCGCCAGCCGGACGCGGTCTTCATCGTCGACCTGCGCAAGGAGCAGCTCGCGGTGCGCGAGGCGCGCCGGCTCGGGCTGCCCGTGATCGCGCTCGTCGACACGAACTGCGATCCCGACGAGGCCGACTACGTCATCCCCGGCAACGACGACGCGATCCGCTCGTGCTCGCTCGTGATCCGGGCGATCGCCGACGGGATCGAGGCCGGCAAGCAGAAGGTCACGCCCGCCGAGGTGCCGGCGCCGGCGGCGGCCGACGCCTCGGCGCCGCGAACGGCCCGGTCGCTCCCGAGCCGCGGCTCCAGCCGAGGCGGCCGCAGAGCCGGAGGTCGTCGTTGCGACCGCGACGGAGGGCGTGCCCGAAGGAGGGGACGCGGAATGACCGAGATCTCGGCTGCGATGGTCAAGCAGCTCCGCGACGCGACGAGCGCGGGGATGATGGACTGCAAGCGCGCGCTCGAGGAGACCGCGGGCGACTTCGACGCGGCGGTGAAGCTGCTGCGCGAGAAGGGCATGGCCTCGGCCGCGAAGCGCGCCGATCGCGAGACGACCGAGGGAGTCGTGCTGACCCGGGTCGACGACTCGGTCGCGGCGATCGTCGCGGTCGGCTGCGAGACCGAGCCGGTGTCGAAGAACGACGACTTCCGGGCCTTCGCCGAGGCGGTCCTGGCCACGGTGTTCGAGGACGGCGACGTCGCGGCGATCTCGAGGAGCAGCGCGTCGAGCTGACCGCGCGGCTCGGCGAGAACATCCAGGTCGTCGGCGCGCAAGCGCCTGACCGCCGGCGACGGGCGAGGTCGTTCGCGACCTACGTCCACCCGCCGGCGAACAAGATCGGCGTGTCGTGCTCGGGCAAGGGCTCGCCGACGCGGCGCGGCAGCTCGCGATGCACATCTCGTTCGCGAGGCCGACGTACACGACGCCGCGACGAGGTGCCGGCCGAGCTCGTCGCGCGCGGAGCGCGAGATCCTCTCCAAGCAGCCCGAGGTCGAGTCGAAGCCGGCAGACGTTCGTGAGAAGATCGTCGACGGGATGCTGAACAAGCGCTTCTTCGCCGAGTCGGTGCTCGGCGAGCAGGCCTGGATCCACGACGCGGGCCTGACGCGTCGCGAAGGCGCTCGCCGGACGCGGGCTTCGAGCTCGTCGACTACGCCTGGTACTCGGTCGGCTGATGGCGTCAGCGCCTCAGCCGAGCGTGGAGCCGGCTCCGGCCTTCCGCCGGGTGCTGCTCAAGCTGTCGGGCGAGGCGCTGATGGGACAGGCCGAGTTCGGCCTCGACGCGACGACCATCGACGAGCTCGCGCAGGAGCTCGTCGAGGTGCACGCCTCCGGTGTCGAGCTCGCGCTCGTGATCGGCGGCGGGAACATCTACCGCGGGATGAAGGCAACCGCGGCCGGGCATGGACCGCGCGACCGGCGACTACATGGGGATGCTCGCGACCGTGTTCAACTCGCTCGCCGTCCAGGAGGCGCTCGAGCGAAACGGCGCCGACACGCGTGTGCTGTCCGCGCTCGACGTGCGCGAGGTGGCCGAGCCGTACATCCGTCGGCGCGCGATCCGTCACCTCGAGAAGGGGCGGGTCGTGATCTTCGCGGCCGGAACCGGCAACCCGTACTTCACGACCGACACCGCCGCCGCGCTGCGGGCGCTCGAGATCGACGCCGAGGCGATCCTGATGGCCAAGAACGCCGTCCGCGGCGTCTTCGACGGCGATCCGCGCACGAACCCCGCCGCGGCGTTCCTGCCCACGATCACCCATCTGCAGGCGATCGAGCGAGGACTGAAGGTGATGGACACGACGGCGCTCTCGCTCTGCATGGACAACAACCTTCCGATCCACGTGTTCGAGCTCGCCCCCGGCAACATCGGGCGGGTCGTGTCGGGGGTGAGCGTCGGGACGCTGATCTCGACCCCGAGTGAAGGAGGACGCGAGTGACCGCCATCGACGACTTCGTCGCCGACGCGACCGGCCGGATGAACAAGTCGGTCGACGCGACCCACGAGCACTTCAACTCGGTGCGGACGGGACGCGCGTCGGCCGCGCTGCTCGACCGGATCCAGGTCGACTACTACGGGACGCCGACGCCGCTTGAAGAACATCGCGACGATCAACGTCCCGGAGCCGCGGCTGCTGACGATCCAGCCGTTCGATCCGTCCGCGGTGAAGCAGATCGAGCGGGCGATCATGGAGTCGAACCTGGGCCTGACACCGTCGAACGACGGCAAGATCATTCGGCTGCCGATGCCGCAGCTGACCGAGGAGCGGCGCAAGGAGCTCGTCAAGGTTGTCCGCAACATGGCCGAGGAGGGGCGGGTCGCGGTGCGGAACGTCCGCCGTGACGTCATGAAGCACCTCGAGGAGCTCGTCAAGAACGGCGATGTCGGCGACGACGAGGAACGGGCCGCCGAGGGGCGCGTGCAGAAGCTCACCGACGACCACGTGCATCAGATCGACGAGATCCTGAAGCGCAAGGAAGCCGAGATCATGGAGGTCTAGCCTTTCCGCTCGTCGAAAGGCTAGAACACCATCCGATGAACCTCCTGTCACGTATCCGCACGCTTGCGCGCGTCCGGCCGACCGTCGAAGGCGACCTCCCGGAGGTTGCGGAGACCGTCGCGATCATCATGGACGGCAACGGCCGCTGGGCGCGGCGGCGAGGGCTGCCGACAGCGCTCGGGCACCGGGCCGGCACGCGCGCGCTGCGCCGCACCGTCGAGGCTGCGATCGACCTCGGGATCAGGCACATGGTCGTCTACGCGTTCTCGACGGAGAACTGGTCGCGTCCGCAGGACGAGGTCGACGCGCTGATGGAGATCTTCGGCGAGACGATCGAGCGCGAGCTGCCGGATCTCGCCGAGCAGGGCGTCCGTGTGCGCTTCATCGGTCGGCGCGATCGTGCACCCGAAAGCCTGCGCCGCCGGATGGAGGCGATGGAGGACCGCACCGAGCTGAACACGAGGCTCGGGCTGTGGATCGCCTTCGACTACGGCGGGCGCGCGGAGCTCGTCGAGGCTGCCCGGCGGATCGCCGAGAGCGGACTCGATCCTCGCGAGATCGACGAGAACGTCGTCGCGGCGCACCTTTACGCGCCAGAGCTGCCCGATCCCGACCTGCTGATCCGGACGAGCGGGGAGCTTCGGGTGTCGAACTTCATGCTGTGGCAGCTCGCGTACGCCGAGCTCGTGTTCGTCGATCGGCTGTGGCCGGACTTCGACGAGCGCGACCTCCGCGCTGCACTCGCAGAGTACGCGAAGCGGCGGCGCCGGTTCGGCGGCAGATGAGCAACATAGCCTCGCGTCTGGCCGTCTCCATCGCTGGGGATTCCGGTGGTGCTCGGCGCCGTCTACCTCGGCGGCTGGTGGCTCTTCTCCCTGATCGCGATCGCGGCTGTACTGGGATTGCACGAGTTCTGGCTGCTCACGAAGCCGCTTGCTCCTCTCGCGCCGGCCGGTTACATCGGCGGTCTCCTGGCGCTCGTCGGGGCGGAGTCGGGCGGCGTGCTCTGGATGATCGGGGGCGTCCTTGTCGCGCTCGCGCTTGCTTTCGTGTTGAAGGGGATCTCGGCGACGCGCCAGGCGCCGACCGCGTCGATCTCGGCGACCGTCATGGGCTCGGTGTGGGTCGGGTGCGGCCTGGCTTTCTTGCTGCTTGTCCGGGACATCCCGGAGAACGGCCGGCTGGCGGCGTTCACCGTGATCCTTGCCGTCTGGGCCGGCGATACGCTCGCCTATGTCGGTGGCCGCCTGCTCGGGCGGCATCGGATGGCGCCGAACACCTCTCCCGGCAAGACTTGGGAAGGCTTCGCGTTCGGTACCGCCGCGACGATCTTCGTGGCCTTCGTCGCCCTGTACAAGCAGCACTTCCTGACGATCGGCGAGTCGATCGCCCTTGGCGCTGCCCTCGCCGTCGCGGCGCCGGCAGGCGATCTCTTCGAGTCGATGCTCAAGCGCGACGCCGGGGTCAAGGACGCCGGCTCGCTTCTCGGCGGCCACGGTGGAATGCTCGACCGCCTCGACGCCCTCCTCTTCGCCGCCCCGGCCGCGTACTTCTGCATCGCCGCCTTCGGCTACCGCTGACTCAAGAGCCCGATCGGCCATCGTCCGCTAGGGACACGGCGCGTAGATCGGTGTCAGACGCCGTTACGAGAGCGTGACGGCTCGCACATAGTGAGCCGCGTAAACGCGCGCGGCTACAGGAGTATCACCTCGCGCACCGGGCCGATTGGGCGGTGTCAGACACCGATTCAAACCGCCGGGAAAGCGGGCCAGATCGCGTTATCCCGGGAAGGCTTTCGGCCTGTCCAGGGTCGGTTCGACACCTCGCAGATGAGGTGAGCGACAGCCTGGGCGCTACGCTGAAGGAGTGAAGCGGATCGCCCTGCTTGGCGCGTCCGGCTCGATCGGGCGCCAGGCGATCGAGGTGATCGACGCGCATCCCGAGCTCGAGCTCGTTGCCGCGACGTCGGGGTCGCAGGAAATCGACGGGCTCGCGCCGTTCACGCAAACTGGAGGAGATCCGACCGAGCTGCTCGAGCGCGCCCGGCCGGACATCGTCCTGAACGCGGTTGTCGGCTTCGCCGGGCTGATTCCCACGATGTGGGCGCTCGAGAACGGCGTCACCCTCGCTCTCGCGAACAAGGAGAGCCTCGTCGCGGCTGGAGACCTCGCCCTACAGGCCAGAGCTCGCGGCCAGGGTGACCTGATCCCCGTCGACAGCGAGCACTCGGCGATCTTTCAGTGCGCGCTCCACGGCGAGCCGGAAAGCCTCGTCCTCACAGCAAGCGGCGGCCCGTTCCGCGGGCTCACGACCGACGATCTCGGCAACGTCACGCCCGAGGAGGCCCTCGCCCATCCGACGTGGTCGATGGGGCCCAAGATCACGATCGACTCCGCCACGCTCGCCAACAAGGGGCTCGAGGTGATCGAGGCCCATTTCCTCTTCGGACTGCCGTACGAGCGGATCGAGGTGATCGTGCATCCACCCTCGATCGTCCACGGCCTCGTCCGTTTCCGCGACGGTGCCGCGATCGCGCATCTGGGGAACCCCGACATGCGCGTCCCGATCTCGTACGCACTCACCTACCCGGAACGGGCCGAGACGCCGACACCGCCGCTCGAGCTCCACACGCTCGAGTTCCACGAGCCCGACCTCGAGACGTTCCGCATGCTTCCGCTCGCGCGCGAGGCCGGCGAGCGCGGCGGCACCTACCCTTGCGCCTACAACGCCGCGAACGAGGTCGCAGTCCAGGCTTTTCTCGAGGGACGAATCGGCTTCCTCGACATCCCGACCGCGGTGGAAGACGTGCTCGACAACGTCGACGGCTCACCCGCACGCGACCTCGGCGAGCTGATCGAAGCCGACCGCCGTGCTCGCGATCTGGTGCCCGTGCAATGAGCATCGGCATCGCGATCCTCGCGCTCGCGGTCCTCATTCTCTTCCACGAAGCCGGTCACTTCTTCGCTGCGCGTGCAGTCGGCATGCGCCCGCGCAAGTTCTACCTGGGCTTCCCGCCCGCGATCGTGAAGACGAACCGCGGCGGCGTCGAGTACGGGATCGGCGCGATCCCGCTCGGCGGGTACGTGAAGATCCCCGGCATGCATCGGGCCGCCCCCGGTGACCTCCGGTCGAGCCTCAAGCCCCAGCAGCAGGAGGCGCACAAGGAGGATCTCGACGACCTCGACCACGCCCTCGAGCGCGGCGACGAGGACGAAGCGCGTGCCGTCCTCGCCCGGCTCGAGCCCGACCTCGGTACGAACCGCATGTTCTCCGAGCATGAAGGCTCGCTCTCGTCTGACGCCTACTGGCGGCAGAAGACCTGGAAGCGTATCGTCGTGATCGGCGCGGGCCCTGCTGTGAACGCCGCAATCGCGCTCATCCTGTTCACCGCGGTCTTCCTGGTCGGCGCCGGACTCGTCACGCGCCAGATCCAGAGCGTGAACACGGGCTGGCCGGCCGCGACAGCGGGTCTCCGTGCCGGCGACCAGATCCGGTCGATCTCCGGCCACGTCGTCAAGCCGGTGACACTGGCGAGGAGCATCAACGCCACGGCAGGCCGACCGTTCACGATGACGATCGTCCGCAAGGGCAGGCGGGTCGCGATTGGCCCGCTGTCCGCGCGCAAGGTCCAGGGCGCTTACCGGATCGGGATCACCCTCCACGGACGCCCGGGCGGCGGGAAGCCGTTGCCGAGCGCGGCCTGGAACTCGATCCTCCTGGCGAGAGACATTACGACGGGCACCGTCTCGGGGCTGGTCGGGCTGTTCCACGCGCAGGGAACTCACCAGGTCTCGAGCACCGTCGGCATCGTCCGCGACACTGCCGCGGCGTATCGCACCTCGACGCAGGACTTCCTGCTGATCGTCGGCTACATCAGCCTTGCCCTCGCGCTCCTGAACCTGCTGCCGATCCTCCCGCTCGACGGCGGGCACATCGTGATGTCGATCCTGGAAGGCCTCCGTGGCCGCGCGTTCTCGCAGCTCGCCTACCTCCGCTTCAGCGCGGTCGGCGTCTCGCTGTTTCTGTTCCTGCTCTACCTCGGGCTGCGCAACGATCTCTTCTCGGGCGGCAGTTAGACTTCGGGGCGTGGGCAGTGAGCTTTCGGTCAGCGTAGGCGGCGTCCAAATCGGCGGCGGTGCGCCGCCTGTCGTTCAGTCGATGACGTTGACGAAGACGCACGATGTCCCTGCAACGACCGCGCAGATCGCTGCGCTCGCGAGTGCTGGATGCGAGATCGTCCGCGTCGCGGTACCGAAGCTGGAGGACGCCGAGGCCCTGCCGCGGATCATCCGCTTCTCGCCGGTCCCGATCATCGCCGACATTCATTTTAATTCCAGTCTCGCCCTGAAGGCGATCGAGGCCGGAGTCGCTGCGGTGCGGATCAACCCCGGCAATATCGGCGGCCCGGACCGGGTTGCCGAGGTCGTGAACGCGGCGAAGAAGGCGGGCATCCCGATGCGAATCGGGGCAAACTCGGGCTCGCTGCCGAAGCATCTGGAGAGCCTCGCCCAGGAGGATCAGGCGGCGGCGCTCGTCGAGGCCGCGCTCGAGGAGGTTCGCCTGCTCGAGCAGCTCGACTACTACGACTTCAAGATCTCGGTCAAGTCGAGCCATGTGCCGACGATGATTCGCGCGTACCGGATGCTGGCCGGACGCGTGCCCTACCCGCTCCACCTCGGCGTCACCGAGGCAGGTCCGCCGTTCACCGGGTCGATCAAGAGCGCGGTTGGCATGGGAAGCCTGCTCGCAGACGGGATCGGTGACACGATCCGGGTCAGCCTCACAGCCGATCCGGTGGAGGAGGTCAAGGTCTGCTGGGAGATCCTGAAGGCGCTCAACCTGCGCGAGCGCGGGCCGGTGCTGATCGCCTGCCCGAGCTGCGGGCGCGACAACGTCGGCGTCCAGACGCTCGCCGAGGAGGTCGAGGACAGGCTCGGCTCGTACGAGGAGCACTTCGAGGTTGCGGTGCTCGGGTGCGCAGTCAACGGTCCGGGAGAGTCGGGGGACGCCGATTTCGGCATTGCCGGGGGCCGCGACGTGGGCTTCATCTACGCCCACGGGAAAGTCCTCCGCAAGGTCGAGTCGGACGTGCTCGTCGACGAGCTCTTCAACGAGATCGACGGCTGGATCGCCGACGGGATGCCGCGACCCGAACGGCGCAAGATGGCGAAGCCGGCCGCGCTTGCGATGGCCGAAGCGTCGGCCATCCCGCTCGACTAGGTTGGCTGGCACATGGCGGTCGCCCGAGCGTCCAAGCTCCATCTGCCGACCCTGCGCGATGCGCCGGCGGATGCGGACGCGGTCAGCCACAAGCTGCTCGTTCGCGCCGGCTACATCCGCCAGGTCGCTGCCGGTCTCTGGTCCTTTACGCCGCTCGGCTGGCGCGTGCATCGCAAGGTCGAGCAGATCATTCGAGACGAGATGGACGCGATCGGCGCCCAGGAGTGGTTCGCGCCGGTCCTGACGCCGATCGAGCTGTGGGAGGCGACCGGCCGCGCCGGCATCCCCGAGATCTTTCACCTACAGGATCGCGCGGGCCGTCGGTTCGTGCTTCCCCTGACCCACGAGGAGACCTTCACCTTCCATGCGCGCGAGCTGCAGAGCTACCGGCAGCTGCCGCAGGCCTGGTACCACTTCCAGACGAAGGATCGCGACGAGCCGCGCCCACGGGGCGGCCTGATTCGCGTCCGGGAGTTCATCATGAAGGACTCGTACTCCTTCGATCGCGACGAGGAGGGTCTCGAGGTCAGTTTCCGGGCCCACGAGGCGGCCTACCACGAGATCTTCCAGCGCGCGGAGCTCGAGTACTATGCCGTCCAGGCTGAGTCGGGGATGATGGGGGGGAGCGAGTCGATCGACTTCCTCGCACCCTCCGGATCGGGGGAGAACACGCTTGTCACCTGCAAGAACGGCGATTTTGCCGCTGACCTCGAGGTGGCGCACGCCGTGCCGCGGGCACCCGAGTTTCCCGAGCGGCTCGATGCGCCGCAGAAGATCGAGACGCCGGGCGCGACGACGATCGAGGCGCTTGCCGAGTTGCTCGGAATCGACCCGGCCGCGACGTCGAAGGCGATGCCCGTGGCGAAGGACGACGGCACCGTCGTGCTCGCCCTCGTCCGCGGTGACGACCGGCTCGAGCTCGCAAAGCTGATCGCAGCGCTCGGCGAGAACGTACGGCAGGCGACCGAGGATGAGATCAAGGCGGCCTTCGGCGCCGATCCGGGCTCGCTCGGCCCCGTCGGCTTCAAGGGCGAGGTGGTGGCCGATGAGGCTCTCCGCGAGGGCCAGTTCGTCGCCGGCGCGAACCGCACCGGCTGGCATCTACTCGGCGTCGAGGCCGGTCGCGACTTCCAGCCTCGCTTCGCAGATA
Organism: uncultured Actinomycetota bacterium; assembly: GCA_963735535.1. Taxonomy (GTDB): domain Bacteria; phylum Actinomycetota; class Thermoleophilia; order Gaiellales; family Gaiellaceae; genus PALSA-600. The sequence goes on along the minus strand of CAVTLL010000003.1, from coordinate 73,450 downwards.
TCCGCGTTCCGGTTGCCGGAGACCGCTGCACGCTGTGCGGAGGTGAGCTGGAATTCCGCACTGCGATTGAGGTTGGGCACATCTTCAAACTTGGAACGAGATATTCCGTCCCACTCCTGGCGACTTTTTTGGACGAGGACGGGAAGGAGAGACCACTAGTGATGGGGAGCTACGGAATCGGCCCCGGCCGGATCATGGCCGCCGCTGTGGAACAGCGCCACGACGAGAACGGGATCATCTGGCCGGCATCGATCGCTCCTTATGACGTCCATGTAGTTGCGCTTACCGGAGTAGAGGGGCATGCGCTCGAGGCCGCGGAGGAGCTTTCGCGCGGCGGGGCCGACGTGCTGCTCGACGATCGCGAGCTGCGTCCCGGAGAGAAGTTCGCCGATGCCGATCTCCTGGGCATCCCGATCAGGGTCACCGTCGGAAAGAAGACCCTGGATGACGGGAAGGTCGACCTCAGGCGCCGCGACACCGGCGTCGACAACAGAGTTGGGGTTTACGAACTGGGCAAGGAGGCTGTTTGATGGCAAGAAGACGGAAGTTCAGCTCGGAGTCTTTCGGCCCCGCAGTCGAGCGCTTGATGAACGAGTCAGGGACGACATACCGTGGCCTGGCTGCGAAGACCGGACTTTCTGCCGGCTATCTGAACCACCTGGTGCACGGCAACCGGCCGGTGCCGTCGAACGACGTCATCGGTCGTCTGTCCGCCGCGCTCGACGTCGAACCGGAGTACTTCCGTGAGTATCGGCTCCGCGTGATCACCGAGCAGCTCGAGGCAATGCCCGAGCTCGTCGATCGCCTCTACAAGCGCTATAGCGCCTGAGCGCCAACAAATACGGCCATGAGGCCGTCCAAGAGGAGGAAGCCGGCCGGGGCCTCGGCGTGATCGCTTGGGGGCGAGGAGGCCTCGCCGGCCTCCTTTATCTAGTCGACCGGTGACCGGCTATGGCGCATGGTTGCGCCAATCAGCCCTCTTCGACCTCGGCGTCTGACGCCATCTCATCGCCGGAACGAGCAGCACGCGCATCGAGCCGGGAGCGGATCAAGTCCTCGCTGTCGGTTGCTAGGTGCCCGTATATCCGATCGATCATCTGGAGGCTCGTTGCCCATCACGCGGCTCAGCTCGAAGATCGAGACGCCCGCGGCAAGCGCCTCCGTCGCGAAGGTGTGCCGCAGGTTGTCGGGCCCTCGGCGATCGATCCCGGCGGCATCGAGCGCCGGGCACCAGTCGTGAGTCCGCAGTAGTCGAGGTAGATGTAGCCCGTGTCCGGCCCGGGGAAGAGGAGCGGCGTGTCGATCCGCGGGGGCAGCGACTCGAGCGCCGCGAGCGCCCGCACCGTGAGCGGGACCCGGCGGCGTGACCGCTCGGTCTTCGGGTAGCCGGTCAGCACGCCGTCTGAGACGCGACGCTGCACGGTAACGGCCTTCCCGGTCTTGTCGACGTCTCTGCGCTCGAGCCCGGCCCATTCATTCGTCCGGAGCCCGGTCTCTGCTGCGAATACGACCATGGCCCCGTAGAGGCTCGCGAGCTCCGCCGCGAGGCTGTCGATCTCGACGAGGGTGAACGGTCGCATCTCCTCGCTCCGCGGCGCCGTGTTGCGGCCGGGTTCGACGGCCGGGTTGGTCCCGATGTACGCCGACACGGTGGCGCCGTGCCGGCCGAGGAACAGGTCGCAGAACGCGTCGAACGTGATCGTCGGGTCCGGTGTGCCCTTCCGCAACCTCGGCGCGACCGTCTCCGTGAACCAGCGGCGCGCCGCGGTGTTCGTCTCGAAGGGCGCCTGATGCATCCTCTTGCCGTTCTCGGGCCAACGGATGCCGTAGCCGCTCCCGACCTCGTAGATCGAGCCTCGCGTCTCAGCTGGCATTTGTGTTCTCCTCTCCGGCCTTGCCGCGAACAGCGGGCCTAGTAGTCATCGGCGCCGCGCCAGAGTGATCCATCGCGCAGCTGTACCTCGAGTCACGTTCGCGGCCGTCGCGATCCTCTTGGCCGGACCGACACCTTCTGCCACGGCCTCGCGATACACCCGTGCGACGTCCTCGAGCGTCTCGATCGAAAGCGGCGACCCCCGCCGCGCCGCCCTGGCCGGCCTGAACCTCGGCTCGACCTCCTGTCGTCTCTCATCCGAAAGCGGCACGGAACCCTCGACGTAAACCCCGGGAGCCACTTCACCCGCCGAGTACGCGGCAGCCGTAATCGCTCGCGTAGGCGTCGCGTGCTTTGCCGGTGGCGCGATCGGCACTGGCTGAAACCCGCATGGTTGCTGGCGTTCGTCGCCGCGTGTCGATGCTACGTCGGCGGGCCGACCGCGTGTCGGTGCGATATGCCCAGACAAAAGACGGGCTCGGAGAGCCGGGGGGGCTGGCCCCGAGCCCGTCATGCCGCAGTAAGGGACCCGACTTCAAGGTGCGAATCGGGATCCCGAACCGGCCCGAGCATCATGTCAGCTCCGCTTAAAGAAATAGCAAACCTGCGAGAGCCGCCCGGCCCCGGGAAGGACGACGGGCATGCCGACATCCAGGCTCGAGAACGAACAGGGACAGTGGCTCAGGGAAGCGAGGCTCGCTGCTCACGACTGGGAGCCAGGTAACCGGATTCCGCGTGGTCTGGACCCGCTCGAGGTCATCGACGTACGAGCCGGCCGGGGCGACGAGCTCGTGACGCTTCTCGTCAGGGGCGGACTGGACGTGGTCGAAAGAGCGACTATCGCCTGACACGCTCGGTACCTACCTTGCACGTTGGAGCCCGGGCGGTGGTGCGGAGTCCGACCGGCCGGCGGCGACGTCGCTAGACCGCCCGGCCGATAAGTGGCGTAGCCTCCCGTGGCGATGATCTCGCGACGGACTGGGCGGCCATGACTGGCATCATCGCCATCATCACCGGTGCCATCGTCGGCATCGCCTGCGTCGCCGCCGGAGTCCTGAACGTCCGAGGCGAACGGCAAGACAGTGCCAAGCAGCGCGAGCACGAGCGGGAACTCGCCCGCGGGTGAGCACGTGAACATCACCGCGGTCGGCACCGACGGAACGAAGCAGAGCTTCGTCACGGTCGTTCAAGCCGATCCGAACTGAGCTTCGCGGGCTCTCAACGGCCCGGGTACGATGCGGCGGCACCTCGGGGTGTGGCGCAGCCTGGTTAGCGCGCTTGTCTGGGGGACAAGAGGTCCCCGGTTCGAATCCGCGCACCCCGACTAATAGAGCCAAATCCGGAGGTAGGTCGGGTAAGAATCGGGTAACGATGCTAGGGTCATGGTGTCCAGGCACACCAAGTACGGAGGTTCGACTATGACCCCGCGCAAGGCAGACCTTCGCGTCGCGCATCAGGCGAGTTGCGCCCACGCATCGAAGACGGCCCTCGAGAGCCTCAAGGGCTGCTCGTGCCGGCCGAAGTTCTACGTCTCGTGGCGTGACCACACCGGAGCGACCCGCAAGAGCGAACGTACCGACGACCGGCAGCTCGCCGAGAAGATGCTTCGGGCGCAGCAGGTCGAGATCGACCGGGGCAACATCGGCTACCAGGAGACGAAGCAGACCACGTTCCCGGAGTGGGCGGCTGAGTACGAAGAGATCCTCGAGCAGCGCAGCGTGAAGGCCGCGACACGACGCGCGTACGGGCAGACACTCGACATCGGTCGCGACACGATCGGACACACGAACCTTCGTGCGATCGGCGCGAGCGACCTCGACAGGTTCGTCGCCGGCATCACCGGCACGAGCGACGCGATCAAGGCGAAGCACCTCACCCAGCTCGGAACGTGCCTCGCGACCGCCATCGATTACGGGTACCTCGCCGTCAACCCCGTGTCGCCGTTCAAGAAGCGTCTACGGCTCCGCGTTCCGGCTGGCGTGCCCCCCTTCACCGACGATGAGGTTGAGCGCCTCGTCGCCGCGATGGCGGATGAGGAAGCCGTGTACGTCGCCGTCGTCAAGGCCGCGGTCGCGACCGGGGCCCGGATCGGTGAGCTCGTCGCGCTCACCTGGGACTGCGTCAGCCTCTCCGAGAAGCGGATGGAGATCCGGCACACGTTCAGCCTCCTCGACGGTCTCACACCGCCGAAGGACCGCGACGCGCGCACCGTCTACCTCACCCCGGCCGCGGTCACCGTGCTCGAGGATTGGACCGCGCGCAACGAGGCCCAGGCGGACGGGCTCGTGTTCCCCGCTCCACGCGCTAAGCACCACCTCAACGCCGACTACCTCCGCAAGGTCGTCGCAGCGGCCATGTCAACGGCCGACATTCCGAAGGTCAACGGCGAGTCGGCGCGCGGCGAGATCGGTAGACGGCCCCGTAAGCCGCTACACAGCCTGCGAGCCACTTACACGCGTCAGATGCTCGAGGCAGGCCGCAGCCCGCTCTGGGTTCAGTCGAACCTTGGACACGCGAACCTCGAGCTCACCGTCAACACCTACGGGCAGTGGACAGACGACGCCATGCTCGCCGAGGCTGCCCGAGAGTAGTAGTCCCTATCGTTTGATCCATGCTCGTCGCAGCAGACACCTGGGTAGTGGTCGGCACGATCGCCGCCGTCATCGCAGCGATCACCGGCACCATCGCCGCATTCCTCCCGTGGTGGTGGCGACGACCGCACCTACGCCTTGAACCCGGTTCCGGATGGAGTCCAGGCACCCATTCGATCGGACTCCCGTTGGAGATCACGAATGAAGGCGACCGGCCCGTCTTCGAGTTGCGAGTCGTCGGACTCTGCAACGGCAAGCCCGTCACGATCCCGATCGTCATAGCCCACTTGCTGCCCAACACTCCAGCCACCACGATCGCCGTCGACTTCAATCGCCCCGAGTACATTGACATCCCACCTGGAGGCATGCTCCAGATGCCGAGCGGCCAACTAAGCGCCCGCGCCACTCTCAACCGGCACAAGTGGACGCGCGACTTCTAAGGCGAGTCCTCCGATCCGCCCGTCGCTACGATCGACACGCGCGGCCGGCTCGCCTCCCAGTGTGTCTGGACAGTCACGCAGGGAAAACCGGCCGCGCATTTCCCCCGACCGCGGAGATACCCTGTGAACAGGGACCTCAAAGCCATCGTGCGCCTGATCGAGGGCAACGGTTACACCGTCGTTCGGGGAGGGAAACACCTGAAAGTCAAGAACGCGGACGGGAACACGGTGGCTACTCTCCCGAGCACACCGAGCGGCCACATCTGGCGCACGAGACTCATGAACGACCTTCAGAAGACGGGAATAGTCTGATGCAGCGCTACTCAATCGCCCTGACGACCATCTCCGGCGTTGCCGATAGCGCGTTCATCGACCGCCTCGCCGACATCGTCTACGACGTGGCAGAACTGCTCGAGGTCGGCCTGTTCCTCGAGTCCGACGGCGCTGTCACCGCGAGCTTCGACATCGACGCCGAGGACCCAGTTTCGGCCGTTGACAACGCCGCACTCCTCTTCTTCGACGCGTTCACCGCGGCCAGCCCTCTCCGCGCGCCACGACCCGACGAAATGGATGCAGCGCACAAACTCGCCAGAGAGAAGGCGGAACAACTTCAGGTGAAAGATCACCGGCAATTCCTGGCCGATCTTTCCGCGAGACTCGACACCGGACGGACCGAAGAAGCCGTACCCGCCTGACCCCGTCGGATGCCGCCGAGTCACAGGCAAACCCGCAGCGTTTAGCGAAACGTCAACGTGCAACAGGCAATTTGCACACCGTGCAACACGCTCCACTGACGAACCGTTCGGTAGTTTCCCGCGAACTCGTTTGAAACCTGGCGTATCAGGCGGCCGATTCTTACCCTGTCTTACCCGGCAAGCCTGCTTTTCCGCATGGTGACTGGCTCAGCGTGGGGATGGGCTCTCCGCTGATGGCCGTATGGGTGCGCTTCGACAGTGGCTCGGCTTCCTCATCGAGCTCGACTGTCAGCCCAGCCGCCAGGCAGTGAGCCGGCAGCAAGCAGAGGGCTTGACCCGGGCATATTAAGCCTCACAGACCACGAACCGCGCCGCGGTCGACGCGCACCTCGCCGGACTGTTCAAGGGAGCGCGTGTTGCGATCCGCATGGACGAGGCCGCCGCCGTGGCCATGCTCGCTGACGGTGCTGTCCGCTGCGCAGCCGACGTTCCGAACGCCTCCACGTGGCAGGGTGGCGGGCCGCCTCCGGCGATGGCCGCCGGTAACCGTGCCGCCGACGAACGCGCAGCGGGGTTCGAGTCGCCGCCCGTGTACGGGTACCTCACGACCGCGCACGCGGTCGAGCCGGGCAGTTCGGGAATCGCCGGGTACGGGCCTGTACGAGTCCTGCTGCGCGAGTCAGTGAACGATCGGGCGACCGTGACTCAGGGTGACTTCCGCGCGCCGTTCGGAACCCGCCCGGGGCCGCTCAACCAGCCGACGTTCGGCTGCTCAATCCCGATGGACACCCCTTTGCTTCGCCGAACGATCGTTCCGCTACCCGAGGACGACATCGACACCTACTGGGAGGCGCACATACACGGTGGCCCGATCCCACTCACCGACATCGAACGGATCGACGTGATCGGAGACACCGACGCCCCAGACGTTCTCGCTGCCGCTGCTAGTGCACGGACGCCACGCTGCTCTCAACACCGGCCGCGATCAAGGCCGCCGACACATGGCACTCACGCGCAGCGTTGACGTGGAGGGGGCTGTATCTCGCCGCCTCGGCGCAGGGCAGGCCGTGACAACAGTTGCAGCAGGTCAGGAGATCCGGGCGGACGCGGGACGAGAACTGCTCCCTCGAGCCCCTCGCCCGCCCGGCAGGACCTTCTCCTGTGTTGCCTCCGTTGAACCGCATCGAAGCAACTGCGCCACGCCTCGCTGGGTAGATAGAGCTTGGCGGTATCCGATGAGAGGCCGATGAGCTGGATCGAACCGATCAGCTCGCTAGCAGGCGTTCACTGTTCTAAGCGCCCGGCCCTTCATGGTGACGCCACGGTGGTCGCGGGCGCGCTCGCCGCGCTCGGCGGCGCGCAGCATGAACGAGCGCTGACGTTGCTGAGAGGTGGCTTGAACAGCGACGAGCCGGGACGTCCGGCGTAGTCCCTCGACACTGGGCTAGGCCCGGGCAGCCCGGACGACGTGCGAACAGCGACCGTGAGCGTTCTACCGTGAGAAACATGATCGCGGCCTCGGGCGTTGATGAGCTGGTTGCCACCTTCATGCCGTACCTTGTGGCGGCGACTGTCGCGCTATTGCTCATCGGGTGGTTCGTTGCTGTCGCGATGGCCGCGAGAAAACCGGCGGCGGGTCAAGGGACAGGCCGTTCGGGACACGTCCGAAAGAGCGACTAGCGCGGACGCCGCCTCATTGACTCCCGGCTCTGGCGGCTCATGCAGAGCAGCCCACCCGCTGCCGCGTCATGCTAGTAACGCGAACCGCCATCGACGCGAACGCCACCGAGCCCACCGAGCGGAGGAGTGGCGTCAACCGTCTTGAAAGTAAGCCGCTAAATGCGGCGCTCATGCTGACTGCGTACCTGTTCGACCGCGAGCGCGGCACGAACATCGACGGGTGGGCGGAGTCACTACAGAGGTTGAGCAAGGACGAGGTGCTCTGGGTCGACGTGACCGAGCCGTCCGAGCAGGAGGCACGCGAAGTGGGCGAAGCCTTCGGCCTTCGCGCCGGCCTCGACCTCTCAGCCTCTTCGCGCAAGGCAACGCTGACTCAGGAGCAGGGATACCTCGTCGTAACGGCTGTCGCCGTCTCAGACAAAGAGGCCGACATCGAGAACGAACGCGTCGTCCTTGAATGCTTCGTCGGACCAAACTGGCTGCTGACCGCCCACAGGGCCGAGGTCTCCGTCATCGACGAGTTCCGAGAGACCGCTTCGGGTGAAGGCGAGCTCGGCCGACTCGACGCACCGTCGTTTCTCGCGGCTCTGCTCGAGTGGGGCGTCGGCAGCTATCTACGTGCTTTCGATGAAATCGAAGCAGAGCTCGAGAACTTCGATGTCGAAGCTCTCAGCTCCCCGAGCCGTGACCCGGAAAAGCAAATCACGCTGCTCATCGAAGCCCGTCAGCGTGTCGGTGCCCTTCGACGTTCCCTCGCTCCACACCGCGATGTGTTCGCCGCGCTAAGCCACTCCGAGTTTGACTTGCTCTCTTCCGAGACGTCCAGCCAGCGCTTCGTCGAGTTGACTGCTCGTCTCGACTCTGCACTCGCCTCAGCCCGTGATGTCAAGGACTCGATCGCGAGCTCATTTGACGTGCTGATCGTGCGCACCGAGCACCGCACGAACGAGATCATCAAGGTCCTGACGCTCGTCTCGATCCTTCTGCTTCCAGGAACGCTCCTGGCGGGTATCGCGGGAATGAACGTGAACTTCAAGCTCGACGTGTTCTTCGACTCAGCTCTGTTCTGGCTCGTCTCGCTGGCCGTCATCGCGATCGCAGCGACTTCACTGATACTCGCCCGCGCACGCGACTGGATCTGATCCGGCTTCCTCGCCGAGTGCGGCTTATTGATCCTCGGGCGGTCCGGACGCGAGCTTCTGTAGTTCCCGGGCGATCTCCCGTACTGCATTCTCAAGAGCTTCGGTGCGCGACGCGAGGTCACTAATCGCGTGCGTCCGAGGGGTTGCCGAGACAAGTGGGTTGCCCCACTCGAGCGGCCGATCAAACGACTGAGTGAGCTTATTAACCCGCTCTACCAACGAATCTTCGAGCGGTTTGGTCTGCATGTCCATGAACGAGCCCTCCTGTTTGTCGACTCGACCCCTTCCCCTGACGTGCCCGACGCAGGACATCAACAAACCAGTGCCACGCGAGATCCCCTCAGGCTGCTACAGGACGACTCGGAGGTCCGGGGCGGTTCTGTGGGAGTCACCTGGCGCTCGGCCAATGCGGCGGTCGTCATGCCCGGAGCCACCCCGCACTTAGACGACCCGAGTCCGTGCTCCCCTCACCCCGGATCCGTCAAGGAGGAGGAGGGCTCGAGGCGCTTCTCCGTGCGCCCGAGCCCTCTTGTGAGACCCGATCGGATGGGACGCCTTGGTCATTCCCGCGGGCACGGGAACCGAAACACAACGCATCGGAGTATGGTCGGTGCGTGCCCGACTTCCTGTTCGTTGATCGTGACGGTCTCGAGGTCGGTTTGATACGTGGGACTCAAGATGATTGGCGAGCCGGGGAGATAGTTGCGCGGCCTAGCGGCCGGTACCGGGTGCTAGAGGTCATATTTCCGGTGCTTTCCGACGCCGACGAGAACGTCGATGCCTACGTCCTCGTAGAGCGCGAGGAGTAGCAGCCCGAGGGAGCTCGCTGCTCGTGCAGAGAAGCCCGGGCGGCGCGGAACGAGAACTGCTCCCTCGAGTACCGCGATCGCCGCATGCTTCCTCAAGTGTGGCCGTTCGGGACACGTCTGAAACAGCGACTAGCCGGGATGCCGACGTGCGGCAGGCTGACAGCGGTCGGGCGCTTAGGAACGCTCCCGGGTGATCTGCACCACCGCCCGGCCACCGTCAGCCTGCCGCAGGTCGCGCTCACGGCTAGTCGCTGTTTCGGATCCCGTCCCGAGTAGTTCCCGGCGCGGCTTAGGGTCGTGCCCGCCGCCGCGCCGGTCGTAAGTCTGCTGCGCCGTATGCGATCTGACTAGCTGAACGTGACGGTGCCTGGGCCGGTAATCGAGGCGTACTCGGCTAGCGCGGGTGCGTTGTTGCTCATGTTGCACTGCCCTTTGTGTGCTCCGCTCTTGTAGAGCGAACCGACGGCGCCGTAGCTGATGGTGATCAGAACTTTCCCTTTGATCCCCTTGTACAGTCCGGTTCCGTTGAAGAGGGTGACTGGTCCGGTTCCGCTGAAGCGGAACGAGCAGGTCTCCTTGTTGATCATCGGCTGCGCGTGGTTCGTTTTTGCGTTCAGCGTCGTGGAGTTGACCTCGAACGTTCCCTTCTTGAGCGTGATCTTGACGTAGTTGCCGTTGTTGTCGGTCTTCCCGTTCTTGTCGATCGAGAGCGTCTTGCCGTAGTCCCCGATCGCGCCGGTGATGATGATCGTGCCAGCTGGCCCGTTATTTCCGGTTGCGTGGATGTACACGGCGCCTCCGGCTGGCATGTTGGCCGTCCTCGACCCAAACGCCGGTGCTCCCTCGACCAAAGCCGCGAGAATCAGAATCCCGGCGACTGCACTCACTACCCGCATCGTTACCTCCAAATCGTTGAGAGACGTTGCTGCTGTTTGACTTCTGGACGGTTAGACGCCAGCAATGGCGTCGGAGTTTAAGCCGTTCGTCCGCACAAGGAGCGTCACGAGTTCGTCGTCGCGTCCGGCGCGCACATCGACGACCTCGAGCCAGTCCCTGCCACGCGGGATGCGGTCACCCGGCGTCCAGTCGTGCGCCCCGAGCCTCGCGTCTGTCAGCCATTGGCCTTGTTCGGTTTCGAGCCTGAATGTTGGCATGCCCCTTCTCCTTCCTGGGGCCGGACGGCGGTGTCGAGATTACCGCGCACCGAACAGGGGGCGAGGAGGCGAGGAGGCCGGGGGGGAGTCGAACGAACGCGGGGACAGCCGCTAGGTCAAACTACAGCAGCGTGCAGGCTTGATCCGCTGCCAAAAGGGAGGATCGAATGTGGCCACTAGTGTTTCTCGCCGGATTCGCCGCCGGGGTGATCGTCGTGTTACTGACAGGCACGATCGTCGATCGCGCTTTCCCGGAGTAGCTTTCGTCCGGGGCCGGGTGGCAGTGGGACGAACGCGTCGCCCCTAAACCACCCAGCCCCTCGGTTTCGACAGTCGCTACCAATGGGTGACGGTGCCGTCTGACCGCTTGGATCACCGCCGCGCCGCTAGGCCTCGGTAGACAGCTCCTGGTGCTCGGCGAGGAAAGCAGCCCAGGCGTCGTCGGGCGCCCCGTACACCTGTCTGAGCGTATGGAGTGCCTCGGCAGCCAAAAGCTCGTCTCGACGGTCGACCTCGTCTTTCCTGAGAACTTCGTTGACGTTGCTCAAAGCGATCTGAACACGCAGCGCTAGCGTTGCCCGCGCTAGGCGGTCCCAGGTGGTGCCTTCTGAGACATCTGAGAACCCGGCCTCGGCACGCCGCTCCAGATCCTCGATCTCCCGACGCCGCGTCTCCTCCTCGAGCCAATCGAGGTAGCTACACACTGCGTCACGGTCGAACTCGACGGCCCCCATCACGCGACCGCCGCGAGGTTCCGGTTGCGGTCATCGTCAACGGCGTACCCCACAAGCTTTCGGCCGTCACCGCTGGGTCGTCGAGCGCACCTTCGCCTGGCTCCACAACCGCCGACGCCTTCTGATCCGGACCGACCGCCGCGACGACATCCACGAAGGCTTCCTCGCCCTCGCTTGCTGCCTCATCTGCTGGAGCCGACTGGAAAACTCATTCAGTTAGAGCTTCTTAGGGGCCGGACGGGTCGGACAGGCTACCGACGGGCCGGCGCAATCTTCGAGCGTGCGAGACTGCAGGGTGGCCAAGAAACGGCAAGACTCACCAGAACACTGGCAGGATGAGCCAGAAGAGAAGGACTTCCTCGCTGCAGCCAACTACCTCAGCCTGCTGTTTGCCGACCGCGAAGTCGCATCGATCGTCGAGGAGCTCCGGAACGCGCCGGCAATCCGTCGCGAGGCGAGCGATCTACTGCGAGCGAGCCGGCTCGAGCTGCTGTCGGAAACTGATCCCGTGGTGAAGAAGAACCTGAAGAAGGTCGCGGGGGGCGATCAGCTCTCGCCGGTGCTGCTCGTCCGTGGCCGAGCCTCCGACCCGATGATCGTCGCCGACGGCTACCACCGCATCTGCGCGAGCTATTACCTCGACGAAAACATCAAGATCTCCTGCCGCCTGGTCGACTCGCCGTAACGGCTAAGTGTGCTCCAGCGAAGGGTGAGACGCTTGTTGGCGAGCGAGACGCCATAGTCCTACGCGAGTGGCACCTGGGGGTTGCCCCCGAGCCGACCGAAAAAGAGCAGGCTGCGCGAGCGAGGCCAACTTCGAGCGGTTCACCGCTGGTTTGCCGGCCGCGACGTAAAGGCGCATTCGGCGACACGCTCAGTGTTTGCGCGCGAATCGTTCGGCTTCACGCCGGGACGAGCAGCCCTGCATGTCCACGATCTTGTCATCGCGGAATGTGAGCACCTGATAGCGCACCTGTCGCCGGCCATCGGTGCCCATCCACTCCGACGACCCGATGATCTTGTCGTCGCCGACCTGCGTGAACTCGGGCCGAACCTTGAGGCGGTTGTCGGCGCGCTTCTTGATCTGATGCTTCATCGTCTCAAGCGCCTCGCTCGGACCGTGACACGCCGGGGTGTACTTCCACCAGAGGTGGCCGTTAGAGACGCCCCGCCACTCCGAATCGTCCGCCATGAGCGAGGCGAACGGCTCCGGGTCGCCGCGGTTCAATGCTTCGGCCGCTGCACGAAGCTGGTCGATCACCCTCGAAGTATGGACCTCGTCAGTCGGGCTGGCAAGCCAGCTCCCAGACCTATACCAGCTCGCGCAACATCCGTAGCCCCTCCTCCCTCCTCGACCCTTGAGCGCCCCCAGGGCAGCCAGAGCGAGGCCGGAGGAAGCGAGATCAACTCCTCGCCCCTCGAGCTGCCAGCGGGCATGCCAGCGAACTGCCGCGGCGTCGAACTTCGCCGCCTCGTTGTCCGCGATCAACGGCAGAAGCAGCAGGGCTTCGCTGAGCGCGAGCGGACGCATCTGCGCAGCGAGACCGGCGGCGATCAGGTAGTTCCCCTGGGCGCAGGCGCGGGCGTATTGGGCCGGAAGATGTCCCTTGCGACGTCGTACATGCCTCTCCGGGGCACGGCGGCGAGCCAAGTCTAGACGCCAGTCTGTCGACGCCCTACGATCCCGGGTGATGTCTGAGTCCTGGCAAACATGGGTCGTCCTACTCGAAGCCTTCGGGCTCGACGGGTCTTTCACCTATGAAGGCGAGCTCCCGGAAGTCGGGGATGTGATCGAGGTCACGTCCGGCGACGTGTCGATCAGCGCCAGGGTCGTGGGTGTCGACGCGGAGGGTAAGACACACCAGATCGAAGCGTCCGAGGTTGCGGCCGCTTAAGAGTCCGGGTCAGACCGGGTAAAGACGGGTACATTCACGACCCGTTTTGGGCCGGTTTGAGCTATCCAACCAGCCCAAATGTAAAGGCTGCTAGACCCCTTCGTTGCTCGTAAACGGCACGGTTAAGCGAAAAGTGGGGTGGAGGGCTGAGAGGACAAGAGGTCCGCGGTTCGAATCCGCGCACCCCGACGAATAGAGCCAAATCCGCGCGACGATGCCGCCGCTCTATTCGAGCTGCGCACACTTCGCTCGGTATCCACACGGCGTCGGGAAGGTCGGCGCCCGCGACCACAGCTCCGCCGGGGATCCAGTGACGGACTTCAAGCGCAGCGGCAAGATCTTCGCTGCAGCGATGGGCTTCAACCGTGGGCTTGATCGAGACCACGACAACGTCGCATGCGAGAAGGCGTGACAGGCCGGGCGCTTCGGAACGCTCCCGGGTGCTCTCCACTGCGTCGGGCCGCATTTGGCGTGCAGCGTGAAGAGAAATCCGCCTATGGGCAAGGCGATTACTCCGACGGGTCGACAGCGTTCTGATTTTGCTGTGAAGATCCGTGTCGGTGTTTCATTTTGCTCTTGTCTCTGACAGGGAATCGCTTGGCCTGTTCGCGTTTGCGAAGGGGGACTGGAAGCAGGGCGACATCATTCCGCAGGGCATCGCGAGCCTGCGCATCGTCAAAGTGATTCCGCCTGAGCCGCGGTCGGACGGCGGGCTTGAGGTCGGTTTGCTCAAGGTCGAGCCTGCATGATCGACGGTTGCTCGTCGTTATCCGGTGCGCAAGCGTGTCCAGGACGGTCATGAATCTGGAGATGCTCCGGGCAATGTCCTGAATCTCTTCAGCACTGAGCGGGTTCAGTGTCGCCGCGATCGTGCCCTAGTCGATAGAGGCCTCCGGAGCGTTCGATGTCGCGCGGGAATCTCGTGCAGGGATCCGAAAACTGAACGATGATCGGTATGGACGGGCTCGGGAGCTCCCATCCCCCTCGCGCTCCCGGGTCAGTCCTCCTGCCCGCTTTTAGGGCTTGATGATGAGGACAACGAGCGTCACGTAGTTATTGTCATGGCCGGCTCGTACCTTGACGATCTCGAGCGTGTCTCGGCCGCGTGGGATGCGGTCGCCGGGCTTCCAGTCGTGCGGCCCGAGCCTCGCGTCCGTCAGCCATTGGCCGTGTTCGTCCTCGAGCCTGAATGTCGGCATGCCCCTTCTGGGTTCCCGGGGCCGGACGGCGGGTCGACTCGACCGCGTGCTGCGATCAGGGGGCGAGGAGACCCAGAGGACAGACACCCCCAAGGCGGGTGGCGTCCTGCGAGGTTGGGCCTCCTCGCGCTTCAAGTATCTGGTGTCCGCGTCAGGTGCGCAAATCCTGCGAAGCGGTTGGCGGCCGAGCAAACGGCGTACCGAAAGCGCGGCAAGGCGGCAAGACTTCTCTTACCGTGGGCCCCTAAAGCCCGCTGTCCGGGCCCCTCGCCCACGGTGAGAGCCGCAGAAGAGCGACAAAGGTTCTCCCCCGCATCAACACGCGTACCCGTACAGCCTAATCGCGGGCAGGTCGATGCAGCGGCGGGGGGCCGAGCAAAACGCCCGGCCCCAACCCAACCGTCTACTCGTCGGTTACGACCGGCACGACGCTGAACGCCGGCCGTGGTCGCTTCCGGCGAGCACGTTGGCCGGGCGCGTTTGGCTCAGAGCTGACGTCGAAGAGTGGGCGCGCGACCATCTGCCGCTGAAACCGGGACGACCACCGAAGAAGAGCTAGACAAGTCCCCTCAGCACGCGTAGCCCGTCCGCCCGCCGTGCCAAAACCGCCCACGCCCGCGGTCCCCCTTGGGCAGCGGGGCTCTTGATCGTTCGCGGCGCTAGACGTCGTCCCCCACGACAATCGTATGCCCGGGAAACTTCGGAACGGGGCAGAGCCGCTCCTCGAAATAGGGATGGTCGATTCGTCGTCCCAGCGATACCGTTCGTCGGGTGAGGATGTTGGATTCGGCTACGAGCCGTCTGCCTCGTCCCTGGCGTGCCGTTGCCGACTTGCTGCTTGTGGTCGTGGTTGCGTTTGGGATCGTCCTCGTGCTCGAAGCCGAGGTCGCGAAGCCTCTCAGTATTCCGACCTCGTCGATGGAGCCGACCCTTCATTGTGCGCGGCCGGTCGAGGGATGCGAGGCTCGATTCTCGGATCGGGTGATCGTCTGCGAGATCTGCTACCGGGTCTCCGGGCCGGAGCGGGGCCAGATCGTTGCTTTCCGCGCTCCCGCTGCTGCGGTCCACGTATGCGGCGAGGGTGGCGTCTATGTGAAGCGACTGATTGGGTTTCCCGGCGAATCGGTTCGGGAGGACCTGCGAGGGCGGATCTGGGTTGACGGTCATCGGCTGAACCAGCCGTACATCTCGGCTGCCGACCGGCTCAGCGATTCTGGACATCGCGGTCAGACCTGGCACGTGCGGGCGGGTTCGTACTTCGTGCTCGGAGACAACCGGGGCGCCTCGTGCGACTCGCGTCTCTGGGGAGGTGTGCCGCGCTCGAGCCTGATCGGCCCGGTCGTGCTGACCTACTGGCCTCCAACGCGGATCGTGTTCGACGGTTGAGGCGGGGTCGGGCCGATTCCCCTCGTCGCCCGTTCGCGCTTACGCGGCATTCGGGCTCGGCCGCGCATGGGCCGAACGGGCGACGGTCGGATTGGGACGCGGCCAGCCACACAAGGAGTGGCGCGGAGTCGCCGGGTAAAACCGGGCAAAGACGGGTACATAGACGGCTGATTTCGATCCATCTCGCACGGCCAAACCCGCCCAAATGTAAAGGCGCGCATCGCTGTGGCGGCGTCGTTTCTTGCTCACTGAGCCGAAAACTGCGGCGACTGCTTTTGGGACAAGAGGTCCCCGGTTCGAATCCGGGCACCCCGACGTGAATTGTGAGACACAGCCCCTGATCGCGTGGGCGATGGTGCGAACTAAGAGGGGCCGGGCAAGACGCCTTGCCCGGCCCCTCTTCCGCGACCTCCGCCAGCTCTCTCACGGTCGGCCGCGGTACGGGAAGGTGCTCAGAGGTACCCCTCTCACGAGCTCGCTCCCCGTCTTCTTGCCAGTACCCCAAGAAGTTTCGCGCGAACCGCTGAACTCGACGCCCCGGCGCGCGGCTCTGTTCCGGACCTACCGCGAGTGTCGTGACACCGCTACTGCGCTAGAGCGAGCGGACCGCTCTCCCGACCAGTTTGGCGACGGCCGGTACAGATACTCCATGGCCTCGGCTAACGACCGGAGCAGCCGCAGTTCCGTCTGTGTGTAGCTCGCGAGGATGATCTGGCTGAACTCGGTGTTGGTTGTCACGATCACCACCTCCGAAGAAAGTGACTCGGTCGGGACGACCGTAAACCTCGGTGGAGGGAGGCCGTGGCTGCTGCATTCAGACTATGCCCGCCGGGAGACGTGGCCAACGCGCCGGTGCCTATGCTCACCTGGTCCTGCAACCAGGCGCGAGCACCATCTTGCATCCCGTACGGATTTGCTACTGGGTCTGCTCGATCCCGACAGTGCGACGGAGACTCGGACCTGACTCGGCAAACCGATCAAACAGGCTGCTCGTCGAGGGGATATGACCTGACACCGTTTGACCCTCTTGTTTCCAAGCTCGACCCGCTCGAAACGGATGCGCGCGGAAACGGCGACCAGCCGGAGCGCTCGGTATGCGACCGGCAGACCGCCGCCGGCCCGCCCGGCGGCGCTAGTCGGGGAGCGGAAGGCTGAGTTGCGTGACGTTCATCACGTCTGTGATCGCGTCGGAGACCATCGCGAATGCGCCGGTGCAGGGACCCATTTCGCCGCGACAGAACGCTCTCGAGTTCGGATGACGACCGCTGGCGGCCAATGTTCGTTCGACGTCGATCAGGCCTTTTTTCAATGTGATGGAGTCGGCCCTGAGTGTCGCTGGCGGCGGGTACATGCCGAGCGCCTTGATCGCGGCCGGGGCGAGGCCGGCTGCGTGAAGTTGGGTTGGTGCACATTGCGGATGATCGGTCGGGAAGCAGGCGCTGATGCTGGTCGAGACCGCTCGGGCGAATGCGCGGTACTGCGGCGACCAGTGAGCGACAAACGTCGTCTCCGGTGTGGAGTTCGGTGTTGCTGTCGCAAGCGGCACCAGGGTGAGCGCAAACGTGAGCAGCAGGACGCGGCAGCCGTGATCCGCTGATCTCTCCGACCTTCGCTGTTCGCACATTCGAGCTGCCATACCGCGATCCTTGCCGATCCGGCGCCGCGTCGCAATACGACGAACGTCGTATCCTTTGCGTGTGATCTTCGACAGCAACAGCGAACTCCGCCGGGCTCTGGAGATCGTGGGATCCCTTTTCGATCCGGGTCGGCCGGAACCGTTTGGACTCGAGACGCTCACGCTGCTCGGGGAGCTGATCGGCGCGGAGACGGTCGGCTACTGCGAGACACCGCAGTGGGACGGTTTCGGTGGCTACGAGGTCGTCAGCCGGGAGCGAGCCGACTGGTTCCGGGATGCGGTTCGTGCTCTCGCGCGGCAAGACCCCACGCATCCGGTTCGCTACCGAGGCTCGGCGGAGCCGATCGCGATCTCGGATCTCGTCCGTCGGAACACGTTCCAGACGACGACCATCTACGAGGCGATTTTCGAGCCACTTGGCACCGCGGACAGCATCCGTGTCTACCTTCCGGCTCCTTCTGGCGAGGCGCGGTTCTTCTTCTTCGATCGGCCGACCTGGGGACTGCCGGCCCGAGAACGGGAGTTGCTCGGCATCCTCAGGGAGGCACCTGCTTCGAGCCCGTACCGAGTGGCGTTCGTTCGAAGACCCGGTCGCGGGCTCGCTGACCGAGCGAGAGACCCAGATCCTTCGCATGGTCGCCGAGGGATTCACCAACCTCGAGATCGCCCGAAGGCTTTGGCTGTCGCCTCACACCGTCAGGACGCATCTCCAGCACGCCTATTCGAAACTCGGAGTCCGCACGCGGGTTCAAGCCGCCCGGGCGATCCGGCCGCCGGCGCAGCGCGCCCCTAGCGGCACGGATCAACCGACCGCCACGAATCGTCGATAAGGCGTGGGAGCCCGTCCGGAGCCGTGCTCACCGGAAGAGCTCGGCGGTCACCTCGCGCCGGCGTGTCTGCCAGAGCGCGTTCAGCATCCGCCGCACGCGCGCGTCCTCTTCTCGCGCGTAGCGGGCCAGCTCTACGAGGGCGGGGTCGGTTGCGTCATGCGCGTCGGCCGCCTCGATCACGTCGACTGCCTCCTCGGCGACGTCGAGCAGGAGCGCATTCGACGACGCCGTGAGTGTGCGCGCCGCCAGGCGGAAGTCCGGATCGTGTGGCCGTTCCGGATAGTCGAGGCGCGCCTCGAACAGCAGCCCGCGCAAGCGGTCCCAGGTGGCGTCCTTGCCGTAGTTACGGTCGGCGAAGGCGACGAGCGAGAAGTCCCAGAGCGCATCCAGCCTCGGGTCGAGAAAGCGGTAGTCGGCCTCCAGCGCTGGACCGACCAACCGTCCTTCCGCTCGCATCTGCCGCTCCATCGGCGTGCCGACGTACGGGAGCGTGCGGCAGAAGCCCGCGACCGTGTAGCCCTCGGCGCAGAACTCCCGGAGGAAGCTCAGGTTGTTTCGCACCGAGGTGAGCGTGCTCCACGGCTCCATCAGCATGAAACCGAAGTCGAAGGTCAGGTCGAGCTGTCTGAGCACCTCGCCCGCGCGAAGGTGGACATCAGGCGTGATCAGCTTGTTGAGCGTCTTCAGCGAGACCGGATCGCCGGCCTCGACGCCGAGGTAGACGTGCGTCAAGCCCGCCTCGATCAGCGGCTCGAGTGTGTCCCTCCTCACCTCGTCGGAGCGGCACGAGAACTTGAAGCGCATCGTCTCGTTGAGGCCGCGCTCGATCGTCTCTCGTGCGACGGTGCGCGCCCATTCGCGCGCGTCGAGCCCGCCCGCCAGGAAGTCGTCGTCCTGGAAGAGAATCAACCGCACGCCGCGCTCGCGGACGAGGTACTCCATCTCGTCGACGACTGCCACGGGGTCGCGACGGCGCCGCCCTTTCGTCCCATTTCCCTCGTAGAAGGTGATGATCGAGCAGAAAGAGCACTTGTACGGGCAGCCGCGCGATGCCAGCACCGACGCGGTCGGGAGCAGCTGCTCGTCGTAGGCGATGTCGCCGCGCTCAGGCCAGGGGATTGCGTCGAGATCCACCTTGTCCTCGCGCGGCAGCGTGGCGTGGACCCGGCCGTCGGCGTCGCGCCAGGCTAGACCCCGGATCTCTCGCCACCGTCCGCGCCCGACGACGGCCTCGGTCAGCTCCACGATGACCGTCTCGCCTTCGAACCGGACGACGCTGTCGAGCTCGGGCATCAGCTCGAGCAGCGTCTCCGGCGCGAAGGATGCGTAGTGCCCGCCCATGGTGAAGTGCGCCGTGATCCCGGCCGCGCGCAGCTCGTCGATCACCTTTGCGTAGTCCGGGGCCATGAACTGGAAGATCATCGAGAAGCCGACGACATCGGGCTCCCAGCGCCGTGCGACGTCGAGGAGCGGGCCCGCCCCGACGCCGAAGCTCTCGATCCGGATCTCGTGCCCGGCTGCCCGCAGGCTACTCGCCAGGTAGCGGAGCCCCAGGTTGTCCTGGTCCTGGAACCCGACGAGCAGCACGCGGGCGGGCCGGCGCACGATCAGCCTTCGCGCTGGTTCAGCTGGGCGTCCATCGCCGAGATCGCGGACTTGCCCAGGTCGAGGGTGGTCCGCACCGACTGGATCGACCGCTTGAGCTCTGCGTCGCTCATCTGCGGCGCGTCCTTGACCAGACGCTCGAAGTCGGTACCCCCCGCCGCGCCCGGCTGCGTCCTCAGCACGAGCTCCTCGAGGGCGGCGAGCCGGATCAGGTCGATCGGGGCCGGGTCGACGTTCTGCGGGATCTTGGAGCCGAGGCTGCCGAGGACCTCGCCCCAGTCGATCTGCCCGAAGTTCGGGTGGCTGGGGATGCTCACCTGCTCCGGCACGTACGCGGCGATCAGGTCGTGAGTCGAGCCCTGCGTTGCGAGGAACGGGGCGCTTCCCGCACTCACAGGCGTGTAGAAGCTGCTGCTCCCGAACGATCCCGTCGTCCCGGTGTCCGTCTCGACGAAGTCGCCCGAGGGATCTCCTCCCCAGATCAGCTCCGTCCAGCCGCCGAAGTCATAGGCACCAGAGTGATCGTGCGCAACCACTGTCGCGGCGCCGGGAACGGTGTCGATCTCGTGGTCGTCGCCGCTGTAGGGCCATGCTCCCGCCGCGTAGGTGCTGGCGGCCCCGTCGATCGGCGTGGTGGGGGAGAGCGTCCCGTCGCCGTGGATCGAGAACGAGTCGGCACGCACGCGCGGGTGGCCGCCGTTCGTGCCGGTTGGAGGCGTTCCGTACCAGCGAGTCGCCGTCCAGATCCCCCAGCCGAAGACACTGAAGATCCAGATCACCTTGCGCTTGTTCGTCATGTGGCGTCCGGTGTTCCAGAACAGGAACTCGTAGTTCTGTGTCCCGTCCGCGGAGGTGACGAACGGAGCCGCGATCCGCGAGAAGTTCGCGGAGTCGGGTGGCGTCAACGTCAGGACGTTGGAGTCGGTGCCGAGATCGAGCTCGGTTCCGGACGGCCAAAGCTTCGCGACGGTACGAAATTCATCCATTTCGACCTCCTTGTTCGGGCTGGGAAGACGCAGGTCGACCGCTTCCGCGGTCGTGAGCACGATCCCAACCCGTCGAGGTCGAACTTCCTCAAGCTACGCACGGGCTAGTCGAAACGCCCGATTCCCATCCCGCCGCTTGCCGCAGCAACGAAGCCGACGAACCCAATGACGATACCTTCGCTGCGTGCGGAGCGATTGTCTCGCGACGCTGGGTGCCGTGTCAAGCCGCCGGGCCCGAACCCCTCATCTCAGGGATGGACGTCGCCGAGCCGAAACCCGGGAAGCAAGCGGGTCACCCGAGCTCTCTGACAACGGGCTCGAAGAACTCGGCCCCATGGAGAATCTGGCCTTTTCTCCGCCGGTGCCGGACTCAACTGGGTGTGAGCGCCACGGGTTTACGCGGCCCCCCGTGGGAGCATGGTGAGAGTCGTTCGCTATCCGTTGTAAAGAAATGGCTCCCAGCAGCCGATTCCGGAGAGGAAGCTACGGCGGATGGCTCAGGGCGCGGGTGCACCTGGTCGGCTGTCGGGCTTTCGCAGCTCAGTGCAACCCATAGAGGTGCGGGCGGGCGGCCCTACGTCTCGCTCGCACCCTATGGCGAGCCGGGCTGTGACTCGGCCCGATGGGGCGGCGTACGCGTAGCCGGCCGCGCGGTGGTGAGGGCTACAGCCAGGGCGGCTGCTGCCGCGCCGGCGACAACGATCGCGGACGGGCTCGTGCCGAGGCCGAACCGGCCGAGGATGTTCTCGACCAGGCTACGGACCAGTCGAGAGGAGCCGAGATCGAGCGGGAGGTGGACGATCTCGTTCCAGATCGTTCCCGCAGGCTGCCCGCTCGGCCAGGTCAACGTAACGGCGGTCATCGCGATCACCGAGACCACCGTCAGAGCCGCCGTCAGGCGGAAGTGGCGGGCGAACGCCGGACCGAGCCCGACGGCGAGGAACGCGAGACCGGGAACGAGATAGCGCGGCCCGGGTGACAACCCGCCGAGAGGCGCCACGTAGCCCGTGTTCAGGATCAAGAACGCGAACGCGATGACGCCACAGACGATCGCCTCGGCGCGATCGCGGCGTGCAAGCAACGCCAACCCATAGGCTGCGGCGACGACGATCGGGGAGATCACGAGCAGACCGCTCTCACCGACGAAGACCGCCTGGATCCCGTGGACGGTGGGCAGGCGGATGCCGAAGAAACCCGTCCGCTGGTCAGGTGCGGTCTCGCCGGTCTTGTAGTGGTACGAGAGGCGCCAGGGTGCCCCGAAGGCGAGCCAGTTATACGTCCAGAGCAAGGCCGCGCCGGGCAGCACACCACGGGCGAAGCCGTAGAGGGCGCGTGCTCCTCGCAGCGCGACGTACACACCCAGGACGGCGACCACGATCAACTCCTCGTATGCGATGAGCAGGGCGGCCCCGGCGAGGAGACCAGCGGCGTGCTCCCTTCGCCCCCAGGCGAGTGCAAACGCCGCAAGCCCGAGCGCCCCCGCGGTGACGTGCTCGAAGCTGGTGGCCGCGAGCGGCGCCACCAGCGTTCCCAGCCCGTAGGCGACAAGCGCCGGTGCGCCGTATCCGGGCGCAAGCCCCTCCGAGATCCGACCGATGATAAACAGGCTGAGCAGGAACGCGAGCCCACCCGCCAGCACGCGCGCCACCCAGAGCGGGCGGCTGTAGTACGGCCAGTCTGTTACGTTCGGCACGCGGGCCAGTTCGACCCCCGGGAGCTCGAGCCCCGACATCCCGGGCGCCTTGTCCGAGTAGTAATGGCCGTTGTACTCCGCGCGGTCGGACGCGAAGGTCGTTCCGAGGCAGGCGTCGTTGTAGAGCTTCAGGTGCACCAGCGATCGTGTCAGGCAGACGCGCGCGACATCCTGGGCGTTGATCGGATAGACCGGCGTCAGAGTGGCGACGACGACGAGGATCAGGATCAGGAGCTCACGCCGGGGCCGCGCCCACGGCAGTGGCGAAGGATGGCGCTGGTGCAGACGGAGGCCCGATCTCAACCGCGAGCATCGGAGCCTACTCGCGCCAGGCGCACCGGTTGCCGAGGCCGAGCTGTCCGGGTGGCGGACGGCCCGGTTACTGCAGCGCGTACCCGGCTGCCGTCGAGCAGCGATGACCGGTTGTCACCGAGGGGGCCCCGCAGCTGACGACGACGGTCTCTCCGAGTGTCCTACCGCCGGGGGCGTCGATCGTGACGGCACAGCTGTAGTGCGAATCATCCGTCGGGTCGCACGCCACCGAGGGCTCGTAGTCGAACCCTTGCGAGAGCAGTTGCTGGTGAAGTACGAGCGACAGCTCGTGATCGAGCCCCGAGGTGTCCACGCGGTCTCCCGTGTTGGTGGGATACCCGAGGCCGCCCCAGACAGCGGCGATGGCGGCGAGCAGCACAGCCGCTCCTCCCAGGATCAGACCCGGCCGAGACGGTCGGAGAGCACCACCGTCGGGCTTTGTCGGCGCTGGGATAGGATCGGCTCCGGTGGGGCTCGGCGAGCTTATGAGCATGAGTATGCCGTCTTCGTCCGGTAAGCCCGAAGGTCACGCTCGCTGGCTAGCTCTGTTCGCGGCGATCCTGGTCACCGCCGAGCTCTGGGTGGCTGTGAGCCATACCCGGCTGTTCGCCCAGGTCGGCTACAAGAACCTCACCGGCTCGCGGCATCTCGTTCGCGACGCCGACCTCGACCCGTTCTCGTTCTTCGCGCCGACGCAGGCGCTGGTGACCGCGCAGGATGTCATTCCTCGCGATGCGACCTACGCAATCGTGGTCGGTAATGAGGCGCCGGGGCCGGCGCTCGAGATCGCGCAGGACATCTTCCGTTTCTGGCTCGTCCCGAGGCGCTACGCGGCCAACCTCGACCAGGCGCAGTGGGTGATCACCTACAACGCCGCGTCGGAGTCCCTCGGCGTCCCGTACACCAAGGAGATCGGTCTCGGGCCGGGCGTCAATGCCGTGAAGCTCGCTCGGCCTTGATCGCATGACTCGCATCGAGCTCGGGCTGCTCGCGAACGACGTGCTCATCCTCGCCGTTGGTTACGCGTTTCTGTACTCACTTGGGCTCGCCCGGCTCGGCTCGAACCTGCTCTGGCTCGCCGGCCTCAGCTTCCTGACCGGGTGGGCACTGTTCGGAACGCTGCTCTCGCTCGCACTCATGGCCGGGATTCCGCTCGAGATCCGCACAACGCTCGTGATCGCGTCGGCGGCCGTCCTCTCCTGCGTCGTCGTGGGCCGGCGCAGGCGTGGCCTCGAGCTGCCCGAGAGCCCCCGTCCGAAGCAGGGGAGGCTCGGGACCGTGGCGACGGTGCTCGGAGGGACGACGATCGCGATCGCCGCTCTTGCGGCCCTCGTGACCGCGGTCAAGAGCGAGTGGGATCCGAACCTCGATCTGCTCACCGCCTGGCTGCCGCGCGCCGAGATCATCTACTACGTCCACGCGATCGACCCGTCGAGATGGTCATCCTTCCTCGACCCCTGGTACCCACCCCTCGTTCCCGCGCTGTACGCGACCACGTTCGAGTTCGCAGGGGGCTTTCATCCCTCGCTGCTCTCGCTCCAGCAGGCACTGCTCGGAGTTTCGTTCGTACTGGCCGCGCTGGCGATCCTCGATCGGGTTGCGCCCCGCTGGATCACGTTTCCGTCCTTCGCCGTCCTGATCACGGCGCCCTGGTTCTGGTGGCGCCTCACGTCGCTTCTACCCGACCAGGCGCTGGCGTACATGCTGGCTGCCGCAGGCCTCGTCACGCTCCTCTGGCTCCGTGACCGTCGCTTCGCGTGGCTTTGCCTCGGGACCGCGTTCCTCTGCGCCGCGACTCTCGCCAAGCTCGAGGGAGCAGCCTTCGCGTCGATTCTGGCGATAGTGATCGTGGTCACCGGGATTCTCGTCCACCGCAGGCAGGGACTTGTCGCGTTTATCCTCCTGCTCGGGCCGCTGACGAGCGTCTTGTGGCGCTCGTGGCTCGGCGCGCATCACGTCGCCGCATCGAATAGCCAGCTGAACCAGTCGCACCTCCTGAGCCCGAGCTTCCTTCTCGACCGCATTCACCGCCTGACCTACGCGATCGAGTTCATGCTCAAGGCGCCCTGGCAGGGCGACTACCGGACGGCGGCGATCATCTGCATTGCCGCGGCAGTGGTGATCGCGGTCGTCGGTCGCATCACGGCGATCACGATTGCGGCGACGACATGGCTCATCCTGTCATTTCTCGCGCTCGCCGCCACCTACTGGACGGCGACCATCGACCTGCATTTCTACGTTGCGACCTCGGCCAGCCGGGTCGGCGGGGCGATCATCGTCTCGGCTGCGACCATCACGCCCCTCCTGCTCGGTCTCGCGCTCCAGAAGGACGGCGAGCCCGTGACACTCGCGTCAGACGAGGACACCGGAGTCAGCGCGCGACCGGCCGGAGACTGAAACCGTCGTCGACGCTGCGGCCACGGAGGCGCAATCCGTCGCCGAGCAGGCTCGGCACACAGACGAGGGCCTGCCAGCACTGGTCGCTGCCGACGGGCCGGAAGACAACGAGCCCGGACGCAGTGCGAATCCGGACCAGGGTCGGCACCGGATCGGCGGGGATCCCGATCCGCCCGGCGTGGTTTGCCACGGCGAGGTGAAAGCCGCCGGCCTTGGTGACAGCCGAAGCCCCGAGCTCCGCGATGAGGAGCGTGATCACGAACCACGGCGCGGCGCGATCCATCGGAATCCTTCGTCCGGTGACAACGATCGCGACAGCAGCGGCTGTGACGGCCAGAGCGACCGCCGGGACGAAGTACACGCGATGCTGAGACTCGAACGCGGCCAGCGCGATCCCGCAACAAACGGCAGCGACGACGACAAACCACCGCGGCGCCGGAACGTGGGGGGGTAGGACCGAGGCGACCAGTGCCAGCGGTACGAGCCAGATCGGCCCCCAGACGAATCGGGGATCGGGAATCACCGCGAACCAGATGGCGATCGACACCAGCGACGGGGCGACGATGACGAGCATCGGTTTTCGTCGCTCGCGCCACGCCGGACCCACTCCTCGTGCGACGACGATCAGCACGAACGCCGCGAGAAGCGCAACCGGCAGGATGACGTCCGGGTCTCGCACCCGGCTCGGGATCCAGTGGTGCGGCAACCAGCTCCAGGAGCTGAGCACTGCATCCGGAGGGGCTCCAGAGTTGCGGGCCCACGCATAGTCCGCGCGCGTCGCGGCTCGAAGGAGGTGCGCCGGAAGGCGCCAGTCGACCGGAAGCCCGCCCAGGGTGAGGGGATAGAG
Source organism: uncultured Actinomycetota bacterium (assembly GCA_963735535.1). GTDB lineage: Bacteria > Actinomycetota > Thermoleophilia > Gaiellales > Gaiellaceae > PALSA-600. The sequence goes on along the minus strand of CAVTLL010000003.1, from coordinate 47,546 downwards.
CGGATAGCCGGAAAGAATCGCCTGTCGCGCAAGCCACCCGATCCCGATGAGACCTGGAAGCGCGCCGACCGCGAGGAGGGACATCGAGCGTGTACCCGGCCGCCGCGGCTGTGTCAGTAGGAGGAGCACTACGATCGCGAACCCGACCCAGATCCAGTAGAGGGGCCGGGTCGCCGCGGCAGTTGCAAGAGCGGCCGTCGCGCCGAGCGCGGCGGGAGCATGGAGCCCTTTCTCGACGCATTCAGCGAGATAGAGAATCCCGATCACGACGAGCACGAAGGCCGCGAAGTCGAGGTTCGGGCTGCTGATTCTCTGGGTCGGTCGGAGTGCCGCGACGATTACGGTCGTCGGGATCAGGAGCAGAGCCAGCGTGCTCGTGAACGACGAGAACCACGTCGACGCGGGCCGGAACGCAAATCGTCGCACGAGATCGAAGATCAGCAGCGAGGCGAGAAGCCCGTCCGCCAGATGAGGCCCCGCGCCCGACAGCGGGCCGCGATCCAGCAGAGCGACGAAGAGCAGGTGTGCATCGCCTGCGCCGAGGCGCACGTGGAGGTCAGCCAGCCCGGGAACGGTGGCATAGCGCTTCGCGTAGTCGATCAGGTTGAGGTGATAGAGCCCGAAGTCGTAATCGTCGGCGACGGCAAGTGAAGCGTTCGCGAGCCAGAGAATCGAGAGCATGCCGGCGGCGCCCACCGCGGTCGACGTCCGCAGCCATCGCGGCCGTGAAAGTGTCCGGGCTCCCGCAACAAGGCCTGCGGCGCCGACCGCGATCGGCGCGATACCGGCGACCCACGTGATCGCGAAGAGAAGATTCCAGACCAGCAGGTACCCGACGACGCCCGCCAGGCCGATCCAGAGGTCGACCGCGAGCAGAGTCTGCCGCTCCGGGTGACCGGACAGGGCTCGGCCGAGAAGCCGTCTGAGGCAATAGCCGCAGCCGGCGAGAACAAGACCCCAGAAGACCCAGAAGAGCGCGACCGCGAGAGTCGGAAGGACGACGTCCATGAGTTTGATTGCAAAGCCTGGCAGAAGCGACGCACCCGTGAGCCCGAGGCGAGCTTCCGAGGCGCCTACTTGGCGGGAAGCTCAATTCTCTGCGAGGGGACAAGGTCGAGCACGACATGAACGGTGCTCAGTCCGGCGGCGTCGAGATCGGCGCGGAACTTCTCCGGGCTCGGCTCAGGTAGGCCACCGGAGGTGCGGACCTCGATGCCGGCCTCGGTCGAGTTGACCGAGACGATTTGCCAACCCGCCGCATGCGCCCACCGCTCGGCGACCGGTGCGACGTTCTCGCGGTCGAGGGTGTCCTGCGTGATCCGTGCGGAGGTAACCGCCAGCGGAACCGTCAAGAGGACGACGAACACGGCGACGACGGTTGCCGCGAGCCGTCGGCGCACGCGCGGATGCTCGGATGCCGAGACCTCGAAGACGTGGTAAAGCGCCATCACCACGAGGCCGCTAAGCAGGATCGCACCGACGTTGGTCAGGAACAGAATCAGGGCTCCGGTTGCCTGTCCGTTCGCGCCCGACTCGAGCGTCAGCCCGACGACGGAGAGCGGCGGGACGAGGGAGATCGCAATCGCGACACCGGGGAGCGTGTTCGAAACGTCCGAGCGGATGACGGCGAAAGCTCCGACGGCGCCGGTTGCGAGCGCCGCGGCGAGATCGATCAGGTCGGGGTGGACGCGGCTTGCGACCTGGGAGTTCGTCTGGGCGACGATCGGCACCGGCACGAGCAAGCCGAACAGGTAGCCGATCACGATGACGGTGATCGAGCCACTGACCACCAATCCGAGCGAGCGGTAGAGGTTGCCTCGGTCGCCGGTCATGACCGAGAAGACCGTGCCGACGATCGGTGTCATCAGCGGCGCGACGATCATCGCCCCGATCACCGTCGCGGTCGAGTCCGAGACGATTCCCGCCGACGCGATCGCAGCTGCGAGCACGAGTAGGACCCAGAACGCGCTCAGCTTCTGCTGGGCTTTCGGCCCGTCGAAGAGGAGCTGGTCGTGCATGCGCGGAAGCTCCGCGGAGGCGAGCCTGGGCACGGGTGGGACCTTCGTTCCGTGCCTGGCTCTTCCTTCGGTGCAGGAGTATCCCCGCCGCCGAGAGTGCCCTGTGCGATCCTCTAGGCTCGGGCAATCAGCTCAAGAGGAGGACCCGATGCACATTCCGGAGCCCATTCCCACCGACATTCGCGACGAGACCTTCGCGGGAGTGACCTACCACATTCGCGGACAGCTCGTCCCCGAGCTCCAGATCGAGCTCTCGCACGAGCCCGTCATGTTCGAACATCACGTCCTGCTCTGGAAGGAGCCCGCCGTGAACATCGAGATGCGGAAGCTGCCCGGCGGGGTGAAGCGCACGATCGCCGGCCTCGACTTCTTCGTCACCCGTGCCACCGGCCCTGGACGGATCGCGTTCTCGCGGAACGGCGCGGGCCAATGCATCCCCCTGCATCTCGCCCAAGGCGAGACGCTGCATGTGCGCGAGCATCACTTTCTCGCCGCCACCGACGCGGTCGAGTACACCTACGAGCGGGTCAAGGGCGTCCGGAGCATGATGCTCGGCGGAAGCGGATTCTTCATTGACCACTTCAAGGCGACGCAGGGCGACGTGATCGTGTGGGTGCACGGGCACGGGAACGTCTTCGTGGTCAACCTCGACCACGGCGAGCAGATCGACACCGAGCCCGGTGCCTGGCTGTACAAGGATCCGACGGTGACGATGGAGGCGGTCACGATGGGGCTCAAGAGCGGGTTGATGGGGGGAGGGGGGAAGCTCACCTGGAACCGCTTCACCGGCCCCGGAAGGCTCGCGATCCAGACGATGTTCCTCGCGCCGGTGGAGTCGGCCGAGTCGGGGAGCGCAACCTCTGCTGCGGAGGGCGGGCTCGTGGGGTCGGTGCTGGGAGGGCTGATGCGCGGGTAGCTCGGCCGGGCAACGGTTACCCCCGCGGAGCCCCCGCCCGCGCCGGTAGCTTGCGGCGTCCCCGTGCCTTCCTATCGTCTGATCAGCGTCGAGGGCGACGACCTCGGCTCGTTACGTGCTGCAGCGCCCGATTGGCGGGCGGGCGATCGTATCCATCGCGGCGCCGGTGATCTGCTCGTCGTCCGGCTCGTCGAAGCGGAGCCCGATGACGAGGTCGACGGCTACCTGGTCGTGCAGCCGGCTCCTTGAGGGTGCATCTAAAATGAGCGCCATGGCCGCGCCGGAGCGGATCGAGCTCTTCTACTGGGACGGATGCCCCTCACACCCCGAGGCGCTTGCGCTGCTCGAGGACGTCCTCGAGGAGCAGGGCGTCGCCATCGGGGTCGAGCTGCACGAGGTGCACTCGCAGGCCGAGGCCGAGGAGCTGCAGTTCCCCGGATCCCCGACGATCCGCTTCGACGGCCGTGACGTAGACCCGCATGGGGCGGAATCGCCGCCGTCGCTCACGTGCAGGATCTACCGCCACCCCGACGGCCGCGTTTCCCCGGTGCCGAGCCGGGGGCAGCTCGAGGAGGCACTTCAGTGAGCCGTAGGCTTGCCGGAGGCGACCTATGAGTCTCGAGCTCGGCGCGCAGGCGCCGGACTTCGCGCTGGCCGGTGTCGACGGCCGCGAGCACTCCCTGGACGGTTATCGCGACGCCGAGCTGCTTGTCCTGATCCAGTCGTGCAACCACTGTCCGTACGTGATCGCCTGGGAGCAGCGGATGATCGCCGTTCAGGACGACTACGCCTCGCGCGGCGTCCGGCTCGTGGCGTTCAACTCGAACGATTTCGAGCGTTACCCGCACGACTCGTTCGAGCAGATGATCGTCCGCGCGGGCGAGCGAGGGTTCACGTTCGACTACCTCCACGACCCCGAGCAGACGCTCGCCCACGCGCTCGGCGCCGAGCGCACGCCCGAGGTCTTCGTGTTCGACCGCGACCGGCGGCTCGTCTACCACGGCGCGATCGACGACAACCGCGACGAGACCGAGGTGTCGCGGCACTACCTACGCGATGCGCTCGACGCGACGCTTGCCGGAGCGGGCCCCGTGGTCGCCGAGACGTCGGCGGTCGGGTGCAGCGTCAAGTGGCTTTCCTGACCGCCTAGCGGTCTGTACACCTACGACATCGTCACGTCGAGTGGGGGGAAGTTCCACCGGATCTGCACCGAGGCCCAACCGGCATGGACTGCTCTGTGCGCCGTCCGTCGGCCCCGGCTATGACGCACGGCGCGCGACGGGCGACCCGGTCGTCAGGTCACGTCGCGATGGGCGCACGTATGACTCGATGTGGCACGCGGCGATCGCGGCCGGCGCCGACGAAGTACCGATTACGTCCTTCAACGAGTGGCAGGAGGACCGGACTGCGTACTGGGTCGGCAGCTTCGATCGTGCCTCGCAGTCGCGCCCGTACCTGGCGTCGACGTAACCTTTCGGCGTGTCCGTCGCGCCAACCGTCTCACGGCCGCTGGCGCAGCTTCCGAACGCGCTGACGATCCTGCGGCTGATCGCGATCCCGGTCTATGCGATCCTCATCCTCACCTCCACCGACGGTCACAGCTGGCCGGCTGCGATCCTGTTCGCGGCCGCCGCGATCACCGATCAGTTCGACGGCTTCCTGGCCCGCCGCTGGCACGTCGAGTCCCAGTTCGGCAAGATCGCCGACCCGCTTGCCGACCGGCTGCTGATCGACGTGGCGGTGATTCTGCTCTGGCACGCGGGGCAGCTTCCCGTGGGTCGCACTCGCGATTCCGGCACGTGACGTGTTCGTGATGGTCATGACGCCGTTTGCACTGGGGCGGGGGTACAAGTTCGAGGTCAACACGCTCGGCAAGCTCGCGACGTGGCTCCTTTACCTCAGCCTCGGGCTCGTGATGGTTGTGCACGGCGACTGGCCGCAGCTGATCTTCTGGATGGGCTTCGTGCTCGCCGTCGTCTCACTCGGGATGTACGTATTGAAGGCCCGGAAGGAGATCGGCGTGAGGCAGGGAACCTAAAATTCTCAAGTTGAGGTTGACGGTTTGACGGCCGTCCGCTGTAATCAGTGGCAGCGAACGAAAGGTGGCGGTGGAACTTCTCCCGGATCTCGGCTCCCTCTCCGATGAGGAGCTCAAGCAGCTGAAGGACGATCTCGAGACGCAGGAGCGCGAGGTGAGCTACCAGCGCCGCGTCCTGCACGGCAAGATCGACATCCTGCGCGCCGAGTACGTCGCGCGGCTCCAGCGCACCGGCGGGCAGAGCGCACTCGACCACATGGATGTGGAGCGGCTGACGGAGATCCTCACGGGCAAGGCCGCGTCGGTCTCGCCGCCCGAATGACCTGCACGGGGGATGGCCCATGAGCCATGTTTATTGCTCCGAGTGTGGATTCCTGAACCCGGAGACGGCGAACTACTGCTCTCGCTGCGGCGCGCTGCTCGAGAAGGGTCAAGCGTCGGCGGAGACCACGCAGTCGTTCTCCGCCGACGAGGTCGGGGAGCACGAGCATGACCCGCTCGACGGGCTCGAGGGGCCGGCGCTCGTCGTACGTTCGGGCGGCGGTAGGGCGGGGGAGACCTTCCATCCGTCCGGAGAGCGCACGCGGATCGGCCGCTCACCGGACTGCGAGATCTTTCTCGACGACGTGACCGTTTCGCGCAACCATGCCGTGCTCGTCCAACGCGACGGTGCGTTCTTCGTCGAGGACGAGGGATCGCTGAACGGCACGTTCGTCAACCGCCACCGGATCGACAGCGCTGAGCTCGAGAACGGCGACGAGGTGCAGGTCGGGAAGTACCGGATGACCTTCGTGAAGGGGGTAGCGTGAGCATAGGCTGGGCAGAGAGCGAGATGGGGCGGGAGCGGGTATGAGCCTGCTCGAGTCGTCGAAGCAGCCGCGCGAGCGTGAGAAGCTCCTGCGTATCGGCGAGGTCGTCCGGCGCCTGCGCGAGGAGTTCCCGGATGTCTCGATCTCGAAGATCCGCTTCCTCGAGGACGAAGGCCTGCTGAGCCCGCAGCGGACACCCGGCGGCTACCGGCTGTTCTCGGAGCACGATGTCGAGCGGCTCGTGACGATCCTGCGCCTGCAGCGCGACGAGTTCCTGCCGCTGCGCGTGATCCGCGACGAGCTGACCGATCCTGCCGCGACCGAGCGTAAGCGGCGCAAGCCGGTGGGGCTGGGGGAACAGGTCGAGCTGATCGAGTTCGGCGAGCTCTGTCGGCGGGCGGGGATCACGCTCGAACTGGGCAAGGAGCTCGAGGACTTCGGCCTGATCGCGCCGATCGGGAGCGGCGGCGACAAGCGCTATCCCGAGAGCGACACCGACGTGGCGATGGTCTGCGCACAGCTGACCCGGTTCGGCGTCGATGCGCGGCACCTGCGTACGTTTCGGACGGCCACCGATCGCGAGGTGGCGCTGCTCGACCAGCTGATCGCGCCGGCGCTGCGCTCCCGCAACAACGAGCGGCGGGCGGCAGGCCTCTCCGATCTGCAGGCTCTGACCGAGCTGGCCCAGGAACTGGCCGCGCTGCTTCTGTGGCGCGAGGTACGGGAGATCGCGACCCGGTGACGGCGGTCGACCTCCGCAGCCGGATTCGCGAGGTTGAGGACTTCCCGACCCCGGGGGTGGGCTTCAAGGACATCACGCCGCTTCTCGCCGACCCGGTCGCGCTGAACCAGACGATCACCGACCTGTCGGCCTGGGTGGCGTCGCGGGATGCCGACCTGGTCGTCGGCGCCGAGGCCCGGGGCTTCATCCTCGGCGCGGCGATCGCTGCCAGGTCGAACACGGGGTTCGTTCCGGCGCGGCGGCCGGGCAAGCTTCCGCCGGAGACCGTGGGCGCGACCTACCTGCTCGAGTACGGCGAGAACATCCTCGAGGTGCATCCCGATCTGATCCCGCCGGGCGCGCGGGTTGTGATCCACGACGACGTGCTGGCGACGGGGGGGACGGTGGAGGCGATCTGCGGCCTCATCGAGCAGATCGGCGGCGTCGTGGTGGGTGCCTGCTTCATTATCGAGCTGACGTTCCTCGGTGGGCGCGAGCGTCTGAACGGCCTCGACGTTCACGCGCTGATCACTTATTGATTCGAGCACCCGAATAGAGGAAGTACCGGCCGGGTGGGCTTGACCCCTCCGGCCAGGGATTGCTCTTGGACTCTGCAATCCCGATGGTGAAACCGTGGGCGCGCAGGAATATGGGCTCCAGGAGGCCGGAGCCTTTCCCCGCTCGTCGCTTCTGGTCAAGCTGGTGCTCGTCCCGAGCCCGCCGACGCCGCAGGAGCGCCTGGAGGACGCTCTCGGGCCGGAGCTCGCGCGCCTGCTACTGAACGCTCTCGGCGAAGGTCACGGCCGCCGGGGCTCGTCCTCGCCGTACACCCGCACGTAGAGGAAGATTCCACAGGCTGCAACGCAGCCGACGACGAACGAGAGCGCGCCGGAGAATCCGACGGCCACACCGCCGATCCAGATGAACACCCCGAAGGCAAGCGCCCACAGGAACGAGCTGACGCCGTGGGAGAAGGCCGGCAAGCGCACGCTGGAATCCTAATGAGCCGGCGGGGGACGCTCCGCAACAACCGACCGGCGCATTAAAGAAATTCACCGAGCCGGTGGCGCTTTCGTCCCCCGATCCCGCTGGCTTTCCGCTTCCGCGTACGGCCCTCGGGCTCGGCTTCGACCTACCGGCGCTCCGTTCTCGGTGCAGTCGGCAAGCTACTCGGCACCGCAGGTCCGAGCAAGCCGCACATTGCGGCAATTGTCGCATTTTGCGACGAGAAGGACTTTCGGCCCGAAGGCCTGGCGGCAACACTGTCGGCCGACAGGTGGACATTGAGCCCGTCGCCTCGCCGAAAGGCACTCGGGGGAGTAAGGCAGGCGACACGTCGGAGGGATGCTGGTGAGATGCTGCTTTGCCGACTCGACATAACACCGATTATCGTGCGTGGGTTTCTCGAGAGGGTTTCCAGGTGATCGTCGACGTTGAACGGCTGTTCGAGGGCGAGGAGCTGGCAAGGCTCGTGGAGGTCGCAGAAGAACGCGGCCGGGTGCGCGCGTCGCAGCTGAACGAGCTGCTCGAGCCGATGCAGCTCGACGCGCTCGAGAGCGAGTCGATCTACCGTGAGCTCGAGAAACGCGCGATCGAAGTCGTCGACGACCGGGTCGACGACGACGCGCCGCTGGCGGCTCTCGCCCCGATCGCGTTCGAGACGACGACCGACGCGCTGCAGCTCTTCCTGCGCGAGGCAACCAGGCACCCGCTTCTGACGGCTGCCCAGGAGGTCGCGCTGGCGAAGGCGATCGAGCGCGGCGATTCCGTTGCCAAGCAGCGGATGATCCAGTCGAACCTGCGGCTCGTCGTCTCGATCGCGAAGAACTACCGCAATCAGGGACTGCCGTTCCTCGACCTGATCCAGGAGGGCACGCTGGGCCTGATCCGCGCTGTCGAGAAGTTCGACTGGCGCCGTGGCTTCAAGTTCTCCACGTACGCCACCTGGTGGATCCGCCAGGCGGTTGCGCGAGCGCTCGCCGACAAGGCGCGGATGATCCGGATGCCGGTGCACATCGTCGAGCGCGTCCACAAGCTGAACCGGGCCGAGCGCCACCTCTGGGCCGAGCTCGGACGCGAGCCGACGCTCGACGAGGTCGCGGTCGAGGCGAATCTCCCTCTCGAACAGGCCCGTGATGTCCGAGCTGTCCCCCGCGCCACGTCGCTCGACGCTCCGGTTGGCGAGGACGACGACGCAGTGGTCGGCGATTTCGTCTCGGGCGACGAGCCCCTCCCCGAGGAGCTCGTCGAGAATACCCTCCGCGCCGAGATCATTGCCTCCGCCCTACGCTCGCTTCCGGAGCGCCACCGCGACGTGATCATCCTCCGCTACGGCCTCGACGAATCCGATCCCCGCACACTCGGCGAGATCGGCCGGCGCCTGGGCATCACGCGCGAACGCGTCCGTCAGATCGAGGTGGAAGCCCTGGGAAGGCTCGCGACACTGCAGGAAATGCGTCTGATCTAGTGCGTCGCGCTCTCCGCTTGAGCGGTGACGTTGGGTAGGGCTCTCGCGGTGGAGCGGTCGTCAGGCCTCGACGCGATGGCACGAGCGCCGAGTGCGGCCACGGTGAGCGCTGCGAGCAAGAGCACTATGAACGTCTTCGGCAGGCCGACCTGGTCGGAGAGGATGCCGATCATCGGCGGTCCGACGATGAAGCCTGTGTATCCGAGGGTGAACGCTGCCGCCAGGGATGGGCTCGACGGCTCGAGCCGGCCTGCAGCGCTGAAGAGAAGCGGCACCGCGTTGGCGATGCCAAGACCGCAGAACGCGAAGCCGATCACGGCGGGTCCCGTCTCGCCGACGAGCAGGACGCCGCCGAGTGCGATAGCCACCAGAGCCATCCCGCCGCGCAGGAGCCTGCCTGCACCGAGGCGCTCGTTGAGCAGATCGCCGCTGAGCCGCGCGATCGCCATTCCGAGCGAGAAACCGGCGAACGCCATCGCAGCCGCAGCGGCGCTCGCGCCGACATCGTGGCGCAGGTAGATCCCGCTCCAGTCGGCAATCCCTCCCTCGATCATCATCGCGAGGAAGCACAGTCCACCGATCAAGATCACAGCGTGTGAGGGCAACGCAAACCCGGCTGCTGCCTTCGAATGGGTCGACGCGCTGCCCAGGCGTCCAGTGATCCATAGCGCTGCGAACCAGAGCACGACGCCGATGACAAGGCTTTCGATGCGTGGGTCGACCCCTGCCGTAGCGGCAATCACGACGATTCCAGCCGACGCAAAGCCACCGAGGCTCCAGCCGCCATGAAGCGAGGACATGATCGGCTTCGGCAGCTCGCGCTCGAGGGCTACGCCGTGGCCGTTCATGGCGACGTCCATCACGCCGTTGCTCGCCCCGAACACGAACAGGATCGCGGCGAGCATGTACGGGCTCGTCGCCAGAAGCGGCAGCGGAAGCATCAGGCAGAAGATCAGCGTCGCGGTGCGTGTCACCGCGGCGCTCGGGCGGCGGTCGAGGACATATCCGGTCAGGGGCATCGAGACCAAGGCGCCCGCGGCCATGCACAGCAGGCACAGCCCGAGCGTCGCCTTGGAGATCCCGAGGTGATCCTGCAGCCACGGGATGTGCGCGACCCAGGTTCCGATCATGGCGCCGTTGATCATGAAGACCGAGAAGGTGGCGAGCCGCGGCGTCACACGCTTACCACGGCGATGCCCGCCGTCGCGTACGGGCGCGTCAGCTCGTCGTCGCCGTCGGTCACCAGCTGGTCGACATCGGTGAGCCGGGCGACGACCCATGGACTTGCATTGCGGAGCTTGTCCGCGGTTGCGAGCGCGATCACCTGCCGGGCGCAGGCGACCATCGCGCGCTTCACCTGAGCCTCTTCGTTGTCCGGTGTCGTCACCCCGACATCCGGATGAAGCGAGCAGATGCCGAGCACGCAGACATCCGCGCGCACGGTGCGCAGGGTCTCGACAGCGGCCGATCCGACGGCAACCTGCTGATCCTTGAAAAGCCTGCCGCCGACGAGCATGACGTCGGCCTTCGGGTGGTTGGCCAATGCGGAGGCAACCGGCGGCGCGTTCGTGACGATCGTGCCGTCAAAGGCGACCGGGAGCCGGAGCGCGAGCTCCAATGCGGTCGTCCCGCCGTCGAGCACGATCACGCGCGCGCCTTGAAGCAGCGGCAGAGCGGCATCGGCGAGCGCGGCCTTCTCCTCGTGCCCGACCTCGAGCCGGTGTGCAAACGAGACCGTCGGCGCCGCGGAGGCAAGAGCGCCGCCGTGGACGCGATGGAGGAGCCCCTGCTCGGCAAGGTCGCGAAGGTCGCGGCGCACCGTGTCCTCGGAGACGCCGAGGCTTGCCACGAGCTCTGAGGCGACCACCCTGCCATCGCACTCGAGACGTACGAGAATCGCCTGCTTACGCTCTGCCGTCAGCACTCTTGCGGGTTATAGCAGCTTCTTGCTTGGAAATGCGTCTTTCGAGGGCGCCTGTCCATCAGGCTTCTGGTCGAGACGAGGCCGTGGATCGCGGCCGCCCACCGCGCTGTGATCCGTGAGCGGCTCAGCGGTTTGCCAGCCGTGCGGCCGCGACTGCACGTGCCTCCGTGTGGGCCACCGAATGGCCCGTCACCACCGCGAGGAAGTCATCGCGCTCGAGAGCGTAAAGGAGGGCCTCGGTGTCCGCCCGCACCGTCGCCGTCCTCGGCACATCGTGCAGCAATGCGATCTCCCCGAAGAAATCCCCGGGGCCTACCGGGACGGTTCGCGAGTCCACGGCGATCGTCAGCTCGCCGGCGCCGACGATGTAGAAACGGTCGCCCGCATCACCCGCGCGAATCACGACATCGCCGGCCGTCACGTCGACCTGGACGAGATGCGCCGCGAGTCGCTCCTTGGCGACGAGTGAGAGCGGCCCGAAGACCGAGATGCTCTCGATCAGGGCCGCCTGTGGAGCGGGCTCGACCTCCGCGTCCATCGCGAGTACCCGTCGGTGAGTGACGAGGACGAGCAGCGGGAGAATCGCGCCGACCACCAGAAACGTCGGCCGCAGCCCGATCAGTCTCAGGACGATCGGCGTCACGAACGATCCGATCGCCACCGCGCCCATCGCAAGGCCCCAAGTGACACCGAGTACCCGGGTGAGCACCTCGTCGGGGACGCTGCGCTGGAGCAGTGTGAACCCGGAGACATCGACCACGCCGTTCGCTGCACCGATCACGGTGAGAAGCGCAAGCACGGGAACGAGGTACGGAAGCGGCGCGATCAGCATGATCGGAAGGCCCCAGAGCGCGAGCGCCGAGCCAAAGGGCGGCGCGAGCCGATCGCTCCGCAGCGAGACCGCGCTGAACGCGCCGACCAGGCCCCCGACTCCAATGGCGGCAGTCAAGTACGCGACCCCTGACGCCCCCTTGTCCAGCACCTGGTAGGCCGTCACGACGAGCAACACGTTCAGGCACCCGCGTACGAACGTCTGCGAGGCGATGAGACCTACGAGCAGTCGCGCTTGTGGGACCTTTGCCACTGCCTTGAAGCCGTCCATCACCTGAACACCCGCCCCACTCGCCGGCGTGGAGATCCGACCCGGGACGGCCACGCGCGCCAGTAGTGCCGCCGATCCGAGGAGCGCTGCCGCTCCGACCCCAAAGACCGCTCCGACATTGGCGACTGCGACCAGCAGTCCCGCGACGAGCGGGCCGAGTAGGGTGCCGAGACTCTCGATCGTCGACGTCGCTCCGTTTGCGGCGATCAGCTCTCTGGCGGTTCGCGCCAGTGACGGAAGCAGCGCAATGAGAGCCGGTCGGAACAGGGTCGAGGCAATGCCGACAGCAGACGCGGCGCCGAAGACAACGATCCGGTCGCCCATCAGGGCTCCCGCAGCCGAAACGAGGAGAGCGGCCGCGCCCAGGAGGACGACGCCGAGGAGGAATCGCTCGCGAGGGAAACGGTCGCCCAGCGACGTTGCGAACGGCGCGATCGCCGCTGCGGGGAGCAGGCGCATGAGGCCGGCGACCCCGACCGCGGTTGATCCGCCGTGGCCGTAGGCGAAGACACCGAGAGCGACGAAGTGAGCCCACTCGGCGGACACGGAAGCGCCCCAGGCCAGCTCGACGCGGCGAATCTCCACGTTTCGAGCCGTGATGCGAAGAGCAGCGAAGGCCTGACGCAGACGAGACACGAGAACAGGGGAAACTAGTCGCTCCCCCTCGGTGGTTCGAATACGGTCGCGCGGGTCAGCCTCCCCCGCCCCGTGTCTAGATGCCCGACAGTCGGGCTCCGAACCAGACTCCGGCAACGCCCCCGATGAACGCGAAGACGATTGAGACGAGCGAAATCGAGGATGCGCCCCAGAGCGCCGGGACGAAGCTTCCCACGGTTGACCCGACGACCGCGCAAAGGCCGATCACAGAGCGTCCCATGCGATCACGATCGGTTCGGTCCAGCGGGAGCTTGAGCCCTCGACCGCGGTAGCCGCCGCGAATCTCGAAACCGTGCAGCGGTTCGTTCTCGGCGGTTCGGCGCAGGCGCGCTACGACGGCGTGAAGAGCACTCGCGACGAGGCCTCCACCGAAGCTCTCGTCATGGTCTAACCCGCGCTCGGCTCAGTGAAGGCAGCTTTCGACTGTCGAGGCTTCGTGGCTCGTGACCTTGAAGCCGTGGTTCGTATAGAACATCACGTTCCCCCTGGTCAGGGCCGCTGCTGTCGCCTTCGGGCCGAACACCTTGAGCACAGTGGAGCGCATCGACGCTGCCTCGGCCGATGACTTGCCGAACTCGATGTAGATCGATCCCGACGACCCCTCGTTCCAGATCAGGCCCCCGAGCGACCCGTAGGGCGTCAGCTTCTGCAGGGCCGGAGAGACCTTCGACTCGACCGAGACGGACTTCCCTGCGTGCGATAGGCACGACTGCGTCGCCGTGAGCTTGTACGCAGAGGATGCTCCCCAGGCAGAACCGGCCAGGGTCAGCGCCGACAGAGCAAGAAATGGTGTAGCCGGTCGTCTCACTCGGCCCTGGACTCTAGTTGGTGTCTCGGGTCCTGTCAGCGTGTCCCTCGTTCGAGGGATGCCCACCTCGTCAGACCTGGAGGTAGAGCTTCAATGCCGGTGCCGACCGGCGAAGCTCGCGCAGTGCCTTGTTCTCCAGCTGGCGGACGCGCTCGCGGGTGATGCCGAGGGAGCGACCGAGCTCCTCGAGCGTCTGCGAGGGCTGGCCGTCCAGGCCGTAGCGGCGCTCGAGGACGAGCCGCATGCGGGGCTCGAGAGCGCTCAAGGCCGCGTCGAGCTCGCTTGCCCGATGGGTCTCGGCTGTGACCTGCTCGGGTGCGTCGGCGCGCTCGTCCTCGATCAGGTCGGCGTAGTTGCTCTCGCCGTCCCCGACGGGCGTCTCGAGTGACACGGGATGCGCGACGAGCTCGAGGAGCTCCCCGACCTTCTGTGTGGTCACCCCCACCTCGATCGCTATCTCCTCGTTTGTCGGATCGCGGTTCAGCTTCTGCGTCAGTGCGCGACGCGCTCGCAGAACCTTGCGAACCTGGTCGCCGACGTGCACCGGCAGGCGGATCGTGCGACCCTGGTCGGCCAGAGCACGGGAGATCGCCTGGCGGATCCACCACGTGGCGTACGTCGAGAGCTTGTAGCCCATCCGGTAGTCGAACTTCTCGACCGCCCGGATCAGGCCCATGTTGCCCTCCTGGATCAGGTCGAGCAGCGGTACGTCGGCCTTCGTGTAGTTCCGGGTGATGGACATGACGAGTCGGAGGTTCGACTCGATCAGGCGCTTCTTGGCAGCCTCATCGCCCAAATCCTTGCGGCGGGCGAGCTCGCGCTCCTCGGCGGGCGTCAGCAGCCGGCCGTCGCCGAGCTGGCGAACGTAGAGCTTGAGCGGATCGGCGGCGGCGACCTGCTCCTCGACTGACAACTTCGCGTTCTCGGGCTCGTCATCTTCCTCGACGACCGCCTCCGGGTCGTCGAGTGAAGGGAGGAGCTCGGTGACGGGCTCCGAATGCTCCTGCTCGAAGTGTGGTTGCGAAACTGCCATGCCGCACGGTCGATATCGGTCATGCACGCCGCTTTCTTGAGGAACCGATGCTGATGACAACCTTTACGGTCTCTTATCCGTCCTAGCCCTTACGATCAGACCATGTGCGGAATCGCCGGATATTCCCTCGCCCCGAGCTCGCGCCTCGATCGAACACTGGCCGCGCAGGCGCTGCTGGCCGCGATTGCCGAGCGAGGAACCGACGCCGTCGGGTACGCCTATGCCGAGCCTGCGGGCTCCGGCGCGCCGCTCGTCGTCGTCAAGCAGCAGACCCCCGCATCGAAGTTGCTCGAGCGCGTAGCCGTCCCGGGAGACGCGAACGAGCTGCTCGTGCACGTGCGCGATTTCACCAAGGGCCACCCGTCGGCAGCCGCGAACAACCATCCGATCCGGCATGGCTCCGTCGTAGGCGTCCACAACGGACGGATCGACAACGACGACGAGCTGCTCGCCGAACATCCGTGCGCGCGGGCGGAGCCGAGCATGACCGTCGACTCCGAGGCCGTCTTCGCTCTCGCCGCGCACTCAGACAACGATGCAAGCGCGTTCGAGGCGCTGGACGGCTCGATGGCGGCTGCCTGGCTCGACGAACGGCATCTCGGTGTCCTGCACCTGGCCCGCGGGGTCGGTCGGCCCCTCTGGATCGGCGAATGGCAGAACGGCATCGTCTTTGCCTCGACGCAGTATGCGCTCGACGTGCTCTCGGCCTACTGCGGGTTGACGCTCCGCAAGTGGAAGGTCGGTGACGGGACACTCCTCGCCTACCGCCATGGCCAGGTCGTTCGCAAACAGACCTTCCGGGCGCCCGTCTGGCCCGAGACCGACGGGCTACCTGCCGTCGGCGGCGTCCACGAGCGTGACGTCTGCCTGAGCCGGCTCGCGACGATCGCCGCCGCGGCCGCGTAGCGCGTCAGCCGGCAAGCGTCCCGTCCGAGTGCACCTCGGCGCCCCGCTCGACGAGCCGGCCGCGGACGAGGAACTGAAACGTCGCCCATGCGCCCCGGCGCGAGTCGAACATCCGGTAGACCTGCCACTCGGTCAGCATCCCGTCCTGGGAGCGCCGGGCTACGGCCCAGTCGGCGAACTTCGGCAGCCGGCCGATCGCGATTGCGAGCTCAGCGCCCTGCTCGACGGCCCGCTCGAGCCGTTCCTCGCCGACCGCGACGTCATAGCCCGCCTCGCGCAGCGCGGCGCTCAGCGAGCCGAAGGTGTGCCAGTAGAGGGACTTCGAGGGTATGCGCCCGCGACGGTCGTCGAGGTCGCGCGCCGTCGGCATCCGCCCGAGCTCCTCGCCGAGCTGCCTCAACACTTCGAGCAGCTCCTCGCGCGTCGCGAAGCGGCGCGGCACGAGACCCGCCGCGCGCTTGGCCGCGTTCCAGGTGCCAAAATGCTCGATCACCGTCTGCGGG
The DNA here is from genome assembly GCA_963735535.1 of uncultured Actinomycetota bacterium. Lineage (GTDB taxonomy): Bacteria > Actinomycetota > Thermoleophilia > Gaiellales > Gaiellaceae > PALSA-600. Next base: position 31,644 of record CAVTLL010000003.1, on the reverse strand, counting down.
TGCACCTTCGTGTCCGGGTCGGCGGCGAACTCCTTCATCGTCGGCGAGCGTCCGAGGCGGGAGGCGTACGCGCGGAGCTCGGCAAGAATCTCCTCGTCGGAGTAACGCTTGCGGATCGCGGTCTGGAAGGACGCCAGCTCGGCGGGATCGATCCGCGCGATCGCGCTGTATGGCTGCTTTTTGGCCATGCAACGAATGGTAGATCATGCTGGACAAGTAGCAAGTAAGGCAGAGTTCTGGTCGCAGATACGCTCCTCCGATGCTGCTTGCGCTAGAGGTTGCGGCTGCACGCTCGGCCGGGGCGCTCTCGCGGCTCGCCGGGCGCGGCGGCGGGACGACCCTCCCGGGAAAGCTGCTGTCGACCGTCGATCCGGGCGCGGTCGACCGGCTGGCGGCGAAGCTCGCGCGAGGCTCGGTGCTCGTCTCGGCCACGAACGGCAAGACGACAACGACGGCGATGGTTGCCGAGATCCTCGGCGGGAAGCTCGCCTTCAACCATTCCGGGGCGAACCTGCTCTCGGGGGTCGCATCCACCCTGCTTGCGTCCCCTGACGCCGAGCTCGGGCTGTTCGAGGTCGACGAGGCGGCGCTTCCCGGAATCGCCAGACGGGTGCATCCACGCCTCGTCGCGCTCGGGAACCTGTTCCGCGACCAGCTCGACCGTTACGGCGAGCTCGAGCACGTCGCCGAGGCCTGGCGCGGCGCTGTCTCGGCGCTGCCCGATGCGACGCTCGTGGTGAACGCCGACGATCCGTTGATCGGAGATCTGGCGCGCGGTCGCGAGAACACGATCGCCTACGGCCTCGACGACCCCTCCCACGCCCGTGGCGCTCTTCAGCACGCGGCCGACTCGAAGTACTGCCGGGCCTGCGGGACGCCCTACGAGTATGCGGCCGCGTACGTCGGGCATCTCGGCGACTACCGCTGCCCCAGCTGCCATGCGTCCCGGGGTCCGCTCGCGGTCGCCGCGCGCTCGATCGAGCTGCACGGGCTCGATGGAAGCGCGTTCAGCCTGGAGACTCCGGCCGGGAATAGGCTCGTCAAACTTGCGCTTCCGGGGCTCTACAACGTCTACAACGCGACCGCCGCTGCGGCGATCGCCGGCGCGGTCGGTGCGCCGCTCCCGGAGATCGCCGCAGGGCTAGAGCGCTTTACCGCGGCTTTTGGCCGGTTCGAGCGCATCGCGGTCGGTGACAAGCAGCTGCTGATGCTGCTGATCAAGAATCCGGCGGGAGCGAACGAGGTCGTCCGCACCCTGCTCGACGGCTCGGCTCCGCGGCTCGCCGTGGTGGCGCTGAACGACGAGATCGCCGACGGCCGCGACGTCTCGTGGATCTGGGACGTCGACTTCGAGCCGCTCCTCGCCGGCCTCGACCGCGTCATCGTCTCCGGCAGCCGTGCCGCCGAGCTTGCGTTGCGGTTCGCCTACGGCGGGCTCGAGCGGAACCGGATCGAGGTCGTGCCGGGTCTCGAGGCGGCGCTCGACCGCGGGCTCGAGCTCATCGACGATGGCGGGGAGCTGGTCGTACTTCCGACGTACACGGCGATGCTCGGGCTGCGCAGCATCGTCGCCGGGCGCGGCCTCGTGTCCGACTTCTGGGAGAGGCCGGCATGAAGATCCGTGTCGGCCATCTGTATCCGGAGTACCTGAACATCTATGCCGACCGCGGGAACATCGCCGTCCTGACGGTGCGCGCCGCCGCCCGCGGACACGAGCTCGAGGTGAGGCCGATCGGGCTCGGCGATCCAGTTCCGGACGGGATTCAGCTGTTCTACATCGGCGGTGGGCAGGATCGCGAGCAGGAGCTCGTCGCGCCCGACCTCGTGGCGAAGGGCGCGGCGCTGCACTCCGCCGTCGGGAGCGGGGCCGCGTTCCTCGCCGTTTGCGGCGGTTACCAGCTCCTCGGCCGCCGGTACCGCGACCTCTCGGGGGCCGATCTGCCCGGGATCGGCCTGCTGCCGCTCTCGACTGTCGCCGGCGAACGCCGGATGATCGGCGACGTGCTGCTCGACTGCGCCTGGGCCGGGCAGACGCTCGCGGGCTTCGAGAACCACGCAGGCCGGACGATCCTCGACGATCAGGCGGAGCCGCTCGGACGTGTCGTCGCGGGCTTCGGCAACGACGGCGTGACCGGCTTCGAGGGCTGCCGCGCGGGCCGCGTCTACGGGACGTACCTCCACGGGCCGCTCCTGCCGCGCAACCCGTGGTTCGCAGACCATTTACTCTCCGCGGCGCTGGGGGGCGTCGAGCTGGAGCCGATCGACGACACCCTCGAAGCCCAGGCTCACGCGATCTCAGAGGCCCGCGCACGGGAACGCGGCGGGCGCCGCTAGCGAATCCAGAGCGAACCGAGATATACGGAAGGGTCACCCGGTTGCCAGCGCTCGACGAAGCGCTTCATCGGCGGGTGCAGGACGACCTCTGCAAGCTCGTCCAGCGAAAACAGCCGCAGGCCGCGGACGGCGGCGTCGTGCGTCTCGATGTCCTCGAGCGTGTGCCGCGATAGGTCGGCGCCGAACACGACATGCACGACGTGGCGGTCGCCAGGGCGCCAGTCGGGCGCGATCGATTCGGCGACTGCAATCGGCCCCTCGAACATGACGTCTTCCCAGAGGCCGAGCTCCTCGCCGAGCTCCCGGCGCAGCGCTTCGTCGAGCGTCTCGCCGCCCTCGACCCCGCCGCCCGGGAGCAGCCAGTACTCCTTGCCGGGCTTTTCCTGGCGGCAGAGGAGCACGCGATTCTGCCAGCGGATCAGCGCCGAGACCCGGACGCGTGGCTCCATTCAGTGCCTCGACGATCCGAAGCCGCGCAGGCCCCGTTCGGACGCGGGGAGCTCGTCGACCTCGACGAGCTCGATCTCCGGCAGCTGGAGGATGACGAGCTGGGCGATCCGCATCCCCCGCTCGACGACGAAGGTCTCATGCGGGTCGGTATTCAGAAGGTTGATCAGCAGCTCGCCGCGGTAGCCGGAATCGACGAGCCCGGGCGTGTTGACGATCGTGATCCCGTGCTTCGCGGCGAGGCCCGAGCGCGGCTGGACATAGCCGGCATACCCGTCGGGGATCGCTACCGCGAGCCCAGTCTGGACGAGCGCGCGCTCGCCGGGTGCCAGCTCGACGCGAACGCACGAGGCCAGGTCGAGGCCGGCGTCGCCCGAATACGCACGTGCCGGGATCACCGCTTCCTCACGAAGCCGCTGGATCGGGAGCTCGATCAGGCGCTCTCCTGCTTGGCCGCATCCGCGATCAGATACGGCGCAAACCGTCGAAGCTCGTGTCGTGGGAGGCGAGCCACTACGAGCACGCCCTCGGAGGTGTCCTCGCGGTGCTCGATCGGCGCCCCGAGCGCGTACAGCTCGTGAAGCCGGCCGCCTTCCTCGTAGGGCAAGAGCAGGCGCACGCGCTCGTACCGACTCGCAAATCGGTCGGCGACGCGCTCCTTGAGCGTCTCCAGCCCCTCACCCGTCACCGCCGAGACCTGTGGAGCGTCGGGGAAGCGGTTCTCGAGCCGGCGCCGGCCGATCTCGTCGACCCGGTCGATCTTGTTCAGCACGAGCTGGATCGGCAGATCCGACGCACCGATCTCGTCGAGCACCTCGTCGACCGCTGCGATCATCCGGTCGAGCTCGTCCTCGGACGCCGAGGCATCGGCGACATGGAGTACGAGATCGGCGACAAGCGTCTCCTCGAGCGTTGCCGCGAAGCCTTCGACGAGCTGATGCGGCAGCCTCCGGATGAAGCCGACGGTGTCGGTGACGAGGTAACGGCGCCCGTCGAACTCGAAGCCGCGCGTCGTCGGGTCGAGCGTCTCGAACAGGCGGTTCTCGACGGAGACGTCGGCTCCGGTCAATCCATTCAGGAGCGTCGACTTGCCGACGTTCGTGTAGCCGGCGAGAGCGATCGTGGGCACCTGAGTGCGGCGGCGCTCCTTGCGGCGGGTGGAGCGGCCACGCTCGAGGCCTTGCAGGCGCTTCTTGAGCACCGACACCCGGCGGCGAGCAAGCCGGCGGTCGGTCTCGAGCTGCGACTCACCGGGTCCTCTCGTGCCGACACCACCGCCGAGGCGCTCGAGGTGCTGCCACATGCCGCGCATCCGCGGGAGGTTGTACTCGAGCTGCGCGAGCTCAACCTGAAGCTTCCCCTCGGCACTGACGGCGTGTTGCGCGAAGATGTCGAGGATCAGCTGCGTGCGGTCGATCACGCGCGTACCGATGGCGTCCTCGAGGTAGCGCTGCTGCACCGGGTCGAGCTCCCCGTCGACCAGGAGGCTCTCGGCGTCGGCCTCGCCGAAGAGCTCTTTCAGCTCCTCGAGCTTGCCCTTGCCGACGTAGGTCCGCTGTGCCGGGCGCGGCCGATGCTGCACGACACGGCCCACCGGCTCGACGCCGGCCGTCCGTGCGAGCTCCTCGACCTCGGCCAGCTCGTCGTCGGGATCTGCTCCCTGAGCCAGGACCGCGAGGACGAACCCGCGCTCCGGCTCCTGGGAACGTGGAATCATCAGCGGCATTATGCCGGGTGACGCGATCCTTTCCGACCTCGCCGCGCGGACGCTTGCGCTGGTCGACATCCCGTCCGAGTCGCATCACGAGGCGGCCCTGTACCACTACGTGAAGGACACAGTGGCGTTGCCGCTCGTGCACGACGACGGCGAGTCGCTCGTCTATGCGCGCCGCGGCGGTAACCCGCTCGTGCTTCTGTCGGGCCACACAGACACCGTCCCGGCCCAGGGCAACCTGCCCGGGCGGATCGAAGGGGGCGCCGTCCACGGGCTCGGCTCGACCGATATGAAAGGCGGGCTTGCCGTCATGATCGAGCTCGCAAGCTGGGCAGTCGGGGCCGAACTCGCGTTCGACCTCGGGCTGATCTTCTTCCCGCGCGAGGAGCTCGGGCCGAGCGTGAACCCGCTGCCGGCCGTGTTCGAGGCGACTCCTGTGGTAGACGAGTCGGCCCTGGTGATCTGCCTCGAGCCGACCGACAACACGCTTCAGCTCGGCTGTCTCGGAAACATCAACGCACGGGTCGTCTTCGAGGGCCGCTCCGCTCATTCGGCGCGGCCGTGGCTCGGCGTCAACGCGATCAAGCTTGCCCTCGAGGGGCTTCGCGGCGTACTCGAGCTCGAGCCGAACGACGTCGACATCGACGGGCTGGTGTTCCGCGAGGTCGTCAGCCTCACTCAGATCGACGATTGTGGCAACGCGACCAATGTGATCCCCGGGCGCGTCGAGGCAACGCTCAACTACCGCTTTGCGCCGACGCGAACGGTCGACGAGGCCGAGGCTCGGCTCCGGGAGCTGGTCGGAGGCGAGCTCGAGATCACCCAGGCCTCGCGTGCGGCCCCCGTGGCGCTTCGCTCGCCGCTCGTGGCAGCGCTGACAGCCGCCGGAGGTTTCACGGTTGAGCCAAAGCAGGCGTGGACGAACGTCGCGGACTTTGCTGCCCGCGGCCTCGATGCACTCAACCTCGGACCCGGTACGACGCGGTACGCGCACACCGCTGACGAGCGGGTCGAGATCGCCGAGCTCGGCCGGACGTACGACGCGCTTCAGACGTTCCTGCGGGGGAGCTGAGATGGAGCTCTCGCCGCTGCTCGCGGGGCTTGCGCAGTATCCGTTCGCACGTCTCGATGACTGGCGTGCCGAGGCTCGCGGGCGTGGAGTCGAGGTGATCGACTTCGGCGTTGGCGACCCCCGCGAGCCGACGCCCGAGTTCATCCGAGACGCCCTGGTGGATGGGGTTCCCGAGGTGTCGTCGTATCCGCGTGCCGTCGGGCTTCCGGCGTACCGCGAGGCGGTGTCGTCGTGGATCGCGCGCCGGTTCGGTGTCGAGGTCGATCCGTCCGTCGAGGTCGTTCCGACGCTCGGCTCGAAGGAGGCCATCTTCTCGTTCGCGCAGGTTGCGCTCGCGGAGCGCCGCGCCGTCGCGATCCCGAGCCTCGCCTATCCGGTGTACGAGCGCGGCGCTCTTTTCGCCGGTGCCCGGTGTCTCGAGGTACCGCTCCGCGAGGAGCTGGGTTGGCTGCCGGATCTCGACGCGTTCGACCACTGGGGCGAGATCGGCATGTTCTGGACGTGCTATCCGAACAACCCGACCGGTGCGACCGCTCCACTCTCGTTCTACGAGGAGCTCGCCGGGCTGGCACGCGAGCACGGCTTTCTGCTCTGCTCGGACGAGGCGTACTCGGAGATCTGGTTCGGCGACGAGCCGGTGTCCGCCCTTCAGGTGGCCGATCGCGAGAACGTCGCGGTGTTCAACACGCTCTCGAAGCGGTCCTCGATGACCGGCATCCGCTGCGGCTTCGTCTGCGCGCCGGCAGAGATCGCGGGCGCGCTGAGGGCGTTCAGGCCGTCGGTGGGGACGGCGCCGCAGGAGTTCGTCCAGTGGGCCGGCATCGCCGCGCTGGGCGACGAGGAGCACGTACGCGCCGTACGGGACGTCTACCGGCACAAGCGGGATACGCTTCTGCCCGTGCTCGAGAGCAAGGGCCTACAACTCGCGGGCGGGGATGCGACCTTCTTCCTCTGGATCGCCGTCGAAGGCGGCGCGGAGGCGTTCGCTCGCAGGCTGCTCGACAATGGGATCCTGGTGGCGCCAGGCTCGTTCTTCGGCCCGCACGGCGACGGTTATGTGAGGATGGCGCTCGTGCCAACCCAGGCCGAATGCGAGCGCGCGGCGGAGATTCTCGAGGCCGCGCTGTGACGACCGACGAGACGATCGCCGCGCTCGACCGCGGCGAGATCCGCGTCGCCGAGCCCTCGGGCGACGACTGGGTCGTCAACACGGACGCTCAGGCGGCGATCCTCGATTACTTCCGGACGCGTCAGATGGAGCCGCACGAGGTCGGCCCGTTCGAGTACCACGACAAGATCCCACTCAAGTCGGGCTACGAGGACCTCGGCGTCCGGGTGGTCCCGCCGGCGGTCGCGCGCTACGGGGCGTTCCTCTCCCGCGGCGTGATCCTGATGCCCTCGTACGTGAACATCGGCGCCTGGGTCGGGCCCAACACGATGGTCGATACGTGGGCGACCGTCGGGTCCGGCGCCCAGATCGGCGCCGGCGTCCACCTGGCGGGTGGAGTCGGAATCGGCGGGGTGCTCGAGCCGCCCGGCGCGCGCCCCGTGATCATCGAGGACGGCGCTTTCATCGGCTCACGGTCGATCGTTACCGAAGGCGTTCGCGTCGGACGTGAGGCCGTGCTTGCCCCCAACGTCTCGCTGACCGCCTCGGTGCCGATCATCGACGTCACCGGCCACGAGCCGGTCGAGCACCGCGGCTACGTCCCTCCCCGCGCCGTCGTCGTCCCCGGGACGCGCCCGAAGGAGTTCCCGGCCGGCACCTACCACCTCGCCTGCGCGCTGATCATCGGCTACCGGACCGAGCAGACCGACCTGAAGACGTCGCTGAACGACGCACTCCGCGAGTTCGGCGTCGGTTCCTGAACCAAGCTTGTACTGCAAGTTGCAAGCTGAGCGAACGTATGTTCGTCTAGCATGCCGGTGTGCAGCTGGCGATCGATTCGCTCGACCGGCTCGTCGAGTTCGTCGAGGAAGCGGGTGGCAGGGCACGTGCCAGCGAGGCGGCGCGGCATCTATTTGCGGTCTCACGTACGCCCGAGGGCCTCGCGCGCACGTTGCTCGGGCCGCTCGTCGACCTCGACGACCGGCTGACGTGGCGGGGTGCCTACGTAGCGCTTGCGGATTCGCAGGATCCGCGACTCGACGAAGCCTGCTTCGTCGTGTTCGACCTCGAGACCACCGGCCTCGCGGTCGCGTCGTCTCGTATCTGCGAGATCGGCGCGGTCCGGATCAGGCAGCTTCGGCAGGACGGTCACTTCGAGACACTCGTGGCTCCCGGTGTCCCGCTTCCGCGCCAGGTCGGCCGCCTGACCGGGCTCTCGGATGCGGAGCTGCGCGCGGCGCCCCGGGTGCGCCAGGCGCTCACGCAGTTCATGGCCTTCGCCGGTGATGGGGTGCTCGTCGCCCACAACGCCCGCTTCGACGTAGGCTTCGTCAATCGCGAGCTCGATCGGATGACCGGACGGCGAGTCGCGGCGACTGTGATCGACACGGTGCCGCTCGCCCGGAACCTCGTTCGCGGGCGGATCGAGCGGACGAGCCTCGGGATGCTCGCGCACTTCTTCGGCGTCTCCGTGCAGCCGTGCCACCGTGCGCTGCCGGACGCTCAGGCGACCGCCGAGGTGTTTCTACGTCTTGTGGATCTGGCATTCGAGCGAGGCGCGACGACTCTGGCCGAGCTCGAGGAGCTCGCGGCCCCGCGGCCACGGCGGATCCACGGCAAGCGGCATCTCGTCCACGGGGCGCCAAGCGGGCCCGGTGTGTACCTGTTCCGGGACGGCGATGGCCGCGTCCTGTACGTCGGCAAGGCCCGTGATCTGAGAGCCCGACTGCGGTCGTACTTCCAGTCCGGGCCCCAGCGGCCCACCGTCGAGGCCGCGCTCGACCGGCTCGATCACGTGGAGTGGCGGCTCACAGGCTCCGAGCTGGCCGCTGCGCTAGAGGAGGTGAGGCTGATCCGGGAGCTACGCCCTCCCGCGAACACGCGTACGCCGAAGCCGGAGCAATACGTGTACCTCCATCGACGAGGCGACGGGGTCGTGGTCAGCCGGCTTCCCTCCCCGCACGGCCCGTTCCGGAGACGCACCCAGGCCCGGCGTGTCGCTCAGGCGCTCAGGGGCTGCACGGCCGCCGAGTTCCACAACCTGCTCGACGGCACGGTTCTCGACCGGCTCAGGCATGACCTGGCCTCCCTCACGAACGCCGACGAGGAGTTCGAGGCTCGCCGGCTTCGGCGCTGTATTGCGGCCCTCGAGCGGGCGCTCACCCAGCTGCGGCGCCTCGAGCGGCTCCGAGTGCTCGACGTGTGCATTCTCGCCCCGGCACTTGCGCCCCGCCGTCTGGATGCGTACTTCGTGCGCGGCGGGCGTGTGGCCGGACCCGCCGCAGCTCCGCAACTGCAGGTGCCGCAACCGGGCTGGGTGGGAGCAGATGACCTGGATGCGCTACTCGTCGTGGAGTCGTTCCTCCGCCGGCCGCCGCCCGAGTTGACGATCGTCTCGCTCGGCCGGCGGGATTGCTTTCAGGCCGCGTGACGTTGTTACCCATGCTCACGATCAAGAGGGGGAATCGGAATGCAGCACGTACAGCTCGGCGAGCTCGAGGTTTCGCGGATCGGCCTGGGATGCATGGGCATGTCGGCGTTTTACGAAGGTGCGGGCAGCGACGACGCGGAATCGATCCGCACGATCCAGCGCGCGATTGAGCTCGGCGTCACCTTTATCGACACGGCGGAGCTTTACGGGCCGTTCACGAACGAAGAGCTGGTCGGCCGTGCCATCGAAGGCCGTCGCGACGAGGTCGTTCTGGCAACGAAGTTCGGGCTGATGAGCGGCGGCGTGAGGAAGATCGACAGCTCCCCGAGCACGATCCGCTCAGCTCTCGAGGGCTCGCTCCGACGATTCGACGCCGACCATGTCGACCTCTACTACCAGCACCGCGTCGATCCGGCGACGCCGATCGAGGAGACCGTCGGGACGCTCGGTGAGCTGGTTGCCGAGGGCAAGGTTCGGCAGATCGGGCTGTCCGAGGCGGCGCCGGCGACGATCCGCCGCGCTCATGCCGTTCATCCCGTCGCGGCGGTGCAGTCCGAGTACTCGCTCTGGACGCGCGACCCGGAGGCAGATGTCCTCCCGCTGCTGCGAGAGCTCCGAATCGGTCTGGTCGCTTACTCCCCGCTCGGTCGCGGGTTCCTCACGGGGCAGATCAGGTCGGTCGACCAGCTCCCCGAAGGCGATTTCAGGCGCAGTAACCCGCGCTTCGAGAACCTCGACGAGAACCTTCGGATCGCCGACCAGGTTCAGGCGGTGGCGGACGAAGCCGGCGCCAGTCCCGCGCAGATCGCCATCGCGTGGGTCCTCGCTCAGGGTGATGACGTCGTTCCGATCCCCGGCACGAAACGCGTCTCGCGGATCGAGGAGAACGCCGGCGCGGTCTCGGTCGAGCTCACTCAGGAGCAGCTCGATCGCCTGGCCGCGATCGGGCCGCCTGCAGGAGACCGTTACGCCGACATGAGCACGGTGAACCGCTAGCCGACGACGACGTCCATCTTCTTCGCGACGCGGCCGTCGATCTTCAGAACGGTGCTCCAATGGCCGCTCGGGAGAGGCGAGCCGGAGCCCACGGTGGTCTCGAGGACATCCTTGTACCGCTTGTACACCCTGCCGACGAGCTTGTGCCAGTGCAGCTTCCAGACCACCTCGACGTTGTGTCCCGACGGCGGATAGAGGAAGCGGTACTGCATCCAGAGGCTGTTATGCGAGCCGTGCACGACCGGCGGTGAGCCGCCCTTGTAGGTGAGCCAGGGGCCGTTCGGTGCTGTGCCGACCTCTACGCGGTCGAGGACGCCCTCCGGCGGCGCTGGGATCGTCACGATCACCTGCGTGGGCACCAGGGTCGCCGCGCCGCTCGTTCCGCTCACACGGAGGCTATAGCGCCCCGGCAGAGCGCGTGGCGGAAGGCGTACCCGACCGCTGAACGGCCCGGCCTGCGCAACGGCGAACGAGGATCGCGCTGTCACGATTCCCGGCCGGTCGAGCGGTCGCAGAGTCGCAGCAAGCGACGACGGACCCTTGACGGTGCCGGTGAAATGCACTGCCGCACCGGGCCGCAGCCAGCCTTGCTTCCAAGACGCCTGCGTCGTCGCGCCGGTCACCGTGACGTGCTCGGCCGAAGCGCTCCTCACCGCCGCGGCATTCGCCGGCAGGAAAACAGCCGACAGCAATGCCCCTGACAACCCCACGCGCGCCAGCAACCGGCGACGCAACAACATGCGCCCGATTGTACGCCGCCCGCGCACCCTGTGTCTCAAGTCACGCGCCTCAGGCGGTAAAGCCGGTGCCGCCGGACTTCGTCTTGCCCGCGCCGAGGTTCTTGGCGCTCTGCTCGGCGGCGTGGAAGGCGACACGCTGCACGTCGGCGAAGCTCGTGCCCTTCGTGGCGAAGGTATAGACGCCGGAGAGCGTGTTGCCCTTCACCTGGTAGATCGCGATCCCGGTCTGCGTAACGTGCTTCTTGCCGTTGGTCTGCTTGATCACAAGCTTCACGGCAACCGTGTTCGCCGGGAGATGGGGATCGTGCACCGGAGTCGCCTGGAAGGTCGTCGTGATCGCGCCGCGCTTCTGGACAACCGGCTTGGTCGAGCAGGTTTGCGCAACCCTGGAAACCTCGGAGAGCGCCTGCTGGGCGCCGCCCGAAACGTACGTCACGACCTCGTTCGAGACGTCGACCGTCTTGGCGGGGTGGGTGTAGCTGACCTGCAGCCGGCCGGTGCGTAGGTTCTCGCTCGGATATGCGCCGGCGCAGAGGTCCAGCGTCGTCTCACCTATGAAGCTTGTGCCACCCGGGTAGGTGGAGAGCTTGTACCCGTTGGCGATCTGCCCACCCTGCAGTACAACTTTGCCGAGGTTCGGTGCCGCGAGGAACCGAAAGCTCTTGGCGCTCTGATCGAAGATCGGCGCGTACTTCTTCCAGCTTGCCGTCGGCGCCACGTAGACGATCACGTACTCGACCTGATCGTGCAGGAGGACGTACTCATCGCTCTCGTTCGTTCCTGCGACCGAGCGCGGCGCGACATGAACAACGTACGCAGGCCCAGCCTGGAGGGTCACCTTGCGGAAGGTGACTACCGCCTGCTTGGCGAGCCCGTTCTTGATGGCCGCGTTCGTTCCCTTGCCAAGGGCGTCGAGCGAGATCGCGCCGATCCGCTCGGCGCCCGTGTCCATGTAGACCGCGCCGTTGGTCTTCGGATCGGTGGCGATCAGCTTCAGCGCGCCGCTCTGTGCGAACGATTTGAACGCCGGCACCTTCTCGAGCCTCGCGATCGCCGACGGCGCGGCGCTCGTGATCCCGACCCACGTAGTCGGCAAGTCGACGGCGAAGCCGCCTGTCGGCACCTGCAGCGTGGCGAACGGATCGGCAGCATCCGCCTGCGGCACGAGGAGCGCCGCCAACACGACCGTGAGGCAGAGTGCCCGCGCGAACATCCTCTTCACGATAGAGGTTCCCGGGGGGCCTGGCGCGTCGCAGGCCCGGTCAGAAGGGCGTGTTCGTCGTCGAGCTGCACGTGGAGATCTCCGCCCGGGAAGCGCACCGTTGCAATACCGCCGCCGAGAGCAGCGACGATCGCGATCGCGCTCGAGCCCGACGCCCCGGTCTCGCCCACCCCGCGCTCCCAGACTCTGGCCTCGATCGTGTCCGCGTCCAACCGCCGCGCCACCTGGACGTTCGTCCGGTTTGGAAAGCGCGGATGGGTCTCGAGGTGCGGCCCGATCCGGTCGAGGTCGGCAGGGTCGCCCTCGACGACCGCGTGCGGGTTACCGACGTCCACGGGCGTAAACCGGATCCCGTCGACCTCCTCGGGCTCGCCGACGACCACGGGCCCGATCTCCTGCTCGACGAGCGCGTTGCCGAGCATTCGCGTCTTGACCTCCCGCGGGCCGACCCACACGGTCAGCTCCTGAGCGCCCGTCTGCTCGGCGAGCCACGCCGCTGCGATGCGCGTGCCGTTGCCGGACATCTCGGCCAGCGACCCGTCAGGGTTCCAGATCGCGATTTGCAGCCAGTCCTGCCCGCGGTCTCGAATCTCGAGCATCCCGTCGGCATCGCCCACCTCCGCCTTGACGATGTCCGCTGTGAGGGGCATCTCAGCGACGATGTAGACGTTCCCCTGCGCCTGCCAGCGTGACGACCTCATCCGCAATCTCCTCGGGTGGACGGCTCCCGTCGAGGGTAGCCGCCACGGGGAGGCGCCGTAGCCATTTGCGCTGGTAACGGGCGAGGCGCCTCGTGGCGGCGACGACCGCCGCTCCGGCCTCGTCCGCCGGAAGCGTTGCGAACTCCTCCAGCCCGAGCACCTTCTGCGCGGTGCTCGAGAGCCGGTCCGACCAGGCCGCCTGAGCCTCGGCGACCGCCCCCCGTTCGATCATCGCTTCGACCCTCGCCTCGATGCGGGCGTCGAGCTCCTCGAGCGGCACCTCGAGGCCGACGAGCACGGTGGGATGACGCGCATCGGCCTTCCAGAGCGAATCCACGGCAGGGGCGAGCGAGGCACCAAGGTCTGTCAGCTCGAGCGCGCGGACGACACGCCGCCGGTCGTTCGCATGAACCCGCTCAGCTGCGCCGGGATCCAGCCGCGTGAGCGCGGCGTGCGCTTCTTCGGCTCCCGCCTCGTCGTAATACGCCCCCCAGCGCTCGCGCGAGCCGGGTGCGGGCGGGGGCGGAAGCTCGAGCCCGGAGAGAGCTGCGCGGAGATACAGACCCGTGCCGCCCGCCACGATTGGTGTTCTGCCACTCGCGAGGATCTCGTCGATCGCATCGTGCGCGAGGCGCTGGTAGTCGCCGACCGAGACGTCACGATCGAGCGGAAGGACGCCCACGAGCCGTGCCGGGTAGCTCGGCGCGGCGGTCAGGAGCGGAATGCCCGCGTAGAGAGCCGCCGAGTCGGCCGAGACGACTTCGCCGCCGAGCCGCTCGCGTAGGAGGCCCGCCACGGCGCTCTTGCCGGACGCGGTCGGGCCGTAGAGCGCGATTAGATCTTGAATGCGTGCTCGATCTCGCCCGGGACACGTTCCGGGACTATCTCGCGGTCCTCGTCCGGGTGCGCCGCGCGCCACTCGTTGAACCACTCGACTGCGCGGGGGATGCCGGCGTCGAGAGGAGTCTGGGGGTCCCAGTCGAGCTTCTCTCGTGCCTTGCTGATATCGGCGACATAGTGGGTGACCTCACCGCGGAGCGACGGCTTGTATGCGATCTCGGGCGTCACGCCGAGCTGTGTGGCGATCAGTTCGGCGGCCTTGACCAGTGTGTTGCCCTGTCCGAATGCGAGGTTGATCGTCTCGTTCTCGACCTCGCGGGCAGCAAGCCGCTCGACGCCGCGTACGATCCCGTCGACGCAGTCGTCGATGTAGGTGAAGTCGAGCACCTTCTCGTCGCCGCCGTACACCGTGATCGACTCGCCGCGGGAGAGCTGGTGTATGAACAGCGGCAGGACGCGTTCCATCCGCGCGAGATCGTTGTCGTAGCGCCCGTAGACGTTGGAGAAGCGAAACACGAGGTATTTGAGCCCGTAGCACTTTGCGTAGGCGTAGATGAACCCCTCCGAGGCGATCTTCGACGCCGAGTAGGGGCTTTCCGTGAACGCGAAGTCGGCGGTTGCCTCGCCGTACTCCTCGAAGCGGTGGACGTCTCCGTACACCTCGCGGGTCGAGGAGAAGACGAGTGGTAGCTCGAGCTCGCGGCAGTACTCGAGGACGTTGAAAGTCATCATCGTGTTCTCGAGAGCGAGCAACGGCTGGCGAACGAGTTGATGCACCTTCGCGTGCGCTGCGAGATGGATGACCAGGTCGACAGTCGGCCACTCGACCTGGTTCATCCCGCCGCGAAACGGCTCGTAGTGGCCGGCGAGGTTCTGCGGGAGCGTCTCGAAGTCGTCCGTCCAGGCGTTCCGGCGCTTGTCGACCCCGAAGACCCAGTGTTCATCCCGCATCAGTCTGAGCGCGAGGTTCGTGCCGATCTGCCCCGACGAGCCGGTTATGAGGATGCGCATCGTCTAACCCTGCCAGACAGCCCCGACGGGAACGAACGACTCCTGTCGCCCACGCAGCGTCGTCGACGTCGCCTGCTCGATCCGGACATCGACGAGGGTGCCCGGATCGGCCGTGCCGGCGAAGTTCACGGTGGTGTTTCGGCGGGTGCGGCCGCGGAGCACCGACTCATCGGTTCGCGAAGGGCCCTCGACGAGCACCTGCTCGATGAGGCCGACGCGTGCGGCGTTGCGCTCGGCGGCGATCCGCTGGGTGAGCTCGACGAGCCGCTCCATCCGCTCGATCTTCAGCTCGTGGGGAACCTGATCGTCCATCGTCGCTGCCGCCGTGCCCTGGCGCGGCGAGTAGACGAAGGTGAACGCGCTCTCGAAGCCGACCTCGGCGACCACCTCGAGCGTCTCCTCGAAGTCGGCGTCCGTCTCGCCCGGGAAGCCGACGATGATGTCGGTGCCGAGGGCGAGATCGGGAATCGCGTCGCGCAGCCGATCGACGAGCTCGAGGTAGCGCTTCCGTGAGTAGGTGCGCTTCATCGCCTTCAGGATGTGTGTCGATCCGGACTGGAGCGGCAGGTGGACGTGCTCGCAGACCGAGGCGCACTCGGCGATTGCAGCAATCACCGGCTCGCGGAAGTCCTTCGGGTGGGGGCTCGTGAACCGGATCCGTTCGATCCCCTCAACGGCGTCGCAGGCGCGCAGGAGCTCACCGAACTCCGTCCGGATGTCGGGAGCGAGATCGCGGCCCCACGAGTTGACGTTCTGCCCGAGCAGAGTGAGCTCCTTGACGCCCTCACCGGCGAGCCGCGTGATCTCGGCGATCACCTCGCCGGGCCGCCGGCTGCGTTCGCGACCGCGTACGGCCGGGACGATGCAGTAGGAGCACACCGAGTTGCAGCCCATCGACACCTGCACCCAGGCCTGGAACGGCCGCTCGCGGTGCATCGGGAGCGTCGCCGCGAACTCACGGTCGTCGAGACCGAAGCGCCCACGGGCCACCCCCACCCCGCCCGCGCCGAGCCACTCGCCGAGGTGCGCGATCGAGCCGGGACCGAAGGCGACGTCGACATCCGGGTAGAGCTCGAAGATCCGCTCGCGCTGGGCTTCGGCGAAGCACCCACCGACGGCAATCACACGATTGGGGTCTCGCCGCTTGTGGGCGGCCGCGTCGCCGAGATACGCAGCAAGCTTGGTGTCGGGCTTCTCGCGGATCGTGCAGGTGTTGAAGACGACGACGTCGGCTTCCTCGGGGGTGACCGCCTCGCCGAGACCGAGCTCCTCGAGCATTCCCTTGATCCGCTCGGAGTCGTGGGCGTTCATCTGGCACCCGAACGTCGTGACGTGGTAACGCCGCACCGCCAAAGGGTAGCCGTGGCCGGGCGAACCGCTCCGAGGGCTGTGCGCTGAGTCGCAGCATGGCGCGCGCGGTGATGCTCCTGGCGATTGTCGTGGCTGCGCTATCCCTTCTGGCCGTCGCGTCGGGCGCGCCGAGACCAACGGGCATTCTGCGCTTCTTCTTCGGGCCGGGGCCGAGCACGAGCTGCGAGATGGATGTGGGCGTGGCGAAGCTCGGGACCGATCTCCACTGATCAAGCGGGTCTAGCAATCAGGAGTCGTTGTACGGCCCCCACGAGAACCATGGCGAACCTGGTGTTTGCTTGGGCACCACGCAATGCCCCTGATACGCAGTACCGATCTTGCTGATCCCCGACATACAGTCGTAGCCCTTCGGACCATCGGGAACCGTGCCGTCCGGCATGCCGAACTTTGCGCTGTTCTTGATCTTCAGCGCGACGAACTTCTTCACGTAGGCGTCGGCGACCTTGCACGTGAACGCCTTGCCGGAGACGATCGCCTGGAAGTGGTCGCCTTTCTCGTTCGGCGGATACGGGTTGACCCACGTTGCGCCCGCGAACGGGTCACATACCGTCGTGCCGGGCAGGACGCCAGGGTGTGAGGCGGCGGCAGAGCCCGCGATACACAGCGCGACAATTGCGACAACGACGAGGTTCGAACGCATGAGAAGCCCCCTCTCGAAGCGTGTGTTGCGCGAGTCTAATACAGCCCCTCACGACGGGCATAGCGCTCGTCGCGGGCACGGTCGTACTCATCGGCGTCGAGCCCGTGATCGGCGACCGAGCGCAGGATCGCGCCGGGGCTCGGTAGCTCGGAGCGCTCGATGTGCCGCTCGGGGTTCCAGAGATCCGACCTGATCAGCGCCTTGGCGCACTGCGTGTAGGCCTCCTCGATCGTGACGACGATGCCGAGCCGTGGCGGGCTGCCCTCGACCGTGCTGCCCTCGAGTAACTTGGCATCGTCGACGATCGCGCCTCGCCCGTTGACCCGGAACGTCTCGCCGATCCCGGGGATCAGGAAGAGCAGCCCGATCCGGTCGTCCTCGAACAGGTTGGTCAGCGTGTCCGCGATCCGGTTGCCGGGTCGGTCGGGGATGAGCAGCGTGCGCTCGTCGAGAATGCGCACGAAGCCCGCCGGGTCGCCGCGGGGAGAGACGTCGAGCCCGCCGTCGGGCCGGGCAGTTGCAACACAGACGAACGGCGAGCGCTCGATGAACTGGCGGGTGAGGTCGTTGAGCCGGTCGGCGATCTTCGCGACGACGAGATCGGTTGGAGTGCCGATGACGTCGCGGAGAGCTGCTTCGTCCCGGATCGAGCCCTCTGCGGACATTCGCCGAGGATACAGCTCCTAGGGGCCCAGCCACTGCGCGTCGCCGAAAACGACCTTGGGGAAGAACGCGCTGCATCCTGCCGCGCCGGTCGGATCGGGGACGTTGATTCGCAGCTGGAGCCTCTTCACCCTCTGCCTGCCGTCGGCGAAGACGGCGAAGCTCGCAACCGTGGCGGAGTCGGCGGTGTCGTGTTCAGGCACGCAGCCGGCCCATAGTGCGCCTTCCATTCGCCGGTTGAGCACCGAATTTCCGCTGACCAACGCACGACGGCGGCGTGGAGTTGACCGATCCCTTGATCGATACGCGGCCTATTCGGGCCAGATCGCCACGGCCGCCTCGATCGTCTCCGGCGAGAACCCCTTGGCCGCGAGGCTGCGGGCCGCCTTGATGTGGGACTCGCTTCTGTCGACGATGATGCGGGCTCGCTCGAGCTCCGGGTCGAGCCGCTCGAGCACGGCTGCGATCAGCTCAGCGTCGATGCCCCGCCCCTCGAGATCGAAGCGGATCGCCTCGTCTCCGAACCCACGCGACCCCATGTTCTGGGCGCGGTCGGCGGCCATGCGCTCGTCGTCGACGTAACCGAGGCGAGCCATCGTCTCGACGGCGGCGGCCCGGTCGGCCGGCCGGATTCCGCGCTGCTCGAGCCGGGCATCGAGCTCGGCGGTCGACCGGTCACGGTGAGAGAGGGCCCTGGCGGCAGTATCGAGCGCCGCGAACCGGCGGAGCGAGCGGCTCAGCTCACGGGCTCGCTCGCGATCGAGCAGTGCGCCGACGCGTAACCCGGCGGCCGCGATCGCCGCTGCCGGCAGCGTGCGCCAGGGCTCTCCGTCAAGGTCGACGCGAACGCGGTCGCGGCGCTCGGGGTGGAGCGCCGTGACGATGTGCATCGGCGCCGTCCTCGCCTAGGCGGCGGCCGCAGCCCCTTCAGGCTGTGTCGCCGGCGAATCTGCTTCCAGCTCGACCTCGACCTCGACGAGCACCGGAGTCGCTTCGGTCGGCTCCGGCTGTCCCAGAAGGCGCGCAGAGACGATCTGCCCCTCGGGAACCTGATCCTGGACCGCCTGCAGGATCTGCTGGACGAGATCCGGGTGCTCCAAGAGAAACGCGGCGGAGTTCTGACGGCCCTGGCCGAGGCGCTCGTCGCCGAAGCTGAAGTACGAACCTGACTTCTGCACGATCTTCCGCTCGAGCGCCGCGTCGAGCACGGTGCTCTCCCACGGAATGCCCTGCCCGTAGATGATGTCGAACTCGGCCTGCTTGAACGGCGGCGAGACCTTGTTCTTCGCCACCTTCACGCGGACGCGGTTGCCGATCGCCTCGACGCCGTCCTTGAGCGTCTCGATCCGGCGGATGTCGAGCCGTACCGAGGCGTAGAACTTGAGCGCGCGACCGCCCGGAGTCGTCTCCGGCGAGCCGAACATGACCCCGATCTTCTCGCGCAGCTGGTTGGTGAAGATGCAGATCGTCTCGGTACGGTTGAGCGTTCCGGCGAGCTTGCGCAGCGCCTGCGACATCAGCCGCGCCTGCAGGCCGACGTGGGAGTCGCCCATCTCGCCCTCGATCTCGGCCTTCGGCGTCAGCGCGGCGACCGAGTCGATCGCGACGACCGACAGCGCGCCCGAGCGGACGAGCAGCTCGCAGATCTCGAGCGCCTGCTCGCCCGTGTCCGGCTGCGAGACGAGAAGCTCGTCGATGTTCACGCCGATGTTCTTGGCGTAGACCGGATCCATCGCGTGCTCGGCGTCGATGAAGGCGCAGATGCCGCCGCAGCGCTGAGCCTCGGCGATCACGTGGTAGACGAGCGTCGTCTTTCCCGACGATTCCGGGCCGTAGATCTCGACGACGCGGCCGCGCGGCAGCCCGCCGATACCGAGCGCGAGGTCGAGCGGGAGCGAGCCGGTCGAGATCGCTCCGACGGAGACCTGCGCCTGGTCGCTCATCCGCATCACGGCGCCCTTGCCGAAGTTCCGCTCGATCTGCCCGAGTGCGGTGTCCAGAGCCGTCTCGCGATCCAACCTCATCAACCTCCTAGTGCGGGCCCGAGCGGGACCGCTTCGAGTACGTCGTACTGCGCCCCACTCGGACGCAGCCGGGAAATGAAAACAGCAGCGTCGGACGGACACACGTTCGCCAGCTCCGGCAGCGCCGGCTGCAGCCTCGGCCGCTCGCGAAACCGCAGCACCGTGACGTGCGGCAGCCAGGGCCGCGCCTCACGGCGGTAGAGCTCGAGCGCCTCGAGCCTGTCGAAGAGCCGCCCGGCGAGCGCCGCCCCGCGGTCAGCTTCGTCATCGAAGGTCAGCATGCCCACGCTCCTCGTCTCGCGATACCCGCGGAGGCCGAAGCACAGCCCGCGTGCGCCGGCGCAGGCCGCCCGGAGGGCCCCGGCGATCGCGGGCGCCTCGGCAGCGTCCTGGGAGCCGAGAAAGGCGAGCGTGATGTGAAGGTTCGCCGGCGGGACGATCCGTTTCGCAGCGAGCTCACCGGCCTGCCAGCGCACGATGCTCTCGACTGCCTCGTCGGGGAAGCGCAGGGCGCAGAAGAGCCGAAGGCGTTCATGTCCGCCCACGCTAGCGAGGAAATTGTGACGTGTCTGTGCCGGTTTGTGTCACGTCTCTGTGACGAGTTGGCGCAAGAGGTGCAGGGCTCCGACCGTGGCGCGGCGACGCACCGTCTCGCGATCGCCGGCGACGCGGAAGTCGCGTGCGAGCTCGCCGCCGGGCCCGGAGGCGCATAGATAGACGAGGCCGACCGGCTTCTCCGGCGTGCCGCCGCCGGGGCCCGCGATCCCCGTCACCGACAACCCGACATCGGCGCCAAGTCGCTCACGGACCCCGCGGGTCATGGCCGAGGCGGTCTCCGCAGATACCGCCCCATGGGCTTCGAGGACGGAAGCCGGCACGCCGAGCACCGACTCCTTGACGTCGTTCGAGTAGGAGACGACGGAGCCGACGAAGACGTCGCTGGCGCCGGCGATCCCGGTCAATCGGCCTGCGACGAGGCCGCCGGTGCACGACTCGGCCGTGGCCAACGTGAGCCCGCGCTCGCGGCAGGCGGCGAGCACGAGCTCCTCGATCGACTTCTCGGAGCGCGAGAAGAGAAACGACGACACCGGGTCGACGAGCGCCGCCTCGAGCGCGTCGGCCCGCGCATCCGCACCTGGCGCGACGAACAGGTCGACGTGAATCTCGCTGTCGCGGGCGCAGATCGTCACGTCCACTCCCTCCCCTTCGCCGCCTGCTGCCGCAAGCGCCTGCGCGACTGTCGACTCGCCGACGCCGTAGAACCGAAGCGCGCGCCGCTCGGGTGGGTGCGCCGCGGCGAGGAGACGCCGAAGGGGCTCGGTGTCGAGCACCGCGGCCCAGAGCTCCTGAAGCTCGCGCGGAGGCCCCGGCAGCGTGACGGCGACGCATCCGTCGACCTCCAGAACGACGGCGGGCGCCGTTCCGGCGATGCCCGCAACGATCGCCCCCTCGGGAATCGTCGCCTGCTTCCGGACACCGGCTGCGAAATCCGTGTACGGCCGCTTCATCCGGTCCGCGACCGCCCGGGAGCGGGCCTCGATCGCCGCCTCGACCGTTCGGTCGAGGACGAGCGGCCGTCCGGCAGCCAACGCGAGCAGCTCGACCGTCAGGTCGTCGTGCGTCGGCCCGAGACCACCGGACGTGATCAGAAGGTCGCGTCGGAGCCCGTCCCGGATCGCCGCCTCGATCTCCCCGCGCACGTCACCCACGATCCGCAGCTCCGCGGGCTCGAACCCGAGCCCGAGCAGGGACTGCGCCAGGTACGGGCCGTTCAGGTCGCGCCGGTCCCCGCGCACGAGCTCGGATCCGGTTACGACGATCCCTGCGCGCAACGAGCCGCTAACCGGGGTGCACGCCGCTCGGGCGTCACTGTCAGCACGACCGGCTTCGATCCGTTGATCGGCACCCGCTTGCCGCCGACGACGATCACGAGGTTCTCGGGCTGGCTGATGTCGAGCCAGAAGTACTTGCCCTTGAACGGCTCGATTCCGCCCTTTTCGATCGTCCCCTGGAAGAGCGGACGACCGGTCGGGCCCGTGCGGTGGACCGAGACGTACGAGCTTCCGTTCACGGCCTCGATCTGCAGGAAAGCGCTCGGCGTCGAGAGCGTGTGCCGCTTGTGGACGTGCGGCGTCTTCGTCGTCGTCGCCTTCTTACCGCTCGACCCTGACGTCTGCCAGGCTCCGACGACGACGAGCGTCACGATCCCGACGAGCGCGACGGCCACGAGGACGATGCTCGTCTCGATCCGCCGGGTGCGCCGCTCCGGGCGAACCGTCGAGCGACGTGGCCGGGCGTCTCCGTCGTCGCCGGCGACGTAGCGCGAGTTGAACTCGTCGACGTAGAGCTGGCCGTCGAGGCCGAGGTAGTCGGCGTAGGTGCGCAGGAAGCCCTTGACGTAGGTCTGGGACGGAAGCGTCTCGAACCGCTCCTCTTCGAGCGCGCGCAGGTACTTGACGCGGATCTTCGTCGCCAGCTCGGCCTGGGGCAGCTCGATCTGACGGCGAGAACGCGCCTCGCGAAGGCTATTCCCGATCTCGAACACGCGCGCAATGATCGCACACGGGCGCAGCTCGCCCGGGATGCCGGATTACGAGGACTTGACTCGAAGCAGTCCGTAGAAGCCGAGCGCCAAGCCTCCGACGAGCGCGCAGTAGATGCCCGCCCAGACCAGCAAGCGTCCGAGGCGCGCCGTTCGGTCGCCGACGCGGAGGACGCTGCGGTCGAGCCGGTAGCGCGCGCGCCGTGACGCCGAGAGCCCGATCAGCCCGAGGAGAAGCGCAGTCGGGACGGCGACCTCGAGCGCCGGGAGAACGTCGATCGAGGGCAGGAGCACGGCGGCGCCAACCGCTGCGGGGATGGCCGCGACGGCGAGCAGCCCGAACACGATCGCGGTGACGCCCCACGGCCTACTGCTTGACATAAGGCTTCCCGTCTGCCGCGGGCGCGACCGACCGGCCGATCACACCGGCGACTGCGACCAGCGTGAGAATGTACGGGAGCGTCTGGAAGAGCGCACCCGAGCGGAGGACCGACGACGCCGAATCGGAGTAGGCCGACGGAACCGCGTAGGCGAGCGCGGTCGAGAAACCGAAGAGGCACGCCGCCCCGAAGGCGCCGAACGGCCTCCACTTGCCGAAGATCAGCGCGGCGAGCGCGATGAACCCGCGGCCCTCGGTCATGTTCTCGTTGAATGAGTGCACGAAGCCGATCGAGAGGTAGGCGCCGCCCATCGCCGCCAGGACTCCCGAGATCGTCACCGCAATGTACCGGGTCAGATACACGTCGATGCCCACCGTGTCCGCCGCGCGCGGGTGTTCCCCGACGGCGCGGAGCCGTAGGCCGATCGACGTCTTGAACACAAGGAAGTAGACGACGAAAAGCAGCACGAAGACGAGCCAGATCATCAGGTTGAGCTGGCCGATGACCTGGCCGAAGAAGCCGTTGCCGAGGAAGCTCAGGTGGACGTCCGGGATCGACTCGGCGTTCGTGAGGTCGGGCGTGCCGTTCGAGCCGTAGATCTGGATGAAGAGGTAGCCGGTGATTCCGACCGCGAGGAAGTTCACCGCGGTGCCGCCGACGATCTGGTCGGCCCGGAAGTGGATCGCGAAGATCCCGTAGATGAACGCGGTGAGGCCGCCGACGGCCATCGCGATCAGCAGGCCGCCGACCCATGAGCCGGTCGTGGCCGAGCCCCAGATGCCGAAGAAACAGCCCATCAGCATCATCCCCTCGAGCGCGATGTTTACGACCCCGCTCCGCTCGGAGACGAGGCCGCCGAGCGCGCCGTAGGTGAGTGGCGTCGCGTAGCGGAGCGTCGCGGCGATCAGCGTTCCCCAGGTGAAGACGCTCTTCAGGTGCGGGTCGCTCGACTGCAGCGCGAGCAGGGCGAGCGTGATCCCGAAGATGCCGGCGGCGATGGCGCCCCAGCCCGGCCGTTTTACATCGCGCGCGACCGCCCAGATCCCCGCCGCGATCGCCAGGATGGAGAGGAAGAGCGGAACCGTGACCGTTCGGACGGCCACAGGCGGCAGCGCAATCCAGCCGCCGGCCATCCCAAGGATGATCCCGACGATCGCGATGTGCTTAGCGGCGACCCATTCGCTCCAGTGCTTCGTCCTCTCCGGGGTGATCGGGGCGGCGGTCACGTCTCGGACGCCTTCCGCCCGAAGCTGAGCTTCTTGCGCGACTTCCAGATCGCGAGCACGAGCAGATCGGCGCCGACGAAGAGCACGACGAGGCCCTGGATGATCAGGGTCAGGTTGCCCGCGAGCTGCGGGTCGAACACGCTCGGGTCGAGCTGGCGGCTCGAGGTGCCGACCGTGAGGGCACCGAAGAGCAGCGCGGCGAAGAAGACGCCGATCGCGCTGTTGCGCCCGAGCAGGGCGACTGCGATCCCGAGGAAGCCGACGCTGGAGACGAGGATGTCGGGAGTCGCGATCTGGAACTGCCAGCCCAGGATGTCGATGCCGCCCGCCAGGCCCGCAAACGCGCCGGAGATCGCCATCGCGAGGAAGTAGTTGCGCTTGACGTTGATCCCGCTGTAACGGGCCGCTTCGGGGTTGAACCCGACCGCTCGCACCTCGAACCCGAGCGTGGTGCGGTTCAGGATCGCCCAGAAGACGACCAGGGCGCCGATGGCGATGAAGAAGCCGATGTGGAGCCCCTGCAGGACCGGGTCGCCCCAGAAGACGGGCAGGTGCACGTTTCCGACGATCGTGTTCGAGATCGGGCTGTACTGAGAGCTGACGAACGGCCCTTGCAGGCCGAAGAAGTACGTGCCTATCCAGATGGCTATCCAGTTCAGCATGATCGTCGAGATCACCTCGTGCGCCCCGGTCGTCGCTTTCAGGAACCCCGCGATCCCACCCCAGGCGGCTCCTGCGACGATGGCGAGCGCGATACAGAGGACGATGTGCGCAGGTCCCGGGATTCCGCCCCAGTACGAGCCGAAGATCAATGCTGCATAGGAGCCGGCGAAGTACTGGCCCTGGCCACCGATGTTGAACATCCCGCACCGGAACGCGAAGGCGACCGCGAGCCCGCACAGGATCAGCGGTGTCGTCTCGAGCAGCGTCTGCTGGAAGTTCGTCGCTGAGGCCGCGCGGTCGCCGTATCCGGGGATGAGCCAGGTGACGCCCGTGCCGTCGAAGATCGCGCGATAGGTGCCGAACGGGTCGTGTCCGGTCGCGAGGACGACGAGGCCACCGACGAGGAACGCGATCGTCGTCGTGATGATCGAGACGATCAAGCCCTGCGAGTTGAACCGCTTCTTGTCGTCGGGGCTCGTCTGGGCGACCGGCGGTGGCCCGGCGGCCGGCGGTGGAGGTGCAGCCGTCCCGGTCATCCGTTCGCGACCTCCTGTGTGATCCCGGTCATCGCGAGCCCGAGTGTGTTCTCCGAGACGTCGGGCGAGTACTCGGCAACGACCTCACCCTCGAACATGACGAGGATCCGGTCGGCGAGGGCGAAGATCTCGTCGAGCTCGAGCGAGACGAGCAGGATCCCGCGTCCTTCGTCGCGCTCGGCGATCAGCCGCCGGTGGACGTACTCGATCGCGCCGACGTCGAGGCCGCGGGTCGGCTGAGCGGCGATCAGGACCTTCGGATCGCGGTCGATCTCGCGGGCCAGCACGACCTTCTGCTGGTTCCCGCCCGAAAGAGCGCTTGCGCGCGCCGACGGGCCGCCGCCGCGCACGTCGAACTCGGGCAGGAGGCGCCGGGCTCGGCTGATCAGCTGCTTCGGAAAGAGCCAGCCCATCTTCGAGTCCGGTTGGTGCCGGTAGTCGTGAAGCGCCAGGTTCTCGGCCAGCGAGAAGTCCAGGATCAAACCGCGTAGGTGCCGGTCCTCGGGGATGTGCCCGAGCCCCGCCTCGTCGGTCATCTCCTTCGGCGTGGCCTTCTCGAACTTCTTCCCGCCCATCGTGATCGTCCCGGAGGCGGCGTGGCGCAGGCCCGCGAGCGCGTCGATCAGCTCGCTCTGACCGTTGTTGTCGACGCCTGCGATCCCGACGATCTCGCCCGCACGCACTTCGAGCGAGACGCCGCGCACCTTCTCGATGTCGCGGTCGTCGAAGACGTGCAGGTCCCCGACCTGGAGCAGCGGCTCGCCCGGCTTCGGCACCTGCTTCTCGACGCGGAACACCACCTCGCGGCCGACCATCAGCTGGGCCAGTCCCGCCTCGGTCGCGCCGTCGCGCGGCACCGTGTCGATCTTCTTGCCGCGACGCAGGACGCTGATCCGGTCGGCGATCTCGAGCACCTCGTTCAGCTTGTGCGTGATGAAAATGATCGACATGCCCCCCGCCTTCAGCCTGCGGAGGATCTCGAACAGCTCGAGCGCCTCCTGGGGCGTCAGCACGGCCGTCGGCTCGTCGAGGATCAGGATGTCGGCCTTGCGGTAGAGCGCCTTCAGGATCTCCACCCGCTGCTGCTGGCCGACCGTAAGGTCAGCGATCAGCGCGGTGGGATCGACCTCGAACTTGAAGCTCGCCGCGAGCTCGCGGACGCTGGCCGCCGCCGCGGCCTCGTCGAGAAAGATCCCGGCGCGCGTCGGCTCGTTCGCCAGCACGATGTTCTCGGCGACGGTCATCACCGGGATCAGCATGAAATGCTGGTGCACCATGCCGATACCGCGGTCGATCGCATCCTTCGCCGACTTGAGCTGAACGACCTCGCCGTTCAGCAGGATCTCGCCCTCGTCGTGCTTGTAGAGCCCGTAGAGGACGTTCATCAGCGTCGACTTGCCGGCGCCGTTCTCCCCGAGCAGCGCATGTACCTCCCCGCGCCGCAGGTCGAGATCGATGTGGTCGTTCGCAACGATCCCTGGAAACCGCTTCGTGATCCCGCGAAGCTCCAGGACGGGGGGCCCTTCCATGCCGGGCGATTCTATGCAGGTCTCCGAACGGCGTGGGTCGATGAAGGGGCGGGCCCGTAGGCCCGCCCCTCACCGGGATTACCTGATCAGCAGTTCGGGTTCGGCTTCGCGCAAGCCGTGGGCGGCTTGATGACGCCGTGCGCGACGAGGAGAGAGACCGCCTTCGTCTTGAGCCGGATCGACGTCGGGACGGCCTTGTTGATGATGCCGAGGCCGACTCCGCCGTTCGCGGCGTTGAAGAGGAGGTTGCTCGCAGCTGCGAACTTGCCCTTCTGCAGGTTGGCGATCGCCGTGTAGACAGCGACGTCGACCTTCTTCTGGGCGCTCGTCAGGACGCGCTCGTTCACGTACGCCTGGTCGGCGTCGACGCCGATGCCCCAGACGTTCTTCTCCTTGGCCGCGTCGAGGACGCCGAGGCCGCAGCCGCCGGCAACCTGGAACACTACGTCGGAGCCTTTCGAGATCTGGTCAAGCGCGATGTTCTTGCACTTGTCCTGAGCGACGAAGTCCTGCGAGTAGCCGTTCAGCACCGTGATGCTCGGGACGGCCTTCTTGGCGCCGGCCTGGAAGCCCGCGATGTAGCGGACGACCGCCGGGACCGGGATGCCGCCGACCGAGCTGACCGTGGTGGCGTGGTCGTTCTGCGCCATCAGCGCGGCGATGTAGCCGGCCTCGTAGCCGACCTCGTTCTCCGCGAAGATCAGGCCCTCGAAGTTCGGCGTGATGCCGCCCTTCGTGAAGTCGGTCTTGGCGTTCATGTCGACGCCGGCCCACTTCGTGCTCGGGTACTTCTTGGCCATCGTCTGGATGTTGGCCTCCATCAGGAAGCCGACGCCGATGACGAGGTTCGCGTGGTACTTGCTCACGCAGGTCGAGAAGTTCGGGATGTAGTCGTTCGGGCTCTTCGACTGGAGCACGTACGTGTTCACATGCAGCTTCTTGTGTGCGGCAACCAGGCCGACGTACGCGAGGTGGTTGAAGCCGTGGTCGTTCAGGCCGCCGATGTCGGTGACGAGGCAGACCACCATGGGCGACGCCGCCGGCTTGGCGGCGCTTCCTGAAACAAGCGCGAGTGCCAGAGCGAGAACAGCAATGCCGCCCGCCAAGGCCGTGAAGCGCGTCCTTCTCACACGTCCCTCCTTGAAATCACAGTTGTGTAGATGCTTGGACGCGGACTCTAAGGCTCTTGTTGGCCGCGCGCCAGATCTACCCGTTCAGGCAAGCCGCTCGAGGTCGGCCGCGTCGATCAGGACCGTCCGCGGTTTCGAGCCTTCATAGGGCGAGATGATGCCACGCCGTTCGAGCATGTCGATGAGCCGACCGGCCCGCGTATAGCCGACGCGAAGCCGGCGCTGGAGGAGCGAGACGGAGGCGGTCTGAGCCGTGACGACGACCTCGATTGCGCGGTCGAGCAGCGGATCCTCATCGGGATCGAACTCGCCGTCGTCCGAGTCGTTTTCGTCTGCGAAGACCTGCGGCGCCTGCAGGAAGGTCTCGTCGACCTCCTGCTCGCGTTGAACGCGGGTCTGCTCGACGATCATCGCCACCTCTTCCTCGGTTACGTACGCGCCCTGGACACGCTGGAGGCGTGACGTGCCGAGCGGCTTGTAAAGCATGTCGCCGGAGCCGAGCAGGCTCTCGGCCCCGTTCGAGTCGAGGATCACGCGCGAGTCGGTCTGGGACGAAACGGCGAAGGCGATCCGCGAGGGGACGTTCGCCTTGATCATGCCGGTGATCACGTCGACCGACGGCCGCTGTGTGGCGAGGACGAGGTGGATGCCGACTGCGCGAGACTTCTGCGCGAGCCGGATGATCGCGTCCTCGACGTCCTGGGGGCTGACCATCATCAGGTCGGCGAGCTCGTCGATCACGACGAGCAGGAACGGCAGCTCGGGCTCGCCGCGCTTGCGTAGCGTCCGGTTGGCCTCGGGGAGGCCGCGGGCCCGCAGCTGCTGGAGCTGGACGTAGCGGCGCTCCATCTCGGTGACGACGTTCAGGAGGACGGCGCTCGCCTCCTTCGGGCTCGAGACGACGGGTGTGAGGAGGTGCGGGATCGACTCGTAGTAGTTGAGCTCGATCCGCTTCGGGTCGATCAGGATCATCCGCACCTGGTCGGGGGTCGAGCGCAGGAGGATCGAGGTCAGGATCGCGTTGATGCAGCCGGACTTGCCCGAGCCGGTGGTTCCGGCGATCAGGAGGTGTGGCATGCGGGCGAGGTCGCAGTAGACCGGGATGCCGTCGATTCCCTTGCCAAGCCAGACGGAGACCGGGCTAGCCTGAGGCGGGATCTCACCGTAGATGTCGCCGAGGGTGACCAGGTTCGGGGAGAGGTTCGGGACCTCGACTCCGACCGCCTGCTTGCCTGGGATCGGCGCAAGAATGCGGATCTCGGTGGTCGCGAGAGCGTAGGAGAGGTCGTCCCGGAGCGCGGCGACCTTGCCGACCTTCGTGCCCGGGGCGAGCTGGAGCTCGTACCGGGTGACACGCGGGCCGGAGATCTGGCCGACGATCGTCGCGTCGATTCCGAAGTTGGAAAGACAGAGGAGGAGCGCTTCCGCGGTGCGCTTGTTCGCCTCCGCGTTCGGGCCGCTTCCCGGCGCCGAGCGCCTGAGCAGGCCGGGATCCGGGAGATGGTACTCGGGCTTCGGCGCTGTGCCGGTCTCGATGAGGGCGGTGTGGGTGTCGTCGGTGTCGTCGTCGCCGGAGAAGGTCAGCTCGGGGACGAGCGAGGGCACCGACGCGCTGACGAGATCCGGATAGTCGTGAACGGCGTCGACGGGCGCCTCCTGCCTGGGCAGCGGATGGAACGAGTCAGACGGCTCGAACACGGGTGCAGCCTCGGGAAGCGGACGAGCAGTGCGCTCGCGGCGCACCCGCGTCGAGGCCGAGCGGACGGCAGTGCCGGAGCTACGGAGCAGCGCGCCGAGGGAAGCACCGGTGAG
Source organism: uncultured Actinomycetota bacterium (assembly GCA_963735535.1). Lineage (GTDB taxonomy): Bacteria > Actinomycetota > Thermoleophilia > Gaiellales > Gaiellaceae > PALSA-600. The sequence goes on along the minus strand of CAVTLL010000003.1, from coordinate 2,512 downwards.
GAAGAGGACGCCGAAGAGTGAAAGCAGTACGCCGAGGATCGTCGCACCGGTCGTGCCGATGCCCCGCGCGACGAGGTCGGCCAGTTGGCGCCCGATCCAGCCGCCGTGCGAGGACCCGAGCGCGAGCATCAGGCCGACGACGGTGACGATGAGCCCGAGACGGAACGGGCGCACGGAGACTGAACCACGGTGGGGCATGCGGGTCGGTGCTGTCCAACGATTGTTTTCGATCTATGCAATCGATCGCATCGATGCACCGTAGCATTGCGAGCGTGGATATCCGCGATCTGGATTACTTCCTGGCATGCTGTGAGGCGGATAGCTTTACGGCCGCCGCCCGAAGTGCCCACATCGTCCAGTCGGCCATGTCCAGCGCCATTGCCCGGCTTGAACGCGATCTCGGGGTGCCGCTGTTCGACCGCGCTAGCACGCCCATCACCTTGACCGAACATGGATTGGCACTGCAGGGGGCCGCGTGCAGAATCCTTGATGCCGTCCAAGCGGCCAGGGACGAGGTTGCTGCCGTCTCCGGGCACGTCCGCGGCACGGTCACCCTGGGATGCACACTCAACACCGGGCCGCTCGACCTGGCCGCGGTTCTGTCCCGCATCCGTGACCGTTACCCGGATGTCATCATCAAGCTCCGCCAGCACTCGACCGGCTCTGCTGGCAACCTGCAGGCCCTCCGCGACGGGTCGGTGGACATCGCGCTGTACGCCGTGGCGGGCAACGCCCCTGCCGACGAGCCGCCACGTGGCATCGTGCTGCACCATTTGGTGAGCGAGGCGATCGTTTTCATCTGCCGACCGGACCATCCGCTTGCCGGACAGGACCGGGTCACCGTCGCGGATCTCCGGCACGAGCGGCTTCTGCGATTTCCCCCTGGCTGGGGAGTCCGGACCATCGTCGACAACGCGCTCGGGGCCACCCAGTCAGCGGTTGAGATTGTGGACTACGGGCTGATGACCAGCCTGGTGCGCGCCGGGTTCGGCACCGCCCTTGTGCCGACGAAGGGCGTAGAGGGCGAGCGGGGCGCCGGGCTGCGCGTTATCCCGGTCGACGACCCGCGCATGACATGGAACCTGGCCGCGGCGATATCCGCCGACCGTCGGCTAACCGCCGCGACGAGAACCCTGCTCGACGCGCTGATCAAGGGTGCGGCCGAAGCCTCTGGGACTCCAGAATTCGGCCACCAGCCTGACCTGCACTTTTAGGCGGCTCGCTCGTATTCGCTGACAGGGTGCAAAAGCTGCCCCTGCAAGATGCTGCATGTCGTGGCAGGATTCATAAGCGGCAGGACACGAGAACCCGCGACCGCAGCATAACTTGAACCCGACAGTTTCTCTAGCTCTTCGATCTCGAAGAAGAAGGCATGCTCCTGCTTTCGTTCGTGCGGATCAAGCACCCCTGTAAGTGCAATTGTTGCATAGCCTGGCGCGGACGCGCGCATCGTTCGACGACCCGAACCTCGTGTCGCATGCCGCCTGGTCCCGGTGATGGCCCTCCATCACGAGGTTCCTGGCGGCCTGGGCTGTCCAGGCCGCCGTTGGGTGCGGGGTGACGCCCAGGATCCTGATTCGCCGACTGGCGTGCTCGATCACCGCGAGCACGTGCAGCCGCGCCCCGGACAAGGTGACGGCCTCGAAGAAGTCACAGGCCAGCAGGGCCTCGGCCTGAGAACGCAGGAAATCAGCCCACGTGGTAGAACTCCGCTCGGGCGCCGGGTCGATCCCGGCCTCGCGCAGGATCTCCCAGACGGTGGAAGCCGCGACCTTCACCCCGGGCACCAGCAACTCGCCATGCACCCGGCGATACCCCACCCGGGATTCTCGCGTGCCAGCCGCAGCACCAAAACGCGGATCGAGCGCACCGTGCGCGGCCGACCGCGCGCCGGGGCCGGGACCGGCGGGCGTGCCGCCTCGCGAGCATGTCGCGGTGCCAGCGCAGCACGGTATCCGGGCGCACCACCTGTGGGGTTCCAGAACTCGGCCGACGCTCGTGACCTGGCCTTTTACGCGACTCGCTCGTATTCGCTGATGAGGCCGCCAAGGACCGGCCGACGCTTGATTCGCTCCTTGGAAAGGTCCGCTACCGGGTGATCGGGCCGGGGCGGGCGGAGCTGTCGGCTGCGGTGAGGTCGCCGCCCGCTGTAACGGGCCTCGTACCGGGCGAGGACCGCCCGCAGGTGCCGCTCGCCGAAGGTGAGCATCCGGTCGGTGACCTCGGTCCCGGCTGTGAGCACGAGCCTTTCCGCGTAAGCGTTCGCCCCGGGCTGCGGGGCCGCGATCTTCACGGCCTCGACGCCGGCAGCGGCCAGGACCGCGTCCAACGCGTCGGTGAAATGCCCGGCCCTGCCGCCAGGTCGTGTCTGTGTGCCGCCTAGGTGCAGGAAGGATCCCGGACGAAGACTAGATGGAGCAGACGCAGGGACACGGATGACCATGATGCCGTCCGGCTCACCCGGTCGTCGTCGCAGGTCACAAGGTATGCAGACTTCTGGCACCCCACACCC
>CAVTLL010000002.1:0-92443 GCA_963735535.1 uncultured Actinomycetota bacterium | reverse complement strand
CTCGAACCTCGACGCGAGCCTCCGCGTCCAGATGCGCGGTGCGGTGCTCCGCATCCAGCGGCGGCTCGGCGTGGCGACGCTCTACGTCGCCCATGACCAACTGAGGGCGATGACGATGGGAGATCGGGTCGCGGTTCTCCGCGACGGCACCCTCCAGCAGATCGCAGGGCCGCACGAGCTGTACGAACGGCCGGCGAACCTCTTGGTGCGCCTCGTCATCGGCTCCCCGGCGATGAACCTCTACGAAGCGACGGTCTCGACCGAGCCGACCGGCTGCCTTCCAGCTCGGGTCGCAGCGGCTGATCCTTCCGCCCGAGGTCCAGCAACACCGCCCGACACTCGCACACGCCGAGGGGCGCGGATCGTGGCTCGGAATCCGCCCCCGAGGATGCCCTTGACCATGGCTTCATCGTCCGACGCAGAAACAGGGCGCCGAGCGGACGCTCTCGGTGCGGGTGGAGCTCGTCGAGTCGCTCGGAAACGAGTCACTTGTTCATTTCTCGACCGACGCGAGGAAGAGTCCCGAAACCACCGCGGCATCTTCACCGCAGAGCCGAACGCGCCCGGCGAGATCGCAGGCGCATCGGAAACCGAGGGCGTCACACGTGTCGACCCGCGCCTGAGGATCACCGACGGCGATCGGCTCACCTACGACGTGACCAGCCTCCACTTCTTCGACGCCGAGACCGGGAATGCGATCGAGGTCGCCGATGCGGCGCCTGTTCCGCTGCCGGCGGGAGCGAGTTGAGCAGAGGAACAGAACAGATCTCTGCAGATCCCCTCCTGTCTGCACAGCTCCAGACAGGGCAGGAGCGCTGGGCCCAGAGCCGCTCCTGCTCGGCTCAGCTGAGGGGGAGCCGGCCGGACGGGCCGTGCCGGGCAGTTCGATGAAAGCGCTCGGGCATCTGGAGGTCTGGCTCGTCGTCGGCAGTCAGGAGCTTTACGGGCAAGAGGCCCTGCGTCAGGTCGAGGCGCATTCAAGCGGGATCGCCGCCGGCCTCGACGCCGCGGCCGATGTGCCGGTTCGAGTCGTCTGCCGGGAGATCGCTTGAGCTCCGAATCGATCCGGCGTGTCGCGATCGAGGCGAACGCTGCGGACCAGTGCATCGGTGTGATCGCCTGGATGCACAACTTCTCGCCGGCGAAGATGTGGATCGCCGGGCTCGCCACGCTTCAGGAAGCCGCTCCTAGTCCACACCCAGTTCAACCGCGCGCTGCCGTGGGCGGAGATCGACATGGACTTCATGAACCTGCACCAGTCGGCGCACGCCAACCGGGAGTTCGGGTTCATCGAGACTCGGATGAATCTGCGCAGGAAGACGGTCGTCGGCCACTGGCGCGACCCGCAGGTAGTTGCACGCGTGGGGGCATGGGCACGCGCCGCAGCGGGCTGAGCAGGAGCGCGAGGGCTTCGCGTTGCGCGCTTCGGCGACAACATGCGCCAGAGGTCGCGGTCACGGAAGGGGACGAGGTAGAGACAGATTCCGCCTCGGGGTGTCCGTGAACGGCTGCGAATGCGGGAAACTCGGCGATTGGGATTCTGCGGTGTTGGAGAGTCGGATGTCCACGAGCTCGTCGCGGTTTACCGAGGAGGCGTACGACCTGGCCCCCTCGCTCGGCCCGGAAGGAGACCGCCGGGCGTCGCTGCGCGACGCCGCCAGGATCGAGGCCGGGCTGCGCGGCTTCCTCAGCACGGGCGGGTTCGGCGCGTCACCGACACGTTCGAGGATCTCGACGGCCTGACCGCCAGCTTCCGGGAGTGAGCGCAGCGGCTGATGGCGGACGGCTTCGGCTTCGGCGCCGAGGGGGACTGGAAGACGGCGGCGCTCGTCCGGGGTCGCGAAGGTGATGAGCACCGGCCTCGACGGCGGGACGTCGTTCATGGAGGACTACACCTACGACCTCGCTCCGGATGGCCCGTCGGTGCTCGGCGCACACATGCTGGAGGTCTGTCCGTCGATCGCCGCCGCCAGAGGCCCTCGTGCGAGATCCACCCGCTCTCGATCGGGGGCAAGGCCGACCCCGTGCGGCTCGTGTTCACGGCGGCACCCGGCCCGGCGGTGCTGGTGGCGCTGCTCGACCTCGGCGACCGCTTCCGGCTCGTCCTCAACGAGGTCGAGCTGGTCGCCCCGGAGGATCTGCCACGAGCTACCGGTCCGGGCGCTCTGGCGGCCGAACCGGACTTCGCCGTCGCCACCGAGGCGTGGCTGCGTGCCGGAGGCCCGCACCACAGTGTTCTCCGTGCGATCGGCGCCAAGGATTTCGGCCCTCGCGGAGATAGCCGGGGTCGAGTTCGTCGTGATCGACGAGCAGACCCGCGTCCGGGACGTCGCGAACGAGCTCCGCTGGAATCCGGCCTACTACCGGCTCGCGACCGGGCTGTGACCGGTTACCTGGACCTGAGGGAGCGGGTGCTCAGAGCGAACCTGGCTCTCGTGCGCGCAGGCCTCGTCGTCCTGACCTCGGGAACGCGAGCGCGATCGACCGTGAGGCGGGCATGGTCGCGATCAAGCCCAGCGGCGTTTCCTACGAGCAGCTGAGGCCCGCCGACATCGCAGTCGTCGACCTCGTGACCGGCGACGTCGTCGACGGCGACAAACGGCCTTCCTCGGACACGCCGACGCATGCCGTGTTGTACCGCGCCTGGCCCGACATCGGCGGGATCGTCCACACCCATTCCGCATACGCCACGGCGTGGACCAGGCGGGTCGCGAAATTGCGTGCTTCGGCACGACGCGGGATTAGCTGACGGCGCCGTTCCTGTGACTCGCGCGCTTTCGCCGGCGAGATCGACGGGCAGTACGAACGCGAGACGGGGGAGGTGATCATCGAGACCTTCTCTGCTCTCGGGCGCGAGCCGCTGAGCCTGCCGGCGGTTCTCGTCGCATCCCACGGCCCGTTCGCCTGGGGCTCCTCGGCGGACGACGCGGTCGAGAATGCGATCGCGCTGGAGGTTGTTGCGACGAGCGCGTACCGCTCGCTGGCCCTGGCCGGTGAGCTCGGGCCGATCCCGAAGGAGCTGCTCGAAAGCACTTCTCGCGCAAGCACGGGGCTTCGGCCTACTACGGTCAACCGGCGTGAGGGCGCTGCGGCTGCACGCGGCCGGTGAGCTCCGTCTGCACGACGAGCCCGACCCGGAGCCGCAGCCGGGTGAGGTGCTCGTAGCGGTCGGCGGTGTCGGTCTCTGCGGATGTCGCCGGCATTGGTCCTCGAGGGAAGTATCGGCGACGAATGCTCGAGCGGCCCCTCGTCCTCGGTCACGAGCTCGCCGGCACGGTGGCGAGCGGTCTCCGGCGCGGCGAGCCCGTCGTGATCGATCCCGCGGTTCCCTGCGGGCGCTGCGCATCCTGCCGGGCAGGGGACGGCCACCTTTGCGGCGAGGTGCGGTTCGCAGGCCACGGCTCGACCGACGGTGGGCTTCGGACGCAGCTCGCCTGGCCGGAGGGCCTCGTACACGCGGTCCCGGACTCGATCCCGAGCAGCGCCGCACCGTTGCTCGAGCCGCTCGGTGTCGCGCTGCACGCCGCCGACCTGGGCGGAGCCGGGCCGGGGACTAGCGCAGCCGTCCTGGGCTGCGGGCCGATCGGGCTGCTGCTCGTACAGGTGCTCCAGGCCGCGGGCGTCGCCGTCGAGCTTGCGACCGACCCGCTTCCGCATCGTGCCGGCGCCGCTCGAGCGCTTGGGGCGCGCCGATCCGATCCGACCGGCGTGACGGTGGATGTCGCTTACCGAGGCTGCGGGCGACGACGGCGCGCTCGACGACGCGATCGCCGCGGCCCGGCCCGGTGGGCGTGTCGTGCTCGTCGGAATCCCTGCACGGCGACCGAGCGCGTTTCAGGCCGGCACGGGCCCGGCGCAAGGAGCTGACGCTCGTTCTGTGCCGCCGCATGCGGGCGGATAACCTCGTGCGGGCGATTCGAGTGGCGGAGGCCGAGCGGCTGGAGCTCTCATCCTCGTCAGTGCGCGATACCCGCTCGACGAAGGCGAGCAGGCGTTTCGCGACCTGGTCGATCGCCGAGGCCTCAAGGTGATCGTCGAGCCGATGAGGTGCACGGTCGGGATCGACTTCGGCACCGAGTCGGCTCGCGCCGTGCTGGTCGACTGCGGCGACGGCCGCGAGCTGGAGCAACCGTCGAGCCATACGGGCACGGCGTCATCGACGCCGCGACCCGAGCCCGGACAGCGACGTGGAGCTCGGGCCCGACTGGGCGCTCCAGGATCCTGCGGACTACATCGCGAGCGTGCGGGGAGCCGTGCCGCGGCTGCTCGCGGAGACAGGTGTCTCGCCGGACGAGGTCGTCGGTGTGGGCGTCGACTTCACGTCGTGCACGATGCTGCCCACACTTGCCGATGGGACGCCGCTCAGCATGCTGGATGCCCTGAGGCGCGAGCCGCACGCCTGGGTGAAGCTGTGGAAGCATCACGCCGCGCAGCCGGAGGCGGATCGGATCAACGCGCTGGCCGAGGAGCGCGCCGAGGCGTGGCTCCCGCGCTACGGCGGGAGGATCTCGTCGGAGTGGTTCTTCGCGAAGGCGCTGCAGATCCTCGACGAGGCGCCGGAGGTCTACGCTCGCGCCGACCGGCTGATCGAGGCCTGCGACTGGATCGTCTGGCAGTTGACCGGGGTCGAGAGCAGAAGCGCGTGTGCCGCGGGCTACAAGGCGATGTGGTCAAAGGCCGACGGGTTCCCGACGCCGGCGTACTTTGGCGCGCTCGATCCTCGCTTCGAGCGCGTCGTCGACGAGAAGCTGTCGCGGACGCTCCTCCCGCCCGGCGCCCGAGCCGGCCTGCTGACCAAGCGGGCCGCCGGGTGGACGGGGCTGCGGCCCGGGACCCGGTGGCAGTGGGCAACGTCGACTTCCACGGCTCGGTGCCGGCCACGACTGTGACGGCGCCGGGCACGCTCGTCATGATCATGGGCACGAGCAACGGGCTTCTCCTCATCGGCCGCGAGTTGGTCGAGGTCGAGGGAATGTGCGGTGTTGTCGAGGACGGCATCGTGCCCGGCTGGTTCGGCTACGAGGCGGGTCAATCGGGTCTCGGTGACATCTGCGGGTGGTTCACGCGGACACACCGTTCCGCCTGAGTACCACGCGGCCGCCGAGGCGCGGGGGGTGGACGTTCACGACGTTCTCGCCGCGGAGGCGTCGGCGCTTCGGCCGGGCGAGTCCGGTCTGCTCGCGCTCGACTGGTGGAACGGGAACCGCTCCGTGCTCGTCGACGCCGACCTGAGCGGCCTACTCGTCGGGATGACGCTCGCGACGCGCGCTCCGGAGATCTACCGCTCGCTGATCGAGGCAACGGCCTTCGGGACGCGCGTGATCGTCGAGTCGTTCGAGCAGGCGGGGCTGCTCGTTGATGGGATCGTCGCGTGCGGCGGCCTTCCCGAGCGGAACCCGCTGTTGATGCAGATCTTTGCCGACGTCCTCGGTCGCGAGATCTCCGTTGCGGCCTCGCGGCAGGCACCCGCGCTCGGCGCAGCGATGTGGGGAGCGGTCGCGGCCGGCGCGGCAGCCGGTGGGCACGCCACGATCACGGACGCCTCGCGCCGGATGGCGTCGCTGACCGAGACGCGTTTTGAGCCGAGGCCCGAGAACCGCGCTCCCTACGATGCCCTGTACGCCGAGTACCTGCGCCTGCACGACCTCTTCGGCCGCGGCGGCGACGACCTCATGCGCCGGCTGAGGCGACTGCGCGGATGAGGCGCGTCGTCGTGATCGGGGCGACGGGGCACATCGGCACCTATCTGGTGCCGCGGCTGGTTCGCGCCGGGTATGAGGTCGTCGCCGTCAGCCGCGGTGAACGGCAGCCGTACCACGATTCCGTGGAATGGCGGTCCGTGGTCCGTGTGGCTGCCGACCGAGACGTCGAGGAAGCCGAGGGCACCTTCGGGAGCCGGATCGCCGACCTCGAGCCGGACGCGGTCGTCGACCTGATCTGCTTCACGCCGGAATCGGCCCGGCACCTCGTCGATGCGCTCCGCCCGGCTCGCCCGCTGCTCGTGCACTGCGGCACGATCTGGGTGCACGGACGGGCGGCGCGAGTCCCGCTGACCGAGGACGAGCCGCGCACCGCCTACGGCGAGTACGGGATCGGCAAGGCGGCGATCCAGACGCTGCTCCATCGCGAGACGCTCGGCGGGGGCGTGCCCAGCGTCGTCCTGCATCCCGGTCACATCTGCGGGCCTGGCTGGGCCGTGATCACGCCGGCAGGCAACCTCGACGCAGACGTCTGGAGGCGGCTGGCCGTCGGCGAGCCAGTCGCGCTGCCTGCGCTGGGCCTCGGCGTGCTGCATCACGTGCACGCGGATGATGTCGCCCAGGCGTTCGAGAAGGCTCTTGCGCGACCGGAGGCGATTGGCGCGAGCTTCCACGTCGCGGCCGAGCAGGCGATGACCTGCCGCGGGCTAGCCCAGGCAGTGGCCGCGTGGTTTCATCGCGAGGCTATTCTCGACTTCGTCGACTGGGGCGAGTTCGAGCGGCGCGTGGGCGCTTCGCACGCTGCGGTGACACTCGATCACGTCGATCGGAGCATTGCGGCCAGTATCGAACGCTCCGGATCGATCCTGGAGTACGCGCCACGGTATTCCTCGCTAAACGCCCTGCGGGAGTCGCTCCGCTGGCTGGTCGACCACGGTCAAGTTGACGTGTCTGGAAATGCCTTCTGAGCCGGTGACGGCGCCGCTCCGCTAGAAACAAAGTTCCTGCAAACGAAGAAGTACATTCCGCCCTCTCACGGCGGCGGCACGGTTATCGTGCCAGCACTTGCTTCGCGGCTCTCCGACCTGGGTGCTGGGTCGGCAGCGCTCGCACCGAGTCGCGCGAGCTGAGCGGCATGGGAATGCGCCGAATCACGGGCTCTCCGTTCGAACCCGACCGGAGCTCTTCATCCAGAAGGATGTTGATCGCGACGCGGCCGAGCTCATAGTGGGGGAGGGCGACCGTTGTCAACTTCGGCCTCACCCAGGAGGCCATCAAATCGTCGTCGAAGGACACGACGGAGACGTCGTTCGGGACGTCGAGGCCAGCGTCGGCAAGTGCCTGGTAAGCGCCGAGGGCGAGTCGGTCGTTGAAGCAAATCAGGGCCGACGGTGTGGTCTTTCGAAGCAACCGTTGCGTCGCGTCGTACCCGATCTCGGGTTGCCAGTCGGGACAAGGGATCGCGGCTGCGACGCCGACACCGACCTCGCTGAGTGACTCGGTGATTCCCTGGAGTCGCTGGATCGCGGCGAGGCTGTCCTTCGGAACTCGGTTTGGTGGTGCCGCGCCGATGAGCCCGATCGCGTCTCGGTGGCCGGCGTCGAGAAGGACGCGTGCGACCGTGCGGCCTGCGCCGACCTCGTCCGGGACCACCGATGGGATCGTCGATCCGTTAGCAGGAACAGCGTTCAGCAGGACGGCCGGGCCGTGGGTGAGCCCCTTGGGAACGGTGATCTCGCGCGTATACATCGACGCCAGCACGATCCCGTCCACGCCGCGGTCGTGCATCGATTCGATCAGCTGCTGCTCGAGGTCTCGATCGCCTTCGGTCTCGCCGATGAACAGGAGGATTCCTTTCTCACGGGCGGCATCGAGCGCACCCCAGATCAGGTGCCCGGCGAAGGCCGTTGTCGCGACGGTGTCCGAGACGAACCCAATCGTCTTGCTGTTCCCGGTGCGGAGGCTCCGCGAAATGATGTTCGGCCGGTAGCCGGTATCCCGGACCGCTTTGCGGACACGGGCTTCCACGTCGGCCGAGATCCGCATCTCCTCACGCCGGCCCGAGAGGACGAACGACGCTGCGGTTTGGGAGACGCGGGCGCTCCGGGCGACATCAGCAAGCGTGATCCGTGTCTTTCCCACTCTCGTCTAACCACCTTCCTGTTTGGACGTCTCTTGACAAACGTATCGACGGGTCGCATTATCTCACACGCGCTATTTCGATTTAGCAGCGTCCTAGTTCGATTTAGCACTCTCCAGCTTCAAGTCTGTCACCCACCGGCCGCACTCACAAAGGGACATAGGAGGAGAACGATGTTTGAAAGCCTTCAATCCGTTCGTCGGAGACGGCGCCAGCCTGGCGGTCGTCCGCTGCTTTCGCTGCTCGCAGTGTTCGGCGTGCTCGGTCTCTGCCTCGCGGCGAGTGGAGCCGCTGCGGCAAAGGGAGCGTCCGCGCCGACCTTCGCGCAGGCGTGCGGGACGGATCCGATCACGATGCAGGGCTACTTCGAGTCTGGTTTCCCCGACATCACCGACCTGACGTCGGCGTTCACGAAGCAGTACCCGAGCGTCACCTGGAACGTTCGCGAGGATCCTTTCGCCACGATCACGCAAGATGCGCCGCTGACGCTCGGCGGGCCGAATCCCCCCGACCTCATGCGGCTCCCGACTATCGGCGGGCTCGTGAAGGACGGCCTGCTGAAGAATCTCGACCCGTATTACAAGGAGTACGGTTGGAGTACGTTCCCGGCTTCGCAGTTGGCCCAGCTTCGGACGTCGACAAGTGGAGTGGGAGTCGGCAGCGGCCCCCTGTTCGCCATGGGGGTCAACTACAGCCTGACCGGCGTGTTCTACAACAAGGCGCTCGCCAAGAAGATCGGGATGACGAGCACCCCGAAGACACTGGCGGAACTCGACGCGCTGCTTGCGAAGGCGAAGGCGGCGGGAATCACGCCGATCGAGCAGTTCAACGGCGGCGCGACCGGCGGGCTGCTGTTTCCCCTGCAGCAGTTGATGGCTGACTACGGCTCAGCCGCTCAGATCAACAACTGGGTGTTCGACAAGCCGAATGCGACAATCAACACTGCCGCGAACGTGAAGGCGACCGCGCACCTGCAGATGTGGATCAAGAACGGTTACTTCAACTCGGATGCCAACTCGGTGCTCTACCCGCAGATGATGAGCAACTTCGAGGCCGGAAAGGCGCTGCTGATCTTCGACGGCGACTGGGAGTCCGGGAACTTCGACACGCACATGCCGGGGAAGATCGGGTTCTTCCTCACGCCGCCGCTGAACGCCGGCGGTAAGCAGGCCGCGATGTCCGCCCCGCTGACCTACGGCATCGCAGCAAAGGCGCCTCACGCGGACTGCGCCGCGTTCTTCCTGAACTGGGTCGCGACGAACCCGACCGCTCGCAAGATCAACGTCACGGCCGGAGGCTCGAACCCGGGCGGGCCGGCAAGCCTCCCGATCCCGGTTGTGAAGCCGGGCTCGACGACCTCCCAGACCCTGGCGGCCGGGGCGATCGCGGCGAAGGACAACGGTGACATGGGCTTCATCGCGAACGCGAATGGATCGATCTACGCAGAGGCGTGGACGCCGGAGGTACAGAAGCTCTTCGGCGGGCGCGAGACACCGCAGGGCGTGCTGAAGTCCGTCCAGGCTGCATACGTCAAGGACGGGAGCTAGCACGCGGTGACGACGTCTGACGCGACGGTGACGCCCGCGCGCGAGGATCGCGCTTCCGGGCGAGTATCGACGTCGCGGGCCCTCCTGGTGGGGGCCCGCGACGCGCGTCTTCACGGTTGGCTCTTCCTGCTGCCTGCACTCGCGGCCTATGGCGTGTTCGTCCTGTGGCCGCTCGTGAACAGCGTCCGCTACTCGCTCTACGCCTGGGACGGGGTGGGGCCCGCGAAATGGGTGGGGCTCGCGAACTACCGGTCCGTGTTCAGCGATCCGACACTGCTCAGCGTCCTCGGGCATGCATTCAAGCTGATCATCTTCTTCTCCGCGATCCCGGTCGTTCTCGGCCTGATCATCGCCACGGTGATGAGGCGGAGCGTTCCCGGCCGGCTGGGCTCGTTCGCTCGCACCGTGTTGTTCCTGCCGCAGGTCGTTCCGCTGGTTGCGGCCGGTATTGCGTGGAACTGGATGTTGTCCTCGGACGGCGCGGTCAATCAGGGCCTGTCGGCGGTCGGCCTGGGCGGCCTGACCCGCGCCTGGCTCGGAGATTTCAGCTATGCGCTGCCGGCAGTCGGGGTCATCGGGATCTGGGTTCTGCTGGGGTTCTGCACCGTGCTTCTGCTCGTCGGGATGAGCAAGATCGACCCTGCGCTGTACGAAGCATCCGAGTTGGATGGGGCGGGTCCACTCCGGGAGTTCCTCACGATCACGCTTCCGAGCCTCTGGCAGGAGATAGGCGTCTGTGTCACGGTCACGGTGGTCGCTGCGCTGTCGGCCTTCGACATCGTCTACATCTCGACCAGCGGAGGACCCGGGAACGAGACGATGGTTCCGGGGCTCAAGATCTACCAGTTGGCCTTCTACAACCGCGAGGTTGGGCTTGCCTCGGCGCTCGCGGTCGTCCTGATGGTGCTCGTGCTGATCTGCGTGCTGCCGATCCAGTGGTTCGTCAACAGGGCCAACAGAACGTGAACGTCTCCCGGACAACGCGGCTCAGCGGGACGGCCCTGCTGCTTCTGCTGATCGGCTGGACACTCCTCCCGTTCGCGAGCCTTTTCACCGCTGCCCTCCACGAATCGGGCACCTACCCGAGCGGCCTCGACTGGCCGTCGAATCCGCACTGGGGCAACTTCGTCGACGCCTTCAGGGCCGCGAACATGACGACCATCTTCAAGTCGAGCGTGCTGATCGTGCTCGGCGCGGTGCCCATCACGGTCGTCATGGCGACGATGGCCGGCTTCGCTCTCGGCCAGCTACGCGTCGCGGGGGGCCGGTTCATCTTCGTGCTGTTCCTGCTCGGACTGACGCTGCCGTTCGAGGGGATCATCGTGCCGCTTTACTACGAGATCCTGCATATGGGCTTCCTGGACACCCGCTGGGCGATCATCCTGCCGTTGACGGGGCTGTTCATGCCGTTCGGAGTGTTCTGGATGCGGGCGCACTTCGTGAACATGCCGGACGAGCTCACCGAGGCAGCGCAGATCGACGGAGCCACGACCTGGCAGCTCTTCTGGGGGCTTCACGTCCCGCTTGCCCGTCCCGCGATCGTGTCGCTCGCGATCCTGACGACCGTGTGGACCTGGAACCAGTTCCTGTTGGCGATCGTCCTCGTGAACAACCCGCTCGAGCGGACGATGGCCGGTGCCCTCGGGGCGTTCCAGGGAGACTGGGGCACCAACGTGCCGCTCCTGTCGGCGGGCTCCCTCCTGATCCTGGCGCCGATGATCATCATCTACTTCATCTTCCAGCGCCAGTTCCTCTCGGCGCTTCTCCAGGGCTCGCTGAAGGGATAACTCTCGATGGCCGCGCCCCAGACCTTCCGGCCGTCGCTGGCAGACCGGAAACAAGACGCATGAGCCTGCGCCTACCCGATAAGTGGGTCTGGGATTTCTGGGTCGTCGAGCGCGGGCCCGAGCACCACATCTTCTACCTGCAGGCGCCACGGACACTCGAGCTGCCTGAGCTGCGCCACCACCATGCCTCGATCGGCCACGCAGTCTCGCGCGATCTTCGTCGGTGGCGGGTTCTGCCCGATGCGCTTCATCCGGGTCCCGACGGCAGCTGGGATGACCTCGCGACCTGGACCGGGAGCACGATCGAGTGGGACGGGCGCTGGTACATGCTCTACACGGGGATCAGCAGGCGCGACGAAGGGTTGATCCAGCGCATCGGGCTTGCTGTCTCGGACGACCTGATCACATGGGTCAAGCACCCCGGGAACCCTGTGCTCGAGGCTGATCCGCGCTGGTACGACCTGCTCGACCTGCCACGATGGCGTGACCAGTCGTGGCGTGATCCATGGCTCGTCCGCCACCCCGACGACGGCTCGTTCCACTGCCTCATCACCGCCAGGTCGCCTCTCGGCGCGAGCGACAGCGCCGGCGTGATCGGTCACGCACGCTCGCTCGACCTCGTGGAATGGGAGGTTCTTCCCCCGGTAACGCAGCCCGGAGATTTCGCGCAGGTCGAAGCACCCCAGCTGGTTCCGGTCGACGGCTGGTTCGCGCTGCTCGTCTCATGCCAGGCCGACGACCACTCGCGCGAGCGGATTGAAAGGACCGGAGCGATCGGAGAGACCGGCACGTTCTTCTTCTCCGGGAACGACATGTTCGGCCCCTACACGGCGCCGGGGCGTCCGATCGCAGCGCCGGACGGGCCACTCGGGCCGCTCTACGCCGGGAAGATCCTCTCGCGAGGCCCCGAGAAGCAGGTGTTCATGGCATTTCGCGGAGACGGCGACCGCGACTTCCTCGGCGAACTGATCGACCCGCTGCCTGTCACCTTCGACGCCGAAGGTCAGGCTCTCCTGAAGTTCCCGCGAGTTCGAGCCGGAGCCGAACTGTGACGCTCGCTCCGGAGATTCGGTCTCTCCTCGACTGGGGTGCGAGTCTCGCCGAGATCGGCTCGCTGCCACTTCCGCAACGACGCCTGGCCGTCAGGAACGAGCTCGACCGCGAGCTGCGGCGTCGAGGAGTCGTCGTCGAACCGGTTGCCGCGACACTCGAGGAACGAGTCGGGATCGACGGAGAAGAGCTCCGAGTACGCCTGTTCATTCCCGTCGGTGCTGGGCCGCACGGGGCGTTCGTCCACTTCCACGGAGGCGGGTTCGTCTTCGGCACGATCGACTCGCTCGTAAACGACGCCAAGTGCGCGCACATCTGTCGGGCAGCCGGCTGTGTGGTTGCGACGGTCGAATACCGGCTCGCGCCCGAATATCGGTTTCCGACCGCGGTGAACGACTGCTACGAGGCCCTCTCCTGGCTGGCGGCGAACGCGGGCCGCCTTGGTATCGACCCTGAGCGGATCGCCGTCGGCGGAGAGTCCGCAGGAGGGAATCTGGCAGCTGCTGTTGCGCTCATGGCCCGGGATCGCGGAGGGCCGAAGGTAGCGCTCCAGTTGCTCGAGGTACCCGTCACCGACATCGGTCCTCACGCCAACGACTATCCGTCCGTGGCGCTCTTCGGCGAGAACTTCGGTCTTGATCGCGCCGAGATGGACGTGTACGCGCAGGAATACCTCGCAGATCTCGACAACGGCTCGAGCCCGTACGCGTCGCCCGTACTTGCGGCCGACCTGACGGGCGTCGCGCCTGCTCACGTGATCACGGCCGAGTTCGACATGCTCCGAGACAGCGGCGAGCTCTACGCACGTCGACTCGAGGCGGCAGGCGTTCGGACCACTCTTCATCGGCGACTGGGGCACAACCATGGCTCGAGCGTCTTGTGGCAGGAGTGGGGTCCTGCCCGCGCGTGGATGGACGAGGTCGTCGATGCCCTGCGGCACGCTCTGACCGACCGCGGCGTTGAACGCCAATGATCGCGGTTGTCGGTGAAGCCCTGATCGATGCACATTCCGACGGAGATTCTCTCCGCGTGTTCCCGGGAGGTGGGCCGTTCAACACGGCGATCGCGCTTGCCCGTCTTGGTGCGCCCGCGTGCTTCCTCGGCGCGCTTTCACGCGATGGCTTCGGACAGTTGCTCGACCGAACGCTCAAGTCAGCCGGAGTCGGGACCGAATACGTCACGCGTGTCGACGCCCCGACCCCGCTCGCTGTTGTGTCTCTGGGCGCTGATGAGCCGTCGTTTTCCTTCTATCTGAGCGGAACCGCCCACGAAGCATTCGACCCGAGCGCCGGAGGGAATCTCGATTCGACGGTCGCCGCGCTCCACATCGGGTCGCTCGCTCTCGCGACCGATCCCCCTGGGTCGGCGGTCGCCGCGTTCGCAGAGCGCGAGTCTGCGGGCCGGCTCCTCGTGATCGACCCGAACATCAGGCCTGCCGTGATCAACGATCGCCGCGCCTATCTCACGAGGTTCGAGCGGCTTTCGCGAGTAGCGGGACTGCTGAAGATCAGCAGTTCCGATCTGGCCTGGCTCTATCCCGACCGGACCGTGGACGGCGCGTGTGAGCACCTGCTCGGGCTCGGCGCCACCTGCGTCGTCGTGACCCACGGAGCTCAGGGGGCCGAGGGCCGGATCGGCTCCGCGATAGTTCGCGCGAGCGGCGTGCCGGTTCAAGTCGTGGACACGGTCGGGGCGGGCGACGCCTTCTGTGCCGGCCTGCTCGCTTGGCTCTGGAACTCCGGTCAGCTCTCCGCCTCGGCGCTCGGCGAGCTCTCCCTCGAGGAACTGGAGGCCGCCCTCGGTTACGCAAGTGCCGTCGCAGCGGCCCAGTGCAGCAAAGCCTCGGCGTGGGGGCCCACCGCAGCTGACGTTGAGCAGCTACGCGAGTCACACGCTGCGACCGGTGTCAGGTCACGAGAGGGAAGCGATGGCGTCGCTCGAATTCGATGAGGTCAGCAAGACATACGGCTCCGATGTCTGGGCCGTCCGCGAGCTGACGCTCGCGGTGAACAACGGCGAGTTCGTGGTTCTCGTCGGGCCATCAGGCTGCGGCAAGACGACCGCTCTTCGTATGTTGGCCGGGCTCGAGCCGATCAGTGCCGGCGAGATCCGTATCGGCGGCGTGCGCGTCAACGACACGCCTTCGCGTGATCGTGACATCGCGATGGTGTTTCAGAACTACGCGCTCTACCCGCACCTGAGCGTGTACGACAACATCGGTTACGGGCTCAAGGTACGTCGCGTGCCCAAAGCAGAGCGGCGCGCTCGAGTCGAGGAGGCTGCGGGAATGCTCGGGCTCACGGACGAGCTGAAGCGCAAGCCGAGCCAGCTATCCGGCGGTCAGCGGCAGCGCGTGGCCATGGGACGGGCGATCGTGCGACGGCCGGAAGCCTTCCTGATGGACGAGCCTCTCTCGAACCTCGACGCTCGACTGCGCGTTCAGATGCGTACGGAGATCGCGCGCATCCAGCGGGAGCTCGGCGTGACGACGATCTATGTCACGCACGACCAGGTCGAAGCCATGACGATGGCCGACCGGGTTGCCGTCCTCCGCAGAGGCGAGCTCCAGCAGTTCGAGACGCCGCAGCGGGTCTATTCCAATCCGGCCAACCTCTTCGTCGGGGTCTTCATCGGCAGCCCGGCGATGAACGTCGTCGAGGGCCGCCTCAGTCGGGGCGAGAGTGGCATCGAGTGCCAGGTCGGCGACTATCACATTGCGATCCCGGACCAGATCGTCGCCGTGGAGCCTGCCCTTGCTCAGTCGGTCGGTCGGACAGTCGCTGTCGGGATTCGACCGGAGGCGATCTCGGTCGTCCCGGGAGGCCAGGAGGGGCTCCGTGGAGCGGTTGTCGTCTCCGAGGAACTCGGTTCCGAGGTGATCTCTCACGTCGAGGTGTCGGCGACGTCGGTCAGGGACGAGGCGATCGTCGAAGGCCTTCCGGAGGGCGCGCCGACCGGAGCTGCTCCGGCCGCCGGCGGCGATCGGAAAGGCAAAGCTGTCATCGTCGCGCGCCTTCCGCCAGAGGCCGACTTCAGACGTGGAACATCAGTTTCACTCGTATTCGATCCGAAGAAGCTGCACTTCTTCGACCTCGGCGACGGACGCACGCTGCGCAGCAGGAGCTGATCCGAGGTCGCAATCGACAAGAGCGAAGTTCGCGCTTCAGTTGAGTCTCTTGCCGCTCTTTGGTCGAACTCGTTCGCCATTTGCTGCGGGGTATGAAGAGTTCTGCTGTTGCGTCCCGTCGTTGTCCTCGGTGAGGATCATGACGCGATCAGCGGCGGCGAGGCGGAGTGAGCCGGCGGGTCGGATGGCGTTGCCGTCTAGAACGACGAGCGCGACCGTTCAGCTCGGGCGGGCCCGAACGCGCGAACGCCGATGTCGACCCGGAGGCGAAACCGGCAAAATGTGCGGCCCCTATCAGGAGGGCCGCGGCGAGGAGGTAGAAGACCGCTCCGCCAGCGGAGTACTGGGCGAGCGCGGAGAGGTTTGGGGTTGTTGATCCGAGAAGGCCTGCGAGCGTCGCGCCTGCGAATACCGATCCGATGCCGCTGATGATCATCAGCCATTGCTCTTTGGGCGTTCTCTGCCGAAGCGCGGCGACCAGCAGCTGGGCCGCGCCGCTGGCGATCGCCCAGATCCCAAACGCGCGGATCTCAGTCGCGGGACCCGCGCCGAGGACAAGAATCGCGGTTGCAGCCAGGAAACCGGTCACCGCGTTGATGTAGAGCAGCCGTCGAGATGCTGGTGTATTCGGGGCGCGGACGTCGATCAGGGACGCCACGGCGTCGGCCGCCGGGTAGATGCTGATCGCGAGCAAGACGAGGAGATCCCCGGATTCGTGGTGAGCATGCGACGTGTTGAGGATGAGGATCAGCGTGACCCACAGTGCCGCGAAGCCCGCGCGAAGGAGGTAGAGCCGGCTGAGCACATGTGCGGTCTGCGGATGGCTGGCAGGCGGGGTGTTCATGCTGCGTCCGGGATGTCGCCTTCTTTGGCGGAGAGCGCGGCCGTGCGTCGGTCTTTGAGGTCGACGGGCGGTGGTTCGAGCGCGAGTCGGGGGAGGCGCCGGTCGATCCAGGGGGGAGCGCCCAGGTCTTGGGGCCGAAGAGTTGGAGGGTGGCTGGGAGCAGGATGGTGCGGATGACGATCGCGTCGAGGAAGACCGCGACTGCGAGTGTGAGGCCAAAGAGCTCGAGGATGTGGTTGTTGCTGGCGGCGAAGGATCCGAAGACGACGATCATGACTGCGGCTGCGGCGGTGATCACGCGTCCGGTGCGTGCGATGCCGTTTCGGACCGCGGTGGTGTGGTCGGCGCCGTGGATCCATTCTTCGTGGACGCGGGAGACGAGGAACACCTCGTAGTCCATTGAGAGGCCGAAGATGATCGCGAACGCGATCACGGGGAGGAACGCCTGGATCGGTGAGCGTGTGATTCCGAGCAGGCTGGCGCCCCAGCCACGTTCGAACATGGCCTGCACGACCCCGAGCGCGGCAGCGATCGAGAGGACGTTCATCACTGCCGCCTGGACAGGGATCAGCAGGGAGCGGAAGACGATCAGCAGCAGGAGCGCCGAGAGCGCGATCACGATCCCGATGAAGTACGGAAGCTTGCTCGAAAGCACGTGCGCGAAGTCGACCTGCGAGGCGGTGAAGCCACCGAGATAGACGACCGCGCCGGTTGCCTGCGCGACCGGTGGGATGATCGCGGAGCGCAGGTGCTTGACGAGGTCGTAGGTCGATTTGCTGTCGGGCGCTGTCGTCGGGTAGACCGTGATCTCGGCGGTCGTGCCGGCCGGGTCGAGCAAGGGTTCGCTGACGGACGCGATGCCGGGAGTTGCTGCGAGCGCCGCAGTCAGTCGGGTGAGCGTCGTTGTATTCCGGGCCGGTTTTGGGAGCTGGACCGCGAGTGAGAGTGGCCCGTTGAAGCCGGGGCCGAAGCCGTTACTCAGAAGCTGGTATGCCTGATAGGTCGTCGTCGAGGGGGCGTCGTTGGCGGCGTCGCTGGCGGCGAGGCGCAATCCGACCAGCGGGGCGGCAAGCACGAGCAGGACCGCGGTCGAGGCGAGCGCCCACAGCGCGGGTCGCCGTTGGATCGCAGCAACCCAGCGCAGCCACGCTCTGTTCTCGGCTTGGGCTCCGCGGCTCTCCCGTCGACGGGCGCGGCGACTGCCCGCGACGCGCTTCCCAGTCAGGGAAAGCATCGCCGGGAGCAAGGTCAGCGTGGCGGCGAGGACGAGCACGACCGTGAACGAGGTCGCTAGCGCTACGCCGTAGAGGAACTGGACGCCGACGATGAAGAGGCCGAGGATCGCGATCACGACCGTCGCGCCGGCGAACAGGACTGAGCGGCCGGCCGTGTTCATCGCAAGCTCGATCGCGGTGTTGGTGTCGTTGCTTTGGCGGTAGCCGTCACGGAAACGGGTGACGAGGAACAATGCGTAGTCGATGCCGACACCGAGACCGATCAACAGCGCCAGCTCGGTCGCGAAGTTCGGGTGTTAAGGACGTGGGTGAGCGCCGCGATCAGCCCGCTGCTGACACCCAACCCAAAGAGGGCGGTAACGATCGGGAGTGCCATCGCGGTCAAAGAACCGAAACTGAGATACAGGACGACCATCGCCGCGAGGATCCCGACCAGAGTCGCCACGCCCAGACTCGGCTTCTGGGCCTGCTCGATCGCGTTACCTCCGAGCGCCACCTGCAACGTGCGGGATCGGGCTGACTGAGCTGTCGCGATCACGCGCTTTGTCGCCGCGGCCGGGAGCGCGTCGCCGCGTTCGTTGAAGTTGACGGTTGCGAATCCGGTTGCGCCGTCAGCCGAGACGGCGTGCGGGGTGGTGTAGGGATTCGTTACCCGAGTGACGTGCGGGAGCCGCGAGACCGAACGAAGCACAGTTGTGATCCTGGCCCGGACTGGTGCGGTGTCCAGTTTCCCGCGGGTGGTGTGGAACACGATCTGGTCCGAGTCACCGGCCAAGGTAGGGAAGCCGGCCCGGAGAAGCGCCGTCGCGCGCTGCGCGTCGGTCTTCGGCAACGTCAGATTGTTGTCGAACCGATTCTTCAGACCGCCCGCCAACCCGATCGAGCAGACGAGCACCACGATCCAGAACGCGATCACCGAGCGACGGTGAGCAATCGAGAATCGCGCGACCCGCACCAGCAGAGGCGGACGGCTCATCGCTGACCGCTCGCCACTGGGGAAGCAATGCGCTCGAAATGTGACCTGTTCACCGACGCGTTCTCGCGCTCGTCGGTCTCTGCGACGACGTTGCGTATCCGCCCGACCAGGATCGAATCGCCGAGGTGTTCGTTCGCGACTGGGAAGCGATCGTCGAAGAAGGATCTGTCCGCTCGGTCATCGTGCGGCAACGACCAGTCCGCAGGAACCTGACTGAGGCTTGCCAGCCCCGAACGCCTTGACGGCTTGAATCTGGCGCCGGCAGCGGCACAAGGACCGCAGAGCAAGCCGGTGCAGCGACCAGACCGAGCCCGAACCGGCAGGCGACGACGCGCAAACGTAAACGCAGAGAGCGAGGCTGCTCGACCATTCCACTCAGATGACGGATCCCGCGGCAGCGATGTGACACGAACCGCCGCCGTGCCCCTGCAGCGTTCCTCTGGACGGCTGTCACATTCAGCTCGTTTGCTTCGTCATCCTGGTGACAACCTCGAAAGCGAGAGCGAGAAGAAGATCACCACCAGCGACCCACTCACCGAGCAGTTCGAAACGCACCGGACACACCTGCTCTCCGTCGCTTACCGGATGCTGGGCTCGGTCAGCGAGAGCGAGGACGCAGTCCAGGAGACCTGGCTCCGACTCAATAACAGCTCGACAAAGCTCGACAACGTTGGCGGCTGGCTTACCACGGTGGTCGCCCGGATCTGCCTCGACATGCTCCGAACCCGCCGCGCTCGACGTGAGGACTACGTCGGCTCCTGGCTCCCCGAACCGATCCTGACAATCGACGAAAGTCCCAACCCGGAGCAAGAGGCCCTGATCGCCGACTCGGTCAGCCTCGCACTCCTCGTCGTTCTCGAAGCACTCACCCCCGCCGAGCGCCTCGCCTTCGTCCTCCACGACCTCTTCGCCGTCCCCTTCGACGAGATCGGATCGATCATCGACCGGACCCCGACCGCGGCAAGGCAACTCGCGAGCCGAGCGCGCCGCACGATCCGCGGTGCCACACCAAGAGAAGACCCCGACCCGAGCGAACAACAGCGGGTGCTCGACGCCTTCCTCGCCGCCGCCCGAGACGGCGACTTCGACGCACTGGTCGCGATCCTCGACCCCGAAGTCGTCTTTCGACTCGACAGCGGCCCCGGCACCGGCCGCGCCGCCAGACCGCCTATCCACGGAGCCCCAGCCGTCGCTCGCCAACTCCTCGCCCGCGGCGCCCGCATCGCCCCGCTCGCTCGGCTCGCGCTCGTCAACGGCGGAGCCGGCTTCTTCGTCGGCAACCAAGAATCACCGAGAGCCGTTGTCGGCCTCAGCATCTCCGGCGGGCTGATCACCGGCATCGACCTGATCACCGACCCACAGAAACTCAGCCACATCAGACTGACCAGTTAGCTTCGCCGGGGAGTCCCCCACACGTGACTAGGGCGAGCCAGCCCGCAGTCTCCCGTCAGACACGCTCAGCCCGTATCGCTCTCGAGAGCCGCGCCGACCTCGCCAGCGTCTCGTGCGCGTCGAGACAAGCGCAAGTGCCGACCGAGACAACATCGCCGCCCTCGAGAGCGCCCTTCGCGCTTGCCAGGGCGGTGTACTCAACCTCGGCTCCATGGTCTGAAGCGTCCCCAAAACCTGTCCCCAGATCCAGCGATCTGCTCGGTCGAAGATTCAACCTCCGAGGATCTCCTGGTTTCAAGCCAGTTCCGAGTCTCGCCGTCGCCGTCCCCATCATCGACCCCCTCCTTTCGAGGGAGGTGCTCCGTCGAAGCAGTTTCGGCAACAACAACTCCGCCTGAGCGGGGATTTTATAAGCCCTCTAACGGACTCGAACCGTTGACCCCCTCCTTACCATGGAGGATTGGAGTGTTGGGCGCGGCGCCGGGAGAGGCCACTCAGCGCCTGGGTTTTCCTGCTGCTAAGCCGGTTTGGCCCTTTGCGCGATTGTTGCCTTGACGGTCCTTGAGATGCCCCGAAGGACCCCGAACCTGTCCCCAAAACCTGTCCCCAGAATCAGCCTGAATGAGGCCATCGTCCGGGTGCGGTCCGAGTCGGTCCGGGAGCGGCGGGTCATGTGCTTGGGTTCGAGGTGGCCCGACCTACCGTCCGCCCTGACGAACGACAGCCCGCGCCAGCGCGTCGCGCGAGTTGATCTCGAGCTTCCGGTAAATGCTGCGCAGGTGGTACTCGATCGTCTTGGGGCTGAGGAAGAGGGACGCGGCCGCTTCGCGGGTAGTCTTCCCATCGCCGAGCAGCAACGCGATCTGCAGCTCCTGCGGCGTCAGCTCGCCCAGTGTCGACGGATCGCGGCGGCGGGCAGTCTCGCCAGTCGCTGCGAGTTCCACGCCGGCTGCGTCCGCCCACGGTGACGGGCCGAGCGCCTCGAACGCCTCGAGCGCCGCACGCAACTGCTCGCGCGCCCGCACGCGCTTGCGCGCACGGCGCAGCCTTGCGCCGTAAGCAAGCCGAGTCCGCGCAGTCTCGAATGCGTCGAGCGTCTGCTGATGGAAGACAAGAGCTTGCTCGAACTCAGGTTCGAAGTCGTCGGACAGCAACCCTCGGCAACGCGCCGCGCGCGCGAGCGCCCACGGCCGCCCCTTGGCACGTGCGCGCGCTTCGTGCGCCGCAGCAGCGGCGTGCGCGTCGTCCGCGCGCCCGAGGCGGAGATAACAGTCGACGAGCTCGGGCGCCGGCGACATGTCGACGTCGTCGATCCCGAGCTCGGCGGCGCGAGCCTCCTGAGCCTCGAAGTGCCGAGCAGCGGCTTCTGGTCGGCCGAGCCCCAGCTCGAGCTCGCCCAGCGCCGTGTACGTCCACAGTTCGTAGAACCTGATCCCGAGCTCGACGCAGAGAGCGCGGCTCTCGGCGGCGTGCTCACGGCAGTCGTCCTCCCGCCCGCGCCGGCCATCGAACCAAGCCAGCCCTGCCAGCGCCGCCGCGAGCTCCGAGCGCTGCTCCGTCTCGCGCGCGAGCCGGATCGCCTCGTGGAAGTCGGCCTCCGCCTCGGGCCAGCGGTCGCTCATCGACTCGTCCCGCGCGAGCCGGTTGAGCAGGCGCGGCAGGACACCGATTGCGGTGTGCTCGCGCGCCGTTGCGATCGCGCGGTCGATCAGCCTCCGTCCCGCCTCGGCATCGCGGAGAAAGACCGCGGTCAGCGCCGCCCAGGCGAGATCGCGCGGATCGTCGCCGAAATCACCCGTCTCGTAGAGCTCGACTGCACGACGCAGGTCGGCCGCGCCGTCGCCTCCCGTCATGATCCGCGACGTTCCGAGAGCGACGGCGGCGTAGAACGGCGCCTTCCCGTTTGCGCCCGCCTCGACGAGCGCGGCGGCCCGCTCGGCGGCAGCAAGCATCTTGTCAGGCGCTCCCGAATAGAACGCCGCATCGGCCGCCTCGGCGAGCATCAGCACCGCGTCCTCCGGCTGTGCATCTGCGGCCGCGGCAACGAGCAGCTCGTATCCCTCCCGCACCGGCCCGCGTCGGGTTGCGATCTCGCCGCGTAGAGACGCGATCTGCGGATCGGCTGCGTGGACGGCGACTTCGTCGAGCAGCTCGCGCGCACGCGCGGCCTGGCCGGCCAGCCACGCGGACTCGGCCGCTTGGTAGAGCAGTCGCCCACGCCGCTCGTCGTCGGCGTTGAGTCGGGCCGCGCGTTCGAACGCCGTGGCCGAGACGGAATACGCGGTGCGCGCCCTCGCCCGCTGCCCAGCCTGCTCGAGGGCCGCCGACGCAGGCTCGTCCGGGCCGGCAGCCGCCGATGCGAGGTGCCATGCGCGCCGGTCGGCGTCCAGGTCGGGCAGCGCGTCGGCGAGCGCGCGGTGCGCGGCGCGCCGCTGCTCCGGCGACGCCTCCCCGTAGACCGCGGCGCGCGCGAGCGGATGCCGGAACTCGAGCCTGCCGGCGGCTAGCCGGATCAGGCCCGCACGCTCCGCCTCGGCGAGGTCGTCCACACGCAGGCCGGCGCGGGCGAGCACCGTCAGGTCTCCCATATCGCTCGCCGCGGCGAGCACGAGCCCCTGCCGGGCATGCTCGGAGAGCGTTGCCGAGCGGCGCAGGAAAGCATGGGCGATGCTCGTCGAGATCGGCACCGGCTGCTCGAGCGGGATCGCCGCGATGGTCTCCGCTTCGTGCGCCAGCTCGAGTAGGGCGAGCGGGTTGCCGGCGGTCGCGCGGTACAGGTGCTCGGCCGCCTCGGCTGAGACGGCGCCGAGGAGCACGCCGGTCTGCTCGCGGTCCAGTCCCTCCAGCTTCAGGAGCGGCAGGCCGGCGCCGTCGAGCAGCGACGGCTCGTCCTCGCGAACGGCCATCACGACCGCGATCGGGTCGGCGACCAGCCTCCGCACGGCGAACAGCAATGCCTCGGCACTTGATCCGTCCAGCCAGTGCACGTCGTCGACGAGCACGAGCAGCGGCGACTCTTCGGCGTAGGCCGCGAGCAGGCTCAGCGTCGCGGCGCCGACTGCGAAGCGGTCCTTGGCGGCGCCGGGACGGAGTGCGAGCGCACTCTCGAGCGCGGCGGCCTGCGGCCGCGGAATTCGGCCGAGCGAGCCGAGCGCCGGCCGGAGGAGCTCGAGAAGGGCGGCGAAGGGCACGTGCGCCTCCGACTCGATGCCGCGCGCTCGCAGGACGCGCATGCCGGCGGCACGACCGGTCAGATCGTCGAGCAGGGACGACTTGCCGATCCCCGGCTCGCCGACAAGCGCGAGTACGCTGCTTGTGCCTCCCCGCGCGTCCTCGAGAGCCCGGTCGAGCTCGCCCAGCTCCCGATTACGCCCGAGCAACATGTGCTCAAGACTAGGTGGCCACCTGATGCGATGGAAGTTGCCTGAACCTATGGTCGTAGCGAATCGACCAGGAGGGACTCATGGCAACGCTCGAAGAGCCGGTCGCGATTGACGGCGCCAAGCTCGAGGCATTCGTCTTCCGCGCCGTCGATGAGATCGGCGCGACGCTGAACGCCGCACTCGTCGTAATGGGGGACAAGCTCGGCCTCTACCGCGCGCTCGCCGGGGCGGGCCCGCTGACGCCGGAGGAGCTCGCGACGCGCACCGGCACGGCGGAGCGCTACGTGCGCGAGTGGCTGAACAACCAGGCCGCCGGCGGGTACGTCGAGTACGACCCCGCGACCGGTCGCTATACGCTGCCGCCCGAGCAGGCGATGGCGCTGACGGACGAAACCAGTCCTGCGTACATCCCGGGCTTCTTCCAGATCGCGATCGGCTCGGTGCTCGACTCGCCGCGGATCACGGAGGCGGCCCGCACCGGCGACGGGGTCGGCTGGCACGACCACGTGCACGACGTGCACGAGGGTTGCGAGCGCTTTTTCCGGCCGGGGTACAACGCCAATCTGATCTCGACCTACCTGGAGGTGCTCTACCAACTGAGCTAAGAGGGCGAAGCAAGCACTCTAGCCGTTTCGACAGGCAACCTTCCGCCGTGTCAACCGTGCTACGGCGTGGTTGTCTCGAGCTGCCTAAGATCGTCGAATGGACGTCTGCTGGTCGCCCGGAACGCCGCGTTCGCGCCCGGTTCCGCTCGTAACGGCAGAGGTGTAGCACCTGCTCGGTCACCTCAGGGTTCGTCGTGACGCGCTTCGGGCCGACGGCGTCGCCGGGCTTGTGTTGGGCCTTCAGAGCATCCCGGACGGGCTCGCGACCGGCCTGCTCGCGAGCGTCAACCCGCTCGCGGGGCTGTACGGCTACCTGGTTGGGACGATCACCGGCGCCGCCTTCGCGAGCTCGGAGTTCATGGCGGTGCAGGGAACCGGGGCGATGGCGATCCTCGTCGCCGACGTCCCCACCGTCCATCACGGCGCGAACCAGGAGCGCGCGCTCTTCACGCTGGCGGTGCTGACGGGCATCGTGATGCTTGCCGCCGGCTTCTTGAGGCTTGGCTGGACGCTTCGCTTCGTGCCGAACTCCGTGATGGTGGGCTTCATCAACGCCGTCGGCGTCAACATCATCCTCGGCCAGCTCAAGAACTTCACCGGGTACGCCGCTCCGGGGGAGAACCGGCTGACACGGGCGGCGAACACGTTGCTCCATCCGGCAGAGCTCCACTGGCAGACCGTCGCGATCGGCGTCGCAACGATCGGGCTGATCGTGGCGCTCGAGCGAACCCGACTCGGAGAGATGGGGCTTGTGCTGGCCGTCGTGGCGACATCCGCCCTCGTCCCGCTGCTCGGCTGGGCGGGCGTCGCGACCGTACGCGACCTGACCGACGTGCCGAGCTCCTTGCCGCGGCCGGTCCTTCCGGTGCTGCACCTGATTCCCGTGTTGATCGTGCCGGCGATCGCGTTGACCTTCGTCGGCCTTGTCCAGGGCGCGGTGATCTCGGCGAGCCTCCCGAACCCGGACGGCTCGATTCCGAACGCGTCGAGGGACTTCATCGGCCAGGGGGCCGCCAACGTGGCCTCCGGTCTTTTCCGCGGCATGCCGGTCGGCGGATCGCTGTCGGCGTCCTCGCTGAACAAGACCGCGGGAGCGAAGACACGTCAGTCGCTGATCATCGCCGGTCTCGTCATGGCGGTCGCGATCCTCCTGCTCGGCGGGGTTGTCGGGCGGATCGCGATGCCGGCGCTCGCCGCCCTTCTCATGCTCGTCGGCTACCGCACCATCAAGCCGGACAACATCGTGGCCGTCTGGCGCACGGGGGCAGTCCAGGCGACCGTGCTGGTCGTCACGTTCGGGCTCACGATTCTGATCCCGCTCCAGTACGCCGTCCTCGCCGGTGTCGGCCTTTCCGTGCTGCTCCACACCGTGCGCCAATCCAGCCAGCTCGTGGTGAAGCGCCGGCTGCCCGAGAAGGACGGCTTCTGGGTCGAGATGGATGCACCTGCGCGACTTCCCGCGGGGGAAGTGGTCGTCCTCCAGCCGTACGGGAGCCTCTTCTTCGCGGCAGCGCAAACGTTCGAGGCCGCGCTCCCCGCGGCGACCGACGAATCGCACGGCTCGGTGGTGATTATCCGCCTCCGCGGGCGAAGCGACCTGGGGACGACGTTCCTCGCAGTGCTCGTTCGCTACGCAGGGAGTCTCGATGCGGTCGGCAGCAAGCTCGTGATCGTCTCGACCAGCGACCGGCTCGACGATCAGCTCAGGCTGTCGGGCCTCACGGCGGTCGTGGGACGCGAGAACATCTACGCCGGTGACGAGCGGGTGGGTGCGGCCCTGGCGGCCGCATACGCGGATGCGGCCACCTGGGTAGAAGAGCGTCGCTTCTGACTCGAGTCCCGGCCTCGTGACGGCGTGGGATTTGCGGCAGCATGTTCGAGCGCTCGGCCCGGCCGGCGGGGACGGTCAGGAAAACCTGTGATCCGACGAAGGGAGTTGTGCGCGTGACGAGCTACTGGCATCCGTTCGCGGATCTGGGAGCGGTTGAGGCCTCGGGCGAGCTCGCGATCGTCCGCGGCGAGGGCGCGTACGTGTTCGACGCCGCCGGGAAGCGCTACTTCGACGCGACCGCGGGCCTCTGGTACTGCAACGTCGGCCACGGCCGAGCCGAGATCGCCGACGCAGCCGCAGCGCAGATGCGCGACCTGGCGGCATACAACAACTATGGCGACCTGACGACGCGCCCTGCGAGCGAGCTGGCGGAGCGGGTCGCCGCCCTCGCCCCGGTTCCAGGCAGCAAGGTGTTCTTCACGAGCGGCGGCTCGGATGCGATCGACTCGGCCGGCAAGCTCACGCGCAGGTACTCGAGCGAGCTCTGCCGGCCGGAGAAGACGGTGCTCCTCTCGCGCCGGAACGCCTACCACGGCGTCAACGGCTTCGGCACGAGCATCGGCGGGATCGACCCGAACCGCGCCGGCTTCGGCCCGCTGCTCGAGTCGGTCCAAGTCGACTGGGACTCGGCTCCGGCGCTCGAGGAGACGATCGACCGGGTCGGAGTGGAGCGCGTGGCGGCGTTCTTCTGCGAGCCGGTGATCGGCGCCGGTGGCGTGCTCGCGCCCCCGAGGGCTATCTCGAGCAGGTGCAGGAGGTCTGCCGCGAGCGCGAGGTGCTCTTCGTCGTCGGCGAGGTGATCACCGGCTTCGGCCGCTGCGGCCGCTGGTTCGCGTCCGAGCGCTTCTGGGCTCGCCCCTGACCTGCTCACGTGCGCGAAGGGCATCACCTCCGGCTACCTGCCGCTCGGCGCGCTGATCGTCTCGCCGCGCGTCGCGGAGCCGTTCTTCCGGCCAGGCGTGATGTGGCGGCACGGCTACACCTACTCCGGTCATGCGGCCGCGTGCGCGGCGGCGCTCGCGAATCTCGACGTGATCGAGCGCGAGGGGCTCGTCGCGGGCGCGAACGAGCGGGAACGCGAGCTCGAAGGTGCACTCGCGCCGCTGGTCGATCTCGCCAGAGTCCGCGAGGTGCGGTCGGGCACCGGCGTTCTCGCCGCGGTCGCGCTGGAAGCGGACGACCCGGCGCTCCCGGCACGGACGATTGCGGAACTCCGCACCCGCGGCGTGCTCTCCCGCCTGCTCGCGGACGGAGCCCTGCAGATCTCACCGCCGCTAGTCTCGACGCGCGCCGATTTTGACGCGCTGGCCGAGGCGATCGCCGATTCACTCGCCTGAGCGAGCGTCAGGCCGCTTCGCGGGCCTGGCCGGCGACGCGCGGCAGCGTGAAATGGTCGAAAGCTGGATCGTCGGCTAACTTCAGGAGGTCGAGGCGGCGTCGAGTTCCGCAAGGACCTTCCGAAGGAGCGTGTCGAGCGCGCGGCGGTCGGTCGCGGGCAGCGCGTCGAGCAACTGGTTTTCATTTGCTGCGTGCGTCTCGATCGCTGCGTCGATCGTCTTGCGGCCGGCGGGGGTGAGGCGAACGAGAGTGCCGCGGCGGTCGGAGGGATCGGGTCGGCGCTCGATCAGACCGGCGTCGGCCAGACGGTCCAGGCGCTTCGTCACGCCGCCGGAGGTGAGCATCGTGGCGGCCATCAGGTCGGTGGGGTTTAGCTCGTAGGGGGTGCCGGCGCGGCGGAGCGCTGCCAGGAGGTCGAACCAGCCGGGTTGGAGGCCGTGGGGAGCCAGGCCGTGGGCAAGCTCGGTTTCGGCGAGGCTCGCGATGCGGAACAACCGGCCCAGGATGCCGAGGGCGGTGACGTCGAGATCGGGGCGCTCGTGGCGCCACTGGCCGACGATTCGGTCGATGTGATCGGGGGATTCGGGAGGCACTTGACATCAGTATACTTCTACGTAAGAAACTTACTAGGAAGATACTTGGGAGGGGACGGCACATGCGTGCGATTCGGCTTCATGCGCCCGGAGGACTCGACGGGCTCGCGCTCGACGAGGTGGACTTGCCCGTTCCCGGGGTGGGAGAGATACTCGTTCGCGTTCATGCAGCGGCGATCACGCGGGATGAGCTCGACTGGCCGACCGACCGGCTGCCGGCGATTCCGTCGTACGAGCTCTCGGGGGTTGTCGAGGCAATCGGGGCCGGAGTGGCGTTCGGGGTGGGGGACGGGGTCTTCGGGCTGACGCCGTTTGACCGGGATGGGGTCGCGGCCGAGCTCGCGCTTGTTCCGGCTGCCAACCTCGCTCGCAAGCCGCGGGGCCTCGACCACATCGAGAGCTCGGCCCTTCCGATGCCCGCCCTCACCGCCTGGCAGGGGCTCTTCGACCACGGGAAGCTCGAGGCCGGCGAGCGGGTGCTGATCCACGGCGCGACCGGCGGGGTCGGGCATGTCGCGATGCAGCTCGCACGCTGGAAGGGAGCCCACGTCACCGGAACTGCGAGCAGGGCGGCGGGTGGCGACATCTTCGACCGCTCAGCGGCGCCGTTCGAGGAAGCGATCGAGCCGGTCGACCTCGTCTTCGACACGGTGGGCGGCGACACACTCCGGCGCTCACCGGGCGTCCTCGCCGACGGCGGCAGGCTGGTCTCGGTCGCCGAGGAGCCGCCCGAAAAGACCGGCACCTACTTCGTCGTTAAGCCCTCCGGCGCCCAGCTCGAGGAGATCGCCGGGCTCGCCGACAACGGCGATCTCCAGGTGTCCGTCGACTCGGTCTTCGCCCTCGACGAAGCGCACGCCGCGTTCGAGCGGCTTGCGCAGCCGGGTAAGCGTGGCAAGGTTGTGCTTCGCATCGCCTGACGACTGCAAAGGGGAGAGAAACATGAGCGATACCGACGGTAAGATCAACTGGTTCGAAATTCCGGCCGCGAACACTGACCGCGCCCGCAGCTTCTACGGTGGCCTCTTCGGCTGGACGTTCCAGCCCTTCGACGACACGGGCTCTTACCAGATGACCGACGGTGGGGCTGTCTTTCAGTCCGAGAAGAAGGGCGTCACTGTCTACTTCGGCACGTCCGACATCGCGGCCTCGATCGCGTTGATCAAGAGCCTCGGCGGCACCTCCGAGGACGCTCAGGAGATTCCGAACGTCGGGCACTACGCCACTTGCAGAGACACCGAGGGCAACGCCTTCGGGCTGTTCCAGCGCGACGCGTCCTAACGCGCTCATACCGGGGGCTGCTGCAGCGGGGCCGGCCCCCGGTGGCGTTTCGTTCCGGCCCCGGAGTGGTATATGGTCGAAACGTGACTACTGGGGGGTTGTCGTCTGGCGGGCGGCTCGTCGGAGTTGTGGTGGGGATCCTGACCGCAGGAGTTCTCATCGGCCTCTATGTCTTCGGCTACCTCCTCGGTAACACCCCGTCGTACACGCCGCCGGTCACCGCCGGCGCGACGCCCTCGGTCAACCTGACGATTCAGACCGTGGCCGCGGTCGGGCCCTCGCTCGCGCCGAACCACCCCGACTGGGTCTCCTACCTCGTCCTCGACAAGGGCACCTGGAAGCGCACGACCGTCTGGCACCTGCCGGCCCACGCGACCGTTCACGTCACGATCTACAACTTCGACGGCGCGAGCGGCCTGCGCAACCCGTTCTTCGGCCGGCCCCAGGGGATCGTCGGGGCGGAGGTCGTCGACGGGAAGTCGATCGAGGCGATGAACCCCGACGACACCTCTCACACCTTCGCCGTCCCGGCGCTCGGGATCGTGATCCCGGTCCTCGGCGTGGGCGACAACGCTCCCCACCAGTGCGACGACGCGCCCTGCCCGATGTCGAACGCGCACCGGACGATCACCTTCACCTTCAAGACCGGCGCCGCCGGGCACTACCGCTGGCAGTGCTTCGTTCCCTGCGCCGCCGGTTTCATCTACGGGTTCGGTGGCCCGATGCAGACGATCGGCTACATGGACGGGTTTCTCAATGTCAGCTGACGCGCCCGTCGCCGCTCCGCCCGCCCCCGTCGACGGCTACGGCCGCCGTTTCCTGATCCTCTGGCTCGTTGCGAGCGTCATCCTCACGCCGATCGTCGCGATCTTCCTCGGGCCGCAGATCCCGCCCGGGAACGGGAGCGTCCAGGCCTCCGGGCAGGTGCTCGACAACACCGTGCTCGTCTCGGTGATGACGCCCGTCCTGCTCTTCGTGCTGCTCTTCATCGGCTTCGCGCTCACGCACTTCCGCGCCGACGGCGCGACGGCCGATGGGCCGCCCGACCGCGGTGACAGCCGGATCGGCATCGTCTGGGCGATCGTCACGACCGTCACCGTCCTCTCGCTCGCAGCGTTCGGCTCCTACGAGCTCGTCCAGGACGGCGCCGGCGCCGGGCAGGGGCCCTCGGCCGCGTTCGTGCCCGCTGGAAGCTCCTCGGCGATGGACGTGCAGGTGATCGGCCAGCAATGGGAGTTCACCTACCGCTACCCGGGCTACGGCGGCGTCGAGACCGACCAGCTCGTGCTCCCCGCGAACAGGCTGATCCGCCTCCATGTCACCTCGCTCGACGTCGTCCACTCCTTCTGGGCCTACCAGCTCGGCGTCAAGGCCGACGCCAACCCCGGCGTCGACAACGTCGTCTACCTCCAGCTCAAGGGGCCGCGCACGTTCAACATCCGCTGCGCCGAGCTCTGTGGGCTCTGGCACGGCTACATGTACGACACCGGCCAGGTCCTGCCGCAGGCGGATTTCGACAAGTGGATCGCGAGCCAGAAGGCGCTCTACGAGCCAATCGCCAAGTACCTGCCGGCCTACACGCTCACGTACCTCCCCGATCCGTCCCACCGCGCCGGATGAGCAGCCTTCGCCGCCTGGTCGGGTTCAACGTCCTCGCCGGGGCGATCTTCGGCGTGATCGGCTGGTACGTCGGCTACTGGCTCGGCCACCAGATCACCGGCCCGAGCATCGACTACTTCGCAGACACCGACCAGAACGACATCTCGGTGTTCCTCGGCTACGCGTTCGGGACGATTGGATTCCTCGCCGGGCTCGGCTTCCTCAACTACCCACTCGCGCGGATGGCGGGACGCCCCGCATCTGTTCGCCCCTACGCGCCGAGCCGCAACTACCTCGGCCTGGCCACCGACCACAAGGTCGTCGGGCTCCAGTACCTCTGGGGCATCGGGCTCTTTTTCTTCATCGGCGGGCTCAACGCGATGCTGATCCGCTTCGAGCTGCTGAGCCCCAAGTACCAGCGCTTCCCCGCCGGCCAGTACCTGACGGTGGTCGGGCTCCACGGCACGATGATGATGGGGATCATGTCGAGCGCCATCCTCGGGCCGTTCGCGAACTACTTCCTGCCGATCATGATCGGCGCCCGGCGGATGGCGTTCCCGCGGATCGAGGCGCTCTCCTTCTGGCTGCTGATGGCGGCCGGCGGGATCCTGACGACGACGATCTTCTTCGGCGGGTTCCCGACCGGCTGGACCGGCTACGCGCCGCTGATCGACCAGGCGAATGCCGGCGAGGACTCCTACATCTGCTTCTTCGCGCTCGTCGGGATCTCGATGTGCCTGCTCGGGCTGAACCTGCTCACGACGGTGATCACGATGCGCGCCCCCGGGATGACCTGGTTCCGGCTCCCGATCTTCATCTGGGGCGTCGTCGCGACCGCCGTGCTCATGGTGCTCGCCTCGCCCGTGCTAGTCGCCGTGCTCGGGATGGGGATCCTCGACCGCACCGCGCAGACGACGTTCTTCATACCGAGCGGCGGCGGCAGCGCCTACCTGTACCAGAACCTCTTCTGGGTGTTCGGGCATCCCGAGGTCTACATCCTCGCGATCCCCGGGTTCGCGATCGTGCTCGAGCTCCTGCCCGTGTTCGCCCGCAAGCCGCTCTGGGGCTACCGGCTCGCGGTCGGGGGGATGCTCGGCGTCGCCCTGCTCTCGTGGCTCGTCTGGCAGCACCACCTGTTCGTCAGCGGGATCAACAGCGACTCGCGGCCCTTCTACATGTTCTCGACCGAGCTGATCTCGGTGCCGACCGGGTTCACGTTCCTCTGCGGGCTGATGACGCTCTGGCGCGGGCGGATCCGCTTCACCGTGCCGATGCTCTTCTGCCTCGCCTGGTTCTTCAACTTCCTGATCGGCGGGCTCTCAGGCGTCTTCCTCTCGGACGTGCCGAGCGACACGACGACCCACGGCAGCTTCTTCTCGATGGCCCACTTCCACTACACGATCATGGGCGGGCTGGTCTTCACGTTCTTCGCCGCGATCTACTTCTGGGTGCCGAAGATGACCGGTTGGGCCTTCAACGAGCGGCTCGCGAAGATCCACTTCTGGACGATGTTCATCTTCTTCAACTCGACCTTCGCGCCGCTCTTCGCGATCGGGTTCCTCGGGCAGTCGCGGCGGGCGGTGACCTACCCGTTCAATCTCCAGTTCCTGAACGACTGGGCGTCGGTGTCGGCGTTCCTGCTCGGGCTCTCGATGCTCGTGTTCCTCTACAACCTCGTCTACTCGCTGGCGTTCGCGCACGTTCCGGCCGGATCGAACCCGTGGGACTCGCGCTCGATCGAGTGGCAGCTACCCTCGCCGGTCCCGCCGAACGACTTCGACGAGACGCCTGTCTTCACGGGCGAGCCCTACGGCTACGGGACGGATGAGCCGGTGTACGTCCCGGCGCGGGTCGCGCCGGCCGGGGGAGCGGCATGAGCGTCCAGGAGCTCGACTCGGAAGGGCGCCCCGTAATGGAGCGGAACGCGAAGGTGGCGGGCCAGCTGCTCGCGAGCGCGATCACGTTCTTCTTCCTCGCGTTCGTCTTCGGCTACTTCTACCTCCGGTCTTTGAACAACGACAATTTGTGGCGGCCCAAGGGGATCGACGCGCCGGTCGGGCTCGGGACCGTCTTCACCGCGCTGATCGTGCTCAGCGCCGTCGCCGTCTACCTCTCGACGCGCGACGAGTCGCGCCGCGCGCTTCTGCTCGGCATCGGCCTGGTACTCGGCTTAGCGGCGCTCGTCGTGCAGGTGGTCGAGTGGGCGCAGCTCGGATTTGGACCGACCGGCGGCGGCTACGCGAGCGTGTTCGTCGGCTGGACGGGCTTTTACTTCCTGTTCGCGCTGATCGGGCTGCTCTTCGTCGAGGTGCAGCTCGCGAACGCCGTCCGCAAGGGCGGTAGCCCGGACGGCCTCGCGTCGACCTCGTTCTTCTGGTCGTTCCTCGCGGGGATCGGCGTGCTCACCTGGGTCGTCCTGTTCCTGGTGTGATGGCGATGCTCGCCGACAGCTTCCTGACCGCCTCGATGCTGACGATCGTGCTCCCGATCGTGTTCGTGGCCGGCGTCGGGATCTGGTGGGCCGTCCTGCTGCGCCGCCGCACGAAGTAGCCCCGGTATGGTGACCGGCGGGTATGCCAGCAGACCCGCCAGCCGCAGAGCCGAGGTCGCGGCGCCAGAAGGTGTACCGCGCACGCTGGGCGATCTACGGTGCGGCGCTCGGGGTCGGCGTCGCGATCGGGGCGGTGGTCGCTCTCTCCCACAAGCACTCCGGGAGCGCGAGCGCAGACGAGGCCGCCGTCTCGACCTGGCCCGCGGGCACCCGCCCCGCACCGGCCTTCTCGCTGACCGACGAGCACGGCAAGACCATCAGCCTCGCCTCGCTCCACGGCCGGCCGGCGATCGTCACCTTCATCGACCCGCTCTGCCGCGACTTTTGCCCACGCGAGGCGAGCATCCTCACCGAGGCCGCGGCCAGGCTCGGACCGAACGCGCCCGCGATCGTCTCCGTCAGTGTCGATCCGTGGGCCGACACGGCGACGAACTTCCGGGCGGACGCTTCGCACTGGAAGCTCGGCCCGACCTGGCGCTGGGGGACGGGAACCTACGCCGAGCTCGCCCGGGTCTGGAAGCCCTACGACGTCGGCGTTGAGGTCACGCGCAAGACAATCGCCGGAGTGAAGGTGCGCTACATCACGCACACCGGAGCGGCCTACCTGATCGACGGGAAGGGGTACGAGCGCGCTCTCTTCCTCTACCCCTTCACGACCGATCAGGTCGTCTCCGCCGCGCAGGCACTTGACGCGCACTGACAGTAAGCGGTAACTTACCGTAAGTGACAGCTTACGGAAAGGCGATCGAGGCGCTGGGCGACCCCACGAGGCGCGCCGTCTTTGAACGGCTCGGGAAGCACCCGATGGCGGTGGGGGAGCTCGCGGCCGGGATGCCGGTGAGCCGGCCCGCCGTCTCGCAGCACCTCCGCGTGCTCAAGGACGCGGGCCTCGTCAGCGAGCGGCGCGAAGGCACGCGCCGGATCTATGGGATCGCCCCGGAAGGCCTGGCGGAGATTCGCGCCTACTTCGAGCAGTTCTGGACGGATGCGCTCGCCGGGTTCAAGGCGGCGGCCGAGAGAGGAGACCAATGAGCAGCATCGAGACGATCGAGCCAATCCGCGTCGCCGTGACCGTCGCGGTCTCGCCGGAGCGGGCCTGGGAGGTCTTCACCGCCGAGATGGCGCGCTGGTGGCCGCTGCACACGCACTCGATCGCGGCGTTCGAGGGCTCGGTGCCGGAGCGGCTCGTCGCCGAGCCCGGTGTGGGCGGCGAGATCTACGAGCAGACCGGCGGTGTTCGGCGTCACTGGGCCCGGTTCGAGACCTGGGAGCCGCCACACCGGCTCTCGTACACCTGGCACGTCAATCCCGAGAAACCGCCGACGGACGTGGCCGTCACCTTCGAGCCGGTCGACGGCGGGACGCGCGTCGAGATCGTCCACTCGGGCTGGGAGGCCTATGCCGATGCGGGCGTTACCCGCGCGAGCTACGGCTCGGCCGGCGGGTGGGATCTCGTCGCCGCCAGCTTTGCTTCCGCGCTGGACTGAGAACCTCGTGCGCGAGAACCCCGGGGAGATCTGGTTCAGCTCCGACCCGCAAAGCCAGCAGTGGTGCTCAGCGCTACACGAGAGCACTCGCCGTCGGTGCACCATCTGTATCGCCAGTTCCGTTACAAAGTCCAAAACGCAGATGTCCGAATAGCTCCTGTAAGGTGTGCCTTACAAGCAGTTGTTCCAGCATCTGCGGCGCCCGTCGGGGCTCCGTCTCGACGAAGGGGAAAACGTGCGCCGAGTCCTTGCCTTCGCAGCACCCATGGTCGCGGTCGTCGCCGTGGTTGCAGTGATTGCGGCTGTCAACGGATCCAAGTCCTCGGGCAAGCAGGAGCTCACGGTCTACAGCGGCCAGCATCCGCAGACCGTATCCGCGCTCGCAGCGGCGTTCTCCAAGGCGACGGGCATCCCGGTCGCGATCCGCTCGGACGACGAGGGGACGCTGGCGGCGCAGATCATCCAGGAAGGCTCGAGGTCCCCGGCCGACGTGTTCGTGACCGAGAACTCCCCGCCGCTCGAGGCGCTCGGCGAGCGCGGGCTGCTCGCCAAGGTCAACGACTCGACGCTCGCCGACACGTCCACCAAGTACAGCTCACCCCGAAAGGACTGGGAGGGCGTCTCCGCCCGCGTCAGCACGATGGTCTACAACACGAGCAAGCTGAAGGCGTCGGAGCTGCCGCGTTCGATCATGGATCTCGCCGATCCGAAGTGGAAGGGCAAGCTCGCGCTCTCGCCGACTGAGACCGACTTCCAGCCGATCGTGACCGCGGTCGCGGCGCGCTACGGCAGGGCTGCGGCCGAGAAGTGGCTGCAGGCGATCCGCGCGAACGCCAAGGGGCACATCTACCCCGACAACGAGTCGCTCGTCGCGCAGGTCAACAACGGCCAGGCGCTGCTCGGCGTGATCAACCACTACTACTGGTACCGCCTGAAGGACGAGCTCGGCGCCAAGAAGATCGACTCGGCCGAGCACTTCTTCGCGAACGGCGATCCGGGTTACGTGATCGATGTGGCCGGCGCCGGCGCACTTGCCTCGAGCACGCACCAGGCCGAGGCGCAGAAGTTCCTCGCCTTCATGGTCAGTAAGGCCGGCCAGCAGATCATCGGCCACGACCAGAGCTACGAGTACCCGCTCGGGTCGGGCGTCGTCACGGCCAAGCCGCTCGTCCCGTTTGTGACCCTGCGGCCCGACCCGATCACCGTGAAGCAGCTCGGCGACGGCGCCGTCTCGATCGCGCTGCTGCGCCAGGCGAGCCTGCTGTAGAACAGATCGGGTGAGCGGCCCGATCGACCCATGACGAGTACCCCGGAGCTCGCGGTCTCTCGGCCCGCCGGTCACGACGTCGACGCAGAGCCGGCCCCGCCGAGCCTGCTCGGCGCCGGAACGGTAGTGGTCACGGCAGTGCTGCTGCCGCTGATCTTCCTGCTGATGCAGGCAGCGCACGTCGGCTGGTCGACGCTCGAGCCGCTGATCTTCCGTCAACTGACGCTGACACTGATCTGGAACACGGTCCGGCTCGCGGTGGCCGTCACGTTCCTGTGCGGGGTGATCGGCGTCGCCGTCGCCTGGTGCGTCGAGCGGACAGACCTACCGCTCAGAAGGGTTTGGGCGACGCTGCTGGTGCTGCCGCTCGCGGTCCCTGACTTCGTGCTGGCGTACAGCTGGGTCTCGCTCGACCCCTCCGTGAACGGGTACTGGGGCGCCGTGCTCGTGATGACGCTCGGCAGCTACCCGCTCGTCTACCTGCCGGTCGCGGCATCGCTGAGGAGCGCCGACCCGAGCCTCGAGGACGTCGCCCGCGGGCTCGGGCGGGGACGGCTGCGGACGTTCTTCAGCGTCACGCTATACCAGATCCGTCCGGCACTGCTCGGCGGAATGCTGCTCGTCGCGCTGATCCTGCTGGCCGAGTTCGGCACCTTCGAGATCCTGCGCTTCCAGACCTTCACGACGCAGATCTACACCGAGTTCCAGCGCGGCTACTCGACGACGGTCGGCTGCGCGCTCTCGCTTGTGCTCGTGCTGCTCGGGCTGATGGTGCTCGTCGGCGAGGCGGCCGGACGCGGCCGGGCCGGCACGGCGCGTCGCAGCCACATAGCGCGCCCCGCGGTTCGCGTCGCGCTCGGCCGGGGCACGGTGGCGGTTGTGCTCGGGCTGATCGCCCTGCTCGCCGCGGCGATCGGGCTGCCCATCTACGCGCTCGGGTACTGGTTCGTGCAGGGAACGTCGTCGACGTTGCCGCCGATCTCGATCCTGCAGGCAGCGGTGAACACGGCGCTGTACAGCGGTGCCGCGGCCGCCCTCGCGACGGTCGCCGCGGTTCCGATCGCGATCCTCGTCGAGCGCCACCGCAGCCGGACGACGGTCGCGATGGAGCGCTCCACCTACATCGTTCAGGCGTTGCCCGGGATCGTGGTCGCCCTGTCCCTTGTCTACTTCACGATCCGCTTCGTGCCGAACCTCTACCTCTCGAGCTTCGAGCTGATCGTCGCCTACGCGATCATGTTCTTCCCGCTCGCCCTTGTCTCGGTGCGGGCGGGGATTGCGCAGGCCCCGTCGGGGCTCGAGGAGGTGGGGCGGTCGCTCGGACACGGACGTCTCTCGGTGCTCGCGCGGATCACGCTGCCGGTGATCGCTCCCGGCCTCATCGCGGGGTTCTCGCTGGTGTTCATCAGCGCCTCGACGGAGCTGACCGCGACGCTGATCCTGCACCCGACCGGCGTCAACACGCTCGCCACGGGGTTCTGGGCCTTCACGACTGATTTCTCCTACGGGGCAGCCGCGCCGTATGCTTTCGCGCTTCTGCTGGTGGCGATGCTTCCGGGGCTGCTGCTCGGGCGCTGGTTCGAGCGAATCGCAGCTGCGTCATGAGCACGGAGACCTCGGTCTCGGTGTCGGTGTCGGGCCTGCGGAAGTCGTTCGGCGACCGGGTCGTCCTCGACGGCGTCTCGCTGGAGATCGAGGCCGGATCGCTGACCGCGATCCTCGGCGCCTCGGGAAGCGGCAAGACGACGCTGATGCGCCTGATCGCCGGCTTCGACCACGCCGACGCGGGCACGATCGCGCTCGGCGGCCAGGTGGTCGAGGGGGCCAAGAAGTTCGTGCCGCCTGAGCGCCGCCGCATCGGTTACGTGCCGCAGGAGGGCGCGCTCTTCCCGCACCTCACCGTTGCGGGCAATGTCGCCTTCGGGCTGCGGTCGGGGAAGATCGGCAAGAACCGGGCCGCGATCGATTCGCGCGTGGCGGAGCTGCTCGGCATGGTCGGGCTGGGCGGGTTCGAGAAGCGACTGCCGCACCACCTCTCGGGCGGCGAGCGCCAGCGTGTCGCGCTCGCCCGTGCGCTCGCCGCGCGGCCGGCGCTGGTACTGCTCGACGAGCCGTTCTCGTCCCTCGACGTCGAGCTGCGCACGAGCATGCGCCGCGAGGTGGTCGAGGTGCTCGCCGCCGCCGGCGCCACGGCGATCCTCGTCACGCACGACCAGGACGAGGCACTCTCGATCGCCGACCGGGTAGCGGTGCTGCAGCACGGCTCGATCGTCCAGTGCGCGGAGCCGCACATCCTCTACACACGGCCGGTGAACGGCGAGGTCGCGCGATTCGTCGGCCACGGGAACCTGCTGCTCGGCCGGCTCGAGAACGGAGTTGTCCAGTCGGTGCTCGGCGAGATCGGCGTCGAGCTCACCGTCCCCGCGGCCGAGCCCTGCGCAGTCGGCATTCTCGTCAGGCCGGAGCAGATCGAGCTCTCCGCCGGCGACGGGGGTGTTCCGCGCGGGGTTGTGGCGAGCCGCGAGTTTCACGGGCACGACGTGCTCGTCAGCGTAAGGATCGACCAGCCTGCCTGGGGCCCGCCCCCGGGCGAGCGCCCGGGTTTCGAGATCCTCGCGCGGCTCCCGGGACCCGAAGCCCCCGAGATCGGGAGCCGGGTCGTGCTGCGGGTCCGCGGAACCGCCGCGGCCTGGCTCACGCCCGTGGAGTGATGCGAAGCACGGTGTCCGACCCGTCACCGCCGAACACGTAGATCGAGCCTCCGATGGTCACCGCGGCCGCGTTGGCAAGCGGTGTGGGGAGGTGCCCGGCGGTGGCGACCGAGCCGTCCGGGCCGATCCGCTCGATGGCCGAGCTGCCGTCGCCGCCGATCAGGTAGAGCGAGCTGCCCAGCGCCACGAGTGGCGCGTGCGCGATCGGCTGGGGAAGCGTGGCCACCTGGGAGACGACACCGGTCGCCGGGTCGAAGCGGTAGACCGCATCACTCGTCGCGCCCGTCGTGATCCCGCCGGCCACGTAGATCTGGCCGTTCAGCGCCGCGACTCCGGCATACCGTAGCCCGACCGGTAGTCGGGCCGCGAGGTGCGGGGTGTGGCCGTGGAAGGCGAGAATGCCGGTCGCGTACTGCGAGCCCGTGTAGCCGCCGGCTATGTAGGCCGTATGGCCGACGACCGCGGCCCCGAGATCGGAGAGCGGCTCGCCGAGGGAGCCTGCCTTTCGCGCCGTTCCCGTCGTCGAGATGTGCACGATCGCGTCACTCGAGGTCACCTCGCCCCCGCCGAGGAGATAGACGCTGCGCCCGAGCAGCACCGCGGCGTCGTCATGCGTTGCGATCGGAAGCGTCCCGATTCGTCGGAGGCTGCCGGGCTCGCCCGCAAGGATCTCCGTCGACGAACTCCCCGAGACGAGCCCTCCGAGGACGATGACGCGCCCGCCGCCGACCGAGACGGCGGCCAGCCTGGACGCGACCGTCGGCAAGTGGCCGGCCGTGACGACGCTGAGTCCCGCCGCGGTGGTCGCGCGCGCCGGGCCCGGGGGCCCACCGACGACCTTCGCCGGAAGAAACTCGATCCCGTCCGGCTTCGAGAGGTAGCCGTTCGCCGACGACGGAACGCCGGTGTGGCCGTACTGCCAGACGATCTGCTTCGTGCGCGGGTCGATCAGGATCACGCGGTCGTTGTAGTCGTCGTTCGCGGCGATCAGCCCGTTCGGCAGCCTGACCGCGAGCGACGGCTTGTCGAGCAGATCGGGGCCGGAGCTCGCGCCGAACGACCACGTGACCCGGCCCGACGGCGTCATCTCGACGATCCGGCCGGGGTAGGTGAACGAGGCGACGAGGACGTGTCCGTTCGGAAGGAGTTGCGCGTCGGAGGGGTAGCTGACCGGCGAGCGTGCCGACCAGACGAGGCTGCCGTCTCTTGCAAGCCGGTCGATCCAGCCGCCGATCTCGGTGACGAGCAGGCCACCGTCGGGAAGCGGCGTGTCTCCGTTCGGGCTCGAGAACCCGCGCGGCGGATCGTGGGTGCAGCTGCCTCCGAGGACCCGCACCACCTTCCCGCTCCGGGTGAGCTCGACGATCCGGCAGTTGCGAATGTCGGCGACGCTGACGTTGCCGTTCGGAAGCGCATACGCGTCATCCGGCGTGTTCAGATAGCCGGGCGAGGCGCCGGCGATGCCCGCATGTCCGTACTCCCAGGTGACGCGCTTCGTCCGCAGGGCGACCTGCCTGAGCGTGTCGTTGAACTCCTCGTTCGTGATGATCGAGTGCCAGCCCGGGGTGAAGAACGCGTCGTCGGGCCCATGCAGGAGGCCGTAGCTCCACGCGATCTTGCCCGTGGGCGAGACGATCAGTGTGCGGTTGTTGTTGCGATCGGCGATCAGCATGTACCCCGGGAGCGGGCCCGGGTGCACGGGCGGCAGCCCGAGCGCTACATACGCGGGGTCGGTGCGTGGCTTCGCGGCGACGGCCGCGTGCTGCGGACCGGACCCCGCGATCGTGTTCGTCGTGGACGCCGGGGTCGAGGTGCCGCATCCGGTCAAGGAGGCGAGCACGGCGGTTCCGAGCACCGCCGCCCACCCGGCGCGGATCACGAGTCGGTACCGCCTTCGCCGAACCAGTGGTGGTGCAGCCAGGGATGGGCGAGCGGATACGTCTCGACCGCGATCAGGACGCCGACGGCGATCGCGAGAAGCGTGAGCGCGACGCGTATCCACCGCCCGCGGGGCAGGGAATCCATGAGGTCTGCCGCAGCGCCCCTGGCGGCCCGAGCTGCATACGCGAGGACGTGGATCGACATCGCCCCGAACCAGACGATGAAGCTCGCCTTGTGCAGCATGAGCACTGTGCCTCTGTGGGGCACGGCGAGCAGAGCGACTCCGGTTCCGAAGAGCGTCAGCGTCGTGAGGACGAGCACCGGTGCGACGAGCACCCGCATCAGCGGTGCGGGCGGGCCGAGCCGGACGTACTCCGGGCCGCCCGTGTAGTAGCGGGCTACGCGGTAGCCGGTGCTCGCGAGCTTCAACGCGACCGGCCCGAGGAGCAACATGCCGA
Source organism: uncultured Actinomycetota bacterium (assembly GCA_963735535.1). Lineage (GTDB taxonomy): Bacteria > Actinomycetota > Thermoleophilia > Gaiellales > Gaiellaceae > PALSA-600. Next base: position 51,661 of record CAVTLL010000002.1, on the reverse strand, counting down.
CGAAGATATGAACGGACAGCAGCGAGCGGAGCCACGGGATCGTCGCGCCCTCGATCGCGAGGCCGAGGAGCAGCACGAGGCCGACGAGCGACGTCAGGCGGTGATTGCCGAGCGCGCCGCCGAGGGCGCTGCGCGTGCGGGACGCCGCGGTCGAGCGGTGGACGGTGGTCAGTTCGGCCATGACGGCCAGTTGACCAGGCACCGATGAGAGGGCAATGAGCCGCCTCTTCATGCAGCCTTCATGTCGACCAGGAAGGATCCCGGCATGCGCATCCTGGTAGTCGAGGACGAGCCCAAGCTTGGTCGGCTGCTCGTCCGGGGCCTCGGAGAGGAGGGTCATCCATCCGATCTGGCCCCGACCGGGGAGGAGGCGCTGTGGATGGCGGGCGCTGCGCCCTACGACGCGATTGTTCTCGACGTCATGCTTCCAGGGATGGATGGTTTTGCAACCTGCCGCGAGCTGCGCTCGCGCGGCGTCTGGACACCCGTGCTCATGCTGACCGCGCGTGACGCGATCGACGACAAGATCGAGGGACTGGACACAGGAGCCGACGACTACCTGGTCAAGCCGTTTGCCTTCAGCGAGCTGCTGGCGCGCCTTCGGGCACTGGCCCGGCGGGTGCCGGCCGAACGCCCCGCGTCCCTGCAGGTCGACGACCTCCGGCTCGATCCCGCGACGCATCGGGCGTGGCGTGGCGACGCCGAGCTCGGCCTCACCGCCAAGGAGTTCGTGCTGCTCGAGACGTTCATGAGGCGTCCCGGCGAAGTGCTCTCGCGCGTACAGCTCCTCGACGCCGCATGGGACCTCGCGTTCGAGAGCCAGTCGAACGTCGTCGACGTCTACATCCGGTACCTGCGCGAGAAGGTCGATCGCCCCTTCGGTCGCGACTCGATCGAGACAGTGCGCGGCGTGGGGTACCGGTTGAGCCCGGGATGAACCGAATCCCGATCCGGGTCCGGCTGACGCTGCCGTTCGCGCTTGCGATGGCGGTCATGCTCGCGGCGCTCGGCGGGTTCGTCTACCTTCGCGTCGGGTCGACGCTGCTCCGTACGACCGACCAAAACCTGCTCGCCCAGGCCACCGAGGCAACGCTGAGGCTCGACAAGGGGCGCGCGCCGCTCGACCGGGACTCCGGGAGCGGGGTCAGCCTTGCGCAGGTGCTCGCGGCCGGCGGGGCCGTCTCACTGTCGGATCCGGCGGGGCTGCCGGCGCTCCTCGACGCGGCGCAGGAGCGGGCGGTGGCCGCCGGCAGCTCGCTGCGTGCGACGGTGACGATCCCCGGGCACTCGGGACGGTGGCGGCTACTGGCGATCCCGCAGTCGGGCGACCAGACGGGCGTGCTCGTGCTCGCCAGCTCGCTCGGTGCGCGCGAGGAGTCACTGGAAGGCCTGCGTCATGAGCTTCTCTTCGCCTCGCCGCTGGCGCTGCTACTCGCAACGATCGCCGGATATCTGCTCGCCGGCGCTGCGCTTCGACCGGTCGAGGCGATGCGGCGCAAGGCCAGCGCGATCTCGGCGGCAACGCCGGGGAGCAGACTGCCGGTTCCGCCTGCCCGTGACGAGGTGTCGCGCCTCGCCGAGACGCTCAACGACATGCTCGAGCGGCTCGAGACCGCGTTCGAGCATGAGCGGCGGTTCGTCGCCGACGCGTCGCACGAGCTGAGGACACCGCTTGCCCTGCTGCGCACCGAGCTCGAGTTGGCCCTCCGTCATCCCCGCTCGAATGCCGAGCTCGAGGACGCGATCCGCTCGGCTGCCGAGGAGACCGAACGGCTCACATCGCTCGCCGCCGACCTGCTCGTGATCGCGCGGGCCGACCAGGGGAAGTTGACCGTTCATCCCGAGACCGTCCCCGTGCAGGAGCTGTACGCAGCGGTCGCGGCGCGTTTCTCCGCGCGGGCCGAGGAGGCCGGACGAACCCTCGAGGTTCAGCTCGACGAGGACCTCGCCGTCGAGGTCGACGCGAAGCGCGTCGAGCAGGCGATCGGCAATCTCGTTGACAACGCGCTCGTGCACGGGGCGGGGACGGTGACGCTGTCCGCGTTGGGCCGCGAGGGCCGGGTCGAGTTGCACGTCGCGGACGTAGGACCTGGCTTCCCGGCGGGCTTCGCGGCGCGCGCGTTCGACCGGTTCAGCCGGGCTGACGAGGCCCGGCCGCGCAGTGGCAGTGGTCTCGGGCTCGCGATCGTCCGGTCGATCGCCGAGGCACACGGAGGCGAGGCCGGCGTCTCACTCGATCCCGGAGCGTCCGATGTGTGGATGTCGCTTCCGGCCGGGCGGACCGCCGGCTCGCGGCCGCGGCTACTTCGAGAGCTTCAGCAGGGCTGACTGCAGCGACTGCTCGAACGCCTGGCTCGTGAGGGTCGCGCCGGATACGGCCTGGATGTTCGCGCTCTGGGCCTTCAGGAACTCCTGGCGCAGGTACGGAAGGGACTGCGACATGATGTATTGCGAGCGACTCGTGTGGTAGCTGTAGCTGCCACCGAGGTCGGTGTAGCGCACCGTCGTCTTGCCGTTCTTCGTGGTGAGCTTCGCTGTGACGATGGTCTTGACGCTCCCCCACTGGCCCGCGTCGGCACTGGTTCCGACGAGCTTTCTGGTCACGACCTTGGTTGCGGTGGCGGTTGAGGTCGAGCGCGTCGCGGCGACCGCCTGGCCGGCGGGCACCGCGATCGTCAGCGCGCTCAGGGCTGCTGCAAGCTTCGTTTGCATAGGGACAGTGTGATTGCGCTGGATGAGAGGGCGATGTGACAAAGCTAAGAAATTCCTGTGACCTAGCCGAGGCGGTGCCGGAGCGCCCGGGCGCTCTTCGGGCCCCATAGACCGTCGGCGGTCAGTCCCGCCGAGCGCTGGAAACGCTTCACAGCGGCGGTCGTGAGCGGGCCGTAGAAGTCGGTGACCGGACCGTGGAACATCCCGAGCTTTCTCAGCTCGCGCTGGAGGCGCGCGGGCCGTTCGTTCCGGTGGAGCCCGCTGCGTTCAGGGTATGACAGCCGCCGCAGCCCGCCTGCGACCAGAGCTGGGGGCCGGAGGCCGCTCGCGCGGCGGCGGGGAACAGAATGACGGTCGCCGAGCCGGCGGCGAGCAAGGTGAGGCGCTTCAAGCTTTCTCCTTCCGAAGGGTTTCGAGTCGGTCGACCGTATGGGGCTTCGATGAGCCGGACGTGAGATTGCCTCACGGTGCGAGGGGCAGGTGCACGCGGACGGTCGTCCCCGAGCCGCGCTCCGACTGGACCTCGACCGTGCCGCCGTGCGCCTCGACGACTGCGGCGACGATCGCAAGCCCGAGGCCGGCCCCGCCGCTCGCGCGGGCGCGCGAGGGGTCGGCCCGGTAGAAGCGCTCGAAGACATGCTCGCGGGTCTCCTCGTCCATCCCGGCGCCGGAGTCGGCGACTGCAAGGACGGCGTTCTCCCCGTCGTTGGTCAGGGTGATGCGGAGGGGGGCCTCGGGCGGCGTGTGCGCGCGGACGTTCGCGAGCAGATTGTCGACGACCTGGCGCAGGCGGTCGTGGTCGCCGGCGACGGTGCTCGGCGTCAGTTCGGCGTCGAGCGGGCGGTCGGGCTCGAGCGTCCTTGCGGTTTCGATCGCCTCGGCGACGACGTCCTCGAGCGCGATCGGCTCGAGTGTGAGCGGCCTGCCCTCGTCGAGGTGAGCGAGAAGTAGGAGGTCCTCGACCAGGACGCTCATCCGCTCGGACTCACGGCTGATGCCCTTCATCGACCGTTCGAGGTCGTCGGGCCTGCTGGCGGCGCCACGGGTGAAAAGCTCGGCGTAGGCTCGGACGGCGGCGAGGGGAGTGCGGAGCTCGTGCGAGGCGTCGGCGACGAACCGGCGCAGCTTGCTCTCGGAGGCCTCGAGGGCGCTGACGGCTTCCTCGATGTGCGCGAGCATGCTGTTCAGCGCGAGGCCGAGCCTGCCGACCTCGGTGCGCTCGTCCTCCTCGACGCGCCGGGTCAGGTCGCCGGCGGCGATCGCGGCGGCAGTCTTGCCCATTGCATCGAGGGGTTTCAGGCCGATCCGGATCACCCAGAGCCCGACCGCGGTCATCGCGAGGAGCGCGATCGCCGTGACGAGCAGCTCGATCAGGAGCAGACGGTGGAGGGTGCTGTCGACGCTGTTCAGCGGAGCGGCGATCAGCAGGATCTGGTTCGGCGTGTTGGGCTCGATGGACGCGCGTACGCGGTAGCGGCCGCCGCCGCTCAGGGCGCCGACGGTGAAGAAATGCACGCGGTCGCCGTCGGCGGTGGTCGACTTCGCCGGGAGGGTGATCGTCGCCGGGAGCTTCGGCCCGGGCGCCGCCGCGGTGTCACCGAACTCGGGAATGCACACGCCCTGGAGGATTCTCTCGTTCGTCTGCCGCAGCTGGATGCAGTAGCCGGGGATCGAGTTGAAGAGGTCCTCGAAGTTTCCGCCGGGCCCCTGGCCGCCGGGGCTTGGGCCGCGGCGGGGGGACAGGGCGTTCTCGACGCCGACGTGCGTCGAGTTGAGTGCGCTGTCGACCCGGTCGTAGAGGAACGACCTGAGCGCAGTGTAGGTCGCGAGGTCGGCTGCGATCAGGCCTGCCGCGGCAAGGGCGATTACGCCGATCAGCAGGCGGGCGCGGAGCGAGAGCCGCCCGAGCATGGGCTACCGTCGCTCGGCTTCGAGCATGTAGCCGGCCTGGCGCACCGTCTTGATCATCGGCGGCCCGGCGGCGTCGAGCTTGCGGCGCAGGTAGCTCACGTAGGTCTCGACGACGTTCGTGTTGCCGCCGAAGTCGTAGCGCCAGACGTGCTGGAGGATCTGCCCCTTGGAGAGAACGCGGCGAGGGTTGAGTAGGAAGAAGCGGAGCAGGTTGAACTCGGTTGCGGTCAGGTCGATCCGGCTGTCCGAGCGGAAGACCTCGTGGCGGCCTTCGTCGAGGACGAGGTCGCCGTAGCGGAGCACGTCGCCGGGGAGCTCGCTGCCGGTGCGCCTGAGGATCGCCTGCACGCGGGCGACGATCTCGGCCAGGCTGAAGGGCTTGGTGACGTAGTCGTCGCCGCCGGCGCGGAGTGCCTCGACCTTGTTCTCGACGCCGCCCTTGGCGGTGAGGAAGAGGATCGCGGTCTTGAAGCCGCGCTCGCGAAGGCGCTTACCGACCTCGAGGCCGTCGATGTCGGGGAGCATCCAGTCGAGGACGATCAGGTCGGGCTCGAAGGTCATGGTGGTCGACAGCGCGTCGCGGCCGTTGGCGGCCTCTTCGACCTCGAAGCCCTCGTAGCGGAGGGCGGTCGCGACGGCATCGACGATCGCGGGCTCGTCGTCGACGACGAGGATCCGGGCGTTCGCGGTCTCGGTCGGCGTGTTCATGAAGGCAAGTCTTGCTGGTGTAGCTGTGCGTTGTCTGAGAAATAGCGTTCCGAAGCTGTGAATCGCCTGTGAGTCGATTCCGGCTCCGGCACGTGTTCATACACCGAAGCCGGGGCCTGTGACCGTCGAGGCCGCGCTCCAGGTGACGGCGAAGGCGGTGCCGCCCCGTAGACCTCCCCTCCGGATCTGCGGAAACGAGAGGCGTCTGGGGACAGTCCCCCGACGCGTCTCGGCAGGACGTGGCCTTTGCGATCCGCGCCGGGGACAGTCCCCAGGCACGTCTCGCGCAGGCAGGTCATGGGGACAGTCCCCCGGCGTGGCTCAGACGGCCGTGGCCGGCGTGGCTCGGCGCGAGGAACACTCCTCGCTGTAGGAAGTTCGTGGGGACTGTCCCCAGACGAGGCTCGAGCGGCATGTCGTTTCGGGTGTACGCCCGGACAGTCCCGGCACATGTCTCGTTGCGGCACGTCGTGGGGACAGTCCCCAGGCGTGTCTCGGGCGGGCGTGGCCGTCGGGGTCGGGGCTGGGGACAGTCCCCGGACGTGGCTCGCATGGACGGGCGAAGTAGGATTCGTCCGTCGTGAACCCGCCCGGCCTCTCGTCGCCGTGGACGGCCGAGCCGCTCGTGCTGGCGCTCGCCGCCGTCGCGGTCGTGTGCTTCGCGCAGGGGTTCCTGCGGCTTCGGCGGCGTGGACGCGCCGATCATGCGGGCTGGTACCGCGCCGTGTTGTTCGCGGTCGGGCTCGCGATCCTCGTGCTGCCGCTCGTCTCGCCGCTCGACGAGCTCGGCGACCGCTATCTGCTCTCCGCGCACATGCTCCAGCACGTGCTGATCGCGGACGTGGCGCCGGCGCTGATCCTCGTTTCGCTCCGAGGGCCGCTGCTCTTCTTCGTCGTTCCGACCGCCCTACTGAGCGCCGCCGGCCACACCGCCTGGCTGCGGCGGTTCGCGTCGTGGCTCCTCCGGCCGGTGCCGGTGCTCGTCGTCTGGGCGCTCGCTTTCGGCCTCTGGCACATCCCCGACCGCCTACGACGCTGCGGCCCGCCACCCGCTCGTCCACGACCTCGAGCACGCGAGCTTCGTGATCGCCGGATTCCTCGTCTGGACGCTCCTGATCGACCCCGCCCGGCATCACCGCCTCTCGCTCGGGCGCCGCCTCGCGATGATCGCCGTACTGTTCGCGATGGGGACGATCGATCGCCGACATCCTGATCTTCAGCCTGCGCCCGCTCTACCCGGCCTACGCCGACCAGGCCCACCGGGTGTTCGGCCTGTCGCCGCTGCACGACCAGCAGCTCGCCGGGATCGTGATGAACCTCGACCAGATCCTCACTCTCGGCGCCTGCGCCGCCCTGCTGCTCCTGCCGGCGCTCCGCCGCCGGCGGCGCGCGAGCCTCCTCGGCGCCGGGCAGCCGGCGTGACGTGAGCGGCGCCTACCGCTTCAGCTTCGAGCCGGTCTTTCTCGTCCTCGCCCTCGCGGCGGGCGCGCTCTACATCCGCGACGTCCGCCGGTCGCCGGCCGAAGAGAGACCCGGAGCAGGCCGCATCACCGTCTTCGCGCTCGGCCTCGCTGCTGATCGCAGTCCCGGTCGACTCGCCGCTCGAGACCCTCTCCGCCCACTACCTCCTGATCGCCCACCTGCTCCAGAACGCGCTGATCGCCGACTGGGGCCCGCCGCTCGTGATCATCGGCCTCACCACCCCGATGCGAAGCCGCGTCGCCGCGGCCGGCGGACGTCCGCTCGCGGCGCTCACGAGACCGGCCGTCGCGCTGATCCTCTGGATCGTCGTCTGGTACGGCGTCCACCTCGCGCTCTTCTACGACTGGGCGCTCCGCGACGGCTGGCCGCTCAACCTCGAGCACGGCCTGCTCCTCGCCGCCGGCCTCGTCTTCTGGTGGCCGGTGCTCGGCGAGCCTCGCCGCCTCGGCTCGCTCGGCGTCCTCGCCTATCTCGGCATCGCCTTCATCACGGCGCCGTGGCTCTCGCTCGCCTACATCTTCGCCTCGTCGCCGTTCTACTCGTTCTACGCCGAAGCGCCGCGCCTGTGGGGGCTCTCGCCGATCCGCGACCAGAACCTGGCCGGGATCCTGATGAACGCTGAGCAGACGAGCATCATCTTCATCGCCTTCGCCTGGGCGCTCCTGCGCGTGCTCGCCGACGAAGAGGAGAACAGCAGCGCCTCGCCGACGCCGCGTACCTCGAGGCTCATCACCAATAAGATCGTCGCCGTGGGAACTGTGCGGGACCGGATCCGGATGCTGGCGTTCTTCACGCCGTGGGTGTCGATTCCGCTCGCCTTCCTCGGCATCGTGCTGCGTGCTGACCTATCCGCTGCTGCTGATCACGCCCGTTCGCCTGGATCTGCGTGCCGGTCGCGATCGTCGCGGCGATCGCGCTCGCCCTCTACCTGCGCCCGCGCTACCGGCTCGCGATTCTCGACAGCTCGCCGCTCGGCGTCTTCTACTGGCTCCAGCGCCGGACCTAGACGCTCAGCCGAGCGAGCCGCGCGATCGCGGCGTCCCACGTGATCGCGACGGCGGGCGGGAAACCGGCCTCGCCGTAGCGCCGTGCGGTCTCCTCGCTCCCGATCGCCTCGCTGCAGCACGGCTGCCAGCGCCGCAGCGTTGGGCTCGGTCACCCAGCCAGTCTCGCCCGCGAAGCACGAAGTCGAGCGGCCCGCCCGAGTCGGTCGCCGTCACGACCGGCTTGCTCGACCGGTACGCCTCGAGCGGCACCATCCCGAAGTCCTCGTCGATCGGCGCGTAGTAGACGGCACGGCAGGTCGCGTACAGCTCGGTCAGCGTCGCCTCGTCGACGCGACCGACGAAGCGCACTCGATCGCTGAGGCCGAGCTCGGCGCTCAGCCGCTCGAGCCGCTCCCGGTCGGGCCCGTCGCCGGCGACGACGACCTGGAGCCGCGGCTCGATCGCCGCCGCCTCGAGCAGCAGGTCGAGCCGCTTCAGCGAGTCGAGCCGGCCGACCGAGAGCACGAACGGGTCGTAGCGCTCGCACCGGTAGTCGAGCTCCTGCGGCGGGTGGGGGAGGACCTCCGCGTCGAGCCCGGTCGAGCGCTGCAGCCGTCCGGCCACGTTCGGCGACGTGGCGAAGAGCCTCCGCGCCCGCTCGAGCGCGAACCGGTCGGCGGCCGCGATCCGCTCGCGGATCGCCCGGTCGAAGCCGCGTACTCGCCGAGCTGGCCGTACGCGGTTCCGTCGAGCTCGTAGGCCTGCCGGAACTGGTGCACGAGCCAGACGACCTTGTTCGGATGCTCGATCAGGTAGGAAGGGAACTTGGTCGCGATCACGAGATCCGCGGGCGCCGAGCCGCCGGGAAGCAGGTCGACGAACCGCCACATCAGCCCGCTCTCCAGCAGGCGCTTGTTCGGCCAGGTCTGGAAGGGCACGCGTGACGATGTCCGCCTCGTGCCCGCGCGCCCGGAGCTCCGTCGACCAGCTGGTCGGTGAAGATCTCGGCGCCCGCCGCGCACGAACGGCTGCTGCGGGCGGCAGACGGCGATCCTCACACGGCGAGACTAACCGGAGACGTCGGCCGTCTCGGGGGTCGAGCGCGGCCCGCACCGCCGGCGCGACCTCGGTCCCGAAGAGCTCGATCGCCCGCAGGAGGTCGCGGTGCGGCATCGTGCCGACGCTCAACTGCAGCAGGAACCGCTCGTGCCCGAAGATCTCGTGCTGGAAGAGGATCTTCTCGGTCACCTCCGCCGGGCTGCCGACGAAGAGTGCGCCGCGGAGCGTGCGGCCCGGCGTCGAAGTCCTGGCGCTGCACCGGCGGCCACCCGCGCTCGCGGCCGATCTTCGTCATCTGGTGCTGGAACGGCGGCCACGCGGCGTCCGCTGCGGCCTGGGAGGTCTCGGCGATGAAGCCGTGCGAGTTGATGCTCAGCGGCACGCGACGCCGGGTCGTGCCCGGCGCGCCGGGCGGCCTCGCGGTGGATCTCGGCGAACGGCGCGAACCGCTCCGGCAGCCCGCCGATGATCGCGAGCGCCATCGGCAGCCCGAGCGACCCCGGCCCGCGCCGCCGACTCGGGCGATCCGCCGACGGCGACCCACACCGGCAGCGGATTCTGCACCGGCCGCGGGTAGACGCCGAGATCCTCGATCGGCGCGCGATGCCGCCCCGACCACGTGACCCGCTCGGAGTCGCGCAGGGCGAGCAGCAGCCGGAGCTTCTCCTCGAACAGCTCGTCGTAGTCGTGCAGGTCGTAGCCGAAGAGCGGGAACGACTCGATGAACGACCCGCGGCCAGCCATGATCTCGGCGCGCCCGCCCGAGAGCAGGTCGAGCGTCGCGAAGTCCTGGAAGACGCGCACCGGGTCGTCGGAGCTGAGCACGCTCACGGCGCTCGTGAGCCGGATCCGGCTCGTGCGCTCGGCTCCGGCTGCCAGCACGACCGCGGGTGAGGAGACCGCGAAGTCTGGCCGGTGATGCTCGCCGACGCCGAAGACGTCGAGCCCGACCTGGTCGGCGAGCTCCATCTCCTCGACGAGGTTCCGCAGCCGCTCGGCCGGGCTGATCGTCCGGCCCGTCTCCGGCATCGGGCGTCAGCTCCGCGAAGGTGTAGATGCCGAGCTCCACTGGACCCAGTCTATCCCAGATACTTGCGAGCGCAAGCAGTGATCAAGAGACGGCTTCATCGACGAGCCGCATCGCCGTGATCACGGCCTGCCCGGCCGCGTAGAGCCGATGAAGCGGGTGCGTGTCGAAGCCGAGCTCGCTTTCGCGGGCCTCCGCGAAGAGTCTCGGGCCGATGGTCAGGATGTTGAAGCGGATCGTCCCGTCCAGCGGCAGCTCGTCGCCGTCCGTTTCGGTCAGCGAGCCGGCGGTTTCGGCGACCTCGACCCAGCGCTTGCTCGCGAGTGCGACCGACGAGTGGTCGCCCATGCCGATCTTCCCGCCGCCGTTCGAGACGTACATGCTGGTCGTCCCGTCCGCGAGCCCCATCACGCTGACGACGGCGGTGTCGTAGCCCAGGTCCATGATCACGCCGAGGACGCGCCCGCCTGGAACGACCGGCGGCGCCTTGATCTCGAGCTCGCCGAACGAGAGCGCCTGCTCCCTCAGCTTGAGATAGATGTCGGCGATCTCGCGCTCAGCCACGACGGCATTCTCGCGCACGACCCACCGGTGCGCTCGCCCCCGTGTGCAACAGTATTTCTCGTGCGCTCGATCGGCGAGCGGCGGGCCCCAATAGGGTGGAGCATGCTCGCCGGCGCCTGCATTGCTCTCCTGCTCGCCGCGTTCACCGCGGCGGCCGGCAACGCGCGGTCGCGCGTTCAGGTGAAGACGCCCGCCCAGTTCCTCGCGCTCGCCGAGACCGATCTGGCCCGGACACAGCACGCGTTCTGGAACCCGGAGCTGCACTGGTACGACGAGCGCCTCTCGCGCACGCCGATCCCGACAAGCCGCTCGCCTCGCTCTGGTCGCGTGTCCCGCTCTTCGAGGCGCTCGACGCGGTCGCGACCGCGACCCGACGCCGGCCAACCGATCGCGGAGGTGCGCGCGTTCGTGCGCGGCGCCGAGCGCTACTACAACCCCGACCTTCGGCCGGTGGGCGGCTACGACTAGTACCCCGGCACTCACGACCCGCGGGCGCACACCTACTTCGACGACAACGGCTGGTGGGAGATGGCGTTCCTCGACGCCTACCGGGTCACGGCGACGCTCGCGACCTCCGCGATGCCGAGCGCGCCTTCCGGTTCATCGCCGTCTCGGGCTGGGACGCGGACCGGCGGCGGGGTCTGGTGGGAAACCCTGCACCGGCACAAGACCTCCGAGCCGCTCGCGGCCGAGATCTACGCGGGCTTCGACCTCTACCGGCTCACCGGGGACGCCTTCTACCTCGCGACGGCGAACAAGTTCCTCTCGTGGGCCGAACCGGACCTCGTGGAACGCGACGCGCACCTCTACGGGCGAAACGACACGACGGCACGGTGCTCGACTACGTCGAGGGGCTGATGATCGGCGCCAGCTCGAGCTCTGCGCAGATCCGGCACGTTCGCGGCCGCTGCCATCGCGGCCGAGCGCTCGCGCGAGCGAGCCTCACCGCGTTCCCGCAGTCGACGCCGACTGGACGCCTGCGGCCGACATGATCTATCTCCGGTTCCTCCTCGACCTCTACAAGTCCGACGGCAACGCCGACCTGGTACGACCTCGTGCTCGACAACGCCGAGCGCGCGCTTCGCGAATGCGCGCTCCGACGACGGCCTCTTCTTCAAGCGCTGGGACGGCCGCCTCTTCCCGACGCGGCTGCTCCAGCCCGATGCCGCCACGCTCGCGCTGTTCGCCTGGCTCGGCGGCGCAAAGGCCCCGCCTAGCGCTTTCGATCCGCCCGAATTCACAGCGCGCTAGTCAACGGTTAATCGTCCCGCTTCGCAACGTGTAATCGGCGCTTCGCATCGCATCGTTTACACAGGACGGCGATGCGAAGGTCGCTGCTCGTCGCGACGCTCGCCCTGTCGGTCATCGTGGCGCCGGCTGGGGACTGCAGGCGGTCTCGCTGGTGCGGCCGAGCGCCGCCCAGCTGCAGCTCGTCAGGACGCTTGCATGCGCTGACGACCTTCCACGGGTCACAGGCCTCGGTCGACGTCGGCGGAAGGCGGTATCGCGCCTCCTGCATCCAGCGCTGGTACTCGGCCGGGCGTGCGTTTCGCGTCATCGTCGACCCTGGCGTCCGACCGAGACCGGCACTCACCTCGCGGCGACCAATCCGCTCGAGACGGGGAGTTCGAGCTCGCGGGCTGCCCGCGGTCGCTCCCGACTGGCTGGCCTCCGAGCTCGTCCATGGTGCCTCCGTCACTTCCGCTCGAGAGGTCGTGCCCGGGGAGCCGTCCTCGCCGAGATCGAGATGCACCCGCGCACGATCCCGATCGACATCTACGTCTCGGGTCGGACAGCCTGCCCGTCCGCCTCGATCAGGCGACCGGACCACTCGGGACGAGCGTCGTGCACTTCGACGAGCTGCGATGAGCGCCTCGGCAACTCCGAAGGCGAGGCGGTACGCGCTAGGCAGCCCGCGTATCTCGGTGGTTCGTCGCCTCACGATTGGTGGCGTTCGGAGCTTTCTCGTGCTCTATGCGATCGGCCCAGGGGCGCCTCGGCCCACGCTGGTCGGCGCTCCCGCTCGAGCTGCTCGGCGTCTGGGACGGGACTGGTACGTGCGTGTCGCCAGTCACGGCTACCTGTTGATCCCGGGCCACCAGAGCGATCCGGCGTTCTTTCCCCTCTTCCCGATCGTGATCCGTGGGCTGCACGCGTGCGGCATTCCGTTCGTCGCTGCCGGCGTGATGATTGCAAACGGCGCGTTCGCCGTCGCGATCGTCGCGTTCTACCACCTCGGGTGCCGCCTGCTGCCCGAGCAGCACGCCAGGCGTGGAGCCATTTTCCTTGCCGTCACGCCGATGGGGTTCGTCTTCTCGATGGCCTACCCCGAGAGCCTCCTGCTCGCGCTTGTCGTCCTGGCGGCCCTTGCAGCTCTGGACGGCATTGGCTTCGCGGCCGCGCTTCTTGCCGCCCTGTCCGTGCTCACCCGGCCGGAGGGGTCTGCTGCTCGCGATCCCGCTCGCCGCGATCGCGTGGCGTCAGCGTGACACGCTCGATCCCGGGCGCGCGGTCGCGCGCTTGCCGCGATCCTCGCGGCGCCGACGGCCCTGCTCGCGTTTCCTCTCTACCTCCAATGGTCACTCGGTGACGCGCTCGCCTGGAACAAGGCCGAACAGCCGTGGGGCCGCGCCTTCCGTCTCGACGGTGTCTTTCGGGCGGCGGAGCACCTGCCGCGCCTCGCTCGAGGCCAACCCTGCTCGCGCGCGACGCCGCGTTCTCCGGCTGACTACCGCACCCTCTCATCCTCGCTGCCGTGCGGACGCCGCTCCGGCGCGAGTGGATCGTCGCGGGCGCATTCGTCCTCGATCCTGCCGCTCTTCTCGGGGACGGTCGAGTCGGAGGGCCGTTTCGGGCTCCTGGCGCTGCCCGTCTACTGGGGCGCTGGCTCCGTCCCGCTCGGCCGCGCTCAGGAGCGCGCGGCGCGTGTTGGCTCGCTCGCGCTGCTGGCGGCGGGTCCTGGACGATCCCGTTCATCTGGCCGTAGCGACCGATCGGGCAGCTCGGAAGGCCGCAGCCACACGCTCGACGTCGTCCTCGCTCGTCTGCCAGTTGGAGACCGAGATGCGGATAGCCCGGCGATCGTCCCACACCGTCCCGCCAAGCGATGCCTCGCCGCCGTCCTGGAACGGTCGGGAACCGACTCGACGTACTCGATCCCGAGCTCGGCCGCGCGCTCGAGTGGGCGGCGCTCATCCATGAGTCGAGTGTACGGGACTAACCCTTTCTCGCCTCTCGAATGGCTCCTGGCCGACTCCCTCGATCGGGTGAGCTGAAACCCGCTGAATTCTTCGACATATCTCGTATGGGCCACGAGCTTCCGAGCCGCCTGTTCGCTCCCGATCCGCTGACCGGATTCGGGACGCGCGCCGCGTTGATGGCGGATCTGGCCGTGGCGGTCGATCCGAGGTGCGGGCCCAGTGTTCTAGCCATTTTCGCCCTGGACGGCCTGGACGAGTTCGAGAAGGTCAACGGCGCCTCCAGGACGGACGAGCTGCTGTTTCGGCTCGCCCAGGAGTTCGCTCGCATCGTCTGCCCGGAGGGCCGCTGCTACACGCCGCGCCGCCGTGAGCTCTGTGCTCACTTCCCCGTACCGTTGGTCGACGTGTCCCCGGTTCTCGCCGCGGCGTCGATCTCGCTGCGAAGGGAGATCGCGATGACCGAGATGACGACCACGTTCGGCGTGGCGTTGCTTCCCCATCAGGCAGCCGACCCGACCGGAGCGCTCGTCGTCGCGGACCGGAATCTGAACGAGGCGCGCAGGGCACAGCGTCGAGCGCGGCCTGTGCACGGCTAGGCAGCGCCCAGAGCTCTACGCAGTCGCGAGCGCGGTGCCGATCTCGTCCAGCGCGGCGAGAACGCGTCCGCCGATGTTCGCCATTCGCAGGCCGGCGTCCTGAGCGAGGGCATCGGCCTCCGGGAGGGGCGGGCCGCCGAGCGTATCGAGCGCGATCAGCCTGAGCCCGAGCTCTTTGAGCAAGAGGGGAATCCGAGCCGCGTCGCGCGGCTGGCCCTGCAAGCCGCTGGTCTGGCTGTTATCGATCCTCGCTGCGTCCGAAAGCGCCGTCAGCGTGCGTGCGATGTCGAGGAGCTGGTCGATCCGCCATGTGCGTACGGCGCCGGAGGCGGGGTCGGTCGGGTCGGCGCGCCTGGGCTCCGGGGCGCTCTCCTCGGGACCCGGGGCGGCTTCGTCATCGACGACCTGACGGAGATGCCGTCGCAGCGCGCGCGGTTCGCGCCCCGGCTGAGCCGCGGCAAGCTGGGCATCGGCGACCTTCAGGGCCGCGATCGGCTCCAACGCCTCGTCGGGCACGGTGACCATGCCGAAGGCGGCGGTCACCCCGACGCGCTTGCTGCGCTCGTTGAGCGCGTCGACAGAGAGGTGGAGGAGAGTCGGGATGTCCGTAGTGTTCGCGTCGCAGAGCACCGCGAACTCATCCTCGCGCGGCCAGTAACACGCTCCGGCGGAGCCGACTGTCTGCTCGAGGCGGACCGAGAGCTCGGCGAGGACGGCCTGGCTCTGGGGGCGTCCCATCCGGTTGACGAGGTCGCGAAACCCCTCGAACGCAAAGATCGCGAGCACCTTCGACTGCGCGTTGTCCGCCGTCGCCTCGGCGAGGTCGCGAAGCAGCTCCTCGCGGCTTCCGAAGCTCGCGAGCAGGCCCGCACGCGCAGCTCCGCTCATGGCCTCCACGGGCATCACCATCTTCACAAGATCACCTGCTGCGGGTGGGATTGCGTCCCCCTTTACGGGTAGTCGGAGGGCCGCCGGCGAGTGAAATCACTCGACCCCGGCACGGGGCCGGCTCCCCGAGCGGCGTGTCCGCGAGCGTCGATGACAGGGCGTGCCGGGTCGGGCTCGGGACCTGTCGTCATCGCCGACCCGGCGCTCCACGCGCCTGCTACATCGCGATCGCTTCGTAGACGTCGACCGCGCCGCCGATCTCGAGAACCGGGCAGCCCTTCGCGAGCTCGACCGCCGCATCGAGGCTGTCGGCCGACACGATCGAGTAGCCGGTCAGGCCATGCGAGCCGCCGTCGCTGACCGAGCCGCCTGGGCCGACCGTCTTCGCGGTTCCCATCGCGGCGCCGCCGTCGACGACGGTCGAACCGATCTCTCCGAACCACTGACTCCACTTGGCATACTGCGCGTTGCGCTGGGTCTCGTCGGCGGCCACGCCTTTGCCGCCGCTGTACGCGAATACGTAATTCGCCATCTCCGGGCTCCTTCCTAGGTTGTGGTTAGCGCCGCTGACCCGGCGACTCTTGCTGACGTTCCGACTCGAGATGTCGGGGCATGCTTGCTGCGGCGATGCTCGCTCTCATCCCCACCGGTTGACTTCGCCCTGCGGGTAAGGCGTGTAGTCGCGGCCCTCGAGACCGGCTTTCAGGCCGATCAGGTAGGAGGCCCAATGGGTGCTGCACATGCCCATGAACTCGGTGGGCTCGCGCCAGCCGGTGTGGCTGAACAAGAGCGTCGTCTCGCGGTCGGCGGCGGTCTTGAGCTGGTAGGTGATTCGGGTCTCGCGCCAGTCTTCTGGACCGTCGACACAGCGCCAGACGATCTGGCCGGGGGTGTCCTCGATCACCTGCATGACCGCAGCTGGTTTCGTGCCGCCGAAGTACAAGCCCAGCTCGCCGCCGACGCCCTCGTCGCCTTCGAGGGGCTGCCCGGTCCACCAGCGTTCGATACCGGTCTTGGTCGCGATCATTTCGTGCACTCGTTCGCGGGATGCGTCGATTGTGAGGCGGTGGTGGATGTCGGCCATTCTGTGCTCCTCTCAGTCAGCGTTGCTCGGGGTTACGGCTTTCTAAGCTGATGACGAACGAGCAGCGCCCAGATGGACACATCGGTCGAAATCCACCCTGTGTCCGTCCGGGGGGCCGCCGTTCGTCTAGGAAGAGCAACTACAAGCTCACGAAGGGAGAGAACGTTGAAGTACGCACTGCTTGCTTACAGCAGCGGAAAGACGTCCGGGGAACCGCGGACGCGCGAGATGCACCCAGGCATCTCCGCGGTGCTCGACCGACCGAGCGTCAGCGGCTGGCTGCGCCTTCTGCCGGCGGAATCTGCGACGACGGTCAGACTCGAGGCGCGAAAGACGCTCTTGACCGACGGCCCGTTCGTCGACAGCAAGGAGTTCCTCGGCGGCTTGATCCTGGTGGAGGCCGACAACCTTGATGCTGCGCTGGCGATCGCCGCCGAGCTGGTGGAGCTCGACGTCACCGCGGCGATCGAGGTTCGGCCGGTGCTCGATCAGGTACACAGGAGTGCTTGAAGACGTCTTCCGCGAGCAGTGGGGACGCGTCCTGGCCACCCTCGTCGGTGTTCTCGGCGACATCGAGCTCGCCGAGGACGCGGCGCAGGCAGCCTTCGCGCTGGCCGCGGAGCGCTGGCCGCGCGAAGGCGAACCCGAGAACCCGACCGGCTGGCTGATCACGACTGCTCGCAACCGCGCCATCGACCGCATCCGCCGCGAGCGGACGCTACTCGCGAAGACCGAGCAGCTTGAGCGCGAACTGCGCGAACCGCCGGAAGAACCGATGGACGACACAACGACATTCCGCGATGAGCGTCTCGAGCTGATCTTCACGTGCTGTCACCCGGCGCTCGGGCTCGACGCCCAGGTCGGTCTCACCCTGCGGACGCTCGGCGGACTGTCAACGGAAGAGATTGCGCGCGCGTTCCTCGTCCCATTCGAGACGATGAGCAAGCGCCTTACACGTGCGAAGAACAAAATTCGCGACGCCAAGATCCCGTTCGCCGTTCCACCCGAGCACCTGCTGCCGGAGCGGCTCGACGCTGTCCTCGCAGTCG
The DNA here is from genome assembly GCA_963735535.1 of uncultured Actinomycetota bacterium. GTDB lineage: Bacteria > Actinomycetota > Thermoleophilia > Gaiellales > Gaiellaceae > PALSA-600. Next base: position 34,395 of record CAVTLL010000002.1, on the reverse strand, counting down.
TCTACCTGATTTTCAACGAAGGCTGGGGCGGCGGTCGCGACGAGCTCGCGGCCGAGGCCATACGACTGGGTCGTGCGCTCATCGAGCTGATGCCCGACGAAGCCGAAGCGGTCGGGCTGCTCGCGCTCATGCTGCTGAACGACTCGCGTCGGGACGCGCGCTTTCGCGGAGAAGAGCTCGTCCTCCTCGACGAGCAGGACCGTTCACGCTGGGACGAAGCTGAGATCGCCGAAGCCCGGCAGCTGCTCGAGCGGGCGGTCGCCCTACAGGGCGCAGGGCCCTACGTCCTGCAGGCGGCGATTGCAGACCTCCACACCCAGGAGCCACGCGACTGGGACCAGATCGCTCTTCTCTACGGCCGGCTCGAACACCTCACCGGTTCGCCGGTCGTGACGGTGAATCGCGCGATCGCGCTCGCAGAGATCGAAGGACCGAGCGCTGCGCTCGCGCTCCTCGACGTACTCGACCTTGACAGCTATCTGTACTTCCACTCGACGCGCGCCGATTTCCTGTGCCGCCTCGGCCGCGACCACGACGCACAAGCGGCGTACTCACGCGCGCTGGACCTCGCGGAGACCGAGCCTGAGCGTCGCTTCTTGCAATCGCGCCTGAACGAACTCCGTCCTCCTCCCGCGAGCTGTTGATCCGCACCAGTTCGCCGAAGCCCGTCGGTCACGCGACTGTCTCGGAGGCCGCCTGTCGCACCAGACGTCAGGACTCGGGCGCGCCCCGGTCCCGCCCTCTGGCGGAGAGAGTCCGAACGCTCAGCTCTGGGTAGGTGCACGCCAGACGTTGAGTTCTTGACAACAGTGCATGGGGGCGGGAGGATTCGAACCTCCGTAGGCTGAGCCGACGGGTTTACAGCCCGTTCCCTTTGGCCGCTCGGGCACACCCCCAGAGGTGCCGTGCATTGTAGCCTCCGCGGTGTGAAGCATTACGACGCGATCGTCGTCGGGGGTGGACCGGCCGGATCGACGACCGCTTACCGGCTCGCCGAGCAGGGGGCGAACGTCCTCCTGGCCGACAAGGCCACCTTCCCGCGGGATAAGCCGTGTGGCGGCGGGATGACCCTGCGCGCCGTGCGGCAGTGCCCGGTTGACCCGACCCCGGTCGTCGAGGAGTACATCGACGAGATCGAGCTTCGCTTCCGGTACGGGGCCGCCGTCGTGCATCGGGCGAACGAGCCCGTTGTCTGGATGACGCAGCGCCGGCGGCTGGACGCGTTCCTGCTCGACTCGGCGCGCGAGCGCGGGGTCGAGGTGCGCGAGGGGGCGAAGGTGGCGATCGAGCCCGGCAACACCATGGTGCTCGGGGGTGGCGAGCGTGTGACCGCCGAGGTGATCGTGGGAGCCGACGGCGCCAACGGCATCACCGCCCGGGCGTTCGGGCTCGGCGAGGGCATCACCTACGGCGTCGCCTACGAGGGGAACGTCAGTTACACGACGCTGCCGCGCGAGCGTTATGCGCGCCGGCTCGTGCTCGAGCTCGCCGACATCCCCGGCGGCTACGCGTGGGTCTTTCCGAAGGGCGACCACGCGAACGTCGGCGTCGGCGGGTGGGAGAGCGAAGGCCCGAAGCTGCGGGAGCACCTACGCCGCGCCTGCGAGGCGCACGGTCTCGAGCCGAGCGATCTCGAGTCCCTGCGCGGTCATCGGCTCCCGCTCCGGCGCGCCGGAATGAAGATCGCGGGCGAGCGAACGCTGCTCGTCGGCGACGCTGCAGGCCTGATCGATCCCGTGTCCGGCGACGGGATGTACGAGTGCTTTGTCTCGTCGCGCCACGCTTCGGTAGCGATCCTGGATCTGCTCGCCGGGCGTACCTCGAACCTCTTGCCGTACGAGACGGCGGTCAACGAGGAGCTGGCACCGCTCCACCGCGCGTCGTGGACGCTGAAGAAGGCGCTCGACCGCTTCCCTCGCGCCTCGTGGCAGGTTGCACGATCGAAGCTGCTGTGGGTCAGCATCCGCGGGATGCTCGACGGGGAGCTCCCGGATCCGACCAAGCAGCGCGGGCTCGCCCGCATCCCGCTGCGTGCGCTCGCGATCCTGGGGCGTTGACCGGCCGGCGCTAGCCGCTGTTGTTGACGAGCTTCAGCATCTTGAACATCGGCAGGTACATCGCGATCACGATGATGCCGACCATCACGCCGACGGCGATCATCGTGATCGGCTCGATGATCGAGGTGAGTGCGTTGATCGAGGTCTCGACCTCGTCCTCGTAGAAATCGGCGATCTTCCCGAGCATCTTCTCGAGCTCGCCTGTCTCCTCGCCGATCTTGATCATCTGGCTGACCATCGGGCGGGAACACGGGGTTGGCGATCAGCGGCTGGGCGATCGGAACGCCCTCGTGCACCTTGGTCCGGACGTCGGCCAGTGCCTGCTCGATCGACCCAGTTGCCGGACGTGTTGCCGGTGATCTCGAGCGCCTTGACGATGTCGACGCCGGAGCCGACGAGCGTCGCGAGTGTCCGCGAGAAGCGCGCCATCGTCACCTTGAGGACGATGTCCCCGATCTTCATCGGGATCCTGCAGCTTGAAGCTGTCCCAGCGTCTGCCGGCCGGCCTCGGTCTTCTTCCAGCGGCGGAACCCCCAGAACGAGAGCGCCGATGAGCGGGAAGATGATGAACCAGTAGCTGCGGAGCATGTTCGAGACGTCGACGACCAACTGCGTCAGCGTCGGCAGCTGCCCGTTCAGCTGGGCGAAGATCTTCACGAATACCGGGACGAGGAACAGCAACATCCCGATCAGCGCGAGCGAGGCGAAGCAGAGGACGACGATCGGGTAGATCATCGCGCCCTTCACGCGCCGCTTGATCTGCATCGACTTCTCGATCTGGACCGCGAGCCGGTCGAGCACCCGATCGAGCGTTCCCGAGGCCTCGCCGGCCTCGACCATCGAGACGTAGAGGCGGTTGAACACCTCCGGGTGCTGGGCGAAGGCCTTCGAGAGGATCATCCCGGACTCGACGTCCGCGCGCACGGCCGCGATGACCTTCTTCAGGTTCTTGTCGACGGTCTGATCCTGGAGGATCGAGAGCGACGTGACCACGTTGACGCCGGCCTCGATCAGCGTCGCGAACTGGCGCGAGAAGATCTGGAGCGCCTTCGTGTCGACCTTCTTGCGGAGACCCGAGCCGACGGCGCTCAGCTTCTTGCCGGCGGAGTCGACGCGCTGCGGGAGGAGGCCGCGCTGGCGCAGCAGGTCGCGCGCGGCGTCCAGATCGGGGCGTGGAGCTCGCCCTTGAGCTCGACACCCTGGGCGTTGATCGCGGAGTAGTTGAAGGTCGTCACGTCAGAATCCCTTCCCCGACGAGCTCGGAAGCTTGAAGGCGTGGGCGTGCGGATAGCCGTTGCGGAGCGCGCGCGTGAGCTCGGTCTGCGCGCTCGACTCGTACTGGTACGGGCCGGTGTAGATCGTGAAGTGCGGCGCAGAGCCCGATGTGCCCGGCACGGAGTCGTTCGCGACGACGTCCTTCAGACCGGCGTTCTTGGCCGCGACGAGCGCGCGGGCGGCCGCCTTCTCGCTGGCTCGCGTCGATCGCCCGGGATCGAGGCGAGCACGATGATGTAGCCGGCTGTGCCGTCGACCTGAGCGGGGCTCGAGTCGCTGCCTGTCCGGCGTCTGCACGAGCGACGGAGGTCGGCCGCGGTCGCCGCCGGCGGCTTGATCTGGGGGTTGAAGACGTCCTTGACGACGAAGTTCTTGGCGCGCACCGAGGGCCCGTTCACCGTCGATGCGAGAACTCCGGACGGCGCCAGGCCGGTCGCCGGCCGCGCGTGATCTGGGGCGCAAACACATCCTTCTGCGTGAGCCGCGCGATGTCGGGTCGAACCGGCGAGCCGAGCCGTTCGACCGGGAGCCCTGGGCGATCGGGGTTGCCGGTGACGCCTGCGGAGCAGTCGCAGCCGATCCTCCGGACGAAGAGGACGAAGAGCAGGCCGGCTGAACTGGAAGCCGACGACGACGAGCAGCACGCCGCCGCCGATCCCGATGAAGATCTTCTGACGGCGAACCTTGGCTGCCTTCGTCCGAGCCGCCGAACATCAGCCGCTCGCAGGGTCGTGGTCGTTCGCGCGCCTCCCGGCGCGGTTGCGATTCCCGTGTAGGTGAACGCATCGAGCGTCGAGGGTCGGCGGTCACCTTCGGGCGCCGGCGTGGTCGCCTGGAGCGTCACGCCGAGCACGTCGTACAGCCGTGCCGGTGGCGGACGATCCCGTCAGCCGGTCAGCTGGACCTGATTTCGAAGCTGCTGCAGGAAGCCCTCGACGTCGAGGAAGTTGCCCGTCAGCGTGATCGTCGATCGGAAGCGCCTGGTAGCCGGAGTACGAGACTGGGCGTCTGCGGCGTGATCGAGTCGAGCGAGACGTGCTCCTCGGTCGCGATCCGGCTGAGCTGGAGCACGATCTGTGGCATCCCGACGTCGGTCGGCAAGGCCCTGGCGAGCAGAAGCGTCTGCGAGACGGCGTGCTTGCGAGCGGCCGGCTCGTCGTGCGTCGAGCTGCGTCGAGCTGCGTCTGAGCGCTCTGGATCGTCGTCTCGAGGCTCGAGACCTTCGACTGCTTCGGCAGCGATCGAGCATGATCCAGGTCGCTGCTGCGAGCAGAGGAATGTCCCCGCGAGAATCAGGACGAGCTTGGTCGGCGAGACGTCGAGGATGCGCGCGCTCATGGCGTTCCCTGCGGCGAGATGACGGCGGCCTTGACCGTGAACTGGAAGACGATGTCCGAGCCGATCGTGCGTCTTCGAGCTCGAGACGAGGCTCACGCCGGTCGAGCCACGGGACGAGGTCCAGGCGCCGCATCATGCGTGCGACCGACGGCTGCGAGTACGTGTAGCCGCTGATCGTGAACGTGCTCGCCGTCGCAGCGGGCGCTGACGGCGCCGGCGTCGTGCTGGTCGTCGTCGTGGTCGTCGGAGTCGCGGCGGCCGTGGCGGCTGCCGTTGCGGCCGCCTGAGCGGTGGCGAGCGTTGCCGCGGCACCTGGCAGTCGTGGACTGGAGGCTCTGGAGCCAGACGTCCTCCGGCATCACCTTCGAGAGCGTGCCGAGGAACTGGTCCCAGGCGAGCCGTTGCGCGAGCAAGCGCCGATGACGGTCGACTTCCGCGTCCCGACCGTCGGTCGGAAGCGCTCGAGCTCGACGCGGTCGACGCGATCTGCGACTGGAGAGTCTGCGAGCTGCTTCTGCTTGTCTCCGATCGACGAGCTCGACGACCAGACCATCACCGACGAGCCCGACGACGATCAGCGACGCCGACGACCGCCGCAGGCGATCAGCAGGTTCCGGCGACCGGGGTCGAGGCCCTCGGAGGAGCGCTTCGACGGTTGCCGGGTCTGCCGGGAGGAGGTTGACGGCTTTCATCTCAGTCCTCGATCCCGAGGCCGACTGCGACGACGAGCCCGTCCGAGCGCTCCGGCCGGACCATGTCGGGCGCGAGCTCGACCCGGCTGAACGGGTCGGCCGGGCTGACGGGCATCCCGAGATCCGCGCCGAGGCGCCTGGCGAAGCCGGGAATGTCGACGAGCGATCCGGAGACGACGAGGCCGCGCACCGGCGTGGCGTCCGGGCTGCGAGCCGTAGAAGCGGATCGATGCGAGCAGCTCGCGGACGAGCGTCTGCAGCTCCCGCGCACGATCACCTCGGTCGGCTGTCCGAAGCCCGGGGCTTGCCGAGCCGTGCTCGAGCGAGATGCCGGCGCGAAGCTCGGCGGCCTCCTCCGCGGTCACCTTGAGCGTGCGCACGAGCGCGAGATCGACGTTTGCCGTACCCCACTCGAGCACGCGGGTGAAGCGGCAGGTCAAGCCGTCGGAGATCGCGAGAGTCGTCAGGTCGTGATCGATCGAGACCGCGATGATCGCGACCTCGGGCTCCGTCGCGGCTCCTCCGGCGCGGGGTGGAAGCGAGGCGCGCAGAAGCGCGAACGCGTCGAGGTCGATGCCGACGACCTCGAGGTTCGCCGCGTCGGTTGCCGCGAGCGTGCGGTCGACCGAGTCGCGGAAGGCGATCACGAGCAGCACCCGGTGGACCGTGCTCGCCCTCGTCGTCGACGGATGTTCCGAGCACGTGGATAGTCGAGCACGGCCTCGTCGAGCGGCGTCGAGAGGATCTCGTGGGCGCGGAAGCCGACGGCGTTGTCGAGCTGCGCGGCTGTCCGCGACGCCGGTGATCTCGATCGTGCGGACTCCGATCCGGGTGTTCGCGAGCCCGAGCCGCACGCCGTTCCGCGGAAGATCGTTGGCCGAGAAGAGGTCGTTGAGCGCGGTTGCGAGGCCGGCGGGATCGCGTACCTCGCCGCCGCTCACGATGCCCTCGGCGAGCGGCGCCTGGGCGACGCGGACGAGCTTCTTGCCGCCGTTGTTGACGACGTGGGCCGCCGTGAGCCCGCCGGCCTCGATCTTCAGGCCGACGATCTCGGCCGGCATCGGCGTGCGCTTCGTCTGCCTCGGCCGGCTTGCCGTTCGGCTTGGTCGCCGGCCCGCTTGGGGAGCAGGTCGGAAAGCTTGATCTCCTTGTGCAGGTCGACCATCGTTATGCCTCCGCGAGCCGTAGGCCGGCTCCGGCCATCTGAGAGTGGTGGGTTGAGCGTCACGCCGCGCTCGACGAGGGCGTCGAGGCCCTTCGGGCTTGCTCGACCGCGACAGAGCGCAGCCTCGCGCGTGATCACGCCGCGAAGCATCAGGTCGGCGAGCGACTGCTCCATCGTCTGCATGCCGCGGCTCGTTCCGGTCTGCATGACCGAGTAGATCTGCTCGACCTTGCCCTGGCGGATCAGGTTCCGCACGGCGTCGTCGGGCAGCAGGATCTCGAGTGCTGCGACGCGGCCCATGCGGTCGGCGGTCGGGACGAGGTTCTGGGTGACGATGCCCTGCAGCGTGCCGGCGAGCTGGATCCGGACCTGGTCCTGCTGCTCGGCCGGGAAGACGTCGATCACGCGGTCGATCGTCATCGGCGCGCTCTGGGTGTGCAGCGTCGCGAAGACGAGGTGGCCGGTCTCGGCGGCGGTGAGCGCGGTCGAGATCGTCTCGAGGTCGCGCATCTCGCCGACGAGGATGACGTCGGGATCCTGGCGGAGCGCAGCCCTGAGTGCCTCGCGCGAACGAGGGCGTGTCGAACCCGACCTCGCGCTGGTTGACGATGCACATCCGATGCTTGTGGAGGAACTCGATCGGGTCCTCGATCGTGAGGATGTGCTCGGAGCGCGTGCTGTTGATGTGGTCGATCAGAGCGGCGAGCGTCGTCGACTTGCCCGAGCCGGTCGGGCCGGTGACGAGCACGAGCCCGCGCGGCTTCTCGGCCAGCTGCATCGAGGTGCTGCGGCAGGCCGAGCTCCATCAGCGACCGGATCTCGGTCGGGATCATGCGGAACGCGGCGCCGAGGGCCGCGCGCTGGAAGAAGACGTTCACGCGGAGGCGGCCGACGCCGGGGATCGAGTAGGCCATGTCGATGTGGCGCCGGGTCTCGAGCACCTTCTGCTGCTCGGTCGAGAGGATCCGGTAGAGCAGGTCGCGCGTGTCCTCCGGGGTGAGCACCTCGTGGTGCTCGAGCGGCTCGAGCTCGCCGCGCACGCCGAACCATCGGCTTCGACTCGGCAGTGAGATGGAGGTCCGACGCGTCGAGATCCTTCATCTCGCGCACGAGTTCGTCGATCGAGAGGGCCAAGCATCGCAGGCTGAGTATCGGCACGAAAATCGCCGTTCTTTACCTAGATTGAGGGAGGTTTCCCGTCGGTCGGTTTCGTCGGCGAATTTCAGGGCTGTTGACGACCGTCATGTGACAGCTTCGGGAAACGAGCGAGGGGTGGCTCGCAGTTGCGAGCCACCCCTCGGGTGCCAGCACCGGAGACGGCCGGAGGTTGGAATCCGGCCGTCAGATCGTTAGATCACGGACAGGTTACGGCCTTGCCGTTGCCGGCCGTAGTGGCGCGACGTTGACGATCGTGCCACCGGGGCCTGAGTAGTACCAGGTGATGCCGTTCTGACCGAGAGCGGAGAGGCAGTACGCGTCGAAGGTCGCGTTCACGCTCACGTTGACGTCACTGCCGAGGCCGCTGTCGAGGGCCTTGAGTCGGCGGTCGTGTCCATGCGCCTGGTGTAGCGTGTTGTTCTGGGAGAAGAACTCCTCAGCGTCCGGCACCGCGGCGCGGACGTCGGCCTTGCCCTTGGTGTCCTGCGCGGTTCCGCGGAACGAGAGGTACGACGGAACGGCGATCGCGATCAGGATGCCGATGATGATCATGACGACCAGAAGCTCGATGAGGGTGAAGCCCTCTTCCGAGCTCAGGCGCTTCTGCAGACGATTCAACATGGGAAATTGCTCCTTGGGTATCGGGCTGGGGTGGGTTGGGGTCAACCTCGTCCCTGTCATCGGCGGGCATCTGGCGCCGGGTTAGCCCCGATTGAGTGATTTCCGGGCGGGTCATCCCCTGGAACGAGGGATCCCGGTCGTGAGCGCGGCTAGGAGACGACGCGCGCGAGCTCTTCGACGGTCGTCAGCCCGGCTGCGACCTTCTCCATGCCGTCGGCCCAGAGCGTCCTCATTCCCTCCTCGGTCGCGACTCTCGTCGATCTCGTCCTTGCTCGCCCGCGGTCGCGGCGAGGCTCGCGAGCGTCTCCGACATCTCGAGCAGCTGGAAGACGCCGATCCGGCCCTTGTAGCCCGTGTTCCCGCAGCGCGCGCAGCCGACCTTGTGCCTGAACTCGCCCTCGCCGGAACCGATCGAGATCCTCGCGGGGCGATCCGCGCGGCGAGGAGCTCCTGCGTCGCGTCGGCTGATAGGGCTCGGCGCAGCTCGAGCAGAGCTTCCTCATCAGTCGCTGGGCGAGCACCGCCGAGACCGCGGAGGCGGTCAGGAACGGCTCGACGCCCATCTCCGAGAGGCGTGTCAGCGCGGCGGGCGCGTCGTTCGTGTGCAGCGTCGAGAGCACGAAATGGCCGTCAGCGCGGCCTCGATCGAGATCTTCGCCGTCTCGACGTCGCGGATCTCGCCGACCATGATCACGTCGGGGTCCGAGCGGAGGATCGAGCGCAGCACGGTCGCGAACGTCAGCCCCGCGCGCGTGTTGATCTGCACCTGGTTGATCCCGGCGAGCCGGTACTCGACCGGGTCCTCGACGGTGATCACGTTGATCTCGGGCCGGTTGATCCCCGACGAGCGAGGCGTAGAGGGTCGTCGACTTGCCCGAGCCGGTCGGCCCGGTGACGAGCAGTGCGCCGGTCGGGCGCTTGACGAGCTCGGCGAGGCGGGCATGCATCGTCGCCGGAGAGGCCGAGCTCGGCGAGCGTCGGCGCCTTGCGTCGACTTGTCGAGCAGGCGCATCACGATCGACTCGCCGTACACCGTCGGCAGGGTCGCGACGCGGATGTCGAGCAGCCGGCCTGCGGCGCCGGCCCCGAGCGTCAGGCGGCCGTCCTGAGGCTTCCGGCGCTCGGCGATGTCGAGCTTCGCGAGCACCTTCAGCCGCGTCACGACGCCGATCGCGAGCTGCCGGGGAACGCGCTGGGCGATCGACGAGCACGCCGTCGACCCTGAAGCGGACGAGCAGGGCGTCCTCCTGCGGTTCGAAGTGGACATCGCTGGCCCCGTCCTCGGCTGCCTGGAAGATGATCGAGTTGACGAGCCTGACGATCGGCCCCTCGGAGATGCCGTCCTCGGCCGAGAGGTCGTCGGGCTCGTCGTCGACGCCTGGTAGGCGCTGTCGTCGAGCACCGCGGCGAACGCGACGTTCGCGCGGCTCAGCCGCTTGACCTCGACCATGACGTCCTCGAGCGGTGCCACCGCGAACTCGACCGGCAGCCTCGAGGTGAGCCGGAGCTCGTCGATCCCGTTGACGTTGTCGGGGTCGGTGAGCGCGATCCGCAGCGAGTTCTCGTCGACCGAGTACGGGATCGCGCCCGACGCGCTCGAGTACGGCCAGCGGGACGAGCTTCGTCGCCTCCGGCGAGACCCCGGTGACGGCCAGGTCGACGAGCGGGAGACCGTGGCTCTCGGCGAGCTGCCGGGCGCGGTCGAGATCGTCGCCGGGCTCCTCGGCCTCGATCCGGTCGGATGCGCGCCGCCGGTAGCCGCCGCTCCGGCGGTGGGCACCTCGTCTGCTCTCCGAGCTCCTGTCGCTGCCGGTCAGCCGTCGGCGGATCGAGAGCGTCTTCGAGTTCGATCCCCGGCGGCGAGTGGATCGGGTGGACGTTGCTCATCGTCCGTCCTCACACGAGGCTCAGGTAGCGCGTTGAGATCGCGTGGCCGGCGAAGAGCGCGACGAGCGCGCCGGCCGCGAGGAACGGCCCGAGCGGGATCGCCATCTTGCGCGCCGCAGCGGCCGTGGCGGGCGAGGAGCACGACCGCCGGGACGAGCGCTAGCAGCAATCCCGTCATCAGCGCCACCGGGAGCAGCGCGCCGAGCGCGGCGCCGAGGAGAAGCGCGAGCTTCACATCGCCCATGCCGAGGCCGCCGGGATAGGCGAGCGCGGCGACGAGCAGGAAGAGCGAGCCGCCGAGCGCGCGATCGCCCAGGCCGGGGAAGGGTGGAGCGCGGTTTGCGCGGCGAGCACGAAGCACGAAGGCGGGGAGGACGATCCGGTTCGGGATCACCCGGCGCTCCAGGTCGGTGACGGTGATCGCGACGAGCGTCGCGCAGAAGAACGCCGAGACGATCGCCGCCTCGAGCGATGACGCCGAAGATCGAGGATGCAGGCCGACACGAGCAGAGCCGTCGCGAGCTCGACGAGCGGGTACTTGACCGAGATCTGCGCGGCGCAGCGCGGCAGCGGCCCTCGCAGCAGGAGGTAGGAGACGATCGGGATGTTGTCGTACCACGCGATCTCCGCCGAGCACGACGGGCAGCACGAGCGTGGCGCGACGATCGAGATCCGGGCGGGGATCCGGGCCGCGACCACATTCAGGAAGCTCCCGATCGCGAGTCCCGGGAGGAACGCGATCGCGGCGATCGCGCCGGTCACGGCTCCGCTCGAGGCCCGGCGCGGCGTGCGGGCCGATTCGTGTCCGGTCCTCATGTGGCGCCCGCCGGCTGTCCTCGTCCGAGCAGGTCGCGCCAGTCTGCGCCGTCCGGCTCTTCGCCGTCGGTCTCGGCTCGTCCTCGCGCCTCGGCGCGGGCCTTCTCCGCGGCCTCGGCGGCCAGAGCCTTCTCGGCGTGCGCGAGTGCGATCTCGAAGTCGTGTGCGTTCGGCGCGGCGTTCGTCGCGGTCTCGCGATCGACGAGCCCGGCGATCGTGAGCTCGATCAGTGCCTGCGTCAGGGTCTGCATGTCGTAGTAGGCGCCCTCGCGGATCGCCGATCGGGATCTCCTCGGTGCGGCTCTCGCGGATCAGCTCGGCGATCCGGTCGTTGACGACCATCACCTCGACGGCGGCGATCCGGCCCGAGTCGGGCTTCGGCAGCAGCCGCTGGCTGACGACGCCGCGGAGCACGCCGGCGAGGATCGAGCGGATCATCGGCTGCTTGGCGCCGGGGAAGAACTCGATCATCCGGCCGATCGTCTCGGCCGCGTCGATCGTGTGCATCGTCGAGAAGACGAGATGTCCCGACTCGGCCGCCTGCGAGCGCCGTCTCGGCGGTCTCGGAGTCGCGGAGCTCGCCGATCAGGATCACGTCGGGGTCCTGGCGGAGCGCCCGGCGGAGGGCCTGCGAGAACGAGACGGTGTCGATCCCGACCTCGCGCTGGTTGACGATGCAGTTCCGGTCGGGGTGGAGCATCTCGATCGGATCCTCGATCGTGATGATGTGCTGCTTTCGCGTCTGGTTGATGTGGTCGATCATCGCGGCGAGCGTCGTCGACTTGCCCGAGCCGGTCGCGCCGGTGACGAGCACGAGCCCGCGATGCTCGTCGGCCAGGCGGCGAACGCCCGGCGGCATGTGCAGCGTCTCGAAGCTCGGGATCGTGTGCGGGATGACGCGGAAGACGGCCGAGATCGCGCCGCGCTGCCTGAACGCGTTGACGCGGTAGCGCGTCCCGGCGCACTGGTAGCTGATGTCGAGCTCGCCGCTCGACTCGAACAGCTGATGCCGCTCCGGCACGTGGCGGGTGATCGTCGCGATCACCTGCTCGAGCGCCTCCTCGGTGAGCGGCGGCTCGCCCGGAACCGGCTGGATCACGCCGTCCTGCCGGACGACGGGAGGCTGACCCAGCTTCAGGTGGACGTCGCTTGCGCGAGGTCCAGGATGCGTACGAGAAGACCGTCGAGATCCATGTTCTCCCTTATCGGCGTTGTGCGATCTGGCCCTTTAGGTCACCGACCTTGATGCCGGCGATCCGGTCAGGGCGGGGTGATCTCCCGCTGCATCAGGACGGTGTACGGCTTGTCGACCGTCGGGAACCAGGGCGGGAGCAGCCAGAGCAGGTTCGGGTCGTAGTTGTAGACGCGCGTGCCGAACATCGACATCGAGCCGCCGTTGTTCGTTGCCGTCGAGCCGGTGAAGATCATCGTCCCGTGGGTGCTGCACTGGTAGGAGAAGCATCCCGCAGGTGTCCGTCCACTGGCCGGTCGTCGCGATCGTCGCCGCAGTCCAGCTGAGGTTGTTCGGCGCCCAGTAGGCGACGATCATGTTGTTCAGCGCGACCAGGCCGAGAACCGAGTTCGTCCCGGGCTGGTAGCTGATGTTGTTCCCGATCACGATGTTGTTGTTCGAGGTGACGGTGACCCGGCCGTTCACCGTCGAGGCGGCCGACCCGGTCCCGCCGACGATCACCGTCTCGTTGGCGTAGATCGCCCCGTTCGACGGCACGGTGAAGGTCTGTCGCAGCGCCGCAGGTCGGTGCGATCTCGGAGACGTCGGAGCTTCCGACCTTCGAGCAGGCGGCCGCAGAGAACGTCCCGTCGGAGTTGAACACGACCTCGTAGGCGCTCGGCGAGCCGCCGATCAGCGTGTCGAGATCGCCGACCGCCGGCATCCGCGGCGCCCTTGATGTCGGTGATCGAGGTGAGGAAGGTCGAGAAGTCGATCGGGTTCGGCAGAACGCTCCGGATCGTCGGGCTCGTCGACGGCGTGTAGATCGTGGCTCCGCCGATCGAGGTTCGCGGCCGCCCGAGACGCTCGACCTCCGAGTAGATGTTCCCGCTCGCGGTGCCGCTGTGGGTGATCGTTCCGGTCGAGTAGATCTTCCCGTTCGTGGTCGCGGTCGCGCCGTAGATGATCGCCTTGTTCGCGATCATCTGGAAGTTCGCGACCGACGACGGGAGCAGCAGCGTCTGGATCGACCGTCGTACGTCGTTGGCTGCCGAGCCGCACTCGTTCTGGCTGCTGTCCCAGCGGCAGCCGGTCGACACGATCTGGATCGCCTGCTGACCGGGCGTCGCCGCGCCGCTCGGCGCCGTGATCTCGAGGTTGTAGGCGTAGCCGTTGCCGAGAACCTTCCAGTTGTCCTGGCCGAAGGGGTACGTCCAGGTGATGTTCCCGGTCCATGCCGACCCCTCGGAGGTCGATGAGGCTGCCGGAGACGCGGGTCGACTCGCCGTCTGCGACGTAGTGCAGGAAGTACAGATGGTCGTCGAGGAGCTTCGAGGCGTAGCTGTCGATGCCCGGCCTCGGCGGCCTGGTAGGCGGAGTCGCTCGAGGCGGCGAGCCCGCTCGACTGCGCCTCGCTCGTGACGAGGTCGGTGAGCCCGACCGCGAGGGTCGAGGCGAGCGCGATCGCGAAGACGACGAGCATCATCGTCTGGCCCGACTCGTCGCGGAGACGATGCAGGAAACGCCTCATGACGGCGGCGTCTCCCGCAGGGTCGCGCTGTCGGAGTAGCTGAACTGGTGTGACGTTCCGGGCACGCTGACCGTGACCGTCACGACGACCGTCCGCACCGCGGCGGGGTTCGTCGTCGGTACGGGCGGCGTGCTCCCGTCGAGTAGCGTGAAGACGGTCGAGTTCGTGACCCCGCCGACGAGGCTCACCCAGCCCCCGAGAGCCGGGATCGTCCAGGGCGGGCCGGCGAGGTTCGAGCTGACCACCGACGTGCGCTGCAGGCTCCCTGCCGGAGAGCTGGTAGGAGATCTCGCGGAGGTGGTAGTCGGTCGGATCCGCGAGTGCTGTAGGTGCTGTCCGGCGCGTAGAACGTGAGCGATGTCGGTGACATGACACCGGCCGAGGTCACGAACGGTGAGGTCGCCGCGGCCGAGGAGACGGTCGCCTCGCGGAGGTCTTCGGTGAGCTGATTCAGGGCCGTTCGGACCTGGTGCTGGGTGACGCCCTCGTTCGTGATCAGCGCCGTGTGGCGCACGGTCGTGCTGATCACCAGCCCGAAGGCGGCGAAGACGACGCCGGTGATCGAACATCGTCACGAGCAGCTCGATCAGCGTGAAGCCGGCCTCGTCGCGCGGGAGCACGCGAGCAGCGACGGCCTTACGAGCGCCGGTCACGGCTAGCACGATCCGTTCTGCGAGAGCTTGGCCGTTGTCGTTGCGCCCGACGAGACGGTGAAGCTCTTCGTGCCGTTGCCGGTCGCGGTGTAGCTCGCAGCGCCGGCGGGCACGTTGTCGAACTGGGCGAGCCCGCTGCCGTTGGAGGTTGCGGTGGCCGAGTAGCCGTTCGGCCCGCTGACCGTCACGACCACGCCGCTCATGTTCACGCATCCGCTGCTCGAGTTCTTGACTGTGATCTTGGCCGTTCCGGTCGGGACGGTCAGGCTCTTGGAGGTGGTGTTGCCGGACGTGACCGTCGCGACGACGGTCTGCGCGGGCGCAGCCCCGACCGTTGCGGATGCCGTGTATCCGCTCCCCGCGGGGACGTCGGTGAACGTCGCGACGCCGGAGCCGTTCGTGGTCGCGGTCGTGCTGTAGCTCCCCGAGCCGGTGAGGGAGACGGTGTTGCCGCTCGGCGTCACGGCGCCGACGTTCACGGTCACCGAGACCGTGCCGGTCGGGATGGTGACCGTCGTGGAGGTGGTGTTTCCGGAGGTGACAGTTACGCTCGCCGAGGATCCCGAGCCCCCACCGTAGGTCGCCGAGACCGAGTAGCCGCTGCCGGCCGGGACATTGGTGAAGGTGTAGGTGCCACCTGCGGCCGTCGTGCCGCTCGCGGAGAAGGAGCTCGGCCCGGTCAGGGTGAGACTTGCCCCGGAGAACGTCGTTCCACCGGCGCCCTTCACCGTGACCGCAATCGACCCGGTCGAGATCGTGACCGTTGCTGCGGTCGTGTTCCCCGCGGTGACTGTGAGGCTGCCGGAGGTCCCGGTGGCTGCGCCGTAGGTTGCCGAGATCGAGTAGCCGCCGCCGGCCGGGACATTGGTGAAGGTGTAGGTGCCGCCGGCGCTCGTCGTGCCGGTCGCGGTGTACGAGCCAGGCCCGTTGAGCGTTACGCCGGCTCCCGAGTACGTCGTGCCGCTTCCGTTCTTGACGGTGACGGTGATCGATCCGGTCGGGATCGTGACGGAGGTCGACGTCGTGTTGCCCGAGGTGACCGCGATCGCGCTCGTCGTCGCGGAGGCGGCGCCGACCGTGGCCGCGACCGAGTAGCCGGCAGCCGCCGGGACGCCGGTGAACGTGTAGGTGCCGCCGGCAGTCGTCGTGCCGGTTGCCGTATAGGAGCCCGAACCCGTCAGCGTCAGGGTCGCGCCGGCGTAGGTCGTTCCGCTGCCGTTCTTGACGGTGACGGTGATCGACCCGGTCGGGATGATGACCGACGTGGAGGTCGTGTTGCCCGACGTGACGCTCACGCCGCTGGTTGTCCCGGTTGCCCCGGAGTAGATGGCGGAGAGCGAGTAGCCGCTGCCTGCGGGAACGCCGGTGAAGGTGTAGGTGCCTCCGGCGCCGCTCGTCCCGGTTGCGGAGTAGCCGCCCGGGCCCGAGAGGGTCAGGCTCGCGCCGGAGTAGGTCGTTCCGCTGCTGTTCTTGACCGTAACGGCGATCGATCCGGTCGGGATCGTCACCGTCGCGGCCGTCGCGTTTCCGGCCGTCACCGACACGCCCGAGGTCGTTCCGGTCGCGGCGGCATAGGTGGCGGAGAGCGAGTACCCGTTGCCCGCCGGGACGTTGGCGAAGGTATAGGTGCCGCCTGCAACGGTCGTCCCGGTTGCGGAGAAGGAGCCCGGTCCGGTGAGGGTGACGCTCGCGCCCGGGTAGGTCGTCGAGCTGCTCTTGACGGTGACGTCGATCGATCCGGTCGGGATCGTGATCGCGACCGGCGTCGTGCTTCCCGCCGTCACGGCGACGCCGGTCGCGTTCGCGGTGGCGGCGGCGTAGGTCGCAGCGACCGCGTAGCCCGTTCCGGCGGGGACGTTCGTGAAGGTGTAGGTGCCACCTGCGGTGGTCGTCCCGGTGGCCGAGTACGAGCCCGGTCCGGTGAGGGTGAGGGTCGCCCCGGAGTAGGTGGTTCCGGCGCCGTTCTTGACGGTCACGCCGATCGATCCTGTCGGGATCGTGACCGTCGTCGCGGTCGTGGCGCCCGAGGTGACCGAGATGCCCGTCGTGGTGCCGTTGCCCGCTGCGTAGGTCGCAGCCGCCGAGTAGCCGCTACCCGCCGGGACGCCGGTGAACGTGTACGTGCCCGCGGCGGTGGTCGTCCCCGTCGCCGAGAAGGAGTTCGGGCCCGTCAGCGTGAGGCCGGCTCCCTGGAGGTTGGTGCCGGCGGAGTTCTTCACCGTCACCGTGATCGAGCCGGTCGGGAGAGTGAGGGTGATGTTCGTCGCACCGCCGCTCGTCACCGTCTGAGAGCTCGAGGTCACGGAGCCGGCTCCGAGCTTGGCCGTGACCTTGTACCCGGTGCCGACCGGGAGGCTGAAGGTGTACGTGCCGTCGGAAGCGGTCGTTCCGGCCGGGACGGTGACGCCGTTCGTGCTGGTGAGGGTCAAAGCGGCTCCGGCGGCCGCGACTCCTGACTGGTTCTGGACGGTGACCTTGATGCGTGCCGAACGGGACCGTGAGGAGGACGTTGGCGTGCCCGTTCCTGGCTACGGCGACGCCGGTCTGCTGGATGACAGAGCCGTAGGTCGTCGACACCGTGTAGCCGAGCCCGACCGGAAGGTCCGCGAACACGTAGAGACCGGTGGCGTCGGTCACGCCGGTGGCCGAGTACGAGTTCGGGCCGGTCACGGTGATCGTCTGCCCGCTGATCGGATTGCCGTTGATCATCACGGACGCCCGGATCGAACCGGTCGGCATGGAGAGCGTGACGGAGGTCACCGCACCGACAGCGACGCTCAGGCCGCCCTGCGCCGCCGAACTGCCGGCCGCGGTGGCGGTGACGGTGTATCCACCACCGACCGGGACGTTGGCGAACGTGTACACACCGCTCGCGTTGGTGGTGCCGGTCACCGAGTACGACCCCGATCCCGTGAGTGTCAGCGAGATGCCCGGCATGCCGTCGGTGCCGGCGTCGACCGTTACCTTGACCGAGCCGACGGGGATGTCGAGCGTTACGTTCGTGGTCGAGCCGCCGCTGACCGAAACGCCGGTCTGCTGCGCGGTGCCCGCGCCGTCGCTCGCACTGACGGTGTAGCCGGAGCCGGAGCCGACGCGATGAGAACGTGACGACACCGACGGCGTTGGCTGTCTTGGTCACCGAGTAGGCGTTCGGGCCCGGTGACAGTGACCTTGGCGTTCGGAAGCGGCACCCCGCCCTCGGTGATCGTTGCCTGGATCGAGCCGACCGGCAGCGTGAGAGGGACGTTCGTGGTCCCTCCGGCGCTGACGCTCAGGCCCGAAGCGGTTGCGGTCGCCGCACCGTCGGACGCGCTGACCGAGTAGCCGCTGCCGGCGCCGATGCTGGAGAAGGTGTAGGCGCCGGAGCTGTTCGTCGTGCCGATGACGACCAGCGAGTTCGGGCCTGTGAGCGTCACCGGGATGTTCGGAAGCGGGTTCGTGCCGTCCGTGACCGTGACGGCGAACGATCCGACGGAAAGGCGTCAACACGACGTTCGTCGTGGCGCCGGTTGCGACGCTGATGCTGGACGCCGAGGCCGTTGCGGCTCCGTCGGTCGCGATAATCGAGTAGCCGGCACCGGTGCCGACGTTCGGGAACGTCCAGGTGCCCGTGCCGTCAGTCGTCCCGATCGCCGAGAAGCCGTTCGGCCCGGCGAGTGTGAGTGTCGCTCCCGGCAGCGGGTGGGACGCGCCGTCGGTGACCGACACCTTGACCGCGCCGGCGGTGACGCCGAGTGTCACCGGGGTCGGCTGGTTGGTTGCGACGGTGACGCCGGTCTGCTGGAAGGTCGCGGCCCCGTAGGTCCCCGTGATCGTGTACGGCGCGGCTCCCGACGGGGACGGACGGGAAGTTCGCTACGCCGGTCGCGTCGGTCGTCCCGGTGACGTGGATGCCGCTCGGGCCTCCGGTAACCGTGATCGAGACACCGGCGATCGGAGTGCTGCCGTTCACAGCCGTCACCGAGAGCGTCCCGGTCGGGGCGGTCAGATCGAGCGCGAACGACGAGGTGAGGTCGGTGGGGTAATTGTTCGGGACGTACTGGTCGACCGCCTTGGAGATCAGGCCCGCCGGCGTTGGAGGCCGTAACCGTGTACTCGGCGTTCGGGTTGATTCCTGTGATCGAGTAGGAGCCGCCGGGGTCCCCGCCGACGGAGTAGTTCTGCGGCGTGCCGGACTTCGGGGTGACGGTGACAGTCGCGTTACCCGTGTAGTTGCTGCCGCCGCTCGTCAGGTGCACGTAGATCGTCGCCGGCTGGTAGACCCTGATCGAGAGATTGGTGATCTGGCCCGGGCCGAGTTGGGCCTGTTTCACGTCGCCCGCCATCTCGACGTAGCCGGCGGGGAGCGTCGGGACGACGTTGTAGTACGCGGTCGGGCCGGTAGCGGGGTTGGCCGTCATGCCCGCGAAGAGCACGCCGCCGTTCGTATCGGTGGTATCGCTCCGGGGCGCGCTCGGGCCCGTCTGGAGTGCGATCGCCACGCCCGGGACGGGCTCGTTGTCGCCGATGTCGGTGACGATCACCCCGATGGCGACCTGGCTGATGCCGCCGTAGGGCGCGCGAGTCGGCGGCGCGATATAGGTGCTCTCGGTCGCGAGGTTGCGGCCGTCGATATCCCGGGTGACCGAGACGACGACCTGTTTGTAGTTCGTCGTCGAGTTGTAGCCGTCGGGCACGCCGTCTCCGACGAAGTGGATCGACGTCGTGATGGTCGCAGCGATGCCGGTGACACCGACTGCCGACACCGGCTCGGTGGGCGCGACCGAGCCGGGCGGGTTTCCGCCCGTGGTGCCGACACTGTCGTAGGGGAGCGCGCGAACGTTCTCGATCTGGGCGTCCGCGGCCTGCTGCCCGAGCGTCTGGTCCATCGTGAAACCGTGAGAGGTGGCCGACGAGGACAGGACGTCGGCAAGCGCTGTACCTGCGACGAGGAAGAGCGACATCGCGATGACCGCCTCGACGAGACCGATCCCGGCCTCGGCACGCAGACGCCCGCAGAGGGCGCGGGCGAAGATTCCGAAACGGCGGCTCGTGGTCAACTCATGCTCCCTGCTACTCGGCGGTGCGAGGCTCCATCAGGGCGCGGGCGACCTCTTCCAGCCGGGAGGTCATGGACGAGTTCAGCTCTGCGCTGCTTGTCACCTGCGCGCGGAGCGTTTCGATCTCCGCTCTCAGCCCCTCGACGACCTCGTTGTGAGCGGCGGCGAGACGGTTGGCCTCTGTGAGCTGCTCGCTGCGGCTATCGGCGATGCGGTTGGCCTCGGCGAGCTGCTCGTTGTGGCTCTCCGCGACCCGGTTGGCCTCGGCGAGTTGCTCCTTCGCCTCGCGCAGCTCACGCTGAGCGGCCTCGAGCGACCGGGTCAGCTCGTCGACCTGGCCGCGAAGGCTGCCTGCGCCTGATGCGATCTGGCTGAAGAGCTCGTCGAGCGCCCGCGCCGACTCCGGCGCCTCCGGCCGGTGTCCGTTCTGTTGGTGAGCGTGCTCCTGCTCGGCGTGCTGCTCGGGAGCGTCCTCGTGCTCTGGCCCGGAATCGGTCTGCGTCTCGTGGGTCGGGACCGGGACGAGCGGGGTCGGTCCTCCGAGCGTTCGCCGGAGCAGGGGTGTGCGGCGCGTGATGTTGGAGACGCTGAATACCTTGCTGTTGAGGAGAGCGTCGAGGCTCTCCTGGGCGACCACGACGAAGGAGGCGTTGCTGCCCGCGAGCTCGCGAACCGCGGCGAACCGCTCCTCGCTCGGCTCGGCGACCGCGAACACAGGCCCGTCGGTTCCGACTTCCAGGGGGAGGACTCGGAGGCGCTTCGCCTCATCGCGATCGATAATCTCGAGCGCGGAAGGATCGATCGACAACGTGTGCGGCTCCCTGTACGGGAGTCCCCAGCGTTCGGCCAGATGTCTGCCGCTGTGCCCTTCGAGCGAAGTGGCTTCTTCCTTGGTGCCCTTCACGGTTGTCGTGCCCCCAATCCTCAGTGTGGCTTCGGCGGCGTCTCCCCAGATGCCCCTACCGGCTCGGTATCGGCGCCCGGACACCTTTTGCCCTCTCCCTCGTATGAGCGAATGTGTCGGGTCGCCGGCGATCCGATGTCTTGGATTGGTGCGTGTGCTTTTACGTTCGCATTACGTTGGACCGGTGCGCGTTTGACAGGCGTGGTCGATCATTGAGTTGTGCGCAGACCTTCGATCCTGATTCTTCCGCTGCTCGCGGCCTGCGTGCTCGCGGTCGCCCTCGCAGGCCGGGAACCCGGCGGCGGGGCTTCCGGCGGGCTGGTCGCATGCCACCGTCAACGTGCTGATCAAGCGCCAGCCACACACGCTGATCTACGACCGCGGCCGGATCGTGGCGTTCACGTCGAGCTCGCTCACGCTGAGAGAGCGTGACGGGAGCGTCGTCGTGATCGACGTCTCGCCGGCAGCCCAGGTGCAGATCGCAGGTCAGCCTGCCTCGCTGTCGCAGGTGCGCCGGCTCGAGATCGCGACGACGATCTCGATCGACGGCGCCCCGGCCACAACGGTTCGGGTGCAGATCCCGCCGGGCCTCGCAGCTGCGATCCGCAAGCGCGGAGGCGCCTCGACCGGATGACCGCGATCCGCAGAATGATCGGCGGAGTTGTGACGCTCGGGCTCGGGATCGCCGGCGGCTATCTCGCGTCCAAGGCCTGGACCAAGGCCGCATAAGCTCTGGCGATGTCCGGCCACGTTCTTCTAGTCGAGGACGAGCCATCCGTCGGCGAGCTCGTGCGCGGGTACCTCGCGCGCGACGGCTGGACCGTGATCTGGGTGCGCTCCGGTGAGGACGCGCTCGTCGAGCTCGAGCGCCACCCGACCCGGATCGTGATCCTCGACGTCGGGCTGCCCGGCATCGACGGATTCACCGTCTGCCGCGAGATTCGCGCGCGCTCGCGCGTGCCGATCCTGATGCTGACCGCCCGCGACGAGGAGCCTGACCGCGTGGTCGGGCTCGAGGTAGGTGCGGACGACTACGTCACCAAGCCGTTCTCGCCCCGTGAGCTCGTTGCGCGGATGAAGGCGATCCTTCGCCGCAGCGAGCCGCAGTTCGACTACGACCTGCTCGAGCTCGGCGATATCTCGCTGAATCGCGGGACCCACGACGTGAGCATCGCGGGCGAGCTGATCGAGCTGACCGCCAAGGAGTTCGACCTGCTCGCGTACTTCCTCGCCAATCCGGGCGCCGTACTCTCGCGCGATGTTCTCCTCGATCGGGTGTGGGGGGTGTCGTATCCCGGCGGGACGAGAACGGTCGACGTCCACGTTGCTCAGCTTCGCCGTAAGCTCGGCCGCCCTGAGCTGATCCGCACGCTGCGCGGCAGCGGCTACAAGGCGGTCAGCGCTTGAAGACGCTCCGGGGTCGGCTATTCGCGGCGACGCTCGCCGCGCTCGGCCTGACCCTGGCGCTCACGATCGGAATCGGGGCGATCCTCACCCGGCAGCAGGTCGACAAGGTCCAGGCGAGCGGCCTCGCCCGTCAGGCCGACAGCGCCGCGAAGACGCGCCGCCAGGCCGTGAGCTACATCAACAACACACTGGTGGCCGGCGGGATCACGACGATCGTCGGCTACCGCTCGTCGTTCGCCGGCCTCGTTCCGGACGTCAACCACTCGAGCAACGGGAGCACCACCTACGAGGGCAAGCGCTACATCTACTCCTACCGCACCATTCCGTCGCGCGGGCTTCTGCTGCTCCGCGCCTCGAGTGCCAAGTCGGCTGCGTGGCACCCGTTCCTCGGCGACCTGCTGCTCGCGGCGCTGGCCGGCGCGGCGCTGGCGGCGGTGCTGTCGTTCTTCGTCGCGCGCTCGATCGTCCGGCCGGTCCGCCGGGTTGCCGATGCGAGCCATGCGCTCGCCGCCGGCGAGACCCCGACACCGCTGCCCGAGGAAGGCGCACGCGAGCTGGCCTCGCTTGCGCAGGCGTTCAACGAGATGGCCGTGCAGCTCGAGACCTCGCGCGAGAGCGAGCGCAACTTCCTGCTCTCGGTGAGCCACGAGCTGAAGACGCCGCTGACGGCGATCCGCGGCTACGCCGAGGGGCTCTCCGAGGGCGCCTTCACCTCCGACGAGGCCTCGCACACGATCCTGGTCGAGGCGCGGCGGCTGGAGCGCCTCGTCCGTGATCTGCTCGACCTCGCGCGGATGAACCGCCACGAGTTCTCGGTCGACCGTGAGGCGGTCGAGCTCGGCGAGCTTGCCCGTGCCGCCGTCGCCCGCCACGAGGCGTCGGCCCGCGAGTTCGGAGTCGCGCTCTCGGCGGAGGGCGGCGAGTCCTGGGTCGAGGGCGATCACGACCGCCTGCTCCAGGTGACCTCGAACCTCGTCGAGAACGCGCTCCGCGAGACGCCCCCCGGCGGCACCGTCACGGTGCGCTCCGATCCGCGCCGCCTGAGCGTCGCGGACACCGGCCCGGGCCTCGAGCTCGCCGACCTCCCGCACGCCTTCGACCGTTTCTTCCTCTACGACAAGTACGGCCGCGAGCGCCCGGTCGGCAGCGGTCTCGGCCTCGCGATCGTGAAGCAGCTCACCGAGGCGATGGGCGGGACGGTCACCGTCGAGTCGACCCCGGGCGAGGGCGCGACGTTCGTCGTCACGCTGCACCCCGCTGTCGCCGTGCCGGAATCGGCCCGGGCCGTCTGACAACGCTTGTGGTGCAAGTCACGAAGTCCGCCGACTTCGTGACTTGGAGCACAAGGTCAGGGTCGCAGCTTCGAGGTGTCGACGACCTCGAAGTCGGCGCCGGTGAGCCGGCTCAGGCTGTGGAGGTCGTCGTTCGACCACCGCGGGTCGGGGGCACCGCTGATGTACCAGGGCGATCCGTTGTCGGCCAGGATCATCCCGTAGCGCTTGAGCGCGGCGAGGACGACACGAGCCTGGGGCGGGAAGCTACGGATGTCGAAGCTCGCCCTCAGCCGGACTCGCAGGCCCATAGGTGGGAGCGACGGGTCGGATGAGCTGCCGGCCTGGTGCCGTGCCGGATAGATGAAGGCGCGGCGCGTCTCGGGAGCGGTGAACCGGAGCGCGTGGTCGATCGCTCCCGCGGCCACCTCGTCGTAGCGGGCGAGGCCGGGGAGGATCGGCAGGCCCGCCGCGTCGGCCGAGGTCCACGTGAGGGGTCGAAGCTTGTTCGAGCGCAGGCTCCAGATCGCGCCCGAGCCGGCCGCCCAACCGCTGCCCGAGCGGTGAAGTGCGTACAGCTCGTAGAGCGTGCAGGTGTCACGGTCGACGATCAGCGCGTGGCGGTCGCCGTCGCCGGGCTGCGGGTCGCCCTCGATCGGCACGTTTTGCGGGATCGGATACGGCCCTGGGTCTGACTCGTCGGCGTAATCGAACGCGGGCTTGGCCTTCGGGGTCGATGCTCCGGAGACGACGACATAGGGGATGCCGATCTTCTGCCCGTCGTAGAGACCCGAGCCGAAGTCGGGATGGACGGGCGAGTCGAGCCCGATCGTCCGGATCAGCGTGGCTGAGCCCTTCGCGACGGGAAGCCCGTCGACCGGCTGGTTCCAGACGCTCGAGGAGGGGAAGACGATGCATCCGCCGATCATTGGGGGCTTCGTGGGCGCGGCTCCGGCGGCGCCGACGATGACGGCGGTCATGAGGAGAATCGGTGCAAGCCCGCGCATCAGATGAGGTTCTGCCGGATCGCGATCGCGACCGCGTGAGTTCGGTTCGACGCTCCGAGCCGCCCGGTCGCCTTCCGGACATGTGTCCGCACGGTCTCGGAGCCGATCCCGAGGCGCTTTGCGATCTCGTCCAGCTGGAGGCCCTGCGCGAGGAGGGTCAACACCTCGCGTTCACGGCCGGTCAGGTGGACGTCTCCGACGTCCGCCGCGCTCATATTGGCGCGATCTTACCCCGCCTCGGAAGCTGTCGAGTACCGCGCGCCGGTGGCTGTCTCGTTGGTGCCTCAGCTCGTGGACGTCTCGTAGGTCGCGACGCGCATGCCGGCCCTCACGATGTCCAGCACGCCTACCTACGATTCCCTCGCATGGGAACCCAATTCCCGCTGCCATCCCTGGTGCCACGGCGGAGGTCCGATCGGATCGTCCGTGCGGGCCAACTCGCCGTCGCGCGCGTACGTAGGCGGAACCCGCCGCCCACGCCCTCCGCAGCCCGGAACCTGCTCGCGTGGCAGACCTTCGAGGCGGGCGAGGGCCCGAGCGAGCCCTCGCGGCGCCCGCAGCCCCTGATCCTGGGTCTGACGGCCGCCTGGAACGAGGAGGACGTGATCTGGGCGACGACGCGCAACCTCCTGAACCAGGGAGCCGACGAGGTGTTCGTGATCGACGACGGCAGCTCCGACAGCACCGCCGGTGAAGCCCAGGCCGCCGGCGCCACGGTTGTCGAAGTGGCGGGCAGCGTCAGCTACTCCGAGGCCGATCGCTCACACCGCATACGACAGTTCATCGACGAGCAGACGACGCGTGCCGGAGAAGATGTCTGGTGGATCGTGGTCGACTCGGACGAGTTCCCTCGCGGCCCGGACGGAGCCACGATTCGAGCCTTCGTCGAGTCGCAGCCGCCCTGGGTCGACACAGCCGGGAGCAGGATGCTGGAGCATGTTCCGAGCGCCACGAGCTCCTATCGTTGGAGGACGCATCCCGCGGCGTCGATCCCACTCGCCTACTGGTACACGTACCCGTACTGCGCTCGGGCCCACCACAAGCACCAGCTCTTCCGTGTGCGAGCAGCCGGCGACATCATCCCTTCGAGTGGGCGCCATACGATTGCAACGCGAGACGGGAGGCGAGTACGGGAGGCCTCGGCCAGCCTGTTGGTGCACCACGCGCCGCTCCGCGATCGGGTCGAGACCGAGAACAGGCTGAGAGCGGCTGCGGCCGGGCGCTACGCGAACGCGTCGGCATTCCCACGGGCCCGTCTCGCTCACCGCCTCGAGGTCCTCGACAGTCTCTACGCCGGCCGCTTCGACGCAGTCCGCAACGAGCTTCCCGGCCACCGTCGCCGGGGCCTCGTGCTTGACGATTGGCGAAAGCTCGTACCACCTGCGGAGCAAACCCTGCCCGGCCTCGAGATCTACCGTCAGTCGGGCAAGAGGTAGAAGACCTCGACCTCCTGATCTGCCGTGCGCTCGGTCGCGTGCCCGTAGATCTCCCACCGGGCGCCGGCAGTTTGGAGACCGTGACGATCGCACCATTCGACGATCGCGCGGTGCGCGAGGCCGAGCTTCGCGTAGTCCCCGCGATGCGTCGTCGTCGCGACCCGGCCGGCGGGAAGGCTCGACGGGATGACCCGGCCGAAGGCGGCGAAAGTCTCGGCGACCTCGACGCCGATCTCGACATTCGGGACATCGTCCCTGTAGAGCATGACATTGCGATTCGGCGTGATCTCGCCGCTCGACCGGACGCCGGCCCAGACCTCCTCGAGGAGATTCGGCCAGAGCCGCGGGAATGCGTCCCAGGTAGTCGACTCGGCGATGACCGCAGTGAGTTGCGCGGATATCGCCGCCTCCGTCACCAGGTAGCGCATGGGGCTCAGACTGCGGGATCCAGCGTCCGTTGTCCAGGTTCACCGACGACGACGGCTCCCCTGGGCGAAAGGGCGGGTGGTCTGCGATCATCGAGGGCCTGATGAGGAGACTCGCGCTTCTCGTGGCGGCGGCGGCTGCCCTCGGCCTGGCAGGCGGCGCGGCCGGCTACCGGAGCGGGGCCGTGGCCCAGCCGCCCGGAACGATGGTGATCGGGCCCTCGACGCTCGTCACGGGCTCGCTCCAGAACCATCCAACCTGCGGGAGCCAGGGCTGCACGTTCATCCAGTTCTCGGGCACGGCCGCGGACCCGGTGTACGCGGCGCCGGTGGACGGGACGATCGTGGCGTGGCGGATCGCGTCGGACAGCGCCAACAACAAGGTCACCCTCCGGATCCTCCGCCCGGCCGGCGGCGGCAAGTACTCGGCGGTAGCCTCGAGCGCGACCGTCTCGACTAGCGGAAGCCAGTTCGGCCCTGACCAGTTCAGCACGAGCATTGCGGTCAAGGCGGGCGACATCATCGGCCTCGACAACGCAAACAGCGCGCTGATCTTCAAGACAGGTGTGCTCGGCGCGTTCCCTGAGCTCTGGACGCCGCCGCTGACCAACGGCGGCAGCCCGTCGGCGCCGACGGCGCCGGTCGGGACGACCGTCAACGGCTACCAGCTCCAGATCGACGCCTACCTTCAGCCCGCACCGACGACGACCAGCACGACAACGACAACGACAACCACGACGACAACCCCGACCACGACCACCGTCAACCCGGGCACCACGTCCCTCTCGCTCGCGCACGTCAGTGTGACGACGCGCTGGCACAACAGCCGGCTCAGGGGGAAGGTCGGCTTCTCGTTCACGGTCGCGGGCGCCACGCACGTGACCGCCGAGATCCGGCGCGGCGCGTCGATCAAGGCAAAGCGGAATATCACGACAACGCGAGGTGGAACCTTCCCCGAGACGCTGAGCCTGTCACCCCGGACGGCGCCCGGGAGCTATGTCCTCCGTCTCGTCGCGAGAACTGAGAGCCAGAACCCGGTCGAGCGCGAGAGCCCGGTTGTGCTCGAGGCCCCGCCGGAAGGTGTCGTCGACACCGCGACGATCAGCATCGCCAGGGGCGGGCCGGCTGCGGCATCGGTCAAGTCGCCCCAGAAGTCGCTCTGGGTCCGTTTCCACTTCCTGGCCCTGCCCAAGAGCAGCACGGTGAGGATCGTGTGGCGGACGCCAAGCTTGAAGTTCGTCGGCGCGGTGACGAAGCCGGCCGCCGCCGCACTCGACTCGTCGCTGGCCTCCACCGCACCCCTCGCCCGCGGACGCTGGTATGCGGTCCTGAGCGTCAACGGCGTCGTCGTGAAGCGCGTTGGCGTCCGGATCGAGTGAGAGTGCCTCCACGCGGGCGCCGGAGTCTCACTGGAACCGGGAGCTACGGCGATTACCCGCGAGAACCTGAGTAGCGGCGGGTGGGCTCGAACCACCGACCTCCGGGTTATGAGTCCGGCGCTCTGACCAGCTGAGCTACGCCGCCCTGGCGCGGCCATGGTAGCGGGAGGCGGGAACTGTTCCGCTACACTTACGCAGCCCAAGGGCGGTGCGTCAGCATGCCCATGACCAGAATCGAAGCGAGACCATGGCCAAGAGCGGAGTAAGAGTTGCGATCACGCTTGCCTGCACCGACTGCAAGCGCCGCAACTATCAGACGACGAAGTCCAAGCGGAACACGCCCGACCGGGTGGAGTTCAAGAAGTACTGCCGCTGGTGCAGGACGCACACGCCGCACCGGGAGTCGCGCTAGCGCCATGGCGAGTAAAGCGCCCGCCACGGCCGCACCGCTCCCCGAGTCTCGTCCCACCTCCCAGACGGGCGGCGGGAACATCTTTGTGCGCTTCTGGCGCTTCTGCAAGGAGTCTTCGGCCGAGCTCAAGAAGGTCGAATGGCCCGGGCAGAACCAGGTGATCCAGGGCACGGTCGTCGTGATAGTCGCCTGCATCATCGTCGGCACCTTCCTCTACGTGAACGACCAGATCTGGCAGCAGGTCGTCAAGAAACTGCTGAACGGGTAGCCGTGTTTCGCTGGTATGTCGTCAACACGTACTCGGGCCACGAGAACAAGGTCAAGGCCAACCTCGAGCACCGCATCGAGTCGATGGGGCAGCGCCCGCGCTTTCGCCGGGTCGTCGTCCCGACCGAGCAGGTGATCGAGACGAAGGACGGTCAAAAGGTCCAGACCGAGAAGCGCGTCCTTCCCGGCTATGTCCTCGTGAACATGGATCTCAGCGACGAGGCCTGGACGGTGGTCAAGAACACCCCCGGCGTCACCGGGTTCGTCGGCGCGGGCTCCAAGCCCGTGCCGCTCGGTCAGGGTGAGGTCGACCGGATCCTCAAGACCGGCGCCTCGACTGCCGACCGGCCGCGTGCACAGGTCGAGTTCTCGCTCGGCGAGTCCGTCAAGGTGACGAGCGGCCCGCTCTCCGACTTCGACGGCGAGATCGTCGACGTCAACCCGGACCAGCAGAAGCTCAAGGTGCTCGTCGATATCTTCGAGCGGCAGGTTCCTGTCGAGCTCGGGTTCGATCAGGTCAAGAAGCTCGACTAAAGGAAACGATGGCGAAGAACCTGAAGGCCAACTAGAAGCATGGCAAAGAAAATTCTAACCATGATCAAGCTGCAGATCCCCGGCGGGCAGGCCAACCCGGCGCCGCCGGTAGGCCCTGCGCTGGGTCAGCACGGCGTCAACATCATGGAGTTCTGCAAGGCGTTCAACGCGCAGACCGCGCAGGAGAACGGCCGCATCACACCGGTCGAGATCACGGTCTACGAGGATCGCAGCTTCACCTTCATTACGAAGACGCCGCCGGCAGCCGTTCTGATCAAGGAGGCGCTACGGCTCGAGAAGGGCTCGGCCGAGCCGAACCGCAACAAGGTCGGCAAGCTCACCAAGGCTCAGCTTCGTGGCATTGCCGAGGCGAAGCTGGTGGATCTGAATGCCCGCGATATCGAGCAGGCGATGAAGGTCATTGCCGGGACAGCGCGCTCTATGGGCGTCGAAGTGGAGGCTTAGGCATATGGCACAGCACGGGAAGCGCTATGACGGAGCCCGCGGCGTGATCGATCGCGAGAAGGTCTACTCGCCGGTCGAGGCCGTCCGCCTGCTCAAGTCCAACACCGCCGCCAAGTTCGACGAGACGGTCGAGGTGCACATGAATCTCGGGCTGAACGTCCGCCATGCCGAGGAGCAACTTCGCGGCACTTTGATGCTGCCGCACGGCACCGGCCGCGAGGCACGCGTCGCGGTCTTCGCCGAGGGCGAGAAGGCACGCGAGGCCGAGGAGGCAGGCGCCGACGTCGTCGGCTCGGCCGATCTCGCCAAGCGCGTCGAGGAAGGCTTCACCGACTTCGACGTCGCGATCGCCACGCCCGACCAGATGGGGAACGTCGGCAAGCTCGGCCGCGTGCTCGGCCCGCGCGGGCTGATGCCGAACCCGAAGACCGGCACCGTCACGATGGACGTTGGGAAAGCGGTCAGGGAGGCGAAGGCCGGCAAGCTCGAGTACCGCACCGATAGAGGCGCGAACGTCCACATCCCGATCGGGAAGCGCAGCTTCGACGAGCGCGCGCTGGTCGAAAATTACGCTGCCCTGATCGACGAGATCGTCCGCGCGAAGCCGGCGGTCGCGAAGGGCCGGTACATCAAGAAGATCACCCTCGCGAGCACGATGGGCCCCGGGATCCACGTCGACCCGTCGAAGACCCGCGAGATCGTCGAAGAGCTGGAGACGGTCGAAGCCTAGTTTCGTTTCTTCATCAAAAGCCTGCGCCTAAGACAGATGGCAGCCGAGAGGCAGAAGCCCATCCGAGGCGGGTCGAAGTTAGAAGACACCTTCTAGCGAAATCGGCTCGCCGTATGGCGGGCCGATTTAGCAATGTGGGAGGTGGAATGAACAAGACAGAAAAAGAGCGGTTGGTCAACGAGTTGGCCGACAAGCTGCGCAAGACGGACACGTTGATCGTGACCGACTACCGCGGGCTGACGATGCCCCAGATCGATGCCCTTCGCGGCAAGCTGGTCGAGCACGGGGCCAAGTTCACCGTCGTCAAGAACACTCTCACGCGCCGCGCCGCCGAGGCGGCCGGGGCGGATCAGCTGCTCACGCTGCTCGAAGGGCCCTCTGCGATCGCCTTCATCGAAAGCGACGGCGACATGGTTGCCGTCGCGAAGGCCCTGGCCGACTCGGCCAAGGACACGAAGGTGCTTGCGATCCGCGGCGGGCTCATGCAGGGCAGGACGATCTCGGCCGACGCTGTCGACGAGCTCGCCAAGCTGCCGCCGTTCGACGTCCTCCGCGGCCAGGTCCTCGGGGCGATCGTCGGGCCGCTGCAGAGCCTCCTCGGGCTGGTGTCGGCGCCCCTCCAGAACCTCGTCGGGCTGATCGACGCCCGCATCGAGCAGCTGGGCGGAGCAGACGCGGTTGTCGCGCCGGCCGCGGAGGCGGTTGTCGAGGCCGAAGGTCCTGCTGCGGAAGCGGTTGCCCCGGTCGCCGACGCCGTAGCCGAGGTGGCGGAGGCCGAGTCGGCGTCCGAGGCCGAGGCCGAGCCCGAGCCCGTTGCAGAGGCGGAGCCAGAAGCGGAGGCGGAGCCAGAAGCCGAGGCCGAGCCGGTTGTCGAGGCCGAAGCTGAGGCCGCACCGGTCGTCGAGGAGGCAGCGGAAGGGCCGGAGGCGGAAGAGCCCGAGGCCGAGTTCGTGACCTTCGTCGCCCCGGCCGCCGCCGAACCGGTCGTCGAGCCCGAGGCCGAGGTGATCGAAGAGGTCGAGGAGCTCGAAGCCGAGGAGCCGGAGGCGGTCGAAGAGCCCGCCGAGCAGCAACCGGTCGCGGAGGCTGCGATCGAAGAGCCGGCTGCAACGGAATCCGAAGGTGAGTTCGTCACCTTCATCGCGCCGGCCGTGAAGGCGCCGGTCGCAGACACCGAGGGCGACGAGCCCGAGGACGAGACAGATACCGAATCCGATTCAGAAACCGAGGAGGCATAACGATGGCGGCTGTTGACACCGTCTTCGATCAGCTGGGCGCGATGACCGTGCTCGAGCTGGTCGAGTTGAAGAAGAAGATCGAAGACGAGTGGGGCATCACGGCGGCAGCCGCCGTCGCGGTGGCTGCTCCGGGCGCCGCCGCGCCTGCGGAGGCCGAGGAGAAGACCGCGTTCGACGTCATGCTCACGAGCGCGGGCCAGGCGAAGATCGGCGTGATCAAGGTCGTGCGCGCGGTCACCGGCCTCGGCCTCAAGGAGGCCAAGGACCTCGTTGACAGCGCCCCGGCTGCTGTCAAGGAGGGCGTGAACAAGGAAGAGGCCGACTCGATCGTGGCCCAGCTCGAGGAGGCAGGCGCCTCCGTCGAAATCAAGTAGCTGGGAGAGCGAGCGGCGAGGGGCGTCCGCCCCTTGCCGCTCGCCGTCAGCTCTCGTCGAGCAGCGCGGCTGGGTCGTGCGATGCCGCCCGCCCGCCGCCGGCGGTCGTCCGCTCGTCGTAGACGACCTCTGTCCCCGACAGGAAGTCCTGGAGCGCGCGGCGGCGGTCGTCGATGAGGGCCGGCAGGAAGCCGAGGAAGGCGAGCGTGATTGCCAGCCAGAGCCCGACGAGGCGCACGAGCGAACGGAGCAGCCCGGGCTTCCGGCCGTCCGGGCCCCGGACGCGCAGACCGAGCAGGTGCATCCCGAGTGTTCGGCCGCTAGCGGCCCAGGAGCCTGCAAAATAGGCGACCTGGACGATCACCCAGCCGGCACCGGCAAGTGTGACTGCGACCCAGCCAGGATGGATCCCGCCGGCGAGCGAGGCGATGAGCGCGGCCATCGCGGCGCCGATCAGGTAGACCAGCTGCGCCAGCGCCGCGTCGATCGTCAGAGCGACTCCGCGGGTCGCGAACCCGCCGTTGGGCGCAGATGGAACGCCGCTCGCGACCGGCTCTCGCGCCTGCTTGCGGACCAGGCGCCGCGGTGCGCGTTCGAGCTTCGTGTCGAGATCGATCGTAGCCTCCCGGGCCGACGCGATCATCTCGTCGCCGATCGTCATCGTCTGCTCCGCGATCGCATTACGCACAGCCGGGCTCGACATTGTTCGCTTCAGGATCTCCTCGAACTCGGGGCTCTGCAGCATCCGGTCGGCGAGTTGGGCGGTCAGCTTGCTCTCGATCGCCTCGCCGAGAATCCGCTCCGTCCGGGGGCTCGCCAGCACCCGCTCGACGAGGCCCTCACCGCTATCCCCCTGAAGCGCCGCGTCAACGGCGGCGTCGAAGGCCGCGCTCGAAAGCACCTCTCGAACGACCCGCTCGATCACGTGATGCTCGACGAGCGAACGCGCGATGACCTCGGGAAGCGGCCCCGCAAACGCCCGGTCGACGGCGGCCTCGGCGGCCGGTTCGAGCATCTCGCCGGCAACGGCTCGTGTCGGTCGCATCACTAGCCGTCCGGCGCTCAGCCCAAGACGACCGACGGTCGAGCCGCGCCGCTGGCCCTTCGGCGGGCCCGGGCTCTTGGGAGACTGCTCCCCGGGGAGCCCTCCCTGCTTGTCGGCCCGGGCCATTAGAGGAGTGGTTCCCCGAGGTCGTATGAGCCGGGGCGGCCCAGGGCGGCCAGATCGCGCAGCCGGGCACGCGAGATCGCGGGGCTACTCATCTAGCTCAGCCGTCCCTCGGCGACGGCCCTGCAGGCCTCGCAGACGGGCCAGCCCTGATCCCAGGGCACGTCCTTTTGGTCGACCCCGCAAAGCGCCATATCCGGGTTGTCGTCGTGCACCAGGTGCTCGACCTCGTCGAAGGCACGACCGCTGTTCCCGAACATCGGGTCGCCCTCGAAGCGCGGGCGCGGCTTCACCGGTGCGGCGGGCTGGTGGGAGTCCACACACGGCACGTTAGCGCCGAGTGGTACCCTGATCACGTCGGCAACTCCCCGGCTCTCGCTGCATTCATCGCCCCTTGCAGCTAGAGAGGCGGCTCCGCTATACTCGGACGTTCGCCGCACGCCCACGGTTTCGTTCTGCCTGTCCTCGTTTTTCCCGTTCGTTCCTCATTCGGAGCACGTCTCAAGGGAGGCTGTCTCACTTGGCCCATACGGTCACCGCGCCACGCGCGCGCAAGTCGTTTTCCCGTTTGAAGCATGTCCTTGACCTCCCCAACCTGATCGACATCCAGCGTGAGTCCTTCGCCTGGTTCATGCGCGAAGGCCTCCGCGAGACGATCGACGACATCTCGCCGATCGAGGATTACACCGGCTCGTTGGCCGTCGATTTCGGTGACTACGAGTTCGGACTGCCGCAATTTTCGATCCAGGAGTGCCGTGAGAAGGACCTGACCTATCAGGCCCCGCTCTCGATGACGGTCCGGTTCGTCAACAAGGAGACCGGCGAGATCCGCGAGCAGCGGGTCTTCATGGGCGACTTCCCCATGATGACGGAGTGGGGGACGTTCATCATCAACGGCACCGAGCGCGTGATCGTCACGCAGCTCGTCCGGAGCCCAGGCGCCTACCTGATGGAGCCGAAGGACCCGACGAAGCAGGTCTTCACCGCCAACCTGATGCCGAGCCGCGGTTCCTGGCTCGAGCTCGAGATCGACAAGAAGGGCGTGGTCTACGCCCGCATCGACCGCAAGCGCAAGCTGCCGATCACGACGCTCCTTCGTGCGCTGCCGCAGGAGGACCCGACGACCGGGTTCCAGCTCGACACGAGCACGAACGAGGCGATCCTCAAGCTGTTCGGCCAGTCTCATTTCATTCAGTCAACTCTTGAAAAAGACACGACCACGCGCGAGGAAGAGGCGCTGATCGAGGTCTTCAAGAAGCAGCGTCCGGGTGAGCCGCCGACGCTCGACAACGCGCGGAACCTCCTGCGCTCGCTCTTCTTCGATCCCAAGCGCTACGACCTGACCAAGGTCGGCCGCTACAAGCTGAACCAACGGCTCGGCGTCGACGTGCCCGACGATTGCCGCGTCCTCACGACGCAGGACATCCTCGCGCTCGTTCAGAAGCTCGTCTCGATGCCGCATATGCTCGGCGTCCCGGAGGACTCGAAGGACTTCGCCGCCGACGCCTACGCACTCGACCGCCGTCCGATCGCGGCCGAGCTCGACGAGTACGAGCACTTCGGCAACCGTCGCCTGCGCACCACGGGCGAGCTGATCCAGGAGGCGTTCCGGGTCGGTCTCTACCGGATGGAACGCGTCGTTCGCGAGCGGATGACCACCGAGGACGTCGACACGATCACGCCGCAGACGATCATCAACATCCGTCCCGTCGTGGCCGCGCTGAAGGAGTTCTTCGGCTCGTCACAGCTGTCGCAGTTCATGCAGCAGACGAACTCGCTCGACGGCCTCACTCACCGGCGCCGCCTTTCGGCGCTCGGT
The DNA here is from genome assembly GCA_963735535.1 of uncultured Actinomycetota bacterium. GTDB lineage: Bacteria > Actinomycetota > Thermoleophilia > Gaiellales > Gaiellaceae > PALSA-600. Next base: position 156 of record CAVTLL010000002.1, on the reverse strand, counting down.
GCCGGCGGCCTGACGCGCGAGCGCGCTCCGATCGAGGTGCGCGACGTCCACCCGACCCACTACGGGCGCATGTGCCCAATCGAGACGCCGGAAGGCCCGAACATCGGCCTGATCGGCTCGCTCGCGTCGATGGCGACCGTCTCGCAGTTCGGCTTC
>CAVTLL010000001.1:0-106097 GCA_963735535.1 uncultured Actinomycetota bacterium | reverse complement strand
ACATTATCATATTTATTCTAATCTTGAAGAAAAACTTATTTGAGAGAGAGGCCCATCATGGCTATTTCTTTTGCAAATAAAGAACATTATCGTATTTTTCCCTAAATATAGAAGAAAAACTTATTAAGAGTGGCACATCCCATCATGGCTATTTCTTTAGAAATAAAGAACATTATCGTAATCGCCTTCGACGTTGAAATGATTGATAATAAGGATAAGTATTAGTCCAGCCACGTTCTGCCGAAGGACGGTGATACAATCCTCGATTAGTTGATCGTAGGACTTCCGTGTACATAATAACAATAAGGGACAGGAATTTAATTTTGCCAAGGCCAAAGTAATAGCCAACGATATACGATCTTTTTCACCGCCACTGACTTCCTCAATATCATCGTAATCACATCCGCGATACACGAAATAGCTAGATTCACCACAGGTTTGATCTTGTCTTCTTCAAGGATCTCGACGGCCCCGGCCTGCTCGAGGATCGCGTCGGCCTCGGGCGTGGTCGGCCCGTTCGCGCCCTCGAGCACAATCTTCGCCTTTACCCGACCTGCGTTTGCCTCGGTCAGCACGAGCTCGAGCGCGCACGGCGCGACCATGCGCAGTCGATCTCGAGCAACTCCTCGTTCGAGACGGCCTCGCCGCCGCCGAACTCGGAGATCCGGCCGCCTCGCTGCTTGTGTGCGAGCACTGCGGCAACGTCGAGTCCGCTTGCTGCGGCGCGTCCGCCGCTCGAGTCGGAGACGGCGACGATGGTGGCCCCGGCGTCGGCGGCGAACTTCGCGAACAACGAGCCGACGTTTCCGAAGCCCTGGATTGCGATCCTGAGCCCTTCGATGGGGATCCCGCGGCGTGTCAGCGTTTCCTCGAGCGCGTAGAAGACGCCGCGGCCCGTAGCCTCCTCTCTACCGAGCGAGCCGCCGACGGCGAGCGGCTTACCGGTCACGACGCTCAGTACCGAGTAGCCCTGGTTCATCGAGAATGTGTCGAAGATCCAGGCCATGACGGCCGGGCTCGTGCCCACATCGGGAGCCGGGATGTCCTTCTCCGGCCCGATCTCGTTGACGATCTCCGAGGTGTAGCGTCGGGTCATCCGCTCGAGCTCACCGGGCGAAAGCGTCTTCGGGTCGCAGATCACGCCACCCTTGGCGCCGCCGAACGGCAGGTTCAGCAGCGCGCACTTCCAGGTCATCCACATCGCGAGCGCCTTGATCTGGTCGAGACTGACGCCGGGGTGGTAGCGGATCCCGCCCTTCGAGGGTCCGCGCGCGACGTTGTGCGTCACGCGCCAGCCGATGAAGTTCCGCACTGAGCCGTCATCCATCGTTGTCGGGATCGAGACCTCGACCGACTTCTTGCACTGGCCGAGGACTCTGACCAGGTCATCGTCGATCTCGAAGACATCCGCGACGTTCTGCAGCTGGCGCTGGGCGATCTGGAAAGAGCTTTCCATGACCGGCGGCCTACTCTATCCGGAAGGGCACGCGAACCCGACTCGGCCGGCCGCCCAGCTCCGGCCACGCGTTGACGCGGATCTCGTAGCTCCCGGACGGCAGAACGTCACCGGTAGGGCCTCGCCCGCTGAGGCTGAATTGGTAGGCCCCGGGAAGCAGGTCGCGGGCATGCGCGAGGGCGCCGAGATACGTGCCGCCGGACGTGTAGAGCAGTACGTCGAGGCGGGCGACCGGCTGGATCTCGATCCTCGTCGCGCCGGTGATGCGGCCTGCGACGACCTGCAGCACAGCCGGCTTCGTGTCCGATGGAGAGAACGCGGCCGGCGAGATCCGCGCCGGTCCCACGATGGATCCCGTGTAGGGCCTGAAGATCACGACCCAGGGCACGCGGAGCGCCTGGCCATCGCTCGAAGCCAGCACCAGCCCGCCGGTCACGACTGCCAGGGCCGGCCGCTTGACTGCGCGCGCCGTCACCCGCACGGTGAACTGCCGTCCGGGCGCGAGAACGAGTCTTGCCGGAGTTACCGAGAGCAGCCGCGAGCTGGGCACGATCCTGACGGTGAGTCGCCGCGTCGAGACGTTCTTGACGACGACCGCTGTCGCCCTGTGCCAGTGGGGGCCCGTCCAGGGGCCGAAGGAGAGCGAGGTCGCCGATGCGGAGATCTCCTCCACAGCGGCAGCGCCGGGATCGACCTGGCCTCCCGACGGTCGAGCCGAGCCGGCCAGAAGGCTCGCGAGGTCGCCCGCGGTGAGCCCCGGCCGGGTCTGCGCGAGGAGCGCGGCTGCGCCGGCGACGGCCGCTGCGGAGACGCTCGTGCCGGTCGCCGTTGTGAACGCCGGCTCTCCGTCGCCGGCATTCCCCGGATCGGACGTCTGGATCGCGATGCCCGGCGCCGTCAACTGCGGAGCGAGCATCCCGCCGTAGGTGAGCCCTCTCGAGGAGAACGGTGCGAGGCGGCCGGTCAACGGGTTCGGCGCCGACCGTTCGAGGCCGATCGTGGCAATCACCGAGAACCGCTGCCGCACCGCCCTGAGCGCTGCACGCGCGATCGAGGCGGGCACACCGAGCACGGGCACCCCGGGATCGCGAATCGATCCCGCCGCAAGTGGGCGGCCGTACAGGAGCACCGCAGCGGCACCGTTCTTCGCCGCCACGCGGACCGTGGCCACGGGATTCGGGCCGACCGGCAGCAAAGCTGCCTTCCCGCGAAGCGCTCCTGGAATGCCGCGCTCGGCCACGCGGAGGTCGAGTGGATGCTCCGGTGCGGTCGAGCCGAGGAGCGGCAGCGGGGCGTCGGCCATCACCGCAAGCCCCTGACGCAGGACGAGCCTCGCCGTCGACGTCTCTAGACGCGGGTCGGTAGCACCGACGGTCAACGCGGCGGGCGAGCCGCCAGGCCCAGCGATCGATCCGAAGAGCGGCCCGGCAGCGCCGTCGTTTCCTGCCGGCGCGACGACGAGCATGTCGAGCGCGCCCGCACCGTCGACCGCCTGCGCCTCCGGGCTGTCAGGGAACGACGCGAACGGCTCCACGACGCCGAGCAAGGCGATTCTGGCCGCGTCGTGAGTGTCGCCGTCCCCGTTCGGATCGACGGCGCGCTCGAGACCTGCGATCACCTGGTCGGAGCGTGCGTAGACCGAGTCGACGCCGCTCTGGGTCGGCTGCCAGCCGGCGATGCGGATCGGGAGGACCGATACCCCTGGCGCGACACCGCGGGTGCTCTCGGGTCCGCCCGAACCTGCGAGCACGCCGGCCAATTCGGTTCCGTGGTTCTCGACGAGCCTCCGGTTCTGGGGATCACGCTGCGCCGCCGCCGTCTCGGTTCCGCCGACGATGTCTATCCCCTGCTGGACCCTGCCCGCGAGGTACGGATGCGAGAGGTCGACGCCCGTGTCGAGGAGCGCGATCGTGATCCCTGACCCGTCGACCCCCGGGAGCGCGACCGCCGGAACGGCGGCCGTGGTTCCGGCTGTGGCCGGGGGAATGGTGGCCGGATAGGCGGCCCGGACCGGGAAGACGCCCATAACCTCCGGGTTGTGTTCGAGCAACGGAACGGCTCGCGGGTCGAGCACGGCGGAGAAGCCGTCGATGACGCGGGCGTAGCTGTAGTCGGGTCGGGTGGCCAGGCCGTGCCGCGCGAGCTGCGTAAGGAGCTGCTGCTGCGCAGCGTAGGCCTCGGCGGCCCAACGCCGCTCGGCGGCCTCCGTCGCGAGCTTGGCCGTCGCGACGCGCTCGGCGACGGACGGGACGCGCAGAACCACGATCATGCGGTTGACCCGCGGAAGGGCCGGGCGTGCCGAGCCGACGAGCCCACTCCACGACGTGCTCTGCGGCGATACCGAGGACGGAGCGGGAGGCTGCGAGCGGACGGTCAACCAGGCCGCGACACCGATCGCCCCGAGGACGAGGAGGAGCGCGAGCTCAGAGCGCCGACGCGAACGCATCGAGCGCAAGGTACTCGGGCGGCGGGACGGCCTCGGTGTATCGAGCCGCCGAGGCGATCATCGCGGCGTTGTCGGTACACAGGGCGAGCGGTGCCGCGACGGCGTCGGGAAGCGCCGCGCGGAGCTCCGAGTTGGCGGCGACGCCACCGACGACGGCGACCCGATCGGCCCCTGCGGCAGCGATCCGCTCGACGAGGGCGCGGACGATCGCCCGCTGATAGCTGGCAGCCAGATCGGCACGCCGGTGCTCGAGCTCTCCCTCGTCGAGGTCGCGAACCGAGTACAGGAGCGCCGTCTTGAGCCCTGAGAAAGAGAAGTCGAGGCCGGGGACACGCGCGACAGGGAAGCTGTAGGCCTCGGGGTCACCCTCCCGCGCGAGCCGGTCGATCTCGGCTCCGCCGGGATACGGCAGCCCGAGCAGTCGCGCACCCTTGTCGAACGCCTCCCCGGCGGCATCGTCGAGCGTCGTCCCGAGCACGCTCGCCCGTCCCCACTCGCGCCCCTGTACATCGAGCAGAAGCGTGTGCCCGCCGCTTGCCAGCAGGCACGTGAACGGCGGCTCGAGATCGAGTGGCGCGAGATACAGCGAGGCGACGTGACCGTGGAGGTGGTTCACGGGCACGAGCGGAAGCCCTCTGCCCCAGGCGATTCCCTTCGCGGCCGCCAGCCCGACCAGCAGCGCTCCGATCAGGCCGGGCCCGGCCGTCACAGCCACGCTCTCGAGGTCGTCGAGCGTGCACTCCGCTCGCTCTAGCGCCTCCTCGATCACGGGCGCGACGAGCTCGAGGTGGCGCCGCGACGCGATCTCCGGGACGACGCCCCCGAACGCCGCGTGCTCCGTTTGTGAGGCTACGACGGATGACAGCACTTCACCGCTGTTCGTGACAACAGCTGCACACGTTTCATCGCACGACGTCTCAATACCGAGAATGGCAGCCGGCGTTCTTGCCATTTCGCTATGCGAAATGGCTAGATGGCGTGAACGGTTGCACTATTGGCACAGTATCCTCGTGCGGTCCCGGTCAGACCTCGTGGATGTTCGTGGTAACCGCTGACCTCCGTGAAGAGCGCTCAGGTGGTCCCTTTCAGCTTGAAAAGCCGGGGGTGGCTGTCGAACGACGCCGACCCCCGATCGGCGACTACATCGTCGGGCCAGGGAGAATCGTGGAGCGCAAGTCTGCACTCGATCTCCAAAAGACGATTGTCGCCGACGAGGAGCAAGCCCCTCTAGCCAATTCGATCGACAGATCGAGTTGGCAATGCACTCACTCGGGGTCGCGCCACATGATCAGCGCGTCTTCGCGGTTGTCGGTGTAGTAGCCGCGACGAATGCCCTGCCTGGCGAAGCCGTGGCGCTCGTAGAGGCCGATCGCCTCCTCGTTGGACACGCGGACCTCGAGCGTGTATCCGCGGCGCTGGTCGTCGCGTGTCACGTCGAACAGGTGCTCGAGCAGCCGGCTTGCAATCCCGCGCCGCTGGAAGTCCGGGTTGACGGCGACGTTCATCACGTGCCAGGCGTCGACGTAGCGCGAGTTGACGACGTAGCCGATCAGCTGGTCGCCGTCGAAGGCGCCGAGACAGATCGATGAGGCCTTCGCAAGCTCGGAGGCGAACATCGACCGCGACCAGGGCACGCGATAGGCGCGCTGCTCGATCGCGTCGATCGCGTTCAGGTCGGACAGCCCGAGCCGCCGGATATCGATCGCGAGCGCGGTCATTGGCTCGGGACGGCGTCGGGGGCACGGAGGTAGAGCGGCTCGACCTCGCCGGCCGGGCCGAACGACCCGGCGTGCGCGGCAAGCAGGGCGGCCGAGGGAAAGTGGGTCGGATCGTCGTCGGGCGGCACCTCGGCGCCGGCGCCCTCGAAGAGCTCGCGGTAGCGGATGGCACCATCCCCCACGAGTCTCCGGCCGGCCACCTCGAGCGCCTCGGGGCGGTCGACCGTCGGGCCCTCCGTGAAGACCTCGCCGCGCCGCGCGTCGATCACGGGCAGGCCGCCCGAAAACGCGTGCAGCGTCGAGACGCCGGCGGCCGGAATCCCGAGCGCGAGCGCGAGGCCGCGCCCGGTCGCAAGCCCGATCCGGATCGACGTGAAGCTTCCGGGCCCCGTCCCGAGCACCAGACCGTCGAGCTCGGATGCCTCGATCCCGGCGGCGCGGAGGAGCTCGTCGGCAGCAGCGAGCAAGGACCGGGCCTCGGTCAGGCGCTCGCCGACCACCTCGCCGCCGCGCAGGAGCGCGCACGTTGCGGTGCTCGTTGCGGTGTCAAAGGAGAGGATCTTCGTCAATTTCGATCGTGATGGTCCGCTGGGTCGGGTCGACGTGCGCCATGGTGACGGTAGCTCGGGCCGGCGGGAGCCATCCGCCCGCGTGCTCGGGCCACTCGACGAACACAATCGTGCCATCGAAGTAGGGTTCGAGATCGCCCCAGCGCTCCGAGGTCAGCCCGGCGAGGCGGTAGAGGTCGAGATGAGCGACCGGCACGCGCCCTTCGTAACGGTGGCCGATCGTGTAGGTCGGGCTCGTGACGGGAGTCGACACGCCGAGCTCGCGGCAGGCGCCGCGGATGAACGTCGTCTTCCCTGCCCCGAGCTCGCCGCTGATCTTGACGATGTCGCCCCTGGTCAGTCGGGCGCCGAGCCTGGCTCCGAGCGCCTCGGTCTCCTCCGACGACGCTGTGAGCAGCACCTCCATGGGTCAGATCGACGAGATCAGGTGCCGACGCCGCACTCGAGCGCCCCCTGGGCGTCGACGTTCATCAGCTTCCACTTGCCGAGCTGGCCGCGAATCGCCACGGTGCGGTAGGCCTTGGTGTGCACATTGACGTGGTAGGCGCTCGGCTTGGCGATCAGCGCGGCGATCAGAGCCGGGGCCGCCGTCGCGGTGTCGGCCCACTCGACCTCGCCCGTCGAGGGATCGATCAGGCCGGGCGGTGCGAACGGGAAGACGACAGGGCCCGAGACGCCCGGGGCGCCCTCGCGGATGTGCCCGCCGGTCGGCTGGCCGTTGACCGTGAGCTCGTCGAAGTTGAACGAGATGACGTTGCGGCTCTTGCCGGCGCAGAGCGTGATCGTGCCCGAGGCATCCATCTCGCCGTGCGGCTTCTCGTTCTTGCCGTTGAGTACGATCTGCTGAACATAGACCCGGCCCGAGGTTGCTGACAGCGCGGTCGCGGCGAGCACCAGCGAACCGACGACGAGCGCGAGCAGGACCGCAGGCGCCCCCCGTGAGACCCGAGCCCCCATCGCCTCGCTCAGAAGAGCCCGAGCTGCACTGAAGCAAGCTCGGTAGCGGGCTCGGCGGTCCGCTCGGAGGCGGGAGCAGCGGCTGCAACGAGGGGTGACGCGACGCGCCCGATCAGCTCGGGAATCCGCTGGAAGTCGGCCTGGAGAACGTCGAGCATCCTCGGAGTGTAGAGAGCAGCCGCCGGGTGGAAGATCGGGAAAAGAAGGACACGCGACCCGCCGAGGACGACCTCTTGCTCGCGACCGTGCACCTTCGTGATCCCGTCCGGCTTGCCGGAGAGCAGCTTGGTGGCGAAGTTGCCGAGCGTCGCGACGACCCGCGGCTGGATCAGCTCGATCTGGCGGAAGAGATGGCTCTCGCAGGAGGCGATCTCCTCCGGCTGAGGATCCCGGTTACCGGGAGGCCGGCACTTGAGGACGTTCACGACGAACACCTCCTCGCGGGTGAGCCCGATCCCGTTCAGCAGCTTGGCGAGCAGCTGGCCGGCGGCACCGACGAACGGCACGCCTTGCTTGTCCTCGTGGAAGCCGGGCGCTTCGCCGACGAACATCAGGTCGGCGGTCGGCGAGCCGGAGCCGAACACGGTCTGCGTTCGGGTCGCAGAAAGCGGGCAGCGCGTGCAGCTCGCGACGGCGTCACGGAGCGCCGCGAGCGCGGCCTCGGTGGTCAGGCCCTCAATGGCCGCAGCCACAGCTCCCACCACAGCAGCCGCCACCCGAGCCCCCACCGAGGGTCGCCTGGGGCTTGCTGAGGCCGTGAGCTGCGAACGTCGAGAACTGCCGGTTCGCATTCTCCGACCCGCAATCCGGGCACGGAGGGGTCTCGTCGCCGCGGACGAGCTCCTCGAAATGCGACTCGCAGCTCATACAGACGTATTCGTAGATCGGCATCGCACACTCAACCTTACCAACGTTGTTAAGTGACCCTCCCTCGGTGACCCCTGACGTCGAGATGGTGCGCATCCGGTCGGACGGAGCCACTCATCAGGTTCCAGCTACGCTTCCGGTGCCCGGTATCCGCAAGGAACTGGAGCCATACAGGACATGAGAACGCTCACTACGATCTCCGGGTTGCGCCATGCTCTCGGGCCCGCGCGCGGGGTCTCGACGATCGGGCTCGTCCCAACGATGGGCGCACTTCATGCCGGCCATGTCGCGCTCATCGCGGCGGCCAGGTCGGAATGCGATCTCGTTGTTGCGAGCATCTTCGTCAACCCGGCGCAGTTCCAGGAGCAGAGCGATCTCGACGCGTACCCGGCCGATCTGTCAGCCGACCTGGCACGGGCCGAGGAGGCCGGCGTCGACCTCGTCTTCGCGCCCACGCTCGAGGAGTTCTACCCATCCGGATTTGCCACCTGGGTCGACCCCGAGGGCGCCGCCGCCGGTTTCGAAGCCGAGGCGCGTCCCGGTCACTTTCGCGGCGTCGCGACCGCCTGCCTGAAGCTGTTCACGATCGCCGCACCGGATATCGCGTACTTCGGCCGCAAGGACGCGCAGCAGGTGGCGGTCGTCAAGCAGCTCGTGCGCGACCTGAACCTCGAGCTCGAGATCCGCGTCGTCGCCACGATCCGCGACGGTGACGGGCTCGCGCTGTCGTCGCGGAATGCCCGTCTGTCGACCGATGAGCGGCGCCGGGCGCTCGCGATTCCGCGTGCCCTGGAGACCCGCGACCCCGATCGTGCCCGCCGCCTGCTCGACGAGGCCGGCGTCGAGCCCGACTATGTCGCAGTGGTCGACCTCGACGGGCCGACGCTCGCCATCGCCGCACGCGTCGGTTCGATCCGCCTGATCGACAACGTCCTCCTGGAAGGAGATCAGCCATGAGTACGCGCCCACGCGTCGCTGGACCTTCAGTCCCCGCTCCCGGGAAGCTCGTGCTGCCGGAGCTCGCCGAGATGAAGCGTCGTGGGGACAGGATCACGATGCTGACCGCATACGACGCCCCGGCGGCGCTGCTGGCCGACCAGGCGGGCGTGGAGCTCGTGCTCGTCGGCGACTCGGCGGCGATGGTGATGCTCGGGCACGAGTCGACGGTTTCGGTGACGCTCGACGAGATGATCTTCCTCACGCGCGCCGCGACCCGCTCGGCCCGCCGGCCGCTCGTGATCGGCGACCTGCCCTTCGGGTCGTACGAGGTCTCGGATGAGCAGGCGGTCGCGAGCGCGATCCGGATGCTCAAGGAGGGCGGCGCCGACTGCGTCAAGCTCGAAGGGGCCGGCCGAATGGTCTCGCGGGTGCGTGCGATCGCCGAGTCGAACATCGGCGTGATGGCGCACATCGGCCTGACCCCGCAGTCTGCGACCAAGCTCGGTGGTTTCCGGGCCCAGGGTCGCACCGCCGAAGCTGCGCTGAAGCTGTACGACGACGCCCTCGCGCTGCAGGACGCCGGCTGTTTCGCGCTCGTGCTCGAAGCTGTCCCCTCTGCGGTGGCCGCGCGGATCACCTCCGCGCTCGACATTCCGACGATCGGCATCGGCGCGGGGCCGCAATGCGACGGTCAGGTACTCGTCTGGCACGACCTGCTCGGCCTCTACGCCGGGCGGGCTCCCCGGTTCGTCAAGAGCTACGCCGACCTTTCGGAGGAGATCGCGACAGCGCTCGAGGCCTACGTCGGCGATGTGCGCGACGGGTCGTTCCCAGCGGAGCAGCACACCTACTCGATCCCTGACGCCGAGCTCGAGCAGTTCGTGGCCGCGCTCGTCGAGCGCGGCTAGAAAAAAGGAAGACGCCCCCAAGCACCACGGCGGGGGTCGCGGTCACGGCAGCGCGCAGCCAGCTCCAGCCGTGGACCGCGCGGACGCCGAGCACGAGGAGGCAGATCGACCAGGCGAGAAATCCGAGCCACGCAACTGCGAACACCTTCCCGGCGGTGCCGCTGTCCTCTCCGCCGGCGTGGAAGAGCGCCGAGCCGAAGAGCGCGAGCTTGAGCGGCCACAGGATGAGCGAAAGCGCAACGGGCACAGCCGCGAAAGCGAGCACGTGACGGCTACGCCTGTACGAGCCCTGCGTCCCAAGTGCGACCGCGGTCACCTGCAGGACACCGCCCAGGGACCAGTAGGCGACCCCGCCGTACAGCGCGCCCGCGAGGAATGCCCAGACGGGGATCAGGATCGCGTCGTAGCCGTTCGGCGGATCCATCAACCTCCCCGCCGCGTGCGTGGAGAGCACGAACGCCATCCCCGCGAGAATCACGATCAGGAGCACGGGCTCGGCCCGCTGCGCCGCCTCCTCGTTGCTGTCGGCGCGGAGCGCGACGAACACCGAGCGAGGCGCGGACAGGACGAGCACGGTCCGGAGCCACCACTCCCGCAAGAGCCTGACCTTACTTCGTGACGATCGTGCCGTCGTGGCAGAGGTACTCGATCTGCCCGAGGGCGGTGTCCTGCTGCTGGCGCGGCGGCTTGCCGTCCTTGCAGAGCGGCGTGTGCCGGCCCATGTAGCCGGCGATCACCCCGGCCGCGAAGAGCACGGCGATCAGCGCCGTGAGGGTGATGTACACGGTGCGCTTCTGCTGGCGCGTCATGCCTGAAAGGCTACGCGGCGGCGACTGCGCGGCGTTCGAGCAACGGGCGCAGGAAACGACCTGTGTACGAGGCTTCGACCTCGGCGATGTCCTCGGGCGTGCCGGCCGCGATGACTTCGCCGCCCTCCTCGCCGCCTTCGGGGCCGAGGTCGACAACCCAATCGGACTGCTTGATCACGTCGAGGTTGTGCTCGATCACAAGCACCGTGTTGCCGGTATCGACGAGCCGCTGCAGCACCTCGAGCAGCTTCTCGATATCGGCGAAATGGAGGCCGGTGGTCGGCTCGTCGAGGATGTAGAGCGTGCGCCCGGTCGCGACCTTGCCGAGCTCGGCCGCTAGCTTCACCCGCTGCGCCTCGCCGCCGGAGAGCGTCGTCGCCGGCTGGCCGAGCGTCATGTAGTCGAGCCCGACGTCGTGCAGGGTCTGAAGCCGCCGGCGGATCTTCGGGATCTTGGCGAAGAACTTCAGCGCCTCCTCGACCGACATCTCGAGCACGTCGGCGATCGTCTTGCCCTTGAACCTGACCTCGAGCGTCTCGCGGTTGTACCGCCGCCCCTTGCATGTCTCACAGGGGACGTAGACGTCGGGCAGGAAGTGCATCTCGATCTTGATCTGCCCGTCGCCCTTGCAGTTCTCACAGCGACCGCCCTTGACGTTGAAGCTGAACCGGCCCGGCTTGTAGCCGCGCACCTTCGCATCGGGCGTGAGCGAGTAGAGCTCGCGGACGTGCGTAAAGAGATCTGTGTAGGTGGCGGGATTCGAGCGCGGCGTCCGCCCGATCGGGCGCTGGTCGATCTCGATCACCTTGTCGAACGCCTCGATTCCCTCGACCGCGTCGTGGTCGCCCGGCTTGACGCGTACCTTCTGGAGGCGGTTTGCGAGCGACTTGTAGACGATTTCGTTGACGAGCGTCGACTTGCCCGAGCCGGAGACGCCGGTGACCGCCACGAAGCGCCCGATCGGAAACTCGACGTCGATCCCTTTCAGGTTGTGCTGGCTCGCGCCGCGAACCGTGAAGACTCCGTTGTCGGCCGTCCGCCGCTCCGGTACCGAGATCTCACGGGCGCCGGACAGAAACTGGCCGGTAATCGATTTGCGGTTGCGCTCAACCTTGGCCGCCGACCCTTCCGCGACGACGTAGCCGCCGTGCTCGCCGGCTCCCGGCCCCATGTCGACGAGCCAGTCGGCGCTCCGCATCATCTGCTCGTCGTGCTCGACCACGACGACGGTGTTGCCGAGGTCACGAAGGCGCTCAAGCGTTCCGATCAGGCGGTCGTTGTCACGCTGATGGAGGCCGATCGACGGCTCGTCGAGGATGTAGAGGACGCCGACTAGCTGCGAGCCGATCTGCGTCGCGAGCCGGAGCCGCTGCGCCTCGCCACCCGAGAGTGTCGCGGAGGCCCGGTCGAGATCGAGGTAGCCGACCCCGACGTTGTCGAGGAACGTCAGCCGCTCGCGGATCTCCTTGACGATCCGGGCGCCGATGAGCTCCTCGGTGGCGGTCAGCTCGAGGCCGTCGAGGAACCGCAGCGCCGCGGCGACCGAGAGCTGCGTGAACTGGTGGATGTTGCGCTCGCCGACGGTGACCGCGAGTACCTCGGGCTTGAGCCGCGCGCCCTTGCAGACCGGGCACGGCCGGAACGACATGTACTCCTCGATCCGCTCCCGCTGCTGGGAGCTGTCGGTGTCGCGGTAGCGACGCTCGAGCGAGCTCGCAATCCCTTCGAAGGCGATCGTGTACGCGCGCCGCCGGCCCATCCGATTGCGGTAGGTGACGTAGACGCGGTCGCCGTTCGTGCCGTTGAGGAAGTAGCCCTGCTGCTCCTCGGTCAAGTCCTGCCACGGCTTGTCGGTCGGGATCTCGTAGCGGTCGGCGACCGCCTGGATCACCGACTCGTAGAAGTTCGCGCTGCCGACCGCCCACGGCACGAGCGCCCCCTCGTCGATCGAGAGGCCCGGATCTGGCACGAGCAGGTCGGGATCGATCTCCTGCTGGGCGCCGAGCCCCGTGCAGCGCGGGCAGGCACCGTGCGGGGAGTTGAACGAGAAGATCCGGGGCTGGAGCTCGGGCAGCGAGACGCCGTGCTCGGGACAGGCAAATCGTTCCGAATACGTGCGGCTCTCGCTTCCGTCGACAGGGTCGATCGTGACGAGCCCCTCGGCGAGAGCCACCGCCGTCTCCACCGATTGCGTGAGACGAAGACGGAGGTCGTCCTTCATCACGAGTCTGTCGACTACGACTTCGATGCTGTGCTTGAACTTCTTGTCGAGTGTCGGCGGCTCCTCGAGCAGATGCTGCTCGCCGTCCACCTTCACTCGCGTGAAGCCCTCGTTGCGCAGGGACTCGAACAGGTCGCGGTACTCGCCCTTGCGGTCGCGCACGACGGGCGCGTTGACCGTGAACCTCGTGCCCTCGGGCATGGCGAGGATCTGCTCTACGATCGAGTCGATCGCCTGGCCGGCGATCGGCCGGCCACAGATCGGGCAGTGCGGCCTCCCCACCCGCGCGTACAGCAGCCGTAGGTAGTCGTAGATCTCGGTGACAGTCCCCACGGTCGAGCGCGGGTTGCGCGACGTCGTCTTCTGGTCGATCGAGATCGCCGGGCTCAGCCCGTCGATCGAGTCCACGTCGGGCTTCTCCATCATCTGCAGGAACTGGCGGGCATATGCCGAGAGCGACTCGACGTAGCGCCGCTGCCCCTCGGCATAGATCGTGTCAAAGGCAAGACTCGACTTTCCGGAGCCGGAAAGGCCGGTGATGCAGATGAGCGCATTGCGAGGAAGCCGAACGGTGACGTCCTTGAGGTTGTGCTCCCTTGCGCCGTGGACTACGAGTTCTTCAGCCGCCATGAAGAGATCATTTTACCGAGCGAACGGACGTTCGCCCAATAGGTGCGTTTTCCCCTGCTCAGAGGCTCGAGCGCGGCCGACTACGCGGTCTTGCGCCAGCGGCCGAACACGAGCCCGCCGAGCGTGAAGCCGAGCCCGAAGGTACCGGCGGTGAAGCCGCCGACGGCGAAGCCCTTGCGCCGGGCGGAGAGGCTCTGCCAACGGCCGAGCGCGTCTGCTTCCTCGGCGGTGAGGAGCTCGCCACGCCGCTTCTTGCGGAGCGCGCCGCCCGCTCGAACTCCGAGATAGAGGTCGTCGAAGATCTCGGTGCCGGACTCGTTCTTCATCTCACTCACTGTAGCCTGCTTCGACGGTGTCATCGAGCATCCTCCACGTGTCGGACCTCCATTTCGGCGCGGGGAACGGCCTCGATGACCCTCGGCTCGAGCAGGCGATCGGCGAGCTCGTGGAGCGGGTGTCGCCCGACGTCGTCGTCGCAAGCGGCGACCTCACGCATCGCGGGCTTCGAAGCGAGCACGACGCCGCCGCGAAGTACCTGCGGGCGCTCGGTCGGCCACTTGTCGTGATCCCCGGCAACCACGATATTCCGACCTGGCCGCCCGGCCGTTTCACGCGCCCGTACCGCGAGTTCGAGCGCTGCTGGGGGACTACTTCGCCGTCGTTCTCCGCGCCCGGGATCGAGATCGCCGGGCTCTGCTCGGTTCAGCCGCTCGGCTACCAGCGCGGCCACGTGAAGACGCATGAGCTCGAGCGCGCAGAGGGCCGGCTCCGCTCGGCTCCCGAGGGCGCGCTGCGGGTGGCCACCCTGCACCACCAGCTGACCGGGGCGCCGTGGCGAAACACGAAGCTGCCGGTCAAGGGCCGAAAGCGCCTACTTGCACGGCTCGCCGGTGCCGGCGCCGAGCTAGTCCTCGGCGGCCATATCCACCAGGCGACGATCATCGAGCGTCAGGACTTCGAGGTCGTGACCGGCGACTCGCACACCTGCGTGATCGCGACCGCGCCCGGCCTCGGCCGGCCACGGCCGAGCCGCGCGTTCGAGGCGCGAGGGTCCTCGTGCACCGCGCCGACGAGAGCTCGCTCACCGTCGAGACCCACGTCTGGCGCGACGAGGACTGGGCGCTGACCGGTACTCGGACCTTCCCGCGCTAGGAGGCGGCGACGCTATCCAGAGCGACCAGCTCCCGGCGGAGGTCTTTGATCTCGTCGCGGAGCTTGGCGGCGTACTCGAACCGGAGCTCCTCCGCGGCTGTGTACATCTCCTCCTCGAGCGTGACGACCAGCTTCTCGAGCTCGCTGCGGTCCATGCCCTCGACCTTCTTGCCGCGACGCGTGCGGGCGGGGACATGCGGCGCCTCGAGGGAGAGAAACTCGGCGATGTCCGAGACGCCCTTCGAGATCGACGCGGGCGTGATTCCGTGCTCCTCGTTGTACGCGATCTGCTTCGCGCGGCGGCGGCCGGTCTCCTCGACCGCGAAGTTGATCGCCTCGGTCTGCTTGTCTGCGTACATCAGGACCTTCCCGTTGATGTTGCGTGCGGCGCGCCCGATCGTCTGGATCAGCGCTGTCTGGCCACGTAGGAAGCCCTCCTTGTCGGCGTCGAGGATCGCGACGAGGGAAACCTCGGGCAGATCCAGCCCCTCGCGGAGCAAGTTGACGCCGACCAGCACGTCGTACTCGCCGAGGCGCAGGTCGCGGATGATCTGGATCCGCTCCAGCGTGTCGATCTCGGAGTGCAGGTAGCGGGCCCGGACACCGGCCTCGAGCAGGTAATCGGTCAGATCCTCGGACATCTTCTTGGTCAGCGTCGTGACGAGCGTCCGCTCGCCCTTCTCCTCGCGGCGGCGGATCTCGTTCAGCAGGTCGTCGATCTGGTTTCGGGTCGGGCGAAGCTCGATCTCCGGATCGACGATCCCGGTTGGCCTGATCAGCTGCTCGGCGACGCGCGTCGAGTGCCGGAGCTCCCAGGCGCCGGGCGTGGCGGAGACCATTACGAGCTGCGGCACCTTGGCGAGGAACTCGTCGAAGCGAAGCGGCCGGTTGTCGAGCGCCGAGGGGAGCCGGAAACCGAAGTCGACGAGCGTCTGCTTGCGCGACCGGTCGCCTTCGTACATCCCGCCGATCTGGGGCACGGTCTGGTGCGACTCGTCGACGAACACGACGAAGTCGGACGGGAAGTAATCGAGCAGCGTGTGCGGTGCCGATCCCGGCGGCCGACCGTCGAGGATGCGTGAGTAGTTCTCGATCCCGTTGCAGAAACCGAGCTCCTGCATCATCTCGAGGTCGTACTCGGTGCGCTGCTTGATCCGGTGCGCCTCGAGCATCCGGCCTTCGGACTCGAACCTCCGGACCTGCTCGTTCAGCTCCTCTCGAAGCTCGACGACGGCGCGCTCGACGGTCGGCTTGGTGGTGACGTACTGCGTGGCCGGGAAGACCGTGATCGAGTCGAGCCGCGAGAGGATCTCGCCGGTCAGCGGGTCGAAGTGCGTGATCGCCTCCACCTCGTCGCCGAAGAACGAGATGCGGTGCGCCGTCTCCGAGTACGCGGGCTGGATCTCGAGCACGTCGCCCTTCACCCGGAAGCGACCACGGCCGAGGACGGTGTCGTTGCGGACGTACTGGATGTCGATCAGCTTCCGCAAGACCTCATCGCGGTGATTGTCCTCCCCCACGTTCAGGAACACGACCTTCTTCTGGTACTCCTCAGGAGAGCCGAGGCCGTAGATGCACGAGACCGAGGCGACGATGACGACATCCCGGCGGGAGAGCAAGTTCGACGTCGCCGCGTGGCGTAGACGGTCGATGTCGTCGTTACGCGAGCTGTCCTTCTCGATGTAGAGGTCGGCCTGCGGGACGTACGCCTCGGGCTGGTAGTAGTCGTAGTACGAGACGAAGTACTCGACCGCGTTGTGCGGGAAGAACTCCCGGAACTCGTTGCAGAGCTGGGCAGCCAGCGTCTTGTTGTGGGCGATAATCAGCGCAGGCCGGCCGACCTTCTCGATGATCCAGGCCATCGTCGCCGTCTTTCCGGTGCCGGTGGCGCCGAGCAGCGTCTGGTAGCGCTCGCCGGCGCTCAATCCCCCGGCGAGCAGCTCGATCGCGCCCGGCTGGTCGCCGGTCGGGGTGTAGATGCCGGACGTCGTCAGCTCCGCCACGAGCGTCAGCGTATCCAGCGGCGCAGCGGTGACCGGTCTGCGGCTCTCGGGCCGCGAGGTTCTCAGTCGCCCCAGTCGAAGTCGCGGGAGCGCGACCAGAGGCCCTCGTCGGTCGCCTCGACCGACTCTTCGGGCGGAGGCTCCTCGGCCGACGGTGCATCCGCCACCGACGCGGGTGCAGGCGCGGGGTCAGCAGCGGGAGCCGGTGTGGTGGCCGGAACGGGCGCTTCCGAGAAGACGGTGTCGGCGGAGCCCCAGTCGAGGGAGGTCGGCTCGTCGACGATCGACTGGTTGCCGTCCATCGTGTCCTCGATCCGTGCCTGCTCCTCGGTCTTGAAGAGCGGGTGATTCTCGAACGGGTCGTCGGGCATGTAACGCTCGAGCGGCATCTCATGCTCGAGAGCCGCGTTCCGGCGCCTCAGCTCGAGATGCTCCTGAATGACGCTCGCGAAGAGCGACGCTGTATCGACTGCCATTCCGTCCTCCTGGTCGTACGCCATTCCTGCTGTCCAGTCTAACGCCTGGCCGACATCCCGCCTACGGGCACGCGCGTTAACAGGAAGAATGCCTCGATGAGGAGAAACCGGGCCCGGGACATCGAACGGCAACGTGCTCGCTCGCTACGGATGCTGACGCTCCTCTGGAGCTTCTGGTGGTGGCTGCCGCCTTCGGGTCGGCGCCAGCTGCTCAGGCTCGCACGCAGGCACGGGCCGTGGCTCGTCCAGCGCGAATTCCGCCGCCGCCGAAACGGTTAGATCGTCAGCGCCGCGAGGGCGATTCGCTCCTGCTCGAGCGTATGAGCCGTTGGGTATCCCTCGGCGGTGCTGGCGCGCCAGGGCCTGCCGACGTAGCGCACGGGGACACCGGCAGCCGCCTCCTCGAGCCGGTGGCGGATCGAGCGCCAGGCACCCATGTTCTGCGGCTCCTCCTGAGCCCAGACGACCTCGTCGAGCCGTGGATATGCCGCGACCAGCTCTCGGGCCGCGGCGACCGGAAATGGGTAGAGCTGCTCGAGCCGGGCGACCGCGACGTCATTTGCCTCGCCGGCGAGCTCGTGCCCGGTGATGTCGTAGTAGACCTTGCCGCTGCAGATCACAAGACGCCGGATGTGCGACTTGTCGGCAACCGCCGCGTCGATGGTAGGCCGGAACGATCCGCCGGAGAGCTCGGCCAGTGTCGAGGACGCGTTCTTCAGGCGGAGCAGGCCCTTCGGTGTCATCACGACGAGAGGGCGCGCGATCGGGTCGAGCGCCTGTCGGCGGATCAGGTGGAAGTACTGGGCGGACGTCGTCGGGTTGCAGATCCGGAGGTTCTCCTGGGCCGTGAGCTGCAGAAAGCGCTCGAGCCGCGCACTCGAATGCTCGGGGCCGTTGCCCTCGTAGCCGTGCGGCAGAAGCAGCGTCATTCGCGAGGTCTGCTTCCACTTGGCTAGACCGCTGGATATGAACTGATCGATGATCGTCTGCGCGCCGTTCGCGAAATCGCCGAACTGCGCCTCCCACAGGACGAGCGCCTCCGGCGCCGCTGTCGAGTAGCCGTACTCGAAGCCGACGCAAGCGTACTCGGAGAGCGGCGAGTTGTAGACCTCGAACGAAGCCTTGGCGTTGTCGAGCCGCTGCACCGGGATCTCGATCTCACCGGAGGACGAGTCGTGGAAGACGAGGTGGCGGTGGGAGAACGTCCCGCGCTCGGTGTCCTGCCCGGTGAGGCGGATCGGGATCCCCTCTCGCAGGAGCGAGCCGAATGCGAGCGCCTCGGCGTGGCCCCAGTCGATGCCTCCCTCGTCGAGTGCGACCGCGCGGCGCTCGAGCTGCCGTGCGAGCTTGGGGTTCACCGTAAAGCCCTCCGGCACCCGCTGTAGCTGCTGGGAGAGCCGCCGGAGCCGCTTCTCGCTCACGCTCGTGTCGACGACAGTTGCGGCCTCGACAGGAACGGAGTCGTCGTGCGCCTTGGCAGGAATTGCCTGCCCGAACGACGTGCGGAGCCGGTCGTGGGCCTCGTGGAGCCGGACATCGACATCGGCGACGAGTGCGTCAGCCTCCGCCTGAGTCAGCACGCCCTGCTCGATCAGCCGGGCGCCGTAGAGCTCACGAACGGTCGGGTGGGTCTCGATCTGCGTGGCCATGATCGGCTGGGTGTACGCCGGCTCGTCCTGCTCGTTGTGGCCGAAGCGGCGGTAGCCGATCAGGTCGATCACGACGTCGTGCCCGAAGCGGGCCCGGTAAGCGAGCGCGAGCCGGACGGCCGAGATTGCCGCCTCCGGATCGTCGCCGTTGACGTGGATAATCGGCGTGTCGAAGCCCTTTGCCAGATCCGATGAGTAACGGGTCGAGCGTCCCTGGGCCGGATCGGTCGTGAAACCAACCTGGTTGTTCGTGATCAGGTGGAGCGTGCCGCCGGTCGAGTAGCCCTCGAGCGCGTACAGGTTGAGCGTCTCGGACACGATCCCCTGTCCCGCGAAGGCGGCGTCGCCGTGGAGAAGCACCGGCATCGCGGCGGTCGGGTCGTAGACACCGTCGCGCGAGGTCCGGTCGGTCTGGAACGCGCGCGTCATGCCCTCGACAACCGGATTGACGGCTTCCAGGTGGCTCGGGTTGGCGGCGAGGGCGACTGCGATCTTGCCGCTGCGGGTGTCGCGGTACCCCTCGGCGCCGAGGTGGTACTTGACATCTCCGGTCCCGCCCTCTGCGTCGGCTGCAACGACCTCGATCGCACGCTCGCCCTCGAACTCGCGCAGGATCTGCTCGTAGGGCATCCCGATCGTGTGCGCGAGAACGTTCAGGCGTCCGCGATGCGCCATCCCGATCACGACCTCGTGCGCTCCGGCGGACGAGGCGAGCTCGAGCGACTCGTCGAGCATCGGGATCAGGACGTCGAGGCCCTCGAGCGAGAACTGCTTCTGGCCGAGGAATGCACGGCGCAGGTAGCGCTCCATGCCCTCGACGTCGCAAAGCCGGGCGTACAGCTGACGCTGCTCATCGGCGGCGAGCGGCGTCCGGAACCGCCACGACTCGATCGCCTTGCGGAGCCAGACCCGCTGCTCGTGGTCGCCGATGTGCTCGAGCTCGTAGCCGAGCGGGCCGCAATAGGTCTCCTTGAGGCGTGGAAGTGCGTCTTTGAGTGTCTCGCCCGGAACATGGATGCGCAGGATCGAGGCCGGGATCCTGGCCTGTAGCTCGGGAGTGAGCCTGGGCTCGAGTCGGAGCGGGTCGATCGCCGGATCGCCGATCGGCTCGGCGCCGAGCGGATCGAGTCGCGCCGCGAGATGCCCATGCATGCGATGAGCCTTGACGAGAGCCATCGCGGCCGCGATGGCTCCCAGAAGTTCGGAGCCTTCGTGCTCGTCTGGTTCCGGAGGAGCGGGCGCGCTGACAACCGGTGCAGCGGCGACCGGTGCAGCACCCCCGCCCTCGGGCAGGCGGGCGATCAGCCGGGCTATTCCAGGCAGGTCGCGGACGACGGCGGAATCGCCGTTCTCGAACAGGGCGCGCCACTCTGGCGGGACGGCCTCGGGGTTATCGAGATACTCGTCGAGGAGCAGACGCGCGTAGCCGGCATTCACGCCGTCGACGTCACGCATTGCAATCACATGTTTTGTACCAGCGCCGGAGTTCCTGCGGGCCGTCGCCGAAAGCACTCACCTGGGGTCTAGAAGAGCGCGTTCGATTCCCAGACCGCGATCGAGGCCCCGACCAACCAGAGAAGCGTGACGCCGCCCGTAACCCAGAGGCCGAGCGCACGGTGCTTCGCGCTGATCGTGATCGCAACGATTGCCAGCAGTAGAGCCACCGGCCCGAAGCCGAACGGCTTGTAGAAGATCGCGACGATCCCGCCGAGCGCGGCGATGATCAGGAGCACCATGGCGATGGTGTCCTTGGCGGGTGAGTCGTTGGCACGGGTGGTCTCTTCGAACGTCATGCTCAGGCTCCTCCGGTTCGTGTCTGGCGACGGTCTGCGCGGTTGCGTGCGCGCTCACGAGAGCGCTCATGGCCACCGCGGCGCGACCTTTCGGGCGAGGCGGTGGGCGACGGACGCCGCCACGGCTGCCAGTTGACGCCTTCGGTCCCGCCCTCGGTTCCGATCTCCGGCTCGGCCTTGATCGCCCACCAGAGCACCCAGCCCACGTAGGCGACGGGGATCTTGAGCACGACCAGCACGAAGATGATTTCCCAGAGCTCCAAGGCACCTTCAGTTTACGGAAGGACACGGGGGAGCACCGCCACGACCTGATCATGAGAACCGGCGCCCCTCGTCGCGGCGATAACCGGCGACGGCGACGGCCGCGAACAGCGCGCTGAAACCGGCCAGAGCGAGCCAGGCGCCCCACTCGACCGGCGCCCCTGTTGCCGTTGCGGCCAGACCGTCGGAGAGAGCTCTTGTCGGGAGAAACCCTGAGATCGCCTCGACGGCGCCCGGAAGCCGGGACGGGAGGATCCACAGCCCGCCGACGTACGCCATGACGAGGTAGAGGAGATTCGCGATCGGCAGGGCTCCCCTGGCAGGGGCCCAGTAACCGAGAGCGATTCCGAGGAATGCGAAGGGCACGACCCCGGCGAGCAGCGCTGCCCCGAGCCCGGCCCAGCGCGCTGCCGGAAGCGAGACACCGGTTGTGGCGACTGCGGTGACGATCAGCAGCAACGCGGCAGCGCAGGCGAAGACCGCTGCCGAGAGGAGGCGGGCAGCGAGCCGGACCGACGGGCCAACCGGAAGCGTGCGGAGGTATGTCTCCCAGGGCGAGGCGCGGTCGATCGCGATTCCGACGCCGAACTGGAAGAACGCGACTCCGATCACCGCGAATCCCGCGAATGTCGCCATGCGCACCGGCGCGTCGTCGCGAGGCCCGGGCGAGACGAAGAACAGGAAGAACACCGACGGCAGGATCAGTGTCGGCACCAGGTAGGCCGGGTAGCGAAGGAGCTCGACGGTCATCGCCCACGCGTGGCGGAACGCGAGCCTCACGATCTGGCACCGCGTGCTTCGAGCGCCTCTTCGAGCGTCACCGGCCGAACCTCGAGCTCGGCGAGCGGCACGCCGGCGCGGACGAGCCGGTCGAGTGTCGTCCCCGCATCTGCGGTGACGATCCGCAGATATGGGCCGTCGCGCTCGCCGCCGGCGACCTCGAGCCCGGGGGCCGCTCGGAACCGCACCAGCGTCATACCCGCCTCGGCCTTCACCTGGTCTACTGTCCCGTCGACGACCACCAACCCGCTCTCGATCAGCACGACACGGTCGGCCAGCGCCTCGGCCTCGACCAGGTGATGCGTGGTCAGGAGCACAGCGCCGCCGTCCGCGCGGTGCGATCGCATCGACGCCCAGACGGCCTTCCGCGCGTCGATGTCGAGGCCGGTGGTCGGCTCGTCGAGCACTGCGAGCCGCGGGTTGCCGACGAAGGCGAGGGCCACACCGAGCCGTCTGCGCTCGCCGCCCGAAAGACCGCCGGTCTGTCGGTCGACCAGCAGCTCGAGCTCGAATCGCTCGCAGAGAGCCCCGGTCGAAAGTGGGCTCTCGTAATGCCCCCGCACCAAATCGACGATCTCTCGTACCCGGAGCGTCTCCGGAAATGCCGTCTCCTGCGGGGTCACACCGAGGAATCGGCGCGAGCCAGGCCGCCGCGGATCGGCACCGAAGAGCCGCGCCAAGCCGGCATCTGCTCTCCGCACTCCGAGCAGAATGGAGATCGCGGTCGATTTTCCGGCGCCGTTCGGGCCGAGCAGGGCGACGATCTCGCCTTCGTCGACACGGAACGAAGCCCGCGTGAGCGCTCTGGTCGAGCCGAAGCTCTTGCTGACCTGGTCGAGCTCGGCGAAGCTCACGGCGAGGCTCCGAGGCCGCCCCGCGCCCGCCCGTGACCCGGCTGGGAGAGCAGGAGCACGTTGTAGACCCAGTGCGCTGCGATGGAGGCGGCGAGCGCCCCTGTCGCCAGGTAGACGCCGCCGAACACCGCGCCGGTCCCCAGATGGAGTCCCGGCCGCGCTCGGTGCGCGAAGGCGAACGCGAGCGAGCTCGCGGCCAATGCGACAATCGGTCCCGGAGCGAAGCAACTCGCCGAGCACGACCCGCCGCCAGACGACCTCCTCCCCGGCCGCCGCGATCCCGAGGAGAGCGCAGCTCGCGACCACGAGCGACACCCTCGCGCCGCGTGGAGCCGCAGGCCGCCGGCGCATGACGACGAGGTGGAGCGCGAGACCGGCGAGCACGCCGGCTGCGAGTGCCCCTTCGACCGGCAACCGCGCCGCGGGCCGTTGGGGGGAGGCAGTGGCCAGGAGGACGGCCGCAAGCGCGACGCCGGTCACGATCCGGGCCCACAGCCGTGAATCGCCGCTTCACACCGCGCCGCCGAGGACGAGCGCGTGGACCGTCGCCTCGTCGAGGCTGTCGGCTCCGACGATCTCGTCGAGCAGCCGGTCGTAGAAGCCGCCGAGTGGAAGAGCGGGCAGCCCGAGCTCCGTCGCCGCCAGCACGGCGTTCTGGACGAGTGGCCGGCCTCGAGCAGTGCGAACCGGTAGCCGCGCAGGCCGTACTTGATCCGCGAGCGTGCGAAGACGGCCGTCACGACGACGAGAGCGGAGGCGTGGTCGAGCACCGCGGGATCGACGAGCGCCGCCGCGGACCTCCGGCCACGAGAACGACCCGAGCCGGGCGAGCCGGAGGCGGAACGGATTGAAGTGGTAGATCCCGCGATCGAGCCCGTTGACCGCAGCCGCCACGACGTAGAGCTCGAGCGGGTAGAGCGCGCCCGCCGAAGGGACTGGGCGACGGCCGTGAGCTCCCGCGGCATAGGCGGCGGCGAGCACTGTCGAGAGCTCACCGATTCCGACCGGCCGAAGCGCCTCGGCGCGGGCCGAGCGCCGCCGCGCGATCGCGTCGCCGAGCGGGCCGTTCAGCCGCGCCGGCGGCGGAAGCCCGATCGAGGGCCGGTGGTCGTGCGTCCGGCTCGACCGCGCGACGGTCCAGCTCAGAGCCGGAGCCGCCGGGCGAGCTCGAGCAGGACGTCGAGCCGCTCGGGGGCGAGATTCGGGTAGAGCCGTGAGGCCTCGTGGAACGTCTCGGCGGGATCGTCGAGCGACACGCCCTTCGGCCCGTGGACGAGCGATGCGAACTGCGAGGTCGGAGACCACCGGGATCACGGAAACGGATGCGGGTCGGGGTTGACGTCGTCCTCGGTACATCGGCGTGGCGCGGAGCCCGAGCTGCCGCCGCCGCTTCGTAGAGACGGCGACCGCCGAGGAACCGTGCGGAGTGCGGGACGTCGAGCGCGCAGAGCTCCGGAGCGATCACGCGCGTCACGCTCGAGCCCGAGCGTCGGCGACATCGGGCGAGGTGACGTCGACGGCGTAGGCGGTCGAGCCCGCCGCTCGACCCGGCTGCAGAGCGCGTCGATCCATTCGGCCGGCCCACCGCCCTCGAGCGGCGGGATCGCCTCCGCCGGCGTCCGCTCGTCGCTCGCGTCGAGGAACGCCGCGGCGCCGGCGCGACTCGTGATCCGCGTAGTAGACGGATGTGGTCGTCGAACGATGCGATCCGCTCACCGCGCGGGCCGAGATCCCGGCCGGCGTGGAGCAGCGCGAGCTTGGCGCCGGCCGAGCGCGACGGCAAACGCCTCGCGCGAGTGCCTTGCACCAGGCCTGCTCGACGGTCGGCGCTGCGGCGGCCCCGACGCCGAGCGCGCCCGGAAAGGCCCGAGGGCGCACGGACGACGCCGAGAATCGTCGGCAGCCGGTGGAACGACCGAGAGATCGACCGCCGCGAAGCGAAGGCCCGGACCGCTCGAACACGTCGTCGCGACCCGGGGCCGAGCGCGATTCGACGAGCGGCAGCGAGAGCCGGTTACGCCCACACGATCATGAACGCGTCGCGCTCGAGCAGCTCGAACAACGCCCGCGCGACGAGCCTCGTCCTCGGTCTCGCCGCAGGCGAGGCCGCTGCTCGTCGCGTAGCCGATCGAGCCCTCGCCGCCCGGAGCACGCGGCCGAGGTAGACGAGCTCGGCCGGAAGAAGAGCCGGTCGACCGGCGGCGAGCTCGCGTCCCTCGACCCAGGCGACTGCGGGTCTCCGCGGTGAACGGCCGGAACGGGAACCCGGGCTGACGATGCTGGCGGCTCGAGAAGAGCGCGAACCGCTCAGGCGCGACGGCGACGTCGCCGAGATCGCGCGCAGAAGCGACGACCAGACGTTCGACGGGGACATACGTCGCCGAGTAGCGCTCGATCGCCTCCCCCACGGCGGCCGCGGCCGCCTCGGCACGGGTCGATCCCGTCCCACCGATTCCGGTCAGATGGTCGAGGCGGCCACCGACCAGGCCCGCGCCCCGTCCAACCTCCGCCGAAGCCTGGAAGAGCCGCGGCTCGCACGTCGCCGCCAGGCACTCCTCGACCGAGCCGACGATTCCGGTGTACGGCGAGACGGCCCGGCGAAGGCGCGGCGGAAGGCTGCCGATCACGCTGCCTCGGCTTCGTGCCACGGCAGGGCGGAGCGAGACGTCCGACGTCGGAGCACGCAGGGCAGCGCGGAACCCGTAGAACGGTATGCGTCCCGAGCGAGAGCTCCGGCCGTGTCTCGAGCACGTGCAGGACGCCAGGCAGGCGCGTGTCGACCCCGCCGAGCCAGCAGAAGGCGAGATGGGCGACGATCCCGGCTAGCGACCGCTTCGAGCCCGGCCGTTCCCGAGGCAGCCGTTGGCCTATCCTCGATACAGCGCGAGGTCGGCACCGTACTCGACGTGTGCGGCGAGCCGGAGCTGGAGGCACTCGTGGCAGCACGACTCACCGGGAACGATCAGCGGCCCGATCGCGAACACGAGCCCGTCGAACGGCCGGAGCGCGAGCCAGCGGAGGCCGTGCTCGAGAGCGAGCCGATTCCACTCGCCAAGCGCGGGCGATCTCGACAGGCGTCGGGCGCGACCACGGCGAGATCGACGCCGTGCTCGTCCCAGGCGAGGCGGCGAACCTCGCCGACGCCATCCGCGTGGAGGAGCCGCGCGATCTGCTCTGCCGCCGCGCTCTCGCCCGACGACGCCGACCGTCGCAGAACGGAGCCGATCGGCGGCCACCGCCGGCGCGACCCCGTACGCGGCTGCGATGGCGGCCGCCGCCGCCACGGCCGGAACCACCGCGGGCCCTCGACGAGCAGACCGTGTCGCCGCGAGCACGTCGAGCGCCTGCGCGACTGCGCCTCGGTCGCCGGCACACCGATCCTCGCGACGATCTGCTCGAGCGTGCGCGAGCCGTCGAGCAGCGGCAGCAGCGCCGGGAAACAGAGCGCGCACCGCGCCGCCCTCGAGGACGACGACCGACCGGCCGTGCTCGAGCAGGAGCCGGTCGCCGTCCTCGACGAGGCGGTACCACGGCGCAAGCCGGGGCAGAAGCCGGCACGCGGCCGAGCTCAGTCGCGCCCCGCGACCGCCGCAGCTACAGCTGCTGCAGCAACACACCGCCAGCATCGCGAACGCCCCGGCCGTCCGACCCTGGACCGTCGACCGTGAGGTCGAGGAGCTCGCTCGTCAGTTCGTCGATCATTTGCACCTCCGTTGTCGATCTCGACAACATAGCGTGAGAATGTGTGACGCGTTTGTCACAACTTCGTGCCGGTTTTCGTGCCGCTCCGATGCTGCCGTGACCGACGCTGCGCGCCTAGTGGCTCGTTCGGGCGATGTCTCTTGCAACCATCTTCCGATCACGATCGAGCTCGCACGGAATCCAGCCCCGACGAGGTTCGCCCGCTCCTCGAGGAGTACGCGAGCTCGCTGAGCTTCGACCTCGACTTTCAGGACTTCGAAGGCGAGCTCGCGCGGCTCCCGGGCGGCTATGCGCCGCCCGGCGGGGCGCTGCTCGCTCGCGCGGGTCGACGGGTCGGCCGCGGGGTGCGTCGCGCTCCGCCGGATCGACGCCCGTACCGCAGAGCTCAAACGGCTCTTCGTCCGGCCCGGCCATCGCGGCCTCGGACTCGGTCGCCTCCTCACCGAGGCCGCAGTCGAGCTCGCGCGCGAGCTCGACTACCGGCGGCTCCGACTCGACACGACGCCCGAGATGGCCGCGGCGCACGAGCTCTACCGGAGACTCGGGTTCCGCGAGATCGACCCGTACCGGGCGAACCCGGTCGCCGGAACCCGTTTCCTCGAGCTCGACCTGGTCGACTGAGAAACGAGGAATCGCCCTTCACACGGAGGCGCGAGTGCGACATGATCGCCGCGAAGGCGTCTCGACGGAGTGGCGCGCCAACCGCGAGCGAGAGGACGAGAGATGGGCTGCGTGACCAGGAGAGCGTGGAGGGCTGCGGCAATCGTTGCGTTCATCGCCGGCCTACTTGCAACCGGGTCGTTTGGAGCTTCTGCGAACTCCGCGCCCAAGGCCGGAGGCACCTATCGAGTCGCATTCGAGCAGGCCTTCGGCTTCAGTGACAGCTTCGATCCGACGGGTGAGTACTACACCTACTCATTTGCGATCGAGTCGAATCTGATGATCCGCACGCTCGTCGGCTACGACCACGTCGCGGGAGCGTCGGGGAACAAACTCGTCCCCGACCTCGCGACGACGGTGCCGGCGGCGACGAACGGCGGAAAGACCTACACCTTCCACCTCAAGCCCGGCGTGAAGTTCGGGCCGCCGGTCGGTCGGCAGATCACGTCGAAGGACGAGCTCTACTCGATCCAGCGCATTGCCAACCCGAAGGACGGAGCGGAATACGCCTTCTACTACTCGGCGATCGCCGGGTTCGACGCCTACCGCGCGGGCAAGGCGAAGACGATCTCTGGCATCCAGACGCCGAACGCGAGCACGATCGTCTTTCACCTGACCCGGCCGACGGGCGATTTCCTCTATCGGCTCGCAATGCCGGCGACAGGGCCGATCCCGGCGGAGGTAGCCGGCTGCTTCGAAGGGCATCCCGGCCGCTACGGGCGCGACGTCGTATCGACGGGCCCGTACATGTTCGAGGGCGCAGACAAGGTGGACGACTCCTCGTGCGCCAAGCTCAAGGCGATGTCGGGGTTCGACCCTTTGTCGACGATGACGCTCGTCCGCAATCCCGACTACGACCCGAAGACCGACTCTCCGGCAGCCCGACAGAACTTCCCCGACCGGTTCGAGTTCACGATCGACCCGAACTCGACCGATGTGGTCAACCGTGTCGCCGCCGGCGATCTCGACGACGAGAACGGCGCGAGCCTGCCCTCGCAGGCGCTGCAGTCGTACTCGACCGATCCGTCGAAACGGCAGTTCCTCCATCTCGACCCGGGCGACGGCACGCAGTACCTCACGATGAACCTGACACAGCCGCCGTTCGACGACGTCCACGTGCGGCGGGCGATGAACTGGATCATCGACCGAGACGCCCTCCGCCAGGCCTGGGGCGGCCCGACAGTCGGGCACATCGCGAATCACATCGTCCCCGACTCGATCTTCGACAACGAGCTCGCCGGCTTCAACCCGTTCAAGACCCCGGGTGAGCACGGCTCGCTCGCGATGGCCAAGGCGGCGATGAAGGGCTCGAAGTACGACCTCGACCATACGGGCACCTGCAACGCCTCCGTCTGTCACAACGTCCTGCTCCTGAATGACACGCAGGCGACCTTCGGGAAGATGCTCCCGGTCGTCGAGCAGGACGCGGCGAAGATCGGGATCACCTTCCACGTTGCGACCATCGCGGGCGCCTACCCGACGCTCGAGACGACCAGGAAGAACATCGCGATCGCGATCTTCCCGGGGTGGTTCAAAGACTACGCCGACCCGCTGACCTTCTTCTCGCCGCTCTTCGACGGGCGCACGATCATCGCAGACGGGAACGTCAACTACTCGCTCGTCGGGATGAAGCCGTCACAGGCAAAAGCGCTCGGGGTGACGGGCGACATCCACGGGATCCCGAACGTCGACGCCCACCTCGACCGCTGCGCCGTTCTGGCCGGATCGCCGAGGCGCGCCTGCTACGAGAGCCTCGATGAGACGCTGACGACCAAGGTCATGCCGTGGGTGCCGTACCTCTGGATCTACAACCCACACATAACGAGCTCGCACGTTACGCAGTGGGACTACGACCAGTTCAGCGGCACCACGGCCTATGCGCACGTGGCCGTGAGCTGATCAGTGCCGGTGGCGCCGGCGGAAGGCGCGCGCCTTCTCGCGGTTGCCACACGAGCCCATCGAGCACCACTGGCGCGAGTGGTTCTTCGCGGTGTCGATGAATGCCCACTCGCAGTCCGAGGCCCGGCACGCCTTGAGCCGGCCCCACGAGCCGTCGGCCATCGCGTCATGCACAGCGATCACGATCCGCCCGAACGCTGCGGCCGTCCCCCCGGCCCCCGGGAGCAGGTCGCTCTCGTGATCGGAGAAATGAAGCTCGACCCGCGCCTCGGACGCAACGGAGTCGAGCACCGAGAACTCGGCGGCCGTATCGACGTCGACCCCGGTGTGCGAGAGAAGAATCCGGCGGAGTGCCTCGCGTAGCTCGACTGCGCGGCGCAGATCTCCTGCATCCGGTCTCACATCCTCCGGGGCGATCCCGTTGGAAGAAAGCCAGGCGCCGAGCTCCTCGGGCGACCCGAACAGCTCGATCGGATCGAGCAGCTCCCTGGTGTTGACGAAATCACGAATGAGCTCGGTTTCAGTCATCGAAATTCCTAACCGTTGAACTTGCTTAAGTGGTTACGTAACCTGTATTATCGTAACACAGGTTACGGGAGCTGAGGAGAGGAGACTGAAATGCACCCTGATTTTCTGCAGATGAGGATCGACGAGCGGCAGCGGGAGCTCGAGGAGCAGGTGCGTAGCGCATTCGTCCGCCGCCAGGTGACCGAGCCCCGGGCGGCCGAGCCCGAGGTGGTCGTGCTGCGGCTCTGCTCGGTGCACGATGACGAGGCGCTCGAGCGGATCGCGGCCCTCGAGGGCCTCCCGGTGGCAGCCGGACGGCATGTCGTAGCCGAGGTCGACGGCGCGATCGTCGCTTCGCTGCCGCTGGCGGGCGGCGTGCGGCTGGCAGATCCGTTCCGCGCGACGGCACACCTGATGCCGCTGCTCGAACTGCGCGCGAAGCAGCTCACGCCGGAGCGGCACAACGGGCGCGTCTTCGCGCTCAGGAGCGCTGTCCGCGGCTGGAGCCGCGCATAGGTCACCCGGGGCGGGATAGGGCGAACGCGACAGCTGCGACCATCGCCCATCCCGCCACGTGCTCGCCGGCCTGATGCTGCCTCGGGCGGCGCCACCGAGCGAGAATAGCGCCATGGCCGCCAAGACCTACGCAGTGCTGCTCCGCGGGATCAACGTCGGCGGGAAGAACAAGGTCCCGATGCCGGCCCTGCGCTCGCTGCTTCAGGAGGCGGGTTACGAGGGCGTCTCGACGTACATACAGAGCGGCAACGTCATGCTTCGAAGCTCGGTCGGTGCGGACGGTCTTGCACAGGCGATCGAGAAAGAGATCGCGGCCGAATTTTCCCTGGCGATCCGCGTGGTCGCACGTACCCATGAGGAGCTCGAGCGGATCGCGGGCGCCAACCCGTTCCTCGCCGGAGGTGGCGCGCCGACCGGATTGCACGTCGTCTTTCTGGATCGAGTTCCCGAGGCTGCGGCGATCACGATGCTCGACCCGGCTCGCTCGCCCGGGGACGAGTTCAGCGTCGCGGGAAACGAGATCTATCTCCATTACCCGAACGGCTCCGGCCGTTCGAAGCTGACGCTCGACTACCTCGAGCGACGGCTCGGTGTCACCGGCACTGCACGCAACTGGAACACGCTGCTCAAGCTGGTCGAGCTGACGGCACCCCGATCGAGCGGCTGAGCCCGCCGACCAGGTCGGACACGTCCTCGAAGCCCTCACGTTGCAGCAGGCTCGCTGCGGCCGCGGACCGGTAGCCGCTCGAGCAATGAACAACGAGCGGGCGATCTCTCGGCAGTTCGGCGAGCCGTTCGGAAAGGTGACCCAGCGGAATGTTGACACTCGCCTCGACGACCGCCTCGCTGCGCTCGTCCTCGGCCCGCACATCGACGACGAGTGGCGCATCCGGCTCCGCAAGCTTTTCCTCGAGCGTCGCGGCGGTGATGCGCTCCGTGCGCTCGATCAGATCGGGGCGGCCTTCGAGGGCGAGCATCCCACCCTCCAGGTAGCCGGCCAGGTTGTCGAAGCCGATCCGTCCGAGGCGAACTGCCGCCTCTTCCTCACGGTCGGGGTCGACGACGATCACGATCGGCTTCTCGTGGTCGAGCAGCGTTCCGACCCAGGTTGCATAGCTCCCGTCGAGGCCGATGTTGACCGCGCCGCGAAGGTGGGCGCCTTCGAAATCGACGTTGGTGCGGCCGTCGAGCACCTGGGCTCCGCAGGTAGCGAGCTCGAGAACGTCGTCGAGCGAGAGCGGCGTCAGCCCTTCGGCGAGCGCCTCGTCGAGCGTCGCGTGCTCCTGCGTGTTCAGCACGGCGTCGTAGGTGAAGTAGGCCGGGGAATCGGGCTGGTCCGCCGTGACGACGTGGACGAACTCCGCCCGGCCCATCGGCTGGAGCGCGTAGTTGTACTGCCGCTGGATGCCGATCGTCGAGACGGTCTCGCTGCTCAGATGCTTGCCGCAGAGCGACCCCGCGCCGTGCGCCGGGTAGACGAGGGTGTCGTCCGGAAGAGGCAGGATCTTCGTCTGGATCGAGTCGTAGAGTAGGGACCCGAGCGCCTCGGCCGTCCAGCCGAGTGACGCGCGCAGGTCGGGGCGGCCGACGTCGCCGATGAAGAGCGTGTCACCACTCAGGAGGGCATGCGGGCGCTCGGGGTCGGAGTCGAGGTCGTAGACGAGGATCGAGATCGACTCCGGCGAGTGGCCGGGCGTCTCGAGCGCCTGAAGCCGCACCTTTCCCAGCTCGACCGTTTCGCCGTCGGCGAGCGGGGTGAACTCGTACTCGGCCTCGGCCCGCGCGCCCAGATAGATCTTCGCCCCGACGCGGTCGCGCAGCTCGAGGTGGCCCGCCAGAAAGTCGGCGTGCAGGTGCGTCAGCAGAACATGCTCGATCTTGCACCCACGGCGCTGCGCATCGGCGACATAGGCGTCGACGTCCCGCTGCGGATCGACGACCGCCGCGACTCCGGCTGCCTCGTCGGCGACCAGGTAGGACGCGTGTGCGAGGCAGCCGAGGTAGTACTGCTCGAGGATCATCGCCGCCTGATTCTCGCTGCCGCGGCGGTCGCCGTGTCGAGTCAGCCCGCTGGCGTGATCCCGTGACGCCTCATCACTTCGGCAAGCGCGGCGTGGTCAGGCGGCCCGCCTGCCGAGGTCTGGACAACGGCCGCGATCTCGCGGAAGTAGTCGGCGCCGAGGATGCCTGGCGTGACGACCGCAAAGCACTTCGAGCTCTCGGTGCCCCGGTTGTCGAAGCGATGGACGACGCCGCGCGGAATGCACAAAAGCTCGCCAGGGCCGACGTCGATCTCCTCGTCCTCGAGCGTCCAGGTCAGGACGCCCTCGAGCCCGTAGACCGTCTCCTCGTATCCGTCGTGGCTATGGGCGCCCGGCAGCCTTGCCCCGCCCGGAACGTCGAACTCGAAGGCCGCTACCGACCCTCCTGACACTTCGCCCTCCAGCAAAAAGCGGATCGCCAGCTCCCCGATCCTGATCTCTTCGGTCGTGCTCGTCGCCATCTCTCTCTCCTCACGTTTCAGGCAGTGGTAAAGTAATTTGACCTTATATGGTCACTTCAGATAAGTCAAGTCGTTTTACTCAACCGGGAGCCGAGCTGTTCGGGCCACCGCTGATCGGAGCGTTGCTTCGGGCGCCGTGGGAGACGGTGCGCCGGCGGATGCTCGACCGGCTGCACGAGAACGGCTTCGGCGATCTGGACGCCGCACACCTCAACGTTCTCCTCTATCCCGGCCCCCAGGGCGCACGGCCGTCCGAGCTCGCCGCCCGGTTGCGGATCAGCAAGCAGGCGCTCAACTACCTCCTCGGCGACCTCGAGCGCACCGGTTACCTCGTACGCCAACCGGATCCCGACGACGCCCGCTCCAAGCGGATCGCGCTCACTACCCGTGGCGTGTCACTGGGCCGGACGATCCGGGCCGCAGTCGCGGAGATCGAAGGCGAATGGGAAGCGAGGCTCGGCCCCGAGCGCTTCGAGCAACTGCGCGAGCTTCTCCGCGAGCTCGGCGAATCAGCCTAGAGACTCGACTTGACAGTCAGCCTCGCGGCGGCCGGCCGGCGGCAACCGTCAGGGCTGATCGCCGCGACGTCCAACGACATCGCCACCGCGGCGGTCACGGGGTTATGGCGCACACCTGACCGTTTTCCTCGTCACGCCTTCCCTGAAAACAGGACCATGGACCCAGTCGGGCTCGAACCGACGACCTTTTGGCTGCCAGCCAAACGCTCTCCCAGCTGAGCTATGGGCCCATCGACAGCCCGGTCAGTCTAGCGCCGAACTCGTAACGCTCGGCGAGGTTGATCTTCGCTAGCTGGTTGTTGCGCGACGGAGCGAGCCGGAGGTGCACCAACCGTTTCGCCTCGAACTCGTCGAGCGGGAGGAGGTAACACCGGTCGAGCTCGGCGCAGTAGGCGACGAACACGTCAATCTCGTCAGCCGTGTACCGCTTGACGACCATCCCGTCGGGCCCTCGGCGGGACGTATAACAATGCACGACCACGACCTCGCCGTCACGAACCGCCCATTTGCATTGCGCCCGTACGAGGCCGGGTCGGAAATCGAGGAAAAGGTCGTAACGCTCGTCATCGAGCGGGCCGGGGACACCGATTCCCAGGAGAATCGCCCGTCGAATGACTGCGTTCTCAGCTACTAGGCCCTTCTGGTTTGTCGTCAGTTCATACAACACAACCCAGGTTAACGCGCACCTCGGACGGGCCGTGTCCTAAATAGACAACAGCGCTAGGCGCTGGCCGCCTCGACCGACTCCTGGGGTACGTCGCCCCAGAGATCTTCGAGGCGGTAGAAGGTCCGCGTCTCGGGCGTGAACACGTGCAACACGACGTCGAGGTAGTCCGCCACGATCCACGTCGACTCCTTCTCGCCGGCAACCGAGGTGGGCAGCAGGTCGTCGTCCTGCTTCAACCGGGCGTGGACCTCGTCCCAGATCCCCTTGGTCTGGCGGGCGTTCGCACCCGTACAGACCACGAAGTAGTCGGTAAATGTGCAGACCGGCTGCATGTCGAGGATGACGACGTCCCTCGCGAGCTTTTCCTGCGCCAGCGCCGCAATCCGGCGAGCTTGTTCGATAGACGTCAAGCCCGGCCAGTGTAGCTGGCACGCCCGTAGAGGCCGTCGCGCTCGATCACGGTCCAGACCGCGGGAGGGACGAGCTCCTGGACGTCCTCGCCGCGGTCTAGACGGGCTCGCAGCTCGCGCGAGGCGATCGGCAACGGCTCGATGTCGAAGAACGCGACCCTGTCCGGGGCGTCGAGCTCGGCACGCACAGCCTCGAGCCGGTCACGAGGGAACCCGGGCCGTGTCGCGACGCCCAGGCGTACAAGACGCAGCACTTCCTCCGGCTCCTTCCAGCCGAGGAAGCCTGCGAACTCGTCCGCGCCGAGCAGGAACCACGCTCCCTCCCACTCCATACGGTCGCGAAGCATGTCGACGGTTCGGGCGTGCTCGTCGAGGACGACGGTCTCCCCTGGAAACGCCGCGCGGGTCAGCTCGAACCGCACCGTCGCCGGCGTCTCGACCTCCTTGTGCCCTGGATCCGCCGAGACAACTACAACCGCTTTCTCCAGGCCGAGCACGGCACGCGCTTGGCCCAGCAATGCGACGTGACCGAGGTGCGGGGGGTCGAACGCGCCGCCGAAGATCCCGGTCAGGGGATGAACTGGAACGACTCCTCCCCGAGCTGGACGTTCACGCCACGGCGAGCGCCGGCCTCGCGGAGCGCCCGCTCGAGCTCTTCCTCGCTCGGCGGCGTCCCGACGACGCGGAACCCGTCCTCGGTTCGCATCAGGCTCCACGACCGGGCCTTCGGCTCGGGGCGGTAGACCAGGAACTCGGGGACCTCCTCCTCGCCACGCACGACCGGCGGAGGCTCGGGAACGAGCGTGAAGAGCGCCTTGCGCAGCTCCTCGATCCCCTCCCCGGTTGCGCAGGAGACCCGGAACACTGCGACGATCCGCCGGTCGTCGATCCCGAACTCCGGCTCGGGCTCGAGATCGACCTTGTTGAGCACGACGATCTGCGGCAGCTCATCCAGACCGGCGCCATATGCGGCGAGCTCTGCGTCGATTGCGAGCCACTGTTCGTCGGCCGGCTTCGAGGCGTCGATCACGTGGACAAGCCGCCGGGCGCGCTCGAGGTGCGCCAGAAACTCGTGACCGAGGCCGATCCCCTCGCTCGCACCCTCGATCAGGCCCGGCACGTCGGCGACGACCAACTGGCGGCCGTCAGGCGACTCGACCGTCCCGAGCACGGGCTCGAGCGTCGTGAACGGGTAGGCGGCCACCTTCGGCCGGGCATTCGAGAGCCGCGTCAGCAACGAGGACTTGCCGGCATTCGGTAGACCGACGAGCGCTGCGTCCGCGAGCAGCTTCAGATGCAGCTCGATGTCGCGTTCCTCGCCGGGCATACCAACCTCGGCGAAGCGAGGCACCTGGCGAATCGAGCTGACGAACCGCGCATTGCCGCGGCCACCACGGCCGCCACGCGCAAGCACCGTGCGAGCTTCGGGATACGCAAGGTCGGCGATCAGATCTTCATCGGCGAAGACCTGTGTTCCGACCGGGACGTGGACCTCCACGTCATCACCGTTCGCGCCGTGCCTGCGCGTGCCGCGGCCTGGGCCGCCCTTCTCCGCGGCGATTCGCTTGCGGCGCTGCAGCGCCGTCAGATCGCGCAGGCCCGGATCGGCGACGATGATCACGTCTCCCCCATCTCCGCCGTCTCCGCCGTCGGGGCCGCCTTTCGGCACGTACTTCTCACGGCGGAACGACATGCCGCCGTCTCCTCCGCGGCCCGCCTTGACGTCGGATCTCGGCGCGATCGTTGAACACGGCGCCCGCCGCGCGAGCTATTCGGAGTCGACTACGGCGATCGAGCGACGCTCGCCGCTCTTGCGGAACTCGGCAATGCCGTCGCGGATCGCGAAGATCGTGTCGTCCTTGCCCATCTTCGTCCCCGGGCCCGCCCGGAACTTCGAGCCGCGCTGACGGACGATGATCATCCCGGCGCGGACATCCTGCCCCGCGAAGATCTTGACGCCAAGGAACTGCGGATTCGAGTCGCGGCCGTTCTTGGACGATCCGAGACCCTTCTTATGCGCCATCCTCGTCCTCCTTGGCGATTGCGGACTCGATCGCGGAGATCGCACCCTTGCGCGCTCCGTGCGCTTCCTCGTGAGCGAGTGCCGCCTGGAGCTCCGGGACGCTCCAGGCACCCGTGGCGGTCTTGACCTCGGCCACCGTCATCTCGTCGTATCCGGCCGGGACATCCTCGTCGACGGCCTCAGCGAGCGGAGCCCCGACCTCAACTGCGTCAGCGTCGGCTGTATCGACCGGTGTCGTCTCGACCACCTCTGCTTCGACCTCGGGTGCTTCGTGAGCCTTCGGCGGCCTGGCTTTCGCCACGGCCTTGCGCGCGGTGCCGGCTCCGATCGTGATCTCGACCTTCGATGTGGCAGCGCGGAAGCCGTTGTGACGCTTGTAGCCGGTGCGGCGGCGGTACTTGCCGATCAGCAGCTTCGGCCCGCGCCCATGCTCGAGAACGGTCGCCGTCACCGTGGCGTCACCGAGCAGCACGACCGGCTCGAAGACCTCGCCGGCGCCTGTCGGTAGCCGGTCGACGACGAGCGTCTCGCCGTCGCGAACGCGGTGCTGCTTGTTACCGAGCTTGATGATTGCGTAATCCATGGCGTGGAAACACGGGCGCGCTGACGCCCGGGTTCGGAAAGTGTAGCGGCTAAGACTCGCCCCACTCGCTCATCGGCGTGTACTCCCATTCGCCCTCGGGCTCGACAGTCGCAACGGCGTCTGTTGTCCCTTCCGATGTGCCGTCCGACGGTGTGTCGGTTTCGGTCGTCACGCCGGCCGGCTTGGGGCGCCGGTTGCGGCCTCCGCGCGATCCGCGGCGCGTCGGACGCCTCTGAGCGCCGCCCGCGCCGGCGGCTGTTTCGTCCTGTCCTTCGGCGTCATCGCCGTTACGGCCGAGATCGCGCTCCGGGAGGTGGATGACGGGCGAGGCCGACTCCTCGGAGACTGCCCGCGCGGCCCCTTCCCGGTCGTCCGCAGCGGGGGCAGGGTCGGACTCGGACTCGGCCTCGCCGTCTCCGTTCGTGTCGCCGGTGGGCTTCCGCTTGCGGTTCCGGCCGCCGCGGGTGCCGCGGCGGGTCCGCTTCTTGGCCGGAACGGGGGTCTCTCCGTCGGCGGCCTCTGCATCGGGCTCGGCGTCGTCGTCGACGGCCTCGGGCGGCTCGGCGGCGTCGGTCGCGGCAGCCGTTGCGGGCTTGCGTGTCCTGGGCGGCTTGGGCGCGGGTGACTCTTCGGGTGATCCTGGTTCCATGTCATCGTCGTCGGCCGCGGACTTGCGACGCGATCGCGAGGCAGCCGACCTGGACGCTGCGGGCTTGCGCGTCGCCCGCGGGGCCGGGATCGTGTCCTCGTCGACCTCCTCGTCCTCTGCCTCTGCCTCCGCGTCGGTGTCGACGTCATCCTCGACGTCCGTATCCGCGTCGGCCTCGGAGTCGGCCGCTGCCTTCGTCGGGCGCTTCGAGCGCGTCGGCTTCTCCGCCTCGGCCTCGGCCGTGATCGGCACGGTTGCCCCCTCTTCGACACCGGTCAAAACGGCGTAAGCGACATCCTCCAGTACCGCGGTGATCCGGACGCGAACGCGCTTGCCGACGAGCTTGGCTGCGCCCGCGACAACCACCTCGAATCCTTTGACCTTCCCGGCGCCCGCATGGGCGTCGTGGAGCCCGACCTCGCCGAGCTTGAGCTCGAGCTCCTGGCCCGGCTCGACCGGCGCCGCCGGCGCGAGCTTCTCGACGGTGCCCTGGTCGATGACGCGCATGTGGTCGAGATGGACGCCTTCGACGCCGACGAAGAAGAACCGGCGCTTGGTGACCTCCTCGAGCTCCTGAAGCCGCGAGCCGTCAGAGCCGACGAGCAGCTCGGCAACCTTCGCGTTCAGCTCGACCTTGAAGGCCTTAGCGCGGGAGCCCGGAGTTACAAGGCCGCGAATGCGGCGCTCGACCTCGACCGCCGCGGTGCTCTCGGAGACGATGATCCCGTCGCCGTCGCAGGTCGGGCACTTGCGCGTCATCACTTCACGCGGGCCGTCGGTGACGTTCTGGCGCGTCATCTCGACGAGGCCGAGCGGCGAGATCTCGACGACGTAGGTCTTCGTCCGGTCGCGTTCGAGCTCCTGCCGGAGCGCATCCTCGACCTGCTGGCGGTTCTTCGGGTTCGCCATGTCGATGAAGTCGATGACGATGATCCCGCCGACGTCGCGGAGCCGGAGCTGGCGCACGACTTCCTTGACGGCTTCGAGATTGTTCTTCGTGATCGTGTCCTCGAGCCGCCCCGGGCCGTTCCGCTTGGAGCGCGAGCCGACGAACCGGCCTGTATTGACGTCGATCACCGTGAACGCCTCGGCGTAGTCGAAGATCAGATAGCCGCCCGAGGGCAGGTCGACCCGGCGGCTGAGGGTGGACTTGATCTCCTGCTCGACCCCGAAGGTCTCGAGCAGCGGCTCGCGCTCCTTGTAGCGTGTCACCCGCTCGACCATGTGCGGCGACGTCTTCTTCAGGTAGCCGACGATCCGCTTATGCGTGCGGTCGTGGTCGACGAGCAGTCGCTCGAAGTCGCCGGTGAAGAGGTCGCGCGTGACGCGGAGCGGCAGCTCGGCCTCCTGATAGATCAGGGCCGGGGACTTCGCCTTCTTGGCGCTCGCCTCGATGGTCGCCCAGAGCCGCATCAGGAAGTCGAGGTCGCGACCCACGTCCTCGGCGGAGGCGCCCTCGGCGGCGGTGCGGACGATCACGCCGCCGGTCTTCGGCGCGATCCCCTTGACGATCGCCTTCAGTCGGTTGCGCTCGTCGTCGTCGAGCCGGCGTGAGACCCCGAGGCCGTCGCCGTGCGGGACGAAGACGACGAAGCGGCCCGGGAGAGAGATCTCGGTCGTCAGGCGCGCGCCCTTCGTCTTCATCGGATCCTTCACCGCCTGGACGAGAACGGTCTGGCCGCGCTGGATCAGGTCCTGAATCTTGCGAGCTCCGCGGCGGCCTTCGAGCTCGGGGCCGACGATCTCGTCGACGTACAGGAAGCCGTTCTTCTCGAGCCCGATCTCGACGAACGCCGCCTCCATCCCGGGCAGCACGTTGTCGACGGTCCCCAGGTAAACGTTGCCGGCGATCGAGCGATGCTCGGGCCGCTCGAGGTAGACCTCGGCGACGACTCCGTCTTCGAGCACGGCGACGCGCTTCTCGCCCGGGTCTACCGAGATGAGGAGCTCGCGCTTGGCCTTCGGAAGCGGCGCCCGGCGGGGCGCGGTACGGCGCGGCGAGCGGGGCGTGCGTCCTTTGCGCTCGTTCTGCTTGGGCTCGGCGTCGGCCTTCTCGACCGCCGCGCTTGCACGCTCGACCGCAGGCTCGACGGCGCTTTCGGCGCCGGCTACCGCGGTCGCAGGCTTCTTCTTACGTCCACGCCCACCGCGGCTTCCGCGGCGGCGCTTACGCGGTTGTGTCGATTGTTGTCCATCTGTGGCCGGCTCGGCCGCAGGGGTGAGCTCGAGTTCAGGTTCGGCAGTCGGAACAGCGGCCTCGACGGGCGCGTCCTCCGCCTTGCCTTTCTGGCGTCGAAACCAGGGTAGAGGCAAAGAGAATCTCCTTCATAGGGAACGCGCGCTGCCTCGCATCGAGCGGGCGCGCGGTTTGGGTTGAATGCAAAAGCATCGGCATAGCCGAGCTAAAGGGTAGCAGGGGCTTCAGGCCGCCTCGGTGGCCGGC
Organism: uncultured Actinomycetota bacterium; assembly: GCA_963735535.1. Taxonomy (GTDB): domain Bacteria; phylum Actinomycetota; class Thermoleophilia; order Gaiellales; family Gaiellaceae; genus PALSA-600. The sequence continues at coordinate 66,529 of CAVTLL010000001.1, read as the reverse complement.
GCCAACCTCGACCGCCGGACACGCACGATCCGCAGGCGCTGCTGCAGCCGTGCCCAGGCCCACGGCTCGATCTCGGCGTAGCGCGTGCCGTTCTGATCCTTTGTCGCGTCGGCGTACTCGAACCAGGCGTCAGCCTCCTCGATCAGCAGTAGCTCATGCACTTCGCGGTCCGACGTCAAGCCCATCGAGGTCCCTCCTTCCGATTGGGAAGGAGCCTAGGACCGCGGTCGGACGGACCAGGCTCAGGCGAGGCGGCGCCGGACCGCGGCGCCCACCGCGAGCGTCCCGGCGAACGCAACTCCGCTTCGGACGACGACCGCGGGCACCGGCAGCCCGTCGAGCGCCCGGGCCACGCGGCGCCACCCATAAGCGGCGCCTGCGACCCCGAGCAGCTCCGGAAGCACTCCTGCGTCGAGTGCCCGCCCGCCGGCGATCGCGATTCCGAAGACGAGCCGGAGCTGGTTGAGAGTCAGGATCGGCAGGTCGACGCCGGGGATCCAGGCGGAGATGCCGACGAGCGCATTCCGGCGTGCCGTGGAGCGGATCAGCCCGTCGACGACCGCGCTCCGCAACACGGGAAGCCGCGCGGCCAGGCCGGTGCCCGCAGTCCCGAGCACGCCGGCGAGGGCGGTGGCAATCTCTTCGACCGGAAGACTACGGCCGGCGCTGATCTCGACCGTGTTCGTGTCGAGCACGTACGGCAGCCGCTCGCCCTCGGTGACACCGACGATCGGGATTCGCGCAAGCGACGCGGTGCGCAGCACGTGCTCGTCCGACTTTCCGATCCAGACGAAGGCGGCGGCGTCCGGCCTGAACGCCTCGCTGACCGCGGTCGCGTCGCCGCCCTCGCGGAGCTTCTTCGCGAGCAGTGGAACGAGCTCGCGGGCGCCGCCGAGCGCGATCACGCGCTGCTCGGCCGAGCTGCGCTTGGCTTCCTTGACAGCCCGCATCGCGGCCAGTGCGATGGCTCTGTTCATGCGTACCTCCGCCCGCTCCGGGCGTGGATCGCGAGCAGGACGCCGACGCCGGCCAGATTCGAGATCATCGACGAGCCGCCCACCGAGACGAACGGTAGCGGGATGCCGGTGATCGGAGCGATACCCATCGTCATGCCGACGTTCACAAATACCTGAAACAGAAACGCGAAGACGATCCCGGCCGCCGTGATCGCGCCGAAGAGGTCGGACGACATGGTCACGATCTTGAGGCCCCGCCAGACGACGAGCAGGTACAGGAGGAGCAGGGTCGTGGCGCCGAGGAAGCCGCGCTGCTCGGCGAGTGACGCGAACGCGAAGTCGGTCGCGTGGGCGGGGAGATAGTCGAGCGCGGTCTGTGTCGCGCCGGCGACCCCCCGACCACGGACACCGCCCGAGCCGACCGCGATCTTCGACTCCTTCAGGTTGTAGGAGTTCGTGTTGGTGAGACGGGCGGTCTGGTAGGGCTTGAGCACGTTGACACCGGCCGCGGGCAGCCACCAGAGGACGGCGAGCACCGAGCAGAGGCCGATCGCCCCGATCAATGCCAGGTGAAGCCAGCGCGCGCCCGACACGAAGAGGACTGCGGCCAGGACGGCGGTGTAGACGAGCGCGGTCCCGGCATCCGGCTGCATGAAGACGAGCAGGACCGGTAGGCCGGCCAGGGCGATCGCCTTCAGCGGCACAGATAGGCGGGTGACCTGCTTCGCGTTGTCGGCGAGAAATGCGGCGAGAATGAGGGCGATCAGCACCTTCCCGAACTCGGACGGCTGGAAGGTGAAGAAGCCGATGTCGATCCACCGCTTCGAGCCGCGGGTAGCCGCGCCGAACACGAGCACGAAGCCCATCACCCCGCAGAGCCCGATGTAGAGCGCGCGCCAGAACCGCCGGTACAGCGCCGGGTCGATGAGTGTCGCGGCCACGAGCACGATGCCGCCGGCCGCGGCATAGAGCAGCTGCCGGCTGGTCGCGCTCCCGCCGGGGTCGTGGCGTGTGATCCCGCCGATCGCCCAGACGCCGAAAGCGACTGCGGCGAGCGTCGCGGTGAGCAGCACCCAGTCGAGCCGCGCCACGATCCCGAGCGGGCCGTACGCCTGGTCTCGGGTGCTGGAACGGAGTCCGCGTGCGCGAGGATCTACTGCTTCGATTGCCATCAGTCCGTGAGATGCGTCGTCGTGACGCCCGTCCGCTTGAAGTACGCCTCGAAGAGCTTGAGCGCCGCCGGCGCCGCCGCGGTGCCGCCGTGGCCGCCGTTCTCGATCACGGCGCAGACGACGATCGAGGGATTGTCGAACGGGCCGTAGCCGCACCACCAGGACTGGTTCAGCTTGACCGGGTTCGGGTAGCCGGGGAGCGTCACCTCCTTCTCCGCCGTTCCCGTCTTGCCGGCGATCGGAACCGGGAACTGCCCGAAGACGCCGTAAGACGTTCCGTAGATCGAGTGCGCTCCCGCGTACAGGCCCTCCTGTACCGCGCGCAGGTAGGTCGGATCGACGCCGGTCGGCGTTGCCTGCTGCGTGGAGAGCTCGCGCAGCACCTGTGTCGTCTTCGGGTCGCCGGAGGACTGCTCGACGTCCTTTGCCAGGTGCGGTGTGACCATCTCGCCGCCGTTCGCGATCATCGCGTAGAAGCGCGCCATCTGGATGGGTGTGACCTCGAGGTCACCCTGGCCGATCGCGAGCTGCACCTCGTACCCCGGCTTCCAGACGCGGTCGACGTATCCGGAGCACGGAGGGCCGCCGAAGGCCTTGCAGCGCCATTCGGGCGTCGGGACGAGCCCGGCGTTCTCGGGGCCGACGTCGATGCCGGTCGGGGCGCCGAAGCCGAAGCGGTAGGCCCAGTTCTGGAGGGTCGTCCCGCGGCTCGCGGGCAGGCCGTAGAAGAGGGCGCCGACTCGGTAGAAGTACGTATCGCACGACTGGGCGAGCGCCTGGGTCAACTCCATCGGCTGGTTGACGTACGGATCCCAGTTCTTGAACGGCTGCTGGTAGTAGTCGAACACCGGCGAGCAGAGGAGCGACTCGGTCGGGGTGAGGATGTTCTCCTCCATCGCTGCCAGCGCGGTGACGGGCTTCCAGACCGAGCCGGGCGGATAGAAACCGTCGATTGCGCGGTCGAGGCCGGGGTAGTTGTCGGCTGCCGCGACCTTCTCGTTCTGGAGCGGCGCCAGCTTGGCAGGGTCGCGGCTGACGTACACGGACGGCTGGTAGGTCGGGTTCGAGGCGAGCGCGAGCACGGCTCCGGTGTGCGGGTCGAGGGCGACGATCGCGCCACCGTCGGCGTAGGTTTCGCCGGAGGTCCGGGCGGTTGCGATCGCGTCGTGGAGCGCCTTCTCTGCGGCGCGCTGGAGTCGCATGTCGATCGTCAGCCGGAGCGTGTTTCCGGGCTGCGGAAGCACCCGGCTCTGGATCGGGCTTGTCGGGCGGCCGAGCGAGTCGACGGTCAGCGAGTCGGATCCGTCCTTGCCTCGCAGGTACCGGTCGTACGTCTGCTCGATTCCGGCCTGCCCCATGACGTCTTGGGACTGGTAGCCGTCCTTCTCCGCCGACTTGAGCTCGCCAGCGCTGATCGGGCCCACGTATCCGAGCGCCTGCGCGAGCAGCGACCGGTACGGGTAGCTGCGCAGGTACGTGTCGGCGAGCTGAACGCCGGGGAACTCGATCGCGTGTTCCTTGAGGTAGTACTGCTGATCTTGGTGGACGCCGCGACGCAGCACGACCGGGGTCAGCGGGTCGTCGGCGTGCGGCTTGATCTTCGCGAGGATCTCCTTGACCGGGATGTCCGCCACCATCGAGAGCTGCGCGAGCTCGTGCATCCGCACCTTGCGGCTCTTCGGCAGGTCAGCAGGCCAGACCTCCAGGCTCGTCCCGATCACGCTCGTGACGAGCGGATGACCATGCGCGTCGACGATGTTCCCACGTTGGGCGTCGACCTGGATCGTGCGTACGCGGTTCTGGCTCGCCTGGGCGCTGTACTTCGTTCCGGCGAGCACCTGGAGCGCCCAGAGCCGCAGGAACAGCACGGCGAAGACTGCGAGGGCGACGAAGCCGAGGATTGCGACGCGAAGCGCGAGCTGCGGGGTCAGGCGATAGGGCTCCTCGACCCGGGGATCGGCGGGCAGGAAGCGGCGGGGTCTTGGGACGCTACCCAAGGAGCCTCACGTCGTGCACGCGGTCGAATACGTCAACCGGCGGAAACACCTTTCGCATCAGGCTGTACACGGGCCAGGTCAGGAGCAGGTTCAGGAGGACGGTCGCCGGGAGCCCTGACAGGTACGCGCCGGCCGGGGCCGGCTCCCCGAGCACGGCGTTGAGCGCCAGGGTGCCGAATGCGTAGAGCACTGTGATGACCGCAACCGCGAGAAAGGGCGCATGGAAGCGGTCGCGGGCGGTCGTCTCGCCGTAGCGGCCGGTCCAGAAACCCGCCAGCGTGAGCAGCAGCGAAGTGAACCCGAGCGTGGTGAGGTTCGCGGTGTCGATCAGCAGCCCGGCGCCGAAGCCGGCGAAGGCACCGAAGACCGAGCCGCGAAGGAGCGCGATCGAGATCAGCACGACGAGCACGAGATCGGCCGTCCCACCGAGCGGTGCGTAGGCGCCGATCATCGAGACCTCGATCAGCACCGCCACGAACAGGAATGCGATCGCCTTGAGGACGTCGAGCGCGGAGCTCACTACTTCGTCCGCCCCTTCGGAACCAGCACGAGAACGGACTCGAGCGAGGAGAGGTCTACGAGCGGCTGCACCTCGATCTGTTTGTAGACCTCGGTATCGGCCTGGCTCACGCTCGAAATGAAACCGACGGGGATCCCGCGCGGGAAGAGCGATGCGAGCTTGCTGCCGGACTCGGAGCCCGCCGTGATCACGAGGTCGCCGACCGCGACGCTCTTGTCCTTGCCGACCCCGTCGAGGACGAGCGAGGTCGCCCCGCTGCCGTGATCGAGGATCCCGACTGCCGGAAGGCTCTTCGCGTCGACCGCGCGCACATTGCTCTCCTGATCGGTGATCAGCATCACCTGTGACTCGTTCCCGAGCACCTTCGTGACGGTTCCGACCAGGCCCTGGTTGGTAATCACCACGTCCTCCTTTGCGATCCCCTGGTCGCTGCCGGCGGAGATGGTGACGCTCTGAGCGAGCGTCGATGGGCTCGTGAGCACGCGGGCGCCGACCTCGTCGTAATCCTTCGGGAAGCGGGGTCCCTGGGCGAAATGGAGCTCCTTCTGCAGGAGCACGTTCTCCTGCCTGGCCCCCTCGAGCGTCGCGACCTCCCGCTGCAATGCGGCGTTCCGCTTCCTCAGCTTCTCGTTCTCGGACTTCGCGTTGAAGATCCCGTGCGTCCAGTTCGCCGCATCGCGGAACGGCCGCGCCACCCGGTTTGCGGCGATCTCGAACGGCCGAAGCACCGACGCCGCGAAGCTCTCCGCCGGATCGAGCGCGGTCGAGCGGAACGAGACCGTGAGCAACGTAAGGGACAGCAAGACCAGCCCGACGACGACGAGCCGGCGCCTCGTGGGGCTCGACCGGGTCGAGGATGAGGGGCCGGAGGCAGCGGCGCGCTGGACCGAAGAGCCCAGGACCGCAACGCGGGCGTTCCGGTTGCGAGGCACGAGCCCGACAAGTCTAGCGAGGCCGCCCGTTGCGACGGTTCAGCTAAGGCTAAGAACTGCCGAAGTCGCACCGGCGGGCTTCGGGCGATGGCGCTCCTTTAAAGGAAACCCCCACCCGGGGTGGGGCAGGCTACCCGCCACCTCTAATACCAATTCTACGGGCCGCTCGTCCGCTGTTCTGTGCCGGTTTTGTGCCGATTCATCCACAGCCGGCCCAGGACGGGCGCGGCTTTCGGTCAGGGGTTGCGCTGCCGAGCTAGTAGCGGCTGCGGCCGTTGCGCGACCGGGAGCGGGCGCGCGCCTTGGCGCTGTTGCGCATCGCCTCGAACTCCTCGAGACTGCGACCGGAGCCGACCGCAACACAGGTGAGGGGCGACTCGGCCAGATGAGTCGGCATATGCGTCTCCGCGCGGAGCCGCTGGTCGAGCCCCTGCAGGAGCGCGCCCCCGCCGGCGAGGACGATCCCGCGATCCATGATGTCGGCGGCAAGCTCGGGCGGGGTCTTGTCGAGCGTCGAACGGATCGCGTCGATGATCTGGGAGATCGGCTCCTCGAGGGCGTGCCGGACCTCGTCGCTCGAGAGGATCACGGTCTTCGGGAGCCCGGTCAGCATGTCGCGCCCCCGCACCTCAGCCTGCACCTCCTCCTTGAGCGGATGCGCCGAACCGACCTCGAGCTTGATCTCCTCGGCGGTCTGCTGCCCGATCAGCAGCTTGTACTCGCGCTTGATGTGATTGATGATCGCCTCGTCCATCTCGTCGCCGCCGACTCGCAGCGACTGGGAGACAACGATCCCGCCGAGCGAGATCACCGCAACCTCCGTCGTGCCGCCGCCGATGTCGACGATCATGTTCCCGGTCGGCTCGGCAACGGGAAGCCCGGCGCCGATTGCGGCAGCCATCGGTTCCTCGATCAGGTAGGCCTGGCGCGCCCCGGCGTTGAGCGTCGCCTCCTCGACCGCGCGCTTCTCCACCCCGGTGACGCCCGAGGGCACGCAGACGACAACGCGGGGGTGGGCAAAGCGGTGCTGGTGCACCTTCTGGATGAAGTGCCTGAGCATCTGCTCGGTAACGTCGAAATCGGCGATCACGCCGTCCTTCAGCGGACGAATCGCGCTGATCGTCCCGGGCGTCCGCCCGAGCATCCGCTTCGCCTCGAGTCCGACCGCGTGGACGTCGCCGGTCGACTGATCGATCGCGACCACGGACGGCTCGCTGAGCACGATTCCGCGCCCGCGAACGTAGACCAGCGTGTTCGCCGTGCCGAGGTCGACGGCCATATCCCGGCCGCCAAAACCTGTGAAGTAGTTGAAGATGCCCACCGTCGACCCGCGACTCACTCTACCCGCGCTTGCTCTCGCGCTCGGATCTGCTGCGCTCCACGCGGCCTGGAATCTCCTGCTCGCGGGCAGAAACGACATCCAGGCGGCCGCGGCCGCCACCTTCGTGCTCTCGGTCGCGTTCGCGACGCCCCTGGCAATCGTGTGGTGGAGCGCAGAGCCGTCGGTCTGGCCCTACGCGCTCGCCTCCGGAGCGCTCGAGACGGTGTATGTGATCGCACTCGCATACGCCTACCGGGTCGGCGATCTGTCGTTCGTCTACCCGATCACTCGTGGAGTGGCGCCGGTACTCGCCCTGGCGGCGACAATCGCCGTGCTCGGCCATGCCGTGTCGGTTTCCGAGATCGTGGGCGTGCTGATCATCGCGGGCGGCGTCGTGCTCGTGCGTGGGCCGGAAGGAAGTGCCGATGCCCGCGCGATGCTCGCGGTCACGACCATCTCGGCGTCGATCGCCGCGTACACGCTCGTCGACCGTGTCGGGATTCAGCACGCCGGCGCGCTCACCTATTTCGTCCTCGTCCTCGCCGGCCCTGCCCTTCTTTACCCACCGATCGTCGGGATCGCGGCGGTGCGGCAGGAGATCGGCCTGACCACCGCCCTCGCCGCGGTCGCCAACCTCGGCTCGTTCCTGCTGGGCTTGCTCGCCCTGCGGCGTGGCGCTGCTGCGCCGGTGCTTGCGGTGCGTTCGACATCGATCGTGATCGCGACCATCCTCGCTGGTCGCGTTCTCTCCGAGCACGTGTCCCGCGGGCGCCTTGCAGGGTCGATCCTCGTCTTCGCCGGAGTGGCCGTGCTTGCGCTGTAGAGCCTCTCAGCCGAATCCGTAGGCGCCGGGAAAGCGGGTTGCAAGCACGCCGACTAGTAGCGCACCGGGAAGTCCGACCACGTTCAGATAGTCGCCCTCGATGCGCCCGACCAGCGAGGCGCCGAGCCCCTGGATCGCGTAGCCGCCGGCGCGTCCCTCCCACTCTCCGCTCCCGAGGTAGCGGTCGAGATCTCCGTCGGAGAGCCTCCGAAAGACGACGCGAGTCGTGGCCTGCCCCGTCTCCTCCCAGCCCGGCCCACGGAGGCACAAGCCCGAAACGACCTCGTGGGTCGCGCCCGAGAGCAGCGAGAGCATCCGACGCGCGTCTGACGCGTCGGACGGCTTCCCGAGCTGCTCGTCGTTGCAGACGACCACGGTGTCAACACCGAGCACCGGCCTGTCGCCACCTCCGACCGAACGCGCCTTACCGACAGCGTGCTCGACCGGATCGCCGCCCGGCTGCTCGACATAGTCGGGCGCGACGACCTCGAACGGGATCCCGAGCTGCGTGAGGATCGCACGGCGCTGCGGCGAGGTCGAGGCGAGGACGATCATCGCTTGCGCGCGACCTCGAGCGCATTCGGGCCTGTGTATTCGGTATTCGCCGGGGTCCGGGACTCGCGGTTTCGCGTCGTGTCGTCAGACCAGCCCATCGGCGAACCAGAGGCCGATCTCGCGCTCGGCCGACTCGGGCGAGTCGGAGCCGTGCACGAGGTTGTTCGGCATCGCGAGCCCGAACTCGCCCCGGAGGGAGCCGGGGTCGGCCTCAGCCGGATTGGTCGCGCCGATCGTCTTTCGTGCGGTACCGATTGCCCCTTCGCCTTCGAGCACGAAGGCCAGCGTCGGGCCCGAGGTGATGAAGTCGACGAGCTCGCCGTAGAACGGCTTCTCACTGTGCTCCGCGTAATGCGCTGCGCCGAGCTCGCGCGACGCGACGACGAGGCGCGCGGCGCGCAGCTTCAGACCGCGGCGCTCGAAGCGCGCGAGGATCTCACCGGCGAGATTCCGCTCGACGGCGTCGGGCTTGGCGAGGATGAGAGTGCGCTCGACGGCCATCAGGCCGCGGAGCTTACCCAGAACTCGGGGTGCGGCTGCCGGTCCGGCGTGGCGCCCGCTGACGCGCCACCGGGTCTGTGACCGGCACCGGCGTCTCGCAATATGGGCAGACCTGCCAGGCCGGCTCGAGCGGGCGGTTGCACTCGGAGCACGCCGACCGGAGTTTCGTCGTGCAGACAGGGCAGACGAGAAAATCGGGCTCGACCTCACAGCCGCAAACCTTGCAGCGAACCTCGGGCCCGCCGAGCCGGCTCTCGATCGCCTTGATCTCGAGATCGCGTTCGCGGACGTCCTCGAGATACTCAGGTGGACGGAAGAGCATGTAGATCAGGGGGCCGAGAAACGGCGGAATCGCGCCGATGAGCGTCGCGAGGGCTACGAGCCACGGGCTCTCGATCCGCCGTCGCGCATCCTTCCTAACCCAGGCGATCGTTGCGAGCCAGAAGAGCACGACGACGGCGACGCCGACGACCTGGACGGCATCCCAGGTCCCCGAATGAAAGAAATTGTGGACTCCAGTGAAGATGCTCCCACTCACAGCAAGAACCTTCCTATTAGCCAACCGGCAGCAAACGCAAGCCCAACGTAGAGCGTGAGCAGGACGGCGGCGAAGATGAAAACGCTCGGGCGGCCACGGGCCCCGGAAACTGTACGGGTTCTAGCCATCGAGCGATAGCGCGGAGAGCAAGTAGAGCGATCCTGTCACAAGAACGGCACCACCGGGCCCGGCTACAGCGCGCGCCAGGTCGAGCGCCGTCTTCGGGTCGGGTACCGCCTCGACCCGTGCGAAGTGCGACTCCGCAAGCCGAGCCAGGTCTTCGGCCTGGATCGCGCGTGAGCTGGGCGAGCCCGTCGCGATCAGTGTCTCGCCAAGCGGCGTGAGCGCGCGCAGCATCTCTTCGGCCTGTTTGTCCACCAGGATCGAGGCGACGATCGTGTATTTCCGGTCGGGAAGCCGCGGCAGAAGGTAGCCGATGCCTGCGAGGTTGTGCGCGCCGTCCCAGATCTCCAGTGGCTGCTCGGAGCGATGCTCGAGGCGGCCGGGAACACGCATGCGGTCGGCCGCGGTGGGGTCGACCGGCCGGCCGAGAAAGGCTTCGGCAGCGGCGACCGCCAGCGCGAGATTGGATGCGCTCATGACCTCGACGCGCCCGGCGCCGAGCGCGCGGGCCGCCGCCTCCCACTCGGGCTCGCCCAGGATGGCAGTCGCTCCCGGCGAGATCACGGCGAGCTTCTCGGCCGCGATCGCGTCACGCGTATCGCCAAGGACGTCCGTGTGCTCGAGCGAGACGTTGGTGAGGACGACGCTCCCCGCGTCAAGCACGTTGGTCGCGTCGTGCCGCCCGCCGAGCCCTGCCTCGATGACCGCCACGTCGACGTTGACCGCAGCGAACTCGGCGAGCGCGGCGGCGGTCAATACCTCGAACTGTGTGGCGCCATCCGCGTACGGCCGGACCCGCGCGAGAGCGACATCGAGGTCGGCGTCGGAGCCGTCAACCTGGATCCGCTCAGACCAGCCACGCACGTGGGGCGAGGTGTAGGCCCCCACCCGCAGACCTTCGGCGTGCAGCAGCGCGGCCGTCATCAGCGTCGTCGACGTCTTGCCGTTCGTGCCGACGACATGGATCGCACGGAAGTCGCGCTGGGGATCGCCGAGGTCGGCGAGCAGAGCACGCATTCGCTCGAGGCCGAACTCCGCAGGCCAGGGCGTGAGCCCCTCGAGCCAGGCCGTGTCAGCCACCGAGTGCGTCGAGCTCCGCCTGGTAGCGCTCGAGCTTCTCCCGCTCGCCCGCGACGACATCGGCCGGCGCGTTCTGGACGAAACGCTCGTTCGAAAGCTGCGCTTGGCAGCGTGCGATCTCCTTGCGCAGCCGCTCACGCTCGGCGTCGACGGCATCCCCGGAGTCGATCGCATGCCGCTCCGGCTTCACGACGGCGTCGAAAATTCGCTTCTCCTCCCCCTCGAGGTCGACGAGCGCGCCGCTGCGCCGGAAGGTGACCGCGGCGCTCTGGACACGCGTCATCGCCGCACCGGCGTCGATGTCGACCGTGCCGGTCGCGGGCCACGGGCCGAGGATCAGTCGGCTCGAATGAAACTGAGACCAGATCTCTTCTGTGACGTGCGGGAGCACGGGGTGAAGTAGCGCGAGCAGTCGTTCGAGCGCAGCGAGCGCCGTCCCGATCGCGGCCGGGTCGTCGGCGTAGAGCCGCGGCTTGATCGCCTCCGCGTACCAGTCGCAGAAGTCGTCGAACGTCAGGTGGTAGAGCGCATCGACGGCATGGGAGAAGTCGAACTTCGGCAGCAGCTCCTCGAGCTCTCCGCGGGTCTCCTCGATCCGCCCTGCGATCCAGACCTCTTCGAGGGTCGTCGCGGCGAGCATGGGCTCGGCTCCGTCGGCTTTCTGCAGGATCAGCCTGGCGACGTTCCAGAGCTTGTTCGCGAGCTTCGCGCCCTCCTCGATCGCGCCCCAGCTGAACCGGACGTCCTGGGTGGAGGTGATCTTGAGCAGGCCGTAACGCGTCGCGTCGGCGCCATGCTTTGCAACTGCCTCGAGCGGGTCGATGCCGGTGCCGAGGCTTTTCGACATCCGCCGTCCGTCGACGGCGAGCACGGTCGAGTTGATGATCACGTCCGTGAACGGGATCTCACCGCGCAGGAAGAGGCCGGAGAAGATCATCCGGTTCTCCCAGAGGCGGATGATCTCGCGCGCCGTGACGTTGACGTTGCCCGGGTAGTAGCGGTCGAGCTCCGGCGTCTGCTCGGGCCAGCCGAGGGTGGCCAACGGCCAGAGCGCAGAGGAGAACCACGTGTCGAGGACGTCAGTTTCGCGAACGAGCTCCCCGGAGCGGCATTCGTCGCAGGCCTCGGGCGGCGGCCAGGCGCACGTCAAGTGCCCGTCGGGGCACGTCCAGATCGGGATCTGATGTCCCCACCAGAGCTGCCGGGAGACACACCAGTCCGGAGCGTTCTCGAGCGACTCGATCGCGAATCGATGCTGGCTCGGCGGATGGAACCGGACACGCCTCGCCTCGAGCGCCTCGATGGCGGGGCGCGCAAGCTCGTCCATCCGACACCACCATTGCGGCGAGACGAGCGGCTCGATGCGTGAATGGCAGCGCTCGCAGGTGCCGACCGAGTGGCGGTAGCTCTCGCGCTTCTCGAGCTGGTCGTGCTCCTTGAGCCAGTCGACGACACGCTCGTCGGCCTGCTTCTGGCTCAGCCCCTCGAACCCATCGGCGATCATCGCGCCGTCGGGCCCGACAACGGTGAGTGTCTCCAGACCGTGATCGCGGCCGATGTCGAAATCAACCGGATCGTGGCCAGGTGTGATCTTGAGGGCCCCCGAGCCGAACTCCGGCTCGACCCGGGCGTCGGCGATCACGGGGACACGGCGGCCGACAACCGGGACGATGACCTCCTTCCCGATCGCGTCTGCGTACCGTGGGTCGTCAGCATTTACGGCGACGGCGACATCGGCGAGGATCGTCGCGGGCCGCACGGTCGCGATCGTGATCGACCCCGAGCCGTCGGCGAACGGGTATCGGGCGTAGGTCAGGGCATCGTCCATTTCGACGTGCTCGACCTCGAGATCAGATAGCGCAGTCTGGTGGTAAGGGCACCAGTTGACGATCCGGTTCGCGCGGTAGATCCACCCGGCGTCCCAGAGGCAGACGAAGTACGTCATCACGGACTCGACGTATCCGTCGTCCATCGTGAAGCGCTCGCGCGAGTAGTCCAGGGAGCAGCCGAGTTGCCGGAACTGGCCCATGATCGTCTTGCCGGTGGTCTCGAGCCACGCCCAGGTGCGCTCGAGGAAGGCGTCGCGCCCGATCGCCTGCCGCGAGGTGCCCTCGGCGATCAACTGCTTCTCGACGACGTTCTGGGTCGAGATGCCGGCGTGGTCGTAGCCCGGCTGCCAGAGGGTGTCGAAGCCACGCATGCGGTGCCACCGGATCAGGCAGTCCTGCATCGAGCCGTTGAGCGCGTGACCCATGTGCAGCTCACCGGTGACGTTCGGCGGCGGAACGCAGATGACGTAGGAGGCGTCGAGGCGCGCCCCGGCGCCCGCTCGATAGAGGCCCTCGGCCTCCCAGGTCTGCTGCCAGCGTGGCTCGACGCCGTGGGGGTCGTAACGCGTGTCCATCAGGGGACTGCCAGCCTAGATGTCTCGGCACGCCGACTCGCGGGTGAGCCGGGCGAGTGGCAGATGAGGCCTCGAAACTGGCACAAAGTTGGCACACACGAGGGGTGATGTAGAGGTACATCTACATCACGTGACCCGGCGCCTTCAGATCTCGATCACCGACCGCCAGTACGACGCGCTGAACCGCGAGGCAAACCGGACCGGCCTCTCGATGGCCGAGCTCTTGCGGCGGCTTGTCGACCGAGCCTGGTCACCCGGAAACAGGCCGAAGGTTGGCGGCTTCGAGGTGAGTGTCGGCCTCTGGAAGAAGCCTGACGCAGCGATCGCCGGGCGCCGGCCCGGGAAACCGCTCGAGGATGGTGAGGCTACGCCGACTCTTCGGCGAGCTCGGCCTCGTCGAGGCGCCGCCCCCGCGGAGGTGACGAGCGTCGGCTTGAGGCCCTTGTCGATCGTCTCCTTCGTGATCACGCACTTGGTCACGTCCTTGCGCGACGGCAGCTCGAACATCACGTCGAGAAGCGCGTTCTCGATGATCGACCGGAGGCCGCGGGCGCCGGTCTCGCGGGTCAGCGCCTTGTCGGCGATCGACCACAGCGCGTCCTCGGTGAAGTGGAGGTCGATGTGGTCGTAGTTGAAGAACCGCTGGTACTGCCGGACGAGCGCGTTCTTCGGCTCGGTCAGGATCTGGACGAGATCCTCGCGCTTCAGCTGGTGCACCGCCGAGAGCACCGGCAGCCGGCCGATGAACTCGGGGATCAGCCCGAAGTTCAGCAGGTCCTCGGGCATCACCTGCGCGAGCAGCTCGGCGCTGTCGGCGTCGCGCTTCGACGAGATCTCGCGGCCGAAGCCGATCGCGTTCTTGCCGACGCGCTTGGCGATGATCTTGTCGAGGCCGGCGAACGCTCCGCCGCAGATGAAGAGCACGTTCGTCGTGTCGATCGAGAGGAACTCCTGGTGCGGGTGCTTGCGGCCACCCTGCGGCGGCACCGAGGCGACCGTGCCCTCGAGGATCTTCAGCAGCGCCTGCTGAACACCCTCGCCCGAGACGTCGCGCGTGATCGACGGGTTGTCCGCCTTGCGCGCGATCTTGTCGACCTCGTCGATGTAGATGATCCCGGTCTCGGCCTTCTTGATGTCGAAGTCGGCCGCCTGGATCAGCTTCAGCAGGATGTTCTCGACGTCCTCGCCGACGTAGCCGGCCTCGGTCAGCGCGGTCGCGTCGGCGATCGCGAACGGGACGTTCAGGATCCGCGCGAGCGTCTGCGCGAGATGGGTCTTGCCGCAACCGGTCGGGCCGAGCAGCAGGATGTTCGACTTCTGCAGCTCGACGTCGCCTTCCTCGGTGCCCATCTGGACGCGCTTGTAGTGGTTGTAGACCGCCACCGACAGCGTCCGCTTCGCCTCCTCCTGGGAGACGACGTACTCGTTCAGCTGGCTGTAGATCTCCTTCGGGCGCGGCAGGTTGTCGAGGTCGAGCGCCGACGGAGTAGTGAGCTCCTCGTCGATGATCTCGTTGCAGAGATCGATGCACTCGTCGCAGATGTAGACGCCGGGGCCGGCGATCAGCTTCTTGACCTGCCGCTGCGACTTGCCGCAGAAGCTGCAGAGGAGCTGCTCGTTGCCGTCACTCGGACGTGCCATCTCGCTCCCAGCCGCGGCCCGAAGGCCGCTAGGCCGCTGCCTCCGAGCGTGAAGCCACGTCGCGGTGCGTGATCACGCTGTCGATGATGCCGTACTCCGTCGCTTCCTGCGGGCTCATGAAGAAGTCTCGTTCCATGTCGTGGGACACCTTTTCGATGCTCTTGCCGGTGTGCTCGGAGTAGATCTCCTCCAGGCGACGCTTGAGGCCGATCACCTCCCTCGCCTGGATCTCGATGTCGGTGCCCTGCCCCTGGAACCCTCCGGACACCTGATGGATCAGGATTCGCGAGTTCGGCAGCGCCATCCGCTTTCCTTTCGCGCCGCCGGCGAGAAGCAGCGAGCCCATGCTCATCGCGATGCCCGACGCAGATCGTCTGCACGTCCGGCTTGATGAACTGCATCGTGTCGTAGATCGCGAGGCCGGCGTACACCGAGCCGCCCGGCGAGTTGATGTACAGGAAGATGTCCTTGTCGGGATCGTCCGACTCGAGATGCAGCAGCTGGGCGATCACGAGGTTCGCGATCTGGTCGTCCACGGGCGTTCCGAGGAAGACGATGCGCTCGGCGAGCAGGCGCGAGTAGATGTCGAAGGCGCGCTCGCCGCGCGAGGTCTGTTCGACGACCATCGGGATCAACGGGCTCATCGCTTCTTCTCCTTCTGTCGATCCTAGCTGCCGGGGGTCCACAATTTCTTCTCTGTCGCGGCGCCCTCTTCCTTGCCGGGCGTCCAGATGCTCTCGCGCGCGCTCGCCAGCTCCTGCGAGATCGGCGTCACCTCGGCGGCGATCCGGTCGACCGCCCGCCTGCAGCCGGAGGTCGGGCCGGACGCGGTCGGCGCCGCCCGCCGCCATGAACTCGTCGATGTCCTCGTCGCTCTCGCCCTCGTCCCGCAGGTCGGCGCGGATCTCGTCGTCGGAGACCTCGATCCCGAGCTTGTCGCGACGCCCTCGAGCACGAGCTCGCGGCCGATCGACTGCGCGGCCTCCGCGCGGAGCCGCTGCTCGAGCTCGGCGCCGCTGATCCCGGCCGCCCGGAGGTACGCCGCCGGATCGATGCCGCTGGCGTCGAGCTGGCGGACGAACGCGTTGATCAGGTCGCGCGTCCGCATCTCGACGACGAGACTCGCCGGCCTGACGTCGGTGGCCTTGATCAGCTCGTCGACCGCATCGGCGCGGAAGCGGTTCTCCACCTCCTGCTCGAGCAGCGTGCGGATCTGCTCGACGATGTCGGCGCGCAGCTCCTCGAGCGTGTCGAACTCGGACGCGTTGTGCGCGAAGCTCGTCGTCGAGCGGCGGCAGCACCTTCTCGTACAGCTCCTTGAGCGTGACCGTCGCGGAGCGCGGCGTCCCGTCGCCGCCATGCCAGCCGACCTCCTGGGTTCGCCCGGGACGAGATCGCGAATCCCCTTCTCGATCTCCTCGACCAGGCGCTCCGTCCCGAGCTCGACGACGTAGTCGCGCTGGCCCGGGCCCGAGTCGGACACGATGTCGACGACGGCGACGTCGCCGTAGCGTGCCGGGCGCCCGTCGACCGGCGACAGCGAGGCGTCGATCTCCTGCAGCGCTGCGAGCTGCTGGTCGACGACCTCGTCGGTGACCTCGACCTCGAGCTTCGGCACCTCGAGCTTCGTCCAGTCGGCCGGCTCGACAGCCGGCTGAACGGCGAACTCGGCCGTGAACTGCCAGCCTCGTCGTCGGCCGTCGGCAGGTCGTAGTTGTAGTCGGGCTGCTCGGTCGGCCGCACGCGGTTCGTCCGCGCGGCGCTCCAGAACCAGCTCGAGATGTGCGACTCGACCGCCTCGGAGTAGAGGCGCTGCTTGCCGATCCGCGAGAGCGAGCACCTGCTGCGGGACCTTGCCCGCGCGGAAGCCGGGAACCTTGACCCGGTCGGCGAGATCGTGCGTCGCGTGCTCGACCGCGTGCTGCACCTCGCCCGCCGGGACCTCGACCGTGAGGCGGACGCGATCGCCGTCGAGCTGCTCGAGCTGGGCCTCCATAGGCGAGCCATTGAATCAGAGCGCAGTGGCCTGCCGCTCGCGGTCAAGCGCTCGTGGACGCTAGCGTTGACGCCGATGGAACTCGAGGCAGCGATCCGGACACGGCGGACACACAAGGCCTTCGAGCCCGAGCCGGTCGATCCGCGAGACGATCGAGGAGCTGCTCGAGCTCGCGCGCTTGGCCCCGAACCACCACCTGACCGAGCCGTGGCGCTTCCGCGTGCTCGGGCCGGAGACGTTCGACCGGCTCGTCGCCGCCGGAGCGGCCGAACGAGGCCTCGAAGCTCGGCCGCGCGCCGACGCTCGTCGTCGCGAGCGCGACAGCTGACCGGCGACGAGTATCAGAACCGCGAGGACGTCCTCGCGACCGCGTGCGCCGTCTACATCGTCCTGCTCGCCGCGCACGCCCGAGGCCTCGCCTCGTACTGGCGGACCCCGGCGCTCTTCGAGACCCCGGAGGGCCGCGCCGCCGTCGGGCTCCCCGACGACGAGGAGTTCGTCGCGCTGATCCACCTCGGCCGACCCGGCGACCTCGCCGCCCGCGAAGGAGCGAAAGCCGGTCGCGGAGTACGTCGAGTTCCTGCCCTGAGCAGGGCCGTTCGATGCGGGCGAGAGGAGTCGAACCTCCAAGGGCCTGAGCCCACCGGGACCTAAACCCGGCGCGTCTGCCAGTTCCGCCACGCCCGCGCGGTGACTATTCCGCCGAGTCCGTCTCGTCCTCCCGCGGCTTCGGCGCCGGGTTGATGATCTCGATCACCGGCTCCTCGCCCGGAGTGTAGATCTTCACCTCGACGTTCTGCGGCGGCTTGTTCGGGTCGGTCATCCCGATCAGGCGCTGGGTCATGCTGAGCTCATGCGGCTCCTCGCTCTGCTCCCCCATCCCGAGGTCGTCGAGCGTGAACGGGAAGTTCTCGGGCAGGTTGTTCGGGTCGAGCTCCGTGACGACCGGCGCCGGCGGCTTCGAGCTGACCGTCGTCTCGCCGAGCGGGTAAACGGCCTGCTGGAAGGTGCTCACGATCTCGGTGGTCGGGAAGAACGAGAGCAGCGCGCCGCGCGCGTAGATGTCGTGGTCCTGCCCGCGGGAAGACGACGAACTTCCGGCCTCGAGCGCTCGTCCCGATCGAGAAACCTCGCCTTCGCCCTCGGCGACGAACACGATCTCCTCGACGTTGTCGAAGTGCAGACCGGTGTGGCTGCCGGGCTCGATGATGTAGTACGCGACCGAGCTGCCGACGGCGCCTTCCTTCTCGCCGACCGGGAAGATGGCCGTAAAGCGCATCGACGGGTCGTAGTCGTTCCAGACCTCGACGAAGTGCGGAAACTCCTCCGGCTCGCCGGCCTCGGACTCGAAGCTCTGAGGGCTTCCTCGTACGAAATCCGCCGGCCCCCTGCTCGGGTGCGACCGCATCGTTCTCGTCGGCACCCTCACCTGACGCGTCAGCCTCCGTTGCCATGTACTCCTCCTCTCGACCGGGACGATGGAAGCGTAGTGGACCGTGTAGCGATTCGAATTCCCTAGGTTGTCCGAGCCGCCGTGTGATACGAAAACAGCTGATGAAACGAGCTCTGGCAGGAGGGCTTCTCGTCGGCTTCACGACCGTCGCGCTGGTCTCGTTCGCGGGCGCCGCGACCCAGCCGAGCACGACCTACGTCGACAAGCAGGGCGGCTACGCGATCACGATCCCGACGAAGTGGGAGACGAGTCCCGCGCAGCAGCGCGCAGATCAAGCAGGTGATCGCGACGCTCAAGAAGAAGAAGAAGACGAAGAAGAAGAAGAAGGCGACCCTCGACCTTGCCGACGCGAGCGCGTCGATCCTCTCCTCACAGGCCGGTCGCGCCGGCCTGAGCGGCTACGTCTTCCAGGCCTTCGACTGGCCCCAGAGCCCGGACACGCCCATCCTCACCGAGGTCTCCGTCGCGATCGCGAAGTCGAAGAAGGCGCTCACCGACAAGGATCTGCCCGCGATCGGCGCCACCGTACGCGAACGCGCTCGCCGGCAACACGGGGTCGAAGATCCGCGTGCCGATGATCGTCAAGCTCCCCTCCGGTAAGGCCGAGTACATCATCGGCACGATCCCCGCCGGCAGCTACACAAACGGCGTCGAGCTCTACCTGATCCCGCACGGCAAGAAGCTCTACCCGCTCGCCTTCCAGATCGACGCGCGCGCACTCGCCAGCGCCAAGCTCTTCACCTCGATCGCCCAGCTCTTCAAGATCACCTGAGCAGAGCGCCCGCGGGGCTCCTGACGGACGGCTGCATCAAGCCCCCACCGGAAGCCGACGAGACGAGAGGTACCCTTTCGTAACGGCAGAGACAGCGATCCGAGCCGGCTCGTCCCAGCGCCCGTAGCTCAGAGGAAGAGCGGCGGCCTTCTAAGCCGATGGTCGGAGGTTCGAATCCTCCCGGGCGCATCGCTCCAGCCAGCCGGATTCCCCACGAACAGGGCCGCTGTCCGCAGTCCATGCGCACCGATCGCAGGCCGGTGCGCCCACGCCGATACGATGTCCGCGCGCGGTGGCGGTAGCTCAGTTGGTAGAGCCCCGGGTTGTGGTCCCGGTGGTCGCGGGTTCGAGTCCCGTCCGCCACCCTCGCTCTACGGCCCCGTAGCTCAGCGGACAGAGCGGCAGCCTTCGAAGCTGCGAGCGGTGGTTCGACTCCACCCGGGGCCATCGCGGGCAGGCCCGGTTCTCCCGCAGGCGGACTCGGCATCGGCCGGTCCAGGATATCGGCTCGCGCCTGGCGAGCGAACCGCGCTGCCAGGTCCCGCTCACCTCGAGCGCCGCTCGACGGCAGCTGCCGGTCGCGTGCACCGGCCGCGTCGCAAGTGTCGGAGAGGGGGCTCACGGGGGAGCCGGAGGTGCTCCCCGTGACCAAGCGGGTGGCGGGGATCGAACCCGCATAACTAGCTTGGAAGGCTAGGGCTCTACCATTGAGCTACACCCGCGGGGTGCTGCGCAAAGGGTAGCCGCGGAGGTCAGCGGAGGCAGCCGACGATCAGCGCGAGGTCGCTGTCCGACGGGTGGAGATGCCAGAGCGTGACGGCGTTGTTGTAGCGGCGAAGGACGTCCGTGAGGCCGGCACGGACGTTCGGGAGCGCGAAGCGGGTGTAGGCGCTCTCGATGTCGGTGCCGTTCTTCAGCGTGTTGCCGAACGCGACTGTCGACGAAGTTGTCGCCGAGGTGCGCGACGAAGGCACCGCCGGTGGCGGTGCCGGCGACGAAGTCGAGCTTGCCGCCGACGCGGACGCCGCGCTGATTCAGGCAGGTCTTCGACCGGTCGAGTGAGTAGGTCGTCTTTCCCCCGCACCCTGCTACGAAGAGCAGAAGCCCGACCCCGACGACTGCGAGCCCGAGGCGCCCCATGAGTCGGAGTGTAGACAGAGGACGCGTACCCTGGCTCGATGAAGAGCGCACCGACACGCTCGCGGCCTACGCGCGGCTGGCGGTGCGGGTCGGAGTGAACCTCCAGCCCGGCCAGCGGCTCTGCGTGAACTGCCTCCTCGAGCACGCGCCGCTCGCGCGGGCGGTCGCCGCGGAGGCGCTACCTGGCGGGTGCGAGCTTCGTCGACGTCTACTACGGCGACCAGCACGTCCGGCGCGCCCAGACGGTCGAGGGGCCGGAGGACAGTCTCGACTGGTCGCCGCCTTGGCTGGTGCAGCGGCTGGACGACCTCGGCGACAGCGGCGACGCGCTGCTCTCGATCACCGGTAACCCTGACCCGGCGCTCTTCGACGGCGTCGACGGAGCCCGCCTCGGACGCACCCGGATGCGCGCCCTGGCGGAGATGAGCCTGACGCTCACGCGCGGCCGGTGCAACTGGTCGATCGTCGCGTTCCCGAACGAGGGCTGGGCGACGAGCGTGTTCGGCGAGCCCGACGTCGACCGTCTCTGGCAGGCCGTTGCAGCCGCGGTCCGGCTCGACGAGCCCGACCCGGTCGCGGCATGGCAGGAGCACATCGAGCGGCTCTCGCGCCGCGCCGACGGCCTGAACGAGCGCCGGTTCGACGCCGTCCGCTATCGCGGGCCGGGCACCGATCTGACCGTCGGGCTTCATCCCGACTCCACCTGGCTCGGGGCGGCCGACGTGAGCAACGGGATCGCGCACGTGCCGAACATGCCGACCGAGGAGGTGTTCACCACCCCCGATGCGAGGCGTGTGAACGGAACCGTGGCCGCGACCTACCCGCTCGAGCTGCCGGGTGCGGTGATCCGCGGGCTCCGGATCCGCTTCGAGAACGGCCGAGCAGTCGAGATCCATGCCGACGAGGGCGAGGAGATCATCCAGGCGCATTGCTCGAGCGACGACGGCGCCGGCCGACTCGGCGAGATCGCCCTGGTCGACCGCACGTCGCGAGTCGGCCAGACGGGCCTCGTCTTCTACAACACGCTCTTCGACGAGAACGCCGCCTCGCACATCGCGCTCGGCGAGGCGATCCTCCGTGCTGTCCCCAGGGCCGAGACCATGTCCCACGAGGCACGCCATGCCGTGGCATCAACCACTCGAGCGTGCACACGGACTTCATGATCGGCTCGCCGGAGATCACGGTCAGCGGAGTCTCGGCGGACGGGAGCGAGACGACGATCCTGGAGGGCGGAAACTGGGCGCTCTGACGGTGGGACGCCTTACACTGCGGCCTGAGGTCAAGGCACTGCGGGATGTAGCTCAGCCTGGTTAGAGCGCCTGCTTTGGGAGCAGGAGGCCGCCGGTTCGAATCCGGCCATCCCGATCTCCATGTGGGGTCTGTCGACGACCCCGTACCCTGGCGCCCGTGAGCGAGGCGCCCTTCCACATCGAGCCGGCCAGTCACCGTCGGCCCCGGCTCGGCTACGCGATGGCGGTCTCCGCAGCGGCGCTTTGGGCGGTCAACGGGTCCGTCTCGAAGGTGATCCTGGACTCCGGGGTCTCCTCGCTGCGGCTGACCGAGGTGCGGTGCACAGGGGCGTTCATCGGGCTCGCGCTGATCCTCGCAGTCACGGCTCCGGGCAGGCTGAAGATGCCGCTGAAGGAACTGCCGTTCCTGCTCGTCTTCGGGGTGTGCGGGCTCGCGTTCGTACAGTGGTTCTACTTCCTTGCGATCCACCGGCTCGCGATCGGGATCGCGCTGCTCGTCCAGTACCTCGCTCCGCTCCTCGTCGCGTTGTGGGCCCGGTATGTGTTCCACGAGCCGGTGCGGCGCCGGGTCTGGCTGGCGCTCGGACTGGCGCTCTGCGGGCTCGCGCTGATCGTGGACGTGCGCCACGGCGGGACTGTCTCGACGGCCGGGATCCTGTTCGCGGTGGCCGCGGCGGCGACCTACATGCTCTACATCCTGCTCGCCGAGCACGCCGTCGGCGTTCGCGGCGCAGTGCCGCTTCTCGCCTGGGGCTTCGGCTTCGCGGCCGTCTTCTTCGCGCTGATCGCGCCGTGGTGGAGCTTCCCGGGGCACCAGGTCAGCGCGAATGTCTCGCTGCTCGGGCACCTCTCGTCCCGGCATCTGCCGGTCTGGGTCCTGATGACATCGATGGTGCTCCTCGGAACGATCGTGCCGTTCTTCCTGCTCGTCAGCGCGCTCCGGCATCTGCCGGCGACGCGCGTCGGGATCATCGCGATGCTCGAGCCGGTGATCGCGATCCTTGTCGCGTGGGTCTGGCTCGGCGAGACGCTCGCCACGATCCAGCTCGCGGGTGCGATCGTGGTTCTCGCTGCGATCGTCCTTGCACAGACAGCCCGTTGAGGGCGCAACCGCCTGCGTTTTCCCTGGAAAAAGAGTTTTATGATTTACAAAGATGGGTCGTGCGGCCCATTTCCACGACGGCCGAATCGGGCTACCGTTTGAGTTGCACTGGGCGATGCGAACCGCTGCTGGTGATTCCACACCGAGGCGGAGTGCATTCAATCGGGAAAGCCCGTCGCGCCGACCCCCCGAGCGACGGGCTTTCTCGGCTCTTCTTCTAGAGCCCTTGATTGTCTCTCTAGACTCTCCTTGGATGATCGAGAAAGTTCTCCTCGCTTCGCCGCGGGGCTATTGCGCAGGCGTAGAGCGGGCGGTCGAGACCGTGGAGCGCGCGCTCGACCTGTACGGGGCGCCGGTCTACGTGCGCAAGCAGATCGTCCATAACCTCCACGTCGTTCGAGACCTCGAGGAACGCGGCGCGATCTTCGTCGACGACGAAGGCGAGGTGCCGCAGGGTGAGACCATGGTGCTCTCGGCGCACGGCGTCGCACCCAGCGTGCACACGAACGCAGAGGCCCGCACCATCCGCACGATCGATGCCACCTGCCCGCTCGTGACCAAGGTGCACGTGCAGGCGAAGCGCTACGCAGCCGACGGGTACACCGTGATCCTCATCGGCCACGCCGGGCACGAGGAGGTGGTCGGCACGATGGGCGAGATCCCGGACTCGATCATCCTCGTCGAGTCGACGGAGCAGGTCGCCGCGCTCGAGCTTCCGGCTGACGCCAAACTCGCCTACGTAACCCAGACCACCCTCTCGGTCGACGAGACGGGGATGGTGATCACGGCGCTTCGCGACCGGTTCCCGACGATCCGTGCGCCCCAGCGCGAGGACATCTGTTACGCCACCTCGAACCGACAGTGGGCGGTGAAGGAGCTGCTCGACCGGATCGACCTTCTGTTCGTGATCGGATCGCGCAACTCGTCGAACTCGAACCGGCTCGTCGAGACGGCGCTGGCCGGCGGGGTGCCGTCCTACCTGATCGACGACGAGACCGAGATCGACGAGGCTTGGATCAGCGACGAGATGACAGTCGTCGGCATCACCTCGGGCGCTTCCGCTCCCGAGAAGCTGGTCCAGAGGCTGTGTGCGTGGTTCGCCGATCGCGGCGTCATGGACATCCAGGAGCACCGCCTCCTGGAGGAGAACATCGAGTTCCGATTGCCCGTCGAGCTGCGCCGCGAGCTCGCGCTCGCCGATTCGCAGCAGGGGTAGACCCAGCCGTTCGGGGGTCAGGCCTTCTCGAGCCGCAGCTCGGGACCGAGCTCGACCCCGACGGCGAGAGTCTCCTCGGCGATCCGGCGAGAGAACGCGAGCAGATCCTCGTCCGCGATCCAGAGGCGGATCCGATCGATGATCTCGAGGCCGGCCTCCTTGCGCATCACCTGAACCGAGCGGATCAGGTCGTTGACGCGAGCCTCGAGACGGAGCTCGTCGTCGAGCGTCGAGTCGAGCCCGACGGTGATCGTGCCGTCGGTGGCGACGACCCAACCCTCCCGGCCGATCCGCTCGACGAGCACGTCGTCGGGCTCGAGCGTGTGGCCGTCGACCTGGAAGCGGCCTCCGTCGATCTCCGTGAAAGATCCTTCTGCGAGCAGCGTTCGGATCCGCGGCAGCTCCTTGCCGAGCTTGGGGCCGAGCACCGGCAGGTTCGGCTTCACCTTCAGCTCCGAGGCCTCGACCTCGCCGAATTCGACGGTCTTGAGCCGGAGCTCGTCGGCGATCTCGTCCGCGTGAACTGCCGCGAGCGGCGCGCCCGCGACGATCAACCTCCGCAACGGCTGGCGCAGCTTGAGGCCGGACGTTGAGCGCGCCTGGCGGCCGAGCTCGACGACCGAGCGAACCTCGGCGATCTCCTGGAGCAGGGCAAGGTCGGGGTCGGCGATCTGGGGCCAGCCCGAAAGGTGGACCGAGGTCTCGCGGCCGGGCACAAGCTTCCACCAGAGGTGGTCGGCGAGGAAGGGCATCACCGGCGCGATCACCCGCAGCGCCTGAGTGAGCGCGTACCAGAGCGTGCGAAACGCGGCGGCATCGTTGCCGTAGAACCGACGGCGCGAGCGGCGGATGTACCAGTTCGAGAGGTCGTCGACAAAGGCGTCGAAGGCTCGTGTCACATTGACCGTCAGGGTCGCCTCGTAGGCGGCCTCCGCCTCGCGCACGAGCTCGTGGGTGCGAGCGACGAGCCATCGGTCGAGTGGTGTCAAAGCGGCATCGAGGCCGTCGATGTCCGCCGGCACAGGCTCGAACCCCTCGATGTTCGCGTAGTCGACGAAGAACTTGACCGAGTGCCAGAAGGTCAGCAGCTTGCGGGCGATCTCGTGTGCCGGCCCGTAGCCGAAGAGCAGGTTCCGGTCCGGCGGCTGCGCGCAGTACTGCCAGCGCATCACGTCGGCTCCCATCCGGGCGAATGCGTCCTCGGCGTCGATCATGTTCCCCCACGAGCCGTGCATCTCACGCCCGTGCTCGTCGAGCATCTTCTCGTAGCCGAGAACACGCTTGTACGGCGACCGGCCGACCAGGACGACCGACATGAAGAACTGCGAGTAGAACCAGAGCCGGATCTGCTCCCGCATCTCGCTGACCCAGTCGGCCGGGAACCATTTCTCCCAGTACTCGTTGTCCGGAAGATCGGCAGTCGTCAGGCCCGCGGCCGCTCCGGTGGCGTAGCCCTGCTCGATCCACTCGGGGTTCTGCCAGCCAAGGGTCGAGAACGGGACGATGCCCGCGTCGAGCCAGACGTCGCCGACCTCGGTCACGCGCATGACCGGCTCGCCGCAATCCTCGCAGCGGATCGGCACGCGGTCGATCCAAGGTCGGCGCAGCTCCTGGAGCTGGTCGAGCCCCTCGACCGCCCGCTCGGCGAGCTCGACCTTCGACCCGATCACGTTCAGGTGCCCGCACGAGCAGGGGTAGAACGGCAGCGGCAGCCCGTAGTAGCGGCGGCGCGAGATGTTCCAGTCGCTCATGTTGCGGAGCCAGTCATCCATGCGCTTGCCCATGTACTCGGGCACCCACTCGACCTTGGCGTTCTCGTCGAGGAGCTTTGGGCGGATGTCGTCGACACCGATGAACCAGTCGTCTGAGAGGCGGTAGATGATCGGCGTGTCGCAGCGCCAGCAGTGGGCGTAGTCGTGGAGCAGTGTCCCGGCGCCCACCAGGAAGCCGCGCTCGGACAGGTCGCCGACGATCTGGTCTCCGGCCTCGACGGTCGAGAGGCCGTGAAGCCAGCCGAAGCTGTCGTAGAAGTGCCCGGCCTCGTCGACGGGACTCAGAACGGGCAGTCCGAGCGATTTGCCGAGCTCGAAGTCCTCGGGCCCGCAGCCGGTTGCGATGTGGACGATGCCGGTGCCCTGCTCGAGCGAGACCTCGTCCCACGGGACGACCCTGTGCTCGACGCCAGCGCCGGGCGCAAGGTTGTCGAACGGCCCCTCGTAGCGCAGGCCCACGAGCTCCGATCCAGGAGCGCCCCGTACGAACGCGTCGTCCGGGAATCGTGCCGCAAGCACCCACTCTCCGTTGTCGCGCAGGCCGTACTCCCCCTCGGGGTGCACGGCGGCGGCGACGTTCGCGGGCAACGTCCATGGCGTCGTCGTCCAGACCACGATCGACTCACCGGGGCGGTCGAGCAGGGGGAAGCGAACGAACAGCGAGGGGTCGCTCTTCTCCTGGTACACGCCCGACTGGGTCAGCTCGTGCTGCGAGAGCGAGGTGCCGCAGCGCGGGCACCAGGCCGTCGCGCGGTGGCCGAGGTACAGCCAGCCCTTCTGGTCGACCGTCTTGAGGAAACCCCAGATGTACTCGATGTTCTTGTCGCTGAAGGTGAAGTAGTCGTTGCCCCAGTCCATCCACTGGCCGAGCCGGATCGAGCCGCGGGTCAGCTCCTCGGACGAGTTGACGACGACCTCGCGGCAGCGCTTGGCGAACTCCTCGAGCCCGAACGCCTCGATCTCGCGCTTCGAGTTGAAGCCCAGTTGCCTCTCCACGCCAACCTCGATCCACAGCCCCTGGCAGTCGAATCCGTTCTGGTAGCGCTGGTCGAAGCCCTGGAGCGCCTTGTAGCGCTGGAAGACGTCCTTGAGCGTCCTCCCCCACGCCGTATGCACCGCGAGCTTCTTGTTCGCGGTGACGGGGCCGTCGATGAACGACCACTTCGGGCCGCCGCGATTCTTCGCCCGCAGGGCCTCGAAGGTCTGCTCGCGCTCCCAGCGATCGAGCACCTCGAGCTCGAGCGCGTTGGCGTCCGGCTTTTCGGGCAGGGTTTCGAACACGCTTCGATTCTACGGAGGGGCTCCGGGGATGACGTGCGCTCACGGCGTGCACGCGACGATGCGGGAAACCCGAAGCCGGCCTAGGGCACGAGTCTGATGCGGTCGAGTCAGCCAGGCGGAAGACTCGTGACATGGCGGCGAATCTCCGCAATCGGATACGCCGGCTGACATCCGCGACGGCCGTTGCAATCGCGGCCGTTACTGCGCTTGCGACGGGGGCGGCGCTGTTCGCGCTGGGGCATCAGCGCGGTGCCGACATCGTCTGGGCCGCGCTAGTTGCAGTTCTGCTCGTCCCGCTCTGCGTGTCGGTGGCGCGCACGCTGGGGCGCGGCGATGTCGGTGTCGACGCGATCGCGTTGATCGCGATGGCGGGTGCGCTTCGCCTGGGCGAGTACCTCGCCGGGGCGGTGATCGCGCTCATGCTCGCGGGCGGGAACGCGCTCGAGGAGCGCGCCGGTGGGCGGGCGCGGAGAGAGCTGACCGCGCTCGTCTCCCGTGCGCCCGCGCCGCGCTGCCCGCGTGACCGGCGACAACGCTCGAGGACGTGCCGGTCGAGGAGGTCGAGGCGGGCGATCTCGTGCAGGTCCGCAGCGGAGAGGTGATTCCCGCCGACGGCAGTCCTCGAGGACCGACGAGGCCGTGATCGACGAGTCGGCGCTCACCGGCGAGGCGCTGCCGGTCGTGTACCGCCGCGGACAGCCGGTTCGAAGCGGCACGGTGAGCACCGGCGCCGCACGTATCCGTGTCACGCATCGCGCCGCCGACAGCGCCTACGCGGCCGTCGTCCGGCTGGCACGCGAGGCCGAGACACAGCGGGCGCCGTTCGTCCGGATGGCCGATCGGTACGCCGCGCTCTTCCTGCCGCTCACCGCGTCGTCGCCGCTGTCGCCTGGGCGGTATCGGGCGACCCGGTGCGCGCGCTGACCGTGTTCGTCGTCGCGACCCCCTGCCCGCTGATCCTCGCCGCGCCGATCGCGTTGCTCTCGGGCGTCTCGCGGGCCGCGCGCATCGGCGTCGTCGTCAAGGGCGGCGGCGTGATCGAATGGCTCGGCAAGACGCGCACCGTCATCCTCGACAAGACGGGCACCGTCACCCTCGGAACGCCGGAGCTGGCCCGGATCGGCTGCGTCGACGGCCTCGGCGAAGCCGAGTCGCTGAGGCTTGCTGCTTCGGTCGACCTCGCATCGGTTCATCCGTTCGCGACCGCGCTCGTCCGCGAGGCGCAGAACCGTGGGCTTGACCTCCAGTTCCCGCTCGACGTCGTCGAGCGCCCTGGCGAGGGCGTCGAGGGCACTGTCGCTGGACGCCGGGTCGCCGTCGGAAGCGGGACGTTCCTGCGCGAGTCCGGCTACGCCGGCACCGGAGGCGGTCGACGGCGAGCTGGCACCCGGGCGATGCGCGCGCGCTGGTCGGCGTCGACGGCCGGCTGGTCGCCTGGTTCGAGCTCGCCGACCCGCCGCGCGAAGGGTCGCTCGAGCTCGCTGCGCGCCTGCGCCGAAACGGCGTCGTCCAGGTCGCGATGCTGACCGGTGACCGGCAGGCCGTCGCCGAGCGGCTCGGAGCGCTGCTCGGGATCGATCGCATCTACGCCGAGCAGACGCCCGAGGAAAAGCTCGCCGTCGTCCGCGCGATCAAGCAGACACCGGGGCTCGCGCCGGTCGTGATGGTCGGCGACGGGATCAACGACGCACCCGCGCTCGCGCTCGCCGACGTCGGGATCGCGATGGGGTCGTCCGCCGCGACGGCCTCGACCGAGACCGCCGACGCGGTCATCCTCGTCGACCGGGTCGACCGGGTCGACGACGCCATCCGCATCGGCCGACGCTCGCTCTCGATCGCGAAGCAGAGCGTGCTCGCCGGAATGGGCCTCTCACTCGCCGCGATGATCGTCGCCTGCTTCGGATACCTGACGCCGGTCGCGGGAGCCGTCTTCCAGGAAGGCGTGGATGTCGCCGTGATCCTGAACGCGCTTCGCGCGCTCCGCGGCTGACGGTGATGCGGTCGCTACGCAAAGCGCAAGCGCCCGGTCGGCTAGGTCGTCTCGCGTGCACGACCGCGCTCGCGACGGGCACCCTCCTGCTCGCGGGACGTCGCCGGCAGCTCCGGTGGGGTGCGACCGACCTGGAGGTCGAAGAGCCGCTACCGGGAGACAGCCTGATCGCCAACGCGGATCTCAGCGCAACCCGTGCCATCACCGTCCGCAGTTCGGCCGCTCAGGTCTGGCCGTGGATCGCCCAGCTGGGGCAGGGGCGCGGCGGCTTCTACAGCTACGACTTCCTCGAAAACCTCGTTGGCTGCGATATCCAGAGCGCCGACCGAATCGTCCCCGAGTGGCAAGACGTCGCGGTCGGGGACAAGGTCATGCTCGCCCCCGAAGTCGGCCTTCGGGTGGCTCTCGTGGAAGAGGGACGCTCGCTCGTGCTTCGCGGAGGGATTGCCATGGGGGAGGCCGCGCCACCGTACGACTTCACGTGGTCATTCGCCCTACGCGAGCAGCCGGACGCGACGGTGAGGCTGCTCGCACGCGAGCGGTATGCGTACACACGCTGGTGGTCTCCGCTCCTGGTCGAGCCGGTTGAGTTGATCAGCTTCCTCATGAGCCGGAAGATGCTTCGCGGGATCAAGGACAGGGCCGAGCGTCCGTAGCCGATAAGGCGGCGGGTCCAGGATGATCGGGGTGCCCGTGGAGGGGCCGTCCGGGCGCGCCGCTTCTATGGAAGGGAAGAAACCCGGCCTTTGAGGCGTTAATGTGGAAGCAACCTCCGAGAAAGGAACCGACTTGGCAACTTCAGCCACAGAGACGAGCTTCGAGACCGACGTGATCGGCTCCGAAGGAAAGGTGATCGTCGACTTCTGGGCGGAATGGTGTGGCCCGTGCCATGCCGTCGCGCCGGTGCTCGACCGGATCGCCGAGGAGCGCGACGTAAAGATCGTGAAGGTCAACGTCGACGAGGAGCAGGGTCTCGCTCTCAAGTACGGCGTGTCGTCGATCCCGATGATGGTGCTGTTCGAGAACGGCGAGCCGACGGCGCAGGCGGTCGGAGCGCTGCCGAAGAGCGCGCTCGAGCGGGCCCTCGGCCTCAGCGACGACGAGTCTTAGGAACGAACCAGCCTAGAGCTCCGCGAGCACCGCGTCGGCCAGCTCTGGCCAGGCGTCTTTCGCCCAGTCACCGAAGTCCAGGTCGGTGAGACAGGCGAGAGCGACGCCTGCGCTGGGATCGACCCAGAGGAAGCCGCCGGCGCGGCCAAAGTGCCCGAACGTCTCGGGCGAGTTGAGCGCCCCGGTCCAGTGGGGAGCCTTCGAGTCACGCAACTCGAGACCGAGACCCCAGTCGTTCGGCTTCTGCCGACCGAACCCGGGTAGCACCCCGGCAAGCCCGGGGAACTGCACTACGGTCGCCTCGGCGGATGTCTCGTCTGCGAGGCGTGAGGGGGACAGCAGCTCCACCGCAACAGCGACAAGCCGGTCGAGTGGCGCCACGACCCCGTATGCGGCCGAGCCCTCGAGCGGAAAACCCCAGACCTCCTCGAAGTAATCGCGGAACGGCATCTCGGCAGCCGCGGCGACGTGGGCCGCGAGCAGCTCGAAGCCGCTGTTCGAGTAGATCCGCCGCGTCCCGGGCTGCACGAGCGGCGTTGCCCCTTCGAAGGGCAGGCCCGAGGCATGGGCAAGCAGGTGGCGCACGGTTGCGCCCGTCGGACCGGCAGCATCGTCGAGCGCGACGATCCCCTCCTCGGCCGCGACGAGCACGGCCACCGCCGTTGCGAGCTTCGTCACCGAGGCCCACGCGAACTGCCGCTCGATGTCGCCGTAGGTGCTCGTAGACCCATCCGGGAGCACGACTGCGACCGCGGCATTTCCGCACGGCCACCCCTCGACTTGCCGAAGAGCCTCCATAACATCGACACTACCGGGATGGATCGTCAGCTCATCTCCTCAGGAGCCGCGTTCGAGGATCGTGTCGGCTACTCGCGCGCCGTCCGCGTGGGCCGCTCGGTCTGGGTCTCCGGCACGGCGCCGATCATGCCCGCCGACGCCGATCCGCCTCACGACGTCTACGAGCAGGCGGCGATCTGCCTCGGAATCATCGGGCGGGCGCTTGCCGAGGCAGGGGCGTCCCTCGACGATGTCGTGCGCACGCGGATCTACGTCACAGCCGCCGGCTCGATCGACGAGGTGGGCCGGGCTCACCGTGAGGCCTTCTCGACCGCGCGCCCGGCCACCACCGGGATCGTCGCCGAACTGCTCGATCCGCGCTGGCTCGTCGAGATCGAGGCCGAGGCCGTGATCGGCGGCGAGGCATGACCGGCCAGCTCGAAGGCTCCCGGCTCGCATCGAGCGTTCTCGACCACCGATACGGGGCGAGCACCGCCTACACGCTCGGCGTCGAGGAGGAGTACATGCTGCTCGACCCGGAGACCTGGGATCTCGTGCAGCACATTGACTCGGTGCTCGCGGCCGTCGCCGAGGGCGAGTTCCAGGCCCGGATCTACCCCGAGCTAATGCAGTCGGTAATCGAGATCACTACGCCCGTATGCCGAACAGCAGCGGAGGTCGACGACCATCTCCGCCGGCTCCGCAGCTACGTCGCGAAGGTCGCGGCGGAGGAAGGGTGCCGGTTCGCGAGCGCGGGCACACACCCGTTCAGCCTCTTCGAGCGCCAACGCATCACGGCGAAGGACCGTTACCGCACGCTCGTCGACCAGCTCCAGTACATCGCGCGCCGCGAGCTGATCTTCGGCATGCACATCCACGTGGCCGTCGACGACGCAGAGAAGGCGATTCAGGTCTCGAACGGCCTGATCGTCCACCTACCGGAGTTCCTGGCGCTCTCGGCGAGCTCGCCGTTCTGGCGCGGCGAGCCGACCGGCCTCGCATCGTCACGGCAGATGGTCTTCTCGGCGTTTCCTCGCTCCGGCGTGCCGCCGCGCTTCGAGAGTTACGAGGATTTCGCCGAGGTCGTCGGCCAGCTCGAACGCACGGGCTGCATCGCCGACTACACGAACATCTGGTGGGACATCCGGCCGCACGCAAAGCTCGGGACGGTCGAGCTCCGCATCTGCGACGCAGTCACGCGCGTCGAGGACGTGGTCGCGCTGTCGGCCTACTACCAGGCGCTCGTCAAGATGCTCTGCGAGCACGTCGAGGGCGGCGGGAAGGTGCCGACCTTCCACCGGATTCTGACCACCGAGAACAAGTGGCTCTCGGCGCGACACGGGCTACAGGCGCCCGTGATGGATCTCGTCACCGGACGGCGCAACCGGGTTCCGGTCACCCAGCTCGTGCGGCGGACGCTTCGCGATCTCGAGCCGCACGCGCGCGAGCTCGGCTGCGAGCGCGAGCTCGAGGGCGTCTCGGAGATCGTTGCCCGCGGCAACGGCGCCGAGCAGCAGCTGCGTGTTTGGAACGCGAACCGCGACATCATCGAGGTGGTCGAGGACCTCGCCGCCACGACCGCGGTCGCCGCGTCGTAAACAGGCCGCAGGCGCTAGGGTTCCGCGCGATGTCGGCGATCGACAAGACCCGCGGCCAGGCAGGTTCCTCGCAGCTCCCGACCGTCCTGATCGGCGCGGCGTTCCTGCTCTTCGCGATCATCTTCACCGCGTCCTCTGACTGGTACAGCGCGTTCCTGAGCGTTCACATCCTGTTCGTCGTGCTCTGGATCGGCGGCGGCCTGTTCATCACGATCATGGCCCTGCTCGCCGAGCGCACCAACGACGGAGATCAGCTCGCCCAGATAGCCCAGATGGCGGCGTTCGCAGGGCAGAAGATCTTCGCGCCGGCAGCGATCGTCGTCGTCGTGATGGGCGTCGCGATGGTCGAGAACGCAAACATCGGCTTCGACCACTTCTGGATCGCTTTTGGCCTGATCGGCTTCCTCGCGACGTTCGTGATCGGCATCGCGGTGCTGGCGCCGAGGTCGAAGCACGTGTCGGAGCTGATTCAGACCAGGGGCGTGAACGACCCGGAGACCACTGCGGCGATCTCGAGCATCCTGCTGATCGCACGCGCCGACGTCGCGATGTTGCTGCTCGTGATCGTCGATATGGTCACGAAGCCGTTCTCCTAGCGAGCGCGCCGGGCGAGCTCGTCCTCGAGCGCAGCGATGTCGAGACCGCGGGCGGCCAGCAGCACGTACAGGTGGTAGATCAGGTCGGCCGACTCTGAGACGAGGCGTTCGTCGCTCTCCGAGAACGCGGCAACCATCGTCTCGACCGCCTCCTCGCCCACCTTGCGCGCGACGGCGGGAACACCCTCGTCGAGGAGCTTCGTCGTGTAGCTCCCCTCCGGGCGCTCGGCGGCCCGTTCGGAGATCGTGCGCCAGAGCGTAGGCGCAAAGCACGACAGCGAGCCTGTGTGGCAGACGGGCCCCGCGGGCCGGACGCGCATCAACAGGGCGTCGCCGTCGCAGTCGTCGCGGAGCTCCTCGACCGCCAACGTGTTGCCAGAGGTCGCGCCCTTGTGCCAGTACTCGGAGCGCGAGCGGCTCCAGAACCACACCTCGCCGGACTCGCGGGTTCGCCGCTCGGCCTCGTCATCCATCCACGCAAGCATCAGCACGCGGCCGGTGTCGGCGTCCTGGACGATCGCCGGGCGGAGCTCTCCCTCAGGCGGCATCGCGCAGCCTCACTCCCATTCCGCGCAGCTCGTCCCGCAGCGAGGTGAGCCGCTCGGGATCCTCGTGCAGGATCGAGGCGAGAAGAGCGGCCTGGGCGACCTCGAGTGCGTCGGCTACATGGCGTGCGTTGCCGGCACCACCGGAGGCGATGACCGGCACCGAGACGGCATCCGCGACGGCGCGCGTGATCTCGAGGTCGTAACCCTCACGCGTCCCGTCGGAGTCGATCGACGTGAGCAGGATCTCCCCCGCTCCACGCTGCTCGGCCTCGATCGCCCACTCGATCGTGCCACGCGCCGTCTCGGTGGTGCCGGCGCGTGTGAGAACTCGGCCGCCCTCGGTGTCGATCGCGACCACGACCGCCTGAGAGCCGAGCTTTTCGGCGAGGCTCGTGATCAGCGACGGGCCCGCGAGTGCCGCCGAGTTGACGGAGACCTTGTCGGCTCCTGCAGAGAGCAGCGCGTCGGCGTCGGCAACCGTGCGAATGCCGCCGCCGACCGTGAAGGGAATCGCGAGCTGCTCGGCGACCCTGCGGACGACCCCGACGAGCGTGTCGCGCTCCTCGAGCGTCGCCTTCACATCGAGGAAGACGAGCTCGTCGGCTCCGCGGTCGGAGTATGCGGCGCCGAGCTCGACAGGGTCGCCGACGTCGCGCAGCTCCTGGAACCTGATGCCCTTGACGACCCGGCCGCCGGCCACGTCAAGGCACGGGATCAGGCGCGGGAGAGGAATTTCTCTCTCACCTCTCTCAGCACGCCGTCGAGATAGCGGGCCCCGGCGGAACCGCTCTTCTCGGGATGGAACTGCACACCGAGGAACGAGCCCGAGCGAACCTCCGCCACGATCCCCTCCGACCACGCGGTGGCGCAGGAGGTCTCCGCAGCGTAGGAGTGGGCGAAGTAGTAGGCGATCCCGTCGACCTCGGCCCAGCCCATCCGAGGCACCCGGGCCGTCTCGAGGCGCACGGACCGGCCTGGAAGGATCCCGAGACCGTCGACGCCACCGTCCTCCTCGGAGTGCTCGAGCGCAAGCTGAAGGCCGAGGCAGATGCCGAGCACGGCGCGCCCTTCGGCGATGCGGACGCGGAGAATCTGATCGAGGCCCTGGCGGCGCAGCTCGTCCATCGCGGAGCGCGCCGAGCCGACTCCCGGGAGAACGGCGAGATCGGCGGCCGCGACATCGTCGACGAGCTCGGCGCCGAGGCGGCGGAGGGCGATCTCGACCGAGCGGATGTTCCCCGCGCGGTAGTCGCAGACGGCGACCTTCACAGCGTCCCCTTAGTCGAAGGGATGCCGCTCGACTCGACGTGCAGAGCGGTCTTGAGTGCCCGGCCGACCGCCTTGTACGCGGCCTCGGCGGTGTGATGGGCGTCTCTCCCCGAGGCCTCGACGTGAATCGCCATCCGCGCGGCCTGGGCAAGGCTGCCGAAGAAGTGCTCGGCCATCCCGGGATCGAGATCGAAAGCCACCTCGGCGAACGGCCGACCACCGAGATCGACGGCGGCTCGGGCGAGCGCGTCGTCCATCGGCACGGTCGCGTCGCCGTAACGCGCGATGCCGCGGCGGTCGCCAAGAGCCTCGTCGAGTGCTTCGCCGAACGCGAGTGCCGTGTCCTCGACGGTGTGGTGGTCGCCGGTCTCGAGGTCACCCGTCGCCTCGACGACGAGGTCGAGCCCGGCGTGGAACGCGAGTTGCTCCAGGAAGTGGTCGTAAATCCCCGATCCGGTCTGGACGCTGACCCGGCTCGCGCCGTCGAGGCTCACGCGAACGGAAATCCGGGTCTCCGCCGTTGCCCGCAGATGGCGGGCGGTGCGGCCTCCGGGTGCGGCAACAGGCGTTGGCCGGTCGAGCAGCCGGGCCACGGTTCCGACGAGGTAGTCGTCGTCGACCTGGTCGCGGATCGTGACGCGAATCCCGTCGTCGTAGGCGCGGACGACCAGCCCCTGCCGGAGCAGCGAGTCGGCGAGCGCGCGACCGTCGGCGGACGGGATGAAGAGGAAGTTGGCGTTCGAGACGAGGGGTGGCAGATCGATCGCGCGGAACGCGGACGCGAGGCGCTCGCGCTCCTCGATCACCGGGCGGACGTCCGGCGGTGAGGCGAGCGCTGCGACCGCGAGGGTGGCGGCGAGCGTCGAGACCGGAGCCGGCGCCTGGCGCGCGTTCAACTCGGCGGCGGTCTCGAGCGAGGCGAGCGCGTAGCCGATCCTGGCTCCGGCCAGGCCGAAGGCCTTGGAGAACGTGCGCAGCACGATCACCCCGTCGTCGAGTAGCGAGACGGCGGTCTCCCCGCAGTACTCGAAGTACGCCTCGTCGCAGACGAGCGGGCGGGCGCCGGGAAGCGGGCGGAGCTCGCCGTCCGGGCTGTTCGGGCGGCACGTGAAGGTGAGGACCGGGTCGGTGTCGCCGACGTCAGCGCCCGCGAGCTGCGCGGCGATCCGGTAGAGCGGGTAGGTCGGCGCGGCCGGAATGGAGATCGTGTCGCCGGGCCCGGCGAAGCAGCGTGCACAGAGCAGGATCAGGTCGTCGGCGCCCGTACCGAGCACGATCTGGTCGGGATCGACGCCGTTGTAGGCGGCGATTGCGTTGCGGAGCTCGTGGTAGCCACCGGGCGGGTAGCCGCTGATCGAGGCGAGCGCTCCGGCGATCGTCCCCGGCCGCGTGCTCGGGACGGGCAGCGGCGGTGTGTTCTGGTCGAAGCGGATGACCTGCGAGCGGTCGATTCCGGCGAGCCGGGCAACCTCGTCGTTCGGCGGCGCCCAGGTGTAGGGCCGAAACTCGGCCGAGAGCTGCTTCATCGCCGCACCGCCTCCGCATGCGCCGTCATGCCTTCTGCTGCTGCGAGTGCCTCGACGGTCGGCCGGAGCCGCGCGAGGCCTTCCGCCGTGATCCGCTGAGTTGTGACGGGCTTGAGGAACGTCTCGAGGCCGAGCCCTCCGACCGAGCGTGCCCAGCCGCCTGTCGGCAGGACGTGGTTGCCGCCGGTGGCGTAATCGCCGGCGGCGACGGGCGAGTAGGGCCCGACGAAGATTGCGCCGGCGTTGCGCACGCTGGGCGCGAGCGCCTCGGCATCTCCGAGCAGGACGAGGTGCTCCGGCGCGATCGCCTCGGCCTCCTCGAGGGTCTCGACGACGCGGCAGAGCGCGTCCTCGCCGTGCTCGGCCTGCGCGGCCAGCTCGAGCTCGACGATCCTCTCGTCGACCTCGCCGGTTGCGATCACGACGACCTCGGAAGGACCGCCGGGCAGGTCGATCGCCACGTCGCGCTGGACGGCGAGCTTCGCCTCGTTCACATAGGAGTTGCCGGGCCCGACGATCTTGTCGACCTTGCGGACATACGCGAGCCAGCCGATCGCCTGCGGGCCGCCGAGCGCCCAGACCTCGTCGATCCCGAGCTCCTCTGCCGCGGCGGCGACGAGGCCCGCGCCGGCAGGTGGCGTGCAGACGACGATGCGCCCAACCCCCGCCGTCTGCGCCGGGACCGCGCACATGACGAGCGTCGAGACCAGGTTGCGCGGAACGTAGATGCCGACCGTGTCGAGCGGCAGCCACCGGCGCTCGAGCAGCACTCCGGGCTCGACCTCGAGCGAGATGTCTGCCGGCCGCTGCGCCTCGTGCCAGCGCCGAACGCGCCCGGCGAGGTCGAGCAGTGCCTCGCGCGGCAGCAGCCCCGGCTCGGCGACAGCCCTGGCCGGCTCTGCTCCGTCGAGCTCGACCGCCCACTTGCGGACAGCCGCATCGCCGTCGCGCTTGATCTCCTCGACGATGCTCACGCGCGCATCTCCGACATCGGAAAGGCGGTGTCCGACACGGCATCGGTGTTTGCAGCGATTGCGTTCCGCCGCCGACACGGTTCCGTAACAGTGTCTGCTGACACCGACGTTGGGGCCAGGCTCATCGGCTCATCCGCTCGACCGGAACGACGAGGATCGACGATGCTCCGGCGGCCTCGAGCTCCGGCAGCAGGCGCCAGATCTCGGCGGCCGGAACGAGCGCGTGCACCGCCACCATCCCTTTCTCGGCGAGGGGCAGGACACTCGGCGAGCGCGAACCGATCAGCTCGCAGACCGCATCGAGCTTCGATTCGGGTGTGTTCAGCATCAGGTAGCGATGTGCGCGAGCCTCGACGACGGCGCGCATCATCGAGGCGAGCGTCGCGGCGTCCCCGCCGACCTTGCCGATCAGGACCGCCTGCGAGGAGAAGATCGTCCCGAGCGAGCGCAGGCCGTTGGTGCGAAGCGTGTTCCCGGACGAGACGAGATCTACGATCCCGTCGGCTAGCCCGAGCCGCGGGGCGATCTCCACCGAGCCGGTCACGTCGACGAGCTCGACCTCGACCGGCAGCAGCTCGCGCGTCAGCCGGGGGTAGACGGTTGCGATCGTCGCGCCGGCCAGATCCTGGATGCTCTGGTATCTCGACTCCTCGGGGACCGCGGCGTCGAGACGGCACGAGCCGAACCCGAGCTCGAGCAGCTCCTCGACGCGGGCACCGCGCTCGCGAACGAGATCCTGTCCGGTGATCCCGCAGTCGACGACCCCGTCCTGCACGTACTCGGGGACATCGGCAGCGCGAACGAGCAATACGTCGACGGGCGCGTTCCGGCACGGGAAGGCAAGGGCGCGCTCGCCCGGCTGCTCGGGGCCGAGCCCGGCGTCCTCGAGCAGCGACACCGAGGGGTCCCGCAGGCGTCCCTTGACCGGGACGGCGATGGTCAGGCGGTCGATGTCGCGGCCTTCTGCCGATCGAGCGCCAGGCGATAGCCGCCTTCGCCGTGGCGCAGCCAGTGCGCCACGCGGGTCACCGTCGTCGTCGAGGCGTGCGTCTTCTGCGCCACCTCCAGATACGGCAGCCCTCGGTCGACGAGCTGTGCCACTGCCCAGCGATGCCCCATCGCCTCGAGCTCCGCGATCGTGCAGAGGTCTCGCAGGAAGCGCTCCACCTCGTCCCGCGACTGCAGTGCGAGGATCGCCTCCGACAGCTCCCTGAGCTCTCTCGTCTTCCATGAATGTCGAGTCGTTTCGGCCATCGTTTGCTTTTTTATGTTAGCACGTTAACATGACGCTGTGCTATCTGGATGGCTCGAGTCCCTGATCGAAGTAATACCGGCAGTCGACGTGCTCGGCGAGGGTGCCGTGCGCCTGCATCGAGGCGATTACGACCATGTCGTCGAGACGGCCGGCGATCCGATCGAGCTTGCCGTGCGTTTCGCAGCGGCAGGAGCAGCGCGCGTTCATCTCGTCGATCTCGACGGCGCGCGAGCCGGGCACGCCCGCCCCGACCTGGTGCGGACGGTGGCCGAGGCGATCGCTCCGGTACGCCTCCAGGCCTCCGGCGGAATCCGCTCGCTCGAGGACGCGGAGGCTCTCCTCGCGGCAGGCGCAGACCGTGTCGTCGTCGGCACGGCCGCGTTCCCCGATCCGACGCCGTTTGCCCGGGCGCTCGGCGCAAGGCTCGTCGTCGCACTCGACGTGAAGGACGGGATGGTGCGCACCGCAGGCTGGACGGCGGACTCGGGGCTGACTCGGGAGCGGGCTGTCGCCCTTTGCCTCGAGGCCGGCGTCGAGCGTGTCCTCTGCACCGCGATCGACCGCGACGGCACCCTCGGCGGCCCCGATCTCTCCCTGGTCGCCGTCGTCGCCGCCTCCGGCCTCCGCGTTCTCGCGGCCGGGGGCGTTCGCTCTCCTGCAGACGTCGCGGCACTGGCGGACGCGGGTGCCGAGGCGGCCGTCGTGGGCCGAGCAATCCTCGCCGCGGCATAGGCGAAGGTTCGGGGTTCGTAAACCTCCCCCACCCGCGTCGACCCGTTCGAGCAACGTGGACTATCGTGTTCCAAGGGTCGCGAACTGCCGGCCGCGGCGACGACACGCGGTGAACATGCGCAAGCTCGCGATCACGCTGGCGGTTTCGATCACACTCGCTCTCGCAGCGGTCGCGTACGCGGCGCTTCCCCAGAAAGGGCCCTTTGCCGGCAAGACGGCGCTGCGCCCGATCAACGGCTTCGTCGACGTCGTCACCTTCAACGCAGCGCCCAACGGCGGCTCGCTGAGGAAGTTCACCTTCGGGACACTCGGCTGCTTCGGCCACGGCTCCTACCCGGTCGGCACCGACCCCTATGCTGACCCGACCAACACGGCGCTGATGAAGACGGTCACCGTCGCCGCGAACGGCAGCTTCTCGCTGAAGGCTCTCGCAACGCAGTCCGACGTCGGTCAACGGGACGATCACGATCTCCCAGACCGACAATGGCGACACCTGCGGGCCGCAGAAGATGAAGTTCAGCGCCACGTCAGGGACGCCGGCCAGCCTCGGCCTCAACGGCGGCTAACCCTCACGGTACCGTCGATACACTGACCTCACCGCGGCGCTGCGAGATTCCGAACCGGGTCAGATCCGGGAGGAAGCAGCCCTAAGGATCCCTCGCAGGTGCCGCGGCTTTTCGCCCTCTCGAAGCCGGAGACCCGCTGCGGATGGCCCACGATCACTGAGTCCTCTAGCCAGGTGCCAGGCCGCGTTTGACGGACGCGAACCTTCGGGTCGCAATGCTGGCTCCGATCTCGTGGCGCGTACCTCCGCGCCACTACGGCCCCTGGGAGCAGTTCGTGTCGTTGCTCACCGAGGGGCTCGTCGCGCGAGGCGTGGACGTCACCCTGTTCGCGACCGCCGACTCGCTCACGCAGGCGCGACTCGTCGGTTCGGCGCCGACGGGCTACTCGGAGGACACCGGGTTGGACGCGAAGGTCTGGGAGTCGCTGCACATTTCATCGGTCTTCGAGCGCGCCGACGAGTTCGATCTGATCCACAACAGCTTCGACTTCTTGCCGCTGACCTACAGCGGCCTGGTCGACACGCCGGTCGTCACGACCATCCACGGATTCTCGTCGGAGCGGATCGTGCCCGTGTTCGAGAAGTACAACGGCACCGGCTACTACGTTGCAATCAGCGAAGCCGACAGGCACAAGAAGCTCGATTACGTCGCGACGATCCACCACGGCATCGAGATGAAGCAGTTCGAGCAGGGCGCCGGCGGCGGCGGGTATCTCGTGTACTTCGGCAGGATCCACCCCGACAAGGGAACGGTCGAGGCGATCGAGGTCGCCGAAGCGGCCGCCATCCCGCTGATCCTGGCCGGGATCGTTCAGGACCAGTCGTATTTCGACCGGTTTGTGGCCCCGAGGATCGACGACTCGAGGGTCACCTATGTCGGGCCGGTCTGGGCAGAAGGCCGCAGTGAGCTCCTCGGGAATGCGCTGGCGCTCTTGCACCTGATCAACTTCGACGAGCCGTTCGGCTTCAGCGTGATCGAGGCGATGGCGTGCGGGACTCCGGTGATCGCGACGGCGCGCGGATCGATGCCGGAGATCATCGAGGACGGCACGAACGGCTTTCTCGTCACCACACCGGAGCAGGCCCTGGCAGCCGTGAATGCGTCGACCGGCCTCGACAGAGACGACGTGCGCGGATCGGTCGAGCAGCGGTTCGGCGTCGATCGAATGGTGGACGCGTACCTCGCCGTGTACCGGGAGGTACTGGCGCGGCACGGGGCGAGGCGCAGGGTCATGCCGGGGCCAGAATGACCGCTTCGGCCGCCTCGAGGGATCCGTCCCACGGTCGGGCTTCGCGCCGGCTGTCAGTCGTGATCTCGACCTGCCAGCCGTCGGTGACCGAGATGCCCGACACCACTCGATCACCGAAGTTGACTGCGACGCGGCGAGCGTCTTCGGCATGGGAACGCTCGTAGACCAGAGTGCCTGCCGGTGAGTCGAGCAGGCGCCAGGTGCCGAGCTCGAGCGCCGGTGAGCTCCGCCGGATCGCCAGTAGGCGTACGTAGAAAGTCAGGATCGAGTGCGGATCGCCGCGCTCGCTCTCGACGTTCCAGAGCCCGGGCTCGCGGGGCCACGGCAGCCAGGGGTCAGAGGGCCAACCGTGGAGCGGGGTCGAATCCCAGGGGATCGGGGCGCGCGAACCATCGCGGCCGCCGGGATCGACACGTGCTGCTGCGCTGATCTCGGCATCCAGAAGCCCAAGCTCCTCGCCCGCATAGAGACACGGAGTGCCGCGAAGCGTGAGAAGCAGGATCGCTGCCGCGCGGGCGCGCGCTTCCGAGCCCCCGAAGCGCGAGCGGTGGCGCGGCTGGTCGTGATTCGACAGGACCCAGCACGGCCAGAATGCGGGCTCCGCGAACGTCCGCTCCGCGTCGAGGATCGCCTCGGCAAACGCCTCGGCGCTCCACGGCAGGTGCATCAGCACGAAGTCGAAGACCATGTGGAGCTCATCGTCGGTGCCGTAGTACGGAGCCAGTTGAGCGGGCGCCCTGTGCGGCACCTCTCCGACCATCACCCGGTCGCCCGGGTAGCTGTCAAGCAACCGGCGGATATCTCGAAGCAGCTCGTGTGTGCGCGGGTGCTCGTGGGCACCGACGATGTCGACGTGCGCGATGTCGTCCGGTTGATCCGGGAACGTCTCGTCTTTCCCGATCAGGTGGATGACGTCGGCACGAAATCCGTCGACACCACGGTCGAGCCAGAAGCGGAGAACGTCGTGCATCGCGTCGACGACCTCCGCGCTCTCCCAGTTGAGATCGGGTTGCTCGGCGAGGAAGAGGTGGAGGTACCACTGCCCGGTCGGCTCGTCCCAGGTCCACGCCGGCCCGCCGAACGCCGAGAGCCAGTTGTTCGGAGGCTCCCCGTTCCGACCGTCACGCCACACGTACCAATCTCGTTTCGACGAGCCTCGCGACGACCTCGAGTCGAGGAACCAGGGATGCTCCGAGCTGGTGTGGTTCGGCACCCAGTCGAGCAACACCCTCAGCCCGCGCCGGTGCGCTTCGGCAAGCAGGCGGTCGAACACGCGGAGATCGCCGAAGACCGGATCGACAGCCTCGTGATCGCTGACGTCGTAACCGAAGTCGGCCATCGGCGAGCGGTAGATCGGCGAGAGCCAGATTGCATCGACCCCGAGATCGGCGACGTGGTCGAGCCTCGCGCAGATGCCGGCGAGATCTCCGATTCCGTCGCCGTTGGAATCCGCGAATGAGCGCGGGTAGATCTGATACACGACCGCCGACCGCCACCACACCACACTCATCCCTACACCGCCCTTGAGTTCGTCGAGTCGCGCCCGGCACGTACGTCGGCCATCCTAGGTTGCTGAGCAACGCCTGCGGAGATCTCGATTTGACGCGCGGATCGCCCGCCTAATTGAATCCAACCCGATCGAGCGGGAGCGGAGGGGAAATGCGGCACGGAGACGGAACTGGCGACCGGGAGGCGTCGGATCGGAGTATCCGCTCCGGTGCCGGAGAAGCTCGACACCTCCGCTACTGGGTCGCCTCCGTCGAGCCTGCGGCCTATGAGCTTGTCTGATGACCCGAGTTGAACGAGGACGATCCTCCGCCCGGTGCGGCGAAGCTCTTCTGCGCGAGCCAGCCCCCGTCGACGGTCAGAGCGCTCCCGGTGACATAGGAGGCCATCTCGCTCGCGAGGTAGAGGGCCGCCTGCGCGACGTCGTCCGGCGTGCCCACTCTCCCCTGTGGGATCACGAGCGCAAGCTCCTGCGCGAACCGGTCGTCCTCGAAATACGCGTCCGTCAGAGGCGTGTGGATCAGGCCGGGGCAGATCGCGTTCACACGGATCCCGTTGGCCGCGAGATCCCCGGCGAGGCTCCTCGTCAACCCGATCACGCCGTGCTTCGATGCGGTGTACGCGGGCCGGTGCGGCAGACCGATCAGGCCGCCCACCGAGGACACGTTGACGATCGAGCCGCCGCCGGACTCGCGCATTCTCCGGGCAGCCGACTGGCACCAGTAGAAGACGCCGCTGAGGTTGACGGCGATGACGTTCTCCCACTCGTTCGCGGGAAGCTCGTAAGCGTCCCCGATCTCGCGCACCCCGGCGCAGTTCACGAGCACGTCGATGCGACCGGCCTCGAGCACGACGGCCTCGGCGGCGCTCTCGACCTCGGCGGCGCTCCGCACATCCACCGGGACGAAGAACGGTTGGTCGGCCTCGGCGGCTCGGAGCTCCTCGACGAGCTGCTCCCCGGCCGCACGCTGCATGTCGCACGCGGCGATCCGCGCACCCTGGGTCGCGAACAGCAGGGCGATCTCACGGCCGATGCCGCTGCTCGCACCCGTGACCACAGCAACACGCCCCTCCAGCAGCATCGTGCTATGCATCCAAGCATGTCGGATGTCCCGTCCGTGGCCTGGCGCGTCGTCGGCGCTCGTCACGCCGGTATTACCGTTTCAGATCTCTCACGCTCACTCGAGTTCTACTGCGACCAGCTCGGCCTTGAGTTGCTGTGGCGTCGTCGGTACCAGGAGGCCGAGATCCGCGAGATGGTCGGCGTCCCCGAGGCGACCGCATTCGACATCGCAATGGTCGCGATCCCCGGCAGCGACACCCAGCTCGAGCTTCTCGCCTACGAGGGCTGCGAGCGGCGCTCGGGCGCAACGAGCCCGGCCGACTTCGGCACCGGCCACTTCTGCCTGTTCGTCGAGGGCATCGACGACGTCTACGACGACCTTCGCGAGCAGGGCGCCTCCTTCCGCTCGCCGGCCGGCCCGGTCGAGATGACCGGCGGCGCGAACCGCGGCGGAAAGAGCCTCTACTCACTCGACCCTGACGGGTACATCGTCGAGCTCCACCAGCGCCCACCCGAAGCGGCCTGAAGTTGGGGACGCCACAGACCTCCCACCCGCCCCGCCCGTCCGACCGGCGTCCCCTGGTCGAGCAGTACCGGCTGATGCCGTTGATCCGCGTCTTCGAGGACCGCGCCGCCGAGCGTTTCAAGGAGGGTGTCATCCTCGCCTCCCCGGCCTTGTGGTGATCATGCCGTCGAACCCGTACGACGCCAAAGGGCTGCTGGCGGTGCGGGCACTCACG
Source organism: uncultured Actinomycetota bacterium (assembly GCA_963735535.1). Classification (GTDB taxonomy): domain Bacteria; phylum Actinomycetota; class Thermoleophilia; order Gaiellales; family Gaiellaceae; genus PALSA-600. Next base: position 22,485 of record CAVTLL010000001.1, on the reverse strand, counting down.
ACGAGTTGAGTGACGTGGAGCAACCACTGAGCAGGCGGCCGGTCGAACCGCTCTGGACGCCGTCGCGGGAGCAGGTTGAGCGGACCGTGCTGACCCGCTACATGCGCTGGCTCGGGACCGAGCGCGGGCTCTCCTTCGCGGGCTACCACGACCTCTGGGGCTGGTCCGTCACAGACCTCGAGGGCTTCTGGAGCTCGCTCTGGGACTACTTCGACGTCCAGGCCTCCCGACCGTATGAACGAGTCCTGGGCCGGCGTGACCTCGACTCGGCCGAATGGTTCCCCGGCGCGGAGCTGAGCTACGCGGAGCACATCTTCCGCGGCAAGCCCGACGACCGGGTCGCGATCATCCATGCGTCGGAGCTGCGTCCCCAGGCCGAGCTGACCTGGGGCGAGCTGCGAGCGGAGACAGCGCGGGTCGCCGCAGGGCTGCGCGAGCTCGGGGTCGTCCGTGGCGACCGGGTCGCCGCCTACCTCCCGAACGTCCCGGAGGCCGCGATCGCGTTCCTCGCCTGCGCGTCGATCGGCGCGATCTGGTCGAGCTGCTCGCCGGACTTCGGCGCCAGGAGCGTGGTCGACCGGCTCGCCCAGATCGAGCCGAAGGTGCTCTTCGCCGTCGACGGCTACCGCTACGGCGGGCGCGACTTCGACCGCCTCGACGCGGTAGCCGAGATCCAGGGGGCAATCGGAAGCCTCGAGACCACCGTGGTCCTGCCCTACCTCGACCCGTCCCCCGACCTCGGGCGGCTGGCCGACGCCGTCGGCTGGGCCGACCTCGGGCGCTCGAGCGGGGACACCGAGCTCGAGTTCGCCCAGCTGCCCTTCGATCACCCCCTCTGGGTGCTCTACTCGTCCGGTACGACCGGGCTGCCGAAAGGCATCGTTCACGGGCAGGGCGGGATCCTGCTCGAGTACCTGAAGCAGCTGCACCTGATCACCGACGCCCAGGCGGGCGACCGGATCTTCTGGTTCTCGACCACCGGCTGGATGATGTGGAACTACCTGATCGGAGCGCTCCTCACGGACGCCGCGATCGTCATCTACGACGGCAATCCCGCCGCGCCGGATCCCGACGTGCTGTGGGATCTCGCCGCGTCGGCGCGCGTCAACTGCTTCGGCACGAGCGCTGCCTACATCTCCGCCTGCATCAAGGACGGCGTCGAGCCGGGGCGCGGGCGCGACCTGAGCGCGCTGCGCAGCGTCGGGTCGACGGGATCGCCGCTGTCGCCCGAGGGCTTCCGCTGGGTGTACGAGCACATCGGGGCCGATACCTGGCTCTTCTCGATGAGCGGCGGCACCGACGTCGGCACCGCGTTCGTCGGCGGAGTGCCGACGTTGCCCGTCTACGAGGGCGAGCTCCAGGCACGTTCTCTCGGCGCGAAGGTCGAGGCGTTCGACGAGCATGGACAGCCGGTCGTCGACGAGGTCGGCGAGCTCGTTCTGACCGAGCCGCTGCCGTCGATGCCGCTCTACCTCTGGAACGACCCCGACGGGGAGCGGCTCCGGGAGAGCTACTTCTCGTTCTACCCGGGGACCTGGCGCCACGGCGACTGGATCGAGATCACCTCGCGCGGGACGGCGGTGATCTACGGCCGGTCGGACTCGACGATCAATCGCGGCGGCGTGCGAATCGGGACGAGCGAGATCTACCGTGCCGTGCTCGACGTCGACGACGTGGTCGACGCCCTCGTGCTCGACCTGCCGCTCACCGGCACGAGCGGCTGGATCGCGCTCTTCGTCGTGCTGCGTGACGGGGCCGTCCTCGACGATGCGCTCGCAGCCGAGATCAGACGGCGAATCCGCGAGGACTGCTCGCCACGCCATGTACCCGACGAGATCCGCGTGCTCGCCGAGGTCCCGCGGACACTCTCCGGCAAGGTGGTCGAGGTGCCCGTGAAGCGGATCCTGATGGGAGCCGACCCCGACACCGTCGTGAGCCGTGGCTCGCTCGCGAACCCGGCAACGCTCGATCCGTTCGTTGAGCTCGCCTCGGAGCTCGCGGCGCGAGGCGACGGGTGACCAGCCTCCGTAGCAGGCCGACCAGGTACTTGCGGTCCCGGCGGGCCGTGTCCGCCCGCGAGAACGAGCGCTTGCCCAGGAAGTCGCGCTTCGTCGCAGACACGATCCAGCTCATGCCGAGATCGTGCGGCGTGACGGTGCCGTCGGTCTCCTGGCCGATGATCGGATAGCCCTTCTCGGCCCGGAGAACGTCAGCCAGACGCGCAGCTCGGGCCATTCGGTCTGGAGCCACTCCTCAGTCCAGGCGAGCAGGGGCGCCGCGTTTCCGGTCGTCGTCGTGCAGAGGTAGCGCTCGTCACCGACGCGCATCACGACGCCGTCGTCGAACACCATCCCGTCCGGCTTGCACACGACGCCGTAGCGGCACTTCCCGACCGCGAGCGTGTCGTAGGCGTTCGTGTAGAGGCGATTGAGAAACTCGGCGGCGTCGGGGCCCTGGACGTCGATCTTGCCGAGCGTCGAGGCGTCCATCGCAGCGACCCGCTCGCGTGCGGCTGCGCACTCGCGTAGGACGGCCTCGTCCATCGACTCGCCGCCTTGCGGGTAGTACCGGGGGCGTTTTCCACTGGCCGACGTTCTCGAAGACGGCACCGTTTGCGACGTGCCATGGGTGGATCGGCGTGACACGCACCGGGTCGAGCAGCGGGCCGCGATCTCGACCCGCGAGCAGCGCGAAGGGCACGGGGACGTACGGCGGACGGAAGGTCGTCGTGCCGAGCTCGGCCGGCGAGAGGCCGAGCAATTGCGCCGCGACCCCCATCGCGCTCACGCCGGCCGTCTTCCCCTGCACCGAGCCCGTGCCGATCGTCGTGTAGCGCTTGACGTGCTCGATCGAGCGGAGGCCGGCGCCGACCGCCCGACGGACGTCCGCGACCGTCGAGTCGCGTTCGAGGTCGACGAACGACACGCTCTCGTCGTCCGCAACGAGCCACAGCGGATCCACGTCGGGCAGTCCCGCGCCCGCAGCCTTGCCGACGACCTCGACTCCGGCCAGCCCGGGTGCTCGTCTGTCACGTTGCGGCGCGAATCTCGTTCCGCAGGATGCCGATCCCGTCGATCTCCACCTCGACCACGTCTCCGGCGGCCAGGGCGACCTTGGGCTCGCGGAACACGCCGACTCCTACCGGCGTCCCGGTGAGGATCAGATCCCCCGGCTCGAGCGTGATCGCCTGCGAGATGTACGAGATGAGATACGGGATGTCGAAGATGAGCGCCGTCGTGCGGTCGTCCTGGAGGACCTCTCCATTGATTCGCTGCTGAATACGTAGGTCCGAGGGATCGAGCTCGCCCGCCGGCACGATTCTCGGCCCGATCGGGCAGAACGTGTCGAAGCCCTTCCCGCGGAACCACTGACCGTCGCCGAACTGCACGTCGCGCGCGCTGACGTCGTTGCCGCACGTGTAGCCCGCGATCACCTCGGGCACCTGCTCGACCGTGACCTGGGACGCCACCGCCCCGAGTACGACCGCGAGCTCCGCCTCGGCGTCGACGTGACCGACGCCGGAGGGCAGCACGATCGCGTCGCCGTCCCCGCAGAGCGTGTTCGCGAACTTGCCGAACAGGAGCGGCGCCTTCGGCGGCTCGAACCCGGACTCGTTCGTGTGATCGGCGTAGTTCAGGCCGACGCAGATGATCTTCGGGCTTGCCGAGCCGAATTGCGCGGCCCAGTCCTTGCGGAACTCTTCGTTGCTCATCGAACCGCCTTCGGGTCGGGATCAGGGCGCCGGTGACGAAAGACGTCGGGCCGGTCATGCAGGGTGCATGATGACCTTCGTGTACTGCGACGGCCGGTCGACCAGGTTGGCAAAGGCGTCCGCTCCGTCAGCCAGAGCGGCCGACGAGAGCCAGTCGAGGTCGAGATCCCCTTCGGCCAGGATGTCGACCGCCGTCGCAAAGTCGGCCCGGCTGTAGGCGAACTGGCCGCGTAGAGCGATCGCCCGACGCACGAGAACCGCCATCGGGAACGTGCCCTCGGCGTTTCCGAGGCCGAGGACGGTGCCGCCGTTCTGTACGGCGTCGATCGCGCCGCGCCAGCCGCCGACGAGGGATGCACGGACCTTCGCCCTGCCCTCGAGCTGATCAAGGCGGAGGCGTGCGACGTCTTCGTCGTGTATCCGGTTGCATGCTCTCAAAGCATGAGGTCGCGAGCTGCGGGCGGCGAGACATGGGCGCCACGATCGATGGGCACGCTGGTGGGCTTTGGCTAACCTAAAGGTTCCCGGGCGCATAGCTCAGCGGGAGAGCGCCCGCTTCACACGCGGGAGGTCCCTGGTTCAATCCCAGGTGCGCCCACTACACACACACCCGAGAACTGGTTCAGTTGAGCCATTCTCTTCCAACATCCGAACTCCTGACGGTGCCGGCGTCAGATCGGTGTCAGATCATCTCGCCAGAAGGGTACGGACGAGCCGCGATGAGGTTCCATCCGGTTGCTTTTAACCATTCGAGTAGTGGTGCTCTCGCTCGAAATGCCGAACGGTCTGATCGACAAAACCTCGGCCTCCCGCAAAGAAGGCCGAGGTTCGTTCAACATCGGCCCGCGGTACGGTCGGCTTGAGGCTCGGAGGTGCAGGCGCTCCGGACGACCAGGGTTTGCGGGGCAGGCCAACCCGGCCAGGGGGAAGAAACCAGGCAGCCTCCCTGGCCGCCGGAACGCCAACTCTCAGAGTGCCACGTCCCTCGGCGGGTCGCGCATAAGAACAACGCAAAGTCTTCCTCAAGGAGCGCGGGAGCTGGGACTCGTGCTAGCCCGAGTTGTGCTGCGCACGGCTGCTCGTGGGGCGGCGGTACAGCCTCCGCGTAGCGCAGACTCGCGTATTCGGTCGCTTTCTGCGGCTTGTAATCGAGCGTTTCGTACGCGAAGCTGTACGACTCGCGCCAGCTTTGAAGCTCTCGTTTCTCCATAGCCTTCTTTGTGGTTTAAAGCCCGAGTGACTCTTAGCTAACGAAGCGCCCAGCCTGTCAAATTCCGCGTCAGATTCAAGGCGCCATCTGAGTCGTACGCCGTCTCTCCCTGACACCGAATCGGGCCGAAAAAGCTCTCCAGTCCTGTAACCCCGGGGACAGTCCGACTTGCTCAGCCAGTTCAATTCCAGGTGCGCCCACCTCCCACACACCCGAGAACTGGAATGACGCCTCGTTACTCGAGCCCTCGCGCCTTTCGATACTGCGTGACGCGCCACCCCGGGGGTAGCGGCCCAGGCGGGTCGGGGAAATCGATCTGCGGCTTGAGGTGTCGCAGATGTGCGATTCGCATCGCCAGGTGCTCCCGGTAGATGAAGGTACGCTCGCTTTCGATTCGTCGGACGTACTCGGCTTGCTCGTGCGAGGGTTTCTCGATGTAGCTGTTCTTGCGCCAGGCCGAGGGAAACTTGAACACTGTGAGCACGGGTACCTCGAGCGTCCCGGCGCGCTTGTCTGCTCGCTGGATGAAGTCGTAGTCCGGGCCGAGAACGATCTCCCTGTAGTCGCGCCAGCCCACCTCCTGACCCAAATGCGAGTCGTGTAGGTACGACGAGATCGGTGCACCGGACTTCCCTCGATACGTGCGGTTGGGGCCGATCCATTCGCAGTGAGTGTGCGCAAGCCGCGAGCCCGTGTGGGTGACTCCCTCCATCAGCCACGCGAGATGGGTTGGCAGCCAGACGTCGTCGTGGCCGAGGTAGGCGACGAAGTCGCCACAGGCCAGATGGAGGGCCGCGCGGTTTGGCCCGGCCTGGCTGCCAGAGTTCACGGGCAGGTTGTGCCAGCGAACTCTCGGGTCGTCGAACGAGCTGACGACCTGTTCGGAGTCGTCAGTGCAGGCATCGCCGACGACGAGTACCTCGAGGTTCGAGTAGGTCTGCCAGAGCGCTGTGCGGATCGCGTGACGCAGCACAGCCGACCAGTTGTAGGTGGGGATCACAACGCTAACAAGCGGCGCGTCAGAGGGTACGGGCGGCGATCGCCGTGCGGTCGTGACGATAACGCTCAGGGTACGAGCCTTCCTGGCTAGAGACGAAATAGAAACTCCTTTGGCATCCGGAACCGACCTGTCACGATACTGCCGCTGAACGAGGTGGAACGTCCTTTGCGTTCATAATGAACCTAGGTAGCGTAACGGCGGTGATCGAGGAAAACCTGCGGCAGGATGTCCAGACCGTGTCTGCCGACGGTGAGCCGGTCGGGCATCTGATCGAAGGGGTGGAGATCCGGTATGGGATCACCCAGATCGACGAGCGTGGCACGCTCTGCGAAATCCTCGATGCGCGGTGGGACGTCTCCGACTCGCCAATCGTCTACGTCTACCAGTTCACGATCCGGCCGAGCATGGCAAAAGGATGGCATGTCCATCGACTTCACGATGATCGGATCTTCATCAGCCAGGGCGAACTGAAGGTCGTGCTCTACGACGGCCGTCCCGACTCGCCCACTCACGGCATGATCAACGAGATCCACCGCTCCGAACTTCGCCGCTCCTTGATGGTTATTCCGCGCGGGGTCTTCCACGCGCACCTGAATATGGGAACCACAGACGCCCTGCTCGTCAGCATGCCGACACGCGGATACGACCACTCGAGCCCGGATGTCTTCCGACTGCCGCTCGACACCGACGCGATTCCCTACAGCTTCGAAGAGCGGCTGGGCTGGTAGCCGATCCTACGGCGCGGGAGGGCAACCACTTGCAGGTTGCACGCGGCCCGTTCAGTAGGCCACACCGTGGATGTCAGGGTTCACCCTGATGCGCAATTTGCACTTCGCTGGGATGCTGGTTTAAGCGCGTGGGACTTGTGCGGAAGCCGCCGAGGCTCCGAGGGGATTTCCTCTCCGACTGTCACATCGGCTCGGCGCGCAGCAGGAGATTCGTTTGGACTCTCCTGTCCTGTGAGACGAGGAGAAGGAGCTGAGTTTCATGACTACACTCGTCCGTTTTCGAGAGCCGCTACGGAACGTCGCTATGAATGGCGAGTTCGAGCGGTTGATGAAGACCCTGTTCGAATCGCCTGCCCTCCCGCGCCGCTGGTCTCTCCAGCCACGCGTGGACACCTCCGCTTGACGTCTGGGAGACCGAGGGCGAGCTCGTGTACGCGTTTGATCTTCCCGGCATCCCGGAGGAGAAGATCGCCGTCGACCTCGAAGACAGCACCCTGACGGTCAGCGGCTCGCGTGAGCGCTCGGAGATCGAGGATGGGCGCTTCTTCCGCTACGAACGCCCGTTCGGGGAGTTCGCGCGTTCGGTCGCCCTGCCCGAGGGCACAGGCGATGGAGAGGCCAGCGCGCACTACGCCAACGGTGTCCTCGAAGTCCACGTCCAGAAACCCGAACAGTCGAAGCCTCGTCGCCTCCCGGTCACAAAGACCGTCGAGAGCAGCGGCTCCACCGACTGATCCCGCCACTTCGCCGGCCGCGACCAACGAGAGGCGGCCCTTGGCCGCCTCTCCGCGCAACGAACCGTCCACTGGCCGCCGCACGCGAACGCGCCGTGACCTAGCCGAAATGGCGCCCGTACTCGCGCCTGATCACCTCGACCTAGTCTTGTCTCGGGCCGGGGATGACGGCAGAGGAGAGCCACTGGAGGTGATCGTCGTTGCATGAGGCATACCGTTACGGCAGGCGGTGTTGCCAACCTCTTCCCCGAGGATTGATCAGGCAAGGCGAGCTATCGAGCAGCAGCCTGCCTTTCCTGATGCGGCTGCGTGTCATGCCCGCGCCCTCGCCATGAATGTCGAGTCCACGGAGGTGGGCACGGGAAGCTGGAGTCTATGTCGTTGGCTCATGCTTGACTTCGCGGCGGCTCGTCTGCGAGTGTCGGCTGACTGAATTACCCGAGGAGGAAGGACGATGCAGCAGCCCGGTCGTGACTTGTGGACTCCGATCGCGGGCGTGCTTGCCGCCGTGACCTTCGTTGTCGGTCTGCTGTTCACCTCGAACAGCCCCGGCGGCAAGGACACTGATGCGCAGGTTCTCGCCTGGTATGCGAATCACGGGAATCATCGTCCTGGCATCTTGGTCGGTGCATTCGTGCTGGCTTTCTGCGGGCTGTTTGTCCTCTGGTTTGCTTCGGGACTCCATCAGCGGCTGCGGGCCGCCGAAGCGCCAGGTGGCCATCTCGCGACCGTGGCCCTAGGCGGGGCGATCTTGTTGATCGGCATGCTCTGGGTCGGCGGAGCAGCACTCGCGGCGGTACCGGCTGCGCAAGCGTTTGGGGGCGAGCCGCCGCTTCAGGTCGCCGACATCGCCCGTATCGTCCCGAACGTCGGGTTCGGCGCGATTCTGCTGTTCGGTGCGTTCGGAGCGATTGCGCTGATCGACGCGACATCGATCCTGATCGTGCGTACCAGCATCCTGCCCAGGTGGTTTGCCTGGCTCGGGTTCGTCGCCACTGTGGCGCTGCTTTTCGGAGTGCTGTTCATCCCGATGATCGCACTGCCGATCTGGCTGCTCGCCGCAAGCGTGATCCTCTTCCGCTCCCCGAGCGTGAAGGCGGAGCAGGTCGCGCTCACCCCACGGCGACCCGCTAAGAGTTAGGCCCGCTCGCGTCGATCTGCGATGAGGAGGGCCAGCTACCACGTCAAGGACGAGCTTGAGAACAAGCTGCGCGACCTCGCGTGCTCAGGCAACGACCCTGCACGCTGCTCGGGCCGGGATCGCATCGAACTGGGAGACGATCTACAAGAAGATCTTCGGTAGTGCCCCGTCCGGCTGAGAGGAGTCAGCAATCTCGTCTTGCGGGCTGCTTAGGCGGAACACTGGATGGCGAGCAGCCTCCTCGACGAAGGCTTCGACCGGATCGTTTGCCTTCGCATCGAAGAACGGACTGGTCACCCGATTGCTCCGCAGATAGCGGCGCAAGACCGGCCCAGCTTCCGCAGCCTCTACCTCTGAGATCTTGAGCCGTTCGCTCTTGCCCTTCCGGCTGAGTTCGACCCAACCAGCCGCCCGAGCATTTTTCACCCAGTTTCGCTCCCCATACGGTGCAACGAGCCAGCGATGGTCGCCGTCCACAACCAGCGTGACCGGCGTCGAGTAGCGTCGGCCGCTCGTGCGTCCCACGACGGTCAAGAGATACGTGTTGCGGCCTGCGAGACCGAAGCGGACGAGCGGGGTCACGACAGCGTTTACGAGCCGCCGCGTCGGGCTGAGTCGATAGCTCGTCGTCATCCCATTTCAGCGTAGTCGGCTCCGATGGCTTCTGAGGATCGGCGACTACCGAAGAAGCTGTCGCAGCGCTTCGGCGTCTCGTCCAGACGGGAGCGCGCGAAGAGCGGTGACCGCGAGGTCAAGTTCGGCCAGGGTCAGGCGCTTCTCAGAGGCGAGACGCGCGATCCAGCGTCGTGCAAAGTGGTCGAGGCGGCGGGCTGAAGCTCCGCGATGAGCACCACGAGCGACAGCGCCTCCTCGAGCGAGTCGACGCCGATCTCCCGCGCCGTGACCTCAGCGACCAAGAGGTTCTTGTGCTCGACCGCTCGTCTGAAGACCGCCCTTGGGTTCCCTGCGAGGTCATGCGCCTCCTGGCTGGGGCCGGACGGTGATGGTGAGTTAGAGAGTGAGAGGGTTCAACTGGTCTCGCGCAGAGATATCAGCCGGTTTAGGAAGGCCCTGGCCGAGCTGAGAGAGATAGTCCGCGAGGACGGCTCGTAGATCGGCCGCCTCTTCAGGAAGGCGTCGCGGTCGGCGCCAGCCGGGGCTACGATCGAGCTTGTGGCTCCCTGGATGTTCTGGGTTCTCGTGGCTGTGTTGCTCGCGATCGGCGAGATTCTGACGCCGGGGCTGTTCTTTCTCGGCCCGATTGCTCTCGCGGCCGCCGCTGCTGCGGCTGCCGCAGCTCTCGGTGCGGGTTGGGTGATCTCCCTCGCGGTCTTCGTCGTCGGCTCGGCTGCCTCGGTCGGCTTCTTGCGGCCGCTAGCGCGCCGCCACATCCGCATGCCGTTCTCGATGCGAACCGGGGCTGCGGCGCTCGTGGGCACGACTGCCGTCGTCCTCGAGCAGGTCGATCTGAGCGGAGGCCGGGTCAAGATCGGCGGCGAGGTCTGGAGCGCCCGCGCGTTCGACGAGTCTCAGGTCCTCGAACCGGGCACGCGGGTTCAGGTTGCCGAAATCCAGGGTGCGACGGCGCTCGTCTACGGATAGGAGTCCACATGGTTGCGACTATCGTCATCATCGTTGTTCTCGTTCTCGTGCTCGTCACCCTGTGGCGGACGATCCGGATCGTCCCGCAGGCGCGCGCGCGCGTGATCGAGCGGTTCGGGCGCTACAACCGGACGCTCTCGCCGGGGCTCGCTCTCATTATCCCGTTCGTCGACCGGTTGCGGGCGGTGGTCGACCTCCGCGAGCAGGTCGTGTCGTTTGCGCCCCAGCCGGTTATCACCGAGGACAATCTCGTCGTCTCGATCGACACGGTCATCTACTACCAGGTCACTGATGCGAAGGCTGCTACCTATGAAATCGCGAACTACATCCAGGCGATCGAGCAGCTCACGGTGACGACTTTGCGGAACGTGATCGGCGGGATGGATCTCGAGACGACGTTCACCTCGCGTGACAGCATCAACAACGAGCTGCGTGGGGTGCTCGACGAGGCGACCGGGAAGTGGGGCATCCGTGTCAACCGGGTCGAGCTGAAGTCGATCGACCCTCCCGCCTCGATCCAGGCTTCGATGGAGCAGCAGATGCGCGCCGATCGCGAGAAGCGGGCCGCGATCCTCACTGCCGAAGGCGTCAAGCAGTCGCAGATCCTCACCGCCGAGGGCGAGAAGCAGGCGGCGATCCTCAAGGCCGAGGGTCAGCGCCGGGCAGCGATCCTCCAGGCCGAAGGGCAGGCCCAGGCCATCGGCACGGTGTTCAAGGCGATCCACGAGGGAGGCGTCGACCAGAAGCTGCTCGCCTACCAGTACCTCCAGGTGCTGCCGCAGATCGCCCAAGGAAACGGCAACACGATCTGGATGCTTCCGAGCGAGCTCACTGACGCGCTCGGGCAGATCAAGGAGATCGTCCGACCAGCAGCGGAACGCAGTAGCTCCGACGGGGGCGTCTAACTCAAGAGCCGGAGATCAACCGCCCGGCTACTTTTTCGCCACATGGACACGTCAACGACCCCTTGACGTGTCCACCTCACCCGTCCGCCGTTGGGGAGGGCGATCGAGGGTCAAGAGACAGCGGCCCCCAACTCTGAGCCGTGCAACCATTCTGCAGTGCTGCTCAACCCGCATCGGAGACAAGCCGTGATCGGAATCCCTTGGGGCATTGGTTGAGTTGAATCTTTAAGCAGAGGAGATAAACAGACCCATATTCTGTATGAACGCAATTGCATGAAAGCGTGACCGATAAGCACCCTCAGATGGGGCTAGCGGCTAAACGTGACTCTTTGGCCGATCTTGCGTGGTAAACGGCTCGTCGATGAAAAGGGTCAGCCCGGCCGCCCGCAGTTCACGAGCTATCAGTCGAAGTCGTTTCCAGCGGCGGTCACTCACTGCGACCATCATGTGAGAGATGAACTGGAAACGAGCGCTTGGTCTCGCAGCCGCGGTCATCCTTGTTACTGCTGCGACCGCATCGGCAGTCGGCCCGCGCAGCGGCCTCTACGGAACAGTCACGCGCGGCCCCATCAGCCCTGTCTGCCGGGCCGGTGTCCCGTGTGACGCTCCGGCCCCAAACGTGATTCTCACGTTCACGCGCTTGAGTGTTCTGAAGACAACCCGAACCGATCAACACGGCACATACCGAGTCGAACTCGGGCCGGGCACCTACACGGTGCGCACGAGCCTAAGGCCGTTCGGGCAGATAACGCGCCCGGCAATCATCCACGTCCGCGGGGGTCATTTCGACAAGATCGACTTCACCCTTGACACCGGAATCCGATGAGCTAGCAGAGCTTTGGACGGCGGAGCAACCGGGGCGTTGCGTATGAAGCTGCGATTCACCGCCGTAGGGCTAGCGGTCGTCGCTTCCGAACGCGATCAGTGTTTCCGAGGAGCGATTGACCTCGTCTTGCTGTTCGCAGGCTCGAACGATCACGCTCACCCAGTGCTCGTTGATTGTCTGGGCCTCGGGTCGGGGGTCGGATTGCCAGTGCGCGGGAAGAAGTTGCCGGGCCGCTGCGTGGCGCTGGCGGCTGGCTTCGAAACGTTCGAGTAGGCGATAGTCGATACTCATCAGGCTCTCGGACCTATCGGCTTTCACCCCTCGATCCCTGAGTCCTCCGAGACCACCGGCAGCCAGGCCTGAACCCCGAGGGCTCGGTGCGTAGATCGCTGCTACGGTCGCCGCGTGACGACTGACTACTGCTGTGAGCACATGGCCGATGACGTGAACCAGGTCTGCGACGAGCATCCGGATCGGCACGATTGCCCGGACGCCCTCATTCACTACTTGCCGAACCAACACGAGTACGGCCTTTACATCCACGACGGCGGCAGTAGCGTCGCCACGATCATGTTCTGCCCGTGGTGCGGAACAGACCTGCGTGGTTTCGCCAACCGAAACGTCGAGCCTTCTGGCTAACCGGGCTCTGCTTCGGGCCGCACGACTTCGAGGCCCGGATGCGACGGCCGCCTTCCCCAGAGATCGGGCCGTGTTCGTTACCAGGAGTCCCATCGAAATTCAATGTCGAGGCCGTTCTGAGCGGCGGTAACCGATTTCGGACTTCACCCAAGTTCAGGTTTTCGGTCGGTGCGCGCTGTGGGAGGATTCCGGCGTGGAGTTAGAGTGATCGATTCAACCGTGCGCTCGTCAGAGCGGCTGAGATCCATGGCAAGCAAGTGCGGAAGTGCAATGAGGGAGATCCCGAGATCCCCTACATCTCGCACCTGCTCAACGTCTGCGGTCTCGTGCTCCAGGACGGCGGGAGCGAGAACGAGGCGATCGCAGCCCTTCTCCACGACGCGGCTGAGGATCAAGGTGGTGAAACCATGCTTGATGAGATCGAGGCAGAGTTCGGCCCCGACGTATCGGAGATTGTGATCGAGTGCTCCGACACCTTCGAGAACCCCAAGCCACCGTGGAGACGCAGGAAGGAGGACTACATCTCTCACCTTCCGGAGGCATCAGCATCGGCACTCCGTGTCTCGGCCGCCGATAAGCTCGACAACGCCCGAGCCATTCTCCTCGACTACCGACGAATAGGGGAAAACCTTTGGCCGCGTTTCAATGCAGGCCGCGACCAGCAGCTTTGGTACTACCGGACACTCGTAACCACCTACCGGCGTATCGATTGGTTCGAGAGTCGCACTGATCGAGGAGCTAGACCGAGTCGTCTCCGAGCTGGAAGGATTGGCCCGTGCGGACTCTCGGTAGCACTCCGGGCGTAAAGTCACGCCGCGCGTGAGCGACTACCCGATCAATAGTTCAGAACTGTGCCGCCGTCCCTTCCGCCGTCAGATCGTTCCAGGAGACGACGGAATCTTCGTGCGCCACCAGCGCACGTAGCGTTCGGGTCGGTCAACCGGATCGATCCCATCGCGCTCAACGAGGCTCTCCGCGAGGCACAGGGCCATAGAGGTGTCGTCCGTCCACTTTCCAGCCTTGAGGTGGAAAACCCCGCCGCCGACTCACCGGTGGTGACGTGCTGTGCGGCGAGACCGGCGAAGCCCCCGCCCCGCTTGCTCCCGTGGTTCCGGCGAGCAACAGCATCGAGCTCCACGTGGCAAGCACGGTCTTCCAGGCGGACATCGGCCCTCCCTCCCGGCCGAACCTCGTCGGCCAACGCGGCTTTGAACTGAACGCGGTCGGGCGCCTCCGGCCGGAGTCCCGCGCTCCAATCACGACCTTGCTCGAAGGCAGAGGGGGTTGCGGCGGGTCGCCATAGACTTGGTAGGACGTGACAGTGACCACGGGCGATCTCGACGCGGCGACGGAATCCAACCGGCGACTGACGCCATACGTCCCGCGGCTCGTGATCGACTGGCTGCGGACCTCGCCCGGACGTCGCCGCGCAAACCGTCGACGGCACGCTCCTGTTCGCCGACATCTCGGGCTTCACGAAGCTGAGCGAGGCGCTCGCACGTCGGGGCAAGGTCGGGGCGGAGCTGATGCGAGACGCGCTCAACGACGTGTTCACCGCGCTGCTCGACGACGCCTACGACTACGGCGCCGGCCTGATCAAGTGGGGCGGCGACGCGATCCTGCTCCTCTTCGACGGAGCCGACCACGAGGCGCGCGCTGCCGGGCGGCCTGGGAGATGCAGCGGACGCTCGACTCGCGTCGGTCGGCTGCGCGCGCCGGGCGGGACGGTCGTGCTGCGGATGTCGGTCGGGATCACGTCCGGGCCGATCCAGTTCTTCCTCGTCGGCGGCATCCACCGCGAGCTGCTCGTCGCCGGCCCCACGGCGACCGAGGTGGTCGTGATGGAGGGGATCGCCGACGCCGGTGAGATCGCCCTCAGCCCTGCGCTCGCTGCACGACTCGACCAGAGCGTGCGGGCGCCCGGAAGGCAGGGCGCGATCCTGCTCGCCCAGCCGCCGGACGCGCCGCGGGAGCGCGCGCCGGACGTCGGCGACGTGAGCCGGATCGACATCGGCGAGTGCATTCCGGTCGCCGCCCGCGCCCACGTGCTGCTCGACCGGAGCGAGCCCGAGCATCGAACGATCACCGCCGCGTTCATCGACCTCGTCGGCACCGACGACCTGCTCGCCGAGCTCGGCGCCGACGCGCTTGCGGTCGAGTTCGACGAGCGGCTGCGGACGATCCAGGACGCGGCCCTCCGCTACGAGGTGCCGTTCTACGAGACCGACGTCGGCAACGGCAGCGTCAAGGTGCTGCTGACGGCCGGCGCCCCGTCGGGCACGGGCCAGGACGAGGAGCGGATGCTGCGCGCGCTCCGCGAGGTGATCGAGACGCCGGGCCGAATCCCGATCCGGGTCGGCGTCAACACCGGGAAGGTCTTCGCCGGCGACTTCGGGCCGCCGTACCGCCGTGCGTACCGCGTCTTCGGCGACGCGATCAACACCGCTGCGCGCGTGATGAGCCGCGCCGCACCCGGCCAGATCCTCGCGACCGATGCCGTGCTCGAGCGCTCGCGCACGATCTTCGAGACCACCCCGATCGAGCCGTTCGCCGCGAAGGGCAAGGCGCTGCCGATCCACGCGTCGATCGTGGGGCCGGCAGGCGGGCGTCCGCGAGCGAGTCCCAGAACCGCGAGGCGGTGTTCGCAGGCGCGGGAGCCCGAGCTGCGCGCGCTCCTCGAAGTGATCGAGTCGGCGCGCGACGGTGAAGGGTGGACGATCGAGCTGTCCGGGCGGCCCGGGCTCGGGAAGTCGCACCTGATCGACCAGCTGATCGCGCGCTCCCCGGATCTGGCGGTCTTCCGCGGTCGGTGTGACCAGTACCAGTCGGACGACGCCGTACTTCCCGCTTCGCACCGCGCTCCGGGCCGCTCGTCGGGGCACCGCCCGATGCCGAGCACGAGCGAGATCGAAGCGGCGCTGCGTGCCGCGCTGGACGAGCGCCTGCCACACCTTGTGCCCTGGCTGCCGGTGCTCGCGATCCCGTTCGGGCTCGATCTCCCGCGACGCCGCGGAGAGCGAACGCTCGAGGAGCGATTCCTGCGCGAGCGGCTCGCCGAGCTCGTCGACGAGTTCCTCGCGGTCATGTTCCGCGACCGGCTCGCGCTGCTGCTGTTCGAGGACTGCGCAGTACATCGACGAGGCCACCACCGACCTGCTGCTCGGGCTCGAGACGATCGCCCGGCGGGAGGGCGGTCGCGGCTGGATCCTCTTCGTGACGCAGGACGACCCGCGTCGCCGTTCCCGAGCGCCGGAGGCGATCGCGGCGCATCCGCGCTTCGCGCTTTGCCTGCTGCCGCTCCCGACGCTGCAGAGCGCCAGGCTCGTCGATCTCGTCACCGAGGACGAGCCGCTCGCACCCCACGTCGCCGAGGAGGTCGCGCGCCGCTCGCGGCGGCAACCTCCTCTTCCTCTTCGAGCTGCTCGACCATGCGTCGCGGCATCACGCTCGCTCGCGAGGCTCCCGGACTCGGTCGAGGCGCTCATCGCGGCCGAGATCGACCGGCTGGCGCCGCGGGATCGCGACCTGATGCGCTACGCCTCGGTGCTCGGGCACGACGCTTCGACCCGGAGCTGCTCGCTGCCGCGATGCAGGACGAGCTCGTCGCTCGAGGCAGCGACCTGGTCGCGTCTCGGCGAGCTGGTCGAGCCGGATCCGGGCGGCGGCTTTCGCTTTCGCGAACGGGCTCATCCGCGATACCGCCTACGAAGGGCTGCCCTACCGGCGCCGGCGTCAGCTTCACGCGTGGCTCGCAGAGGCGATCGAGGCTGCGGGCCGGTGACCGCGCCGACGACGAGGCGGCGATGCTGGTCGCTCCACTTCGGCGAGGCGCAGGAGTGGGAGAAGGCCTGGCAGCTATGCGCGCCGGGCCGCCGAGCGGGCGCGGAGGTCTACGCCAACGTCGAGGCGGCCGCCGCGCTCGAGCGTGCGATCGCCTCGGGCCGGCGGGTGCGCGGGCTCGGGCGCGAGGCGCTCGCCGAGGCCTACGAGGCACTCGGCGACGTCGCGCTTCCGCGCTCGGCGAGTTCGATCGCGCGGCGCCGCCTTCGGCGCGTCGAAGACGGCTGCTCGGCCGCGGCTCGCCGCACGCAGCCGACCTGTCGCTGAAGGAGGCGCTGATCCCGATGCGCTTCGGCAACTACCCGCAGACGCTGCGCCGCCTCTCGCGCGGGCTGCGCGAGCTCGAGCAGGTCGAGGGTCGCGCCGCCGCGGCCGGCCGGTCGCGCCTGTGCGCGCGTTACGCCGCGGTGCGTTTCCGTCAGAACCGGAACCGCGAGTCGATCGCCTGGTGCCGTACGCGCCCAGCGTGAGGCGCGCACGGGACGCGCACCCGACGCGCTCGCCACGCCTACATGATCCACGACATGGCGCTGCTCGCCGAGGGCACGCCCGGAGGCCGCGACCCACGGCCCGGATGCGCTCGCGATCTACGAGGAGCTCGGCGATCTCGTCTGGCAGGCGGCGATCCTCAACAACATGGGCCTGCTCGCCTACGAGCTGGGTCACTGGAGCGAGTCGCTCGAGCTCTACGAGCGTGCCGGCGCGATCTGGGAGAGCACCGGTGACCGCTGGAGCGCGACGTTCGCGAAGTACAACCGCGGCGAGATCCTCTCCGACCAGGGTCGTTTCGACCAGGCCGAGGAGCAGCTGCGCGAAGCGCTCCGTGTGTGGCGTGCCTCGAGCGCCGCGCCGGAGATCGCCCAGGCGACCACGGCAGCTGGGCCGGCTCGCAGCTCGCCGCGGCGACGTCGCCACCGCCCGCCGCCTGCTCGAATCGACTCGCGACGCAGCAGCTCGCGAACGGGGAGGCAACCGAGGCGCTGCTGGACCGAGGCCTGGATCGTCGAGGCCGACGTCCTGGCGGGCAAAGCCGCGGACGCGGGGCGAGCATCTCGGAGCTGCGGGCCCGGGCGCAGAAGCTCGACCCCGGTGGGCGGATCCTTCCGATGCTGCAGCGCCTCCTGCGGCTGGGCGCTGCTCGAGCTCGGCGCCGTCGACGACGCGGCAGCGGCCTTCGAGGTCGGCCTCGCCGAAGCGAGCGGCCGCTCGGCGGGCTTCGAGCTCGCCGCGCTGCTCGAGGGCAGCCTGCTCGTCGCGGAGGCCCGCTCCGGCGGGGATCCCGAGCTCGAGGCCGCGCTCGAGGCGAAGCTCGCCGAGCTGGGGATCGTCGTCAACCCGGCCGCGCGGCTTCTCGCTCCCGGCGCTGCGCTGGTTCGCGCCGGGAGCCGAGAAGCCGCTGAGAATCAGACTCGTGCGCTAGACATAAGCCCAACCGTCCCACGGGTAGGGCTTGACGAGCACGATCACGAGGTCGCCGGAGCTGTCGATGTACCTCGCCGAGATGTACGGGTTCGGATTCGGGAACCACCAGAACCGGCCAGTCGGGGACGAGCCCCCAGTAGAGGCCTGTGCCGGCGTCGTAGGTCGCCGTGGACGCCGAACCTGCGTCGATCCAGGCGTGGCTCGGATCGGTGAACCCGTCGTAGCGCTTGGCGCCGAGGCAGACGTTCAGGAGCAGGGCCTGGAGGTAGTTGAGCCCGGCGGCCTTGAGGGTCGCCTTCGGGATCCGTGAACGTGATCGTGAGGCTCGGCTGGCTCGCCGTGACGTTCCGCCGGTCACCTCCACGACGTTCCGGCCGTGCCGGCGAGCGGCGTGAACCCGGTGCAGACGCCGCCGGCGGCTGGTGCGCCGGTGAACGTCGTCTGCAGGACGAGGCCCTGGAAGGATGAGCCGACCCGGAGTTAGCGGTTGCGCTCGAGTTCTGCGACGAGTTCGACGCAGTCACCTGGCACGACGCCGCCGGAGCAGACCGCGAGCTGCAGGACGATCTGGAACGGGTTGCTGACCGTGGTCGCACCGCTGGAGACGACAGCGGCGGTCAGCTGTGTACTGCCCGATCGCAGCAAGCGTGAGGTCGCCGAACGAGGCGACGCCGCTCGCTCGTCGGCTGCTGCAGCGTGCCGCCGAGACCGGCACGGCAGCGGTCATCGTCACGGCGGTCCCGTCAGGCGCCTGATTCCCGTATGTGTCCGCGACGCCCACGGTGACCGGTGCCTGAGTCACGACGTTGCTGTAGATCGGCGTCGAGATCTGGGCGTTCGTCGGCTGCGCCACGAACGAGGGCAGCAGCGTTCCCGGGTTGACGCTGAAGCTCGTCGAGCCCGTTTTGCCGCCACCGGTCACCGTCAGCGTGGTCTGTCCAGGCGGCGTATCGGCCTTGAACAACGTCATCTGCGCAGGCGCCTGGCCCGAAGCATTGAACGCCAACTGGCTCTGCCCCGACACGCACGGCGCCGTCGCCGCTGGATAAATCGGCGCAAAACTACCGATCGTCCCCGGCCCCGAGAACGCGACACACCCGTTGGTCGAGACCCACGCCGACGGCGCATTCCCGTACAGATCGAAAGCCGACACCGTCGCCGTGAACTGCGTCCCTGCCACCTCCGGCGCCAATCCCGACAACGTGAAGTGATCCAACGGAGCCGGGTTGACCGTGAAGCTGGTCGAGCCCGTCTTACCGCCGCCGGTCACAACCAGGGTCGGGGCCTCCGCCTTGAACAACGTCATCTGCGCAGGCGCCTGGCCCGAAGCATTGAACGCCAACTGGCTCTGCCCCGACACGCACGGCGCCGTCGCCGCCGGATAAATCGGCGCAAAACTACCGATCGTCCCCGGCCCCGAGAACGCGACACACCCGTTGGTCGAGACCCACGCCGACGGCGCATTCCCGTACAGATCGAAAGCCGACACCGTCGCTGTGAACTGCGTCCCTGCCACCTCCGGCGTCCCTGCGGCCAACTTGAAGTGATCCAACGGAGCCGGGTTAACGACGAAGCCTCCGGACGTCCCGGATTTTCCGGTCGCGACGTCCGTCACCTTGAGCGTCGCCGCGCTCTGGGCCGCGTACAGCGTGATCGGCACCGTGGCCTTGAAGGACGAGTTGCTGAACGTCACCAGGCTGCCCGCGCACGTTCCCGACCCTGCCGGATACGCGGGCGCGTTTCCGCTCGGGCTCGTCGCCGGGCCCGAGAACTTGATGCACTTCGTGCCCGAGTAGTTGGCGTCGCCGTCGTGGTCGCTGTCATACGCCGTGACCGTGACCGTGAACTGGGTGCCGGCGGCCTGTGGGCTGGGCACCGAAACCGTGAACCCGGCGAAGTCGCCGAAATTGTTCGCATTTGCGCGTCCACCACCGATTGCAAGAACGACGGCGGCGACGGCAGCGAGCGCAGAAACCAGGCCGATCCCCGTCTTGCCGAAGCTCCCCGCTGAACCCGAGCGGTTGTTCAACTCTTGCCTCCTGTCGCGCCGCAGGTCAATGAAAGTGAGCGGTATTCAACACGATCCACCGCGCGTTCGTCTGGGAAACCCGTTCGCGCAGTGGGATTCCCGGTCATGTTTCGGAAAATCGGAGGGGCCACCGGCCCTTGTTGTCGTCCCGTGGCCGAGGATCGCGGTTGAAAGGACGGCAAAGCTCGAGCCTGCCACGGAGGAGACGGTCACCGCGCCAGCTCAACGAACTTGCTTCCGGTGATCGTGGTCAACTACCCATGGAGGACCGGCCGGTGTCACCTAGCCCGAGCTCGATGGACGGCGCGCTCCTTTTAGGCAGTCAAGACACGTGCGCTCGCGCGCGACCGCGGACGGATCTCGCGTTCGATCTCGTCACCCGCTTCCTTCAACGGAGCTGCAGATCACGCACAGCCATCTCCGTCGTCGGGTCCGCCTGCGTTGTCATCGTCACCATCTCCGGCGCTGGTGCCCTGAGGGATGTTCTGACCGACGGCGCAGCCGTTGGCGCCCACCGGAGCAGCAGAACCCGACCCTGTGGAGGCGCCGGTTGTCGTCGAGCCCTTTCCGGTCGAGGTCGGCGTACTCGAAGTGGTCGGTGCCGTCGTTGCCTTGACGCACGGATGAGCCTTCGTGCTCGTCTGCCCCGCCTTGCATTTCGGCGCTTTCAGGCAGGGATGCGCGACGGTGCTCTTCTGCCCTGACCTACATGCAGGCACGATCTTTGCCGATGTCGCCCCGGCGCTTGCCAAGAGGCCGATTCCAGCCACGCACAGCAGCAGGACAAGTGAAAGACTCCACGTAGCAGAAGTTCTCATCGCTTCCTTTCTTTCGCCAGGTCGGACCTCTCGAGTGGAATACGAAGCTCAGCGTTAGTCGGTTTTGGCGGCACCGTTGTCCAGAGCACGACGGGAGCGGTTGAGATCTTCCAACCCGTTGCCGCATGAGGCAGAAGAGGAGGCACCTCGCAGCGCTATTGCTCCTCATCCCGAAACCGTCATTGCCCAGGGCCGCCGAGTCCGCGCCGTTGGAGACGCTGCTGATCACCAGGCTTGCCGCGCGCCCCGATACACCGATCAAGAGACGGCGCTAGGACGGCGAGCCCTTGGGATGCTTCAGACGCGGGAGGTTCCTGCGTTCCATGCCGACTGTGCAACCTCGCAACCATTCCCCGGAGAACGAAAGCTACGCGAAGTAACTTAACAGAGTCTATTTTGGCGATCGGAGACTTCGCTGGAAGAGAAACATGTGATCCAGGCCGCTGCGGAGAGCGCAAGCGAAGTTCGGAAATCCAGGAGATGACGAGCTTCGAATGCTCCGTATTACAAGAATGAAGAGTCTCTAGCCTTGACCGGTATCGCGACGCGATGGCACGCCTCGTGGACGCTTGCATCCGTTGCCCGTCGTGTTCTCTGAGATACAGCTCAGACGACCTGATTGCTAGACAGCATCGCATCACCTCGTCACACTCTGACGAGGCTGTGCGCCACAACGACTCAGGTGTCTCGCGATAACTCAGGTGTATCGCGATAGAAGAACAGCGGCGCGGCGATGCCCGGTCGAGCCTCGCGCGAGGACTGCAGAGTCGGCCTCAGCGATTTCGCTGGCCAGAACCGCGGCGAATTACGCATGAAAGGGAGGCAGATGCCGCCTAGCTTGCTCTCGATGGGTCCGCTCCTCCTCAACCTGCCATGACAGATCGCGCGCACGACGTAACTCTGCTACCCGACCTGCTCCACGGCACTTCCAGGGCGGGGCCGATCAGGGCTCGCCGACCCGTTTATGCAGACCTGCTGCCGCCCTGCAATGCAGGCTGTCCGGCGGGCGAGAACATCCAGGCGTGGCTCTCGCATGCCAAGGCTGGCCGGCACGAGCAGGCCTGGCGGGAGCTCGTCGCCGACAATCCGCTGCCCGCCATCCACGGACGGGTCTGCTACCACCCCTGCGAGAGCGCCTGCAACCGGGCGGAGCTGGACGGAGCCGTCTCGATCCACTCGGTCGAACGCTTCCTCGGCGACCTCGCAACCGAACAGGGATGGGAGCTCGAGCCGCCGCCTCTCCCGAGCGGGAAGCGCGTGCTCGTCGTCGGTTCAGGCCCGAGCGGGCTCTCGGCCGCCTACCACCTCGCCCGCCTCGGCCACGAGGTCGAGATTCGCGATTCCGGCGGCGAGCCGGGCGGAATGATGCGGTACGGAATCCCGGCCTATCGCCTGCCTCGGGACGTGCTCGATGCCGAGATTGCGCGGATCGCCGCACTCGGCGTCACGATCGCTTGCAACCACCGGGTCGAGGACCTCGCCGCCGAGCGGGACGAGGGCGGCTTCGACGCCGTCTTCGTCGCTGTCGGTGCGCATCTCTCGAAGCGCGTGGACATCCCTGCCCGCGATGCCGGCCCGATCGTCGACGCACTCACGTTCCTACGCGGCGTGGCCTCGGGAGACGCGCCGGCGATCGGACGTCGCGTCGCGGTCTACGGCGGCGGGAACACGGCAATGGACGCCGCCCGAACGGCGCGACGGCTCGGCGCGGAGGAGACGCTGATCGTCTACCGGCGCACCCGCGAGCAGATGCCGGCGCACCAGGAGGAGGCTGCAGATGCCGAACGCGAGGGCATCCGGATCAACTGGCTGAGGACGATCACCGCATTCGAGGGCCACGGCCTGCAGGTCGAGGCAATGGAGCTCGACGACTCCGGAT